>NZ_JABBFR010000001.1 GCF_018494065.1 Rosenbergiella gaditana | reverse complement strand
GGCACAGTTCAGGAACCGGAGTACCCGCTTCAGCTTGCTTGAGAATGGCAATGATCTGGCTGTCAGTAAAACGTGATCGTTTCATAGAAATCTCCCCTGAGTTCAGGTTAGTAGAAAATTCTACTTATGAACACACCGATTTTTCGGGGGGATTACCCAATGACCATCATACTTGTTCAAACATCCGGTAATACTTTTGGTAGAAGCGCTTTCCGTATACAGGATGAAAGAGTTCATGGTGTTCTGGGGTGGGCTTCTGAAGGTTGTATCATCATAGGGCCGGGAACACGTAGACGCATCCTTGACTCAAATGATACTCGTCTGGAAGTGGTAAGATGAGGCGCTTTAATACTGCTACATTAGCATTATTATTTTCATGTGCCAGCCATGCTATGGCGACGAACCCTTTTAATTTAGATGTTGTTATTAATAGTGTTAGTAGAGGTGATCATAAAGCGTTAAATGATGTTCCATCATTAACTGAAAAATTAGCATCGAAAAAAGCAATGATTTAAGAAATGCGCTTTCTCATTCACTTATCATATCCACACCTGAAACACTTGATGCTTTGAATGTAATTGATAAGAATATTTCTGAAAAAGGTCATTCTTTTTTAAGGGATAAGTTCGGAACTGACTCTATTTGTTCTTATGTTATTGATAGTAAAAAATATGATAGAGAGTCATTTTTCAAATATTATTCGAAAGCTAGGTTAAATCTTGAAAAAATTGGTGGTAAAGGTAAGTCATGTCTTGATTTAATGAATTCGTCAGTAGAGGAAATAACCAACGAAGAAAAACAGGGTAAAATAAAATGGGGTGTTGATAAATACAATTTTGATTGAATAAAATCCCCAAAAGGGGCTTTCGTATTAAGTTGACTATCACCTGATTGGCGACAGGTTGATGTGATTCGCGTCGAGTGGTTGAGAAGGGAGAGCACATAACTTTCTGCAAGAAACTTCGCGAGATCTTTCGATTTCATGCAAGCTCTCCATCAGTTAAGCTAATTGCACAATAATAAGGGATAAGCGCAACGGCTGACCGCGCTAACCTTTAGCTCTTCTCAAGTGTTAGGAACCCGTGATGATTGTTCGTCCCCCACAACATTGGTTTGTTCGTCTTTTCACCTGGCATGGTTCGGTAATGCCGCAAATTTTATTCCGTTTACTGCTTAACCTGGGCATGTCACTCATCGCCTTGTTGCTCTATCCATGGCTTACCCAATTAAATGCTCATCTTACCTTGCCCCCCTTTAGTTTATTGGGGATTGCGATCGCCATCTTTTTGGGTTTTCGTAATAATGCCAGTTACAGTAGATACGTTGAAGCCAGAAAAATCTGGGGCTCCATGATGATTACGAGTCGCAGTCTGATTCGTCAAACACTCTGTGCGGTAAATGAAGGGCAAAGTGCAAAATTAGCCGCCAACTTACTGATTGCCTATGCGTGGTCGCTCAATCACAGTCTACGCGAGACCTCTGCACGGGAAGATTTACAGCGGTTAATGGGACACTCACAGGCTGACGCCATACTGAGTCGGCATTCACTGGCCAATATGATGTTGCTAAAGATCGGTGAGTTTTATGCTGATTTATTACGGCAAGGCAGGGTATCAGAAATTAACTATCGCAATATTGATGAAAATCTTAACGAATTATCTCACTGCTTGGGCGGTTGCGAGCGTATTGCCACTACGCCGGTTCCTTTTGCTTATTCTCTGATTCTACAACGCACTGTTTACCTATTTTGTACGTTATTACCCTTGGCGTTAGTCGCGGATTTACATTGGCTCACCCCCTTTGTATCAGTCTTTATTTCCTATACTTTTTTGTCGTGGGATGCGGTTGCCGAAGAGATGGAGCACCCTTTTGGTGAGGGGGCCAATAATCTTGCGCTCAATGCCATTTGTACCGGTATTGAGCGCAATCTTTTAGAGATGACGGAACAACGCCCATTACCGCCATTAAAACAGGTCGACCGCTACTATAATCTGACCTAAGCAGCGAGTGACATTGTCACTTATTCTCACTATCAGGCTCTCAGCCAAGGCACCACTGGGCTTTGGGGAGCAATGAAATAGTAAACGTTGCTAAGTAGCCATTTTAAATGGCTACAAGAATAGCTGGTTTTGCAACATTTGGGCTGTAGGACAGCATAGCTGGAGGTCATGTCGCCTGAAACCGCGCTGAAATAACCAAAACCAGCCTCCCTTGTTATCAGGGATCAGGCCCATATCTCGATACTCCGCCCGATAAAGCGTGGGAAGAGCCTCTGCCAGTGCGCTGTTGAGCCGAACACGGAGATAGATAAGTCGGCAGCGCGGAAGACGAGTTATCTCATCTATCATCTTGCGTGTCAGTTGGTGGAGGGTGACTTCTATGCGATCGCTAACGTCGGTAATGTCAAGAGGTAAGATAGTCTGCAGGGAAGGAGAAGGTTGCGTATTGCCAAAATGGGAACTAAGGCGTGATAGCCAGAGATACTGTCCTCTCATTTCCACTATCTGAGGGACTGGTCGTGGCTGTAAAGCCAGAACGCCAACTATAACGCTTTCACGATCGTCTGATTTGAATGGCGACACGACGTAATCCCGTAACAGGGCTGTGGTATGAAAACCCAGATTTTTCGCCACCCGTTGTGAATAAGGATGGCTACATACCATTTTTATCGTGAGTGTGGACAATTGCTGTTTACGTGCCTCATGACAGAGATACCTCCCCAGTTTCGTGGCTATACCACAATGTCGGGCTTCAGGATGAGTAGCAAACATAGCCAGTTCGGCACAGGAATCATTATCATGCAGCCATAAAGCTGCATGCCCTATGATGCAGTTGTTTTTTACTGCTACCGCGCTGCGCCAGTTGTGTTGTGCGTTGTTCCACTCGATCATAGTCGGTACGTAAAGGTCAGAATAGACGTAGCGATCACCGTATACTTCACGAAACAGCATGCTGATACCCTCAGCATCCTTTGCCTGGAAACTCCTTATTACGAGCATTTTTCCACTCCAGTTGTCATATACGTGCGTCTGTCTATGACCCGCTGTAATTTTCCGGTACGGGAGTTGCAGATAAGCTCATCCTGTCTGCACCACTCAATGATCAGGCGTAACTGACCTGCCTCACACAATTCAGCAAGTGAGTGATCCTTTTCCAGTATAGAATTACACAGAGCATCCGCATCGTTATCACTGCCGGTAAAGACAATGCGTAGAGTTAACTGATCGCAATAATCTTGATGATCTAGTACCATCTGCCACTGTTGCCTGCCAAATATTTCGGTAATCAGAGTGTCGAATTCATCAGGAAAAACAGAAGAAAAACCTACACGAATACGTTGCCCGAGGCTGCTCCTTCCTTGCAAAATGAACTTACGCGCGGTTTTTCCCAGCGGTTCACTCCAGGCAGCAATATCGCCAACAGGATAACGAATCAGCGGCATGAGTCGACGTGTTAGATTTGTGACGACCAACTAATCACGATACGTAAAACCGGCCAGTTTAGGTACGCCGCTGCTGCCTCCGCTGCGAAAAAACAGCTTTGCGCTGGGCTGGATCATGTTTTCAATGAAGTCAGATTTATTCATGATCGGCTGAGCGATGGGCAAGTCTGGCGCCCGGAGCGGAAGATCGAGCGTCGCTAATCCGGGTAACGAATCGGCATCAAGGGTGACAGTAACCCGTCGCACCAGTTGGTTTAATGCGAACATACCGTCGTGCGGTTCGCCGCTATAGCTAGAATGCATGCCTGCAAGCGTCGTAATGCGATTAACACCAGCAGCCAGCAGAAGTTGGCTGAGGAAGACCGTGTCATTTGCTGTCGCCGCCAGGCTACAGGTTTGCAGATAAGTACGCCAGGGGCGTAGTGTCTGAATCAGCTTATGACGGGGCATCGGGCGTAACAACAAAGTGCGATAGAGTGGAGAGGGTTCAAGCCCGACCGTATCTTGCAGCAAAATACGCCAGTTTTCACCGCTCCAGCAATGGTTATGGCCATTGTTAAAAATCTTGTCAAGTTCGCTAAAGGCTTGCGCGCTGGTGATATCTGCTGCCGACTTTTCGTCCGGTTGGTTAAAGGACCAGCGTGCGCAACGACGATGCATTGCCTGCGCCAGGTTTTCACCAATTTCTGTTAACGTAGACTGCGACTCGGTATCGACAAATATGACTTGCGAGCTGGAACATGCCAGCTGATTGAAACGGCAAATTTCATCCGCCAGTGCATCAAGCTGTCTGTCTTCAACCGCATTCGGAATCAGCCAGGAAAAGCTAATTTTATGTCCCCATGGGATCCAGCGACAGCCGCCAGGAAGCTGATGACGTATAGCGTTAAGCGCCGCATCACCGCCCCATGCCGAAACGCCATCCACATGGGCCATCAGCAGAGCGAGCTGATCGGCCTCCACTGGCAGAATGGCGAAGTAGTTCGCCAGCGTATTTGTCGCATCGCAGTCAAGAAAGGCCTGTAACAGTTCAAGGGTCAGACCTTGTTCGCTAGTGCTGGGACGCAGCCAGTTAATATTGCCCACCAATATGCTTTCTACTATTGCCAGAAAAGGGAGCGACTCCGCATTAGCCGGAGTGACATGCAACACGACGCCTAGGGGGCGCCAGCTTTCGAAATGCGACTGCGATAGATTAAAACGGCGTAGCGAGAAGGGGGCATCCCCCAGCTCATGTTCAAGCTTGAAGCGCAATGCATCTGGCTGGCAGAACTGGCTCACATCTTCCCTGACCACAGCATCAAGTCGGGGTAAAAATGCACTATCTTCCAGCCGCTTCACAAAACGTCTCGCACAGGCAAACAACGCATCTGTCGGCAGCGGCTGGCTCAGCGTATCGTGCAGCGTCTCTGTCAGCATGCTTAGCGCCTGTTCCGTAGTGGAGGAGGAGTAGCATTTACCATAAATAAAATACATATTACTTTCCTTGTATTAACTCCGAGGCCGCTAATGCACAGCTCCGGGCTGTATGCTGACTGGCGCGGCCAAGCAGTTCAAACCAGTCTGTATCAGTTCCACACCCGCATTCATGGGCGCGATGCAGGATGGCTAAATCGCTCATCACAATACTATGGGCCGGGCTGGAGGTAATATACGGCGAGACAAATTGCAGAAATCCCCTCGATCCGTAGCCTTTAATCTCAAATGTGCGGGTATCGCGGATCCATGCTCTGGCATATACCGGGATATGAAAGTGGTGATGGGCGCATTCGACATAAGGAACACAGTGTTCAACAGAGCCATAGCCATCCCGACAATAGGCATCAGGTAACCCCAGTTGTTCACCAAGCCGTGCATATAATGTTGCCTTTGGTATTTCTTTGTCCGCATGCGTTTTCCAGCCGCCGCCGAAAAATGTTAATGAACCTGGCGGCAGGGTGAGCGGCGGCAAATTCATCTCGCGCATTCTTTCAAGAACGAACCACATAAACGCAGGGAACCCTAGAATACGTACGGGTGCATCATCCCGTGAGAAGGTTTGTAGCGCCTGAATAACACCAAATGGATCGAACTCATGACCTTTCCCGGTATCTCTCAGAGCATACACAGCCTGTTTGACTGGCGCATATTTACATAAAAATTGGTCGGTGTAGGCCGTACCTAACGTAATGATATCGTTAGGTTCGTAACTCAGCAGGAGATAATTACAGGGCGTATCTGGTTTAACCCAGCCATAGTGATGAAAGATATGGTCGACCATACCTTGTGCGGCTTTTATGCTACGCTCGTCAAAACGCATTCGGCTTTTTTGCCCACTAGTCCCTGAGGACGTCAGTTCCAGCGCGTCCTGGCCGGTATTACTGAGCAAAAGATGACGCTTGAAATAATTAGCAAATATCGGCGGCAGATCGCCCCATGAGTTCAGCTGTGGATTGTCTGGGTTTATGTGGTGATGGGTTAACCATTGCGCGTACCCCGACGTATTTTTCACATGAAAAGAAACAATCTCCAGCATCGCGTTATGGAACAGCTGCTCACTACTTGAATCACACTGATACGGGCGAGTGAGCGCACACAGCCCATCGACGGCAGGGACAGATATCACGTTATAATTCCTTTATAGTTGTTACGTCCATTGATTAATCAGAAGTTATGCGGTTGAGGAACAATGTTAGCGTTATCTCTATGTCGTAGTAGTTTACTGATAAAACAAGAACCAAAAAATGATGGGATTACTACGGCAATGATGTAGCCGCTCAGACTATTGACTGCCCCAGCTATCGTCAGCAGTGATCCGCCTACACTAATGGAACCACTAAAATTAACACCCCATCACTGGTTCAGGCCATAGGAGTTATTCATACGATAGACAGTATTTGTGTAATATCACCAGCAATTACGCAGGTGTCGGATACCCGTGTAGCAGCTCTGACACGCTATGCTTTAACGACCAAAACAACAGCAATTCAGCGATTGTCAGAAAAAGGAAACTGGCTACTCTCGTTTAAAAAAGCCTTATCGATGAGAGTGTTAATCATTTATACTGCTATTCATTGGAGCATTTGGTCTAAACTAGACCGTTTGGTTAAACCGTAACGCACAATTATTGCACCGCAATGGGCAAGGGCGGTGCAGTCAGCTGCTAACCCTTAGCCTAGCGTAGAGAGGAGAGTGTCTGTGAGTGAAACCAAAGTCAGTAATTCACGGCGTTCACGCGCTGCAAATCAGAAACGTCGCACCATTCTTTCCGCGGCATTGACCCTGTTTTCCCAGTTTGGGTTACATGGCACATCCTTAGAGCGTGTAGCCGAAAGTGCCGACGTTTCAAAAACCAATCTTCTTTACTATTTTCCTTCTAAGGAAGCCTTGTACATTGCGCTGTTGGAAGATTTGCTGGAGGTGTGGCTGGCACCTTTAAAAGCGTTTGAAGCAGACCAGCACGCCATCCCTGCCATTGAGCACTATATTTTGCTGAAGTTAACTGTCTCGCGGGATCACCCCGAGGCCTCCAAACTTTTCTGCTTGGAAATGCTGCAGGGCGCTCCGTTGTTAACACAGACACTCCATACTGCCTTGAAGAAATTGATCGACGAGAAATCGGCCATTATTCAGGGGTGGATCGATGCACGGCAACTTGCGCCCATCGATCCGCTGCATTTATTATTTACGCTGTGGGCGACCACACAACACTATGCTGATTTTGGCGTACAAGTCGCGGCCATCAGCGGTAAAACGTTGGATGATCCTGAGTTTTTTCAACAGACTTTTGAGAATGTAAAAAAAATCATCCTGCAGGGTATCGCCTGTTAATCAGGTGTTGACACAACACGATCCATACGTTTGGAAGGCGATAAAAGGTTTGCTGAAGTCTAAGCTCGTCATCGACGCCATTCTCATAGGCGAAGAAGGTATATCGTAGCCGCCATCCCGTGATTAGCGTACTAATTCTCGCCTGTTCACTGATCGTTGGATCAGTCCATTCAGAAAATACCAAAATCGGGGTATGGCATATCAATATCTTACGCGAAGTGTATCGTCACCCGTAAATCCCTAAGACTCATTAGTAGTGCAGAGCGCCATATTCGCTGTCGCATTAAAGGATAAGCGCTCTCGCTAGCGGGTAAGCAGAAATTTCGCTAGGCTTGAAAGATATTATTAATATTCTTAAGGAGTCACTATGTCCACTGCAGAAAAAACCTATCAGGGCTGGCAGCTTACTCAACGCCCTAGTGGAGAGCCTACTGAGCAGTGCTTCTCGTGGGTGACTGGTGAGCGGCCGAGCCCGAAACAAGGAGAACTACTTCTTAGTACCGAATACCTTTCGTTAGACCCCTATATGCGCGGCAGAATGAATGACGGTGAATCCTATGCTCCGCCCGTTCAACTCGGTGAAGTGATGGTCGGTGGGACAGTATCACGGGTGGAGCTGTCCACCGTGGAAGGCTTCGAGGTGGGCGATTGGGTCCTGTCTCAAGGAGGCTGGCAGAATTATTCTCTCGCCAAACCGCAAGAGGTGGTGAAGCTTGGCCAAACGCTAGCACATCCCTCCTATGCGTTAGGAATACTCGGCATGCCTGGCTTCACCGCCTATATGGGGCTGACCGATATTGGTAAACCGAAGGCCGGTGACACCTTAGTGGTAGGTGCCGCAACGGGTCCGGTTGGCGCGACCGTCGGTCAATTAGCGAAACGCTTCGGTTGCCATGTTGTTGGGGTCGCTGGTGGCGAAGAGAAGTGTCGCTATGCAGTAGAAGTATTAGGTTTGGATCACTGTATCGATCATCGTGCTGAAGATTTTGACCAGCAATTGGTAAAAGCCTGTCCACAGGGGATCGATATTTACTTTGAAAATGTGGGCGGAAAGGTGTTTGAAGCCGTGTTCCCTCGTTTAAATCCTCGGGCTCGTGTTCCCGTCTGTGGCGCAGTCTCTTATTACAACCACACTGAGTTACCTGCTGGTCCAGATAAAACGCCTTACATCCTTACGCAACTCATTAAGAAGCGTATTTTGCTACAAGGCTTTATTATTTTCGCGGACTACGCTGATCACTACGCCAATTTCTTATCAACCATGACGCCTTGGGTTGAGGAGGGCGAAATCCATTATCGTGAACAAGTGATCGAAGGCCTCGAACAGGCTCCAGAAGCATTGAACAAGGTTTTACGCGGCGAAAGCTTCGGTAAAATGGTCATTAAAGTTTCGTAATCGCTTATTTTAGTTTATTCCTTGCCGTTGCAGTGAATACTGGCAACGGCTTACCTCACAGAGCACAAATTTTCTTCCAAGCGGCTCATTGATCCGCTTATCGACCTTTTCACGTTAGGGTACTCTTATGTCTTACTCTTCGCAGAGACCAAACTGGCCTGCAGTGTTCGCTATTGCATTTTGTGTGGCCTGTTTAATTACCGCAGAGTTTTTACCGGTAAGTTTACTTACGCCGATGGCAGCAGATCTTCATATCAGTGAGGGGGCAGCCGGGCAAACCGTAACAACCACGGCGTTAGTGGCCATGTTTGCCAGTATCATTATTACATCATTAATAAAGAACACCGATCGCCGTTATGTGGTCATTGCCTTTGCGATATTACTCTCCTTGTCCAGTTTAATTGTCGCATTCTCCACTAACTTTTTCTTACTTTTAGGTGGGCGTGTAGTATTGGGTATTGCACTGGGCGGATTTTGGGCGCTGGCGGCTTCGGTCACCATGAAACTCGTTCCTCCCCATGCGTTAGCCAAAGCACTTTCTGTGGTGTTTGGCGGTGTATCCATTGCG
The DNA here is from genome assembly GCF_018494065.1 of Rosenbergiella gaditana. Lineage (GTDB taxonomy): Bacteria > Pseudomonadota > Gammaproteobacteria > Enterobacterales > Enterobacteriaceae > Rosenbergiella > Rosenbergiella gaditana. Next base: position 273,375 of record NZ_JABBFR010000001.1, on the reverse strand, counting down.
ATGGTCATTGCTGCACCCATTGGCAGTTTTTTGGGAAATATTATTGGCTGGCGAAACGTATTTATCGGCGCGGCAGTGCTAGGAGGGGTCTGCAGTGTGTGGTTAATGAAGGTGTTACCCGCAATGCGTGATTCATCGGTAGAAAAAGAATCCATGCTAGGGATCTTTAAGCAAACTGGCGTCATGGTTGCGATGTTGGCCATATTCCTGACTTTTTGTGGGCAGTTTTCTTTCTTCACCTATATTCGCCCACTTTTGGCCACGGTTTCCGAGTTAGATGTCAACCAGCTCACACTCATTTTTTTAGGATTTGGGATTGCCAATTTTATCGGTACATCTTGTTCTGCGATCGTCTTAAAAAAACATTTAATGCGGACGTTATTTCTTGCGCCTACCACACTTTTCTTCTGCGCGGGGCTTTTCATTATCTTTGGCCATATCCCATGGGTTGCGTCGATGATTATGGTTCTGTGGGGACTTACTTTCGGTTTTATTCCCGTCGCATGGTCTACTTGGATTGCTCGTAATCTGTCTCATCAAGCGGAGAATGCCGGGGCAGTACAGGTGGCGGTGATACAGTTTGCCAATACCTTGGGGGCTGCGCTGGGAGGATTACTACTCGATGGCCAAGGGATCCTCGCACCCATAACGCTATGTGGCGGGCTTATGTTAGTGACTGCAGGTCTAATAGGATTTGCACTGCCCAAACATACCGCCACTCATCAGTAATAGATTTCAGGTGGGGGAAGCTTCTCTCACCTGATTTTATTAAATACTTAAAGTTTGAAACTACTGTGTATAGTGTGTTGAACATTTTATGCTTAGCGCGGTCAATTATGTAATTCCGATACTAAAAGTATAATAGCTTGGTAGAATACAAAAATGTCCATATTGAGAAATTTAGCCTTTCGCTTTTTCGACTATAAACCACAGCCTTTGGTTGCCAAAAATATCCATACCGTAGTATTGCATATCCCCGATCAAATCGGCGATGCCATGGCGACCTACCCACTTATTCGTTCTTTAGAAAAGCAACAGATCGCGCATCTCATCATTATCGCCTCAACCCTTAATCATCATGTGTTCGAGGCGTTAACATTATCTAACACCCGTTTAACCGTAATGACCACTCAGTTTCAGGATGTCGCCCGTTACAGTGAAATCAAGGCATTGGCCCAGCAGATCCGCGCAGAGTACGGTACACCCGATCTCTGTATTGAGGCGATGCGTAAAAAAAATCTTAAAACCTTACTTTTTGTGAACACCTTACGTGCGAAGGCTAATTTACAAGCCGTAGGACTAAAGATGCGCTGTTTTTCGCCCTATTGCCGTATTGCTTCGCGTATGGACCAAAAATTTCGTGCTCCTGTCCCCATGACGTGGTCTATTCTAATGCGCGAAGCAGGGTTTCCGGTGGTGGAGGCCGGTTTCGAACTACCCATTCCCGAAGCGACGTCGCGGGAAGTTGATTCAGAAATCAACGCATTAGGCCCCTATATTGCGTTGAACCTAGAAGGGAGTGTGGCAGAACGAACTTTTTCACCGGCAGCAGCTGATCAGTTACTCTCGCTTATCCAGCAGGTGACCCCCTTACCCGTCGTGATAGTGCATAGCCCGAAAATGAGTGAGCAGACTAAAAAACGTGTGGCTGAATGGCAAAACATCTATATCTTATCGCTCGAGCCTTCTATTCTCCGTAGCGCCGCGGTGGTACGCAATGCCTTTTTAACGATTTCTCCCGACACGTCGATCGTGCATATGGCCAGTGCTTATAAGGTACCCGTCTTAGCAATCTACTCTAATTTTAAAACCCGCTGGCCGCCTATGCAGACCCTTGCTGAAACGGTGGTGGTGGGCAGAGAAATTAGCCACTTTCATGCAGTGGAGTTCAGCGAAAAGCTCCAACGGCTAATCACCCGTATCTCCGCATAAAAATTCCATTATCTTAGACAAAAAAGCACAGAAGCGCTAAGCTATCGGTAACCCTCATTGAATTGAGTTACCGATAGTATGACAGATGCGCACCTGCTGCCCTATGCGATAACACTACGAAAAAATAAGCACTATACACAAAGCCGGCAAAGGCTTTTTTCATTACTGACGACCGCCTCTGTTAAAGGGCTACTCTTTCTACATATTGCTTGGGCTTATGATAATGAAGGAAGAGAGGAGCAGGCCTTCGACTATTATCAGCGGGCACTGAGTGAACCGCTTAGCGCCGATGATGAATTTGAGGCTACTTTTGGTCTTGCGTGTACTGCCCGGTGTTTAGGTAAACTCTCTGAGGCTGAGACACTCTTCAAAAGGTTGTTAGCACGTTACCCTGAACGCAGCGAAATTATTCCTTTTTATGCGCTCTGTGCAATGGCCTTGAATAAAGCTTCGCTGGCGAGTGATTTGTTACTGAGCTTAATAATCAATCATCCCCCAACCGAGGCGATTGCCGTTTACCAAAAGACTCTTGCAGGGTATTGGGATAGCGTGGCATTTCGTTCGTCTACTTAAGGTGATCGGTTTACGGCTAAAAATAAATTGGATTACTGCAGTTTGCCGGTAAGCGCGGCATGCACGTTGCCATCAGGATCTGGACTATCGTGGGTTACGCGCTTCATGCGTAGAGAACGGCCATTAAGGTGACATTCCCCCGCACGCATGATAGGTTATCTATTCAAAAAGCTATTCATTAATCTATTCAAATTGGTGCGTACCCATGAAAAATCGCGCAGAAGCCATACGTTATTACCTTCAACAATCGCCAATGACGGTTAGGCAACTTACTGATAATATTAAGGTTAGTCAGCCAACGCTCTCTCGTGCACTTAAAAGCATGGAGAGTGAAATTATCAGAATAGGTGCAGGGCCTTCTATTCATTACGCCTTAATACATCCTTATCGTGGGTTTCGTATTGCACCGATCTACCGAATTTCTGACCAAGGAAAAATCAGATTGTTGGGTAACCTCATTCCGGTATACCCGCATGGATTTGTGATGCACCAAGCTGATGGGAGAGCAAACCATAGTGATGGACTGCCTTGGTGGCTATTTGATATGCGACCGCAAGGTTATCTTGGCCGTGCGTTTGCGGCGGCTTTTTCAACTGAGTTACGCTTGTCATCGAATCCGGAAGATTGGCAAGACGACGAAGTGATTAGAGCCTTATTAGTCCATGGTCATGATAGCGTGGGTAACTTATTGATTGGTGAAAGGGCGAAAACACAATTTTTAGCGATGCCAATTCCTAGACCGATAGACCGTGACCAGCACTATCCGCAACTTGCCTTATCGACCAGTTCGGGCGAGGTACCAGGCTCATCAGCAGGTGGAGAGCAACCTAAATTCTGTACTTACAGCGAACGCGGTCATGTACTGGTCAAGTTTACTGCGCTGGAAGATAATCCAGTGAGTGAACGTTGGCGTGATCTGCTATTGGCTGAGCATTTGGCCTTACAGGTGCTGGGTGTTGAAACGACAGTGATTGATTTAGGCACACAACGATTTTTAGAAATTCCTCGCTTTGATCGCCAAAATGAACTTGGCCGGATAGGTATTTTCTCATTACGCGCGTTGGAGGCGGAATTTATTGGACGAGCCAGAGAGCCTTGGCCAAATCTCGTTAAAGAGCTCGCCACCCAGCAACATGTTGTTCCCAGCGCGGTGCAAGAAGCGGCAAAACTCTGGGCATTTGGTGTACTGATCGGTAACACCGATATGCACCATGGGAATTTATCTTTTATCAGTGATCATGGTCGGCCTTACCAGCTCGCACCGGCTTACGATATGCTACCGATGGGCTTTGCGCCGAAATCAGGAGGCGAACGGGTAAATACGCTACGACCAGCTACTTTACTTGATACGATTGACGAACTGAGTTGGCACGAGGCACTGCAAATGGCTGAAGAGTTTTTAAGGCTGGCCCGCGAGTGTAATCAATTCTCCGATAATTTTATGCCTTGTCTTACTGCATTAGCGACGCATTTAGCTGATGCACGACAACGTATTGCTCGACTAGGGTAACTCTACTATTAAAGGATCGTTAGGGGAGGGCAAGGATCCTAAAGAATAGGAGGTATAGGCGTTCTTACTTGCGTATCCACTTCAGTCAATATCTTTGGTACGACAAAATACTGTTGACTATCAGTGCGAGTTTATCAAACACGCACTCTATAATCCCGTTTGTCATGCTAATGAAGAATGACGCAGGTTTTACAGTAAAGCGTTTAGCCAAATATGGTTTGTTAAATTTACCTTAAACAAAAAATGCATGACAGGTTAAAGCCTTTAGCGCGTGTTGTTACTTGAGTCGAGTTATAGGGTAACTTGTCGCCAATACCGGAAACTGAAAAACTATCATGTCAAGGTTCACTCACTGGATTATCTTCCAGCGCAGTAAACTTGTCCATTAGAGGTTCAAAGAAATTTTTCGTTGAGTAATTCTCTATATCAACAATTGCGTACTGAGAAAGCTCATTGGGCGAAGTACAGTATTCGGTGAATAGGGTGGCGTTAACGATAGCTTGAATAGAACCTAAGGAATGACGAAGCGGCTATAGGAGCTAGGGTAAAATAACTGACTTATAAACCACAAATGCAATTTAACATAATATACATTATGCGCACCAATGCGCATGTAGATGGAATGTGCCGTGATTCGTTGACACTGGTCGTCAACTGGCTACTATCGATGATGATTCTACGTTACCCGTTTCTCCAGACGAACCAGAATCAAATGCAGTAAATGAACGGCCTGACTTCACCACTCAGGCTTGTTCATCCCATCACTCGCCCTTTATCGTTGGTAAATCATTAGTAATAATATCGGATGCCTGTTCATCATTGCTAATTGAGTCAGCGCGGGTATCAATCGTAAGAACAAGCTGACCGTTCCCCATGACAACAGGCGTCACCTTTAGAGACACGCCAACATCATGACGTTCGATAGTCTGGAATGGATTATTTACCCCAGCGGATTCACCCGTAACCTTGCCTGTGATAAAGGGTACATTTTTACCAACAGAAATGTACCCGGTCTGGCCAGACTGGGTAAGAATTCGGGGCGTCGAAATCACCTTAGAGCGGGAGTTACTCTGTACCGCACGCAAGGATAAGGCCAGTACATTACCATCAAAAATGCCAAAAGAGCCGCCCGCCGTCGACAATGCACTACCCAACGCCGAAGTATTAAAGCCCCCTGCTACCTTATGCCCAGATGCAGAACCCGCAGCAAACGACAAATCAACACCATCGGACAAGCTGGTTTCAAACATCAGAGACTGAATTAAAACCTGATCACGAGCAACGTCTACGGAATTGATAAAATCAGTCAGAACTGGCAGTAATTCGTCCGGCGCAGAAACGAGAAGCGAATTATTGCCGGGATAGTCGACGACATTCCCCCCGCCATTAGAATCGAGGTAAATTTTTACCAGTTGCTGAATATCAGACGATCGTACTTTTGTCAGCTTAAAATTTCTGACGGTAAAAGCCACAGAAACGGGTTGAGAAGATGAATCGGATTGTATGGCATCATAAAGATTATTATCTGTATCATCTGGTTCAGCCGCCATCTGTGATGGTAGTTTAGACGGCAAAGATACCAAAGCAGGATTACCGGAAAGCATCACAAAGCCGTTGGCATTTAATACTGATTTAAAAAAATCATCAATATTGGTCGGATTTACATCTGCATTAAAAACTGTCACGGCTCCTTTAACATCCGGATTAACTATAACGGGCTTACCCGTTTTTGATGAATACCATTGTACAAAAGAACGAACAGATGAATTATTGAGATTAACAGTTTCAGCAGAAATACAAAATGAACAAAAAAATAAAAAAACAATAAGAAGTGAGCGCATTGTAATATTACTCCTGACAAGTTACAGTCTGTAAATAACGGTCTTTTCTGATGTCAATCCGGCAAGGATCTTTAATATCAACGGAATAACCATCTTTGATTAAATCAAAATACTGGTATTTCATACCCCTAGCATCAATAAAGGTAACGGAAACATCAAAACCAAGTTGAGTGAAAGAGTTGATAGAAAGTCTCGGTAAATCATCGGCATTATTAGGCGTTACCGCCCTCGCCTGTTCAGCTCTAACAGATTTAATAGCCGAAGTTTGATTAGTAATCTCCTCGGATTTTAGCCAGAAACCTATTCCAAGCCCCAATATCAGAAATGAAAGTATTAATATTAATCGATTGGATTTGCGAAAATAAATTTTCGTCAGGCGCATATGGTATTTAAATCCTCTATTAACTGAAAACTGACCATGAGTGATGAAAGGAGGTAGATATGAGTAAGCACCGAGAGAATAATTGTCTGTGAAAGTCTGCTTGGTGTTATAAGCGGAGTAAAGAGATTTACCAGTATATATCCATTTGTCAACAGTGATTGAATTTACATTGTCGCCATATTTAACAATACCAAAATGTACCTTTAGTAAAGAGAAACGTGAACCTGAAAGAAGATTAATAAGAGAGCCAATAATAGGTATATTTAATTTATCCGATCGACGACAATAAACAACATGTTCAGCAAGAGCTAATCGCGCCTGTTTATCCATGATGGAAACATCCTGGATGAGAAATATGATGTCCCAACCTAATTTACGGGCATGTAAAAACCAGTCAATAACAGGTTGTCTATCCTTGTCGCCCCATGAACGGGAATTAAACCAAGTACCACATTCATCAAGCACTAAAAGACCATTACGGGATTCATCATAAGACGTATTGCCTATGCCAATTGCCAATAAATCATTTAACGATGGTTTATCAGGAATGCGAATGACGCGCGTTTTTTTTGCATAGCGACCTACCATCGGCATATTATGTAATTTAAGGTCTAAATTGGTGGCAACAGGACATCCCTTAGCTAATCTTTCCTGTATTCTGGACACGCTGACCAGTGTTTTACCTGAGCCTAATTTACCTGTTACAACATGAACCGCCATTTATATAACCCTATTCGCATAATCAAGGAATTTTTGTTTTAAGTCGAAGACGAAAACACTAATACGAGTAACCATAATGACATTAATGCAAGCCTGAAAATGGTCAGGTAATACAGATGCCATTAAATGGGAAAAATCAGCAGGAAGACCGTTGTACATAACCTCGGCAAGATATTGCATTAAGAGCGTCACAGTAGTTGTAATTAATGCAACAAGTGCAAAAGCAATCAACCCTGTTTTAGTTGCAAGGCGAGCAATAAAACTCGCCACATAGCCAATCAATAAAGGAACAAGACCAATAAGAAAACGTAACAGTGCTGGAATACCCAATAAGAAAGGCATTACTCATCCCCTTTACGAAGTAATGAAGTTAAAGATGTAAATACATACCAAAATGTAAGGCAGTAAAAGATCCATGAAAGTGCATCTTTAATAGAAAGTAATTTATCGCATTCGATATCAATTTGATAAACCTCTCCTGGAAAAATAATTAAGTCAGAACAACCATTACCATTAGGTAAATTAGGCAGCATCGCACCTTTATTTAAAAATGCTTCCCATAATGCCCCATGAGATTCTTTAGCTATCCCTAATTCAGATTCTGCCAAATTTGAAGCACTATCTAATTCAGAGTCACCTTTTCCATAACGGGAGTCACCACCGGAAGCGTCAGCAAAACGCGCAGCACCACGGGTAAGATTATTTATAGAGTCACCAAGACGATTTATATTATTTTTAGTCTGTTCATCAGACGTTTTTTTATCATCAGATGAGGTATCTTTTTCCGTTAGCTTGTCATAAATTTCACTGGCGACTTTAGGCGAAGCGCCCTCCATAGCTGACTGAATATCATCTTTGGTAAGATTTGAACCATTACTACTGCCAGAACTGCCGCCTGTATCGCTACCTCCATTATCGCCACTATCCGCCTCATCTCCTCCGGTGTCACCGCCATCGCCAGCAGGAGAAGAAGGTTTATCGGATGAGTCCGCTACCGTTCCGGTTGGCTTCCACGTTGCAGCGCAAACAGAGCTATCACTCTGGCAAACAATAACGCCAGTGGCTTCGTACTCGCAGCCATTATAATAAATATAACGATCACCAGAATCAGAATAGACATTATTGAACACACCATTTTCAGGTGGTTTTGCTTCACAAATTTCTTCTGGCGTAGGTTCGGAAGGTTTTTCATCGGGAATAGTGCGTTGAATATCGCCAACGATATAAGCAGCTAAAGACCAGAATTTATCTTGCTGGCCGGGAGAACCATTATAAGTACAAGCATCAGCCGTAACGAGACGAAATTCAGAATCAGGCCAAACGCCCTGATAGGTTACTTTGACCTGTTCAAATACACTTTTAGCACTGTCTTTAGCAGCCTGACAAGCTGAGGACTGCATAGCGGCATCAATATAATATACAGTGGTTTGAGTACCATCCTGATTTACTATTTGCTTGCTTTCTGAATATGCAGAGCTTTGATAGGTAGATTTAGAAACGCTTTCCCATGAGTCAGCATGTGAAAATGAAGGTAAACAAAGAGCGGAAAGAAATAATATTTCCCTTTTCATAATGGCCCGCTTTAATTTAAAGGGGCAGCAAGTGCCCCTGATAGATATTAAACAGCTTTTGAGGAGAACTTTTTGAAAAGACGGATAGCCAGACCAGCTCCGACAACAGCGACTACAACAGGCCAGACTTTAGCAATAAGATCGTTAGCCTGAGTTAACAGAGAGTCCATAGCCTGCCCGGCATAATCAGTAGATGCACCTTCACCCGCTGCGAAACAGCTTGCAGAAACAAAAAGTGCAGTTGAAGCAACAGCGATTTTTGATTTTACGGTAGATAAGATTTTCATAAAAATAACTCCATTGATTACATAGAAAACTACATTAGACGGTCAGTTAATGATTTAAATGAACCGACCGCATAGAAAAGAGCTAAGCCAAAGGCATAAGCCCCAAAGAAATAGGCAATATACATTAGCGAAGTACCCCCGCCGTTATTGCTCCTAGCCCAAAAGAAATGACAATACCGGATGCTATAAGAATCTGGGTTAATTCATCCATATTAATAATCTACTTAGATGAATCTTGATAAGGGACAAGTACTATTTTTCCGACTCTTAGTTTTTGAAAGTCACCTACATAAATACTGGACTCATGAAGAGAGTAAAGCCCTGCCGGATATGGAGGTTGTCCGTTCTCAAGATTAATCTTGAACATCTGTGGATAGTCACCACCAAGGAAAATATACGCTGATTGCTCAGGGATCGTATAAGCTTTGCCAGTTGTTTTAGATACACCGCTACGAGTGTCGGCTACAGCTTGTGATGGTTTAATTTCAATTTTAATCATTACATATCTCCATTAAGCAACTTTTACATGTGATGGCTTCAAATACCATGATGGAATAACACAATCTTTAACTTTAATTTCTCTGACTTCTCTGGTGATAACAGGTGAAAACTTAGCTACATTGCAGCGCTGCGCAATATCGATACCAATTCTTCTAAGCCTTGCTCGATGAATCTTTACAGCGGACTTTGAAAAATCGAAAGAGTGACCATGAAACCATTGAATGGCATACATAGAAGTTGTATTAGCCGCTCTTACCGTATCAACAATACCCTGTGAGATTAAATGTTCGCTTATAGTTTCAAATTCCATAGCATTCACCGATAGTTTTTCATCTAAATTCAAAAATGTATTATATAACTCGTTTAATATGGAGTAATCAGATAGCCCCCAGAATAAAAGATTATTTTTCTGCAAATAACGTGATTTTAATTTCTGTTCAAAACGAACGATTCCATTCTCTTCGCAATATTCAATTACTTTATTAATATGTTTCACTTGCTCTGAATCAGAACCAAATTTATTTTTTATTTTAGTCAGGGAATGTAATGCAAGTTCATGCCCTTTATTATAAACAGTCGGGTATATTAAGTTAACATTACCCTTTTTAGACAACGAATCAACTGACTTACCATTACTATGAAGTCTAGGAACACTATTTCTATAAGGTTGCGTTGATAAGCCTGATATATATTCATCCTCATTGCCTTTTCCAGTGGATTTATTTGAGGTGATATGTAGCTCACGAATAATTGCACCATCAGAAATAAGCGTTACTTTTTCATTCTCTTTAGTTTGGCTAAAAAAAGTTTTTGTACATTTTGTAAAAGGCGGTAAGCCCAAATCAAAGAGGATGCTGTTATAAACAGCGACACAAGCATCAACAGAAGTCAGACCAAAAAGGTTATCAAGTCTGTTCCAGCGTGAAGGATTACCCGTAATCTTAAGTACCGAGCCTCTTATAGAGACTGAGACAACATCGCAAAATGAACCCTTATGCTGAAATACTGGCTGGGAAAGTGAGCTACCCTCACCCGTTTCAAGGTGAATGCGCTGATATGCAACATCACCAAGAATAGGAAGCTGATAACCAAAATCCTGTTCAATCGAGAGCCAGTCGTAAAACACCCAAGAACCCCTATGCATGTATGCATGTATGCCGTAAAAAAATAACATCGCATGTGAATGCATGTATGCAAGCATAACTGCATGGGTATTTGGTACGCATGTATACTCACATACAAATGACCTTCTATGATCCAGGTGAACAAATGCAAAAACCTAAAAGAACAACAATGGCCATTACTGCTGAGCGGAAGATGAAGCTGGAGAGGATGGCGATAGATGCCAGTCAGAAGGCTGGATCACAGATCTCATGGACAGACATTGTTAATCATCTGATTGATGATTATGCAAAAGAAGCCGCAGAAGAGCTTACCGAGAGAGCACGAGTCGAGCGGGAAATCATGACAATGCATCATCGGTAGTATGGGAATCCATACCAAAGTTCGGGTGTCACAGAACCCCGAACCGCTTCGCGGCGATGTGAAGAATTTTAGCGGCTAAAATTTCTATGCAAAAAAAAGGATGAAAGAGATGAGTAGGAGTAACGAAACAAATGGTGTAGAGCTGGTTTTCATCGGTGTGGCTGTTTTTCTTTTGGCGGTTATAGGATGGCTGATGAAAACATTCGATGTTGGATGGCAAACGGCTCTGGAAACGGCCCCAAGCCTGATTGTCTGGATTCTTGCAGTAGGAGCCGGGATCTTCTTCGGGATCAAAATGGAAACTGGCCTTGTTCGCTGGGGAGCGCCATTGGCAATTGCCCTTCTGATTCCGGTTTTCAAACCGATCCTTAAAGAAGCTGCTGGAGTTCGTGACGTTGGCGGATTGGTTTTCGATGATATGGTTTCGTGGTACGGAACTGGTTGGGGAATGTCCCTGATGTTCTTCGGGATTCTTATTGTAGGATATGGGCTGCTTTATTGGTGGCACAGAAGAAATTCATATTACTGGTAATAATAGTATGGATTACAACATTATATTAGGGGTTATCGGGGGGTTAGGGATAGGGACTATGTTAAATTCAGCCATTACCAGCCTCTTAAATAAAAAAACAAAAAAAGATGAACGGTTATACGAAGAAAAAAGAAATGCATATTTAGGGTTATTGTCATCCATTCACAAGTCTGCAATTTCCCCATCGGAAGAAGCATCAAAAGAATATGCACTATGGCAGACGCATTGTTCTTTGTTTGGCTCAAAACAGGTCGTCCACTATTCGCAAAAAATTGTCGATACGAATGATGGACCAAGAGAAGAAAGACACGATGCTTTTAATAAACTAATAGAATCAATGCGAAATGATTTATAAAATTAACGCGGCGGCATAAATGGCTAAAAAATCAAGGGTTTATAAAGTAAAGGTTAGAACTGCACATGGCGGTGAGTATATTTACAATATGCCTGTGCCGGGTGCAAGCAAAGCGCATGTTTTTTCTGAAATGAATTCGCCTGACATGGCTGTATTAGACATAACATATCTTTACTGGTGCGACATTCAACTAATCGGTTATGGATCTGGTGATTACTTCTTTAAATTGACAACAAAAAAAGGGCATGAGTTCACCTACGAAGCAGGTGATTTCGGATGGAGTCATCTAAACTTTCAATTTAAACAAGATGTTGATGCGATGATTGATGAAATTGAACGGAGCCAAGGTCGTCATGATTATTAATAAATAATTGGTTCGCACAATGACATTATGCTAAAGAGGCCGCTGCGGGAGATATTTTCGCAGCGGCCTTTTCAACATAATGCGTCGACATTATGCGCACCTAGATAACGGTACGCATAATAGTTGAAATGTCTTGCGGCCTTAGGTCTGATTGTGTGCTGAATTCTTATTACAAGGAAATGATGTCAATTTTCAGGCTACAGGTAGACAGATTTCAGGTAACACAGCATTTCGCCAGGCAATATAACTGTCAACTTTTCACCATCAGCCATTTTACACTCCTATGATTTACCATAACGTATTGTGAAACGTCGCTCTAAATAAAACTTGAATAAAGCCTGTTTTTAACAGGCTTTATGTATTGTCTATTCTTTCTCCCAATCATTGTCAGTAAAGTAGAAATATCGTCTTGTTTTATTAATAAAATCCACCCATCCGAGTCCACTGGAATGTATTCTCCACGCACCTGAATCTCCATCCTTAAAAGTAACTTTACCAGATGCAATACAAGGCGAATAATACTCATTTATCCAGTTACCACTGGAGGATGATTCCTGAGCCTGAGAGAAATATTGGATTAGTTGTTCTTTAGTCGGATTAAATGTCTTGCAACCTTCTTTTTCATATTCAGCTCTGTTATCACTATCCCAGGCACCTGTTTCCATTATATTTATCTCATTTACTACCCTTGCCTGAGTAAATGTGGGGATGAATAAAAAAACAAGGAATACTATCTTCTTTATTTCCATTCTGCTGTACCCGCTTCTGTTTCATTTTTCCGGCCTACATCAGGGTGTCTGTAAATTTCAGTCATAGAAACTTTGAATGTTGAAGCAAGTTCAGCAATCAACCATCTAAGAGAATCATTTTGTTTATCATTAACCGCTTCATAGACAGGCTCTGGTTTACCTTTAACATCAATAGCAAGTCCAACAATTTCAATTCCAATACTATCGGTATTGCCTGGGAATCGGTCAGGAAATTCTTTCCCTTTTTCTATATCAGATATTTGTTGAGATATTTTTCTCTTCCAGTAACTTTTAGTATGTAAAGCCAAAAGATTAACCTCTGTTGGTTTACATTTTTTTTTCAAAAAGCATCTGGATTGCATCAATCCTACATGCCAGGTTACTTTAACAAAGATGCTGTCTGATAAATCTTACCGTCTTTGTCTATTAAAAAATGAGCGCCATTCGCTGAGGTTTGATTGTAGCTGTTGAATGTGCTTTGGGCTGTCGGACTGTTAGTCTGATGAACGATTATCCCGTTCACTTTGTCCAGCTTGCCACGCTCTATTGTACTGAATCGCTTGACAATAATTCGCTCTGCATCCACTAAACCATTTTTATCAACGAATAACATAATTATATTCCTTTATATTGCCTGTACTTAAATAGCTGCATTGGCTTTAATGTCATATCCCATGGAAACCGTACCTGCTGTACTTCCCTCTGCATTCTGCAACACATAGTCCATTTGTACTCTGGAGAACGCCAGGCTTACCGCCTCGCGTGGTACACGCATGGTGTTGTAATAAACAGGATGTACGGCGGTGATGATAATTTCCTGAAGGGTAATGCGCAGATATTCCAGCGGTGAGCCGCCCGCTTTTCTGACTGTTAATACTGCTTCGGGAATATGCTTTCCGGTCAGGCAATACTGAAGAAGGTTAGTACTGGATTTGTCGATATAGTGCTCAAAATGAAAATCCTCAACAGTACATTTTCCCGCCCCTCCACCACTACCAGAATGCATATTTGATGTCTGACTAACGGACCAGTCCCAGTTAAGTACCTCAATATCTCCTTTATGGGTGGAATCCTGAGATTCACCTTCGATACCATCAATTTTTATAAAAATATCCTGAGCCATAATTCGTCCTTGTTTAAATAAAATGATTACTGCTTTTCTCTGCCTCGTATAAGCGTCCGGTAAACGGTCGGCCGCGATACTGAAAACAGTTCTGCCAGATCACTGATAGAATGTTCCCCTCTACCGTGCATACGACACAGTTCCTGCTGCTGCTTCTCTGATAATTTTGGCTGTTTACCTTTCAGCTTGCCTTTTGCTCTGGCGATAGCCATACCTTCTCTGGTACGCAGACGTATCAGATCACCTTCAAACTCGGCAAACGTCGCCAGCACGTTCGGTATAAATTCGGTCCGAGGAGACGCCCAGGCTGACGAGGGCTTCCTGCTGTGCGGCCAGGTCCTGTCGGTCAGTAGAGCAGCGTGCATAGCCAATGCGTATTTCAGTCATAAATGTACGTTTGAGGGGCCATCAAAGAGATTGATACCGTACCATTGATAGAAGCTGACGGGCCAGAATGACATAGAGCTCGAAATCAGCAATCAGTGTGGCCGGCTACTCAGCATCGTGATTATTTATTATAACTCAGCCCTGTTATCGCGATTGTTGCAAAGATATGAAGCAACCGGTAACACCCGGGGGCTGGAGTTCCTCAAACGGATGTCGCCCGTCGCATGGCAGCATATCTTTTTAAACGGGCATTACACTTTTATCACTGAAGGGAAAGAGATCGATCTGGACGCGATGATTGACGGACTGACACTGTCATCAGGCTGAAAGCTTAAGAATGGCAGACGCCACAAAATTTTGGCGGGTTCCCGCTTACAACCCCTGTACAGTATGGAGTTCTAACTCATTCGCTTTATTATAAACGAACCCTCCCCATTCCGGTAAACCCCATTCTACCGGAATGGCTCAGAACCCTTTTGTGACATAGCGTCATACATTATGCGCACCAGTGCGCAGACAAGCTATTCCTGTCAGTTTTGCCAGTTAATCATCTCGTCAAGGCCGGACTGCAACGCCGGAAAGTAGCTCTGGTCAAGATAAAATGTGTCGGTGACTTTGACACTGTCTGCATTATCTTCTGGTTTCATCACAATATTTACTTCTGCAATATCATGATGACTAACTTGCCTGAACTGTAAACTAAAATGATGTTCTAAACTGTCAAAAAATATATCAGGACGAGGCTCCTGTTTAATCAGACCTTCATAGAAAGATTGAATTTCTTTCTTTAACTCAATAAGTTCAGGAACCGTAAATGCAGTGCTGTACTGTGTCGTTAATACTGGCAGCTTATATTCAACAAACGTCTTTATCGAGTCGTCTGATAGGTCCTCTTCGGCATGTTCTCTTTCATAAGGTGACAGTTGAAATTTCAGTATCCCAACTTCAATATCAATCATAATTACCTCTAAAAATACTGGAAATGACTGATTGTCAAGTCTTTCTCACGAACAAGGACTTCGAGAGTATACTTTTTGTAATAATATGTTCCTTTAGCTTGTTTGTTCTCAACAAGTCTATACATTTCAGTCTCATAGCGAAAAAGCCCTGGTTTTTTCTTTGGATCAGGCATTCGTCTGCCATAACGGATAGCTTTTTCCTGAATTTGTAAAGGGACATAGCGACCGGGGTTCTGCATGTGCTTCGCAGCAGTTTCTGTCATTTTAAGACTGCGAGCTGAGAACCCCGCCTTCAATCGCCCACGTAGAAAACTGACCGTACTCTGACTAAGTTTTACAGTGATGGCCGTTCTGACTCCGCTTTGCAGTAACACCCTGCTAGCAAAGAAAATGCGGAAAACACCTGCTGCGAGTAACGCAATATCAGTCGGCTCAATCTGCGGTGATTCTAAAGGCGCTTCTTCCAGTCTGACAAAAGTACCATCGGTGTCATAAATTCGCCAAAGACCGGGAGCCTGTGAAACGGAGTAACCTTTACCTGATGCACCGAAATCTTATAACATTTTTTAATTGTTGTACATTATGTGCACTAATGCGAATGCAGGGGGAATCTGGCGGCGAGCGTTGACTCTGGTCGTTAACTGGCGACTATCACAGTGATTCTACGTTACCCGTTTCTCCAGACGAACCAGAATCAACACTAGGCGTAACGATACAAATGGTGTAGAGCTGGTTTTCATCGGTGTAGCTGTTTTTCTTTTGGCGGTTATAGGATGGCTGATGAAAACATTCGATGTGGGATGACAAACGGCTCTGGAAACGGCTCCAAGTCTGATTTTCTGAATTCTTACAGTTGGAGCCGAGATCTTTTTCGGGACCAAAAAGGAAACAGTCCTTGTCCGCTGGGGAGCGCCCTTGACAATTGCCCTTCTGATTCCGGTTTTCAAACCGATCCTCTAGGAAGCTGCTTCTTCAGAAAGAAACAAATTCGGCAATAAATGAAATGAAGGCTGAACTGGGTGCTCGTCTTGTGAAGAGATCATGGTTATGTATAAGGGTACACTGACGCCATAATCAAAACGTGACAGCACACGATGAATGACGTAACGTAAATGCTTATCGACCTGATGGCCGTAATGTCGCATCTGACGCCAGCGGCAGAAATAGGGAATGGAGCGGGCACATACGTTGGGTAGTTACTGCAGAAAATAGGCCGTTCCCGAACAGCACCAGAAAGTGTTGTACTATCGGCAGGTAAAAACTCAGTATCCGCGATACAGCAGATACCACAGGTTACAGTCCCTCACCGACATATCAAATTCAGGCTCTGTACAGCCCGGAGAGTAAAAATGAAAGCTAAAATATTATTTCTGGTATTAATACTGTCCAGTCTCAGCAGCATCACGGCAGTAAATGCAAGGTTAAATTCAGATGATAGCGTTTTAATCAATTACATTGATAAACATAAAACAAACCAACTAAAACTGCTCGAGGACTTGGTTAATATCAATAGTGGTACGGGGAATCGTCGCGGAGTTGAAAAAGTTGGGGAGCGATTCAGAATTGAATTAGATGATTTGGGTTTCAAAACACAGTGGGTCAATCTCCCCGCTTCTATGAAACATGCCGGTAGTTTAGTGGCTACGCATAGCGGTCCGGGAAAGAAAATTTTGATAATTGGCCACCTGGATACCGTTTTTCCTTCCCATAGCCCTTTTCAGTCATTTACGCTTTCGCCAGACCACCTATCAGCAACAGGACCGGGAGTCATTGATGATAAAGGGGGCCTCGTCACGATTTTATATGCACTCAAGGCGCTGAATCAGGCCGGAAAATTGAAGTATGCCAATCTAACGGTAGTACTTACCGGGGATGAGGAACAGGCAGAAAAACCAACCTCCATCTCACGTAAAGCACTGACGGAAGCCGCTCAGGGCAGCGATATTGCACTGGGATTCGAATTTTCGCTTACCGAAAATCAGCTGGTGACAGGAAGACGAGGATTGAGCGAATGGTACCTTTCCAGCAGTGGTAAATCAGGACACTCCTCCAAAATATTTCAGGCTGCATCAGGGGATGGTGCCATCTATGAAACGGCACGGGTGCTAAACAGTTTTCGAACTGTCCTTTCAAATATTCCGGGGTTAACGCTTAATCCAGGCATTATTCTCGGAGGGCAGACTGTTAAGGAAGATACGCAGCAAAACACCGGTAACGCCAGCGGTCAGAAGACAATCATTGCAGCTCAAACACTTGTGCATGGTGATTTACGGTTTTTATCAGATGAACAGAAATGTATGGTTGAGCAAAAAATGCGTGAAATTACGATGTCCGCGTTACCACTAACCTCCAGCCAGTTGATATTCAACAATATAATGCCAGCTATGTCGGAGAAAAATGAGAATAGGCAGCTTTTAGCTGAGTTCAGCGATATTAGTGTGGCGTTGGGGGGATCGAGCTTACAGGCTGTGTCGGCTGCTGAACGTGGGGGGGCAGATATTTCTTATATTGCACAATATGTTAGCGCCAGTCTTGATGGCCTTGGCCCTTGGGGAAAGGGAGCTCATAGTCAGAGTGAGACTCTAGAAGTCAAGTCTCTCCCTGAAGTGACTAAAAGAGCGGCTATTTTTATTAATCACTATTTGAATTAGTAATTTAACTAAGTTTCATATGTCCGCTTAAGTTCAATGATAAGCCTAGTCAAATTGCCGAGGTGATACTACGCTTATTCAGTAAAAAAAACAGAGATATCGCTGGCATTACCTCGAGTATTGATCACTATTTATTCGCTAATAATCGGAGAGTTATGAGTAAAATTACACAATATTCCACCATCGGTGCGCTGATGTCAGGTCACTTTGCTGGCGATTTTTCCGTGAAATCTACCCATAGCCCAACGCTCTTTGGCTTGGGATGCTCATGTGGCATTAGTGGCGAACTCACGGTATGTGGAGGAGAGTTTTGGGAAGCGACGGCAGGTGAGTCACTTCACCAGCTTGACGATCGTCAACTACCCTTTTTACAAGTTACCGACTTTGTGGCAGAAAACTCGTTAAAAGCCACGGGTATTAACGATAAAAACCTCGAGCATCGCTTATCTGAACAGCTTGCTATCAACAATATTTTTTTAGCCGTTAATGTTAAGAGCCGCTTTGATGAGGTGGTTATCCGGCGTCCACAGCGTGATGAATCGCAAACCCGTACCGTTCAAGAGATGTCGGACTCACAACAAGTTGATACCCATCACAATATTGCTGGCCAATTAATTGGTTTTTGGACTCCAGCGTTATTTGGTCGTATTTCAGTGCCCGGCTTTCATTTTCACTTTTTAAGTGATGATCGAAAAATTAGCGGCCATGTCTTGTCGTTTACTGCCGCTAACGCAGTGGTTGATTATCAAGTTAAGCACAGTATCGAGATCAATAATCCCACTAGCGAAGCCTATAACACGCTTGATATAGATGTAGCGCAATTAGACCAACTGATAAGTCACGTGGAAAAGTAAAGCATAGGCATCCAAGGATGCCTAATGTTAAAGCTTAGGCGAGTAACCCACCGTCTACCGGCATGGCAATGCCAGTAATATAACCGGCCTTCTCACTTACCAAGAATCCCACGGCATTCGCAATATCGTTAACTTGACCGTAAGCGCCGGTTGCCACAAAACTGCTGAGATACTGAGCGTCCTCGGTGTTCGCTGGGTTCAAGTCTGTGTCGATCGGACCCGGCTCCAACACATTAATCGTAATGCCTTTTTTCCCGAGATCGCGCGCCACCCCTTGTGCGAACCCACGTAATCCTGCTTTGGTGGCAGCGTAGACCGAAAGACCACCAAAAGGAACACGTCCCGCAAAGGCTGAGCCCATTAATACAATTCGGCCCCCTTCACCCATCACTTTTACCGCCTCGCTGGTCTCAATCATCATTCCGCGTAAGTTGAGGTTGAGCACCGCATCAATATCGTCACTGGTGACTTCAGTAATGGGTTTATGATTACCAATACCCGCATTACAGACCAATACGTCAAGCCGACCTAACTGCTTTACCGTCTCCCTAACCACTAACTGATTACCTTCGACTGTCGAACCGTCAGCTTGAATCAACGCGACCTTGCGGCCTAATGCTGAGATTTGTTCAGCGACTTCGTTAGCTTTTACCTTATTACGCGCAAAGGAAAGGGCAATATCAAATCCTTGCTCGGCCAATTGGCGAGCAATGGCTGCGCCTATCCCACGGCTGCCGCCAGTAATCAGTGCAACTTTACGTGTCATGGTTTACTCCTCATGCAGGGTGTAGGGATACCTCACCGACAGTGACGTATCATTGAACTAAAAGGGTAACATTTTTGAACGATAAAACGAGGTGATAAAAGTGTTAATTCCAGTCATTAATCCTATACAACGATGCTAATCTATCTCCACCCACTCCCATAAACTGAGCGAAACTCTCTAAACCTGGGGGTTAATTGTATTCAAGCGTCACGTTTATCACAGACTGGCTGGAACCCAGCGTGGAAAATCGGTACCCTTGGCGGCAAAATATATCGATAACTATAAGAAGCAATGGAGAATGACATGCCCATTACTCGGCGTGATTTTTTAAATGGTACGGCTATCACCTTAGCTGCCGGCCTAACACCATTTAAACTCAGTTACGCGGCGATGACCACAGAAAATAATCGCTATTACCCACCAGCGTTGATGGGGATGCGCGGTAACCACCCAGGATCCTTCGAGATGGCGCATAAAATTGGGCGCGAAGGAGTGCTTCCGGCGGTTAAAAAATTATCCCCTAAAGAGCATTACGATTTGGTGATTGTCGGTGCAGGATTGAGTGGTCTGGCTAGCGCACTCTTTTGGCAACAAAAGATGGGTAACGATCAACGTATCCTGCTATTGGATAACCATGATGACTTTGGCGGCCATGCAAAGCGTAACGAGTTTTCAACGCCTGAAGGAACCATTATTGGTTACGGTGGGAGTGAGTCTTTTCAATCCCCTACCCATATTTACAGTCCGGTCGTGTTGCAATTATTGAAATCGCTAAATATTGATATTCAGCAGATGGCGAAAGATTTTGACGTTAATTTTTACCCTGACCTCAAGCTAAGCCGTGGTGTCTATTTCGATAAAGCCCATTTTGGTGAAGATAAGCTAGTCAGCGGTGACCCGGATGGCGTGGTGGCAGATGATATCCCTGCCAATCGTCGTAATGGTCGCCCTATCACGGACTACATTAATGACTTCCCCCTTTCCTCGGAAGATCGCCAAGCGTTGATTTTATTGCATACGCTACCTAAAGATTATTTATCAGGCATGGATACCCAGCAAAAAATAGACTGGTTGGCTAAGCACAGTTATTTAGAATTTCTGAAAGATAAGGTTGGCCTATCTCAAACCGCCATCGCCTATTTCCAGCAAATGACTAATGATTTCCAAGCCGTCGGTATTGATGCAACAGCATGTAATGATGCACAACTCTGTGGTTTACCTGGTTTCGAGGCCATGGGACTGCCGGCGCTTGACCCAGAAGAACAAGCCGAACTTACTGACCCCTATATTTACCACTTCCCGGATGGCAATGCCGGTCTGGCGCGTATCATGGTACGCCGCCTGATCCCCAGTGTGGCACCGGGCGATACGATGCACGATTGCGTTACGGCGAAATTTGATTACTCACAATTAGATCGTGACGATCACCCTGTGCGGTTACGTCTTAATAGTACCGTGGTGAATGTGACCAATCACGATACGCTTGCTGAAGTGAGCTATTTCGAGCATGGCGAACTGCATAAGGTGTCTGCCAATAAAGTCGTCATGGCTTGTTATAATATGATTATTCCATGGTTGATGCCTGAGTTACCAGAAGCCCAAAAAGTAGCATTACATCAGAATGTTAAAGCCCCCTTAGTCTATTGCAATGTGGTCATCCGTCAATGGCGTGCCTTCCAGCAATTAGGTGTCCATGATGTCTATTCGCCGGCCGCGCCTTTCAGTATGGTTAAACTCGACTTCCCGGTCGATATGGGCGACTACCGCCACCCCCGTGATCCTAATAAGCCAATTTGTCTGCATATGGTTCACGTTCCTACACTGGCGGGTAGCGGGTTATCCAATCGCGAACAATCGCGTAAAGGCCGGGCGTGGTTATTAGGAACGCCTTTTAGTACGTTTGAAACGATGATCCGCGAGCAGCTGCAAGGAATGCTCGGCCAAGCTGGGTTTGATCACCAACAAGATATCTTGGGGATTACCGTAAACCGTTGGGCGCATGGCTACTCCTATATCGTTAATACCCTATATGATGATGAAGACGAGGCCGAGAAAACCATCAAGACCGCGCGTCAGCCGTTTGGGCATGTGGTAATCGCTAATTCGGATTCAGATTGGAGTCCTTATGCTCACGCTGCAATTGACCAAGCATGGAGAGCAGTCAATGAGCTATCCGTACCTCAAGGAGCAGCATCATGAAACTAAAATTAGGATTAGCGACCTTATTCCTATTTTCCCTGCAAAGCTATGCAACAGAAAATACTGCACTGATCTCACAGGGTGAATATCTGGCTCGCGCGGCGGATTGCATGGCGTGCCATACACCAGATAGTGGAAAGCCTTTTGCTGGTGGCGTGAAGTTTGCTTTACCTATCGGCACGATCTATTCGACCAACATTAGTCCAGATAAACAACAGGGTATTGGCGATTACAGTGAATCCGAGTTCTCCCGTGCGGTACGTGAAGGAGTCCGCAAGGATGGCCAACGTCTCTATCCGGCCATGCCTTATAATGCCTATGCAAAGCTGAGTGATCAGGATATTCACGCGCTCTATACTTATTTTATGCAGGGTGTTAAAGCGGTCGACCAGCCGAATAGTGGTAATGATATCCCTTGGTACCTCGCCGCCCGCTGGCCATTACGTATTTGGAACGCCATCAACGCTCCCAATCCGACTAACAGTGCAACCTCGACCAGCGATAGCGATCCGATTAAGCGTGGTGCGTGGCTAGTGGAAGGTCCCGGACACTGTGGGGCCTGTCATACTCCCCGTGGTTGGATGATGCAGGAAAAAGGATTAACGGCAGCGAGTGAAAGTTATCTCTCTGGGGCTGAAATTGAAGGATGGTTCGCCCCTTCGCTTCGCCAATTACCCTACGACGCAGAGCAAACCGCCTTAATATTGAAAACCGGTCACAATGCCACCAGCGCGATTACTGGACCGATGTCCTCAGTGATCACTCACAGTAGCCAGTATTTGACCGACAGTGATGCCAAAGCAATTGGGCTTTACTTAGACTCTATACGTATTGAGAAAAATCAAAGACCGGCAGCGCTGCAAGTTTCATTGACTGATCCAGATAAAAACTATCTGCGTTACTGCTCGACATGTCATGGCAAAGAAGGTCAAGGCACACCTAACGTTATTCCTTCACTGCAAAATAATTTACTGGTAATGGCGGACAATCCCGCAAGTCTGATTCAAGTTATCGCTCAGGGCGCACAAACCCCGCAAACGCTGGGACAGCTCTCTTGGTCAATGCCTGGTTATCATCATGTCCTCAACGATGAACAGCTCGCGGATTTAACCAATTATGTACGAGGGCGTTTTGCTGGTAAGGAAGAAAAAGTGACAGCGTCACAAGTCAAGACGTTCTTGGCTACACATTAATATCGATTGAGCGCCCCAGTTTAGGGCGCTCTGCTTACTTTTGCTCAGCAGTGGATATCGTAGTGTTAGCCTGCCAAATTCGATACTTCACTTCTAACTCTTGCGGTGCATACACCACAATGGGTAACTTACTGTTATAGCGAACAAAGCGTTGTGATGTGTCTAAAGGTAATGTGATAAATTTTTTCTGAAGCGTTTGAGGCAAGCATGCCATCTTGGTCGAGATTCGTCCCGGCTTAACCTTCACCTGATAATAATCATACCCCCACCCTTTGACTGTTTCAGAAGTCAGTGTCCCCAATAGCGATGTCGCATTACAGTCCACCTGCTCTTCTTTTCCAATAATCAGTTCGACCTGCTGGTTGGCCTCATTGTTGAGAACGGGGAGTTGAATAACGTGACGTTGTAACCCAGGTAAAGAGGTTGGATAAGCCTCAAGTGGCTCACTGGCACGCGCTGTAGTAGTGAATATGCCGCTTGAAACGCTTAATCCGATCAATATGAGTCCAGATAACCTTAATTTTTTCATTGCTCTGTCTCCTAAAAAGTTATCCCTACAATAGTGCAATGTCCTTTATCAGTGCAACAGTCTCCCCGACGTAAGGCAGAGAAGTTTCCATACTAGCCAATGAAACCAAAAAAACGTCAATACTTAAATTGGTACAAAAGTTGCAACTATCCCCCTATCTGTTAGCAAGGGGTTTACTATGAAAGCAATAATAATTGGTGCGGGTATTGGGGGGATATCAAGTGCGATAGCCCTTGAGAATAAAGGCATCACTACCCAAGTTTTTGAAGCAGTGAAAGAGATGAAGCCCGTTGGTGCGGCCATCTCTATCTGGCCAAATGGGGTTAAATGTCTGAATGCACTTGGTTTAGGCGAGAAAATTAAAGCGATTGGCGGCAATATGCGTACCATGGCATACTTTGATTACCGTCACGGCTCACCGCTCACCCAGTTCAGTATGTCCCCTTTAGTGCAACGTGTTGGTGAAACGCCTTATCCCGTGGTACGGGCAGAACTGCAGAATATGCTCATCGATCACTATGGTAAAAGCCGTATCCAGTTCGGTAAGCGACTGGCGACTATCGACCAAAATAGGGAAGGCGTGACAGTCACCTTTGAGGATGGCACTCAGGCACAGGGCGATTTTTTAATCGCCGCCGATGGGACGCACTCTGTCGCCCGGCCCTATGTTCTAGAAAAAGCACTGCCTCGACGCTATGCCGGGTATGTGAACTGGAATGGATTAGTCGCCGTGGATGAAACGATTGCTCCCGCTTCACAATGGACCACATACGTTGGAGAAGGCAAGCGGGTGTCACTCATGCCCGTCAGTCATCATCGTTTTTATTTCTTTTTCGATGTGCCCTTACCCTTGGGGTTAGCGGAAAATCGAGAAACATTGAAAGAGAACCTCAAAAACTACTTCGCTGGCTGGTGTCCTGCGGTACAGACATTAATTGACACCCTCGACCCCTCCACCACCAATCGTGTTGAAATCCACGACATTGATCCTTTTGATCAGTTTGTGAAAGGACGGGTAGCACTATTGGGTGATGCCGCACACAGTACGACGCCCGATATTGGTCAAGGAGGGTGTGCAGCCATTGAAGATGCCGTCGTACTAGCGGATATTCTGGCCAGTCACTCTCTCGGCATTGAAGATTGTTTGCAGCGTTACCAACAACGTCGTACGGTGCGTACCCGTGATTTGGTGTTGAAAGCGCGCAAACGCTGTGATGTCACGCATGCTATCGATCCACAACAGACTGAGGCTTGGTACCAAGAGCTCCGTTCGGAAACCGGCGAACGTATCCTCGCCGGCATGTGTGAAACAATTGAAGGGGGACCTCTGGGTTAAGACATCAGCTCGAAATATTATCGTGGCGTTGGAATGCACAACGCCCATTAACCCAAGTTTGACGGATATTGCGCTCATCCCCTAAAGTCATTAACACAAAAAGACGCTCCCAAATATCTCGGCACCGCGATTGCCGTAGCGTCTGCAAAGGCGTTACGGCTAAATCTACGACAATAAAGTCTGCATCCTTACCGGGCATAAAGCTGCCAATCTTATCATCCAGTGCAAGGGACACCGCTCCGCCCAAGGTAGCATGGTAAAAGGCTTCCGTTACCGTTAATGAATAGTGTTGTAATTGTTGAACCTTATAGGCTTCAGATAAGGTGCGTAACAAGGAAAAACTGGTTCCTGCGCCAATATCGGTACCCATTCCGACTTTAATGTTATGTTGATGTGCCTTACGTAAATTAAACAGACCACTCCCTAAAAATAGATTAGAGGTGGGACAAAAACTAATGGAGGAGTGAGTTTGCGATAAGCATTGCCACTCAGCGTCTTCAAGATGAAGGCAATGTGCAAACACACTTTTTGGACCGGTCAACGCATAATGGTGGTAAACGGACAAGTAGTTTGGATGCTCAGGGAACAGTTCTTTAACCCAAGCGATCTCTTGCGGGTTCTCACTTAAATGCGTTTGCAGCCAGACGTCAGGGTATTCACGCTTAAGCTGACTGACCACGCTGAGCAGCGCGGGAGAAGATGTCGGCGCAAATCGAGGGGTTAATGCATAGTGGAGTCGACCTTTGTTATGCCAACGCTCAATTAACTGTTTAGTTTGCTGATAACTCTCTGTGGCTTCCTCACACAACGCTTCTGGAACGAAACGGTCCATCATGACCTTTCCAGCAATGATCCGCATCTCACGTTGTTCAGCTGCGGCAAATAACGCCTCCGTCGACCCTGTATGGACTGATCCAAATATGAGTGCAGAGGTTGTGCCGTTTTCTAAACACTGGTCTAGAAATAGTGAGGCCATCTGTTCAGCAAATGCGGTATCTTGATATTCACTCTCCGCTGGGAAAGTGTACTCTTCCAGCCATGCTAATAGTTGCTCCCCCCAGGAGCCCACCATGCCAATTTGTGGAAAATGGATATGAGTATCAATAAACCCGGGCATGATAAGCTTTCCACGTAGATCATAATAAGTGTAGTGTTGCCATTCAGCGATCTGGTCACGATCTTCCCACTCAATCAGTGCATCTATTTTACCCTGATTAATCAGCAGTAGTCCTTCTTCAATATAGCGTGCGTGCTGACTGGCTTGGGTCATATCGTTCAAACGAGACGTAAAATCGAAAAACGCCGCTCTGATTGCATAACGCATGAAAGTTCCTTATTCGAAATAAAACATTGAGCTGCAAGCCCAATGCCAACTTATGCCCTTATCGGAATTCCTCCCACATTGGCGATATCGCCATATTTTGTAAAGCAAAAATAGAGCAGCTTAAGAAAATGGATGCTATGTTAAATCAATAACTCATTCCTTAAGGGAGCAAGCATGGTTATTTTAGTGACAGGTGCTACGTCAGGTTTCGGTGAAGCCATTACTAAACACTTTATCAAGCAAGGCCATAAAGTTATTGGCACAGGGCGTCGTGAAGAGCGTTTACATGCCTTGAAAACTCAATTAGGCGATGATTTTTACCCTATGGTGCTTGATGTGAGAGATTTCGGTGTGATTGAGCAACAACTTTCAACCCTCCCTGATGCATGGCAGGACATTGATGTTGTCGTTAATAATGCAGGCTTAGCGCTAGGGCTTGATCACGCTCAGGAAGCTGACCCGAAAGATTGGGAAACCATGGTAGATACCAATACTAAAGGCGTAATGTATATGTCACGAGCCGTGTTGCCCGCGATGGTCAAACGCAATAAAGGTCATATTATTAATATTGGTTCTACCGCCGGCAATTGGCCATATGAAGGGGGTAATGTTTATGGTGCGACCAAAGCCTTCGTACGCCAATTTAGCCTAAATCTTCGGACTGATCTGCACGGCACAGCGATTCGTGTCACCAATATCGAACCGGGATTAGTGGGTGGAACTGAGTTTTCCAATATTCGCTTTAAAGGCGACGACGATAAAGCCGAAAAGGTATATCAAGGCACCCAAGCACTGACCCCTGAGGATGTGACTGAAGCCGTCTATTGGGTGGCTACTTTACCTGCTCATGTCAATATCAACACGCTTGAAATGATGCCAATAAGCCAATCTTATGCCGGGTTACGCGTCGACAAATCTTGAGCTAGCGCCGTCTTCAATGAAAGCAAGTAGACTCAACTGATTGAATTAGCATCGTCGTAATAACTGAGAGGTAAAAACAATGAAGAGTACAACTAGGATGTTACCTGCAGCGTTAATGTTAAGCTTCTTATGCTCAGTGGCTCAGCCGGTGTTGGCTCAGACAGAGCACCTTATCATTGATAATGGCCATACTCATTACAGTAATGAGCTCTCACGCGAGCATAAAGAACAGTGGGATGACACCCGGTCACTACGTAAGAAAATTAATACTCGTAATGAAAAAGACTTTAACCGAATCGACCGTGCCATCGATTCGAAAGAAGCCTGCCAACAAAGTCTTAATCTTAATGCCTATTGGGAACCGACGACATTACGTTGTCTTGATCGCCAAACCGGACGCCCCATTCAACCTTAATCTGAGGAAAGGATTATGAAAAAATTAGGCTTAACGTTGTTGACAGCTATTGCGCTGGTTCCAACGCTAGCGCATGCATCATGCGATTCGGTTAAAGCGGAAATCCAACAAAAAATCATTCAAAATGGTGTCGCTGAATCAGCCTTTTCATTAGACGTTGTCCCTAATGATCAAGCTGATCAACTAGGTGGATTAGTGGTAGGGCATTGCGAAAACGACCAACAGAAAATAGTGTACAAACGTAATGGCGATGATAACTCTGGCACGGCTACACAATCCGTTTCCCCATAAGTTGACGAAAACAGGGCTTAACGCCCTGTTTTTTAGTGACTGAAAAAGTGAGCAAGGGGATCAATATTGAAATAAGAAGCAAGATTTTTTTGGTGCGCATGGGAAATGTAAGGTATTTCCCCAATCTTAGGCGCTGAAATATGTTGAGTCAGTAAGGCAATAAGCTGTTGATACTCTTCTAAGCCAGGATTGATACGATTCGCCACCCACCCTACCAATTCTCCACCTTGCTGTAAGATTGATTCTGCCGTCAAAATAGCGTGGTTAATACACCCTAATTTTATCCCCACCACCAGAATAACCGGTATTTTATGCTTAATGACCCAGTCAGATAACGGATTCTGAGTATTAATTCTGCTATGCCACCCACCCGTCCCCTCAATGACTAAACGCTCGACCTGAGTCTCAATGTACGACATCCCTTCGGTGAGGTTTTGTTCATTGAACGTGGTTATCGACCCAGTACTGACCTCACTTCCCGTAAAAGGATAAGGATTAACCCTGTCATAATGCAGCTCAATAGTTGAAGCTTGCTTGAGTAACTGCGCATCTGCACATTGTAACCCCTGCTCAGTCAGCTGTGCATTTTGTGATAAAGGCTTATATCCTGCACAGACGATCTCTTGTTGTTGAAGCATTTGCAATAATGCGAGTGAGACTACGGTCTTTCCTACGGCAGTATCAGTCCCCGTGATAAAAACTTTGTTCACTATTTTTTTCCCTAAATGCCAGTCGAGAGGACGTTAGTCTAATTAATTCTTCTTAAGCGGGAATTGCGTTAACGCAAAGTTTACTTAAATTAACGCGTTAGCGAGCGTTGAGGATTCAATGCATGGGTTGCACCAAATCTCTCCACTTTATTAAAAATAACGTTAGGTAAAAGATTAAAATCTTTTGCTAACTTCAAGTGAGACACTCTCTGCAGGGAAGAGTACAAAGATGGCGCATAGTGACATATTGATTATACTGATTACAGTAGATGTTGAATCTGCATCACTCACACTATACTGTGATCTATATCACGTTAATTTGGGCAAATAAAATTTCTATGATTGTAGAACCTTCAATAACTTCCTCTCAACAAGAAAATATTCCTCCCGTTCCACGCAAAGTGGCATGGCTGCGTGTACTCTTGTTGGCGATCTCGGCATTTATCTTTAATACTACAGAGTTTGTGCCTGTCGGATTACTCTCCGATATCGCCACTTCTTACCAGATGAAGACGGCCGACGTCGGGATTATGCTGACTGTCTATGCATGGTGTGTGGCGCTACTCTCCTTACCGTTAATGTTAGTGACGCGTAATATTGAACGCCGTTTTTTATTAGTGGTGTTGCTTATTTTCTTCACCATTAGCCATGTATTGTCGGCTTTCGCTTGGGATTTTAATGCCTTAATCGCTTCGCGTGTCGGCATTGCCATTACCCATGCGATATTCTGGTCAATTAACGCATCATTAGTGATACGTATTGCGCCGCAAGGCAAACGGACTCAAGCCCTCAGTATGTTAGCAACGGGGACGGCGCTCGCGATGGTTTTGGGCGTTCCTATAGGACGGATTATCGGTCAATATCTGGGGTGGCGAGCAACATTCGGATTAATTGGCGTATCATCACTTGTACTAATGATCATGCTGGCCCGTTTGTTACCTAAGCTTCCTAGCGAGCACACAGGGTCATTAAAAAGTGTGCCAGAGTTGTTTCGTCGACCGCCTCTGGTCTGCCTCTATCTACTGGTCACTATCGTGGTAACGGCGCACTATACGGCTTACAGCTATATCGAGCCCTTTATCCAAGCTGTTGCCTTACAGAGTGCTAACTTCACCACCCTACTGCTTCTTCTGTTTGGCGGTGCGGGTATTTTCGGTAGCACATTGTTCAGTGCATTAGGTAAAAAATTTCCATCCGGCCTTCTGCTTGGTGCGATTTTCCTTATTACCTTATGTATGGCGCTGCTCTATGTCACCGCGGGTCATAATTTTGAAACCATTCTGCTCTGTGTCGTCTGGGGCATTGCAATGATGATGATAAACCTAGCCCTACAAATTAGGGTGTTATCACTCGCTCCCGATGCGACAGATGTCGCCATGTCACTGATGTCCGGCATTTACAACATTGGTATTGGTGCAGGCGCGTTACTGGGTGGACAAATCAGTAATGTATTGGGACTGTCAGTGATTGGTTACGCCGGCGCGGCATTCGGTTTAGTGAGTTGTCTATGGTGCGCTTGGATCTTAAAACGCTATCCAATCTTACGTTCGAATCAATAATTTAGCGCCATTCGTCAATAAAGAACCCGCATTTACAGGCGGGTTTTTTTCTGTCATAACATTGTGCCTACCGATAACATACAAATATGTAACATGGGGTGGGCTGGTGAATATTCAACGCTTTAATCAAAAGATCCGTCTTAGACATTTTCATGCTCTGGCGGCAGTGGCACAACAAAAATCGATCAGTACTGCGGCTAAAACGCTCTCAATTAGTCAGCCAGCGTTGTCTAAAACCCTTGCAGAATTAAAACAGCTGTGTGGCTATGACATTATTATTCGCCAAGGCCAAGGGGTAAGGCTTAGCCATGAAGCCCAGCAGTTGCTTCCACATGCTTTGCAGATACTCAACACCTTACAGCATGCCACCGACAGTTTGTTTGCAGTGGAAACCTCACCCATTCAAGTCATTCGCTTAGCGGCGTTAACGACGGTGGCCATGGGGATCCTACCAAGAATTATTGATGCATTTCATCAACGTAACCCCAATGTACAACTACAGGTATCGACACTTCATAATAATGTTCTGCTTGCCGCCTTACGTGCACGAGAATATGACCTAGGCATAGGCCGCCTTGCAGAAACGACATTTATGGAAGGTCTAGAGTATGAACTGCTGTTCACTGAGAAAATAAAACTCGTTGTGAATCCTGCCCATCCACTATTAAAAGGGAATGTAAGTCTCGCCGCCGCAATGAACTGGCCAGTAGTAATCTCACCAGAGGGTACCGCACCTTGGCGTATTGCCCAACGCATCTTAGAAAGTCAGCATTGTGTGTTACCTGAAACGCGTATCGAAACCTCGTCGACCTCTTTAGCGCGTCAGTTAGCCCTTCATTACAACTATGTCTGGTTTGTTCCATCTGGGGCAGTTCGAGAAGACTTAGTACACCAAGCACTTTCCCCCCTTCCCTTACTTTTCACCGATCCCGGTGAGACGGTGGGTATCATCACGCCTAGCGATGCTCTGTTCAATACAACCGTTGAGCGGTTAAGAACAACGATACGGGAGCAATCTCAAACCTTAAATGAAAACACTTATTTATGAACATAAAATATCTTTTACCTATCTAAACCATGCACTTATGTTAAACAATAGATTGATATAATCCTATACATAACCAATAGGAATAATATACAACCTAATGTAATTAATCTGTCGGAAAAGTAATCACTTCAGCCGTTATTTAGCCTGCGTATTGTTAGGTAATTAATATTAATTAATTTGATATATCCACTATTATGAATGTATTTTTTTGTAAATTACAAATCTGAATGATTGTTATTATTACCTTATATTATTGATTTTAAACAAGAGTAATGTAAGTATTTTTAATAACTAGCTAGCGATAAATTGATCGTGGATAAGACCTTTTTTTCTTCGCGAAAAATGTTAAAGTACCCCCAGACAATAATGTGGAGAATTCATCATGCTGAGTGAAAAAAGATTAATTAAACGCGTCCCCGTCAATGGTAGCTCTATTCATTGCCAAGATTGCAGCATTAACCAACTGTGTATTCCATTCACCCTCAATAATCATGAGCTTAATCAGCTCGACAATATTATTGAGCGTAAAAAACCCATTCAAAAATCGCAGTCGTTGTTCAAAGCAGGTGATGAATTAAAGTCCCTCTATGCTCTTCGATCCGGCACGTTGAAAAGCTATACCATTACTGAACAGGGTGATGAGCAAATTACAGGTTTCCACCTTGCGGGCGATGTGATTGGGTTTGATGCTATTACATCAGGTCACCACCCTTCTTTCGCCCAAGCGCTGGAAACCTCAATGGTGTGCGAAATCCCTTTCGATACGCTAGACGATTTGGCCGGTAAAATGCCTGCCCTTCGTCACCAAATTATGCGACTAATGAGTGGCGAAATTAAAGCTGACCAACAGATGATCCTGCTTCTTTCTAAGAAAAATGCAGAAGAACGTTTAGCAGCTTTCATTTGGAATCTCTCGCAACGTTTTGGCCAGCGTGGTTTTTCTCAACGTGAATTTCGACTGACGATGACCCGTGGAGATATCGGAAATTATCTTGGCCTTACTGTGGAAACAATCAGCCGTTTATTAGGTCGTTTCCAGAAAAGCGGGATGCTCTCTGTGAAAGGTAAATATATTACTATTGAAAACCACGATATGTTGAATGCTCTAGCAGGCCATGCACAAAAATGCGCTTAATAATTATCTAGATAAGCGAAACCGGATCCGCTATGTTACTGAGCAATGATGATCCGGTTTTTGAGCGCTTTACGAGTAAATCCGGACTATCCTTAGGTTAACTAAATGAACTGAGGGGTTGTCATATGACGCAGTATCAAAATATTCTCGTAGCTATTGACCCAGATCAGGATGACCAACCCGCTCTTCGTCGCGCGGTGTATCTGAATCAACGACTGGGCGGCAAAATCACCGCATTTTTAGCGATTTATGACCTCTCTTATGAACTGACGACGGCTCTTGCGACAGAAGAAAGGGAGAGTATGCGTCAAGAAATGATCCAACAACGTACTGAATGGTTAAGGTATCAATCGCGCGTCTATCTTGAATTCGGCGTGGATATTGCGTTGAAAGTTATTTGGCACAATCGCCAACAAGATGCCATTTTACAGGAGATTGAAACGGGGAGTTATGACCTCGTTTTGAAGATGGCTCACCAAAATGACCGATTAGAATCAGTCATTTTCACCCCCACCGATTGGCTAATATTACGTAAAAGCCCTTGTCCCGTATGGATGGTAAAAGACCAACCTTGGCCAACTGACGCTACGGCGGTCGTCGCCGTTAACTTAGCCAGCGACGACCAACAACATGATGATTTGAATAGGAAGCTGGTGCGTGAGACCCAAGCTTTAGCGTCACAATTGAATCACACTGCAGTACGAATAGTAGGAGCCTATCCTCTTACGCCTGTAAACTTAACCATTGAACTTCCTGATTTTGATGCACAACGTTACAGTGATGCCGTTCGAGGGCAGTATTTACTCGCGATGAAAGCACTGCGTCAGCCCTTTTCCATCGATAGCGCAGACACTTATGTAGAACAAGGAGAACCTGAAGAGGTCATCCCCGAAATCGCCGCTAAGCTTAACGCCGGTGTAGTGGTGTTAGGAACTTTTGGGCGCAGTGGATTTTCAGCGGCATTTTTAGGTAATACTGCTGAACAAGTCATTGACCATTTACGTTGTGACCTCTTGGTGATGCGACCTGACGTTCTACCTGAATAGCACTTTCCTTTCGCAGAGTAGCTTTGGACATCCCTACTCTGCACATCGACTTCTTTTTAATAGACATTTGTCAAACAATTGACTAAGACAGCTTGTCTTTTCCATGTAATAATCAGCCCTCAACAACCAACAATAAATTCTATTTTCTGTGCAAGCTGAAGGACGTTTTATGAAATTTAATGCTACAGTTTTAGCCACAGCGCTGATTTCGCTAGGGCTATCTACTGCCTTTGCCGCTCAAGAACTCAGTCCTCAAAAAGCCGCAACCCTTGCGCCTTACAAAAGAATTAATTTTTCAGGCCGCTACAATTCGTTAATTGATGTGAGTAATGCCGTCTCTAAACGTGCTGATGATGCGGGTGCCGCAGGGTTTTATGTCGTGTCAGTGCACGACAGTAACAGTAATGGTGGTAATTGGCGCATCACCGCCGATCTTTATTTACCCGATGCCGCTCCTGCGCCTAAAAATCCACACTACCGCTATATCAACGGTATTAAAGCGTTACCTAAAGCTGAAGCTTACCGTCTAGAGCCTTATGATACCGTAAGCATTAGAGGTTTTTATCCTAGCCAGCCACAGGTCGAATATGCTATTTCGCGTGCGGCCAAGGCGAAGGATGCCGATGCTTTCTTTATCATCCGGCAAATTGCCGCCAACAATGGCGGTAACCAATATGTCACTGCCTACGTGTATAAAGCGGATGCCCCAAAACGTATTGTACAAAGCCCTGATGCGATCCCAGCGGACTCCCAAGCAGGAAAAACCGCGATTGCCGCCGGCGGAGCTGCTGCCAAGAAAGTTGAAATTCCTGGCGTTGCCTCTTCAGACTCGGCCAGTGAAAGTGTTGGACGTTTCTATGAAACCCAAACATCAACCAACAAGCGTTACACCGTTTCACTGCCACAAGGTGGCAAAATTCAAGAAGTCAATGATATTACCGCCGCGCAGATGACCCCCTTTGATACCGTGACAATCACAGCGCACTTTGGTAACCCGACCGAGATGTCGACCGCAATTGCGCGAAGAGCCGCGGACAAAGGTGCGAAGTATTATCATATCACTCGCCAATGGCAGAATCAGAGTGGGGGTAACCTTACGGTTACCGCAGAACTCTTCAAGTAAGCATTAAAGCACCTTTGGGTGCTTTTTTTTGGCTGCCTTATGCATAAATAATCATTTTTTCGCATTTATACTCATTGCATTCTTAACGCTCAATTCGTAGAATCAGCGCCCTAACTCGATCCATGAAATATGCTGTGTTGTTTTCTTTTTTTAGCATCACCTGCTGTTTTAATAATCTTATCGAGACATTTTAGCAAGTTAGTAGGTGTTTATGACGGGTAAGAAAATAGGCGTTGGTGCACTCACAGCGTTAGTCCTCAGTTCCATGCTCGGCGCGGGTGTTTTCAGTCTCCCTCAAAATATGGCCGCAGTCTCAGGATCAGAAGCCTTGATTATCGGCTGGTCAATCACCGGCATCGGTATACTCTTCTTGGCCACAGCCATGCTCTACCTCTCCCGGTTACGGCCTGATCTTGACGGTGGTATCTTCACTTATGCAGAAGATGGCTTTGGGAAAACCATAGGTTTCCTCTCCGCATGGGGCTATTGGTTGTGTGCGGTCATAGCCAATGTCTCTTATCTCGTCGTTGTCTTCTCTGCGCTGAGTTTCTTTACCGATTCTCCCGGACATGTGGTCTTCGGTAACGGAAATACCTGGCAATCGATGCTGGGTGCGTCGATATTGTTATGGATTATCCATGCAATGATCACACGGGGCGTACAGACTGCCGCAAGTATAAACTTGCTTGCGACGCTCGGTAAACTTGTCCCCTTAGTGCTGTTTATGGTGGTCGGGATAATGCATTTCGATTATCGCCAGTTTTCATTTGATTTTTCAGGAACCCAATTACACCTGCCAGTGTGGTCACAAGTTAAGCAGACCATGCTCATCACACTGTGGGTCTTTATTGGGGTTGAAGGCGCGGTGGTCGTATCCGGACGGGCAAAAAATAAAAACGATATCGGTAAGGCCACACTTTTTGCCGTGATTTCAGCACTGATTGTCTATCTATTAGTCACGATACTGTCACTGGGGATCCTTCCTCGAGAAGCACTTGCGACAATGAAAAACCCATCAATGGGTGGATTGCTGGTGCAAATGATTGGACCCTACGGTTACTGGATAATCGTGGGGGGAATTATTCTCTCCGTATCTGGCGCGTACCTCAGCTGGACCATTATGGCCGCAGAGATCCCTTTTATTGCCGCCAAGCGCGGAGCATTTCCAAAAGTGATCGCTACGCAGAATGACACAGATGCCCCTATTGGCAGCCTGTGGATGACCAATATTAGCGTTCAGCTCTGTTTGGTTGCTATTGCGCTGTTCCACCTCGATTACAGCACTTTATTAATCATCGCATCGGAAATGGTGCTGGTGCCTTATCTATTGGTTGGCCTGTTCTTAGCAAAACTCAGTTATCAAACACGAAGCTATCGACCGCTACTCATCGGTTTAGGGGCTACGCTATACGGTCTTTGGTTGATTTACGCTTCCGGTATTGAGCATCTATTGATGTCGCTAACCTTATACGCACCGGGTTTAGTGGTTTTTCTTTATGCTGGATGGCAGAACCGCCAGCACGATCAACTACGTGTCGCCGATAAGTTGATCATCATCGCGATCATCATCAGTGGAGTGGCAATAGGGCTGAGCAAATTATTGAGATAAAGGGGAGTCCAATTTTGGGCGACCTCTTGTCCTCCTTAGCAGGGCGAGAAGCGGACATATAGAGAGTCGTTGTCTTGATGCAGAGTGACTGACTTACGATATTCTAAATATATAAGGGAGATTTGATGTTCAGACAGCGAATAAGGTAATTGAATTGTAAAATTTTTGATATTTTGTTGTTCGGCAAGAACCAGCAACCGAGCAATATTCATTTCATCACTGACTTGGGTCGAAATAATTTGTAACGCCAGTTCTTTAAAATATTCGACAGCTTCCAGCTTATTATGCGCCGATTTGCGTGTCACCACTCCGAAAATAGGCAAAACTCCATAGATCGCATCAACGAATCGCCATTTCTTCTTACATGAAGCTGAGAGTAAGCTGCTGTAATTGAATGAAATAGAGTCATTTTTTTCCATTATTGATGTTGATGGCATCGGCACATCATCCCCCAGTGGTCGTCATTATTCCTACTTATCTGCGGCGCGTATAGTCGCATATAATTACGTTATTATACCAGCAAGAGATGCCTTTTTCGTGATAACGTAGTTATAATTCCCAGTAACGTTGTTTTATTGTTAAATAAAAAAGAATTTTGTTAAAAATGAATAAAATAGTTTACGTTGAAGATGAAATTGAAGTCGGCGAATTAATTTCTGCTTACTTAAAAAAACATGATATTGAAGTGATTATTGAAACACGTGGCGATCGTGCTGAAGCGACTATTTTAGCGGCTAAACCTGACCTTGTGCTACTCGATATTATGTTGCCGGGGAAAGATGGCATGTCTTTATGTCGAGATCTCCGTACTCAGTGGCAAGGCCCTATCGTTCTGCTCACCTCGTTGGATAGCGACATGAATCATATTTTAGCCCTGGAGATCGGCGCGAATGATTATATTTTAAAAACTACCCCACCCGCTGTTTTACTGGCGCGATTGCGTTTACATCTACGTCAAAGTCAGCCCTCTACCCCATCAGAAGAACGGGCGAGCTCCCCTCGCCAAAGCCGTATCGTTAGCTTTGGTAAACTCACTATTGATATGTTGAATCGTCAAGTGACTTTAGACGGCGAGATCATTGCACTCTCGACAGCAGATTTTGATCTATTATGGGAGCTTGCTAGCCATGCGGGTCAAATTCTAAACCGTGATGTGTTACTTCAAACACTGCGGGGTGTCAGTTATGACGGTATGGACCGTAGTATCGACGTCGCCATTTCACGATTACGTAAAAAACTCTACGATAGTGCTACTGAACCCTTTAGGATTAAAACGATTCGTAATAAAGGATATCTGTTTGCGCCACAAGCGTGGGAAACCGATTCAGAATGAAAAAATTATTCATTCAATTCTACTTATTGTTGTTTGTCTGCTTCATTGTGATGACCTTATTGGTTGGGCTGGTCTATAAGATGACGGCAGAACGTGCTGGCCGTCAGTCAATGAATGACTTAATGGCCAGTTCGCTCTCCTTGATGCGGAGCGAATTAAGAGAAATTCCGCCTAAAGATTGGAACAGCACCGTAGATAACCTCGACCTTAACCTCTCTTTCAAGTTACATATTGAGCCCCTCACCAATTACCAATTACCGGCTGCAGATATGCGTCGGTTACACTCTGGCGAAATCGTGGCGCTTGACGACCAATACACCTTTATCCAGCACATCCCTCGCAGCCACTATGTGCTCTCCGTGGGTCCAATCCCCTATCTATTCTTCCTCCATCAAATGCGCATACTCGATGTGTTGCTATTAACATTCATTGCCATGTCTTTAGCGCTTCCAGTGTTTATTTGGATGCGACCTCATTGGCAAGAAATGTTGAAATTAGAGAAGATGGCTCAACGATTTGGTGATGGCGATTTGGATGCGCGCACGCAATTCGAGAATACTTCCAGTCTTTATCGACTCGGGGTAGCGTTTAACCAAATGGCAGATAACATTAAAGATTTGGTGGCGAGTAAAAAACAGCTTATCGACGGTATTGCTCACGAATTGCGTACCCCACTTGTTCGTCTCCGCTATCGTTTGGCGATGAGCGATAATTTATCGCAAGTGGAGTCCAATGCATTAAATCGCGATATCGGACAACTCGAAGGTTTAATACAAGAACTACTGACTTTCGCTCGCCTTGACCGGCCGCAAGTCGCCCTCTCCTTACAACAGATCGATCTTCGCGAATGGCTGGTTGAATGGGTGGATGATTTGCGCGTGATTCGGGCGGATAAAACCATTCAACTCGATGTGCCTACACAGGCGCAGTGTCACATTACCGATAGCCGCTTAATGGAACGTGTCCTCGATAATCTCGTTAACAACGCCCTTCGCTATGCAGAGCAACGTTTACGAATTAGTTTGTGGTTTGACTCCCAATGTGGTTATTTACAAGTCGAAGATGACGGGCCTGGCATCCCCGCCGAGCAACGGGCCAAAATCTTTGAGCCTTTTGTTCGCCTCGACCCAAGTCGAGATCGCGCAACCGGGGGATGTGGCTTAGGTTTAGCTATCGTCCACTCAATTGCTCAAGCTTTTCAAGGCACTATTCGGGCAGAAAGTAGCCCGTTAGGCGGAGCCTGCTTACGTTTTAGTTGGCCTCTTAATTCATTCACTCCAGAACCCCCACTGCTTACTTCTGCGCGTAAGGATAATTTATGAACGCTTACCAAGCTCTAACTGAACGTTTCCAACGCTTAGCTCGTCTCGATCATCTGTCGGCAATTGCCGGATGGGATATGCAGACTATGATGCCAAGTGGAGGTAGCGATGCGCGGGGAGAAGCTCTGGCTGAACTCAGTGTGATGCACCATGAAATCTTGGTCCAATCCAGTACTGCGGAGTTAATCGCCCTGGCTCAACAAGAGACATTGAATAGCGATCAGCAGGCTAATCTCAATGAAATCTCCCGTCATTATGCTGATGCTGCCTTGCTGCCTACAGAGTTAGTGGAAGCAAAAGCCTTAGCAGGCAGCCGTTGTGAGCAAGCGTGGCGTCAGCAGCGAATAGAAAATGATTGGCAGGGTTTTCAGCGTAACCTGACTCCGGTCGTTGAGCTTTCCCGCCAAGAAGCGCAATTAAGGGCGAAGGCGCTAGGCTGTTCACCTTACGACGCTCTACTTAATCTTTACGAACCGGGAATGACCAGTCAGCGACTTGATACCCTCTTTGGCGAGTTAATTCAATGGTTACCCGAGCTCTTACAACAGATTGTCGCGAAGCAGCCCGCCTCATCGACTGTACAAACGCATCGTGTTTTCCCCCTTTCACAACAAAAAGCCTTGGCTGAATCCGTAATGCAATTACTGGATTTCGACTTTACTCACGGCAGACTGGATGTCAGCGCCCACCCATTTTGTGGAGGTGTTCCCACTGATGTACGAATCACGACGCGTTATAATACTGACGAATTCCTGAGCGCATTAATGGGCGTTATTCATGAAACGGGCCATGCACGCTATGAACAAAACTTACCCAAGCAGTGGCCCGGACAGCCTATCGCTTTAGCCCGCTCAACGGCTATCCATGAGTCACAAAGCCTTTTTCTAGAGATGCAACTCGGTCGTAGTAAGGCCTTTTTACAGCGTTTACACCCGCTTATCTGCCAACATTTAACGGCAGCCACTGACCTGAGCCTTAACGACTTAGTACAACAAGTCCAACATGTTAGTCCCGGTTTTATTCGCGTGGATGCTGATGAGGTGAGTTATCCTGCTCATATTGTTCTGCGTTATGAGATTGAACGGTCGTTAATTAATGGAGAAGTTGAAGTCTCGGATATCCCAGAATTATGGGATGAAAAAATGCAGCGTTATCTGGGCTTAAGTACAGCAGGCAATTATCGCAATGGCTGTATGCAAGATATTCACTGGACAGACGGTTCGTTTGGTTATTTTCCGACCTATACTCTGGGCGCTATGTATGCAGCACAGCTTTTCAATACCTTGCAACAACAATTACCAAATCTTGATGAAGCGATTACCTTAGGGAATTTAGCGCCTATTTTTGCTTGGCTTAAAGAAAATATCTGGAGTAAAGGCAGCCGTTTCCCAGTAGATAGCTTAATTCAGCAAGCCACAGGAGAAACGCTTAATCCTAAATGGTTTAAACAGCATTTGGAGCGCCGTTATCTTGGTGACTAGAAGAATTGTACATACCGTTACATACCGATACCAATCACCAACGGACAGTATTCAGGATTCCTCATATAGTGCTTCTACCGGCTCCGCAGTGGGCTATCCGATAATGTGATATTGAGGAAATTCAAATGAAAAAGCTTTTCGCACTGGTAGTTGCCGCGGCTATGGGTATCTCTTCAGCAGCTTTCGCTGCAGAAACCCCAGCTACCCCAGCAGCATCTGCTGCTAAGACTTCAACAACTGCTGCACCTGCTAAACATCATGCTAAAAAGCATCATGCTAAGAAAGCAAAACCTGCTGCAGAGCAAAAAGCGCAAGCAGCTAAAAAGCATCACGCTAAGAAAGCAAAACCTGCTGCAGAGCAAAAAGCACAAGCAGCTAAAAAGCACCACGCTAAAAAAGCAAAACCTGCTGCAGCGCAAAAAGCACAAGCAGCTAAAAAGCACCACGCTAAGAAAGTAAAACCTGCTGCAGCGCAAAAAGCACAAGCGGCTAAAAAACACCACGCTAAGAAAGTAAAACCTGCTGCAGCGCAAAAAGCACAAGCAGCTAAAAAACACCACGCTAAAAAAGTCACTAAAAAATAAGTGAGCCTAAAGCGCTACTAGCGTCAAAGTGATACAAACACCCGGTTCTGCCGGGTGTTTCTTTACGGGGTCTGTCCATGATGCGCCGCTACCGTTATGAAATTATTCTTCTGACCGTCATTGTTTGCGGCATTATGGCTGCGTGCTGTTTTATCTAACCTCATCCACTGAGTGACAATTACCTTCCCTTTTATTAGTTGATACGTCTATAGTGTCGCTATGAAATTTTTATGCTGCTGTTGAGAACATTATGCGCTTCAAAAGATTGTGTTTTTTCGCCCTATTCTGCTGTAATTTTCATGTTTACGCAGAGGACGATTCGCTTAGCGCAACACAGATAAAAACACTCTTTTTCGGTAAAGATCATCGCATAGAGATTGATAAACCTCAAAATCATCCATGGGATGCAATCGGTCAACTGGAGACAGAAAGCGGTAATCTCTGTACAGCCACGCTTATCTCCCCTCATATCGCGTTAACTGCTGGCCATTGCTTATTAGCCCCGCCCGGTAAATTTGATCCCCCTGTAGCGTTGCGTTTCATTACCACTAAAAAAGGTTGGGTATACGAATTACACGATATAGATGCCAAAGTCGCACCGGGTTTAGCGGGAAAATTGAAAGTGGCGGGTGAAGGCTGGATCGTACCGGCGAAAGCCGCGCCCTCAGACTATGCAGTGGTAATTCTGCATAATCCACCCTCTGCGATTACACCCATTCCTCTTTTTAGCGGAGCACGAGAACAGCTGATGGCCGCGTTAAACGCCGTCGATAACCAAGTCACCCAAGCTGGCTATCCTGCGGATAACTTAGATAATCTCTTTGCCCATATAGGCTGTAAAATTACGGGTTGGTCGCAAACCGCGGTGCTCTCGCACCAATGCGATACCCTACCGGGCGATAGTGGTTCACCGCTGATGATTAACAGCAATAATCAGTGGCAGATCATCGGCGTTCAGAGCTCGGCACCCTCACCCGAAGATCGTTACCGAGCGGATAACCGTGCCATCGCGGTCAGCTCGTTTAACAGCAAAATACCGATCTTGACTAATAATATTCAATAAGTCACGCCGAGCGTCAGCTCGGCGACTCTTCCAGTAACTGCGTGATACGCTTTTCCGAAACGGGATAAGGCGTACCAAGTTGCTGAGCAAAAAGGCTAACACGCAATTCTTCAGCCATCCAACGGGCGGACATCACCTTTTGATTTTGCTGTTCAGCTTTCGGTAATTTATTACGATAACGCTGTATGGCCTGCTCGACTTGCTGCACACGCAACATTCTTGCTCGGTCACTATGCGGATCGACCGGTAGTTTATCTAATCGCCGTTCGATGGCTTGTAAGTACCTTAAGGTATCCGCAAGCTTCTGCCATCCATTTTGCGTAACAAATCCGGGATAAACCAAGTGAGACAGCTGCGCTTTAATATCACTGAGCGCAAGGGCTAACGCCATATCAACACGACCTTTAAGCCGTTTATTAATCGCAAATACCGTTGAAAGAATCTGCTCCACTTGCTGAGCAATCTCGACCACCGTCTGATTAAGATCCGCTTTTACTTTTCCGCGTAAGGTCATAAAGTGCTGCTCATCCCAAACCAGTCCTCCCTGTTGCGCCATGATTTTGTCGATACCGCAATGGATACAGTCATCAATTAACTGTAAGACTTGACCATAGGGATTAAAATACAGCCCGAGTTTTGCCTTATTGGGAAGCTTTTCATGGAGATATTTAATTGGCGAAGGAATATTCAACAGTAATAAACGACGTTGCCCTTGCCACATTGCCTTTAGCTGTTCCGCTTCAGTATCAAATAATTTTATTGCAACGCTCTGCTTCTCATCCACCAAAGCAGGCCATGCTTTTAAGGTAAAGCCTGCTTGTTGACGACTAAAAATCTGTGGCAATTCGCCAAAATCCCACTCTGTCACACCCTGCTTTTCTAGGCCAACATCAGCCACCTCAGAGAGGGTTTCACGTACTTTACCTTTTAGTGTCAATTGAAGTTCAGCTAAGGATTTGCTCTCTTCCAACCTTTTATTGTTGCCATCAACGACGCGAAAGGTCATTTTGAGATGATCCGGTACATGCTCTAACTGCCAAGCTTCACGCTCGATCGTTACTCCGCTCATCCGTCGGAATTCACGTTCTAAGCATTCGAGTAACGGTAGGCTTAAATCCGTCACACGGCCTAAGAAAGCGTCAGCATAGTCAGGAGCAGGAACAAAATTACGGCGAATCGGTTTAGGTAAAGACTTAATCAGGGCCACTATTAAGGTTTTGCGCAGGCCCGGGATCTGCCAATCGAAGCCTTGCTCGCTGATCTGATTGAGCAGGGGCAACGGAATATGGACTGTCACGCCATCGGCATCCTTGCCTGGCTCGAATTGATAAGTAAGCGGTAATTGAACATTGCCCTGCTGCCAGCTATTGGGATAATCATTCGCATCGATATTCCCCGCCCCCTCTCGTACCAACATCGTTTTATCGAAATCGAGTTGATGAGGATCGTTTTGATAAGCCTTTTTCCACCACTTATCAAAATGGCGCACTGAGACGATATCTGCTGGGAGACGCTGTTCGTAAAACGCGAATAACGTTTCGTCATCCACCAAAATATCTCTGCGACGAGATTTATGCTCAAGGTCTTCTATCTCTATGCGTAGCTGTTGATTATGGCTAAAGAAACGGTGGTTTGTTTGCCACTCACCTTCAACTAAAGCGTGACGGATAAACAGTTCGCGGCAGAGCGCCGGATCAATCTTGCTGTAATTAACCTTACGTTGCGCAATAATCGGTAAACCATATAAAGTGACTTTTTCAAAGGCGGCGACTGACCCCTGTTTTTTCTCCCAGTGCGGTTCGCTATAGCTATGCTTCACTAAGTGACTTGCCAAAGGTTCGATCCATTCTGGTTCAATTTTTGCGGCGATCCTTCCCCATAACTTACTGGTTTCGACCAATTCGGCGACCATTACCCACTTAGGCGGCTTTTTAAACAGGCTGGAGGCAGGGAAAAGGTGGAAACGTGTTTGGCGCGAGCCCATAAACTCGCCCTTTTCGACCTCTTTCTGGCCTACGCGTGATAATAAACCACTTAATAATGCGCTATGTAATTCACGATAAGGGGCGGGTTCACTGTTCAGCGAGAAACCGAGTTCACGAACGACCTGGCGCAATTGCGTGTAAATATCTTGCCACTCACGGATACGAAGGTAGTTAAGATAGTCACTCTTACATTGTCGGCGGAATTGATTACCGGTTAACGCCTTCTGCTGTTCTTGCACGTAATTCCACAAATTCACCCAAGCAAGGAAATCAGACTCTTTATCTGCAAAACGGCGGTGTTTCTCATCTGATGCTTGCTGCCGGTCGGCTGGACGCTCTCGCGGATCTTGGATAGACAGTGCAGCGGTGATAATCATCGCTTCTCGTACACAGCCAAACTGCTGCGCAGTGAGGACCATCTTCGCCAGACGCGGATCAATGGGTAATTGCGCTAATTGTCGACCCGAAGGCGTGAGTTTCTGGACATCTTGCGTAGCATTTTCGACTGCACCCAGCTCTTCTAATAGACGAACACCATCTTGGATATTACGATTATCCGGTTTTTCAACAAAGGGAAAGTGTTGGATATTTCCTAACCCTAAAGCCGTCATTTGCAAAATGACAGAGGCCAAGTTGGTCCGTAAAATTTCCGGATCGGTAAATTCTGGGCGAGATTGGTAATCATCCTCGGCATAGAGCCGAATACAGATCCCTTCTGATACCCGTCCGCAGCGGCCTGCTCGCTGATTGGCAGAGGCTTGTGAGATGGGCTCAATCGGTAAACGCTGTACTTTAGTCCGGTAGCTGTAACGGCTGATTCTTGCTGTTCCGGGATCGATGACATATTTGATGCCGGGTACCGTCAGAGACGTTTCCGCAACATTGGTCGCTAAAACGATGCGTCGGCCAGTGTGCGTTTGAAACACACGGTTCTGTTCGCTGTTCGAGAGACGCGCATAAAGCGGTAAAATTTCAGTATGAGCGAGTCCCTGACGTGATAGAGCGTCAGCCGTATCCCGAATCTCACGTTCACCACTCATAAAAA
The DNA here is from genome assembly GCF_018494065.1 of Rosenbergiella gaditana. Taxonomy (GTDB): domain Bacteria; phylum Pseudomonadota; class Gammaproteobacteria; order Enterobacterales; family Enterobacteriaceae; genus Rosenbergiella; species Rosenbergiella gaditana. The sequence goes on along the minus strand of NZ_JABBFR010000001.1, from coordinate 228,582 downwards.
TAAGAATATCACCCGGCGGCTCGCGGTAAAGTTCATCTACCGCATCGAAAATGGCTTGCAGTTGGTCGCGATCTCCATCACTGCTTTCAGCACTGACCGGCCGATAGCGAATTTCTACCGGATAAGTTCGGCCTGACACCTCAATGATCGGTGCGTCATTAAAGTGCTTAGAAAATCGCTGTGGATCGATGGTCGCGGAGGTAATGATAACTTTTAAATCGGGACGTTTAGGCAGAAGCTCTCGTAAATAGCCTAATAAAAAATCGATATTAAGACTCCGTTCATGGGCCTCATCGATAATAATCGTATCATATTGTAGCAGGTGTTTATCCTGTTGAATTTCTGCCAGTAAAATACCATCAGTCATCAGTTTGATATGCGTCTGTTCAGAAATCTGATCGGTAAAACGCACGCGATAACCAACAACTCCGCCCAGTGAGGTTGCAAGTTCTTCAGCAATACGGGTAGCAACGGTACGCGCAGCTAAACGTCGTGGCTGAGTATGACCAATTAAGCCTTGACGTCCTCGTCCGAGTGCCAAACATATTTTTGGAATTTGTGTCGTCTTTCCTGACCCCGTTTCCCCAGCGATAATCACTACTTGATGTTTTTCGATGGCTTCAGCAATGGTCTGTTGCTTTTGGCTAACCGGTAAATTATCTGGAAAATTAATAACAGCTGGACGGCTAGCATCATGGGCGCTAAGCCGCTGCTCCGCCGTGACAAGGTCTTGTTCAATTTTAAACATAACCGCTTGCTGTGATTCGGGATCGGTAATCTTGTCGATACCTCTCAATCGTCGACGCAACTGCTGCCGGTCACGGAATGAAACGTGATCGGTACGCGTCCAAAGGGTGGATAGAGTCGTCGATTCAATTTTAGACATAGAACGGTATTACCTTGAAATGTAAGCAACGGAGGATATCAACACTGCGTTAGGCTGTTTTACTTAGCCTGTGATGGTCGGATTATAGCATAACTCTGCCTTAAACGGCAGGCGGCTCGGATGCCTTAAAAGGGGCCTCTCGCCAGAATTATTGTTCAGATAATTTGAAGAAAGACATCGAAAAGATTAGCTGTTCTCTCTTATAATGTATCCCTATAATGATGATAAATTACCGTTTAATAAGGAAATCTCATGAGCAAAGTTTTAGTACTTAAATCCAGCATACTCGCCGAATATTCGCAATCTAGCCTGTTGGCGGATTACTATGCAGAAGAAGCGACTGCTAATGGTGACACTGTCACAATTCGTGATCTCGCGGCAAACCCAATCCCTGTGCTTGATGGCGAACTGGTCGGTGCATTGCGCCCAAGCGACGCACCGCTTACTGACCGTCAACAGCAAGCACTGACACTTTCCGACCAATTAATCGCTGAGTTACAAGCACATGACATTATTGTGCTCGCAGCACCGATGTACAATTTTAATATCTCAACGCAATTGAAGACTTACTTTGATTTAATTGCCCGGGCAGGCGTAACCTTCCGTTACACCGAAAAAGGTCCTGAAGGATTGGTTACTGGTAAAAAAGCCGTGGTACTTTCAACCCGTGGCGGTATCCACAAAGACACACCAACAGATTTAGTTACACCCTACTTATCACTTTTCCTAGGTTTTATTGGTATCACCGATGTGAAGACCATCCTGGCAGAAGGAATTGCTTACGGTCCTGAGGTCGCGACGAAAGCGATTGAAGAAGCAAAAGCTGAAATTAAGCAATTAGTTTAGCGCGATACTCTGCGTACCAAAGCGCCTTAATTGGCGCTTTGTATTTTAGTTTGCCCTGGTGCTTGCATTTTTTCTGGCGTTTTCTCTGATTGCCGTTGTTTAATCAAACGCTCAACGTCGGGATCGGCTTTTATCGTGATCTCGTGATCCACTTTAACGTTCATATTAATAGTAATAGGCTGTTTTGGCGCCGCCACTTCGATTTTAGGAATACAACCCACCAAGGTTGTTGTAACAGCAAGTAATGCGATCATGCCTAATTTCATTTTGCATTTTCCTTATTAGCAGGCAGCCGTGTCTGCTCCTCTAACCACGACTGTAAATTATCGCCATAGCTTAAACTCCGCCATAACATAAAGATATTTTCGGTGTGCTGATAATTGAGATTGACTCGTTGTCTTTTGTCATCAAAGCGGCTCGTTCCATGAATCTGCGATTTCATCAGAAGCTCCCCTTTGGCACTGACTTGAACAGTGGCATAGGATTTTGAAATTTCCATGTAACGCAACCAATCAATTGCCGCGCCTGCCGCAAGGTTATTTTTTAATATTTGATCCAGTAAATCTTTATCAACACGCAGCGTTAAACCTTTATCATCTCTGATCCAACCGTTTTCGATCAACCACGGCGAATTTTCGAGCCAAAAAGGTAATTGGCCACTAATTTTGCCTGACATTGCGATTTGTTTAGGATGAATAGCCGTAATTAACTGACTCATACCAAGATGTTTAATCGCTAACAGCGCACTTTGTCGCTGCGGTAACCGCAAATGTGCTAGGGCTAAAGTACCGCCAAAAATATCTAATGAAGCATCATTAATTTCTAAAGGATTCTGTTCATCCCAAGGCCAGCTTCCCTTCAGCTTTAGGGTAAGATGGCTCATGGGGAATTTATTTTCGATATTTTCAATCGTTAATGATACCGGCTCGCGTAAACCAAAATGCCAACGATGGTCGTTAAAGCGGAAAGGTAAGGAGAAGTTAAGTCCCTTAAACTGATAATTAGGTAGCCAGATATCCCCTTGCTTAACCACCCAGTGCCCCCCTGCTTGGAAACCCTTATCCTCCGTTAAGGAGAAAGCCGCTTGTGCACGCAGACTGCCTGAGCGTAAGGCGACGCTTTTTGACGGCCCGGCTAAAGGTTGGAACACAGATAAGGGTTGTTCTGGCCACCATGCTCTGCCTAGCCAGCGACTATTATCCCGACGTCCTATGACGCTAACCGGCCCAATACGATTCGCCACCAATTGTCCCTTAAAACCAAACTGATCAGGGGTGGTGCCATTAACATCCAGATCAAGTTGCGCAGCGGGTAACTGGCTCGTTTCGCCAAAGAAGGTGTGATCTGCCGTGATTTTAAATTGACCCGTAAATTGCGGCTTATCCTGTTGCGTCACCCAATGTACAGGCTCAGTAAGCGTCATACGTGGCTTTTGCATTAACATGCTGCCATAACGAATTTGGTCGAAACCCGTCGATAATGATGTGAGTGTGATTTCTTCGTTATGCCAAAAACCACGACCTTGTACATCCCAATTCGCGGTGAGTGGCAGGATCATTCCTTTGCCCCAATAACGCCAATCCCAACGACCTTTATCCGGTAAAAAGCTGTCGGCCATACCTGCCAAGTGCAACAGATAGAAGCTGCTACGCTCATTTCTTACCATAAAGTTGGCTTGTAAAAGGCCGCTGAGCCCTTGTTGCGTAAGACGAGCCCCTGCTATCGGCCATCTCGCCTCATCCACTTCCCAGCCAGGTAGAATCTCGCCACGCATCAGCAGCAAAGCTTTAGGTTGGAAATGGATGGCCGGATCGATTAATGCTCCCGTTAAGGCGGCTGGAAGGCCAGCGTAAAACTGTAAGTCTTTAAGTTTTGCAGTACCGGTTAAACGTAAAGGAAATTGATTATTATAGAAGGATAATTTTCCCGGTCCTAAGGTCAGTACCACGTTGCCTTTACCCCCACGTCCTTGTGTCAGGGCATTGACCCGTCCACTCAATAGCGTCTGTTCGAAGCCTTGCTGCCAATTTTCAGCGGAAAGCGAGAAGAAACCACTAAGATGTTGTACTGGCATCGGCCACGCCCAAGTGCCTTTTTCAATCCGAAATTCATCTTGGCTCACGTTAAAGGGCGCGTTTAATAGGGGTTGCTGTGCGGTCGTATCCTTAACAACTAACGCACCATGCTGATGTTCGCGCGACAACGTAACCGTAAGAGGATTAGGATATGACGCAAGTTCCACCTTACCTACTAAGTTTGCTTCATCGGGAAGCACAGTGACACCATCAGCAAGCCTAATCTTTCCCGATAAGTTCAAAGGGTGCTTTAACAACGGATGGGAAATGCTAAGGGCCTTCAGGTTCAGCATCTGCCCCGAAAGTTCTGCGTCCAGGGTGGCCGCTTGCCCATGATAAGTCAGGTGTTGTTCTGCACCGGATGAAGAAAAATGTAACGCGCCTTGATAAGTTTGCCATGGAGAAATGGACAGCGAAGCAATATCAAGGCTAACACTGGGGATAATCTGCTGTAAGTGACGGAGGCTCAAGGGCTTCTGGTCGGAAGTCGAAGCAGACGGCCACTGTGTAAAACAGTTACTATTAATCGTCAGCTTATCCACCGCTATCTTTAGCGGATAACGGCTTAGCGCAATACGGGTGGGAGATATTTGGGCAAGTTGGCAACCCTGAGCTGATAAAGAAAAAGAGGGTAATGTAAAATGCGCGTGGGAGAGTGAAAAACCACTTTGTCGTTCAACGCTCACCCCTTTAGGCAAGAAATGTTGCACTAAAGGAATCGACCATTGATTAATGGATAGCCCAAGTCCAAGAAGGCTAATACCCACTATTGCTGCGGCAAATAAGATATAGCGTAACGCTAACGACATATTTCCTTATCCCTTATAACGCTTTTAACAAATCCCACTAATACATTGATATTATTTATTCATTTACTCTTATAAAAATGATGTAGCGCAAAATGTACCAATGCAGCTCGAAGTATAACATCACCCGTCTCTAATGGAGAAAAAACTATGAAAATTGCGGTTTATAGTACTAAGAGTTATGACCAAGCGGTACTTAATGAAGTGAATAAACAGTTTAATTATACTTTCAGTTTTTTTGATTTTCGGCTCACCGCTGAGACAGCTAAAAATGCGGTGGGACACCAAGCTGTCTGTTTATTTGTTAACGATGAGTGTGATCAAACTATTTTAGCGGAGTTACATCGTCTTGGCATACGCGTGGTTGCGCTACGTTGCGCCGGATTTGATAATATCGACCTTAGCAGCGCCCATCGACTGGGGATTGACGTTGTACGCGTCCCAGCTTATTCACCCGAAGCGGTAGCGGAACATACCATTGGCATGATGATGTGCCTCAATCGCCGTATTCACCGCGCTTATCAACGCACCCGCGAGGGTAATTTCTCACTTGAGGGATTAACTGGCTTCAATATGCACGGTAAAACCGTAGGCATTATTGGGACAGGTAAGATAGGTCTGGCAACGTTGCGTATTTTACACGGCTTTGGAATGGAGCTTCTTGCGACTGACCCTTACCCTAGCGCCGAGGCAGAAGCCTGTGGAGTGACCTATACCACTTTAGATGAGCTTCTCAAACGTTCTGACATCATTTCGCTACATTGTCCGATGACCTCCGACAACCACCACCTTCTTAATGCCGTTGCCTTTGATAAAATGAAAAAAGGGGTGATGATCATTAATACCAGTCGGGGCAGCTTAATCGACTCCTCCGCCGCCATTGAGGCGCTAAAAGAGGGCAAAGTCGGTGCCTTAGGCATGGATGTCTATGAGAACGAACGTGATCTCTTTTTTGAAGATAAGTCTAATGAAATTATCCAAGATGATATTTTTGGACGCCTCTCTGCTTGCCATAATGTCCTTTTCACTGGACACCAAGCCTTCTTGACCCGAGAAGCGCTTACCAGTATTGCCGAGACGACACTGAACAACTTATCGCAGATATTCTCTGGCCAACCTTGTGAAAATGCAGTGAATTAACTCAGTGCACGCGAAGAAAATCTTAGCGTGCGCAGTGACCACTCATCAATGCCGTCTCACTACAACGCTTACCGTTCACAAGCTGACACATGCCAACGCGACTGCCGTCGAGTTGCCGCGTGTAGGCTAATGAGCCCCCTGCCATCTCACAGTTATCTGAGGCGAGTGAAGACATGTGAACAGGCTGTATATGGGCAGCGGTTGCCTGCTGTTCAGGTTCCGCAGGTTGATGGCTGCTACAACCCGCTAGAAACATAACAGTGCCTGCCAGCATTAAAGAAAAAACTTTCATTCGGTAAGTTCCAGAGTCTATAAGCAAGAGCTTGAAAATATGTCAGAGTTGGCACAATTAATCGAGTTAATACATAACTATTTACGATTTAATTAAACATTGAGTCGTTAGAGGGGAATTTTAAAGACTTTTGATGCAATACTTCTGATTGAGGCAGGAATTATGCTAGACTTCGCCGCGCGTTGAACGACGACTTGTTCAACCACTGTCAAACGACTTTCTCGAAGAATTATTGATTCAGGTACTCGCTTAATGTCATTCAATCCCGAAATTACCAGTAAACAGCAATATAACCTCAATAAATTACAAAAACGCTTACGTCGCAATGTCGGTGAGGCGATTGCTGATTTTTCTATGATTGAGGAAGGCGACCGAATCATGGTTTGCCTCTCTGGCGGTAAGGATAGTTATACCCTACTTGAAATTCTACGTAGCTTACAAAAAAGCGCACCGATCAATTTTTCACTGATCGCAGTGAACCTCGATCAGAAGCAACCCGGTTTTCCTGGTCATATTCTCCCTGAATACCTTGAATCGTTAGGCGTTGAGTATAAGATTGTCGAAGAAGATACCTACTCTATCGTCAAAGAGAAGATCCCTGAAGGGAAAACGACTTGCTCGTTATGCTCGCGCCTACGACGCGGGATCCTGTATCGCACTGCCTCAGAGTTAGGCTGTACTAAAATCGCCTTGGGCCATCACCGCGATGACATCATTCAAACGTTATTTTTGAATATGTTCTATGGCGGCAAAATGAAAGGTATGCCACCGAAGTTAATGAGCGACGATGGTAAACATATTGTTATACGGCCCCTCGCCTATTGCCGCGAGAAAGATATTATTCGCTTCTCTGAAGCTAAACAGTTCCCGATTATTCCTTGTAACCTTTGTGGATCGCAACCTAATCTACAACGCCAGGTGATCGGTGATATGTTACGCGATTGGGATAAGCGTTATCCTGGTCGAATCGAAACGATGTTTAGCGCCATGCAAAATATTGTCCCTTCCCATATGGCTGATACCACATTATTTGATTTTCATGCAGTGACCCACGGGAGTCCTGTTGTAGAAGGCGGTGACCTAGCCTTTGATCGGGAGACACTGCCTGTGACGCCAATCGGCTGGCAGCCTGACGATAATGAGGATCAACCCCGTACCCATGACCGGCTCGATATTGTTGAACTCAACTAATTATTCTAGGAAGGCAATTGCCTTCCTTTTTTTTCCAAAAAAAAACCGGCCCTAGTTTCCTAGGTGCCGGGGTCATGAGAATCAATTTCGCTATGCTTTAATTCAAAAAATAAGACAATGTGGAGCACAACGCCCATCGCTTGACGTTGCATTCACCTGCGAAGGGAAGTATGCCCTAGCGACCAATCTTTCGTTTTGATTCAGATCACCTTTTTGTATGGCATTACCTAGAGCCATTTGCGGCTTTTTAACCATAATGTTACAGCGATTGCGATGGCAGCGAGAACTAGACAGAACACCGTAAAACCGTAGTGCCAACTTCCACCTGGAATACCGCCTAGATTAACGCCGAAAAGACCGGTAAGGAAGGTTGCCGGCAGAAAGACCATCGCCATTAACGACATAATATAGGTTCGACGATTCATGGATTCGGCAATGAGCGCATCAATCTCATCACTGATCACTGCGGTACGGGCGATGCCTGCATCAAGATCTTCTAAGCCACGACCTAATCTCTCCGCAATATCTTGCATCAAGCGTCGATCCTCATCAGCCATCCACGTAAATTTTTCATTAGCAATCCGCGCAAAGACATCGCGTTGTGGTGCCATATACCGTCTCATCACGATCAATTGTTTGCGTAAAAGCGCCATTTCGCCGCGAGCTGGGACTTTAGCATCCAATAGAGCATCTTCCAGCGCGATAATACGGTCATACAATTGTTCAATAAATTCGCCGCTTTGCTCGGTCAGCGCGTCACAAAATTCGACAATCCAGTTTCCTGCATTTTCTGCACCATGCCCATTTTGTAAATCTTCCCAGACCGTATCAATGGCGCGCGCTTTACGTTTGCGGGTAGTGATGATCAAATCTCCATTAATAAAGACTCGCACGGCCACCAGCTGATCGGGACGCGCATTATCGTTATGGTTAATGCTCCGTAACACCAACATAAAACCATCTGCAAGCCGACTAATACGCGGGCGAAGACTATCCCCTGCTAACGCATCACGAACGGTATCAGGAATAAGCGGCGTGGATTGTAACCAATCTCGGCTAACGGTGGAGGAATAGTCTAGATGAACCCAGCAAGGTTTGGTTGGCCCGACTTGCCCTGCCGAGGAAATGGGTAGCATTCCCCCCACCCCATCAAGTTGGCAAGCAATAATGGCATCAGGCACATGCAATTGCGAAATATCGATTGAACTCAAAACGGTTCCCTTCTTCTCGTGTTTTTTCCAGTGTAAGTGCAATGAACCCTAGCCTGTCACTCAATACGTAAAATTTTATTAATGCTTTTCGATACGTAATTGTCGGCTATAAGCGACATCTTCAGGATTGGTGATGGGATAGCCTTTTACCCAAGGTTTAATCAAACGCCCATTGGTGTATTGATAAATCGGCGCAATGGGTACGTTTTCCGCAATCATCTGTTCTGCAGCAGTGTAAATTTTTTCACGTGGGGCGAGCGTTGTTTCCCTACTGGCTTTATCCATTAATGCATCATAAGCGCTATTGGTGAACCGTGAAATATTACCTGTGTGCTGTGAGGTCAATAGTGAGAGGAATGTTGAGGGCTCGTTATAATCGCCCACCCACGACGCGCGGATCACGTCAAAGTTACCTTGTTTACGGCTATCGATATAGGTTTTCCATTCTTGATTAACCAAGCTCACTTCTGCGCCTAAGTTCTTTTTCCACATCGATGCCACGGCAATCGCTATCTGTTTGTTGCTGTCCGAGGTGTTATAAAGAATACTGATCTTCAACGGACGACTCGGCCCATACCCTGCTGCGTTTAACAGTAGTTTAGCCTGACGATTACGCTCAGCCTGGCTGAGTTGTTGATAGGCTAAGGTCGGAGGGGCAAAACCTTGAGTAATATCAGGGGTGAAATACCAAGCAGGTTTCTCGCCGGTTCGCAGAATTTTATCCGCGATAATGTGTCGATCGATGGTCCAAGATAAAGCTTTTCTTACATTAACGTTTGCCGTTGGCCCTTTATGAGTATTAAACGCATAATAATAGGTACCGAGTTGCGCGGGAGTATATACCTCACCCGGCATCGTTTGCTTTAAACGTTGATAGCGATTTTTTGGAAAGGACTCTGTTACATCAATATTATTCGCCTGATACCAATGGGTAGCAGTGACTGAATCGCTGAGTGGAACGAAGGTCACCTTATTAAGCGTCGAATGAGCATTATCCCAGTAATGGTTATTTCTGGTCAGTACCACACGTTCGTTAACAATGTGTTTCTCCAATTGATACGCCCCGTTTCCCACCAGATGCCCCGGTAATGTCCATTGATTACCGTATTGAGCAACAACTTTTTGCGGCACCGGATACAAAGCGAAACTACTGGTTAGCACTGGGAACCAGGCAACTGGGTGCGCTAAGGTCACTTTAAGATGGTAGTCATCGCTCGCCACCACCCCTAAACTTGCCAATGGCTTTTTACCCGCGGTAATCTCAGCAGCATTTTCGATCGCCGCCAAGGCGGGGAACCAGGCATAAGGAGAACTGGTGCGTGGGTCAACCATCCGCTGCCAGCTGTATACAAAATCTTTTGCCGTGACCGGGTCACCGTTCGACCACTTGGCATCTTTACGTAGAGTGAATAACCACACTTTTTGGTCACTGCTATGCCAGCTAACTGCTACACCGGGTACTGGATGTCCTTGTGCATCCTGATTGGTCAGTCCTTCGAATAAGTCACGAAGGATAGGAATTTCTGGAAGCCCAACAGCCTGTGCGGGGTCTAAGGATGCCGGCTCATCTTTAATCTGACGCACAATCTCTTGGTTGGCTGCCAAGCTGTCAGACTGAGCAGAAGCAACACAAGGTAAATAGAGTGGCACTAAACAGGCGACGGTAATGCTCGATAGATAACGCATAGACGATATTCCTTAATCCTCAGTTAACTCACTGTCATGGTCCAATACACGGATTCGCATTTCAGCTCTCGATTAAACCGCAAAAGTATGTCATAAAAGTAGGGTTAACTCATTAAAGTTCCTACTAAACAGGGACGCACTATTTGAATTAAGGAATCCATAATGTCGCAATCTGTTACGCTCAAAGGTTCACCTATCACCGTCGCTGGTCAATTCCCAAGCGCTGGCAGCAAAGCCCCTGCGTTAACGCTAACGAATAAAGATCTTGCCGATATTGGCTTAACAGCCTATGCAGGTCAGCGTAAAGTACTGAATATTTTCCCAAGCGTTGATACGGGCGTCTGCGCGGCCTCTGTCCGTAAATTTAACCAATTAGCGTCAGAGCTAGCCAATACCGTTGTGCTATGCGTCTCCGCTGATTTACCTTTCGCACAATCTCGCTTTTGTGCGGCGGATGGTCTAGATAACGTTGAATCATTATCCACATTCCGCCATCCAGAGTTTAAAAAGTCATGGGGCGTAGATATCGAAGAAGGTCCTTTAGCCGGCCTCACCGCTCGTGCGGTAATCGTATTAAACGAAAACGATGAAGTGATTTATTGCGAGCTAGTGTCAGAAATCGCTCAAGAACCTGATTATGATGCAGCCTTGAACAGCTTAAAATAATCACGCTGGCCAAGCAGAATCTGCTTGGCCTTGTTAGCGTACCGCTCTACTTACTCTTTCGGCTTACTGTTTTTCTGCCCGACACCATATTCACGCAATTTATTCGCTATCGCGGTGTGTGATACCCCTAATCGCTTGGCTAATTTACGTGTGCTGGGATAACTGGCATAGAGTTTTGTTAAGACTGAGCGTTCAAAGCGTCCGTTAATCTCGTCGAGACTCCCTTCAAGCTGCAAAATATCGACGTCGTCATCATTCGTGAAGTTTGGTAGATTCACATCTTGCGGCCGTAGTTCATCCCCCTCACATTGCGTCATCGCTGCATAAAGGCAGTTTTTCAACTGGCGAACATTTCCCGGCCAGTGATAGCGTGATAGATGGGTAGCAAGTGAAGGTGCCAATCGGGGTACGGTAATCCCCTGCTCGTGGGCAAAACGCGCAACAAAGAAGCTCGCCAAGGCCATAAGATCTTGCGGGTGCTCGCGTAGTGCAGGTAACTGTAGGGATAACACATTTAAGCGATAAAACAGGTCTTCGCGGAAGGTGCCCAAGTCAACAAGTTCTTGTAGATTTTTCTGGGTCGCACAAATCACTCTGACATCCACATGCACTTCATGCTCATCCCCTACGCGCCTAAAGGTTCCATCATTAAGAAACCTCAGCAGTTTAGTCTGTAGACTTGGGGACATTTCGCCGATTTCATCGAGAAATACCGAACCGCCCGCGGCTTGTTCAAAAAAACCTTTTTGAGTTTCAAATGCGTTAGGGTATGCGCCTGCCGCATGACCAAATAATTCACTTTCCGCGACATCATCAGGCAATGAACCGCAGTTTAACGCCAAGAAAGGATGGCTATGGCGTGGGCTTAATTGGTGACAAGCACGAGCAATAATGTCTTTACCTGTTCCCGTCTCCCCAATAATCAACAAAGGTGCATCGTGCATCGCGAGTTTTTTTGCTCGTTGTACCACCTGGCGCATCTTTGGACTGTCGGCAATGACATGATTAAACGCCCCCTCTGTATCAAGCTCGGCGACCGTTACCCCCCTACCGATTTCGGTCGCGGATTTAAAAATCACTAAGGTGCCGGTTTGTTGTACTTGTGAGGTGTCATCATCTGGCAAGAAAAGTGGACATATCTCAACCAAAAAGTCGCGTCCCTGTAAAGTAAAGGGCAGTGACCTCTTAGTATGAAATTGAGGAAGCTCAATATTCGGAAGCAAGCTGGTCAGTAACTGCGCTGGCGAGTGATTATCGAGTGCAAAAAGCTGCTGGGCTGCCATGTTAGTCAGTTCAATGCGCCCTTTCAAATCAGTACATAACACCGGTTCAGGCAGGCTGTTGACCAAAGCATGTAAAGCGCGTTTGGCCTGTTCAGAGGGCATGTACGTTACACGGCGTACATCGCTCACACCTGGTGTTCTCCTAATTTCAGCCATGAGTCCGCTGAAATCGTCGAAGTTTACGGAGCTAAATCGCAGATAGACCGTATAGTTCTCACTAATCTCGATACCATAAAGATCGATATTACGTTTTACTAATAAGTTTAAAAGTTCGTGAACCAATCCTTGACGATCTTGGCATTGTACTTCTAAGCGCATGACAACTCTCCCCGACTGCGTAATACCTTAAGTATACGCTAGGTATAAATAAAGCAGAATATTTCTGTCAGGAAAAGTTGACACTCGCGAGTACAATAGACACGTCAATCATTAATCTGATTTACGATGCCGAAATTTATCGCCAAGATCGGCAATTAACCCGCGCCGAAACTCACTGACTTTCGGTGCCTCTCCCTCAACCCAAGGGATTGGCCGGCAGAGAGACATTGTCTTAACCCCTAAACGCGCCGTCAGTAATCCAATTCCCACACCCTGCGCAACACGACCAGAGAGGCGTGCCGCGAGATCTTGTGATAACCAATCAAGGCTACTTTCTTGGATCCATTCGCTGGCACCTGCGACGGCCATATTCACTAATAAGGCACGCAGTAGCTTTATACGCCCGAAATAACCTGGTTCAACCTGATAAAGCTTGGCAATTTGATTAATCATACGCAGGCTGCGCCAAGCGACCAATCCCATATCGACCAGTGCATAAGGACTTGCAGCGACCATAAAGGCCGATTGGGTTGCTGTTTGACGAATTAAACGGCGAGCTTGGTTATCGAATGTCGGTTGGACAAGGGTGGAGTAGAGGGTGACGACCTCTTTATCACTCAGTGAAGGGTCAAGGGCTGCATGCCATTGCATCACAGCCGGATGCTCAGCGGGCAGTCCAGCATCCTTAATCAAGCTTTCACAAAATGCCACGCCATGCTGATGGCTGTGGCTGGATAACAACCTCTGCGCATACTGATGAATGTGCATCTGTTTTTTTAACCGTCGTAATCGTGATAACTCTGCCAGCATTGCACCCAACCCAGCACACACAATCATCACCCCAGCAGTTGCCATCCCAATGGTAACCCACTGTTTCTCATACCAAGCCGTGAGAATAGTTTGGACCAGCTGTGCAACACCACTCACGAATAAAACGAGTACACCCAGCAGTAGCAGACGGGCCCACACAGGAAATCTAGGACGTAAACTCTGTTCCAATATGATTTCTTCAACGTCATTCAGCCCATCATGGTGTTCATACTCTTCAGCAACAAAATGCTGCTCTGCGTGCTGTTCGTCAAAGTGATGGGCTATTTTAATCTTTTCTGCGTTCGACTCTGAGGGCGTCACGGCAAAATCTATGCGTGGCCTAACATCATTGCCCTTCATTTCAGTTTATCTCCCAATAAAAAATCTAACGCGTTATCCATACGTAAATGTGGTAATGGCTTATTGGCATCCATCTCCAGTGGCGAGAAGTTTTCGAACTTGAATCCTTGCTGTTGCCAAAAAGAAGCGGTAGGCAGCTGTGTAGGGACTTCACCAGGATAGAGTGAAACCGGCTGATAGTCTGGTAAACGTCGTCCTCTCAGCGCGGGGACCTGTTGATGTTGATGTTCGATAATGCCAGGAATTGTTGCTTGGATTGAACTCAACGCTAAGCATTCGATATTTACCCCTTCAAACGCAGCATTTTGCCAAGCTGCTTGGGTCACCTGGCGGAGTAAAGAGACCATATTGGCGTGTTGATCGCTGGTAACATGATCAGCTTTTGTCGCAGCAAAAAGCAGTTTATCGATTACCGGAGAAAAGAGCCGTCTAATTAGTGAGCGCTGACCGTAGTGAAAGCTCTGCATCAGTTGCGTCAAGGCTAAGCGCATATCATTAAAAGCATTCGGTCCCCTATTCAGGGGCTGTAAACAATCCACCAACACAATCTGACGATCAAATTTCACAAAAAACTCTTTATAGAATTTCTTCACGACATGTTGGCAATAAAAATCGTAGCGTTGTCTCAGCGTAGCAAACGTGGAGGTTTTATCGTGGCTATCTGCGTGGTTAGCGGGAAGATCATCAAATGGCCAAGGAAAAAATTGTAATGCAGGAGCGCCAGCCATTTCACCGGGTAAAATAAAGCGACCGGGCTGGATAAAGTGGTAGCCTTCTTTTTTACACTGATGAAGGTAATCGGTCCAACGCTGTGCAATCTCGGTGAGTAATAGGTCGTCGGCTGGCGCGTGGGGATCGAGGTCGGCGCAAGCCGCCTGCCAAGTTGATGCCCACTCTGCACGCTGACCTGTGAGTAACTCGCGCATTTGCGCAGACCATTGTGTATAGCTTTGCTCTAACATCGGCAGATCAAGTAACCATTCACCTGGATAATCGATGATTTCAAGGCGAAGCGATGAGGTCGCTTTAAGGTAACGCATCAGTGAATGCTGAGTACGGTAACGAATAACCAACTCGATTTTACTCACCCCTTGCGTGGGAGTGGGCCAACTCGCAGGAAGTCCATAGAGTTGGGCAAGTCCAGTGTCATAGCTAAAACTTGGCGTAGCAAGGTCACGTTGAGGCACTCGTTTTACGCCAATAATCCGCCCTTCACGCACTGGGGTAAAGAGCGGTAAACGTGTACCATGATTAACAGAAAGTAGCTGATTGACTAAAGAGGTGATAAACGCCGTTTTACCACTGCGACTCAATCCTGTCACCGCAAGACAGAGATGCTGATCTGTGCTGCGTTGCACCCAAGAGATCACCTCATTTTGGATTTTTTTCATGCTGCTCTTTTAGTAATTTAGCGGAAATTTTTTTCATCATTTTACTCAGAAGCGGTTCTAAGACCATCCCGAGAAAGAGTTTCACCGGCTTTTTACTCACCGATTTTACTGCCCAGCCAGCCACGCCTGCAGGACCAAAAGTAATAGCATTAATGAGTACAAATTTACCCACTGATTTTAAGGCAGGTTTCACCTGCCGTTTTGCTGAGTCTTTCCATTGTTTGTTCATCAAACCCTCACTTTATAATCCGCTCACGATGAGACAGATGACTTAAAGCTTCCGAAAACGACTACGAACCGAAAAGGTTTCTGATGTGACATAGCCTTCCATCTTACGCAGACGTTGTTCACTCTCTTTCAAGGTTTGATCTGCTTGACTCAATACCTCATCAATAGAAAGTGTAGCGGGTTCTACTTCATACCCGCGAGGTTTTTTATCCAAAATGAAACCCAGCGCCACATAAATTAATAACGTGACAAAAAATAGGCCAAACGTTGAAAGAACCGCAATAATCCGAACCACGTTAGCCGGTACACCACTGTAATCAGCAATCCCTGCACAGACACCTAAGATCTTGCCCTGTTCACTATTACGGTAAAGGGGTTTATCACTGATAAATGGCAGTTTAATCATGATTGTCTCCACTCTGGGTTTTCGGCATCAAGAATAGCTTCTAAAGCATGAATACGATTTTGCATCCGATCCGCATCTTTTTTCAGCTGTTCAATCTGTGCAATTTCTTTGACTGATAGCTTATTGGAGAGTTTCCCTCTATTGCTATAGTGTAGCCACAGCCATAAGGGCGCGATAAAGACTACAAATAGCGTTAAAGGTACACTTAACAAAAATCCGCTCATCAACACTCCTTTTTTGTCGGTTAGGTCACACTCTGTTATTCGGGCTTGGCGACTTGCTGACGAATTTTGGCTAATTGTTGGCTGATTTCATCGTCAGCACTTAATTCAGAAAACTGCTGGTCCAGACTAGCAGTATTGGCAGATTTTAAGACTTCGGCTTCGGCTTCCATGTGGTCAATGCGTCGTTCAAAGGATTCGAAACGCGCTAGGTTCTTCTCAACCTTGCCGCTGTCAATATGTTGACGAATTTGGCGGCTGGTTGAAGCCGTTTGATAACGTACTGTTAATGCTTTTTGACGTGCACGCGTTTCAGTTAATTTTGTCTCAAGCTCGGCTGTTTCGTTTTTCATCTTGCTAATATTTTCATCGAGCATTTCGGCATCAGCTTGGAGTTTCTCTGCTAACTGCGTCAACTTTTGTTTCTCGATTAAAGCCGCCCGTGCAAGATCTTCTTTATCTTTACGAACCGCTAATTCTGCCTTTTGCTGCCACTCTTCAGACTGTACAGCTGCCGAATCAATACGGCGTTGCAGCATTTTTTTTTCTGCTAACGCTTTAGCTGAATGAGTCCGTACCTCAACCAGCGTATCTTCCATCTCTTGGATCATCAATCGCACCATTTTTTGAGGATCTTCTGCCTTTTCTAATAGCGTATTGATATTTGAATTAATGATGTCGGTGAACCGTGAAAAAATACCCATTAGTAAACTCCTTTAAAATTACGTGTAATACTCATATCAGTCTTAGCAAATCTCATGCCAAAATATAACGTATTGTTTTTGATAGGAATTAATATCTATGCTTTTTAAGTTCTTATTATAAAATGGTTAAATTGACTAACTTTTAGCGAAATAAACCAATCATGAAGAGTGATAATGTATTAGGTGAGGCGGAAAATTTTCTCAATATGCTCGATCACGTCTCCACTTTAGCGCCGCTCAATAAACCGGTGATTATTCAAGGTGAGCGCGGGAGTGGTAAAGAGCTGGTGGCACAACGATTACATTACTTATCAACACGTTGGGAAGAGAACTTTATTACTCTCAATTGTGCCGCGCTCAATGAAAACTTATTAGATTCTGAGTTATTTGGCCACGAGACCGGTGCTTTTACGGGTGCACAAAAACGCCATCTTGGTCGCTTCGAACGCGCGAATCAGGGCACGCTTTTCTTAGATGAGATTGGTAACGCTCCATTGGTAGTACAGGAAAAATTATTAAGGGTGATTGAATATGGTCAGTTTGAACGGATCGGCGGCAGTACCACCCTCACGGTAGATGTTCGTGTGATATGTGCCTCTCACGAGGATTTACCCGCACTGGTTAAGGCGGGGAAATTTCGCGCGGATTTACTTGATCGCCTCGCTTTTGATGTGATTTATGTTCCCCCGCTGCGGGAACGCCGAGCGGATATCCTGCCCTTGGCCAATTATTTTGCCATGCAAATGTGTCGGGAACTGAAAAGAGCCTATTTTCCGGGCTTCAGTCAATTTGCTGAGCAGCAACTGATAGCGGCGTCTTGGCCTGGTAACGTACGAGAGTTAAAAAATGTCGTTGAACGCTCAATCTATCGCTCGGCCCAAACGGATAAACCTCTTGCTGAAGTGATTCTTTCACCTTTTCAGTCAGCGACTCTTCAACCAGAGGTTCCCTCAACTCCTCCTCGACTTCCCGCGCTTCCTATCAATTTGCGTGATTGGCAACACCAGCAAGAAGCGGATTTTGTGCAAGCGAGTTTACAGCAATTCCCTCAACATACGCTTGCCGCCAAGGCCTTAGGGTTAACCTACCATCAATTTAGGGCCTTATTAAAAAAACATAGAATATAAAATTGTAGGAAATGCAGAGATCGAGATAGGGGCTGATCCCGTGAGTAGCCTCCTCCCACACCAGTGTACTTACAGGTCCGTATACGGCGGTTCGGTTATGTTGAGGAGGCTGTAGTCCAACCGTAAGAGAACGTATGCCAAGTACTTTTTCGAACAGATTTGTTTATGGGCAAGATCAGTATCGAAAGTATCGACTGAATTTAGTCATCTGAAAGATCGGGGTGTACCATTCTAATTTCTTCTATGCGTCTTATCCCCATGTTTATCTGGCAACTTAACGCTGTTGTGCCATAACCATCAATTCTTTCAGCTCCGGTACTGGCTGCTTTACAGTAGTCCTGACGATATTTCAACCATAGCTCCTGGCTTCGAATAAAAGCGTCTTTCATCTCTTCCCTTTGTTTTTTCTCTCCCATCCACCACTGGTTATAATCGTAATTTGAAATCTCATGTAATTTGTCCTGATAGACAGTATTTAATATTTTTTCTGCCTTTTCACTTAGAGACCCCAGACACTCACTATTATTATCACTATGCTCTTCTGTACAGGCGAAAACTTCATTATTTTCGACGATGGTTCCTGAATTTGATACAGCATAAGAATTAATAGTGAAGACTGAAAATATCGCACAAAAAATATATTCAGAAAAAAAATCTAATCATTTATTCAGCTCCCTTATTCTTATTTCATTTCTTCGCCAGTCCCTACTTAAAATCGGATCATTTTTTAGGTATTGTATGATTTCATGTCGGCTCCCTCCTCGTGCCATTATTTTTACCATGTCTGGTGCTGACCTGTTACCCTAGTATATTGTATCTACAAACACATCACGTATTGCTTTATCGATTTTGTACCAGGTGAGAGCATCCGTTATATGGCGTGAATTTCTTGAATATACACCTTGTGTATAATTAAGTTTTTCGCTGTACACAATCTCAAAAAGTCTAACCTGCTGGGTGTGAGTGATCTCACCAATAAGGGGACCATAAACCTTCACAAATTGTCCTGCCTGACGACCTTAGAACATATAACAGCTTTATATTCCTCAATGCCAGCCTGTCTAAGTGTTGAGAATATCTCACCACTACTGCGACTTCCCATATCGTACCCTCGTCCGATAGTTACACCCGATGAGATTTTTGCAGGCCAGTGTAATATCCTAGAAAAACCCGGATAACGCTGCTGCCTGAAAGGCTCCACTGCGGTGATGTAATCAAGTCCTTCTGAATCAAATGTTACCTGTCCCTCGCTTACCCGGAGAGAACCTGATGTATGCTGTGGTCTCCATCCCGGAGAGTACGCATTTTTCATAGCATAAATAAAAAAACTATCTGTAGGATGAATAAGCCCGGTAGGAGATAATGTCAAAAGACGTTGATACCATATTATCGCCTGATCGGTTTCCAGACCGCATACGCCATTTGCACTGATAGTCCTTCCAGTAGATAACTGGTATCCAGCCCCAATTATCATTTTCTTTATTTCTTTTACGTCATAAGCATTATTGGTTCCACAGCTACCAACCGTTCCTTTCAGACGGTATATTCGTGGTTTATGATATGGCATTTATTTCTCCTTTCCTATTGAATTTCAATTCCATTTTACCATTATGTAATAATAATATTATTGTCAGCCGCTAACTACCAATTATTTTCAATTTTTGATGCATCAATATATTTATAAAGAGTGAGTCTCGATACCTTCATTAATTAACATATCTACTTGACGGTATGTTTTATTTCATCATAAAGTTGAGCTCCCAGAGCCTGTTTACCTTTATTCAGGACATTTGGCCCCCCTTTTTCGAGCCCTGGAACGTGCAGAGTGAAGCCCGGTCTGAGTCCTTTCCCGAGTCAGGTTGCGTTCAAATTCTGCTAGTGCACCAAAGAAGCATTCCGGAGCTGGAAGTAGTATCGATGGATTCCTGAAGACGCTTTAAACGGATACAGCAGGCCCCAGTGACCAGATTTTTGGCCCTTTATGGTTGCTGGGCTATCAGTTTTCTCCACGCCTGGCGGATGCAGGCGCTTCAGTGTTCTGGCGCGTAGACAAAAGCGGATTATGGCGTACTGAATGATCTTGTCTGTAACACAGCCAATATGCGGAAGATAGCGCAGCACGTGGACGACATGATGCATAGGGCCGGTTCCCTCGCTGGGAAAAATTCGGGCCTCAGTGACGATCCATTCATTATTGAACAGCGACCGACCTTCAGCCTGAGGCAGGCGACAATCGAAGCGGGAAAAACAAATACAACGTCGTATCTGCTTAATTATATTGATGAAGATTGCATGCCCGACACACCCAAAAAAAGCCCGCGGTCAGCGGGCAAGAAATACTAGAAGCAATGTGAGCAATGTCGTATCTGATAACCTGTCATCACCAGATATTTTTGATAGTAATCATTATCATTACCGTTTGCAAATATTTCTCATTCTTTTTTAAACAAGTTCCTGTCTCTCATTATTGCCCTGCGATTGGTTTTACGGGCGGCTTAGGGTAAAATTACTCAATGGTTCATTAATTTAGCTCCCTATGACAAAAATGTTACGAGCTTTGCTCGCCAGTTTTGGTGTGCTATACGCAACGTCTACACTGTGCGCCGCCTCTCCGACTCACAATACCGGTATTGTTTATTGTGTAAACGGTGAGGTGAACACCTTCAATCCCCAACTTGCGAGTGGCGGTGTAGTGATCGATACGCTCTCCGCGCAGCTCTATGACCGCCTATTAGATGTCGATCCTTATACCTTCCGTCTCATTCCAGCCCTGGCAAAGCGCTGGGAGATTAAAGACGAAGGCGCAACGTTTATCTTCCATCTTCAATCCGATGTTTCGTTTCAACATACTCAATGGTTTACTCCTACCCGTAAAATGAATGCTGACGATGTCGTGTTCAGCTTTACGAGAATGTTTGATAAACATCATCCTTGGCACCAAGTGAATGGCGGCCACTACCCCTATTTCGATAGTTTACAGTTTGCTGATAGTGTTCAGTCCGTAAAAAAATTGGACAGTCACACGGTAGAAATTAAGCTGGCCCATCCTGATGCCAGCTTTTTATGGCATATGGCCACCCACTATGCGCCGATTCTCTCAGCCGAATATGCACAACGTTTAAGTCAAGAGCATCAGCAAGAAACGCTAGACCGTCAACCTGTGGGCACAGGCCCGTACCAGTTAAGTGAACACCGCAGTGGCCAGTTTATCCGTCTGCAAAGAAATCCATTTTATTGGAAAGGCGTTCCGCGTTTGCGCCAGGTGGTTATCGACTTAGGTGCAGGTGGCACAGGACGGCTGTCTAAACTGTTAACCGGTGAGTGTGATGTGCTGGCCTATCCCGCTGCAAGCCAGCTGACTATACTGCGGGATGACCCACGCTTACGAATGACACTGCGCCCTGGAATGAATATGGCATTTTTGGCCTTCAATACTCGGCGCCCACCGTTAGATAACGTTAACGTTCGTCGAGCCTTATCTCTTGCCATTAATAATGAGCGATTAATGGCC
The DNA here is from genome assembly GCF_018494065.1 of Rosenbergiella gaditana. Classification (GTDB taxonomy): domain Bacteria; phylum Pseudomonadota; class Gammaproteobacteria; order Enterobacterales; family Enterobacteriaceae; genus Rosenbergiella; species Rosenbergiella gaditana. The sequence goes on along the minus strand of NZ_JABBFR010000001.1, from coordinate 207,424 downwards.
TCGATCTATTATGGTACGGCTGAAACGGCGGCTTCGGTACTCCCCAGAGCGTCATGGGCTTACGATAACGATTCAAAGGTAACTGAATACGCTCCTGAAAAGGCCAAACAACTTCTTAAACAATTGAATATCAATGATCTTCACTTAAAAATGTTGGTCCCAGTGGCTTCTGAGCCATGGAATCCCAGTCAATTGAAGACGGCAGAACTTATCCAAGCAGATCTTGCTCGAATTGGCGTTCATGTTGAAATTCAACCTGTCGAAGGACGTTTTCAAGAGAATCAGCTCATGGCGATGAACCACGATTTAACCCTAGGGGGCTGGAGCACCGATAGTAATGATCCCGATAGCTTCTTTCGTCCTATGCTAAGTTGTGCGGCCATCAACTCGGGCACTAATTATGCCCATTGGTGTGATGAGCAATTTGATAATACATTACAATTAGCCCTTCGTTCGCAGCAGCTATCCGGTAGAATTGACTATTACCGTCAAGCACAGCAGATATTAGCGCAGCAGCTTCCTATCTTGCCCCTTGCCTCATCGTTACGGTTACAAGCTTATCGTTACGATATTAAAGGATTAGTTCTCAGCCCATTTGGTAACAGTTCTTTTGCGGGGGTTTACCGCGATAACTCACAGGGGGAGACACCATGAGCCTCTATATCGCGCGACGTCTCTTTTTACTTCTTATCACTTTAGTTCTGCTCTCTTGGGTGAGTTTTAGCCTCTGTTATTATACTCCTCACGCGCCATTACAAGGCGCGACCTTAACGGATGCCTACTTTTTCTGGTTACAAGGGATGTTGCATTTCGATTTTGGCGTGTCCAGCATTAATGGACAGGCGGTCAGTGAACAATTGCTTGAAGTATTGCCTGCCACCCTTGAGCTCTGTTTCTTAGCCGCGATACTGGCCACGTTGGTCGGGTTACCTTTAGGGATCATTGCCGCCCTTAATCGCTATAAATGGCAAGATAAACTGATCAGTGGTTTTGCATTGGTCGGATTTTCACTGCCGGTCTTTTGGCTCGCCCTCCTCTTAACCATGCTCTTTTCACTCTCTCTCGGTTGGTTTCCCGTTTCCGGACGCATAAATCTTCTTTATCCTGCCCCAGCCATTACCGGGTCAGCGTTAGTGGATGCATGGTTATCTCGTTCTCCTCTACGTCATGAGATGCTCTTGAGTGTATTACGCCATTTGGTATTGCCGGTAGTGACCTTATCGATCGTGCCAATGACTGAATTGATCCGCCTGATGCGCGACAGTACGCTGGATATAATTAATCAGGGCTATATTAAAGCCGCAACCATTCGCGGACTTTCACGTGTTACCGTGGTGCGGCGGCATGTGATTCATAACGCGCTGCCACCCATCGTTCCGCATCTGGGTCTGCAATTTTCGACACTGCTGACCTTAGCAATGATCACTGAGGCGGTATTCAATTGGCCGGGAATCGGACGTTGGTTAATCACCGCCGTGCGGCAAGCCGACTATAATGCCATCTCAGCCGGAGTAATGACCGTGGGGAGTTTGGTCATCTTCATCAATATGCTGGCAGATATTTTCGGTGCCATCATTGACCCATTAAAACATAAGGAATGGTATGCCAATCGATAAGATCTATCAGGAAGAAAAGCTTCCTGGCGCATTTCGACGAGCATGGCATTTTTTCTATCGTGATACCTCAGCGATGATCGGCTTTTATGGTACCTGTGCCCTGCTTTTACTCTGTATTTTCGGTCGATTACTGGCTCCCTACGGCCTTGACCAACAATTTATCAGCTACCAGTTACTACCGCCTTCATGGTCTCGTTATGGTGATGTCTCTTTCTTCCTAGGTACCGATGATCTTGGCCGTGACCTGTTAAGTCGATTGTTAGCGGGTGCTCTGCCTACCATTGGCGGCGCGTTGATCGCGACCTTTTTTGCAGCGGCCTGTGCCTTTTTACTCGGAATTTTAGCGGGAATGACCCGTGGATTACGCTCAGCAACCATCAATCACTTTTTAGATATCGCATTATCCTTACCGTCATTGTTAATCGCTATCATAGTGGTCGCGTTTCTAGGACCCAGTCTCGGCCACGCGATATTGGCAGTATGGCTTGCCCTCACCCCGAGAATGATCCGTACGCTCTATTTGGCGATTCGTGAGGAGATGAGCGAGGCTTATGTTGTCGCGGCAAAAATGGATGGCGCGAGTCCATTTTTATTATTAAAAGGAACGATTTTACCGAATATTTTACCTATTCTGGTCAGTGACGTAACGCGATGTCTATCTATCGCTATCTTTGATATTTCAGCACTAGGCTTTCTCGGTTTTGGCGCACGACTGCCTTCACCGGAATGGGGAACCATACTCGGGGATTCGCTCGAATTGATTTATGTCGCCCCATGGACGGTTATGCTACCCGGAGCCGCCATTATGATCGCTACCCTACTGATTAATCTATTCGGTGAAGGAATACGCCGTGCTATTGACGCAGGAGTAAAGTAGATGCCACTGCTCGATATCCGTAATTTAACCATTGAGTTTGTTAACGACAATAAGCCAATCAAAGCAGTAGATCGCGTCAATCTCTTACTGAATGAGGGCGAAATCTTAGGACTGGTCGGTGAATCGGGGTCTGGTAAAAGCCTGGTGGCCAAAGCAATCTGTGGCGTTACCTCTGATAATTGGCGGATTACCGCTGATCGTATGCGCTTTGGCGATATCGATTTGCTTCGTTTGTCGCCACGCGAACGACGTAAAATTATCGGTCGTCATATCTCGATGATTTTTCAAGAGCCACAAGCTTGTCTTGACCCTTCTGCCTCGATCGGTCGTCAGCTAAAACAAGCAATACCGCGTGAGACCTTTAAAGGTCCTTGGTATAAACGTCTGTTACCCTGGCGTAAAGAACGAGTGATCGATATCCTGCACCGCGTCGGATTTAGCGATCATCGTGATATTATGCGCAGCTACCCTTATGCCTTAACCGAGGGTGAATGTCAGAAAGTGATGATCGCTATCGCGCTGGCCAGTCAACCGAAATTGTTGATAGCGGATGAACCGACAAATGCCATGGAATCGACCACTCAAGACCAAATTTTTCGCCTGTTAAGACGCTTAAACCAAAACAATAATACGACTATCTTATTAATCAGCCATGACCTGCGTACGGTAAGCCAGTGGTCGAACCGTATCCAAGTGCTGTACTGCGGTCAGACGGTGGAAGCCGCAACGAGTAAAGAGTTGATTGCCACGCCCCATCATCCTTACACTCAAGCGTTGATGCGTGCGATGCCAGATTTTGGTCAGCCGCTTCCTCATAAAAGCCGCTTAAATACCCTGAATGGGTCAATTCCCTCTTTAGAGCATCTGCCCCTTGGCTGCCGATTAGGTCCTCGTTGTCCTTATGGTCAACGTGAGTGTATTGTGCGTCCACCTTTAACTGGGACTAAGCATCATCAATATGCCTGCCATTTCCCTCTTAATATCGAGAGTTAGCTATGTTAGAAACCCTATTAGAAGTCAGGAATCTGAACAAAACGTATCGATATAAGACTGGATTATTTCGTTCCCAACAGATCGATGCGGTAAAAAATGTCAGCTTTACATTAAAGGAGCGACAAACCCTAGCAATCATTGGCAAAAATGGTTCTGGGAAATCAACCTTAGCGAAGATGCTAGCAGGGATGGTTGCACCCACCTCGGGGGAGATGCTAATTAATAATCAACCCCTGGTCTACGGCGATTATCGTTTTCGTAGCCCGCTTATTCGGATGATATTACAAGACCCCACTGCCTCACTGAATCCACGACAGCGCATCAGCCAAATTCTTGATCTGCCGCTAAGACTCAATAGTGAATTGACCGATGAACTGCGTTACCAACATATTATCGCCACGCTACAAAAAGTGGGATTACTTAAAGAACATGCTGGATTGTATCCGCACATGTTGGCACCGGGACAGCGGCAGCGTCTTGCCCTGGCCCGAGCGTTGATTTTACAGCCAAAAATCCTGATTGCCGATGAGGCCATGACCTCCTTGGACATGACTATGCGTTCACAGTTAGTCAATTTGATGTTGGAATTGCAAGAGCGTGATGGGCTCTCTTATATCTATGTCACTCAACAAATCGGTATGATGAAGCATGTTAGCGATTCACTATTAGTGATGCGAGACGGTGAAGTGGTCGAACGTGGTGGAACCGCTGATGTTCTAGCCTGTCCGCTCCATGATTTAACGCGAAAATTAATCAACAGTCATTTTGGCAGTGAATTAACCTCTGATGCATGGCGTAATGATTAGGCAATCTGTCTATATTTTCGCCGTAAATCTCGCCAAATTAGCCTATCGAAGAAAAGTCGTGTTAGAATCGCGCCAACTTTATCGCAGAGACAGTATCTGCTAACAATACTGATAGTTAAGGGATCAAAATTATGGGTTTTCTTTCAGGTAAACGCATTCTTATTACAGGTGTAGCAAGCAAGTTATCTATCGCTTGGGGCATCGCACAAGCGATGCACAAACAAGGCGCAGAATTAGCTTTCACCTATCAAAATGACAAACTTAAAGGTCGTGTTGAAGAATTCGCTAAAGAAGTCGGTTCTGATATCGTCCTGCCATGTGATGTTGCTGAAGACGAAAGCATCAAAACACTGTTCGCTGAATTAGCGAAAACCTGGCCTAAGTTTGATGGTTTTGTTCATTCAATTGGTTTTGCTCCAGCAGACCAATTAGATGGCGACTATGTGAATGCAGTGACTCGCGAAGGATTCAAAATTGCTCATGACATCAGCGCGTATAGCTTTGTTGCGATGGCAAAAGAGTGCCGTGAAATGCTAAATCCTAATGCTGCTTTGCTGACCCTGTCATACTTGGGTGCTGAGCGCGCAATCCCTAACTACAACGTAATGGGCTTAGCGAAAGCATCTTTAGAAGCTAACGTGCGTTACATGGCTAACGCGATGGGCCCTGACAGCGTACGTGTCAATGCTGTCTCGGCGGGTCCAATCCGTACTCTGGCCGCATCAGGGATCAAAGATTTCCGTAAGATGTTGTCACATTGCGAAGCAGTAACACCAATCCGTCGTACCGTTACTATCGAAGATGTCGGTAACTCAGCGGCCTTCTTATGTTCTGATCTGGCCGGCGGGATCACCGGTGAAATCGTTCACGTTGATGGTGGTTTTAGCATTGCCGCAATGAATGAATTAGAACTGAAATAATATCTTTAGGCAGGTATGCTCAGTACCTGCCTAATTCCTCCTGTCATTCCACTCCCACTCGCTAATTGCGCGATTAATGTCTTGCCGCAGCGTACCGATTCGCGTAAAACTGATTGCCGCCAATTAGCCACTGATGACTGAAAATTATGCTTCAAGATAATCCGCTGCTGGCGCAGCTAAAACAGACACTGCATGAGAAGACCCCACGCGTTGAAGGTGAGGTCAAAGGAACCGATAAAGGGTTCGGCTTCTTAGAAGTTGAAGGCCAAAAAAGCTATTTTATTCCCCCACCACAAATGAAAAAAGTGATGCATGGCGATAAAATTAGCGCGGTGATCCAAACAAACAAAGATAAAGAAAGCGCCGAGCCAGAGAAACTGATTGAACCCTTCCTCAGTCGTTTCGTGGGAAGAGTTCAGAAAAAAGATGACCGGTTATCCATTATTCCTGACCATCCATTATTAAAGGATGCCATCCAATGCCGTCCAGCACGTGATGTTGATCACGATTTTGTCGCGGGCGATTGGGCGGTTGCCGAGATGAAACGCCACCCTCTTAAGGGAGATCGTGGGTTTTATGCAGAACTAACAGAATTCATTACCTTTGGTGAAGATCATCTTGCTCCATGGTGGGTGACACTGTCACGTCATAACTTAGGACGCAGTGCTCCTGAAGCCGATCTTCCAGAGTTTCAGCCGGAGACCCTCGAACGTCGTGATCTGACGGCATTTGATTTTGTGACGATCGATAGTGCGTCTACTGAAGATATGGATGACGCATTGTTTACACGACAACTCGACGATGGAAAGCTATGCTTGACTGTCGCGATTGCCGATCCTACCGCGTGGGTGGTACCTAACACCCCTTTAGACGACATTGCGGCCGAACGAGCTTTCACAAACTATCTCCCGGGTTTCAATATCCCAATGTTACCGCGTGAGCTTTCTGATAATTTATGCTCGTTACGCCCTAACGTTAAAAGACCTGTTTTAGCCTGCGATATCACTATCGATAGCGAAGGCGCTGTGGTTGGCACACCAGAATTCTATGCAGCTTGGATTGAGTCGAAAGCGAAGCTCGTCTACGATAACGTATCAAACTGGCTGGAAAATACCGGTGAGTGGCAACCAGAAAGTGAAGCCATTGCACAACAAATTACCTTGTTGCAAAACTTCTGCACCACACGCCATCAATGGCGTAAGACGCATGCGCTAGTATTCCGCGACCGCCCTGATTATCGCTTTGTCTTGGGCGAGAAAGGTGAAGTCTTAGAAATCATTACTGAGCAGCGTAGGGTCGCCAATAAAATGGTTGAAGAGGCCATGATCACTGCTAATATCGTGGCGGGTGAAGTCCTTCGGGATCAACTTGGATTTGGTATTTACAACCTACATAGTGGCTTTGATGAACAAAATGCTGAGCAAGCGAGCGCTATTCTTGCTAATCACGGCATCACCGTTGAAGCTGCGTCGATTGCCACGTTAGAAGGCTTTAAAGTCTTACGCCGCCGTTTAGATGAAGAGCCGACACAATATTTAGATAGTCGTATTCGTCGCTTCCAGTCTTTTGCAGAAATTGGGACTGCAGCAGGCCCACATTTTGGATTAGGGCTAGACGCTTACGCAACCTGGACTTCGCCTATTCGTAAATATGGCGATATGGTTAACCACCGTCTTCTGAAGTCAATTATCCTAAAACAACAAGATAGCAAGCCTGAAGACGCCTTAACCCTGCGCATGTCTGAGCGTCGTCGTCAGCATCGTATGGCTGAGCGTGATGTAGGTGATTGGCTCTATGCACGGTATTTAGTACCCTTTGCAGGGACCGAACAGAAGTTTAGTGCTGAAATTATCGATATTAGCCGTGGTGGAATGCGTATCCGCCTAGTCGATAACGGTGCTGTGGCCTTTATTCCTGCTCCATTTATTCACGCTGTTCGTGATGAGCTGGTCTGTAGCCAAGAACTTGGTACCGCGCTGGTCAAAGGTGAAGAGCGTTATCGAGTGACTGATATCATTGAGGTAACCATCGCCGAAGTGAGAATGGAGACGCGATCCGTTGTCGCTCGACCTATCGCATAATAGCTTTGTAAAATTCTCAACCACCCTACAGGGTGGTTTTTTTACCGTTAAATAAAGTATTTCATGGTACACATATCCTGATAACAAGAGGGTAAATAGCGATTAATTGTAAAATTAGGTCAGCACCTCAATATATAAGAGAATTCACCTATAATTTAGATTGTATACAAATTAAAATCCTTGATACTTGCTATTAAATCCCATATAACTAACAGTCTGATTTAGTTGGATGGATTACGTTGGATAGTAACTGTTCAACAAGGAGAATTTATGACACTTAATAATAAAACAATGGTCAAAGCAGTTATTGCATTAACGCTAGTGACAGTTTTAAGTGGTTGTTCCAACTGGTCTAAAAGAAACCGAAATACTGCTATCGGCGCAGGGATTGGTGCCATTGGTGGCTCAGTATTAACCCATGGTGATGGGCTAGGTACGCTCGGTGGCGCTGCGTTAGGCGGTGTGATAGGACATCAGTCAGGTAATTAAGTGAAGCCGGTGTTCGCACCGGCCTCTCGTACGAGGATTACCCCCCAGCAAGCTTCACGTGAAAACCCTTCCCTTCTAAATAGTTTTTAAGAAAATCACGTTTGTCACCCTGAATTTCAATACTCCCCTCACTTACTGTCCCCCCACACCCACATTTTTTTTTGAGCTCTGCGGCGAGTTGGCTAAGGGCTGTATCCTCTAAATCAAGACCTGTAATGATGCAAACACCTTTACCTTTACGTCCGCTGGTTTGACGGCTAAGGCGAACAATACCATCCCCTTTTGGACGAGAAATTGCTTCTTTTGGTGGTGTAATCCTTCCCCCCTCAGTCGAATAGACTAATGGTGCATCATCTTTCATGCTAGTGCCTCCAACGAGCGTAAAATCGTTTTAAGAGTATGCTCTGGGTTAGCTGACTGAGTGATGGGACGACCGATAACCATGTAATCAACACCAGCATTAACCGCGTCGACCGGAGTCATAATACGGCGCTGGTCGCCTTGTTCACTGCCTGCAGGACGAATACCTGGCGTGACAAGAAGAAACTCTTTACCCAGCGTCTGCTTAAACTGTACCGCTTCCTGTGCAGAGCAGACGACCCCTGCTACGCCACAGGATTTTGCAAGACTCGCTAATTTGGCAGCATGCTGTGATGGGGTATCTTGAATGCCTAGGCCATGGAGATCAGATTGGTCCATACTCGTTAATACGGTGACAGCAATAAGGTGAGGTGCTTCATTACCATATTTATCCAGTGCATGTTTGGCAGCTTCCATCATCCGAGCTCCCCCTCCAGCATGTACGTTAACCATCCATACCCCAAGGTCTGCGGCAGCAGTCACCGCTTTGGCAACGGTGTTAGGAATATCGTGGAACTTTAAGTCAAGAAACAGCTCAAAATTACGACTATGTAAGGCATGAATGACTTCTGGTCCGAAACGTGTGAACATCTCTTTACCAATCTTCAAACGACAACTTTTAGGGTCGATTCGATCGGCCAAAGCCAAGGCAGAATTCAAATTGTCGAAGTCGAAAGCCACAATCACGGGTGAAGATACAGACATATTATTCCTTACAGTAGGGAGGCAACCAATTCCCTTCCATTTTACCTGCTTAACTAAATCGGTGACAATGCCAAAGTATCGCTGTTTTTGAAACTTCAATAGTATGTTGTAACTAATGTGTATCTTTTTTATGAGTCCAAACCTCTCATCGGTTTTATTGTCGACCAGCTTTTACAAGATGGGCAATGCCAATAAATAGCATGAGCAGTAAACCCACATTTTTGACAACGATACCGGGGTTTTAAACGTAACTGTTCACCCACCATATCTCGCAGTACCGCTAGACTCTCTTTAGCTCGGCCATCTTGAGTACCTTCCAAGTAGTAGTTAACTAATCGATGGAAGCCATACAAGGTTGGTGCGGAATGGAGTTGTGCTTCGAGAAAATGTTGAGCCGGCTCAAGTCCCTGATGAGATTCGATCTCTTCAGCTAAGTAGAGTTCCGCCATACTCCCTCGATGTTTCGCCACACATTTTTCTAAAAATAGTCGCCATTGACTCATATCCTCTAACCGTTGATAGGACTCTTTGATTAACGGCAGTACCTCGCTAATCATCTCTGGGTCCTGTTCTGGGACTTTTTGTAGAACTTGGACCGCTTTCTCTGGCTCTTCTTTGGCCGTCCATACCCTACCAAACATAATAGAAACACGCGCACAGTTCTTATCTGCCGATTCGGCTTTACGTAATAAGGTCAATGCCCTTTCTAAGTCATCCCCAGCCATTGCTTGAAGTGCTAATTCACAATAGAAATGAGCGATATTGGTCCCTTGTGGTGATTTATCAGCACGTGCCAGTTTTTCTGCGGTATCAATAGATTGCTGCCAATCGCTAGTCAATTGGTAAATAGAGAGGAGTTGTTTTAATGCACTAACTTTAAAATCATTTTCATTGATCAATTGCTTAGACATCGACTCGGCACGGTCGTAAAGCCCCGCTGCCATATAGTCTCGCCCCAATTGTTGAGTAGCAAGCAATCGTTGATCATAATCAAGAGAGGTACTTTCTATTAAGGATTGGTGAATTCTTATTGCCCGGTCAACTTCACCACGTGAGCGAAAGAGATTACCCAAGGTTAAGTGGGCTTCGATCTCTGTCGCATCTTCTTTAAGCATATCTAAGAAGAGGTCAACGGCTTTGTCTTGTTGATTGGAGAGCAAAAAGTTGACACCTGTCACATATTCACGAGACAGACGATTAGCCTCTTGTTGCTTACCCTGCTGCGCACTCCTTCTCCCCATATACCAACCATAGGCGGCTGCGACAGGCAATAGCAGGAACAACAACTCAAGCATCGTATGATCCTAGGTAGAGTGGCTTAACGAACATACGACTATCGCTACTTAGTGAGCTGTTGTTCAAGTTTGATAACTTTGTTTTTCGCATGAGCTAAGGCAACACGGGCTCGTAACCAAAACAGACCACATATCGCCCATCCTAAAAGGAAGCCGATACCAAATAAAGAAGCCAGAAGTGTCGATAATCTGAATGTCCCTTCAGCCACTAAAAAGTTGAAGGTCACTATTTGTTCATTTTTCGCCCCAAGGGTAAAAGAGACAATAAAAATAAATAGAACGACGATAAATAATAGCAAATATTTAAATTTCACTTGGCATCCCTTCAAACCGTTGGTCCAACAAACCAACTATTTAATCAAATTGTATTAAAAAAATTTTACCAATTACTGCTTATAGTATGGGGATCATTCACGCTTTTACAATCGATATTGGTAAAAAAACCACTTTATGATCGTCGGTGCGAAAAGAAGTGGTAAATTACCAAGACTAAAAATGTAAAGCCCCAAGCAATCACAACAGAGGCGATGAGATCTCTTGGCCAATGCATACCTAATAACATTCTACTCCACATCACCGCCCATGCCCACAGCGTGACAATAATTAACAGCGGCCAAGATTTTTTAATACTCAGTAGGCCGTAGAAAAGCAGTAGCCAACTTGCAACGAAGAAACTATGTCCTGAAGGAAATGAGTACCCTGTCTCTTTTAGCCAGTGCCCTTGCTGCCAAGCAGGTAAGGTTGGCCAGAAGGTGCTGGCCTCGCGAATAAGCTGTTGACGCTCAGACTGCGTTTGCTGATAAAAATAGCTCGGGGTTTGGTGCATCTCTTCCATCAAGGCCACTACGTAAGGTCGCGGTTGAGCGAAATAAGGTTTTAATAAAGATTTAATACCCTGCCCACCCCATACAACAATCACCATCAAAAGAAGTGACACACCTAAGTTACGTGTTAGCGGTAACGCATTGCGATAGAGCAGGAGACCCAAAAGTATTGAGGTGACAATACCCCATGGACGCGTAACCGTTTGTGTAAACAGGTAAAAGGGATAGGCGGTAATTGAGGTCTGCTGTCCATGCCAATGCCATCCACAAACGAGTGCTAATAGTGCCGGTAGTAATAATAGTATTGCACCGAGTGTTAAGTTCTTCAGCTGCTTACTCATAATTCCTCATTACAATAGTATCTTGGTGTGCTTTTTCGTTAACATCTTACAGACTTCTGCTGTGACTATGGCAGAATATAGGCAAGCATTGAGGATATTGAGTATAAATTAAATACTGGGGTAAGTAATGCAGTTAACACGTATAGCCGAGGCCAAACTTCCTACCCAATGGGGCGAGTTCCTAATGGTTGGCTTTGAAGAAATTTCAACCCAAAAAGATCATGTAGCACTAGTGTTTGGCGATATTAGTGGCGATACACCAGTCCTCACCCGTGTTCATTCCGAATGTTTAACGGGTGATGCACTGTTCAGTCTGCGTTGTGATTGCGGGTTTCAACTTGAGTCGGCACTGGATGCCATTGCAAAAGAAGGACGAGGGATTTTGCTTTATCATCGTCAAGAAGGACGGGGTATAGGATTACTCAATAAAATTAAAGCCTATGCGTTACAGGATAAAGGCTATGATACGGTTGAAGCCAACGAAGCCTTAGGCTTTGCTCCGGACCAACGTGACTTTTCCTTCTGTGCGGATATGCTCACCCTATTGGGTGTCGATAAAATCCGTTTACTGACCAATAATCCGAAGAAAGTCAGTGTACTCAGTGAGGCCGGAATTAAAATTAGTGAAAGGGTTCCTCTTCAAGTCGGGCGTAATCCTAAAAATAGCCACTACCTCGATACCAAAGCAGAGAAATTAGGGCATTTGCTGGGACGTTCGTGAACTCGCCCTTAACTGCTGGGATAGGTTGCTTAACACAAGAGCTGGGTTCTGATACTGGAACTCGGTTCTAATTGTCATTGTTTCATCGAGCAATGAGTTGCTAAAGCAAAACTTTCCACAATAAGTAGCCACAAAGAGCCCAAAAACCGATACAAAACCCAAAGCTTAGTAACCAGATTGTCTTGACTAAGACTCGCTGAGTTACGTATTTCGCTATGGGTGATTCAATTTGGTGATCCATTATTCTTCCATACCACACGTTCATTAATCGTTGGTGTGCAGTATGGCGGGAATTGCCAACTCGCCCATGACTGTGATCAAGCTTAGCTTTACTAACTTGAAGAATAGTCATAAATCAATGTAGTGACCTATTTAAAAGGTAACTTTATATCTTTAAACATAGCTTCAATATCATCGTTTGAACGTAAGGCTATTGCCGTGTCAACGACATCTCTTGTTAAGTGTGATGCAAAACGTTGGATAAAGTCATACATGTAGCTGCGTAAAAAGCTACTACTGCGAAAGCCAATTTTTGTCGTGCTATGCGTGAAGATATTGGAGGCATCTATTCCGACCAAATCTGGGTCAGAAACGGGGTCGACCGCCATGCTGGCAATCACACCGATTCCTAGTCCTAACCGCACATAAGTTTTGATGACATCAGCATCCGTCGCGGTGAACACAATTTTCGGTGTTAATCCCGCATGGCTAAAAGCGGTATCGAGCTCAGAACGCCCGGTAAAGCCAAAGGTATAAGTGACCAAAGGATACTCGGCCAGTTCTTGAATTGTGATCTCTTTCTTCTGCGCAAGGGGATGCGAAGGTGGGACAACGATTGAACGGTTCCAATGGTAACAAGGTAACATAATTAAATCGTCATAAAGATGCAGCGCTTCCGTTGCAATAGCAAAATCTGCATTTCCTTTTGAGACCGACTCAGCAATTTGGGTGGGTGAGCCTTGGTGCATATGCAAAGAAACCCGTGGGTATTTTTGCATAAATCCTTTTATCGTCTCGGGTAGCGCATAACGGGCTTGCGTATGCGTTGTTGCAACGTAAAGCGAGCCTTGGTCAGGCCAAGTATGCTCCCCTGCTACCGATTTTATTGCGTCAACTTTCGATAAGACTTCGCGTGCGATGCGAATAATTTCTTGACCCGCCGGTGTCACTTGCGTGAGGTGTTTGCCGCTACGTGAGAAAATTTGAATACCCAGTTCGTCTTCAAGCATCCTGACTTGCTTACTGATCCCAGGTTGTGAGGTATAAAGCCCCTCAGCCGTCGAACTAACATTCAAATTATGGTTAACAACTTCGACGATATAACGTAACTGCTGTAATTTCATTAATCTTCCTTAACACGCTACGACGTAGGGGCTAGGCTGGCCAAAAAGAAGCGGGAGAAAAGTAGCTTTCTATAACCATCATAACATTATTTATATACAGAAAGAATAATGGGTTATAACACTTTTAAGGGCTTTATCATGCAGGAAGAGATACACACGCCCTAGTGGGGCGTGCGTGGAGGGGTTACTTTTTAGCTTCTTGCCATTTACCATTGATATAAAACAGAGTCCAATTGGTCGCTTTACCCTCTTTTTCAGAAGAGACATATTGCTGCTTTGTTTTACGGCTGTATCTAACGAGAGTTTTATTATCTTGAGGATCCGTTGCAGGCGCTTCGGTCAAATAAATAAACTTCTCAGGTAAACGTTCTTTAAAACGCTGCAACTCTTCAATAAGAGGGGCGCGTGTTTCACGTGATTTAGGGAAAGTATTGGCCGCAAGGAAAATTCCAGATGCCCCATCCCGTAATACAAAATAGGCTTCAGATTTTTCGCAAACTAATTCAGGTAAGGGAACCGGATCTTCCTTCGGTGGCGCCACCTCTCCGTTACGTAAAATTTTTCGCGTATTTTTACACTCTTCATTGGTACAGGCCATGTACTTACCAAAGCGTCCCAATTTTAGATGCATCTCACTGCCGCATTTGTCGCATTCAACAATTGGGCCATCATAGCCTTTAATACGAAACTCGCCTTCTTCAACTTCATAACCGTCGCACGAAGGATTGTTACCACACACATGAAGTTTACGTTTCTCATCGATGAGATAACTGTCCATTGCCGTACCACATTTAACACAGCGACGGCGTGCACGTAAGGCATTAGTTTCCGCATCATCCCCTTCGAGGATATTCAACACTTCGCTTTCAGGAATGAGATTGATAGTTTGCTTACACCGTTCTTTAGGAGGCAAGGCGTAGCCTGAACACCCTAAAAAGACGCCAGTGGTGGCGGTACGAATTCCCATAGCGCGTTCACAGGTCGGGCAATCGATAGAGGTGAGCACCATTGGGTTAGGTTGCATTCCCCCTTCTGCCGGATCTTTTTCAGCTTGGGTTAGCTGCTGAGTGAAGTCACCGAAGAAATTATCAAGTACCCCTTTCCATTCGGCCTGGTCATTGGCGACTTGGTCAAGATTATCTTCCATCCGCGCGGTAAAATCATAATTCATCAACTCTTGGAAATTCTCTTCCAAGCGATCAGTGACGATCTCGCCCATTTTTTCCGCGTAGAAGCGGCGATTCTCGACTTGTACGTAACCACGGTCTTGAATGGTGGAAATGATTGACGCATAGGTAGAAGGTCGACCAATACCCCGCTTCTCTAATTCACGCACCAATGACGCTTCACTAAAGCGAGCCGGTGGCTTGGTGAAAAGCTGCCGCGGTAAAACTTCTTGTAAATCGAGCGCATCACCGACCGTCACGACAGGAAGCGTCATATCTTCATCATTTTTACGCAGGGCTGGCATCACCTTTGTCCAACCATCAAAACGTAAAGTACGTCCTTTCGCCTTGAGTAGATACTCGTCCGCTTTAACCGTCAACGTCGTCGAATCGTAACGGGCGTGGGTCATCTGACAGGCAACGAATTGACGCCAAATAAGTTGATATAACTTACGTGCGTCAGCTTCCATATCTTTAAGCTGATCGGCATCAACTGAAACGTCTGAAGGGCGGATGGCTTCGTGAGCTTCTTGGGAATTCTCTTTATTCGAATAAAGGGTCGCAGAGTCTGGCAAATACTTATCACCAAATTCTGATTGGATATAGTCGCGTGCCATACTCAGCGCGTCCTGGCTTAAGTTGGTTGAGTCAGTACGCATATAGGTGATGTGACCACCCTCATACAGACGTTGCGCCAACATCATGGTCTTTTTCACGCCATAGCCAAGCCGTGTGCTGGCAGCTTGTTGTAACGTTGAAGTGATAAAAGGGGCGCTGGCTTTACTACTCGTTGGTTTATCTTCGCGGTCAAGGACCTCAAATCGTGCTTTTTTAAGTAGCTTAACTGCTGAGTCAGCGTCTTGTTTGTTGGTTGGACGAAATGCACTGTCATGTTTATGAGTGACGCGCATCAGTAGCTCATCACCTTTCGGGGTGTTGAGCGTAGTATCCACTTCCCAATACTCTTGAGGCACAAAAGCTTTAATTTCACGCTCGCGCTCAACCACTAAACGTACCGCGACAGACTGCACACGACCAGCAGAAAGGCCACGCGCTATCTTTTTCCACAATAATGGGGAGACCATATAGCCCACAACGCGGTCCATAAAGCGGCGAGCTTGTTGGGCATTGACGCGGTCGATATTTAACTGCCCTGGCTTTTCGAAGGCTTGTTGGATAGCGTTCTTAGTAATCTCGTTAAACACCACACGGCTGAAACGTTGATCGTCACCGCCGATAATTTCCCGTAAGTGCCACGCAATAGCTTCCCCTTCGCGGTCCAAATCCGTTGCGAGGTAAATATGGTCAGCATCTTTCGCGAGTGCTTGTAACTCAGCCACTACTTTCTCTTTGCCCGGTAAGATTTGGTAATTCGCTTTCCAACCGTGCCACGGATCAACGCCCATACGGTTCACTAACGCTTCGGTTGCGTCCTTTTTAACCGCTTTGGTCCCTTTGGCTTTACTGGTAGTCCCACTTTTTTTTGTTGCCGAACCACTTGTTGGTAAGTCACGAATGTGACCCACACTTGATTTGACAACGTAGCCACTGCCCAGATATTTATTAATCGTTTTGGCCTTTGCAGGTGACTCCACTATTACAAGTGCTTTACCCATAAATAATCTACCTAATAGAAACGTTCAACGAACGTAAAAAAACGTTGATGGATAACATTCATTACCCGCTAAATTCTGTTACAGAATATGTTGTATAGCATAATTGTGGCATTCCAGCGGGAAATAACCAACTGATTAAAATAATTTAATTTCCAGCATTATCATAAAACCAGACCTGTTAGTCTGCTACGCTAAATCGCCACACTCTACCTGATAAAATCAGTTTCGCAACATTAATTCTAGCCACTTGCGGGATAACCCTAGAAAAAAACTGACAGGATAATTATCCAGATAACGGCTAAAAAGCCTCTGGTAAAAGAGGCTTCAACATAGAGAGATTGGTGTTAGAGTAGCGGTTTCTGACCCCGTTGCCATAACTTAAGTATTGCCTTTTCAAATACCGTTGCACCGCTTTGAGTAAAGCGTTCCATGACGGTTTTACGACGGGTATAGCATAGACTTAGCAACCTGAATTGCTGCATCTTACTGATTATCAGTGCATCGCTAGTCGCGATCTCATCGATAAGCCCTTTTTCTAACGCCTGTTTGCCATACCAATGCTCTCCAGTCGCCACGCTATTGATATCTAGGCTCGGACGCATCTCTGCAACGAATGACTTAAACAGCTGATGGGTTTCATCCAGGTCTTGACGGAATTTTTCGCGCCCCTCTTCACTGTTCTCACCCAACATGGTCAGCGTACGTTTATATTGTCCTGCCGTATGCAACTCGACATCGATGTCATTTTTCTTTAATAAACGATGGATATTGGGAATTTGCGCCACAACGCCAATAGAACCGATAATAGAGAAAGGGGCTGCTACGATATGGTTAGCTACGCAAGCCATCATATAGCCGCCGCTGGCTGCCACTTTATCAACCACGGCCGTCAGGGTTAATCCTTTATCACGGATACGTTGTAATTGTGAAGCCGCTAAACCATAGCCATGTACAACACCGCCGGGACTTTCCAGTTTGAGTAAAACTTCATCACCTGGTTTCGCAACAGACAGGACGGCAGAGACTTCTTTACGAAGTGTCTCGACTTCATGAGCATCCATACTGCCTTTAAAATTTAATAAGAAGAGGACAGACTTAGTAGGCGTACTTCCCGCTTTCGCATTGGCTTTCTCTTCTTTTAAACGCGCCTTCTCATTCTGTTTTTGTGTTTTGCGCCACTGCTTCTGAGCTGAGGGGTCAACGAGAGCTTGTTCAAGACGTTTCTGAAGTTGTTCAAACTCTTTACCAGGATCGCGAATCAGTAACTCACCAGGGGATTGCTTCGTTTTGCTACGCTGATTCACAATAAAAACCACTATACCCAAGATGACCACTACCAAGGTCACACTTTTGGCTAGGAATAAACTATATTCTGCTGTAAAACCCACGTTATTCTCCTCTCGAGGGTAAGTGACGATAAAAATTAATTGTTTGAAATAATCTGTCGCGGTGAGTCATCCCCTATAATTGTAACATAGCCATAGAAACGGCATAACCGCTCATCTCTTCTGCTTAAGGAAAACGCTATGCAATATCAAGCAGCCAACGATCTGTTAAAAAATCGAACAATACTTGTCACGGGTGCAACCGATGGAATTGGACATGAAGCAGCGCTCACTTATGCGCGACACGGTGCGCGGTTGATCCTTCTTGGCCGTAATCAACAGAAGCTCGATCATGTTGGCGCCGAAATCCATCATAAATTTGGTCAATTCCCTTCCCTCTTCAAAATAGATTTCGCTACTGCTAAACCAGAAGATTATCAGACACTCGCGCAACATATTGCCTTAGTCGCTCCCACCCTTGATGGGGTCTTACATAACGCAGGAATATTGGGTAAAATTTTACCATTGATGGATACGCCACCCACACTTTGGAAACAGGTGATGACCGTCAATCTCGATGCAACTTTTTACCTTACGCAAGCCATCATGCCCTTACTGCTTAATGCTGAGCAAGCCTCGTTGATTTTCACAACATCGAGTGTTGGTCGCCAAGGCCGCGAAGGTTGGGGAGCTTATGCGATGTCCAAGTTTGCCACCGAAGGGATGATGCAAGTGTTAGCAGAAGAGCTTGCCGATACACAAGTTCGGGTAAATTGTATTAATCCTGGTGGCACTCGCACCCAGATGCGGGCTAACGCTTACCCGAGTGAAGATAGTACGAAGCTGAAAACGCCGAGCGATATTATGCCGCTTTATCTTTGGTTGATGGGTGATGATAGTCAAGCGACTCACGGTCAAAGTCTCGATGCACAGCCTGGGCGCAAAGCGGGCCCTGCGGAATAATCAGGCGTCTCTCACTGGAAAATGTGACTTATCTTTGCCATGCTTGGTGCATAAACAATCATTAACGCAAGGATAAGTACCATGACTGACGTCCTATTTCACCATAGCGAGCAGAGCTTTACTTGGGGAAGTGGAGATCCTGTGTTAGAGGTTTTTTTAGAACCCACATGTCCTTTTTCAGTTCTGACTTTTAATAAACTCCCTGCCTTGCTGGCTGACGCCGGCAAGGATCATTTACAAATTAAAATCCGGCTGCAGTCGCAGCCTTGGCATATGTTCTCCAGCATTATTGTGCGTTATATCCTTGCAGCATCTACTTTGGTTGAAGGTCAAGCGGCAGTGCAAGCAGTGATGCAAAGTGTGGCTGATCACCGTGAGCAATTTGAATTTATCGATCACTGTCGGGGGCCAAACTTGCATACCACGCCAGAACAATTGCTGAAACGTTTAGCGGCTTACAGTGGCGTGGATGTGAGAGATATCTTTGACCAAACCAATTTGCAAGATTTAGTGAAACGGCAAGCAAAATATGCTCGGCAGAATGGGATACATGTGTCGCCGAGCTTTATGGTCAACGGCTTATTACAACCTGATATGAGTAGCCAAGACACTGTCGAAGAATGGATGCATAAGCTTGGTCTAGGCTAACAAATTCAGTGAGTTAACCTATTTTTTAACCAAGTTGTCGCTTTCTTATTCACTCAGACGTTATGATGTAATTTTAGCTTTGACATGGCTGCGGTGAATCGTTACGATGCGCCGCGTTAACCCAATTCCTCTGTAGTTCAGTTGGTAGAACGGCGGACTGTTAATCCGTATGTCACTGGTTCGAGTCCAGTCTGAGGAGCCATATTAAAGAAACCAGATGTCTACTGACGTCTGGTTTTTTGCTTTCTATCAATAGGTTATTCCCTCTCGTTTGCCTACTCTCGTTCACTAAAAACACTCTACGCTACACCCTTTGCTGGTAAAGCGGGTTCGATTTTCTTTTTACCAGTAATCAGGGAAACCGTTATTTCACTTACTGATACTAAAGTAAAAAATGCAAAGCTTTCTGAAAAGACCATCAAGCTCACTGATGGGTTCGGCCTCTGCCTGCTGTTTCATCTCAACGACTCAAAATACTGGCGGTTAGGTGATCGCTTTGAAGATAAAAAAGTTGTTATCCATAGGCGCCTACCCTGCCGTATCTCTGGCAGACGCAAGGCAACATCGCGACGAAGCTAGAAGCTTTTCACATCCGGAATTGATCCCAGCGCTAAAAATAGGATGACAACAAAATCATGCTGGAAAAGAGTAATAATACCCATATCAAATAAAGGGTTTTACGTTATACTTTGTTAAAAGGGTGATTTGTAATGTTAATCAACATAAATCCAAATCCAGGTAAGGGAGTACCCCCTATGAGTAATGCAGTATTTCCTGCAACGGTGTTTACAACCCAGCGGTGTTTCAATGATTTGTCTACAGATGATATGCGTTATGGGGACATGCCGGAAGACAGGCTCAAAAGAGAGTTCGGGCTTAACTACATATCGAATGTGGTTGATCCCTACACCTTAACTCGACTGACAGCGTTTGATAATCCGCAATCAAGGTTCGCAGGGACTTATGGTGGTATTCACCGTGGGGCTAAGTTAAGCATTCAGCAATGTGCTCAGCTATTATTTGAAGAAATGCAGGTAACATCTCTACCTTTTTCTTTCATTGGTCCGCACAGGCATTTAATCAATCAGATGCTTAGCAATTTTCAGTCATCACGCGGAGTAGATTTCCATAATCCTCAATTAGATATAGCTTATCGGGATAAGTTGCACTCTGACTATGCAGTCAAGAAAACAATCTCTATTATGCAAGAAACTATTGGATCATTTATTGACTACACCTCTAGAGGATATCCTCAGGAGCGCTTAGGTGATTTAACATCTGCCATCAAACTCTCAGTACTTCCCAAATTTGATTCTTTGATACTTGATAAAATTAATGGGATGGGAATTACTATCCACGACGTTTATGCAACAAAAATCGACATCCTCCGTCTTGATGTTAATAACTATGGTTGGAAAGCAAGTGTCAGGTTCACAGGTCAGGATCATTTTGGCCTGGATGTCAGTGATATACGTAAGCAGAAATTTTATCAATTCCAGTTTTTCAGAATATGGTTTGTTCTTCAGCGATTTAATAAATTTAGCTTTCGCCCATTCCTGACAACGATGCAAGCAGTCATCGATATAAAAGGAAACCGATAATGCGAAGGTTTGTAATCTCAATATTTTTACTACTATTAATTGTTATTGGCTATCTGATAATAACGAAGCCACATGTCTCTGTGGTTGATGCACATTATGATGGCAGAACTGGACAGGTGATTGTCGATAAATTACCTTTTCTCGAATCAGACAAGATATCATGGTGGAACGAAAGTAAGGAAAACATAATGCGAAAATACAATATCCCATCAGGCCAAAATACTCCTTTCCTAATCACCATTTATGCTTTTGGAGATGGGTATAAAGAAGAAGAGGAAGAAGACAGACGCTGTTTTCAAAACATAAAACCGCCTAAAAATTGTATTGATAAAAATATTATTATGTCAATAACCCGTAGACGTGATGGCAGTGTAAATTATGATTTTTAATTTCAATTGAGATAAATCCAGGTAAGGGAGTACCTCCTATGAGTAATGCAGTATTTCCTGCAACGGTGTTTACAACCCAGCGGTGTTTCATTGATTTTTCTACAGATGATATGCGTTATGGGGACATGCCGGAAGACAGGCTCAAAAAAGAGTTCGGGCTTAACTACATATCGAATGTGGTTGATCCCTATACCTTAACCCGACTGACAGCGTTTGATAATCCGCAATCAAGGTTCGCAGGGACTTATGGTGGCATTCACCGTGGGGCTAAGTCAAGCATTCAGCAATGTGCTAAGCTATTATTTGAAGAAATGCAGGTAACGTCTCTACCTTTTTCTTTCATTGGTCCGCACAGGCATTTAATCAATCAGATGCTTAGCAATTTTCAGTCATCACGCGGAGTAGATTTCCATAATCCTCAATTAGATATAGCTTATCGGGATAAGTTGCGCTCTGACTATGCCACAAGACAAACCAAAACAGTTTTACATGACAATATAGGATTATTTATTGACTATAATAATAAAGGATTTCCGAATGATAAATTAAAAAACCTCACCAGCGCGCTTCAGGATTCTATACTGCCAAAGTTCGACTCTTTCCTCCTTGATAAAATTAATGGAATGGGAATTACTATCCACGACGTTTATGCAACAAAAATCGACATTCTCCGTCTTGATGTTAATAACTATGGTTGGAAAGCAAGTGTCAGGTTTACAGGTCAGGATCATTTTGGCCTGGATATCAGTGATATACGTAAGCAGAAATTTTATCAGTTCCAGTTTTTCAGAATATGGTTTGTTCTTCAGCGATTTAATAAATTCGGTTTTCGCCCATTCCTGACAACGATGCAAGCAGTCATCGATATAGAAGGAAACCGATAATGCGAAGGTTTTTAATCTCAATATTTTTACTACTATTAATTGTTATTGGCTATCTGATAATAAGGAAGCCACATGTCTCTGTGGTTGATGCACACTATGATGGCAGCACTGCACAGGTGATTGTCGATAAATTACCTTTAACTAATGCAGAAAAAATTAATTGGTGGAGGAAAAATAAAGCTCAAATTCTTAAAAAATACAATATACCGACAGGAGATAAAATACCATTCCTTATCGTAATCTATGTCTTTGGTAATGGCTATCAGGTAGAAGGTAAAGAAGACAGACTTTGCTTCTTGGACGTTAAACCACCAAAAAACTGCATTGACAAAAACATCCGCATGATAATCTGGCGCACACGTGATGGTGGCGTAAAATACCAATTTTGATATCTTTAACTCCCTTATCACTAAATACTTCATTATCAGGCCTGAACGCTAGTTACTTCTTAAGTATTAATACATAACGAAGCGAAATAAGGTCATATCTCTAATACTTAGTTAGGTTTACACCTTAAGCGGCGGATCAAAAAGTGCTGCCAGAGCGAAAGAGAAAGCCGTTATCTGTTGTCAATCAGCCTGATATTCAATGGTACTAGATTTTATGCATGATAGCTTATATTGCGGTAAGCGTTTCAGAACTTTGAATATTATTGATGAGGGGACAGATCAATGTCTTACGATTAAAGTTGATACGCCATTGCTTGCAGAAAGAGTTATCCGTGCCCTCAACGGTTGAAAGAAGAATGTGGGCTTCCTCGGCAAATCAGAGTTGATAACGGGCCAGAGCTGATATCGGTTAACTTAATAAATTACCGTGAATATAATGAGAATAAACTCTGTATCCATGAAAGTTTGGGAAAAATTCCCTCGGAGATATACCAGAAACAGCTAGAAAACGCTAATCAGCGTTTGTCTCAGATAACGGGGAGTGGACAGCACCACTGTAAGGACAGTTAAGATATCTTAGCTCGGTAAAAACCATTACCATCGGAGCAAAAATATATATAACAACTGTTTCTCATCCACAATATCATCAATGAGGGTATTCATTTTATGCGATATGGGTCGCCCGTAAAGACACTATTATTAGCTTGCACCCTACCCTTATTGAGCTTCGCAACGCTCAGCGAGGCAAGCCCACACTATATCCTAGATAAAGTGGTGGTAGTCGCGCGCCACGGTGTACGCTCACCCACTGATGATCATCAGTACGCTGCTCTGACTGGACAACGCTGGCCAACTTGGAATGTCCCAGCAGGTAACCTTACAGGGCATGGTTACGCAGGGATGGTGCAGCAAGGCAGGTATTTTCGCGAACAATGGCAGCGTCTTGGATTGGCGCCTGCCTTAAGCCAAGGCTGCCCAACAGCGCATAGCGTCAGTTTATGGGCAGCACCCGACCAACGTACACAAGCCACAGGAAGCGCATTACTTGATGGATTATTTCCCGGCTGCGGAATACCGATTGCACACAGTCATGGCGCGAAGGATCCGCTGTTCGACGCCATTAAGATGGGCATCACTAAACCGAATACCGCGCTAATACTTGCGCAAGTCCGTGCGCGAATAGCGGAACGCTCACCCTTATCATCTCATTACCACGCGGCGATAGCCCTGTTTCGCCAAGCGGTGTGTAACCCTGATTCACCAAGCTGCGCATTCTTGGAAAAACCATGGGGCGTGAGCATTAACGATAATGGACAAGTCAAATTAACTGGGACAGTGGCTTATGCGGCTTCGATGGCAGAGAGTATTCGACTCGCTTACAGCGAAAATCTCCCCCTTTCCGAGGTGGCTTTTGGGCATGCTCCTCAAGCTAGCGATGTGAGTCGGTTAATGGCACTGCATGCAGCAAAGTACGATTTAGTCAGTGATACCCCTGAATACGCTAGACAAGGTGGCTCAATACTGATGACTCAAATTATCAATGCTCTGGCAGAAAGCCCCAATGCTTATGCTTCGCGATTAACGCGTCCGATCGTTATCTTTGTCGGTCACGATACCAATATCGCCCAACTCCAGACAATGTTGGGGTTTAACTGGCAACTAGCTGAATATCCTCGCAACGATATCCCACCAGGAGGTAGCTTACTTTTTTTACGCTTTCATGACGTTAAGACCGGGAAACAGTTTATACAGTTAAGCTTTGAGACCAGAAGTCTGGATCAATGGCGCTCGCTGAGTCGGCTATCATTAGAAAATCCGCTGCTTGAAGCCCGCTATACGCAAAGAGGCTGTTTCCATCATGGAGCGGAATTGCTCTGCCCACTATCTGCTTTTCTTATCCATGCCCGCCAACACATTGTGAATCAGGGTACAGACCAGCCTCTTTTTCAGTAGTAAAAAAGGCCCTTTCGGGCCTTGATTATTTAACTGGATTACTTCGCTTGTTGACGCTTAGAGTTCGGTCGCGCCTTAGCCGTTGGAGAAGCCGGTCTTCCCTTCTGACTGCTCTCGCCCCGTGCGGCTTGGCGGCGTGTATTACCTGAAATTTGATTATGGCGTTTCACCGCACGACGAATTTGATTCGCTTTAGTGCTACGGCGGTCTTTCTCAACGGCAAGCTTGGTCACCGTTTCTTCGCTCATCCCTACCAGCTCACGCAAGTAGTTAACGGCCGCGAGATCCATCTCGGTGTATCCACCCCGTGGAAGTCCTTTAGGAAGGAGAATATCGCCGTAACGAACACGCATCAATCGGCTTACTTGTACACCTACCGCTTCCCAGAGACGACGTACCTCACGGTTACGCCCTTCAGTCAAGGTAACGTTGTACCATTGGTTAATACCTTCACCGCCTCCAAACTTCAGGGTTTTAAAGGCTGCTGGGCCATCTTCGAGTTGCACGCCGAGGCTAAGTTGACGAATTTTATCAT
The DNA here is from genome assembly GCF_018494065.1 of Rosenbergiella gaditana. Classification (GTDB taxonomy): domain Bacteria; phylum Pseudomonadota; class Gammaproteobacteria; order Enterobacterales; family Enterobacteriaceae; genus Rosenbergiella; species Rosenbergiella gaditana. The sequence goes on along the minus strand of NZ_JABBFR010000001.1, from coordinate 182,584 downwards.
CATCGACTTGCCCAAAGACCCGCACCGCATACTCGCGTTCAACTTCACGACTTGGGTGCATTAAGCGGTTCGCGAGTTCACCATCGGTAGTAAACAGCAGCAGCCCACAGGTATTAACATCCAGACGCCCTACTGCTATCCAGCGCGCGCCATGTAATTTTGGTAATCGGTCAAAGACGGTCGGGCGACCTTCAGGATCATTACGCGTACAGAGCTCACCTTCAGGTTTGTAGTACGCTAAGACCCGACACACTTCACTTTCTGTTGCAATGACCGCCACTTGACGACCATCAATACGTATTTTTAATGCATTTGACGGTTCGACTCTGTCGCCGAGTGTGGCGATTTTGCCATCAACGCTCACACGACCTGCCGCTATCATCGTTTCAATTTCACGACGTGAACCGTGTCCCGCCCGCGCTAAAACTTTCTGTAACTTCTCACTCATAACTGCCTCGCTGTCGCCTTCCCAGGCATCAGTTTATAAATTCGTTAAAAATCAATAACTTAAGTTATTATCTACTGCCATTATACAGGATGAAAGATTGGATGTAACGCCTTTTATCTCGCTGCCTTAGGGATTTTGTTTGCTGGAAATAGCTAAGCTATACTGAGTCATTGACATAACCCTCTGTCATTATCAACTCTAGCCAATGAGAAGTTTCGCTAATCAACTGTTGAAGACGTCCAACAAACCTCAGGGTTTATTTTATAACGGAGTTTCCCATGCGTTTACCTCGTCGTTCTCTCCCGCTGATGCTTAGCGGTGTCCTGCTGCTCGCCAGCTCGTGCTACGCAGACTCTACCCAAAATATAGATCAACGACTCGACCAACTGATGGGTGCTCACAGCCATACGCAGTACCATCAATTCTTCGAGACGTTCCAACGTGCAGTGGTAAGCCACAATAAGCAGCAAGTCGCCAGCATGTTAAGCTATCCGATCACGGCTCAAGTAGCGGGTAGGGATCGCATTCTGCTCAATAAAAAAGCCTTCCTCGCTGTTTACGATAAGGTATTTACCCCGAGTCTACAGGATGTCGTGCGTCACCAACGTTATTCCGATCTCTTCGCCAACAGCGATGGTGTGATGATAGGCGAGCAGGGAGAAATTTGGTTTAGCGGCATCTGCCAGCAAGGATCCTGTCGACCATTCACTGTGAAAATCATCCGCATCAACGGCGATTCACGTTAAGAAAGATTGGGCAATAGAGCCATTGCCCAATCTGGCTATTCAAAGGGACGAGTATCTCCTGCGCCTTGGCGGACGACAACCGGCGACCCATCAGAGAGATCGATAACCGTGGTCGGATGCTGACCGATAGGGCCGCCATTCAGAATCAAATCGACTTGATTTCCGATAGTATCTTGGATTTCTTCTGGGTCGGATTCCGCGAAATCATTACCAGGAAGGATCAATGTGGTCGACATTAGGGGTTCGCCTAACGCTTCCAATAACGCTTGGGCAACAGGGTGTGACGTGACACGCAGTCCAATCGTTTTCCGTTTTTCATTCATCAAACGGCGCGGGACTTCTTTAGTCGCTTTTAGTAAGAAAGTGTAACTGCCTGGGGTGTTATTTTTGAGGAGGCGAAAGGCGATATTATCCACCTGCGCATAAGTCGACAGCTCCGATAAATCTCGACACATCAAGGTAAAGTGGTGGCGGCCATCTAATTGTCTCAAGCGAATAATCCGCTCCATGGCGGCTTTATCCTCAAGTTTACACCCTATGGCATATCCCGAATCTGTCGGATAAACAATCACTGAACCTTGATTAATTTGCTCAACCGCTTGTTTGACGATACGTGGCTGAGGGTTTTCTGGATGAATATAAAATAATTGACTCATAGTAGTCTCCTACCCCCGAGTTGGGGCAGCTAAAGCTGGAAATTTTTCCCATATGGGAACCACATCTTTCGGTAACCACAGTTTACGACCTAACTCTATCCATGCACAGGGCTGATGGAAATCAGAGCCAAGCGAGGCTGATAAGCCGTAATCCATTGCATACTTGGCCAGTTGTTGCCGTTCATTCGGTGCCTGTTGGCATTGTGCGACTTCCATTGCATCCCCTCCGATTTCAGCGAAGTATGCCAATAAGCGCTTCAGCCATTTAGTAGAGAGTTGATAGCGTGCAGGATGGGCGACCACGGCTACTCCTCCGGCTTGATGAATCGCTTCCACCGCAGTGGGGAGCGTACACCATTGCGCCGGGACATATCCCGTTTTGCCGCGAGCAAGATAATTTTTGAATACCTGCGCCATCGTCTCAGCTTTACCTTGCTGAATAAGGTAACGAGCGAAATGGGCCCGAGTAATTTGCCCTTCCCCCGCTTTTTCTCGTGCACCGCTCAGCGCCCCAGCAATACCAGCTTTCGCTAAGCGTTCAGCAATCATAGCCGCACGGACTTCACGCCGCTGATATTGCTGCTGTAATAAATCCACCATGGCCGGGTGTTGTGGGTCGAAGCCTAAGCCCACAATATGAATCTCATGATTTTCCCATAATGTGGAGATCTCTACTCCCGTAATCAGGGTAAGATCGAGATCCTCTGCGTGAATAGCAGCTTCGGCGGCTTCTATCGCTGCAGTAGTATCGTGGTCAGTGATCGCCAATACCTTTACGCCACGCTCACTAGCTCGTAAAACGAGCTCTTGAGCACTCAGTACCCCATCTGACGCTTGGGTGTGGGTATGCAAATCATAGATAATCGCGCGTACATTCTCGGTCAAAATTTACTCTCTCAGACGTGTTCAACATTTCCCCTACTGATAAATCACTTTTAGTTAACGTAGACTGTTGACAATTCCGCCATGAACTAGTTAACTAGTACACAAGACTTCAGATAGGACACAATCTCATGATGGTTATAACGTTAAAGCTTTTACAATGGTGGCGCGTCACTCTCCCATAATCGGGCGACGTTGTCATGCATCCAGCTAAAATAACCGCTATGCAGATTTCTAAGCCCGCCCACTCGGCGGGCTTTTTATTGGAAGAATAAAAGAGATAACACTAATGACATCATGCAAACTCAAACTCATCACTGTTGAAACACCCTATTCTGCCGACCCTACCGCGCTATTTAACCAATTATGTGGTGCGAGACCGTCTACATTGCTGCTCGAATCGGCAGATGTCAGCAGTAAAGACGATTTACAAAGCTTAATGATTGTCGACAGCGCATTACGTATCAGCGCGATGAGAAATGTCGTCAACGTCCAAGCATTGAGTACTAACGGTCAAAGCCTGTTACCGCTACTGTGTGAAAAACTCCCGGCAGAAGCCCACACCAAGGTATCGGCCGATCAACTCGTCATTACCTTTAGCGAGACTCCAGCGCTTCAAGATGAAGACAGCCGTTTGAAATCCGCCTCGGTATTCGATGTGCTGCGCCTGATCCCCACATTAACTGCCAATAGCGATCAACAACGTCATGCCCTATTTTTAGGTGGTCTGTTTGCTTACGACTTAGTTGCCGGGTTCGAAGCACTTCCCCCTTTGCAGCAAGATCAAGCCTGTCCTGACTACTGCTTCTATCTGGCTGAAACACTCTTAGTCCTTGATCATCAGACACAGCAGGCGCGGCTACAAGCGAGCCTATTTACCGATAACAGCGAAGAGTTCCAACGTTTGCAAGCAAGACTGCATCAGCTTCATCAACAAATGTTGACTACACCCAATAAAGTGTCGGCTGCCCCGGTACAGGATATGCAGTTAACCTGTAATCAAGATGATGAAACCTACTGTAACGTCGTTAAAGCGTTACAAGTCGCTATTCGCCGTGGTGATATTTTCCAAGTTGTCCCGTCGCGACGTTTTTCTTTACCTTGTCCTTCACCGCTCGCCGCTTACGACGTATTGAAGAAAAGCAATCCAAGTCCTTATATGTTTTTCTTACAGGACCAAGATTTCAGCTTATTTGGTGCCTCACCCGAGAGCTCATTAAAATACGATGCCCAAAATCGCCAAATCGAGATTTACCCCATTGCCGGTACGCGGCCACGTGGCAGACACGCTGACGGATCACTCAATTTAGATTTGGATAGCCGTATCGAACTGGATATGCGTAGTGATGAAAAAGAGATGTCCGAACATCTTATGTTAGTGGATCTCGCTCGTAATGACTTGGCACGAATTTGCACCCCTGGGAGCCGCTATGTGGCTGACCTCACCAAAGTTGACCGTTATACCTTTGTTATGCATCTCGTTTCGCGGGTCGTTGGCCGTTTACGTGACGACTTAGACGTTTTGCATGCTTATCGTGCCTGCATGAACATGGGCACCTTAAGTGGAGCACCGAAAGTGCGCGCCATGCAACTGATTGCCGAGCATGAAAAGACGCGTCGTGGCAGCTACGGCGGTGCGGTCGGCTATTTTACCGGGTCCGGGGACTTCGATACCTGTATCGTGATCCGTTCAGCTTACGTCGAAAAAGGCATTGCCACCGTTCAAGCGGGTGCAGGGGTGGTTCTCGACTCTGATCCTCAGTCCGAAGCCGATGAAAGCCGGAATAAAGCGCGTGCTGTGCTGAGAGCCATCGCGACTGCCCATCATTGCCAGGAGACCTTCTAATGGCTGATATCTTATTAGTGGATAATTTTGATTCCTTTACTTATAACTTGGTCGATCAATTACGTACCTTTGGTCATAACGTCATTATTTTCCGAAATAATGTCCCGGTAGAGCAGTTGGTCACCAAGGTCACTAGCCTACACCAACCCATTGTGTTGTTATCGCCGGGTCCAGGTTCACCGAGTGAAGCAGGCTGTATGCCTGAGCTGCTAAAACAGTTACGGGGCAAAGTTCCAATCATCGGTATCTGTTTAGGCCACCAAGCTATCGTCGAAAGTTATGGTGGAACCGTGGGGCAAGCTGATGAAATCTTACACGGTAAAGCCTCAGACATTACGCATGATAACCAAGAAATGTTCCAACAGTTACCTTGTCCTCTACCCGTCGCACGGTATCACTCGTTGGTCGGCAGTAACGTTCCATCAAGCTTAACGGTTAATGCCACATTCAATGGCATGGTGATGGCGGTCAGACATGACGTGGACCGTGTGTGTGGCTTCCAATTTCATCCAGAATCCATCCTCACCACTCATGGCGCTAAATTACTGGAACAAACGCTGGCCTGGGCGTTAAAACGATAAGGGACTCTCATGAAAGCATTACTTGAACGCCTCTATCAGGGGCAATACATCAGCCAGCAAGAGAGTGAACAGCTCTTCTCTGCGGTGGTAAAAGGCGAAATTGACCCGGTGAGCTTGGCTGGGCTACTGATTGCCATGAAGGTGCGTGGCGAATCACCGCATGAGATCGCGGGAGCCGCAACGGCTTTTCTTAACCATGCCCTACCTTTTCCACGGCCAGATACATTATTCGCTGATATCGTCGGTACCGGCGGTGATGGTTCCAACAGTATTAATATTTCCACCGCCAGTGCCTTTGTCGCGGCCGCCTGTGGTTATAAAGTGGCGAAACATGGAAACCGCAGCGTCTCGAGTAAATCAGGCTCTTCTGATCTCTTAGCCGCTTTTGGGATTAATTTGGATATGCCGCCAGCCCAAGCGCGCGAAGCGCTGGACGATCTGAATCTTTGTTTTCTTTTCGCGCCGCACTACCACAGTGGCTTTCGTCATGCGATGCCAGTGCGTAAACAGTTAGGCACGCGAACGTTATTTAACGTTCTTGGCCCCCTGATTAACCCAGCACGACCACCTTTGGCACTGATTGGAGTTTATAGCCCAGAGCTTGTGCAGCCCGTAGCAGAGACATTACGGGTATTGGGCTATCAGCGGGCAGCTGTGGTGCATGGTGGGGGGATGGATGAGATTGCCATTCATACGATCACTGAAGTGGCTGAACTCAGGGATAATGAGATCACCCGTTATCAAATTAGCCCAGAAGATTTTGGTCTCTCCCTGCACCCAATAGAGAGCTTACGGGGCGGAACACCGGAAGAAAATCGTGACATTTTAGAGCAATTACTTCAGGGTAAAGGTAAGGAAGCGCATGAACACGCTATCGCTATCAATGTTGCGATGTTAATGAAACTGTTCGGCCAAGAAAACCTACGTGAAAATGCGACAAAAGCACTCGACATGCTGCGTAGTGGTGCTGCCTATCAATGTGTTACAGCGTTAGCCGCAAGAGGATAATATGCAGGGTACCGTACTTCAGAAAATTGTTGATGATAAAATAATCTGGATTGAGGCACGTAAAGCCACTCAACCACTGTCTGATTTTCAAGCTAAGGTCATTCCCAGCGACCGCTCCTTTATTGAGGCACTGCGTCAACATAATCCCGCCTTTATCTTAGAGTGCAAAAAAGCTTCTCCGTCCAAAGGGCTGATTCGAGAAGTGTTTGATCCTTTAGCCATCGCAACAGTTTATCGTGACTATGCCTCGGCCATTTCGGTACTCACCGATGAGAAATATTTCCAAGGCGATTTCTCATTTTTACCGATAGTACGCCAAGCTGTTCACCAGCCAGTGCTATGCAAAGATTTTATTGTTGACCCTTACCAGATCTGGTTAGCACGTTTCTACCAAGCTGATGCCATCCTTCTGATGCTCTCTGTGTTAGATGACGAGCAGTATCGCCTTCTTGCCGATGCCGCTAAAGCGTTAAAGATGGGGATCCTTACCGAAGTCAGTAACCAAGAAGAGTTAGTACGTGCCGTTGCATTGCAAGCAGAAGTGGTAGGTATTAACAATCGGGATTTACGTGACCTTTCTGTCGATACTGATAAAACACGCCAGTTGGCTAACCAGCTTCCTGCCGGTACCTTGGTTATCAGTGAATCAGGGATCCAACAGTACGCTCAAATCAAAACCTTAAATCAGTATGCGCAAGGATTTCTGGTCGGCTCATCATTAATGGCAGAAGATGACCTACGCTTTGCCATCAAACGTCTACTATCGGGCGAAAACAAAGTCTGTGGATTAACACGTAGCCAGGATGCAGAAGCTGCCTATCAAGCCGGTGCACTGTATGGTGGATTAATTTTTGTTGAAGCCTCACCACGCTATGTGAGCGAACAACAGGCTAAAACCATTATTGAAAGCGCCCCACTTCGCTATGTAGGCGTTTTCCGTGATGTCGAAGTTGGCGATATCGTATTAAAAGTTGAAGCCTTAGGCCTATCCGTAGTGCAACTTCATGGGAGTGAAGATCCTTCCTATATCCGCCGCCTACGCGATTTATTACCCGCTAGCTGCCAGATATGGAAAGCCTTTAAAATTGATGGGCATCTACCGGATCGAGGCTGGATCGGCGTTGATCGTTATATCTTCGATAATGGCAACGGTGGCAGTGGCCAAACGTTCGACTGGCAGTTATTAGCCGATCACCCTCTTGATGACATCATTCTGGCGGGAGGACTCTCAGCGGACAACATCGCACAGGCATTAGCCCTTGGCTGCGCGGGGGTTGATCTGAATTCTGGAGTAGAAACGACGCCAGGGATTAAGGATAAGCAAAAACTGAACAGCGTTTTTGCAACGATCAATACTTACGCAACCCACGCTCAATAACAATTGATTGGATACTGACTATGACACTATTAAATCCTTATTTTGGTGAGTACGGTGGACAATACGTCCCACAGATTTTGATGCCAGCCCTGGCACAATTAGAAGACGCTTTCGTCAGCGCTCAGCGTGATCCAGAATTTCAGCAGCAGTTTACTCAGCTGCTCAAAGATTATGCGGGTCGCCCAACAGCCCTCACCCTATGCCAAAATTTAACGGCAGGAACGCAGACTCGTCTCTACCTCAAGCGCGAAGATCTCTTACACGGTGGTGCACACAAAACCAATCAGGTATTGGGACAAGCACTACTGGCTAAGCGTATGGGGAAGAAAGAAATCATCGCAGAAACCGGTGCCGGTCAACACGGGGTCGCCTCTGCGCTGGCCTGTGCGTTATTAGGGATGAAGTGTCGTATCTACATGGGTGCGAAAGACGTCGAGCGTCAGTCCCCCAATGTATTCCGTATGCGTTTAATGGGTGCAGAGGTTATTCCTGTACATAGCGGCTCAGCAACCTTAAAAGACGCCTGTAACGAAGCGCTGCGCGATTGGTCTGGCAGCTATGAAACCGCCCACTATATGTTGGGGACCGCAGCTGGACCCCATCCTTTCCCCACGATCGTTCGCGAATTCCAGCGCATGATCGGTGAAGAGACTCGCCAGCAAATTCTGGAGAAAGAGGGTCGTCTACCTGATGCCGTAATCGCCTGTGTCGGCGGCGGGTCCAATGCCATTGGTATGTTTGCAGACTTTATCGACACCCCAGAAGTCCAGTTAATCGGTGTAGAACCTGCGGGTCATGGTATTGAAAGCGGAGAGCATGGTGCCCCTTTGAAACATGGTCGTACCGGTATCTATTTTGGGATGAAAGCGCCGATGATGCAGACAGAAGAAGGACAAATCGAAGAGTCTTATTCGATCTCTGCTGGCCTAGATTTTCCCTCTGTCGGCCCACAACATGCCTACCTAAATAGTATTGGGCGTGCCGATTACGTTTCGATCACCGATGATGAAGCATTAGATGCTTTTAAAGCATTATGTAGAGCTGAAGGAATTATCCCTGCATTGGAATCCTCGCACGCTCTCGCCCACGCGATCAAGCTGGCTAAAGCGGATCCTGAGAAAGAGCAACTTTTGGTCGTCAACCTCTCAGGGCGTGGCGATAAAGATATTTTCACTGTTCACGACATCCTACAACAGCGGGGAGAAATTTAATGGACCGTTACGCAACGCTTTTTTCCCGTTTAGCTGAACAACAACAAGGCGCCTTCGTCCCGTTCGTAACCTTAGGTGATCCAACCCCTGAGCTCTCTTTGCAAATCATTGATGCCCTGGTTGCAGGGGGGGCGGATGCCTTGGAGCTCGGTATCCCCTTCTCTGATCCTCTGGCCGATGGCCCGACAATTCAGACTGCAACCTTGCGCGCTTTTGCTGGCGGAATCACCACTCAAAAGTGCTTTGACATCTTGCGTACCGTTCGGACTAAATATCCTCAACTCCCTATCGGATTACTGATGTATGCGAATTTAGTCTTCAGCCAAGGGATTGATGAGTTTTACCAGCGCTGTGCACAAGCCGGTGTAGACTCCGTATTGATCGCTGATGTGCCTATCGAAGAATCTCTGCCTTTCCGTCAAGCCGCAACCCGACATGGCATTGCACCGATATTTATTTGTCCACCGAATGCAGATGACGCGCTCATTGAGTCCATTGGTCAATGGGGGCAAGGTTACACCTACCTCCTGTCACGTGCTGGTGTCACTGGGGCAGAAAACCGTGCCACGACGTCCCTCGCCCATTTGGTGAAAAAGCTGAGCCAATATGGCGCACCTCCTGCGATACAGGGGTTTGGTATTTCACAACCGGAACAAGTGCGTGCAGCCATTGCATCAGGCGCTGTAGGTGCTATCGCAGGCTCAGCCACAGTGAAGATCATCGAGCAGCATGCAGAAGATCCCGTCCGTTTACTTGAGACGTTAAAGCGCTTTGTTGCTGAGCTGAAGGACGCTACGAAAAAGTCGCCAACTCAGTGAGTGAGATTCATATTTCGCATAGAAATATTAGTAGATTTCTTATTAATAGGCTAAATTTGAGCTGATCAACTGATCACTATCCAATCTAGATTCAACAGGGAGGCATCGAATGAAGTTTGCAAAAATAGTGACAACGGGTTTATTAGCGACCATCCTCGGATTATCTCTGGCGGGTTGTGCGCCAACACCAAAACATGAAGGCACCGGTGGCTACATTGATGACACCGTCGTGACGACTAAGGTGAAGGCGAAGCTATTAGGTGAGAAGGATTTACGTTCTACGGAAATTAACGTTGAAACCTTCAAAGGACGTGTGCAGTTAAGCGGTTTTGTGAGTTCTGCACAGGCAGCGCAAAAGGCGGTTAATGTCACCCGTACCGTGCCAGGCGTTCGTTCAGTTGTAAATGGTATGCAAATTAAGTAAACCATGATGTAAAGGCCGTTAACACGGCCTTCTTTTAAAATCGTTAGAAACGATATCCGGCGCCTAAAAAGAAAACAACTGGGTTAATCTTCGTATCAATAGACTGTGATTCACCTGCCGCCTTAAAGCGTACCTTGGTTTTGATATCCATATACCAGACTGAAGCATTCAGCATCCAGTGATCGGTCAACTGATAGTCCACCCCTGCTTGTGCCGCATAACCCCAAGAATCTTTGAGACGCAAATCAGTGAGACCTGCTTGGCGACCCGTATCATTAAATTTATTATCAAAGAAGGTCGTATAGTTAATCCCAGCCCCGACATAAGGTTGGAATGCAGAGCTATTATCCAAGAAATAATATTGTGCCATTAGCGTAGGAGGAAGCTGATGCACCGTCGCAATGTTGCCGGTAGAGCGTAAGCCCACTTTATGTCTGAATGGCGTCGCTGCCAACAGTTCCACACCTATATGGTCGGTTGCCATATAGGTGAAAGTTAAGCCTAACTGGGTGTTATTACTAACATTAAACGATCCCAATCCCAAGACATTATCAGAATTCCCTGTTGGGCGAACTAAAGCCGCGCCACCACGGATAAAAAAATCACCCGCTTGATGCGCAGAGACTATTGCTGGAAACACAAGAGCCATGGCTAGTACAATTTTACGCGCTTTCATAAAAACTCCTGAACTTATCGATAAAAAGTGACTAAAAGTAAACACCTATAATTATTGTGCCTATTCTGGCGCGTTTATCGATTGAATTCATGTGAATAATGATGTAATTAATTCATATAAAACAATGCCTTGATCGAGATCAATTTTAACCAGTATTTCTAGATTCACTTCATGAAAGTCTCGATGAAGCAGTTACCCAATAACGCTGATAAATAGATATAATAGAAAGTTATGTAAGTCCTGTGCCAGTTAGGTGCTTATCCATGTACAATTGGCGCAAATTTTCCCTATACATCAAGGAGTTTTCATGTCCCTCACGGCCAAACCATTTTACCGTGACGCTGCCCAGCATTTTACGCAGCATTTCAAGCCGTTGATATTGATCTCACTGCTCTCAGCCTTTGTTACGGTATTGCTGCTCAAGACATTTCTACCTTCAACAGACCCTTTAGGTGATTTCTTACAAAGTGGCCAAAGTACCGAATCGCTGTTCGGTCTATTACAAGATATGAGCGAAGACCAACGCAGCGTATTAATGCACATCTCGGCCGTAATGACCTTCTCTGCCTTAATTGGTAACACCTTACTGGTGGGCGGCGTATTAAAATATCTATCGGCTACTGCCCAAGGTCAAGCCACTAGCGCAATTCGTGCTATTGGTGCCAGTGCCCCCGTCTGGCCTCGACTGCTCATTCAGACCTTTTTATTAACCACTATTGTACAACTCGGCTTTTATGTCTTGATTGTGCCCGGGATTGTATTAATGGTGTTGTTCTCACTATCACCAGTGCTGCTTCTCGAAAAAGATCGTGGCTTGTTGAAAACCATGAAGCAAAGTGTGCCATTGGTTTGGAAGAATATCCGTCTTATTGCTCCAGCAGTGATTGCCTGGTTTGTGGTAAGAATTGCGCTGACCTTCTTATTTGGCAGTTTTGGTTTAATGCCTAATAGCCTTATTCTGCTGGTGAGTAATGTATTGGCCCACCTGACTTCAGCGCTTTTATTGATCTATCTCTATCGCGTTGCCGCACAGATCCGTTAATCACCTTGCAGCCTAATGTTAGGCTGCTTTAGGACATAAAAATGAAACAGTTACTCGATTTTTTACCTTTAGTCGCTTTTTATATATGTTACAAGCTGTACGATATCTTCGTGGCTTCAGGAGCATTGATTATCGCTTCAGCCCTGACTCTCATTGCAACGTGGTTTATCTATCGCAAAATTGAGAAGATGACTTGGGTGACCTTTATCTTGGTGACTCTTTTCGGTTCACTCACCCTCATTTTTCACAATAACGAGTTTATAAAATGGAAAGTAACGGCGATCTACGGCATCTTTGCTTTGGCCCTACTCTATAGCCAATTTTTCATGAAGAAACCGATCATTCAGTCGATGTTAGGTAAAGACTTACAACTACCCGACAGCCTTTGGCGCAAGTTGACCTATGCATGGGTTCTGTTTTTCATTTTTTGTGGCTTACTCAACGTCTATGTCGCCTTCTGGCTACCCGAATCGGTATGGGTGAACTTTAAGATGTTTGGTTTGACTATCTTGACCGTTGTGTTCACCTTACTGAATGGGCTTTTTATCTGGCGTCATATGCCACAGACCAATAAATAACCGCGAATGATAAAATAACTATATTGTGGAGCAATGTGATGAGCGAAATAACAAGAAGCCCGCAAGGTGAGATGGTACTACGTACCCTAGCCATGCCAGCCGATACAAATGCCAATGGTGATATCTTTGGCGGTTGGGTAATGTCACAAATGGATATGGGGGGAGCGATACTGGCTAAGGAGATTGCAGAAGGCCGAGTCGTGACCGTGCGTGTCGATGGTATGACCTTCCTTAAGCCGGTTGCCGTAGGTGATGTAGTCAGCTGTTATGCTCGCTGCATTAAGACTGGCAATAGTTCAATCACGATTAATGTTGAAGTATGGATTAAGAAGGTTTCTTCAGAACCAATTGGCCAACGTTATTGTACTACTGAAGCGGTATTCATCTATGTGGCAGTAGATGAGCAAGGTAAGCCTCGCTCACTTCCAGAACATATCCAAGGGCTTCACCACTAAACGCCCTCTTAACAAAGCGTGAAGGTTCTTTCACGCTTTGAATATTACTCGATTGATGAACTGCCATCGATTTTAAAGATAATATTATAGGTTTGTCCTTGCGCAGGACGACCGGGAGCATAACGCCAACGTTTTATCGCTTGTCTGACTTCCCGCTCAAACATTCCTCTCGGGTCAGCCGAGACAATTTCAATATTGTCCACCGCACCATTATTATCAACATCAAATTTAACGCGTACTCGGCCTTCTACGTGCAATGCCAATGCTCGCGCAGGATAAGCTGGATTGACCGTCGCTAAGCGCTGAGGCTTACCCTCTGAGACACTTTTTTGCTGGTCGGTCGATTTCTGCGGTGCCGTTTGAGCGCGCGTTTGAGGCTGCGTATTGCGCTGATTAAACGGGTTATCTTCCGTCGGCGGCGTTTTATGTTCGACCGGCTTTTCTACCGGTTTATGCACCACAGGTTTGGGTTTCTCATGATGGACCGGTTTATGAACCACTTTTTTTACCGGTTTGGGCTTAGGTTTTTCTACAGGTATTGCGACTTTCTGTTCCACTGGAGGTTGCTCAACTTGTGGTACAGGCGTTTGCTCCGCGGTCGATACCGGTTGGGTAGCAGCAGGCGCACTTTTAGCGGCAAGCTCAGGTTGAACTTCTGGCGCGACCAAGGAGACGTTAATGGCCTGCTGGGGAGGCGGTAACTGGAAGTCGTGGTTGATTGAGGCATACAGTAATCCTGCAATCACTGCACCATGCAATGCAATAGAGACGATTATCGCAATCGATCCACGTTTAGGTAACTCTTCGGTTAGACTGCTCATAGTATTCTTTCGCTCAACGGGTTATCGCCATTCTAAATGCAAATAACAATCAGTTTCAATGCCGTTTTCATTACAGTCAAAGAAATTTAATATCCTCAGCTTTTAATTGCGCGCTGCGTCATATTGCAGTAACTTCCCTCTTTTACCCTACCCACAAAGGTATCCCTGTGCTTTACGTCATTTACGCGGAAGATAACAAAGATTCATTAGAAAAGCGTCTTAGTGTGCGAGCAGCCCATCTCGCCCGCTTACAGATTTTAAAAGATGAGGACCGTCTCGTGACCGCAGGACCTATGCCAATTGTCGATAGTGAAGACGCTGGGCATGCAGGGTTTTCAGGTTCAGTGATCATCGCCGAGTTTCTGTCATTAGACCAGGCACAAACTTGGGCGAATGATGATCCTTACGTTGCGGCGGGTATCTATCAAACCGTTACCGTACGACCTTTTAAACGCGTATTTTAATCCGTTCAAACACCACTCAGCGGAGAAGTCAGGGTTTTCCTCTCCGCGATGAGTGAACACGCAAGAGGGTGACCTTTCCCATAATCACATAAATCACATAACTAATAAGCAGTTTATTCGCTATTTCTAGTTAACTATATTGCTTATTTCGCTGGATCTGCTTCAATCTTATCTCTTTCTTTACCCCTATTTTCAGATTAATTCTCTTTCAGGGTAAAAAAATAGAATAGGTTTACATTCCCTATACTCCACGTACACTACACTCAACTTTTCTTGGGAATTCAATTAGAACTATGACCTCAGCGACTTTTTATGGCGTATTAAATGGTGTCATTCTTTTTAGCTATTGGCTATTGATTGCGAGTGTTACCGTCAGAATTCTCATAAAGCGCCGAACAGTCTCTTCCTCCATGGTCTGGTTACTCATTATTTTCTTTCTCCCTCTGTTAGGCGTGATTGCCTATATTGCCTTTGGCGAATTATATCTAGGCAGACGCCGTGCTGAACGTGCACGCAGCATGTGGCCAGCGACTGCTCAATGGCTTCAGGACTTAAAAAGCTGCCAACATATTTTTGCCAGCCACACCAGTGATGTTGCCACTAGCCTGTTTAATCTTTGCGAAAATCGTCAAGGTATCCCGGGGGTAAAAGGAAATCAGCTGCAACTCCTTACCAGCGCACAAGACGTTATGACTGCGCTAATCCGTGATATCAACCTTGCTCACCATAGTATTGAAATGGTTTTCTACATTTGGCAACCCGGAGGAAAAAGCGATCATGTCGCGAATGCACTCATCAGCGCAGCCCGTCGCGGTGTCAGCTGCCGAGTGTTACTTGACTGTGCAGGAAGTCGCCAGTTCTTTAAAAGTACGTGGCCTGAACGTATGCGTCATGCAGGCATTGACGTGGTTCAAGCGCTACCGGTCAATATTTTCCGCTTCTTTCTCCGTCGTTTAGATTTACGCCAGCACAGAAAAATCGTCTTAATTGATAACGCAATCGCCTATACAGGCAGTATGAATATGGTTGACCCACGCTTCTTTAAGCAAGACGCTGGCGTCGGTCAGTGGATTGACTTAATGGCTCGCATGGAAGGGCCTGTCGCCACAACGTTAGGAATTGTCTATTCCTGTGACTGGGAAATCGAAACTGGCGAAAGAGTGCTTCCCCCGCTACCAGAACGCGTGAGTATGCCGTTTGAACAATCCTCTGGACATACTATCCATGTCATTGCTTCTGGCCCAGGATTTCCTGAAGATCTTATTCATCAAGCGTTATTAACGGCTATCTATGCCGCGCGCAGAAGCCTGATCATGACGACGCCTTATTTCGTTCCCAGTGATGATCTTTTGCATGCCATCTGCACTGCGGCACTGCGTGGTGTGGAGGTAAGCTTGATTGTACCGAAGAAAAATGATTCTTTACTGGTTGGGTGGGCAAGTCGGGCTTTTTTTACCGAGTTACTGGATGCTGGCGTGAATATCTACCTTTTCGAAGAGGATTTGCTGCATACCAAAAGTGTATTAATAGACGGCGAGCTCAGCCTGATCGGGACGGTCAATTTGGATATGCGCAGCTTATGGTTAAACTTTGAAATTACCTTAGTGATTGACGATATCGATTTTGGTCATGATCTGGATTGTGTACAACGTGATTATATTGCTCGCTCAACCCTACTCTCTAGAGAAAAGTGGTTACATCGCCCTTATTGGAAACGAATTGTCGAACGATTGTTTTACTTCTTAAGTCCATTATTGTAAAACAGCCTAATTCGCATCTCCCACTGAAAATAACTAGGTCACTTATGGATTTAAACAATCGCCTCACCGAAGATGAAACACTTGAACAAGCCTATGATATTTTCTTGGAACTGGCCGCCGATAATTTAGACCCTGCAGACACTCTCCTTTTCAATCTGCAATTTGAATCACGCGGAGGCGCAGAACTTCACGATCCTTCAGCTGATTGGGAAGAACATGTTGATTTTGACTTAAATCCAGACTTCTTCGCTGAAGTCGTGATTGGATTAGGCGAAGATGAAGACGCGCCTATTACCGATATTTTTGCCCGGATCCTGCTGTGTAGAGAAAAAGACCATAAACTCTGCCATATCTTGTGGCGAGAATAAGTCATTCCTAAAACGCCCTAGCCGAAACTAGGGCGTTTTTAGTTAGAGCGGATCGACTTTTAAACAAGAGACGGCATGACTGAAGCTGCCTTCCAGTACAGGTCGAGTCTTTGCGCACTCTGCCACCGCCTGTGGACAACGTGTACGGAAGACACACCCTGAAGGCGGATCGATGGGAGAAGGAAGCTCACCTTCAAGTAATTGCACCTGCTTTATTAACTCTTTATCTGGGTCAGGAATCGGTACTGCCGACATCAAGGCTTGCGTGTAAGGATGCAGAGGCTGATGATACACTTGATCATAAGTCCCCAGCTCCACAGCATGACCTAGATACATCACCAAGACGCGGTCAGAGATGTGTTTAACTACCGATAAGTCATGAGCAATAAAAATAAGCGATAGCCCCATTTCTCGCTGTAATTTCTGTAAAAGATTCACGACTTGCGCTTGGATAGAGACGTCCAGTGCCGACACAGGCTCATCACAAATGACCAATTTTGGCTCTAAGATCAGCGCACGCGCTATCCCAATACGTTGACACTGCCCTCCTGAAAATTCATGAGGATAGCGGTTAATTAAGTTAGGCAGTAGTCCCACCTTCATCATCATGGCACGGACTTTCTCGCTCACTTCACGTTTAGCCATTTTTGGATAATAGGTTCTTAACGGCTCAGCGATGATATCGCCCACTGTCATGCGTGGATTTAAGGACGCGAGCGGATCTTGGAAAATCATCTGTATATCCGTACGGGCTTCACGCCAGGCCTTTTCATCTTGCCCCAATAAATCGCGCCCCAGCCATGTGACACGTCCACCCTTGGCTTTCACTAAACCAATAATGGCACGGGCAAGTGTAGATTTGCCACAGCCGGATTCCCCGACCACGCCTAAGGTTTCTCCTTCGTAAAGCCGTAAGCTAACGCCGTCTACAGCCTTTACACTTTTCTTGGGCTGCCAGAACCACTGCTTGCCGTCGTTAAGATCAAAATGCACACGTAAGTCAGCTATTTCGAGTAAAACTTTTCTATCTTGTAGCGCGATATCGTTCATCGTGCGACCTCCAGAGGGTGGTGACAAGCGCGTAGACGACCCGATGCAAAGGCTTCGAGTTGTGGCGACTGGCGACAGGTCTCGGTTGCATAAGCGCATCGTGGCTGGAAAGGACAACCGCTAGGGAGACGCAATAAATTAGGGGGATTACCTGGGATGGTCAGTAAACTCTCCGCATCGCTATCTAAACGCGGTACAGCGTTAAGCAGACCTTGTGAGTAAGGATGCACGGGTCGATAGAAAATATCTCGAGCGCTACCGTACTCCATGGTCCGGCCAGCATACATCACCAGTACTTTGTCACAAATGCCCGCGACCACCCCGAGATCATGCGTAATCATGATAATAGCAGTATTAAATTCTTGTTTTAGCTCGTTCAATAATGTCATGATTTGCGCTTGAACCGTCACATCTAATGCTGTGGTAGGTTCATCAGCAATCAGTAGTTTTGGCTGGCAGAGCAGTGCCATCGCGATCATAACACGTTGACGCATCCCTCCTGAAAACTCATGAGGATACATTGCCATCCTCTTCTGTGCTTCCGGCATTTTGACCGCGTCCAACATCTGTAAAGAGTGTTTAAATGCCTCTTTCTTACTTAGCCCTTTATGGAGGCACAATACCTCAACAAGCTGATCACCGACTTTCATATAGGGATTGAGGGAGGTCATCGGGTCTTGAAAAATCATGGCCACTTCTTCAGCACGCAGTCGGTTTAACTGGGCTTCAGGGAGATTAAGGATCTCTTGGCCATTAAAACGTGCTGAACCACCGATACGGCCATTCTTGGCCAATAACCCCATCAGCGCAAAGGCGGTTTGTGATTTTCCGGAACCTGACTCGCCAACGATGCCTAGCGTCTCTCCCGGTTTAAGTGAAAAATTCAGATCATTGACGGCCGTGACGTCTCCATCATGCGTACTAAAAGTGACGCGTAAATCTTTAACATCAAGTAGTAATGGGTGCTGTGTTAATGAAGTCATCGTTCCTCCTAGCGGTCTTTAGGATCAAGCGCATCGCGTAAGCCATCGCCGATAAAATTAAAACAGAACAGTGTGACAACTAAGAATCCCGCCGGGAACATCAATAACCAAGGAGAGACTTCCATTGAGTTTGCCCCATCACTCAGCAGCGCTCCCCAACTACTCAGTGGCTCTTGTGTACCCAGACCTAAAAAGCTTAAGAATGACTCGAACAAAATCATACTGGGTACCAGCAATGAGGCATAGACCACCACCACACCTAGTACGTTAGGTACAATATGGCGTATAACGATATTTACCGTTGATACCCCGCCCACTTGTGCCGCTTCGATGAATTCTTTGCGCTTAAGACCTAACGTTTGTCCACGGACAATACGAGCCATATCAAGCCATGAGACCATGCCTATCGCGACGAATATCAACAGGATATTGCGACCAAAAAAGGTGACCAGCAAAATAACGAAGAACATAAAAGGAAAAGAGTTAAGAATTTCCAGTATGCGCATCATGACTGCGTCAACTTTTCCGCCTGAATAGCCGGCCAACGAACCGTAAAAGGTGCCCACGATAACAGCAATAATGGCTGATGCAACGCCCACCATTAACGATATTCTTCCGCCAATCGCTACACGGACCAGCAAATCACGGCCAGAAGAGTCGGTACCAAAATAGTGTTTAGATACCATGTCGGGTGCTGCAGACATCATTGACCAATCAGTATCGTCATAGGCAAATGAGGATAAAATTGGCGCAAAAATGACAAATAATACAATAAATAACAACACAATCAGACTGAATAGTGCTGCGCGATTATGAATAAAGCGTCGGCGGGCATCTTGCCATAAACTACGCCCTTCGATATCGAGTTGCTCTGTAAAAGCTTCGACCGCCTGACTATTTTTTTTACTTGCTAACATGCCGGTCTCCAGCTTAATAACGAATTTTTGGATCAATAACGGCATAAAGCACGTCAACAATCGCATTAAATACTATTGTTAAAACACCAACTAAAATCGTCAGGCTCATGACCAGAGAATAATCACGGTTTAGTGCACCATTAACAAAAAGTTGTCCAATTCCAGGCAAACCAAAGATTGACTCAATCACCATTGAACCGGTGATAATCCCCACGAAGGCAGGCCCCATATAGGAAATGACAGGTAATAGCGCCGGACGTAAAGCATGACGGAGAACAATTCGGTAGACTGGAAGGCCTTTCGCCCTTGCGGTACGAATATAATTAGAGTGCATCACTTCGATCATTGAGCCACGCATAATCCGCGCGATACTCGCAATGTAGGCAAGTGATAATGCAAGCATTGGCAATAACACATACTGCCACTGTCCACCGTTCCAGCCACCGCCCGGTAGCCATTTTAATGAAATAGCAAACAACATCACCAGCAGTGGAGCCACCACAAAGCTGGGGATCACCACCCCGGTCATCGCTATCCCCATGACGGTATAATCCACCCAACTATTTTGTTTTAGTGCGGCAAAAATCCCCGCACTCACCCCCACCACCAATGCAAAAATAAAGGCGATAAGGCCCAATTTTGCTGACACTGGAAAGGCTTGGCCAACTAAATAGTTAACTGAATAGTCTTTATATTTAAAAGAAGGACCAAAGTCACCGTGGGCTAATTGGACAAGGTAATTGAAGTATTGCTGCCCGATAGGCTCATTAAGATGGTATTTGGCTTCGATATTCGCCATCACTTCCGGTGACAGACTGCGCTCACTGGTGAAGGGACTCCCCGGCGCCAAACGCATCATAAAAAATGAAATAGTAATAAGTATAAAAAGGGTCGGAATGGCTTCTACACACCGACGGAAAATAAATGTCAACATTGCTTCACCTATCAGGCTTAAGTAAACGAGTTAACCCGGCGCTTTCACGCCGGTATTGCCTGCAAAATTAGTGCTTAATAATATAGAGATCTTTATCATAAACATTATCGAGAGGATCTTTTCCGGTATAGCCGCCGACATAAGGTTTAACTAAGCGCGTGTTGGCATAATAGAAAACTGGGATATCTCCCGATTGCTGATCCAGAATTTTCTCTGCTTGACCGTATGCAGCACTTCGGCTTGCTTCGTCTGAAGCGTTAACACTCTTAGCAATCTGGTTATCGAAATTAGCATCTTTAAAGAACGATGTATTATTTGAACTGCTCGACAGCATAGAGTTTAGGAACGAACTCGGTTCGTTATAGTCTGCACACCATCCCGCACGTGCGACATCAAAACTGCCTTGATGGCGAGAATCAATGTAGGTTTTCCACTCTTGGTTAACCAGCGTAACGTTAACACCAATATTTTTCTTCCAAATAGCTGCTGCCGCGATGGCTAATTTTTTATGCAGGTCAGAGGTGTTATAGAGTAATGAGAATTGCAGCGGATGGTTAGGACCATAACCCGCCTCTTGTAATAATTTTTTAGCCTCTTCGTTACGTTTTTCTTGGCTCCATGAGAACCATTCTGGCTTATCAAGCTGAATACCATCTGTCGCAGGATTGGTAAAGCTGTAGGCAGGTGTTTGGCCTTGTGCCAACACTTTATTGACGATGATGTCCCGGTCTAAGCCTAGCTTAAGTGCCGTTCTCACTCTGACATCAGTGAAAGGGGCTTTCTTATTATTGATTTCGTAATAGTAAGTGCAGAGGTAGGGATCAACATGAAGATCTTTAGGATTATTTTTCTGTAATTTCTTGAACAGCTCAATCGGCAGGTTGTTATAAGTTATATCACTTCCGTTATCAGAGAAGTAACGGTTCACATCCGTGACCTCGGAAGAAATAGGTAAGAAGGTCACTTTATTGATTACGGTGTGGGCATTGTCCCAATAATTGGTGTTACGGACGACAACAATGCTTTCATTGACCGTATGGCTCGCTAAAGTATAAGCCCCATTACTGACCCAATGTGCCGGGGAGGTCCATTGATCGCCATAAGCTTTGATAGCCGGTGCATAAACCGGTGACAATGACGGATGGATAGTCAGTTTGTAAAAGTAGGGAATCGCCTCCGAAAGCGTAACTTGTAACGTATTAGCGTCTAACGCCTTCACGCCAAGTTTCTCAGAGGGTAATTTACCGGCGATGATCGCATCAATATTCTCGACATGGCCATATTGCAAGAAACTCGCATAAGGGGAAGCAGTTTTCGGATCAGCTAAACGCTGCCAGCTGTAAACGAAATCTTGTGCGGTAACCGGTTTACCATTTGACCATTTTGCATTTTTACGTAAGTGGAAAGTCCAAACTTTATTATCTTTTTGCTCCCAACTCTCCGCCACGCCAGGTACCACGTGACCTTGATTATTCGAAATGGCTAAACCTTCAAAAAGGTCATGGCTAACATTACTTTCTGGAACGCCCTCGATTTTATGAGGATCGAGTGACTGCACCTCCCCACCATTCCCCTTAACGAGGGTCTGATTATCGGCAAGTTGGACCCCGGCTGGGACTTGCGCAGCCATTACCGCTTCACTGGTGGTTAATGCTAACAATACGGCCGTAGCGATCACTTTTTTAGTCAATTTCATATTACGACTCCACATACTATTCATTATTGTTATAGGGCTATTCCCGACTATAAATCCTGTCTGTCCAATCTGTTACTCACACATTAACTTTACAGACAATTGACAATTTTTTTACTCGTTAAATGGTCAACTTGATAGTCTGCTATGAACTCTATGTGATGTATCTCACTGATAATCACCTTATTGTTCACTATTAATACTTTTACTTATAAAAGCATCTACTAGATGATAGGAGTTTCTCCCTATAAACATCTAAAAGCAATTTTTATGCCAACAGCGCTAACCCTCTATAAAGTGAGCGATGAACGATAAACTACTTAAAAATTTTTAAGAAAGTGTTAGAAAGATTAGGAAAGAATGTATCAGGATCGTGAATACAAACCCAACTACTATTAATGAAATGAATATAAGCACCAAAAAGGTGAGTCACTATAGCGCGACGCACCATTTTAGTGCCATTTAACCTAGAGTCACAATTTACGCACTGATAAAGTGCAATAAGGGTAAGCGTAATTTTTCGCCCTAATCACAATTATCTCTTAATTCCCTAGTGACTATTCTGCGGGATAACCGAAAATGGCTTGTTCACTTCCTTGTTCAATCGCCTGCCAATAATGTTTACGGCAAACAGAAATATATTTGTCATTACCTCCGATAACCACTTGTGCACCATCATGAAAAGGACGCCCTTCAGCATCTAAGCGAAGAACCATGTTCGCTTTACGCCCACAATGGCAAACCGTTTTTAATTCGACTAGCTTATCTGCCCAGGCCAACAGATATAAACTGCCTTCAAATAATTCGCCTCTAAAATCAGTACGGAGTCCATAACAAAGCACTGGAATATTCAAATGATCAGTGACGTAGATTAATTGTTTTACCTGCTCTCGAGTTAAAAACTGCGACTCGTCTAGCAAAATACAATGAAGTGCTTGGACTTCATTGGCCTGTTTAATTTCATTGAATAAATCAGTCTCTTTACTAAATAACGCGGCGCTACTCGATAAACCAATTCTTGATGCCACCCGCCCCTTACCATATCGGTCATCAATTTCTGCAGTAAAAATCAGCGTATGCATTCCTCTCTCTCGGTAGTTATAAGAGGACTGCAATAGAGACGTGGATTTTCCTGCGTTCATCGCAGAATAGTAAAAATAGAGCTGTGCCACAGACGTTTCTCATCAAAAATAGAAATCGTGATCATACCATAGACGATCGCAAGTCAGGTTAGCTAAATCGGTAAAGCTAATAAATGCGGTTAATTCTAGAACACGTTGCCAAAAGATAACTCTAAGTAATATCATAAAAATTACTAATATGAATTATGGAATGAGGATCTCTTATGAGTGATCAGCTACTCGCCTTAAACAATTACCGTTTTTTACGTGCTGAGGCGCGTAATTTTTCACTAGAAATACTCACTGATATATTGGATAAATTTACGGCTATCGTCGAAGAGCGTCGAGAAGAGCTAGCCAGTGAAGGTGTTCAGGCCGCTAAGCATGCAAAAAAACTTGATCAAATCCGAGAGATGATACTGTCGGAAGGAATTGATATCAGTGAATTAGTTCAACCGGAATCGCCGGTAAATGAAAATAAAAAAGTACGTGAGAAGCGTCCGGCAAAATATGAATATATCGATCTATCAGGTGACCATCACACTTGGACTGGGCAAGGACGAACACCTTTAGCCATCCAAAAAGCTCTTGATCAAGGCGATACCTTAGATAAATTTCTAATCAAAAGCTAAAAAACCGCCTCTTAATAGTTAGGCCGATCCGGTGGCGGTGCGAAAATCCGTAATTATCTACGATAGATTACGGATTTTTTATGTTGCTAAAGGCATTATCCACGAGTAGTAAAAAAAAGGCCGCAGCGTTGACCGCTGCGGCCTTCTTAAAAAGTTAACTGAAAAACCTTACCACTTAATGGCGAATTTTCTATGACAACTCAGGTAGAGCAAGTTATTTTACGTTGTCCGCTAACCAAGCTTTAAAATCTTCACCTAAAACCGGGTGACGCACACCGTATTCAACGAATGCTTGCATATAACCTAGTTTGTTACCACAGTCGTGGCTGACGCCTTTCAGGTGATAAGCCTCAACCGTTTCTTTTTCCATCATCATAGCGATAGAGTCAGTTAATTGGATTTCTCCACCTGCACCGGCAGGTGTTTTAGCCAATAAAGGCCAGATGTCCGCGGATAACACGTAACGGCCAACAACGGCTAAATTCGAAGGCGATTCAGAAGCTTTAGGTTTCTCAACTACCCCCACCATTGGCGCACTGTTGCCAGGTTGCAGTGTTGCTCCCTGACAATCCACAACACCATACGCCGTAACGTCTTCAACAGGCTCAACCATGATTTGGCTATGGCCCGTTGCTTCGAAACGTGACAGCATCTCAGCAAGGTTATCTTTCTTAGGATTTGATTCGTATTCATCGATGATGACGTCTGGCAAGATCACCGCGAAAGGCTCGTTCCCTACAACGGGGTGTGCACACATTACCGCGTGGCCAAGTCCTTTTGCTTCACCTTGACGCACTTGCATGATTGTCACGTGAGGAGGACAAATACTTTGGATTTCATCTAAAAGCTGACGCTTAACACGCTTTTCTAACATCGCTTCTAATTCGAAGCTAGTGTCGAAATGGTTCTCGATAGAGTTTTTAGAAGAATGAGTGACTAACACTATTTCATTAATGCCCGCTGCAATACATTCGTTAACCACATATTGAATCAATGGTTTATCAACCAGAGGTAACATCTCTTTGGGGATCGCTTTTGTCGCAGGTAACATTCTAGTACCTAAACCTGCAACAGGAATAACAGCTTTTCTAATTTTAGAAACGTGAGCAGACATCAAACAAACCTCGTTAAGTTGGCGAATTGCCAAAATATCCTTTAAAGAGTGTGAATACTAGCATAAGTATTAGTAAGAATTATCCAGAAAAAAATAAAAATAGTTTAACTATTATGAAGGTTCGCTACTTTATTCAATGAAAACGGAGCCACAATTTGCGTGGGCCATTCCACACCTCACATTCACCACTGTTCAATAGTATCCGCTGTTCTTGTGCAGAATCGTGGAAATATCGCCCTAATGCCATATTTTTAATTAAAGAAGTGTGCTGTTGATCATGATGGATCACACAAGATAAACCACTATTTACGATTAAGAGGTGTCCACGCAAACGGTTAAAGTAACCAATCACGAGCGGATATTCTCCATGTAGCCCTGATTTTTTTAACAGTAATTGTAAGTCATGAAGCACTGATGTTAATGCAGGAAGGTTATCCGGATGAGCAGCAATTTGCTTTTTCAATAAATCATTAAAAAAGGCTCTGAACAATAGCGCGGCAACCGCACCATATTCTCCTACCCACTCCGCGTCAAAAATATAAAATCCAAACTCGTGGTCCGATAACTCAGCAATATCGATAATTAACCCATTATTGTCGCTAGTATTAAGTTGTCGATAACCGACGTGACATCCGGCAACTTTTAAATGGGCTGGAGGTTGTAGATTTCTTAGTAATGCCAAGGATTCTTCAGGGTAGGATACAAGATGGTTCCATTCTTCCTGCAACTTATCGCTTTCATCGACATTCGAACTAAACATATCGGGATAGATTGCCTCAATAAGTAACTTTTTCAAGGCTGAAACGTCAGTGAGGGGCTTTAGAATCACATCGTAAACTCCCGATCTCATCACTGCAGCAATGAGGTTTACATCGTGAGTATCGGTGAGGGCAATAATAGGCGTTTGAATCGTAGAGGCATGCAACTGTTTAACCAGTGGTACCGCTGGAATATCCAGCAAATTAAGTCCGCAGATAATGAGCGTAACATCATGTTGTTCAACGAGGTCCAATCCTTCCTCACCGCTATCTGTTTGCATAACTTCTGCCCCAGCATAGCTTAGAAACTCTGCCAGTACAGCGTCACAGACCGGATCGTTATCAATGATCACTACCACTTTATTGGTTAAAAAATTTTCCACACTCATCTACCTACACTTTCATTTATACTACAGACCGATTGGGTTTTTTTATGACTAACCCCATACTCAGTTTTGAATACTGCAACGAGTATAGCTGAACTTTCTTGACGCGTTGTTCAATAATAGTGAAATGAGACTCTTAGACATACTTCAAGACTCAATGAGAGGAAATATCGTGCACCCAGACCAGTGCCCCTGTGGCAGTCTCACCCCTCTAGTACAATGCTGCCAACCCTTAATCGAGGGTGATTACCATGCGTCAACGGCTGAGCAGTTAATGCGAACACGCTATACCGCATATGCGTTGCAGTGTTTTCCCTATATTGTAAAGACTTGGTATTCAACGAGCCGTGACACTAATTTATTGCATTTATTAGAACAGGATAGTGCTGCAACGGAATGGCAAGGCTTAACGATTGTTGAGGCTTATCCTGGACGTTCAGCTGAAGAGGCTTACGTCACCTTCTTCGCTCGATACACAAGTCACCAACAACCGGCTTGGATTTATGAAACTTCGCGTTTTGTCCGTGAAAATAATCACTGGTATTATATTGATGGGGTTCATAAAATACCGGGCCGTAATGAGACTTGTCCATGCGGCTCACAAAAAAAATTCAAAAAGTGCTGTGCTCGCTAACTTTTGTTGAGCGGTACCGCAATATGATGCAACACAGGATCAGCTTTAATGTCAGCGAAAAATATCGAACGTAAAATTCTCCGCACTATCTGTCCCGATGCTAAGGGATTGATCGCTAAAATTACCAACATTTGTTACAAGCATGAGTTGAATATCGTACAAAATAACGAATTCGTTGATCATCGCACCGGGCGTTTTTTCATGCGGACGGAATTAGAGGGGATCTTCAACGATTCCACTCTGTTAGCGGATCTCGATGGAGCATTACCGAGTGGTTCTTTGCGTGAACTTCATACTGCAGGACGCCGACGTATTGTGATTATGGTGACGCGTGAAGCTCACTGCCTAGGTGATCTATTAATGAAAAGCGCTTTTGGTGGCTTGGATGTTGAGATTGCTGCAGTCATCGGTAACCATGATACGCTGAAATCCTTGGTCGAACGTTTCGATATTCCTTTTATCCATATTAGTCATGATGACTTAACCCGCGAAGCCCACGATACACAAATGGCAGACTGTATTGACCTGTACCAACCCGACTACGTCGTGTTGGCTAAATATATGCGTGTGTTGACCCCTGAATTTGTTAAACGCTTCCCTAATCAAATTATTAATATTCATCATTCGTTCCTACCCGCTTTTATCGGCGCACGACCTTATCATCAAGCTTATGAACGTGGAGTGAAGCTTATTGGTGCGACAGCGCATTATGTCAATGATAATTTGGACGAGGGTCCAATCATTATGCAAGATGTGATTAATATTGATCACAGCTATACCGCTGAGGAGATGATCCGCGCAGGACGCGATGTAGAAAAGAATGTATTAAGTCGCGCCGTGGATAAAGTGTTAGCTCAGCGTGTATTTGTGTATGGAAATCGGACGATAATACTTTAGTTTAATTAATTTGATTATAAATGAGTCGCCTTTCGCGCAAAAACGAAGCAATCGGTTTAATCGTGATGATTAATTCTTTACTCATCAATCAAGTTTGTTAGTATGACGCCACACCTGAAGACCGGTGTGGCTTAGTATTAGGTGGGGTTCCCGAGCGGCCAAAGGGAGCAGACTGTAAATCTGCCGTCACAGACTTCGAAGGTTCGAATCCTTCTCCCACCACCACTTCTTTGTTTTCCTATACATCTCTTCCATGACATTCCAATCAGATCTCGTTACCATAATGAAAACTGAATGAATTAGGATGTCGCGTGAAATTTGTCTCTTTTAATATCAATGGCCTTCGTGCCCGCCCACACCAACTCGCTGCCTTAGTTGAACAACATCAACCTGATGTTATTGGACTACAAGAAACTAAGGTTCACGATGATATGTTTCCACAAGCAGAAGTCGAAGCGTTGGGTTATCACGTCTTTTATCATGGTCAAAAGGGTCACTACGGTGTGGCACTGATGACAAAAGTTGAACCACTCAAAGTACAAAAAGGCTTTATTACTGACGATGATGAGGCCCAACGTCGTATAATTATGGCCGAAATCCCTACTCCTTCAGGAGAAAGCGTTACGGTGATAAATGGCTACTTCCCGCAAGGCGAAAGCCGTGACCACCCCACTAAATTTCCCGCTAAGCAGAAATTTTACGCAGACCTGAATCAGCATCTAATGACACAACTCAGTCCGGATCAGCATGTTTTGGTTATGGGAGATGTCAACATCAGTGTTACCGATGCCGATATTGGTATTGGTGAAGTCAATCGTAAACGGTGGTTAAAAAGCGGTAAATGCTCATTTTTACCTGAAGAACGTGAATGGATGGAAACGTTACTGGATTGGGGATTAACCGATACCTGGCGACAAATCAATCCTGACGTCAATGACCAATTTTCTTGGTTCGACTATCGTTCGAAAGGCTTTGACGATAATCGTGGCTTACGCATCGACTTATTACTCGCCAGTGCGCCTTTAAACGCTCGTCTCATTGCTAGTGGTATTGATTACCCTTTACGGGCAATGGAAAAACCCTCTGACCATGCCCCGGTTTGGTCAGAGTTCGATCTCTAAGCCTTTTTTGCCACCCGCTTTTTATAAGCGGGTTTTGCCGGAGAGTGCTTAGCCAGCTCCCTCAATATCCGTGTAGGCGGCGTCTGTCGTGCATGCCCAATTAACTGATGTAAGGTATCGACTAAAGGCTGCATAAAGTCTTGGTAACGATATTGTTTTTCACTGATACGTGTTAAGGTCGACTCCCAATGCGCGGTCATATCCGGTGCTGCCGAGGGTTGGGGTAACGCATGAATTAACCCTCTCCCAACAATTGTCGAGTGAATGTAACGTCCTTTCTTTTCTAGAAAACCGCGTTTGAACAGTAATTCGATAATCCCAGCTCTCGTGGCCTCTGTTCCTAACCCATCGGTTTCTCTGAGTACTTTTTTAAGCGCCTTATCTTGAACGAATCGTGCGATTCCGGTCATGGCCGATAGCAGCGTAGCATCGGTAAAATGCCTCGGCGGCTGGGTCTTTTTTGCTACCACCTCTCCGCCTTCACAGAGCAAGATATCGCCCTTCGCGACCACAGGTAATACTGCCCCATCATTTTCCTCATCACGCTCTTTGGCACCCAGTAATACTCGCCATCCCGCGCTGGAAAGGAAACGTGCTTTGGCCACGAATTTCCCGCCTGCTATTTCAAGCTCGATCACACATTTACGATATTGCGCATCTGCTCCAAACTGCATCAGATACTGTCGAGCAATCAGTCCATAGATATTCTTTTCGTGTTCGCTAAGCTTGACGGCACTCCGTTTAGCGGTCGGGATTATCGCATGGTGAGCATCGACCTTTTTATCATCCCAACAACGATTACGCCGGCTAAGGTCTAGCTCGTCGGGTAGGGATTGATATTCAGGTAAATGGGTTTGGAGCGCGTCGAGGACTGATTGACGTCCAACAAAATGTTCTTCCGGTAAATAACGGCAATCAGAACGAGGGTAAGTAATTAACTTATGCGTCTCATAAAGCTTTTGACAGATATCGAGAACTTGTTGTGCGCCTAGGTTGAAACGTCTCGCGGCCTCTATTTGTAAACTCGAAAGCGAGAAAGGTAAGGGAGCACTCTCACTTTCAGTTTTATTCTGATATTGTGTAACAACTGCTGGTTGTTGCGTTATACGCTCAACCACATGTTCAGCAAGGCTCTGATTGAGTAATCGCCCCTCTTCATCCTGCCACCCCTCACAGGCTTCACTCGGTACCCAGGTCGCCGTAAAAGGCTGTTTTTCTGCCAAGATAAAGGCTTTCACCTCAAAAAAATCCTTGGTAATAAAATTCGCTATCTCTTCATCACGACGCACCACAAGTCCTAGGACAGGGGTTTGGACTCTCCCGACCGAAAGCACGCCATCAAAACCTGCCTGCCGTCCAAATAAGGTATACGCACGGGTCATATTGATCCCATACAGCCAATCTGCTCGCGCTCTTGCGAGTGCAGAAATACAGAGTGGCGCAAATTCGCTATTACTTCTTAACTGAGTAATCGCCCGCTCCACGGCCTGTGGGTTGAGATCATTAATTAAACAGCGTTGAACCTGTTGGCGTTTCTCTGCAGGTAAACCCAGGTAGTCTATGACCTCATCAACCAATAACTGCCCCTCGCGGTCAGGGTCCCCCGCGTGGACAACTTGGGTCGCATCGGCCAATAACTTTCCTATGATCGTGAGCTGTTTTTTAACATCACTGCGTGGCGTCAGTTGCCATTTTTCGGGGATGATCGGTAAATCCGCGAGAGCCCATCGTGCATAGCGGGGATCATATTGGTCAGGTTGTGCTTGCTCCAGAAGATGTCCAACACACCATGTGACAATATCTTGCTGACCACACTGAATATACCCCTCTCCACGACGGTGGGGCTTTGGGAGAACATCGGCAATTGCGCGGGCAAGACTGGGTTTTTCCGCAATAAACACTCGCATAGAAAAATATATTCCTAAATCTTGGTAAGAAAGAGTGATCGTTTAGCAGACAATCAACACGCTACTATTACCGATTTCAAAAAATTTTTCTGTCAGAATTCACTGACATAAGGGCCAAGATCGATAGCCTGTACAGGCGATACCGCAGCAAACTGCGGGGTACCAAGATAAAGGAAGCCGACTATCTTATCTTGTGGCTGACAGTTAAAGGTCTGACGAACGGTCGGATGATCAGTCCATGCACCTGAACGCCAAATACCGTTGAATCCTTGAGCTTGGGCTGCCATTTGCATGGCCATTACACTGCAGCCTGCACTGACCACTTGTTCCCATTCTGGTACCTTGTGATGCGCTTGACAACGAGCGACAACGGTAATAATTAGCGGCGCGCGAAACGGTGCTTGAGTCGCTTTTTCAATTGCTTTATCGTCTAGCTGGTCATCAATAGAGACCTGACGAAGTAGTGCACTAAAACGTTGTAATCCCTCACCGTGAATCAATGAAAAATGCCAAGGTTTCAGCCCACCATGATCCGGCGCACGAGCCCCCGCTTGTAAAATATGCTCTAGCACTTCACCTTCAGGCGCGGGTGTGGTTAATCGGGAGACCGAACGGCGCTGTAAGAGTAACTCTAATGAATCCATGCTATTCCCCTTAACGGTGGTGGTTTGTTGGAGTCTGACATAACAACAGGCTTTGTAACAGTATTTGGTGATTAACTGCTGACTTTTCACCCGGGTCTCTTTAGGATAGATGACAAGTTTTTTCTTGGACCGTCTAAGCATTAGATATTATTTATAAATGGAGAATTTATGCGCACTGCGTGGCGAATTATAGTCAGGGTTTTTAGTGGCCTATGGCGTGTTATCAATTTCGTAAGAGAGTGTATTCTAAATCTTTTCTTACTTATCCTGGTATTATCCGGGATTGTGATATGGGGAGTCGTTTCTCATGATTCAACACCGACCCGTACAGTTAATACGAAACAAGCTCTGGTGTTAAACCTTGATGGCGTAATTGTGGAACAACCATCACAAGATAAAAAAATCACTAAGCTTCTGGGCCAAGAGTTTCTGGGAAGCAATAGTAAGCTCCGTCAAGAAAATGCGCTATTTGAATTAGTCGATACTATCCGCCACGCGAAAAACGATCAGTCTATTACTGGCATAGTGTTAGATCTCCATAATTTCGCAGGCGGCGATCAACCCTCTCTAAACTATATCGGTAAAGCATTAAAGGAATTTAGTGCTGCTGGTAAGCCAATCTATGCCTATGGTGATAACTTCACCCAAGCCCAATACTATCTCGCCAGTTATGCTAACCACCTGTATCTTTCTCCACAGGGGGCCATTGATTTACATGGTATGGCAACGAATAACCTGTATTTCAAAGCGCTGTTAGACAAGCTTAAGGTCTCTTCGCACGTTTTCCGCGTAGGCACTTATAAATCCGCAGTAGAACCCTTCTTGCGGGATGATATGTCGCCTGCCGCACGTGATGCCGATACGCGTTGGATCACGCAATTATGGCAAAGCTACCTCACCACCGTGTCGGCTAATCGCCACATGACTGCGCAGCAACTATTCCCTAGTGCTGACGCGATCATTACAGCGCTGAAAGCCAATGGTGGCGATACGGCCAAGTATGCGTTAGATACGCATTTAGTCGATGGACTAAAAACCCATGCAGACGTAGAGCAAGAACTGACGAAGATATTCGGTTGGGATAATCAGAGCAAGTCCTTCAAACAGGTCAGTATTTATGATTATTCAGCCCCTGTAAAACCGACCAGCGTTAAGCCTAATGTTGCGGTCATTGTTGCTAATGGGGCAATTATGGACGGGCCTGCCAGTGATGATAATGTCGGCGGAGAGACGACCGCGCAACAAATTAGAGAGGCACGCCTTGATCCAGCAATCAAAGCGATTATTCTGCGGGTGAATAGTCCGGGCGGCAGCGTCACGGCTTCAGAACAAATTCGCGAAGAGTTGATGGCTGCGAAACAAGAGGGCAAACCTATTGTTGTCTCGATGGGGGGGCTTGCAGCATCCGGTGGCTATTGGATCTCTACCCCTGCCGACTACATTATTGCCAGCCCCACTACCCTCACTGGCTCTATTGGTATCTTTGGCGTTATTAATACCGTTGAGAACACGCTAGGTTCTATTGGTGTCCATACCGATGGCGTTTCAACCTCGCCGCTGGCCGATATTTCAATGACCAAAGCCTTACCCGAGCAAGTGACACAAATGATGCAATTGACCATTGAAAATGGTTATCGTAACTTTGTAAACCTTGTTGCACAATCACGTCACAAAAACCCAGAGCAGATTAATGAGATCGGTCAAGGACATGTTTGGACCGGTGAGGATGCGAGACAAAACGGTCTCGTAGATGCCCTTGGGGACTTTGATGATGCGGTCAAGAAAGCGCAATCCTTGGCCCACCTTCAACAGGTTTCGCTGGAATGGATTCAGCAAGATCCTTCTTGGTTCGACACCTTATTCTCGCAAATGCAAGCAACGGCTTCAGCACGTCTTCCTGATCAAGTGAAAGCATGGTTGCCTGCTCCACTTTCAGAAGTAATGACTAAAGCTACGCAGCAGCCTGGGCTTTTCAATCAACAAGGTGATCCGCAAAATCGTTACGCCTGGTGCGTAAATTGTGGTGTGATTAATTAACTCTCACAGCCCGACACTCGTCGGGCTGTATTTCTTCTGATGAAGTTTCTATACTCCAGCATTATTTTTTATTTTATCTCGCTACTCGGTGTCCGTTATGCAGAAAAAAAATATTTATGTTGCCTACACAGGCGGAACGATTGGTATGCAGCGTTCCGCACAGGGTTATATTCCGGTGTCAGGGCATTTACAGCAGCAGCTAGAGCTAATGCCTGAGTTCCATCGCCATGAAATGCCAGCTTTTACTATTCATGAATATACGCCGTTGATGGACTCTTCCGATATGACGCCAGCAGATTGGCAAGTGATCGCCAATGATATTCGTGACCACTACCAAGAATATGATGGCTTCGTAATCTTGCATGGCACCGACACCATGGCCTTTACCGCATCGGCGCTCTCTTTTATGCTAGAGAACTTAGGTAAACCAGTCATTGTGACAGGGTCACAAATCCCTTTGGCTGAACTGCGTTCTGATGGGCAGCAAAATTTGCTTAATGCATTATATGTCGCGGCAAATTATCCGATTAACGAGGTGGGATTATTTTTTAATAATACGCTGTTTCGTGGAAACCGCACGACGAAAGCCCATGCGGACGGGTTTAATGCTTTTGCATCGCCAAATCTTTCGCCACTGCTGGAAGCGGGTATCCACATCAAGAAACTCAATACGCCCCCCGCACCTGTTATGCAAGGTGACCTCATTGTCCACCCCATCACGCCGCAACCCATTGGTGTCGTCACTATCTATCCGGGCATCTCTCCTGATGTCGTCAGCAACTTCCTGCGCCAGCCCGTAAAAGCCCTCATTTTGCGCTCTTATGGTGTCGGCAATGCGCCACAATCTTCTGCTTTTATTAGCGTTTTAGCTGAGGCATATGCACGGGGGATCGTTGTTGTAAACCTGACACAGTGTATGTCTGGAAAGGTCAATATGGGAGGCTATGCAACGGGTAATGCTTTAGAACAAGCGGGCGTAGTCAGTGGCAGTGATTTAACCGTTGAGGCTGCCTTGACCAAACTTCATTATTTACTCTCACAACAGTTGCCTGCTGAGGAAATTCGAGTATTGATGCAACGGAATCTGCGTGGCGAACTCAGCGAGTAAAAGACTAAAAGGGTGCAGTCGTGCACCCTTTATTTAATCGAGTTGAATACGCGTCACATCGTCAACAATACCGAACTCTTCCTTCAGTTGTCGCTTGCTTTTCATGACCATCTCGCCCCCTTTAGCAATAGACATATGCTGGGGGTTATCGTTATGGCGAGCCTGCCACATTAGGACAAGCTGTAAGGTATACTCTTTTTGATCCGGCGTTAACGCTACACCATCGGGCCATTTCCCCGTCTCGGTGGCATTCACTAAACGTTGGTACACTTCTGGCGTCATCTCTGCTAAGACGCGCTGTAACTCTGCACTCATCGTGGCCCTATCCTTTCGTTTGACTACCCGTTGCATCGGTAAAATTTAAGGATGCAGAATTAACACAGTATCGTTCGCCACTGGGCTGAGGCCCATCAGGGAATACATGACCTAAATGGGCGTCGCATTGGCCGCAGCGAATTTCGATACGATGCATGTTATGGCTCGTGTCATCCAAGTAGCGAATAGCATCATCCGATACCGGTTGATAGAAACTGGGCCATCCACAACCAGAGTCGTATTTTGTCTCAGAATAAAACAAGGGGGAGTGGCAGACAATACAATGATAATAGCCTTCTTGCTGATTATGCAGTAAGGCTCCACTAAAAGGGGGTTCGGTTCCTCTCTCCTGCGTAACGTAACGTTGCATATCATTGAGAGACGACAAAGATGATGGCTCATTGCTCATAATAAATCCCACTAGACAATCCAATTCTTCATTATAACAAATGGATAACAAATTAGTCTTTTTTTTCGAACATTAGGACCAATACCTAAGCTGGCCCTCTCTTTTCGTAAAAGGCGAAGAATTGATTTCCCACAGTAATTGACACGATTAAGCTTGACGTATGAAGCGGTTTTTGTAATTTTACTGCCAACCTTTTATTCACTATCAAATAGCTGGTGGAATATATGACTATCAAAGTAGGTATCAACGGTTTTGGCCGTATCGGTCGCATTGTGTTTCGTGCTGCTCAACAACGTTCAGACATCGAAATCGTCGCGATTAACGATCTGTTAGACGCAGAATATATGGCTTACATGCTGAAGTATGACTCAACCCACGGTCGTTTTGACGGTACCGTTGAAGTTCAAGATGGCGCACTGGTTGTAAACGGTAAAAAAATCCGTGTAACCAGCGAAAAAGATCCAGCTAACCTGAAGTGGAACGAAGTAGGTGTTGACGTTGTTGCTGAAGCAACCGGTATCTTCCTGACTGATGAGACCGCGCGTAAGCACATCGCTGCAGGCGCTAAGAAAGTGGTACTGACTGGTCCTTCTAAAGACGATACCCCAATGTTTGTTCGCGGTGCTAACTTCGACAAATATGACGGCCAAGATATCGTGTCCAACGCATCATGCACAACTAACTGCCTAGCACCGTTAGCTAAAGTGATCAACGACAACTTCGGAATCATCGAAGGTCTGATGACCACTGTTCATGCAACCACTGCAACGCAAAAAACAGTAGATGGTCCTTCCCACAAAGATTGGCGTGGTGGACGTGGTGCAAGCCAAAACATCATCCCATCTTCTACGGGTGCAGCGAAAGCAGTAGGTAAAGTTTTACCAGAGTTGAATGGTAAACTGACTGGAATGGCTTTCCGTGTCCCAACTCCGAACGTATCAGTTGTCGACTTAACTGTGCGTTTAGAGAAGAAAGCCTCTTACGAAGAAATCTGTAAAACAATCAAAGCGGCTTCTGAAGGCGCAATGAAAGGCGTTTTAGGTTTCACTGAAGATGACGTCGTCTCAACTGACTTCAACGGTGAAACGTTAACGTCCGTTTTCGATGCCAAAGCGGGTATCGCACTGAACGATAATTTCGTCAAGCTGGTTTCATGGTATGACAATGAAACGGGTTATTCTCACAAGGTTCTTGATTTAGTTGCACTGGTTGCAGGGAAATAAATCATCAGCACTGTGAATAAGGGCAACTTCGGTTGCCCTTTTTTTTTAGGAGACAATTATGCAATCCTCCCTTTTTGAACTCCCTGTCGTCGAGCAACTCTCACCCTTCTGCTCTCTTCGGGTACAAGGAGACTTAACACTACTCATCATTGAGCATCCCGAATTTCGTGCCGCATTTTCATTGCAAGGTGGCCAACTGATAGCTTGGCAGCCACTGAATCAACCTCCCGTTATTTGGTTAAGCGACAACACTGAATTTACCCAAGGTAAAGCGATTCGCGGTGGTGTCCCGATCTGCTGGCCATGGTTTGGCCCCGTAGGAAAACCTTCACATGGATTCGCTAGAATCTCTGTTTGGGAGCTAGGCGAATGCCATGAGACGGCACAGTGGGTAAAGGTGTCGATGCAGTTAACACAAACCGCTGACACACGGGAAATTTGGCCGCATGATTTCACCTTAGCACTAGAGGCCTCATTAAGTGCCGAATCTTGCGAGCTTACCCTGCGCATTGAAGGTGAAATAGAATCTACCGCGGCCTTGCACAGTTACTTCCAGGTTGGCGATAGCGAAGCGGTGAGTGTCAGTGGCTTAGGTACGACTTATATTGATAAAGTCAAAGGTAACGTATTGGGCTCGCAACATGGGGAACAGACTTACCATGGCGAAGTAGATCGCATTTTCACCCACCCCGCGCCCGAATCAATCCTTCATGACTCACTCCTAAAGCGGGAGATACGGATCCATCATAGGGGGAATAGTGACGTTGTCACTTGGAATCCTGGGGCGACGCTCTCTCAATCAATGGCGGATATGAGTGATGAAGGCTATAAAACAATGGTCTGTGTGGAAACTGCTCGCATATCTCAGCCTTTTATCACTTCTTGTACCTCTTCAGCAGAATTAACGGTTAAGTTCGCCCCACATCGGCTTTAACGAAACTCTCCCAAAATCATCTTTGGGAGAGTACTCTGGCTTAGAATTGGTAATTAACGCCAGTCCATACGGTGGTTTGTCCTGACTTATCGACCATTGAGCTATGCTTAATTTCGTTGTCAAAGTGGGTATAGCGAGCGCCTGCCACCACCGTCCAATCGCGGCTCAGCGGGTAGGTAGCACTGATATCCACGTAAGGTGACCAGCTGTCGTTGGCCTGGTAGCGGTCAATCCCTGTGCGACGAGATTCCTTACCTGAAACGCCGTAGTAATAATCAGTTTGGTTGGTGCTCTGCCAGGTTACACCAGCGCCGGGGATCACAGAAAGCGCACCAAATTGCAGCGGATAATGGTAATTAGTGTCCCATACCAAACCGTTACTCTGGTTAAGCACATCACCGGTCAAGGCCGTTTTCACCACACCCCAGGTGGCAACGTGCGTCCACTCTCCCCCCATCATCATCGTCAGATGGCGCTTATCTAGGCCACTCATTGCGCTATGATGCGCACGATGCGGATTAAAATACTGCCCAGTCGTGTTTACAATTATGGAAAATTGGTCGGCTTCTCCGTGATAGAGATAGTATCCAGCCTCTAAGCCATGAAAAAAGACGTTCTCGTCTTGATAATTAATTAACGGGAATGGAACAGTCCGATCCTGGGTATTATGATAGGGCGATTCAGACCATATGGCTGCCACCCCGACTGAGAGAGGCTGAGCTAAAAGATTCTGCGAAAATAGAAGGCTCGCGCCGGCCAACGAGGCGGCTAAAGCGTACTGTTTTTTTAACATATTTATATCCTGAGTTAACTTATTTTCTAAAATTAAGCGCAATGGAAGGTGATTTTAGCGAGTTATTCTAGTCAAAAATTGATAATAAAGGGGTTATTGGGTTCAAAACTAGCTTTTTATTCTGTACTTATAAAAAAATCCTATTAGATAAGGTTATTCTTATTCATCTACTGGTCATTAAGCGCCACACATATTGCCGAAAATATGTAATACTCTCACTACTTCAGTGGTAGTTAGGAATGAGCTAATATGGATTCAAACACAATCAATAGTTTATTTATTATTGGCTCGGTTTTAGTCACCGCCAGTATTTTGCTCAGCTCATTCTCTTCTAGATTGGGTATTCCGATCCTTGTCATCTTTCTTGTTTTAGGCATGCTCGCCGGCGAACAAGGTATTGGTGGTATCGTATTCAATAACTACCCTGTCGCCTATTTGGTGTCAAACCTAGCCTTAGCGGTGATCCTGCTTGATGGGGGGATGCGTACAAGTTTACGTTCTATTCGAATCGCTATCTGGCCTTCGTTGTCATTAGCAACGGTAGGTGTGCTGATCACGGCTGGATTAACAGGCGTTATCGCCGTACTATTATTCCACCTCGATCTGATGCAAGGATTTTTAATTGGTGCCATTATCGGTTCAACCGATGCGGCAGCCGTTTTCTCCTTGATTGGGGATAAGGGCTTGAATCAGCGTGTAAGCTCTACGCTAGAAATTGAGTCGGGCAGTAACGATCCGATGGCTGTTTTCCTGACTGTCACCTTAATTGAAATGATTCAACAGCATCATCACAATATTGATACGAGTTTTGTTATCCACTTGGTGCGCGAATTTGGCTTGGGTATTCTAATCGGCCTGTTAGGCGGATTTACCCTCCAGCAACTCATCAATCGTATTTCTCTGCCGACAGGGCTTTACCCACTGCTGGCGGTAAGCGGTGGAATATTGGTTTTTGCCCTAACGACATTACTGGGTGGCAGTGGCATTCTTGCTGTCTATTTGACAGGTTGCTGGCTGGGTAACAGCGGCATTCGTAACCGTACCGGTATCACGCAGATCTTTGATGGATTAGCATGGCTCAGTCAAATCGGCATGTTTATTGTGTTAGGCCTACTGGTAGTACCAAGTGACCTGTGGAAAATAGCTCTCCCGGCGCTGATACTCTCTTTGTGGTTAATCTTTATTGCTCGACCTCTCTCAGTATTTGCCGGATTGCTCCCTTTCAAAAGTTTTAGTTTGCGTGAACGATTTTTTATTAGCTGGGTGGGGTTACGTGGTGCCGTACCCATTATCCTCGCCGTATTTCCGATGATGGCAGGGCTAGATAACGCCTCGCTCTATTTTAATATCGCTTTTTTTGTCGTGATGGTGTCTTTACTTCTTCAGGGCAGTAGCCTTTCATATGCCGCAAAATTAGCTAAAGTCATTGTGCCGCGCACTGTCTATCCGTTCCAACGTAATAGCCTAGATATTCATCCCGATAGTCCTTGGGAACAATACGTCTATCAATTAGGCTCCGAGAATTGGTGTATCAATGCCCCCATAAGGGAACTCAAAATGCCAGAACACACAAGGATCACTGCGCTATTCCGTGATAATATTCTGATGCATCCTCGTGGATCCACTCGGCTACGTGAAAATGATATTTTGTGTGTGATTGGGCGCGAGCGCGATTTATCGGCGTTAGGCAATATGTTCAGTCAAACACCCCCTATCGATTTAGACCAACGTTTCTTCGGCGACTTTATTCTTGATGGCCAGGCGTCGATAGAACAAGTTGCTTCTGTCTACGGTTTGACATTAAATAGCGCGCACTTTCATGGTATGAGTTTATCCCAGTTGATGGTCGAAAAATTAGGGCGTAACCCCGTCGTGGGGGATGCCTTACAATGGTCAGAACTGCTACTCACTGTCGCGGAAAAAGATGACGACACGATATCACGTGTTGGTTTACGTATATTAGAAGAAGAAGATTGATGATCTCCCCACGCTATTTTATTGCCTTATTACTCAGCTTAGTGTTGCTCTCACCCTTAGGAATTGATCTATTTCTTCCTACACTTCCCTACATTGCGTCGGGTTTGCAGACTCCTGTCAGTAACATACAATTAACGATACCCTTATTTTTACTGGTCATGGGTGTCGGTCAATTAATATCCGGGCCTTTAGTCGATAATTATGGCCGAAAGCCTATCGCGTTGTTAGGGCTTATACTCTATCTCCTTGGCAGCGCCCTAGCAGCCTTGGCAATCAATTGGCCTATTTTTCTAGTCGCACGTATTATTCAGGGTATGGCCGTTTGTTGTACGGCAGTGGTCGCCTTCAGTGGAGTACGCGATCGGCTTGAAGGCGATGATGCTGCCCGCGCTTATAGCTTTCTTAATGGCTCTTTGAATATCGTTCCTGCATTAGCTCCGCTTCTCGGAGGGATGCTTGCGCATTATTGGGGATGGCGAGCGCCTTTCGGATTTCTATTTCTGTATGCCTTTGGGCTAATGATCGTCGTCTATAAATGGCTGCCAGAAACGCGTCCTGTAACAACCCAGCGCAGTGCTACCTTCCCAGCCCGGACATACGCTTCTATTGCGAAACAACCCGCATTTCTTGCGTTTACGTTTTCAATCGCCAGTGCCTTAGGCATGGTATTGACCTATGTTTCCTTAGCTCCGACCGTCTTAATGGAACATGACGCCTTGTCCCCTTTCCACTTTTCACTTATTTTTGGGGTGAATGGTTTATGGATCATGGCAGTCAGTGCAACAGCAAATCGTATTATTCCAAAGTGTGGCCGACCGTTCTGCCTAATGATAGGCGCATTAGCTATGCTAACAGCGGGCATAATACTTCTCTCTGAGCCTTATTTGTTGGCGGCTACTATCCTCGCTCACTGGCTGAGCTATATGATCCCTGTTGCGATATCAGTGGCAGGATTAGCCTTTATAATGGGCCCTGCTACCAGCTATGCACTGGCGCCCTTTCAACAGAACGCAGGGGTTGCGTCAGCCTTGTTAGGCTTTATTCAGATGGCCGGTGGTGCGGGAGGAAGCTTGGTCGTGCTACTCTTGCCGTTATCGCCATACTTTGCATTGGGGATCATGATGTTACTTGGCGGTGTGCTGGCCACTGTCGCTTGGCTGACCAGCTTAAAAATAAAGGGAACGCTAACTTCGGTCAAATAGGCTAGGTTAACGTCGTAAAGGGGACTCGCTGTGTCACCGCGGTCAATAACTCATACCCTACCGTCCCGGCCGCTTCTGCGATCGTATCGACAGGCAATTGGGCTCCCCATAATTCGACATCACTACCGATATTAGCCTCAGGACAGTTTGTCAAATCGACCATAAGCATATCCATTGACACTGTCCCCACTGTTTTGCACAGCTTTCCTGCGACCCACACCGGTGTTCCAGAAGGGGCATGGCGCGGATATCCATCCGCATACCCACAAGCAATAATACCGATCCGCTGAGGTGCGGTGGTGGTATAGCGGTGGCCATAGCCAATCCCCTCACCCGCTGTGACCTGTTGGATAGCAATAATTTCGCTATGTAACCCCATCACTGGGCGGAGATTGTAGGGCTCAATATCCACCGCCCGACCAGACGGTGAAGCACCGTATAATACAACGCCTGGACGGATCCATTGATGATGAGTATCTGGGTGCCATAAGGTCGCAGCAGAGTTGGCGTAGCAACGTGGCGCTGAAATAGCAGTAGTGGCCTGCGCTAAGCGCTGTAGTGGCTCACGAAGAAAGATTGAATTTTCATCTGCTCGGGCAAAGTGTGACATTAACGTTACCTCACCCACTGACGGTAAGACCTTAAGTCGCTGCCAAATAGTGAGCACCTCATCGGGCGAAAATCCTAAGCGGTTCATTCCATTATTGATTTTTAAATAGACCGCTATCGGCTTTTTCGCTGGGAAATTAGCTAATGCTTGGAGTTGCCATTCGCTATGAACCGCAGTTGTGAGCTGATAAGCATCAATCAACGGTAAATCGTTAGGCTTGAAGAAGCCTTCTAACAATAAGATGGGCTGAGTGATCCCCGCTTCTCTCAGCAGAATAGCCTCTTCATAATTAAGTAATGCAAACCCATCAGTAAACGCTAGTGCTTCATAACATCGAGAAAGGCCATGTCCATAGGCATTCGCTTTCACCACGCTCCAGACCTTCGATGCCGGTGCTAACGCTTTCACTGTGCGTAAATTATGGCTCAATGCGGTAGTATTGACAGTTGCCCTTATCGGCCTAGACATCGTTAGGTTGCTCCTTAATTCAGCCGTTAAGCGACTGTAAATGTTATTTTTGTGCTTCAAAACCAGGTAGATAACGATAAACAGATAAATCATCCGCGGCAATATCGGTTTTACGACCGGAAATAATATCTGCGATTAATCGTCCAGAGCCACAAGCCATCGTCCATCCTAACGTGCCATGGCCCGTATTAAGAAAGAGGTTGCTTATCGGGGTTTTGCCCACAATAGGCGTACCATCAGGTGTCATGGGGCGCAAACCAGTCCAATAATGGGCTTCGGCCAACGAGGCTGAATTAGGATAGAGATCATTAACGACCATCTCCAGTGTTTCTCGTCGAGCCGGAGGCAGTTCGCTGTTAAAACCAACAATCTCAGCCATCCCTCCCACACGAATCCGCTGATCAAAACGCGTAACAGCCACTTTATAGGTTTCATCAAGGACGGTAGACACAGGCGCGCGCGTTTCATCTGTAATAGGTAATGTAATGGAATACCCTTTTAATGGATAAACTGGTATATCGACCAATCCGTTGAGTAAAGACGTCGACCAGCTGCCGGCAGTTACTAAAATTGCGTCTGCCTGCAACCTGCTACCATTCGCTATAACCGAAGTAACACGATTATTTTCAACATTTAATCGTTCTACATTTTGATCAAAAAGAAATTTAACGTTAGCCTGCTCAGCGAGTTGTGCTAAGCGTTGCGTAAACAATTTGCAGTCACCTGTCTCATCGTTCGGTAACTGTAATCCGCCAGTCAATTTATCGAGACTGTTCACGAGGCCTGGTTCAACGGACGTTAGTTGATGTGATTCTAATAAATTAAAGGGAACTCCCGCCGCTTTCAGTACCGCGATATCTTTGGCGGCATTATCGAATTGTTGTGGGGTGCGAAAAAGTTGAAGTGTTCCGCCTTGGCGTCCTTCATAAAGGATGCCAGTTTCTTGGCGTAACGCTCTCAAACTATCGCGGCTGTATTCAGCAATTCTGACCATTCTGGCTTTATTTTCTTGGTAATGATCCAGAGTACAGTTTTGTAACATCCTCCACATCCAAGAAAGTTGGAAGCGAGTCCCATCTGGACGAACGGCTAGCGGTGCATGCTTTTGAAACATCCATTTTATCGCTTTAAGCGGAATCCCTGGTGCTGCCCAAGGTGCAGCGTAACCAGGAGAGATCTGGCCAGCGTTACCCGCGCTAGTTTCCATTGCCACGCCTGAATGTTTTTCTAAAACCGTGACGTCATGACCGGACGCAGCAAGATACCAAGCGCTCGTCACCCCAACGACACCACCCCCTATAATGATCACACGCATACACACCCTCACAGAACATTAAACTTAAAAATTTCCGATTAACTAGTGTAATAACCTAAACAGGTTAGGAAATTTTCTACGCTGTATTTGACGTCATTTTTAATGAAAAAAACAATAATTAAAACGCATATTTGAAAACATAGTTTTTTATGCTTACTTTTCGAATAATAATGCTGATGAGATACTGGAACGGTTATTTCGTAGACTATTTTTTATAGTTAATCTGGCATCCTTATCAAAACAAAGGATGGATTTTAATTCTGCATTATTACTTATATGCAGATTTTAATGCTGCTTTATTGCAACAAGACAGTTAGGGCTAGATTGGATGATGTACGGGCTAATACCGCCACTTTGTAATGTAAGGGGATGACTCATCAAGACGATGACTGTTAGGATTCAATCGCGATCTTTGCTACTATCTTTGACGGTATTTCCCTTTTCGACTATAGGAACGTTATGTTACGGAAATTAAAACACTTATCCCAACATAGAGGCGCATGGTTGTTACTGGCCGCTGGGGTATTGATATTACAACTCACCGCTTTAGGTTTCCAATTCTATTTGGGGCAAAAACCTTGTGTACTGTGTGTGTATCAACGTGCAGCATTGGCGGGATTACTGCTGGCGGCATTAATAGGGGCGATTGCACCCAAAACACCTTTACGTTTCGTAGCTATAGTTGGGTGGTTAATTGCGGCGGGAAAAACTTTTTCCTTGGCGTGGGAGCAAACACAGCTGCAATTACATCCGCCGCTTTTT
The DNA here is from genome assembly GCF_018494065.1 of Rosenbergiella gaditana. GTDB lineage: Bacteria > Pseudomonadota > Gammaproteobacteria > Enterobacterales > Enterobacteriaceae > Rosenbergiella > Rosenbergiella gaditana. The sequence continues at coordinate 138,478 of NZ_JABBFR010000001.1, read as the reverse complement.
GCTACCTGTGATTTTTTACCGAAATTTCCTCAATGGCTTCCGTTAAACCAATGGTTCCCGGTGATTTTCACTCCCACAGGTAACTGTACCGATAAAGGCTGGGAATGGTTGTCGATGACTATGGCACAGTGGTTGGTCGGGACAAGCGGTGTCCTGTTTGTGATAGGACTGCTCGTACTGGCCGTGCAGCTTCCTTGCCCAAGAAAAAATCGCAGTTAAGTAAATTAGGCCACTGATAAATCACTGTGGCCTGTTTCATTATTCGGGATTGGGGATAATATGGTCTTCCCAATTTCTGACTTCACTCTCCCTTACAGCGATATGTCTCACAGAAATACGCTGCGCATGCATAGCTTTCGCAGACCCAACGTTCAGGGGATGCCAAGCGGGTAAATCATTGCCTTCTGCCAATAAACGATAACTACACGTTCTCGGTAACCAAGAAAAAGTTGGAAGATTGTCCCGAGTCAGTTTGATGCAATCTGGCTCGTAGGCAAAACGATTTTCATAGTGCCGACATTGGCACGTTTTTATATTAAGAAGGTTACACGCGACGTTGGTGAAGTAGATTTCATCCGTATCGGCGTCTTGTAACTTATTCAAACAACACTGACCGCATCCATCACAGATAGACTCCCACTCACTGTCGCTCATTTGCTCAAGACTTTTTGTTTGCCAAAAAGGTAGCACTGTCATAAATCAATCCAAAAAGAACATATTCACATTACTATTATCTGTCTTTACTCATAAAAATGCGTAATAAGACATTTACAGATGAATCTTAGTTTACCTTCGATTCAGTGGCTAAGTGTTTCGTCAGTAAATTCTCAACTGGCGGCGGGATTTGTAAGTAATAGCCCTGTTCTGCAAGCTGTTGTTTTACCTTGCCTATATCGGCGGAAGCTAGCTTATCTCGGCCTTCCAGAGAGATCACCATCGATAATTGTGGTTTTCCAAAGCCTTTCATTAGCGCTTCGGGAACACAGCTAAAATCATCTTTTTTACCAAGATATAAATAAGTCTGGTCTCTTAAAGTACTACGATATATTGCACAAATCATAAATATCTCCGAATAATGTAACTCGGTTGCTTGCCTGATGAATACGAGGATTATAACATGTTTAGGGTTAACAAAATATTAGCCTTATGCAGGACTTTACTCTTTCGCAAAGTCAGGTAAGGTGTATAAAAATCACAGGACTGAATAAGTATAGATGTCACAGACGCCCATTGAACTAAAAGGCAGCAACTTCACACTTTCTGTTGTCCATATAAATCATCCACAGCCTGAAGTGGTGTTAAAAGCGCTTCAGGAAAAGATAGCCCAAGCGCCTGCATTTTTGGCGAATGCACCTGTGGTGGTTAACGTTGCATCGTTGAACAGCACTGTAGATTGGAAAAGCATGCATCAGGCCATTTCACAATCGGGACTGAAGATTGTCGGAATTAGCGGATGTAAAGATGAACAGCTTAAAGCACAGGTTACATCACTGGGCACTCCTTTATTGAACGAAGGTAAAGTGTCTGTTCAGAAAGCCTCTCCTGCCAGTCAAGAACCGCTTGAGCCTGTTCAGACTCAAGAAGAAGATAAAGTCTTCCGCACTCGCATTGTTAATACCCCTATTCGCTCAGGACAACAGATCTATGCACGTAATGCTGATTTGATTGTCACCAGTAGTGTCAGTGCTGGTGCTGAACTGGTTGCAGATGGCAATATACATATTTATGGCACTATGCGCGGACGTGCATTGGCGGGAGCCAGCGGCGATACTGAATCACAAATTTTTTGTACTCATCTCGCTGCGGAGTTGGTCTCGATTGCGGGCGAATATTGGATTATGGATCAAATTCCTAGCGAATTTTTTACCAAAGCAGCACGGTTAGCCTTACGTGAAGGTACACTGGCTATTGAATCATTAAATTAGACCCCTTTTCTTAAGTTAAGGAAATCAAGAAATATGGCACGCATAATTGTAGTTACATCAGGTAAAGGGGGCGTTGGCAAAACCACATCAAGCGCAGCCATCGCAACGGGTCTTGCCCGTAAAGGAAAAAAAACAGTCGTTATCGATTTTGATATCGGCCTACGTAATCTAGATTTAATCATGGGCTGTGAGCGCCGTGTGGTCTATGATTTCGTCAATGTGATTCAGGGTGATGCCACCTTAAATCAAGCGCTGATTAAAGATAAGCGCACTGAAACATTGTATATCCTTCCCGCCTCACAAACCCGCGATAAAGATGCCTTAAACTATGAAGGCGTTGAAAAAATTCTTAATGAATTAAAGAAAATGAACTTTGACTTCATTGTCTGTGACTCACCCGCGGGTATCGAAACAGGGGCATTAATGGCGTTGTATTTCGCTGATGAAGCGATTATTACTACTAACCCCGAAGTCTCTTCAGTTCGTGACTCAGACCGCATTTTAGGCATTATTGCCTCCAAGTCACGTCGCGCTGAAAAAGGTGAGACACCCGTTAAAGAACATTTATTGTTAACTCGCTATAACGCGGGCCGCGTAAACCGCGGCGATATGCTAAGCATGGAAGATGTACTTGAAATTTTACATATTCCTCTCGTCGGTGTGATCCCTGAAGACCAATCTGTATTACGCGCCTCTAACCAAGGCGAGCCCGTCATCCTTGATGAAGAATCTGATGCAGGTCGTGCATACAGTGATACGGTCGAACGCTTGCTCGGCGAAGAACGTCCCTTCCGCTTTATTGAAGAAGAGAAGAAGGGTTTCCTAAAACGCCTGTTTGGGGGATAAACCATGGCGCTGTTAGATTTCTTTTTATCCCGAAAAAAAAATACCGCGAATATCGCGAAAGAACGCTTACAAATCATCGTTGCCGAACGTCGTCGTGGAGATAGCGAACCTCACTATCTCCCACAATTGAAGCGCGATATTTTAGAAGTCATTTGTAAGTACGTTAAAATAGATCCAGATATGGTAACGGTTCAACTTGATCATAAAGGAGAAGATATCTCTATTCTCGAACTCAATGTGACCCTACCTGAAGCGGAAGAAGCCGCCAAGTAACGATAAAAAAGAGCGGTTTGATAACCGCTCTTTTTAATTAGTATTGCGCTAATATCTCGTTGAAAGCACTACCCAATAATTCCCCACGCCATCCGTAAAGTAATTCCGGCTGCAAGGCGCAAGGTTTCAGTTTCCAGTGCGTGCTGATCAATTGGTTAATCTGGCGCCGTGACGCTAACATCTCTTGGCTGTAACCACTGCTTGCGCTTACCTTCTTAACAGCCTCTTTTAACTGAGCAAAAAGCTGGCGATAGTGAGGCATCTCAATAATATTTTTTACAGGGTTAGGTAACCTATCTTCGTTTACCGCTTCACCTTGTTTCACTAATGCTAGCAGCGTCTCACCATGAAAACGGATCTCCGGACCTATCGCTCCTAACTCGCGCAATTCCGCTAAAGATGAAGGGCTATAACGCGCCGTTTTCCAGAGCAGCTCTTCTTTTACCACGAAATTCACAGCCATATTATGCTGTCGAGCATAATGTAAACGCCATTCAGCTAAGCATTGTAATATCGCCAACTGCCGAGGTGTTAATTGCCAAGCTTGCGACACCTCTAAATAAGCCAATTTCGGGTCGACTGTTAACTGACGTCTATGGATTTGTAATGCACACTCGCTCTCAATAAACGCAAATTGTCCTTCATCCAAGGCTTGTTGGTGCAACTTTTGAGCAATAGGCAGTAAATACTCTACGTCAGCCGCAGCATATTGACACTGCTTTTCAGTTAAAGGCCGTGCTAACCAATCCGTTCGCGACTCGCTTTTATCCAGTTGAATCCCCGTGAACTCAGCAACCATTGCCGCAAACCCCCACGATGAAGGGTTACCCAAAAAGGCTGCCATAATTTGCGTATCGAGCATTGGTGTGGGAACCACCTCAAAGCGGTTTAAGAACACCTCGAGATCTTCTCCTCCGGCATGCAGATATTTGATCACATTCTTGTCGCTCAACACATCCACGAAGGGTTGCCAGTTTGTGATCTGTAACGGGTCAATTAAGCTAACATGCTTACCGTCGTAAAGCTGAATTAACCCCAGTAACGGGAAATAAGTGCGAGTACGCACAAATTCAGTGTCCAAAGCGATCGCCCTTACTTCCCGTGCCTCTTTGCAGCAGTCGATGAGTTGCCGATCGGTCTCTATATAACGATAACTTAGCATAGTTTCTCTCTGTATCAGGGTTCTACAGTATCTGGCATTTATCGCTCAGTTAGATTTACTGTAGTCAGTGCATGGCGTAAGACTTTACCTAAAGGGTTTTTAGGTAAAGTATCGCGAAATTCAATAAATTTGGGGACTTTATAACCGGTAAGTTGCTCGCGGCAATAACGAATAACCTGCGTTTCGGTTAAGCTTGGCTCTTTGCGCACAATAAAAACCTTCACGGCTTCGCCACTCGCTTCGCTATGAACGCCCACCGCTATGGCTTCTGTTATCAGTGGATGTTCACCTAATACTGATTCGATTTCACTCGGGTAAACATTAAAGCCCGAGACAATAATAATATCTTTTTTACGATCAACCAGTTTTAGTAGACCTTGCTCCGTGATCAAGGCGATATCACCCGTATGTAGCCACCCTTCGTTATCTAACACAGACGACGTTTCACTTGAGTGCTGCCAATAGCCTTTCATGACTTGTGGCCCCCGCACACAAAGCTCGCCCGGTTGACCAATAGGGACTGGCAGTGAGTCTTCACCCAGTAAGACGATCTCTGTCGAGGCAATGGGTAAACCAATGGTCCCAGTGTGTCGGCTGATAGATAAAGGATTTACCGCGACCAAAGGCGAGCACTCCGTTAACCCATACCCTTCAACAATATGGGTGCCGGTCAAGCTTTGCCACTCTGTGGCGACCTGATTCTGTACCGGCATTCCTCCGGCCACACTAATCTTTAGTGCTGAGACATCTAGCTGACGAAACCCCGGATGGTTGAGCAAGCGAGCATAAAGCGTATTCACACCAGAAATCACCGTAAACTTAACGTTTTTCAGCGATTTTACCCAGCTGTCCATGTCCAAAGGGTTAGTGATTAAAAGATTGCTTCCCCCCAGCTCGACAAATAACAAGCAATTAATCATTAACGCAAAAATATGGTACAGCGGTAAGGCGCTGATAATTTTTTCTTCACCCGGTACCAATAATTCACCGTATACCGCTTTGATCTGCTCAATGTTGGCCAATAAATTACCATGCGTCAGCATCGCCCCTTTCGCCACCCCCGTCGTCCCACCGGTATATTGTAAGAGGACAGTATCCTCTAGCGTAAGGGTCGGACGTCGATAATGCTGGCGCTGCCCTGCCTTCAAACAGTCACGATAGGGTTGATGAGCGAAATGCCACCTAGGAACCTTTTTTTTCACATAATGCAGCGTAAAGTGAATCGCTTTGCGGCGCAGCGGCGAGTGCTCATCCCCTAACTCACTCACAATGAGGTGGTTAACGGGACTTTCTTCAATCACAGATTGCACCGTGTGAGCAAAATTACTCAGAATTACCAGGGTATCGATACCGCTATCATTAAGTTGATGACGCAGTTCTCGAGCTGTATACAGAGGGTTAATGTTCACAACGATTGCGCCACAACGGATAATGGCGAACAACGCAATGGGATATTGTAAGCAATTAGGCAACATTAGGCCGATTCGCTGACCCGCAGAGATACCTAGCTCATTTTGAAAGTAAGCTGCTAATGCTTTACTACGCTTATCGAGCACGCGATAACTTAACGATGCACCGAGATTAGTAAAAGCCAAATGGTCTGGATAACGCGCAATAGCCTTCTCGAACATATCCAATAGCGAGTCGTAATGCTGGGTAACGGTATTATCAGCATTAAGTCGAGAAACGCCTCGATTCGAAGTCATTCCTCGACTTAATGCTGCAGACTGCGGACAGTTCATTAGGGTGAAATTCCTTATTTGTAAGCGTAGTGGTGTTGGAGTGCTGGCTTTATCGAATATCCATAAAAAAACCGGTCACCATCGGCGACCGGCTGTCACATGATATTCTATTCGGATAAAAAGGTTTGAACCGGCATTGGCCCTTGCATAGAGTAGCCCCACCATGGATCGATAAAGCCGCGCCGACCATAACGAGGGCCATACCACAGCCACGGATCCATCGGCATAGGCGGTGACATTACCTGCTGAGTGAGATGCCAACGTTGATAGCCTGTTACACTGATCACCAAAAATGTGTAGTTTTGGCCGCCAATCTTCCCGGGTGACACTCGCTGGATATTTCCCAGTACGGTGACATACTGGTTGGTCAGTTCTGCCGGATCAACGAAACTCGGGATATCTGCATATAAACGTCCTAAGGACGTCGCACCCAGAATTGGCCTAGCGCCCTCATCAAGCGGTTGTACCATTAATTCTACACGGGTGATATTATCATAATTAGTCACCTTAATGACCTTACCACCAAACCGAGATTCCTGCCCAACATACAAGCTTGGAGCATTCATCACTCGGGTAAAATCTTGTTGCGGCAACGGAGCGTTTCCTTGGATCGATTTTGGAATAGAGACACAGCCCGTCAAGAATACCAAGGGCAGAAGACAAGCCATTACAGCACGGTGATAACATTTCATAACGCACTCCCCATCAGACTGAGACAATAGACAGATTGATGGCTAAATAGTTTCCAAAAGAAATCAACGTCCGGGTAATTTTTTCCAAGTTACTTCATTACGCAGATAAACAGGCTCTATATCCGCAGGGGAAATTAGGTTACCTACCTTCCACTGACGATAAGCTAAGGGTAGCATATCTTCGGCTTGAGGTAAGAGACTCTCTCCCTGTCGTAAACTAAGAGGATGCCCGTTAAACAGTTCTGGGTAAGCCTGCCAACCCGTACCCGCTATCATCCACTCTCCGTCTAGCGATAACATTTTCTCCACGGCTGCCTGAGGCGATAGGACCTGTTCAGTCTCTTTTCCCTGCCATGCTCCTTGCGCGTCACGTTGGTAAACGGCCCAGTAGACTTCTCCCATTCGGGCATCAATAGCAACCAATATTTTTTCTGCTCGGTGCATACGCCAAGCCCCCTCAGCCAAGGCTTCGAGGCTCGAAACACCGATTAATGGAATCTTAGCGCCATAGGCCAAGCCTTGGGCAATCCCTATTCCAATTCTAACGCCGGTGAAGCTTCCCGGACCTAAGCAACAAACTAATGCATCCAACTGCTGCAATGTGAGTTGATGGTCACGCAGCGATTGTTCAACCATCGGTAAAATGCGTTGTGTATGCTCACGAGGGGTTAGCGCAAATTCAGCATTGATCTGGCCCTGATCTAATAACGCTACGGAGCAAGCTTCTGTTGCCGTGTCCAAAGCGAGAAGTCGAGTGTCGAGAGTGTAATCAGTCATTAATTTTATCTTCATCATATACCGCGTTTCTTAGCGGCAAGTGTACACAGAGTTCGGTGAGAGTGAAAGCCAGCTTACTGCCGCTTAATAAAATCTAGCACTACGTCAAGATCACGTGTACGCGGGCAATCCGGAAGACTTTTCACAAAAACCTCACCATAAGGTCGTGTGACTAAACGGCTATCACAGATGACCAGCACACCTCTATCCTGCTCATCTCTGATTAATCGACCCACTCCCTGTTTTAGCGCAATCACTGCATCAGGCAGTTGCACATGATAGAAGGGATCATGACCTCTAAGTTGCGCATCTTCCATGCGGGCTTTTAACAGTGGGTCTTCTGGTGACGCAAAGGGTAACTTATCGATAATCACCATCGAGAGTGCCTCACCCCGTACGTCCACCCCTTCCCAGAAACTACTCGTGGCGATCAGTAATGCATTACCTGCTGCAAGAAATTGCTCCAGTAACTGACCTTTGCTGGTTTCGCCTTGCAGCAGTACGGGGCGTTCTATTGCCTCACGAAAAAGCGATGCCAGTTCACGCATCATTTGATAAGAGGTACAGAGAAAGAAACATCGCCCGTCATTAGCTTCGATCAACGAAGTCAAACGGGAAACTAATTGTTGAGCACTTCGTGATTGACGAGTTTCTGCCAGGTAACGAGGTACACACAACAAGGTTTGCCGTGCATAATCGAAAGGGCTTTCCAACATTAATTGTTTAGCGTGTTGCACCCCTAACCTTTCAGCAAAGTGATTCATTTCACCATTAACGGCCAGCGTCGCAGAAGTAAATACCCAGCTGGTTTTACGGGCCTTAATAATTTCTCGAAAGCGTTCTGCCACGCTCAGGGGCGTTAAGGCCAGAGTGAAATGATAACGACTGCATTCATACCAGTAGCTATAACCAGGCTCTTGAGTATTGTTCAATCGTTTAAGACGATTACGGTATTGCCCAGCACGATCAAAGGCGGCATCCAGTAGCGCGCTGCGTCCAAGATTGAGTTTACTGACGTCATAACAAAGCTCAAGCGCATCATCGAGCAATCGTAGCATGCGCTGCTGAGTAGGGTCCGCCAGTAATGTTCGGAGATTACCGCGAAATCCTGGCTCCCCCAGCACTAAGCGAAAATCTTGGGTAGCTTGGGCTAGACGGTCTGCGGCTTTTTGTAGTTGGGTAACATCACGCACTTCTGTACGATAAGCGATGGTGATGTCACGGGCTAAATCTTGTAACTGCCGGCTGGTCAGTTGCTGTCCGAAGTACTGACTGGCAATATCCGGTAGCTGATGTGCTTCATCAAATACCATCACGTCGGCCTCCGGGATCAGTTCACCGAAACCACCCTCTTTTACAACTAAATCGGCCAAAAAGAGATGATGATTCACAATAATGACGTCAGCATCCAATGCGCGTTTACGGGCTTTAACCACATAACACTGTTCATATTGCGGGCAATCGCTGCCTAGACAGTTGTCGTTGGTGCTGGTGACTAAAGGCCACAATGGGCTGTCTTCAGGCACTGCTGCACATTGGCTGGTATCACCTTCTTGCGTAACACTGGCCCAGGCACGAACATTAACCAGTTCTGAGAGTTGTTGTACGGGAAGATCGCCCCCAGCACTATTTTGAGCCTCGAGCCGTTCTAAACAGAGGTAATTACTTCGCCCTTTGAGGATGGCTGTTTTGCCACGAAAGTTAAGCGCCTTAACTATGGTCGGCAGATCGCGATGATAAAGCTGATCTTGTAGCGCCCGGGATCCAGTGGAGATAATTGCCTTTTTTCCCGAACGGAGTGCTGGAACCAGATAAGCATAGGTTTTCCCCGTCCCGGTACCCGCTTCGACCAGTAACGTCGAGGCATCGTTTACCGCCTCAATGATCGCCTGAGCCATAGTTTGCTGCGCATGGCGTGCACGAAAACCGGGGATAGCATTAGCCAAATTGCCATCTTGTGAAAAATCGTCGGTCAAACTAGCTCCTTCGACGAGGTTGTTTCTATAGGATTGAGGATTAGAGATGACATTTATTTCCGCTTATGTCAGTCTGACCAAAAAATGGAGACACTCATGACTATTCAACGCCTAGATCCTGAACATCGTATGTCCGAAGCCGTCATTTATAATCAAACAATATACTATACCAGTGTACCCGAAAATCTCGATGCCGATGCCTTTGCGCAAACTGAGAATGCTTTAGCTGTAATCGATCGTATTTTAGCGCGCGTCGGCAGTGACAAGTCAAAAGTGCTCGACGCGACTATTTTCATTACTGATCATGCTAACTTCGCGGCCATGAACCAAGCGTGGGATGCATGGGTCTCTCCCGGTAATGCACCGGTACGTTGTACGGTGCTGGCAGGACTCATGAACCCAGATTACAAAGTCGAAATAAAAATTATTGCGGCCTTGTAGCGTTCCGTTTTATTCATCATCATCTTCATCAAAGCGAGCAAGTTGTGGCTCGCCTTGATAGTTTTCGCGAATTTCTTGCGCAACGAGTGTAATCGCTTGGCCACTCGATAAACCTTCAGACATTAACTGCTGAATTCGCTCAACCGCTTCTTGCTGTTGTTGATGCGATAATGCCGGTAATCCGTTAAACATTAAGAACCTCTTGAGTCATGACGCGTAAATCACCTGAATGTATCTCTCTATCTTATCATCAAGCCGCTGCCGAGGTATGGTTTTCCAAACTCGCGCAATTACCTTGGGCTATGCTATTGAGTTCAGCACAATCGTCCCATGCTGATGCACAATTCGATATCTTAACCGCCGATCCCATGATAAAGCTATCAACTTGGGGTCAAGAGACGTTGATCGAAGAAAATAGCCAAATCACCCGCTCTCTGGACGACCCTCTGTCGTTGGTCGAGCAGGCTTTAACACGATTACCTCAGGTCTCTCGCCAAACCTACCCCTTTTGTGGGGGAGCCGTCGGGCTTTGGGGCTACGATCTTGGGCGTCGATTTGAATCGCTACCTTCGCAAGCCAGCGCCGATCTGCGTTGTCCCGACATGGCGGTGGGAATTTATGATTGGGCCCTGATTGCTGATCACCATTCACAGACTTTGACGTTAGTAAGTCTCTCAAACGTTCACCAACGATTCGCTTGGCTAGACGCTCAAACACCAGCCTTCGTCGCGCCTTTTTCGTTGACCAGTAGGTGGCAAAGCAATATGGATGAGTCTCGCTATCGGGAGAAGTTTCAGCAGATCCAAGAATACATTCTCGCGGGTGATTGTTATCAAGTCAATTTGGCGCAACGCTTTAGCGCCGAGTATCAAGGTTCCGAATGGCAAGCTTATCAGGCACTCAGCCAAGCGAACAGTGCGCCTTTTAGTGCCTTCATCCGTTTACCGCAATGTACCGTTTTAAGTTTGTCTCCAGAACGTTTTATCAAGGTTAATGGCTCCCAGATTGAAACCAAACCCATTAAAGGCACTGTACCACGTGACCCCGATCCACAACGCGATCGAGCTCAGCGAGAATGGCTGGTTAATTCACCAAAGAATCGTGCCGAGAATCTAATGATTGTCGATCTCCTACGTAACGATATTGGACGTATTGCCTTACCCGGTAGCGTCAAAGTCCCCTCACTCTTTGCTATTGAATCATTTCCCGCCGTTCATCATTTGGTCAGCACGGTAAAGGGAACGCTTCCCGACACTGTTAATGCCACTGAGTTATTGCGAGCCTGCTTTCCAGGCGGATCCATTACTGGCGCACCGAAGATTCGGGCCATGGAGGTGATTGACGAACTTGAGCCCCATCGACGTAATGCCTGGTGTGGTAGTATCGGCTATATCAGTCGCTGCGGGAATATGGATACCAGTATTACCATCCGCACTTTACTGGCAGAACAACAAAAGCTTTACTGTTCAGCCGGAGGAGGCATTGTCGCAGACAGTCATTGGCAAGAGGAATACCAGGAAACCTACCATAAGGTAAGTAAAATACTGCCGATTCTCTCGGTATTAGGTAAGCATAATGAATGATGATCTTCATCTCTTCTTAAGCCAATACCTGCTCACCCCGCTGGGTGACGAGCCTATTAGCGTCACCTTACCAACAGCTGCGGTGTTGGTCCCGATCATCAATCACCCGCACACACCGACCCTACTTTTTACACAGCGGAGCAAGCAACTTCGTCAACACCCCGGACAAGTTGCTTTTCCAGGGGGCAAACATGACCTCGCTGACTACTCGCTGTATGAAACAGCACTGCGTGAAACCTATGAAGAGGTCGGCATTACGCCACAATCCATACAATTACTGGGCGAGTTACCGCTGGTTAATAGCCGTACAGGGCATAGTGTTAAACCCTTCCTCGCCTTAGTGGAGCCAGGCTTTATCTTGGACCCGAACAGTGATGAAGTCGCTGAAGTATTTGAGGTTCCTCTCTCTTACCTGTTAAATTCTCATAATTATGTCACACTATGGGTCGGCCACTCTCAAGCACAACGGCAGGTCCATTTCCTCCCCTATTCTTCGCACTTAATTAGGGGCATGACCGCCAACATTCTTTTTCATCTTTCCACACATATCGCCACTTCCCCCCCATCCAACAAAAAACGATAAACACTAATGATATTTTTGCGAGTGCGAGGCGTTTCACTCTCTTTTTTGTACAGCAATGGTATAATTATCGCTGTTTAGCCCAGATTATAGGGTATTTAGCTTTAGTCGACGTAAGGTAACGCCACGTGATTAGTGTTTTTGATATGTTTAAGATCGGTATCGGTCCTTCCAGCTCTCATACAGTAGGTCCAATGAAAGCCGGAAAGCTTTTTGTCGACATGTTAAGTGCCCAACAGTTGTTATCCGATATCACAAGAGTGACTGTGGATATTTACGGTTCACTTTCATTAACTGGCCCAGGCCACCATACCGATATCGCTATCATTATGGGGTTAGCAGGAGAGTCTCCCGATACCGTCAATATCGACACTATGCCTACCTTTCTCGCCGATGTGCGAACACGCCAACGGTTGTTACTGGCGTTGGGCGAACATGAAGTCGAGTTCAACGAACAGACAGATTTATTATTCCACTCATCGGCGCTTTCATTACATGAAAATGGCCTGACCTTTACGGCTTGGCGGGGTGACAGCGCTGTTGTTTCTCAGACCTTCTATTCAATTGGTGGCGGTTTTATTGTTGAAGAGTCACAGTTTGGCCAATCTGTTTTGAATACGGTCACTGTCCCTTATCCCTTTCATTCCGCATTAGAGATGCTAGATGCCTGCCATCAGACCGGGCTTTCTCTGTCCGGTCTAGTGATGAAAAATGAGCTAGCAGTGCATACACATCAGGAAATCACTGACTATTTCTCATCTATCTGGGCAGCGATGCAAGCCTGTATAGACCGCGGCTTGAACACCGAAGGTGTTTTACCCGGGCCGCTTAGAGTACCACGTAGAGCGGCGCCATTGCGCCGCTTACTGGTCGCCAACCATCGTCATAACAACGACCCGATGAATGCCATCGATTGGGTGAATATGTTTGCCCTGGCCGTCAATGAAGAGAATGCTGCGGGGGGACGAGTCGTTACTGCTCCAACCAATGGGGCTTGCGGTATTGTCCCTGCCGTATTGGCTTATTATGATCAGTTTGTTGAACCCGTTACGGCAGAAATTGCCCGACATTACTTCTTATCGTCCGGCGCTATTGGTATCCTTTATAAGATGAATGCTTCGATTTCTGGTGCAGAAGTAGGTTGCCAAGGGGAAGTAGGTGTCGCATGTTCCATGGCTGCTGCGGGACTGGCAGAGCTGATGGGAGCCAGTCCGGAACAGGTCTGTGTGGCGGCAGAAATCGGTATGGAACATAACTTGGGCTTAACCTGTGATCCTGTTGCCGGTCAGGTGCAAGTGCCTTGTATTGAGCGTAATGCGATTGCTGCAGTGAAAGCGATTAATGCGGCGAGAATGGCTCTTCGTCGTACCAGCCAGGCACGCGTCTCGCTGGATAAAGTGATTGAGACTATGTACGAAACGGGTAAAGATATGAACGCTAAATACCGGGAAACTTCTCGAGGTGGGTTAGCGATAAAAGTGCAATGTGACTAAAAAAAGAGGCCGAACTAGTCGGCCTCTTGGTGATCACTCTCTTAAAGTATCTCTTCACTCTGCATCTTAGACTGCCGCTTACTAACCTTGACTAAATCGACTCGGTAGTCTTTTACCTTCAAGATTGTAAAGTCCAGCTCGCCGATACTAATAACCTCACCTTCTACCGGTAATTGCCCCGCTTGGGCAATTAATAATCCCGCGAGAGACGCATGCGAATGAGTTTCGTCGACTAAGTCGTAAACATTCAAATGCTGCTCTAAAGAATGAAGATCAGTACCGCCTTTCACTAGCCAGTTATCGCCCTCGGCAACAATATCCGGTGTTTCATCCTCATCCGGAAACTCTCCAGCGATGGCTTCAAGAACATCCAACGGTGTAATTAAACCTTGCACCACACCAAATTCGTTGGTTACCATCACAATACTTCCTTTGGCCCGACGGAGCACAGCCAATAAATTGATCGGATCTAGGGTTTCAGGAACGATCATCGCTGGATTCCGCGCAGCAAAGGTGGCGACATCTAACTCATGGTCAAGCGCAATCAATAACTCTTTAGCTCTCACCACGCCGACAATTTCATCGAGCTCACCCCGTGCCACGGGGAAAAGACTGTGAGGCGTGTCTAATAACTGCACACGAATATCATCGACAGACGCCTCTGCATCCACCCATGAAATCTGGTTGCGTGGTGTCATTAGGCTACGAATAGAACGCGACGCTAGGGTAAGTACCCCATTAATCATAAAGCGCTCTTCGTCTTTAAAAGCACGTGAAGCATGGGTATTTTCTCTAGTCTCTTCCCCTACCACTTCTTGAGTCGCCGTACGATAACGGCTACCCATCAGCCGTAAAATTGCATCTGCAGTCCGCTCACGCATCGGACGCCTTGCTTCAGATTTAAGAAAATTACGACGCGCGATCTGATTGAAAAACTCGATAATGATTGAGAAGCCAATGGCTGCATAGAGGTAACCTTTAGGAATATGGAAGCCGAATCCCTCCGCCACTAAGCTTAATCCAATCATTAATAGGAAACTGAGGCAGAGCACCACAACGGTGGGGTGTGCATTCACGAACCGGGTCAGCGGTTTTGAAGCAATAAGCATCAAAATCATCGCGATAATAACCGCAGTCATCATTACCCACAGATGGCTAACCATACCGACTGCCGTAACGACTGCATCCAATGAGAACACTGCATCAAGGATAACGATCTGAATAACCACCGCCCAGAAACCGGCGTAGCCTTTACTTCCTTGCTCAACCTCTCCCGAACTCTCTAACCGTTCATGCAACTCAGTGGTGGCTTTAAACAGTAAAAATATCCCCCCCACTAACATAATCAGGTCGCGCGCCGAAAACGCGAACTGCGCCACATGGAATAACGGTTTTGTGAGCGTAACTAACCAAGACATTACAGAGAGAAGCAGTAGGCGCATAACTAACGCCAAGCTCAAACCTATAATTCGCGCTCTATCGCGTTGGGCTGGCGGTAATTTATCCGATAAGATCGCAACAAAGACTAAGTTATCAATGCCTAAAACAATCTCTAAAACGATTAAGGCCATCAAGCCGACCAGTATCGAGGGATCTAGCAAAAATTCCATTAGGCTTGCCTCTCGCTTGCAGTGACCAGAAGAGTATTAGGCTCTTGATAAGATAAAGGGGGCACGCCGAATGATGACTGCGGTGTGAGAAATAGAAAAAGTCCTCGGTGACGATCCATAATGTGGGATTAACCCTGTACTCCTAGTTGTAGTAATAAACTTTACTTTATCAGGTGCAATCTATTCGTCAAAATGTTTGCTTACCTTTACACTTTGACCAACTTCATCATCACTCAGCTTTTCGCCACACCGTAATTTTGAAATCTGTTTCACATGAAAAGCTTTTACTGTCGGCAAGATATTGCCATACGTTTTCGCTGGCGCGCCACGCAAAGGGAGTCATCTGCAGCAGTTGAGTTGCGCTTGAGGCAGTAAGCGTTAAGGGATAGTGTAACCTTTGCTCTACCAAGCATTCAAACCCCTCAAGGGCCTCTTCTTTTTCATCGTGAAGTTGTACATCTTGGTAGATCAGCGCTTTAAATTGATAAAGATGACGTGCCGCCGGCGTTACGGTTATTAAAATACCACCTGGACATAATGTCCTCATCAACTCCTCTACTTTGCTCGGCGCATAAATTCGTATAATGGCTGAAAGCGATGCTGAGGCGAAAGGTAGGCGGTAACCGGAGGCCACACTAAATTGTATCTTCGGGTAGCGTTTAGCGGCTGACTTTATCGCGAATTTAGAGACATCAACGCCATATACCTCACGATTATCGTTAACCCAAGCAGAAGTGTAGTAGCCCTCACCACACCCGAGATCCACAATAGCGGCGGTTGAGGCGGTCGGCAAATGTTCATCAAGAAGTTTAGCCACTTGGTCGCGTAATGGCTGATAGTGCCCTTCATCTAAGAATTGCCGACGTGCTTGCAACATTTCTGGACTATCGCCCGGATCTTTAGATCCTTTATGTTGAACCGGCAATAAATTGACATATCCCTCTTTCGCCCGATCAAAACGGTGGCGCTTCTCACAAGCATAGCCTTGTAAATCTTCAGTTAAGGGAGATTGGCATAATGGACAAATATACAAAATAGGCTCCAAGAGTTATCTGAGCCGCGCAGTTTAGCGGTTTCGAGCGATAAACCAAAGAAAAATCCCCGCTAGTGCGGGGATTCATAATCGCTTCGGTAAACCGAGAATTAGATAGCAGTTACGTTTACTGCTGCTGGACCTTTTTGTCCATCTTGAATTTCAAACTCAACGTTTTGGCCTTCAGCCAGAGTTTTGAAACCATTACCTTGGATTGCAGAGAAATGTACGAATACATCTTTGCTACCGTCTGCAGGAGTGATGAAACCAAAACCTTTAGATTCGTTAAACCACTTAACCTGACCTTTAATCTTTGCCATTTTACCAATTCCTTTAAAATAATAGTTGCCCAGAGGCAGTTAACACAGAAAATCGAGAAATACTGGATGAAGTGTTTTTTCTTAAATGGTAACAGACAAGACTAAGATCAAGTAACCTTAACTAACTCGTAACTGCTTTACCAAAAAACTTTACAACAACGTGCTGTTCTCGTTTATCCTAATAATTGTTATCACATATAACTTTATTTATGGCAAGGGCTTTTTATCGAAATTTTAATGATAAGCATTTTAAATATTTATCGTTAATTTTACGGTCTAAGGCTTATAAAAAATCACTTAAACCCATTGCCTGTATAATCTAAGCAAACGCTTGCTAAGCTCTTAGCGTTCAGCCCTAAAAGTTAAATGCGAGGGCTCTTCAGCGGGTTGCTCACTATCACTCTCTTCAAAAGATTCAGCAATTTCTGGTTCGCAGCTTAACTCGACCAATTGATTTAATATTTTGGTTTGTTTACGCTGCTCACGCAGTAAAGCTTCCAATAATAAAACCTGATCATTCGCTCTAACCGCCCTGCGCATTGAAATGAACACCACAACACAAAAGAAGACTACAGCAATACCAAATAGCGCAGGTAACATATAGCTCCCACCGCCAGCTATCAATTCATTCATTATTCGACCTGATACCTATACTCATTAAGTTTTGTTCATTCTACTCCCTCTGCTCTCCTTGGTCATCAGGATTATTGAGGATGATTCTTTAAGTTATCTCTTATCGATTATTGCCATGCTCAAAGGCATGCTACCTAACTCACAATTAATGACAGGAAATCAACAAATATGTTAATGCGACTGTTAATCATTGTGATCGGGGGTTGGGCGATAATGATGGTTTCGGATTATGGGATTTTGACTTACCGAGAAGCAAACAACACTGGGTTCAATCTTCGCTGTGAATACTTAACAGGAAGAGGATTAATCAACGCGGACTATCTCTACCCATCAGAGACAGCGCGTGAACGCTGCCCCCTCTTGAGAAAAACCGATGAGACGCTAGACATGTAATACTGAGCTACTTTATATATTGACCTTGGCGTAATGCTTCAATACGTTTATCGAGCGGTGGGTGCGACATAAATAAATCGCTCAGACTTTTTTGTTTACCGTTAATACAAAATGCCATCATTGTGCCCGGCTCTTGGGGCTCGTAACTTGTTTTCAAACGCTCTAGCGCCGCAATCATCTTTTCACGTCCAACCAATTTGGCTGACCCTGCATCAGCATGGAACTCGCGATGACGTGAAAACCACATGGTAATGATGCTTGCTAAGATACCAAACACTAACTCTAAAACCGTTGCCACAACAAAATAGACTAGAGGATTTCCATTATTCCCTTCCTCTTCGCGGTCTGAGCTTAAGAAACCAGACGCAACCTGTGCAATAATCCTCGAGATAAAGATAACGAAGGTGTTCACAATCCCTTGAATAAGGGTCATGGTTACCATATCACCGTTAGCAACATGACTGATTTCGTGAGCGATCACCGCTTCCGCCTCATCACGATTCATATTTTGCAAAAGTCCCGTTGAAACGGCGACTAACGATGCATTTTTTCTAGCGCCTGTTGCAAACGCGTTAATATCCGGAGCATGGTAGATGGCAACCTGTGGTGTAGTAATCCCGACTTGCTGAGATTGCTGAGTAACCACTTGCATCAACCATCTTTCGGTTTCGTTACGCGGCTGTTCAATCACTTCACCGCCGACTGAGCGTAAAGCCATCCATTTGGACATTAGTAGTGAAATAAAGGACCCGCCAAAGCCAAATAACCCCGCCATGATTAATAAGCCTGGAATACTGGCCGAGCGAATGCCTGTTAAGCTTAAAATGATACCGAACACCGCCATTACAGCGAGGTTAGTACAGAGGAACAACACGATACGCATCATAGACGTTTATATTTCCTTGAAAACAGAACCTGAACTTATTTGGCACTATCCTAGGCTGTTGCCAAGAGTTTTCAAGAGGCGAATGGTTATATCTCTCTGAAAAGACATAACTTTACATTTTGTCATACACATCTCACAATTTGTCTGATTTAATTGACATGTAAAATAATGATGATAAAAAACCCGCCGTAGCGGGTTTATCTTATTAATGTCTATTACTTGTTACTACTCAGTGGCGCTGGGGGATTTTTTGTTTCCGCACTGGCCAGGTCGTTAGCAATAGCGACACTCTCATCAAGATAGGGGTCAGGCTCTTTATAATCTTTTGGCAAGGCATCTAGGGAGGCAAGAGGTTTTTTCCCTTCAGCTTGAAAACGCGCATTGATACGTTCCAGACGAAGTACATCCTCTTCTTTATTCTCTTTTTGACGTTCA
This sequence comes from Rosenbergiella gaditana, assembly GCF_018494065.1. Classification (GTDB taxonomy): domain Bacteria; phylum Pseudomonadota; class Gammaproteobacteria; order Enterobacterales; family Enterobacteriaceae; genus Rosenbergiella; species Rosenbergiella gaditana. The sequence goes on along the minus strand of NZ_JABBFR010000001.1, from coordinate 119,678 downwards.
GCAAGATTAAGCGAAATAATATCCATCTTATCTTTCATCGCATCGAAACGTTGAATATCTTTGATGATGTATTGGAATTCACGATCCTTTGCAATACGTGCTTCATGCTCTTGGCGTAACTGTGCCACATAAGGCTGTAAGTCAGCCATAGGCGAGTAATTAGCCGCTTTGATGCTATCCCATGGCAGCGCATTATCTTCGTACTTTTCACCCGTTTTAATGGCTTCGACACCCGTTGGCATCAGGATGTCTGGCGTAACGCCTTTACGCTGAGTACTACCGCCGTTGATACGATAGAATTTCTGGATAGTATACTGGACTGAGCCTAATGCCGGCCAGTCTGGGCGTAGCATCTGATCGTAAATACGATTCAAAGATCGATATTGCTGAACAGTACCTTTACCAAAGGTCGGCTCACCAACAATCAAGGCCCTACCATAATCTTGCATCGCAGCAGAGAAGATTTCTGAGGCTGAAGCACTGAATCTATCCACCAGAACAACTAATGGGCCATTATAATAAACAACCCCGTCATCATCGCTATCCTGATGAATATTACCAGTATTATCTCTAACTTGAACAACTGGACCAGAAGGTATGAATAGCCCTGAAAGAGAGACAGCTTCTGTTAATGCACCGCCGCCGTTGGTCCGTAAATCGATAACGATACTATCAACATGTTGCTTTTGAAGCTTTTGTAACTGTACTTTTACATCATCGGTGAGGCCGACATAAAAACCTGGAATATCCAGTACGCCAACTTTATTTTTACCGACTTGATGCACAGACCCCTGCACTGCACGGTCTTCTAAACGGATACGTGCTCGAGTTAGGGTGATAATCCGTGTTTTACTGCCCTTAGTCGCAGGCTGGATTTCTAAGCGAACTTTACTTCCCTTAGGTCCTTTAATTTTTTCAACAACATCATCGAGACGCCAACCGACGACATCCTCAATCGGTTGCCCTACTTGTCCAACACCGATAATTTTATCACCAATGCTTAATGCTTTACTGCGCGCCGCAGGTCCGCCTGCTACCATCGAGTTGATCATCGCATAGTCGTCATCCATCTGTAATACAGCCCCTATCCCTTCTAGGGATAAGCTCATCTCAGTATTAAACTGTTCAGTATTACGTGGAGAAAGATAATTAGTATGCGGATCGATCTCATGGGCAAACGCATTCATCACCGTTTGAAAAACGTCTTCACTGGTGGTTTGTGAGACGCGACGTAACGCCGCATTATAGCGTCGTGTCAGGGTATCACGGATCTCTTGCTCGTTTTTCCCTGCGAGCTTCAAGGTCAGCTCGTCATAGGTTACTTTAGCGTCCCACAATTTATTGAGCTCGTCGGTCGACGTTGGCCACGGTGCTTTACTCCGGTCCAGATCAATAGAATCGTGAGAGGTAAAATTCATCGGTTTGGCTAGCGCGTCAAGCGCATAATGCAAACGTTCAAAACGACGACGCTGAGACAAGTTAAACAGTTGATAAAACGTGTCGAGATTCCCAGACTCCAGTTCTTGGCCTACTTGCGACTTCTTGCTAGCAAATTGTGCAATATCGCTACTCAGTAAAATATTATGGCTGTAATCAATCATATTCAGATAACGGTCGAAAATTTTAGTCGAAAACGCGTTATCTAACGTAATTTGGCGATAATGTGACTGAGTAAAGCGTGCCGTAACACGCTGACTTACCGTTACCTGTTGCGGCTGCTCTTGTAGTTGCTGTATCTGATCTTCGCGAATAATGGGATCAGCAGCAAACACTTGTCCCATGAACAAAGATGCGACAAGTAAACTTACTTTAAAACTGGTGTTCATGCCTGGGTCACTCTCCGTTTCAGAACTGCAAATGTTCTGGGCGTACAATCATTGCCAGTCCTGACGCTAATTGAACTCGAACTCCCTCTTTAGAGATTTCAAGTACAGTAGCCTCGACGGCACTCAGACCTGCTTTAACGCGAATAGGTTGACCGACTTTGAGTACTGAGATATCAGTCACTGGTTTCCCGTCAACTGGAGGTGATTGACGTGAGTCGTTCTTTGGCTTCAGAGGTTTAGTATCCGTCGTGGACGCTTTCTGTGCCGCTGGTTTACGGGCTGCAGGTTTGCGTGGACGACGTTCAGCCTTGCCCGCTTCATCAGCTTTAGCTTCGCTACGCTGTTTCGCACGATGTGCGGCAACGCGAGCTTTCGCTTCCTCAAGCTGCTGACGAGCGTGTTCAACATGCTGCTCTTCAAGCGTTCCGCATGCATTACCGTCAAGATCAACACGCGTTGCGCCTGCTTTGATCCCATAGAGATAACGCCAGCTGGATGTATAAACACGCAACGCTGAGCGAAGCTGAGTTTTACTCAGATTCATGTCAGAAGGAATACGCTCGACTAAATCTTGAAAAATACCGATTTTTAACGGCTTTGCTTCACCTTCTGCAATAAAACAGCTTGGAAATTGCTGCGAAAGGTATGCAATGACTTCTTTACTACTACTCAACTTAGGTTGATTTTCCATGAAATTTCCTGATTACAACGGTTTTGCCGACCAACGCAGGCATGAACAAGCGACATTATAATGACTACAGCGCTAATTGCTATGCCTCATCGAAATTACCTTTTGATTGTTGTAAAAAAAGAGAAATTTCAGTGGCTGAGAGTAAGGTCTCAAGTGTATTAACAACGAGTTCAAGACCCGCTTCATCTTCGTGATCAAAGTGCGAAAAATGCGGACTGTCGATATCTAAAACACCGATAATCACCCCATTACTGCGCAGCGGTAATACGATTTCACTATTACTGGCTGAATCGCACGCGATATGTCCACTAAATTGGTGTACATCGGCGACCCGTTGCACTTTACCTGTCGCGACTGCCGATCCACATACCCCCTTCCCTACAGGGATACGGACACAGGCTGATTTGCCCTGAAATGGCCCCAGGACTAGCGTTTCTCTTTCACTGAGAAGGTAGAAACCGGCCCAATTCAGCCCTATCATCCTTTCAAAAAGTAACGCACTGCAATTCGCCAAAACAGGTAAAAATGCTTTTTCACCGCTATTTAAAGCGCTTAGGTCTCGGGACAACTCTTGATAAAATTCTAACTTACTCATGTTCCAACCATAAAGTGACATTAACGATTCGCGAATGGACCTTGAGTGAGTGAAAGAAATAGACATCGCATGACGCTTAACTATGCTTATACTCTTAATCAGGGAACTTCTGATACATTACGCTTTCAACGACTATAGCAGACTCACTTACCTAACAATGAAAATTTTATGCTTTGTAACGATAATTACTGATACGACGCTATGAAAATTACGGCTATCACTCCCCCTGAAACCTATACAGACCTCAAGCGCTGCATAGAATGCGATCATGTTTATCACCGGCCAATATTAAGAGCAGGTGAAGTCGCTTATTGTCCGCGATGTAGAATGAAAGTGGCCAAAGGACAAGACTGGTCTTTCGCCAGAATATGCTGTCTTGCCTGCTTAATGCTTTGCTTAATGCCCCTCGCCTGGAGCCTTCCCCTGATCCAAATTCGTCTACTCGGCATGACCATCAGCGCCAGTATGCTGGCAGGTGTTATGCAAATGGTTGATGGAGGAGACATCGTTACTGCGGCAATGGTCTGTTTTTGCGTGATAGGTACACCACTGGCACTGGTGCTTAGCCTTATTTATCTTATGATTGGTAAACCATTAGGGATGAATTTGCGTCCGGTACTGCTCGTCTTAGATAAGCTTAAAGAATGGATTATGTTCGATATTTATCTAATTGGCGTGATCGTTGCCGCCATCAAAGTGAAAGACTACGCTGACCTCTTTGCGGGCTACGGATTGCTCGCCTTCGTAACGCTAACGCTATTTTATATCCTGTTAATTATTCATCTTGATACTGAGAGTTTGTGGCAAAAATTTTATCCGCAACCCCGGCAAGCCTTGAAGCCAGAGGACGTCGAATGCTGTGTCTATTGCCACTACAGTGGACAAAGCGATGCGCGCGGGCGCTGTCCACGCTGCCATATTAAAATAAATCCACGCATTCCTTATAGTCTGCAGAAGTCGTGGGCTGCATTGATCAGTTCAATTATTTTTCTCTTTCCCGCCAATCTACTGCCCATTTCGATTATCTATCTTAATGGTGCCCGACAAGACGATACCATTTTTTCCGGTATTGTTTCGCTAGCCAGCGGCAATATTCCTATCGCAATGGTGGTCTTTACGGCGAGCATCTTGGTCCCAGTCAGTAAAGTGATTATTTTGCTTGCGTTGTTGATCAGTATTCATTTGCGATGTGAACAGGGCCTTAAAACACGAGTTCGCTTGCTAAGGGCAGTAAAGTGGATTGGACGATGGTCTATGCTCGACCTATTTGTTATTTCGTTGATGATGTCATTGGTTGATCGTGACCAACTGCTTGCTTTTACCATGGGACCTGCCGCGCTTTATTTTGGTTCCGCTGTTTTTCTTACCATTCTATCCGTAGAATGGCTCGATAGCCGCTTACTCTGGGATGCCCATGCAACAGGAAATGCCGAATACACCGATTAGCGCCACGGTTAAAAAAAAGCGCAGACTTTCACCTTTTTGGTTTTTACCGATAGTGGCAATCCTTATTACTGGGTGGCTGCTCTGGAAAAATTATCAAGAGAGTGGGACGACCATCACGATAAACTTCCACACTGCAGATGGGATTGTTCCTGGTCGTACGCCTATTCGTTACCAAGGCGTTGAAATCGGTACGGTTCAAGATATCGTCCTGACGGATAACTATCGCGTTATAAAAATCAAAGCCAGTATCAAAAGTAGTATGAAAGATGCATTGCGGGCTAATACTAAATTTTGGTTGGTCACGCCACAGGCTTCATTAGCAGGGGTTTCAGGTTTAGATGCCTTAGTCGGGGGTAACTATATCGGTATGATGCCTGGAGATGGCGCGAGTACAGATAGTTTCACTGCCTCTGACAGCCAACCTAAAAACATTGTAAATAATGGCGGACTGATCATCCAGCTCCACGCGAGCGATTTAGGCTCGCTCAATACTGGCTCTCAAGTTTATTATCAAAAGGTTCCGGTGGGTCGCGTCTATGATTATAGTTTTGCCGCTCAAGGAAAAGGCGTATCGATTGACGTGCTTATTGAAAGACGTTATACCCAACTCGTTAAGAAAAATAGCCGGTTTTGGAACGTATCGGGGTTACAAGCAAAATTAGGCGCTTCAGGAATAAACGTTAACCTAACCAGCGTCCCTGCTTTAATTAATGGTGCCATTGCCTTTGATTCACCTCAAGACTCAGAATCTGCACAAAATCAGGCGCACTACGAGCTCTATCCTACTCTCGCTGAAAGTCAGCGTGGCGTCAATTTCACATTGAAATTACCCAGCGCAGATAACCTTACCGCAGGTTCAACGGCATTGATGTATCAAGGCTTACAAGTCGGTACTCTTACCCATATCACTCTGACCGATCAACAACATGTTACGGGTGAACTAACCGTCGATCCAAGCGTTGTCGGTTTGATGCGTAAAGGTACTCGTATCGAGATGCGCCAACCCAGTTTGCAAAGTGGTAACTTGTCAGTTGGCTCGCTGCTCACTGGAACGGTCTTACAGTTAATCCCTGGTGAGGGCGACGCTGCAACCGAATTCACCGTACTACCCGCAAGTCAATCATTGCTGCAGGTCCCCAACAGCTTAACGGTTGAATTAACGGCGCCAGAAAGTTATGGGATCGATGCAGGCCAACCCCTCATTCTTAATGGAGTGCCAATTGGTAAAATTGCGCAACGTACACTAACTGACCGCGGAGTGGTGTTCCAAGTCTCCATTGAGCCGCAGTATCGTCATTTTATTCATGCAGATAGCCAATTTATCGCGGATAGCCAAATTCGGATTCGGATGGGCCTCGATGGCTTAAAGCTGGTCGGCGCGCCACCGCAACAATGGATTCAAGGCGGTATTCGGGTTAACACCGGTCAGAAAGGACAACCGAGCGCACACTATCCTCTGTATGCTGACGACGATGCAGCAAAAGATAAAACACAAGGCGACAAACCTTCGGTTACGCTCAAACTCGAAGCCTCAAGCTTACCTGATATTCAAGCGGGAAGTATTGTGCTTTATCGGCGTTACCAAGTGGGTGAAATCGTTGACATTACCCCTAACGCTGACAATTTTATAGTGTCGGTGCATATCGCGCCGGAATACAGAAAATTGGTCTCAGATTCTAGCGTTTTCTGGGCAGAAGGTGGTGCTCGAGTCCAATTTAATTCTAACGGTATCACAGTACAAGCCACGCCTTTAAACCGGGCGTTAAAAGGCGCGATCAGTTTCGATAGCCTCTCCGGAGTCACCAAACACCAAGGGAAATATCGGGAGTTATTCGTGAGCCGAAATGCGGCCAATGCGGTAGGTAGTCAAATTATTTTCCATACTTTTGACGGCAGTAAATTGGCGGCAGGGATGCCAATTAAATATTTAGGTATCAATGTTGGACAAGTTGAGAGCCTCTCTCTCAGTCAAAATTTGCATCAAGTTGAGGCTAAAGCAGTACTGTACCCTGAATATGACCAACACTTTGCCCGCAGTGGTAGCCAATTCTCCGTAGTGTCACCGGAAATCTCATCGAACGGTGTCAACCATTTAGAGTCACTATTGCAGCCTTATGTCAACGTCGATCCGGGGACGGGTAGTGTACGACGCAGTTTTGAGCTACAACAAGACACTATTACCGATTCTCGTTACTTAGACGGTCTGAACATCTATGTTGATGCGCCCGATGCAGGGACCTTAACAGTAGGAACTCCAGTGCTATATCGTGGGGTTGAAGTCGGTACCGTTACGGGTACATCCCTCGGTAACTTAGCCGACCGCGTACAGATCGCGATGCGTATTAGTACACGTTATCAACATCTCGTCCGTAATAACTCTGTTTTTTGGCTAGCCTCAGGCTATTCTCTTGATTTTGGACTGACTGGCGGTGTCGTCAAAACGGGGACCTTTCAGCAATTTATTCGCGGGGGAATTCAATTTGCGACACCACCAACGGTGCCTCTAGCCCCTGAAGCTGAATCGAACAAACATTTCCTATTACGCGATGAAGCGCCGGGCGGTTGGCAGAAGTGGGGAACGGCCATTCCTCGCCAAGGATAATCCCAATTATACGGGCAGAATTTCTGCCCGTATTCATGCTACACTGAGCTTTTGACCGCTATGGATCCGATTGTGAGTGCTGAAGTTATCGATTTCCCCGCCCAATTTCTTGCGTTAATGCGTCAAGCACTTCCCAATAACGACGATTTCGCAGAGTTTATCTCTATTAGCCAACGCCCTTTACGACGTGCGATTCGGGTTAACACATTAAAAATAAGTGTGAAGGATTTTCTGGCCTTAACTGCCGAATATCCTTGGCAGCTCACGCCTGTACCTTGGTGCGAAGAAGGTTTTTGGGTTCAGCTCGACGACGAGCAGGTACCGTTAGGTAGCTATGCTGAACACCTGAGTGGACTGTTCTATATTCAAGAACCAAGCTCTATGCTGCCGGTTCAAGCACTCTTTGCTGCGGACGAATCCCCTCTCTCACTGATGGATATGGCCGCAGCGCCAGGATCTAAAACCACTCAGATCGCAGCTAAAATGGCTAACCAAGGTTTGATTGTCGCAAATGAATATGCGGCCAGCCGCGTAAAAGTCTTGCACGCCAATATTAGTCGCTGCGGGGTGACCAATACCGCCCTCACTCATTTCGATGCGCGTGTATTTGGTGCAGCACTTCCTGAACAATTCGAGGCAATCTTATTAGATGCGCCCTGTTCAGGTGAAGGGGTTATCCGTAAAGATCCCCAGGCCTTTGCACACTGGAGCCTAGAAAGTACACAAGAGATTGCTCAGACCCAGCGAGAGCTATTATTTAGTGCCTTCCACGCCCTGAAACCAGGCGGCCGGCTAATCTACTCAACCTGTACACTTAACCACATTGAAAACCAACAGGTGATTGCATCACTTATTGCTGCCTTTCCAGACGCGATAGCGGTCGAGTCCTTAGGTAATCTCTTTCCTGGCGCAGAACGAGTTGTTACGCCAGAAGGTTACCTTCACGTCTTCCCACAACGTTTTGATAGCGAAGGGTTCTTTGTAGCAAGTCTACGCAAAACCGTTGGCGTAACGACTTTAGCTCATCCTGGTTTCAAAGTAGGTAAACTCCCTTTCCAACCGGTACCTCTAAAAATTAAGCAAGCGATTAGTGAACAAGCAATGGCTATCGGGATCCAATGGGATGAATCACTCAGCCTCTGGCAACGGGATAAAGAGCTATGGCTTTTTCCCAAGCAGGTAGAATCGCTGATGGGTAAAGTCAAATTCTCACGCCTCGGCTTTCGATTAGCGGAAATACACAACAAAGGCTATCGCTGGCATCATGAAGCGATAACTGCATTAGCCAAGCCCATGCCGACTACTTTCGAACTGACAGCGGAACAAGCCAGTGAATGGTACCGAGGTAGAGACATCTATCCAGATACCGAATTACCTAAAGGCGACTGTTTGGTGACTTATCAGCAACAAGTGTTGGGGCTCGTAAAAATTATCAATCAGCGTATCAAAAATAGCTTACCCAGAGAGCTGGTACGTAACGGCCCACTCTTTAAGTAATGCTTCCCCAATCACCCTTTCTTGGTTGCGCCGAGAAAGGGACCAAGCTCTGTCAATACAACTATAGTTATGTCAGTTTATCCACGCTTACTTTAGGATACTTTTGATTCTTTACATTCGTGCACCCGACCAACTACAGCTAACTTGATATAATCGCCTAGCCTTTACTTTATAGAGCCTTCTCTCGGTCTTTAATGATTGTTTTATTTATCTTCTGGGAACTACAATGAAAAAAATCGCCCGACCGCTCCTGGTTTTACTGCCGGTGTGCTTGATGACGGTCTCAACGCTCAGCGAGTCTCGCTCATTCTCTTCTAGAGGCTTCGGCTCCTCAAGCATGTTTAAACGCCCTGTGTCGCCTAAAGCCACCCCGGCACCTGCGGTGCAACAAAATTTTGTATCGTCGGGGAAAAAAGGGATCCCTGGTGCAGAACAGTATCGCTCCCTCAGTCAACAAGCCCCGTCACAAAGGCTGAAGAATGCCATCAACACTCGAGCAAATAGCGGTGTTCGCCTTACCCAACTGGCTATGCTCTATTGGTTGTTAAGTAGTAGCAACACCCACGCATCGGAACTGACTGACGAAGATCGTACCTGGGTGAAAAAAGAGATTAAAGAGAAAGAGAAGAACGGGGAAAAACTCGAAGAGAACGCCCCGACTGCAGCCTCTTCCTCATCAGCTAAACCCTAGCACTGGGATTGACACCGAACCTCTTGACGATTCGGTGTCTAGTTCAATCTTAGCGATGCCAAGTGCCTTTAATCGGTTTAGCGAAAAGTGCCAATACCACTATTAGACTGAGCTCAATACTGACCGACCAGCAGATGTGGCCAATGATTTCACTACACAGCTCATAACCATTAAGATTCCATAACCATCCCGTTTTTCCTTCATCGTAAACCGGATTACGAAAACCTAATGCAGGAATAAGGAAACCATGCATTACGACAGTGATCACCACACCATAGGCCGCACCGTAGCCTAAACGGATCTTTGGCCAGTAGTAAGCGCCTGCGACATAAACAAAGGCGAACACAAAGCTAAACAGCCAGTGGTAAAGGGTTACTGCCCCTAAAACTGAATTACCTTGATAAAGATAATCAAGCGAGTGTTGGTTAACGCCTGCCCAACCCAGCCATGTATCGATATGTGCCCCTGGCGGAGAGATCTCTCCCGCAACTCGTGGAGGCATATTAACTTCCGAGCCCCACTTCACTAATGAACTCATAAACCCAGCTAACAGTGTGGCCGAAATGATAAGTTTACAATTTATTTTAGAAAACATACCCATCCCCTTGTTTGTAGAGAGCATAAATAGAGAGTGCTCAATTTGTGCTGATTCTACTGGGTTGGGAGATAATCTGTAGAGAAGTAACTGATTTATTATTGCGTTAGATCAAAGTTTTAGGAAAGATAGAGAGACCTTGTGGCGATCTCCCTTAGTCCTTAACCCTATTGTAATGTTTAACTGTTAGGGTGTCAGTAATCACTGCTTACAGAGTACCTGAGCACGCACAATCAATGGGGCTAGATCCATTTTTTTACCCGGATGCTGTGGGTCATCGGCCTGAATCAAGGTGATTGATTGCCCTTGGCTTTTCTTCTGATCAACATTCTGCTGAGCAATAGTATTAAGCGGGTATTGCATTAGCGTACTGTCATTAATCGCAAACAACCCACCGTCTTTATCACAACTTAGCATGACCTCTTCACGCGTAAGTGGCCACTGTTGTTTGCCTATTTCACGTCGACTCACCGTAATCACCTCCGAAGCGAAGGATTGTGCACTAACGATGGCAAGTAAAAATACGGGAAGGAGTTTTTTCATTGGAATAGCGCCTTAAATTCGTAATAATGAATACGCGATGTAACTTAACGCACAGTGTAGCAAATGACGCTTTTAAGTGGCAGAGGAAAGCGTTTGTTCTGAATGCTTTCCTGCCTAGAAGGAATAACATCACCATGACCTATAATCTCGCTGAACTCAGTCCAGAAGCAAAAGAGCAACTTAATACAGAGTTAGCGGCTGCTGGGGTCGCCTTTAAAGAACGCTATAATATGCCGGTTATCCCAATCCATGTTGAAAATGAGCAACCCGAGTCATTGCGCGCGCATTTTCAACAAAAACTGGCGACCTACCGCCAGTTATCTGTGACGTTGTCACGCTTACCTTACGAGCCTAAACTTAAGACTTAGGCCAGACCCCACTAGCTAGGCCCACCAAAAAACTGCACTCCCGAGCGATGTCAACATAAGCTTGATAGCGCCCGGATTTCCCGCCATGTCCCGCATCAAGGTCGGTATAAAGCAGTAGTTGATGATCGTCTGTTTTCAATTCTCTGAGCTTAGCTACCCATTTAGCGGGCTCCCAATACTGTACTTGCGAATCATGTAAGCCTGTGGTGACGAATAAATGTGGATAGGCCTGTTCACAGACATTGTCGTAAGGGCTGTAGGTGCTAATGATATCGTAATCTGCTTTATTACTTGGGTTTCCCCACTCATCATATTCACCGGTAGTGAGAGGGATCGATTCATCCAACATTGTGGTGACTACATCGACAAAGGGTACCTGAGCGAGAACCCCGTGAAATAACGTAGGCGCAATATTACTGACCGCTGCCACGAGCAAACCGCCTGCGCTCCCCCCCATGGCATAGCAGCGAAGCGGGTCCCCCATCCCTTGGGCTAATAATTGCTGTGTCGAATCGATAAAATCATGGAAACTATTCATTTTATTATTAAGCCGCCCGGCATCGTACCAAGCTCGCCCTAGCTCTCCCCCTCCTCTAACATGCACCATGGCATAAATAAATCCTCGGTCGAGGAGACTTTGCCGCGTAAAGCTAAAGTCAGCATCTAACGCTGCCCCATAAGCGCCATAACCGTAAACGAGTAGTGGATTTTTCCCAGGTTGTAAGCTGTCTTTACGCCAGACGAGAGAGACAGGCACTTTAACTCCATCGCGCATAGTCAACCAGCGCCAGTCACTTTGATAATCATCCTCTTCATAAAGCGGAATATGGACTTGCTTTAACAGTGTAAGCTGGTGCGTATTAAGATCCCATTCATAGGTCGTGGTAGGCGTAGTCAGACTGCTATAACCAAAACGTAAGCGTGAGGTATTGGCTTCGGGATTATGGCCAATCCATACCACGCCATTTTCCGCCTGCTTAGGCAGCTCAAATCGCTGACCGTCGTGAAGTGAATATTGGCAGAGCACCATTTTGCCCTGCTGACGTTCTTCGGTCACCAACCACTGATTAAAAAGCTGAAAATCTTCTAGCACCCTCTCTTCCGTCGCTGCAATAACTCGCTGCCAAGTGTGCTCCGCTGTCTCTGTCTCGACACAACGATAAAGTCCAAAATTGATCCCTTCATGGTTGGAGCGGATGAAATAACTCCCTTGAAAATGATCAACACTGTATTCGTGATTTTCACGTCTTGGCACTATACAGCGCGGTGCCAAGTGCGGCTTATCGGCATCGATTGACCATGCCTCGCTGGTGGTGGAACTATCAAGTAGAATAAACAAGCGTTGTTCAGAACTGCTACCCGTTAAGCTGACATAGTAACTATCGTCTTGTTCTTCATAAATCAAACAATCCTCTGCCGGATCACTCCCTAAAGTGTGGCGCCATACCTGCCAAGGTAATAGCGTCTGTGGGTCTTGCTTAATATAAAACAGAGTCTGTCCATCATTTGCCCAAACAATGGACGGTGAGATCCCTTCGATAACCGTGTCTAACCACGTTTGGCTAGCTAAATCTTGAATACGTAATACATATTCGCGGCGGGAAAGATAATCTTCAGTAACCGCCATGTAACGATGATCGGCGGTAATTTCCAATGCCCCAAGCTCATAATACTCTGCATTGTTGGCGCGTTGATTACAATTGAGTAAGGTTTGCCACTGCGCATCATCTCGATCCTCGCGCCATACCCAGTGTGGGTAATCATCTCCTTCCTGATAGCGCTGTTGATACCAGTGCCCAGCTTTTAAAAAAGGGACCGAATGATCATTTCCAGGGATTCTAGCGGTCATCTCCTGATAAAGTGTTGCTTCAAGACCCGCTAAAGGGGCCAGTTGTTGTTCGCACCACTTATTTTCGGCAATCAAGTAATCAATCACCTCTGGGTCACTCCGCTTATCATCACGCAACCATGCATAGTCATCTTGACGTGCCTCACCGTGCATCTGATGAATGAAAGGAATACGACGAGCTTGTGGACGAGTAATCATGGCGTTAGATACCGATAAAAAGGAGAGTAGAGTAAGTATCGCATGTTTCTCTTCCCCTTACCTACTTTCCCCTAAACCATCGTTACACGTGCCAACGCAAACGTTTTCGTTTAAACTTAAACCGATTAATATCTTTTGTTTAGGAAAGCGATTATGCGAAAATTCGGCACCGCGTTACGTGGCAATGCAACCAAAGTCTTATTATTAGGTTGTGGAGAATTGGGAAAAGAAGTGGCCATTGAATGCCAGCGTCTAGGTGTTGAAGTCATTGGCGTTGACCGTTACGAAAACGCTCCCGCGATGCATGTCGCACATCGTGCGTATGTCATCGATATGTTGGATGCCGACGCACTCACATCGGTTATCACGCTAGAGCAACCCGATTTTATCGTACCGGAAATTGAAGCCATTGCGACGGGTGCACTCGTCAACCTAGAAGCGATGGGCTTAACTGTTGTGCCTTGCGCGCAGGCAACACAACTTACCATGAATCGCGAGGGAATTCGTCAATTGGCGGCTGAGCAGCTGGGCCTCCCGACTTCCACTTATCGTTTTGCCAGCCAGCAACAGGAATTTTTAGAGGCTGTCGATGCCATAGGTTTCCCCTGCTTTGTGAAACCAGTAATGAGTTCTTCAGGCAAAGGCCAGAGCCTACTTCGCCATCGTGAGGCTTGCGCCGCAGCGTGGGACTATGCTCAACAAGGTGGACGAGCTGGCGCGGGACGGGTGATCGTTGAAGGCTTAGTCGATTTTGACTTTGAGATAACCTTACTCACCATCAGTGCGGTCGATGGCATTCACTTCTGTGCTCCTATCGGTCATCGTCAAGAAGATGGCGATTACCGGGAGTCATGGCAGCCGCAACAGATGAGCGCTATAGCACTCACTCGTGCCCAAGATATTGCCCGAAAAGTAGTCACGGCCCTATCCGGTTATGGCCTCTTCGGCGTTGAGTTATTTATCCGGGGTGATGAGGTGATTTTCAGTGAAGTCTCTCCTCGTCCCCATGACACAGGCATGGTTACTCTTATCTCCCAAGATCTCTCTGAATTCGCATTGCATGTTAGAGCATTTCTGGGGCTCCCTATCGGTAGCATCCGTCAATATGGACCTGCTGCCTCGGCGGTTATTTTACCTGATCTGAACAGTGAGGCGATTAGCTTTTCAGGGCTTGAAAATGCCTTAAAGGCGGGTCAACAATTGCGGCTTTTTGCTAAGCCCACTATTGTTGGACGTAGACGTTTAGGGGTGGCACTGGCGATAGGTGAAACCGTTGAGCAAGCCGTTTCGGCTGCATTAGAAAGTGCTGCAGCGATTGAGGTCTCAGACGGAGTGTAACAATAGACCGCCAGCTAAGCTGGCGGTAAATAATTACTCTAATGGGGTTTCAGACTCGTTCCATGAACGCCCATCACGGGTAATCATGGCAACCGAGGAAACTGGGCCCCAAGTCCCTGCTTGGTAAGGTTTGGCTGATTCACCATCCTTCTCCCAAGCTTCAATAATGGAGTCGACCCAAGTCCACGCCGCTTCAACTTCATCACGATGCACAAACAACGCTTGAATACCACGCATTGATTCTAATAATAACCGTTCGTAAGCATCCGCTAGATGACTCTCATTGAAGGTTTCAGAGAAACTCAGATCTAATTTTGTGGTTTGTAGCTTATGCTTGTGATCTAAACCAGGAACCTTGTTAAGAATCTCTATATCAACCCCTTCATCCGGCTGTAAACGGATCGTCAGCTTGTTCTGCGGAAGTTGGGTGTAAGACTCTTTAAAAAGATTCATTTCTGGATTTTTGAAATAGACGACAACCTCAGAGCATTTAGCGGGTAATCTTTTCCCGGTCCGCAGGTAGAATGGTACGCCTGCCCAACGCCAGTTATCAATATCCACACGGATCGCCACAAAGGTTTCCGTGGAGCTGGTTTTGTTAGCGCCCTCTTCATCCAGATAACCGGGTACTTTCTTACCTTGTACAAAACCCGCGGTGTATTGCCCGCGCACCGTTTTCTCACGCACATTGGTATGATCGATTTTACGTAAAGAACGCAGTACCTTGATTTTTTCATCGCGAATGCTGGCTGCGGTTAAATCTGAAGGCGGTGACATGGCAATCATGGTCAACACTTGCAATAGATGGTTTTGAACCATATCGCGCATTTGGCCAGCCTGATCGAAGTAACCCCAACGGCCTTCGATCCCGACCTCTTCGGCAACGGTGATTTGCACATGGTCAATCGTTTTGTTATCCCAATTATTCACGAAGATAGAGTTGGCAAAACGTAGGGCCAATAAATTTAGAACGGTTTCTTTACCGAGATAGTGGTCAATACGGAAAACTTGGCTTTCGTCAAAATACTCACCAACGCTATCGTTAATCTCTTGAGACGTTTCCAGTGACGTCCCTAAGGGTTTTTCCATTACCACACGCGCAGGCTTAGCATTCAACTTAGCTTGGCCTAATCCCTTACAAATTGCACCGAAAGTGCTTGGTGGCATCGCAAAGTAGTTCACGGTCACACGATTTTTCTGATCAAGAAGCTTGCCTAACTTTGTGAAATGCGCCGATTCATTAACATCCAGATTGCAAAAATCTAAGCGCGCACTCAGTTTTGCCCAGATCGCTTGATCGATCTCCTCTTTCATAAAGGTTTTAAGGGCTTTATCAACCTCTTGGGTATAAGCCGCCTTGTCCCACTCTGCCCGACCAACACCGATGATTTTCGTTTCGTCATTAATTTGACCGGCTTTTTCCAATTGGTATAACGAAGGTAATAGCTTACGGCGTGCCAGATCACCCTTGGCTCCAAAAATTACCAGGTCGCAAGCCTGGACTGTTTGCGTTGACGCCATTTTATTCTCCTCGTTCTAACGTAAATTAGCGAAAACCCGCTAAGGAGTTCATTAGATTCATATTATTGCTCACTTTACAGCGATTTGAGTAGTGAGGTAAACAGTTTGCTGTGCGAAATCATTGTCGACTACCGCCAAGACGTTAATCGGTTGTTAAACTGGTCCCTAAAGTTGTACCCTAAAATCATTGCGAGCATTTATCGTTTTCTGCGATATTGAGTGTAATACCCATTCTCAACAACTGAGTTTTGTTCTTCACTTATGTTCTTACTGGAGTTGTCCATGTCACCACGCCTTAGACGAACGAAAATTGTTACTACTTTAGGCCCCGCCACTGATCGCGATAATAATTTAGAAAAAGTGATTGCGGCTGGAGCGAATGTCGTACGACTTAACTTTTCTCATGGTTCTGCTGAAGATCATCTAACTCGCGCCAATAATGTTAGAGCTATCGCGAAAAAATTGGGTCGGCATGTGGCAATTTTAGGTGATTTACAAGGTCCTAAAATTCGAATTTCAACTTTCCGTGAGGGCAAAATATTCCTTAACGTCGGTGATAGTTTCACCCTAAATGCTGCCTTGGCCAAAGGTGAAGGGACCCATCAACAAGTCGGTATCGATTATAAGGCGCTGCCTCAGGATGTTAAGCTTGGCGATATCTTATTACTCGACGATGGCCGTGTACAACTACGCGTCACCGCGGTTGATGGGGATAATATCTTGACTGAAGTCACAGTGGGGGGCCCCCTATCGAATAATAAGGGAATCAATAAACAGGGAGGTGGTCTCTCTGCACAAGCACTTACAGATAAAGATAAAGCCGATATTATTACTGCCGCAAAAATAGGGGTAGACTACCTTGCGATATCTTTCCCACGCTGTGGCGATGACTTGCGATATGCTCGCCAATTAGCGGAAGAAGCGGGTTGCCAGGCGAAAATTGTCGCAAAAGTCGAGCGCGCTGAAGCCGTGGCCACGCAAGCCGCCATGGACGATATAATACTCGCCAGCGATGTAGTAATGGTTGCTCGTGGCGATCTGGGTGTCGAGATTGGCGACCCTGAATTAGTCGGCATTCAGAAAAATTTAATCAGCCGAGCACGTCAATTGAATCGCGCCAGTATCACCGCGACACAGATGATGGAGTCGATGATCACTAATCCGATGCCAACTCGTGCTGAAGTGATGGATGTTGCCAATGCGGTATTAGACGGTACCGATGCAGTGATGCTTTCTGCTGAAACGGCAGCGGGTCAATACCCAGCAGAGACAGTGCAAGCGATGGCTAATGTGTGTGTAGGGGCCGAAAAAATTCCTAAGGTGAATATTTCACGTCATCGTTTAGATATTCAATTCGATAATATCGAAGAAGCTATCGCAATGTCTGCAATGTATGCGGCTAACCATCTTAAGGGCGTCACCGCCATCATCACCATGACCGAGTCTGGCCGTACTGCGTTAATGACCTCTAGAATCACTTCTGGCCTACCCATTTTTGCGCTATCACGACATGAAGCAACACTGAACAGTACAGCGCTCTATCGGGGCGTCACGCCGGTAGCAATTTCTGGGTATACTGATGGCTTACTGGCCGTACATGACGCTGTGAAGCTACTCAAAACCAAAGGGTATCTGCAATCCGGAGATTTAGTGATCGTCACACAAGGCGATGTAATGGGCGCCACTGGCACCACAAATACACAGCGGGTAATCACGGTCGAATAATTCGTACAGCCGCTAACGCGGCTGTTTTTTTATTTATAGGGAAATAGATCTTTGCGGCGGTATGGCTTTTCCTCACCCTCTTGTCGCGTTTTTAATAGTTCAAGGATCCAGGTGTATTGTTCTGGATTAGGCCCTACGAAAAACTCCACTTCTTCATTCATTCGCCGGGCGATCGTATGCTCATCGGCACTCTCAAGGTCATCCATCGGTGGACGCACAAAAATTTCTAATTGGTGGCGGCGGCTATTATAAACAGGAAAAAGCGGCACCACCTTGGCACGACAAACTTTCATCAACCGTCCAATTGCAGGTAACGTCGCTTTATAGGTGGCAAAGAAATCCACAAATTCGCTGTGATCAGGCCCATGGTCTTGGTCTGGCAAATAATAGCCCCAATAGCCTTGTCTTACCGATGCAATAAAAGGTTTGATCCCATCTTTGCGCGCATGCATTCTGCCGCCAAAACGTCGACGTAGTCGGTTCCAAATATAATCCATCAGGGGATCTTTTTGGTTATGGAACATCGCCGCCATTTTTTGTCCTTCCGAGGCGAGTAGCATCGCTGGGATATCGACCGCCCATCCATGAGGTACCAGAAAAATGACATTCTCACCTGATTGCTGGTATTGCTCGATAATATCTTTACCGTGCCAGATAATTTTTTGCTGAATTCGCTGTGGATCACGTAACGCCAACTCAGCCATTAACACCATGGACTGCGGAGCTGTAGCAAACATTTCATCAATAATGCTTTCACGTTCCGCTACAGAAAGATCAGGAAAACAGTAGTGAAGATTGATTTGCGCCCGACGACGTGCCCCTTTTGCACGTTGACCTACCCATTTGCCAAGTCTACCCAGCAGCGGATCACGGATCGTTGCAGGAACATACGCCAACCCGCCTGCCACGCCAATCGCCAACCATTTGCCCCAAAACTGCGGCTTCAGGAAGGAACGCTTAAATACAGGAATGAACTCAGAATGGTTACGTGTCTCGTTAGTCATGCACTCGCCTCTTAAAAGAAGAGGCTAATGATAGTGATGGGGAATAGATTTGCAATAGACTTTTGCTAACAATATGGGATACAGGACGTACCTGTAAGCAGAAAAATAGGGCCAAACATTATATTCAGCCCTGATTAGAAATAATTAGAAGGTAAGTTGGCTCTGCCAAGTTTTAACCTGCGCGAGATAAGTCTTACGATCTTTTCCTGTGAGTCCTTCCATCCGCGGCAGTTTAGCCGTTAAAGGGTTGACCGCTTGGTTATTAATCCAGATTTCGAAATGCAAGTGCGGTCCAGTTGAGCGTCCGGTATTACCGGATAACGCGATACGGTCCCCTCTTTTCACTTTCTGTCCGGGTTTAACCATCACACGGCTAAGATGCATATAACGGGTCATATATTGTCGACCATGGCGAATCGCCACATATTTTCCAGCCGCTCCACCCCGTGCGTTGGCCACCACCACTTCCCCATCTCCAGTCGCTAAAACCGGTGTACCAATGGGCACGGCGAAGTCAACGCCACGGTGCGGAGTAATTCGCCCAGTAACTGGATTGAGTCGCCGAGGATTGAAGTTTGATGATACACGATACATTTTGGCCGTGGGGAAACGTAAAAATCCTTTTGCAAGGCCGGAAGCATTCTGATCATAAAACTTGCCATCTTCAGACCGGAAAGCGTAGTAATCTTTACCGCCTGAGCGCACGCGGACTGCTTGCAGCTGGCTTTGCATACGCTTCCCTTCCAGTACTTCGCGCGAGAAAATAGTGCTAAATTGATCACCACTACGCAGCTTACGAAAATCCATTTGCCATTGTAATGCTTTTATCACGGACGCAATTTCACCAGCAGACAGTCCAGCCTGTTGCGCACTACTCGCAAAGCTCCCTTTAACTGTCCCAGCGAGAGTGTGATCTTGCCATTCTCCCTGTTGTAATTGACGTTCCATACTATAGGTGCCATTGGGCCTACGTGTATAATGTCGCGTTTCGCGACGGGATATTTCCCAATCTAAAGTATCGAGTTCACCGTCGGCATTCACTTGCCAATTGAGGCTTTGTCCAACATTAAGATTACGCAGTGCACTATCACTTCCTACCAACGTATTAATATTAGAAAGGTCAATTCCATATTGATTCAGCACACTGCTAAGCGTATCGCCTGATGTAACAGTATATTCCTTCGCATCTTGAGTGCCTTCGGCCTCTTTTTGGTCTGCCGGCAGATCTTCATCAGGTAAAGGGGTAGTTTGGTCATCGGGTTCGGAAGCATCGCTTCCGTCAAGATGTTGACTGGCTTCGAGTTCAATCTTTCGAACTAAATTTTCTTTAGTGTCATCATGATGATTCATCAGCGGCTGCCAAACGGCAGCAGCAAGTGTCATAGCCATTAATGACCCCAACATAAAACGGTGGGGTCTGGGTAGTGTGTTAAGCGCGAGAGCGACAGAACGAGCAATCTGTTGCACTGTCAATTTTCCTCATTAGTTCATTGGTTTCAGACAGCTCACATACTGGCTCGACAATTGTGAGAGGAATTTCACATAACTGTCTTGTGATAAGCTGATGTTGCTTCCCAATGGATCTAAAGTGCCCTTTCGCACTCCGGTTCCTCGTGAAACAGCGTCGATGACGGCTGGTCTGAATTGTGGCTCAGCAAAAACGCACTGCGCTTTATGCTCAGTCAACTGTGTTCTTATTTCGTGTAGTTTCTGTGCACCTGGCTGAATTTCAGGATTCACCGTGAAATACCCTAGTGGCGACAGGCCATAGTGCTGCTCAAAGTAGGTGTAGGCGTCATGAAAGACATAGTACCTATTATCCTTCACTTTACTAAGCTGCTTGCTTATTTGTTTATCGGCATCTCCCAAACTGTCTTTAAATTGCGACAGATTACTGTCCAATTTTATTTTTTGTGCTGGCATCGATTGAACTAATCGATCATGAATAGCCGTTGCACTCATTAAAGCCATTTCTGGAGACATCCATATATGCAGATTATACGTTCCTTGATGAGAATGACTATCAGACAGTTCCCTATCAGACGAATTTGCGGTATTGATCGCATTCGCTTGCAAAGAAGGATGATCATGATCATCTTCACCGACCAAGTGAGATTGAATCACGGGTAAAGCCGTCAGTTCAAGATTTTTATTAGCCGGAAGTTGGGACGCACTACGAGTAATAAAAGATTCCATTTCAGGCCCCACCCAAACCAACAGGTCAGCGTTTTTGATACGACGTATATCTGAGGGGCGCAAGGCGTAATCATGTTCCGAGGCACCATCCGGTAGCACTACAGTGACTGGCGTCACTCCTTCAGCAATCGCTGCGGCAATAAACCCCAGTGGTTTAATCGATGTCACCACCTCTGCTTGCGTTAGGCTACTCATTGCGAACATGATGGAAAGCCCCAATGCGAGCTTAGGGAAATGATTTTTTCTTTTCATGATTACTGGCGTCTCAGCTATTAACCTTAAATGGATATGTGATAATATAACATCTCTTTTTGAAATGAAAACTGATTAACCATGTCATCGAACTTAGTTACTTTAAAAAATATCGATGTTTCGTTCGGTCAAAAACAGGTCCTGCAAAATATCTCCTTATCGTTGCAGCCGGGTAGGATATTAACCTTATTGGGGCCTAATGGCGCGGGTAAATCGACCTTAGTGAGACTTATTCTCGGGCTGATTACGCCGACCAGAGGCACCATTAATAAAAAATCGGGGTTACATATTGGTTATGTCCCACAAAAATTACACCTCGACACGACCCTCCCCCTTACGGTTGACCGCTTTTTACGTTTAGCGCGTCAGGCTAAAAACGCGGATATCCAGGCCGCCTTACAGCGTGTTAATGCTGGGCATCTTCGTCTTTCAACCATGCAAAAACTTTCTGGTGGCGAGATGCAGCGTGTTCTACTCGCCAGAGCGTTACTCGGTAAGCCCGAATTACTAGTACTTGATGAGCCTACACAGGGTGTCGACGTCAATGGGCAAGTGGCTTTGTACGACTTGATCGACCAGTTACGCCATGAATTAGATTGCGCGGTATTAATGGTGTCTCATGATCTCCATTTAGTGATGGCCAAAACGGATGACGTGCTCTGCCTTAATCATCATGTTTGCTGTTCAGGGCCACCTGAAGTGGTGTCACAACACCCTGAATTTACGGCAATGTTTGGTCCACGCGCTGCTCAACAACTGGCAATTTATCGGCATCATCACAATCATCGTCATGATCTCAAGGGACGGATTGTTTTACGTAAGGAGAATGAGGTCTCATGATTGAACTGTTGCTGCCAGGCTGGCTGGGGGGCATCTTATTAACCCTCACCGCGGGACCTCTCGGGTCTTTTGTTGTCTGGCGTAAGATGTCTTACTTTGGCGATACACTCGCCCACGCCTCCTTATTAGGAGTCGCCATTGGGTTACTGTTACATGTTAATCCTTGGTATGCAGTGATTGCTGTGACGCTAATCCTCGCTATTTTATTAGTCGTTTTAGAGCATCGCCCACATCTTGCCATCGATACATTATTAGGGATTATGGCACACAGCGCCCTCTCACTAGGGTTGGTCGTGGTCAGTTTAATGTCCAATGTTCGTGTCGATTTAATGGCCTATCTGTTTGGCGATCTACTATCAGTCATGCCGGCAGATTTATGGATGATGGCGGCCGGGGTGGTTATTGTTCTTGCTGTGATACTTTCGCAATGGCGTTCTCTACTCTCCATGACAGTCAGCCCAGAACTGGCACAAGTGGACGGCGTCAATTTAGCCAGGACCAGAATGTTATTGATGCTGGTTACTGCCCTAACCATTGGCGTGTCGATGAAATTTGTCGGCGCATTAATTATTACGTCTTTACTGATTATCCCTGCAGCGACCGCACGCCGCTTTGCCCGCTCCCCAGAGCAAATGGCTATTTTTTCGACATTGATTGGTATGGTCGCTGTAACGGGAGGGCTGACCTTTTCGGCTTACTATGATACGCCAGCAGGTCCTTCTGTTGTCCTCACGGCCAGCGCACTGTTTATGTTGAGCGGCTTAAAGAAGATGGCACATTAAGATTAATGCCTCGGCATTGCCGGGGCATTAATTAATACCCTGGATGCCAGAAGCCACGGCTATTTTTTCAGCAATACCGCAAATCGTTGTACACGCTGGTTCATCAGATACTTGAGGTCAACTTTCATTTTTTATAATCCTCTTTTCACCACTCGACTCAATTGGTCTTAAGAGGAGGCTGACAAACAATATGTTAATCCAACCGTTAAAGAGCGATCCACTCTCTGGTTTCCTGTAAAAGAAGACCTTATGCTTTAGCTGATACAGTGAGTCCCTGCGAGGGAGTCGCAAGTATAGCGCCTTGATAGGATTTAAAAACAAAAGAGAAATGCCTAAAGGTGACATTCCTCTGTTGATTGAGCGTTGGATGCTGCAATGTATTCAGTCGTTTTTATATTGATCGATAAGATTAAAATGTTGATAAGCGTGTTGTGTCGCCAGTCTTCCACGCGGCGTGCGCTGGATAAAGCCCTGCTGAATTAAATAAGGTTCGATGACATCTTCAATTGTCTCTCGCTCTTCGCCAATCGCCGCCGCAAGGTTATCTAGCCCGACCGGTCCACCACTGAACTTATCAATAATTGCGAGCAGTAATTTACGATCCATATAGTCAAAGCCTTCACTATCGACGTTCAGTAAATCTAATGCGCTTGCCGTTACTTCACCATTCATATTGCCCCCCGCTTTGACCTCGGCAAAATCACGCACACGGCGCAATAAGCGGTTAGCAATCCTGGGCGTTCCCCGGGAACGACGCGCAATCTCTAGCGCGCCCTCTTGACTGAGTGACAGCCCCAAGCACTCCGCCGCACGGCCAACAATGGACTGAAGATCAGGGACTTGATAAAACTCCAAACGCTGGACGATACCAAAACGGTCACGCAGGGGCGACGTCAAAGACCCAGCACGGGTAGTGGCACCAATCAGCGTAAAGGGGGGTAAGTCAATTTTAATTGAACGTGCTGCTGGCCCTTCTCCTATCATGATATCCAGTTGATAATCTTCCATGGCAGGATAAAGGACTTCCTCAACAACGGGAGAGAGACGGTGAATTTCGTCAATAAACAGCACGTCGTGTGGCTCTAAGTTGGTCAGCATTGCTGCAAGATCACCGGCTTTCTCTAGTACCGGACCAGAAGTCGTACGTAAGTTAACGCCCATCTCGTTTGCAACAATATTAGCTAACGTAGTCTTACCTAGGCCTGGAGGACCGAATATCAGTAGGTGATCCAGTGCATCCCCACGCATTTTTGCCGCGCGAATGAAGATTTCCATCTGCTCTCGAACATGAGGCTGTCCAACATATTCATCCAGTAGACGGGGCCGTAAAGCCCGGTCAAAGCGCTCTTCATCAACAGTCACTTCCGCAGAGACTAGGCGATCCGCATCTATCATAATCTTCCCTATAAAGACGCGCGTAATGCGTCTCTGATCAAGGTTTCACTGTCTGCCCCAGTCTTCACAATTTTACTCACCATCCTTGATGCCTCTTGCGGCTTATAGCCCAAGGCAACTAAAGCGGCCACCGCTTCAGCTTCAGCTTCAGCTTCATTAGTCGATGAGAGAGCAGTAGCCGGTGCGGTGAGTGTGAATTCGCTTTCGGTATTAAACAGATCACCGTGCATGCCTTTAAATCGATCTTTCATCTCGACCACTAAGCGCTCGGCCGTTTTTTTGCCAACACCTGGGAGTTTCACTAACGCGGCAATCTCTTGTTGCTCAACAGCATTAACAAATTGCTGTGCTGACATGCCTGATAGGATAGCTAACGCTAATTTCGGCCCTACCCCATTCACCTTAATCAATTCGCGAAATAGCGTACGTTCTTGCTTATGATTAAAACCGAAGAGTAGCTGCGCATCTTCCCGCACCACAAAATGGGTAAAAATAACGGCGGATTGATCTTTCTCAGGTAGTTCGTAGAAACAGGTCATCGGCATATGCACTTCATACCCTACGCCACCCACCTCAAGCAAAACAAGTGGCGGTTGCTTCTCTATGATGACTCCATTAAGACGTCCGATCATACTATTACCTTTATCTAAGTATTCGCGAGAGTTAATGAGGCGTTTATACCATAAAAAAGGCTGGATGAATATCCAGCCTACTCACAGGAAGTTAACGCAGTCGCCCTCGGGTCAAGACTAATGCTTTATCAGAAATACTCAGCGCATTTTGGCTAATGTGGCAATGAGTGATCGCAATCGCCAACGCATCGGCGGCATCGGCTTGAGGGTTAGCTGGAAGTTTCAACAATGTCCGTACCATATGTTGGACCTGCGCTTTATCCGCCGCGCCCGTCCCTGTGACGGTTTGTTTAACTTGCCGAGCGGCATATTCGAAAACGGGTAGCGTTTGGTTTACCGCCGCCACTATTGCCGCACCGCGCGCTTGACCGAGCTTCAAAGCCGAATCAGCATTTTTCGCCATAAACACTTGCTCAATGGCAAAGTAATCGGGAGAAAATTGCGTAATGATCTCACTGACACCAGCGTAAATCAGCCGTAAACGCTCTGGTAAAGCTGGGGTATTGGTACGAATACAGCCACTCCCCAAGTAGGTCAGCTGACGACCTACTTGGCGTATGACCCCATAGCCGGTTATCCGCGATCCTGGGTCAATACCGAGAATTATTGCCATGATTGACCATTTAGACCCGCGATCAACACTTATAGACTCTCAGCGATTTCGTCGGAAATTTCACCATTATGGTAAACTTCCTGAACATCGTCACAATCTTCAAGCATATCGATCAAACGCAATAGTTTTGGTGCGGTGTCAATGTCCATTTCAGCTTTTGTTGAAGGGATCATTGTTACTTCAGCTTCATCTGGCGTTAAACCCGCCGCGATCAACGCATCTTTTACCGTACCCAACTCTTCCCACGCGGTGAACACATCCATCGCCCCATCGTCGTAGCTGACAACATCTTCAGCACCAGCTTCTAAAGCAGCTTCCATTAATGCATCTTCGTCTTGACCCGGCGCATAGGCGATTACCCC
Organism: Rosenbergiella gaditana; assembly: GCF_018494065.1. Classification (GTDB taxonomy): domain Bacteria; phylum Pseudomonadota; class Gammaproteobacteria; order Enterobacterales; family Enterobacteriaceae; genus Rosenbergiella; species Rosenbergiella gaditana. Next base: position 94,117 of record NZ_JABBFR010000001.1, on the reverse strand, counting down.
TTTGCGGCTAAATAGGTAGGCCACGGAACCATCGGTTCCTAAATTTCCGCCGGTTTTGGTGAAGGCATGACGCACTTCTGAAACAGTACGGTTACGGTTATCACTCAAACATTCAATCATGATGGCGCTACCGCCTGGACCGTAACCTTCATAGACGATAGTTTCCATATTGGAATTGTCGTCACCACCGACACCGCGGGCAATCGCACGGTCCATGGTGTCACGGGTCATATTGTTGGATAGGGCTTTATCCATTGCAGCACGCAAGCGTGGGTTCGAGCTTGGATCGCCACCGCCTAGTTTTGCCGCGGTGACTAACTCACGAATGATCTTGGTAAAAATTTTACCACGTTTTGCGTCTTGTGCCGCTTTACGGTGCTTCGTATTCGCCCATTTACTATGTCCAGCCATAATCTTATTCTCTCAAACAAATAACGGTAAACAGAACGCGCTCATAGGCGTATTCCAATCGAATTATCACTCGGCAAACAGGCGTTCAATCGCTTGGCGATTACTCCATGATTTGGTTAATGCTGCGGCCTGTTGCCAAGTTAGCCACTGCGCCGCCGTATGCTCGGTCAGGCAAGGTGTTCTTTCGCACTCAATGCCTAAAGTAAACCAATGTTCTTGGTTATGTGTCACTCCCGGTTCATAGCGATGGCGATATTGTTCAAAAATTTCAAAGCTAATCTGTGTTTGACAGTCAGTTAGAAGGTCAATCTGTGGATCATAGACAAATCCCGTTTCTTCCTGAACTTCGCGCAGTGCCGCCTGTTCAGGCGGCTCTGCGCTTTCCAAACTGCCGGTTACCGATTGCCAAAAATGTTCATCATCTTGACGCTGCAACATCAGCACCCGCTTCGTATTTCTTGCATAGATCACGACCAAAACCGAAACGGGATGCTTGTAGATCATTAAGCAGACTCTGTCTTAACTTTTTTCACAACCTGTAGCGCCAGCTCTTGCAGCGCACTTGGGTTTGCCTCGCTTGGCGCATCAGTCATTAAACACGCGGCAGCCGTGGTTTTCGGGAAGGCAATGACATCGCGAATATTGTCAGTACCGGTCAACAACATGGTTAAACGGTCTAAACCAAAGGCTAAACCAGCATGCGGTGGCGCACCGTATTTTAATGCATCGAGTAAGAAACCAAACTTCTCTTGTTGCTCATCGGCACTGATCCCTAAAATGCTAAATACTGCCTGTTGCATAGTGCTGGTATGAATACGAACAGACCCCCCACCGACTTCATAGCCGTTAATCACCATATCGTATGCATTGGCAATCGCTTCGCTTGGTGCATTACTCAGCTCAGTAGGCGTTAAATCACGCGGCGCAGTGAAGGGGTGATGCATTGCTGCTAAATGGCCTTCAGCATCTTGCTCAAACATTGGGAAATCAACCACCCATAATGGTGCCCAGCGACTTTCATCGGTTAAGGCTAAATCACGACCAATTTTCAATCGTAATGCGCCCATAGCGTCAGCAACAACATTGGCTTGATCTGCACCAAATAGCAGGATATCACCAGATTCTGCCGCCGTTCTAACAAGCAGTTGTTCAATGATTTCGGCGTTTAAGAATTTAGCGACTGGACTTTGTATGCCTTCAAGGCCCGCATCGCGTTGATTGACCTTCATCCACGCCATGCCCTTCGCACCGTATAGCCCAACGAATTTGGTGTAATCATCGATCTGTTTACGGGTTAATTGTGCCCCGCCCGGTACGCGTAACACGGCGACGCGCCCTTTTGTATCGTTGGCTGGGCCGGAGAAGACTTGGAATTCAACTTTCGCCAGTAAATCAGCAACGTCCACTAGCTCCATCGGGTTACGTAAATCAGGCTTATCAGAACCAAAACGACGCATCGCCTCGGCCCACGTCATTTGAGGGAACTCGCCTAGGTCCACACCTTTGATGTTTAACCAAAGTTGGCGAATAAGTCGCTCCATAATCTCACGCACTTGTGGTGCGGTCATAAAAGAAGTTTCGACATCAATCTGGGTGAATTCTGGCTGGCGATCAGCCCGCAAATCTTCGTCACGAAAACATTTTACGATCTGATAATAGCGGTCAAAGCCAGACACCATAAGCAGCTGTTTAAAGAGCTGTGGCGATTGGGGCAAGGCGTAAAATTCGCCTTTATGCACGCGGCTTGGCACTAAGTAATCACGCGCACCTTCTGGCGTTGCTTTGGTGAGCATCGGTGTTTCAATATCGAGAAACTCATTCTCTTCCATAAAGCGACGTACAAAAGCAGTGATCTTGGCGCGGGTTTTGAACCGAGACGCCACTTCTGGGCGACGCAGGTCTAAATAACGGTATTTAAGTCGCGCTTCTTCGCTATTTACGTGGTTACTGTCCAGTGGCAGAGGCTCTGAACGGTTAATAATCGTCAACTCTGTTGCAAAAACTTCGACTTCTCCGGTCGCCATCTCTGCATTTTTATTACGCTCTTCGCGCGCGCGCACTTTTCCCGTAACTTGAATACAAAATTCGTTACGTAACTCTGATGCGCGTTGAAAAGCCTGCTGCTCATCCGGATCAAAAAAGACTTGTACAATCCCTTCGCGATCACGCATATCGATGAAAATTAAGCTCCCGAGGTCGCGACGACGATTCACCCAACCGCTTAGAGTGACTTGTTGACCGATGTGGGACACATTAAGTTGTCCGCAATAAAGTGTACGCATTGATTATCCTTTTGGGCCCGGAAGGCATTTAACGTAAGATGCCGCCACTTGGCAATATTGCTGCAAAATGGCTCGCATTATACTGAAAAATAATGTCAAGGATAAGCCTATGAGTGTAATAGCGCTCGATATCTGTGCAATTAACGCTTTTGGTTGTCGAAAATCGCTAAAAATTTGTCTTGTAGATGCGCCGATGAGCGGTTTCTGCGACAATACTTTTTTTTAGCAAGGTTAGCGAACGCCGTTATGTCTCACCGCGATAGTTTATTTTCCGCGCCAATTGAAAAATTAGGCGATTGGACTTTTGATGAACGAGTAGCTGAAGTCTTTCCCGATATGATCCAGCGCTCAGTGCCAGGTTACTCAAATATCATCTCCATGATTGGGATGTTGGCGGGTCGTTTTGTCACGGAAAATAGCCGCGTCTATGATCTTGGCTGCTCTTTAGGGGCGGCAACCTTATCGGTACGTCGTAATATCACGACCAGTGGCTGTGAAATTATTGCCGTGGATAATTCCCCTGCCATGGTCGAGCGTTGTCGCCGCCATATTGACGCCTTTCGTGCGCAGACCCCGGTACAGGTGGTGGAAGCCGATATCCAGAATATCGATATTGCCAACGCCTCACTCGTCGTCCTCAATTTCACGCTACAATTTATTCCACCCGAACAACGTGAAGCGCTACTAGCAAAAATCTGGCAAGGTTTACGGCCTGGTGGCGCGTTAGTGCTTTCTGAGAAATTCAGTTTTGCCGACCAGCAGATGGGAGAGTTACTGTTCGATATGCATCTGGATTTTAAGCGGGCGAATGGTTATAGCGAACTTGAGATTAGCCAGAAACGTAGCATGCTCGAAAATGTGATGCTGACGGATAGCGTCACGACCCATCAACAACGTTTACAGGCTGTCGGCTTTAAGCATGCTGAGCTGTGGTTTCAATGTTTTAATTTTGGATCGTTAGTGGCCATCAAATGATAGATTTTGGAAATTTTTACCAGCAAATTGCGACAGGCCCGTTATCTTCGTGGCTAGAGGGTATTCCTGCACAACTCGCACAGTGGCAACGTGAAAACTTACACGGCCATTTTCGTCAGTGGCACAAAGCCATTCAATACTTGCCGGCATTGACCCCGACAACGCTGGACCTCGTCGATCAAGTCTATGCTGAACATCCCGACCTCACGCCCCGTCAACGGCAAGGCATCGAGTCACTGCTCCGCCAGTTAATGCCATGGCGTAAAGGCCCCTATCATCTCTACGGCACTCATATTGATACCGAGTGGCGTTCAGACTGGAAATGGGATCGTGTATTACCCCATATCAGCCCGCTTAAAGATCGGCTGATCCTCGATGTCGGCTGCGGCAGCGGATATCACATGTGGAGAATGCTTGGTCAAGGGGCAAAAATGGTCGTCGGTATCGACCCAATGCAGTTGTTCCTATGCCAATTCGAAGCCATACGTAAGTTACTGGGTAATTCACAGCAAGCGCATCTGTTACCGCTGGGAATTGAGCAGCTACCCACCTCTGAAGCATTCGATACGGTATTTTCAATGGGGGTGCTCTATCACCGTCGTTCGCCGCTCGATCACTTACTTCAATTGAAAAATCAATTGGTTAATGGTGGAGAGTTGGTTTTAGAGACTCTTGTCACCGAGGGGGATGAACATCAAGTACTAGTACCGGGTGAACGTTATGCACAAATGCGCAATGTTTACTTTCTACCTTCTGCCTTGGCACTGAAAAGTTGGTTGGAGAAAACGGGCTTTATCGATGTACGCATTGTTGACCAAGCGGTAACACCCGTTACAGAGCAACGGCGCACCGCTTGGATGACGAGTGAATCTTTAGCCGAGTTTTTAGACCCGAGCGATCCACAGAAAACCGTTGAAGGCTACCATGCTCCTCTACGAGCAGTATTAATTGCCCGTAAGCCCGGAGAGGTAGTCTAAACGACTAAGGTGATGTTCTGCCGGCGGTAGTGGCGGAACATCGCCTTGTAAGCGAATAAGCGTTTGCATTGCTTCCACTACGCTTGGATCAACCTCAGTCCGTAAATATTCATCAGCCATTTTATCTGAACACATCGAGACCCCCGCCTTGCAATAGCGCATCGCAGAAGGCACTTGCCGACTGGCAGAGCTATGAACTTCTTTGATTCCCGCTTCGAGAAATTTCGGCAAATTGGATAAACGAACGCCGGCTCCGGCCATAATGATTGGGCCAGTTCCTAGCGCGGTAAGTTCTTGTAATAGACTAATTCCCGCCTCCGCCGATTGCTGCTGTCCAGAGGTTAATATCCGCGCCACCCCCAGTTCGGACAATTCGTGATAAGTACGATAAGGGTTGCTGCAAAGATCGAAGGCGCGATGAAAGGTTACCGCCATCCCTTTTGCAACGGTCATCAGCTTTTGCATTCTCGGTTTATCGAGCAGGCCCTCGGGGCAGAGAATTCCAGTTACCACACCAGGAAAGCCCATATCGCGGATCTGCGCGACATCGGACAACATAATCTTAAACTCTTGTTCGCTGTAGCAAAAATCACCGCTTCGGGGCCGTACAATAGGATGCACCGGAATATGAATTTGCGAGCGCGCTTCACGTAATGTTCCAAGCGATGTGGTGAGTCCTCCTTCTTGAGGCGCAGCACAGAGTTCAATACGATCAGCGCCCGCTTGCGTTGCTGCCAGCGCGCAATCCAAACCATAACAGCATATTTCTAAAGTCGGCATAGTCGATTCCTTTGTCAGACCTGATGGATATGCTACTGTGCATAGTGCCTCTTCCTACATACCTGCCTGGAGTACGGATGTCATTCAATTTTGATGAAAGAGTCGAGCGAAATCACACTGACAGTGAAAAATGGCTCAAATATCGAGATCAAGATATCATTCCGCTCTGGGTGGCGGATACCGACTTTCGCGTTGCTCCGGCCATTCAACACGCTTTATTAGCGCGAGTGGAACAGGGTATTTTTGGCTATGCCGATGACCAAGGTGCACTGCCTAATACCACGGTACAGTGGGTAGAAAAACAGTATCATTGGGCGATTAATCCCGACTGGGTTATCCCGCTCTCAGGCATAAAGCCACTTTTCAGTTTACTCCAAGAGTGCCTACTTTCTCGTGATCAAGGGTCTGTATGCCACACGCCGATTTACCCACCCTTCACGCAAAGTGCCACCCACGCTCATCGCTCTCAGCGCTTAATCCCTTATCCGCTTTTTGATGATGCCGATTTCCTCAGTATCCCCCTTCCCGCCTTAACCACACGGGAGCGCTTACTGTTTATCTGTAATCCTCATAATCCAGGCGGGAGGAGTTATTCTCGAGAGGCCTTACAACGTTTGGCGGACTATGCCGAACACTATGATCTCTGGGTCTGTAGCGATGAAATTCATGCTGATTTACTGCTCGACCCCGAACACGCACATACCCCTTTCGCCTCGCTTTCGCCAAGTTGTGCACAGCGTTCTATCACCTTACTCTCCGCCGCGAAGGCCTTTAATCTTGCCGGTTTGGGCTGTGCCGTCGCGATTATTCCCAATAACGCGCTGCGCGAACGCGTACGCCATGCAGTCGCTCAGCGCATGGCTGCCCCCAATAGTCTGGGTATCGTCGCAACCCTTGCCGCATGGCAACAGAGCGAAGATTGGCTCATCGCACAACGTCACTACTTACGAACAAATCGTAATCATTTGGTTGAGTCTTTACAGCATTTACCCGCTTTACGGATGACCGTACCGGATGCCGGTTTCTTAGCTTGGATTGACGCCTCCGGTTTACAGCAAGTCGACCCGCACCGCTGGTTGGAACTGCATGGGCTAGGCCTTACCTCAGGCGCTGCTTTCGGTGATCCCCAAGCCGTACGCCTGAATTTTGGCTGTTGCCGCGCACTGCTTGATCAGGCCTTAACCCGTCTGACCCATGCAGTGACTCAAGCCTGAATCCTTCCTAGTTACTGTTCGCTGGCGACCACGTCATCAATAGGGTAGGTATGAAAATTAAGGGTGATCTCGCCATTAGTGATCGCAAGTGTGGTGTTATCCAGCGCTCCAACTTTAGCCTCAGGCCGACGTGTCTTAACACTAATACCGGGTATCACAAGCCCCCGATCATCAATTAATGCCATTGCGCGTTGGCCAATCTGTTCAGGTGCACCGGGCAGCACTATCTCAATATGCTCCCACCCTTCATGACGGTAACGTTTTTCACCGGGCCAAGGCAGCTCGATAATCGCTATGTGATGGTTGAGCACCCTTAACGGTTGATGCAGGCGATAGAGGTGGATTGGACGCCCACCAATAACGGCCTCGGAGAAACAACTCCCTTGTTGCGATAAGACCTTCGCCCAACGCTCCGCCGTTTGATTTTGGTGACAACGTAACGAAATATGGTCAATGGTTAAATCCGTTAGGGCTAGCCCCAGCTGCTGGGTAAAGGAGGATAATTGCTGTTCGAAATGGGAAAGATCGTCAGCTAATTCAGGGAGAGAAGTAAAGAGTGGGTGCATAATATCCTACTGTCATCAATAACTATTCAGCCATTTTCGCCCTCTGTTCACAGCCTGTAAAGTCGAAAACTGATTAATTTCAACCACTCTACACGACAAATGAAGATGGTGGCTGACGCCTTATGCTTTTTTACGTATACTGCTCGACCATTAAACTTATTACGTATCGATGTTTCGACATCACGTGTTGTGTGGCCTCTCACACACTCAATTGATAAAGGTATACCGGTGAATATTCAGGCTCTTCTCTGCGACAAAGTTAGTCAGGCTATGTTGGCTGCCGGCGCTCCCGCCGATAGCGAACCCCTAATCCGTCAATCTGCTAAGCCACAATTTGGTGACTACCAAGCCAATGGTATTATGGCGGCGGCAAAACGACTGGGTATGCCTCCCCGACAACTTGCAGAAAAGGTTGTCGAGCAACTTTCGCTAACCGGTATTGCCACGAAAACTGAAATCGCGGGTCCGGGCTTTATCAATATCTTCCTAGAGCCACACTGGCTCGCGACAGAAGTTGAACAAGCGCTAAGCTCTGCGCATCTCAACATTGCTCCCATCACGCCGCAGACCATTGTGGTCGACTACTCTGCACCGAATGTCGCTAAAGAGATGCACGTCGGTCACCTACGCTCGACTATCATCGGCGATGCGACGGTACGTACCCTAGAAAAATTGGGCCATAACGTTATCCGTGCCAATCACCTCGGCGATTGGGGCACCCAGTTTGGCATGTTGATTGCCTACCTTGAACAACAGCAAGCGGATCACTGCGAAGAGATTGCTCTGCAAGATTTCGAAACTTTCTACCGTGCCGCAAAAATCGCTTACGATGAAGATGAAGACTTTGCCGCGCGCGCACGCAGCTATGTGGTCAAATTACAGAGTGGCGATGAGTATTGCTTAAAAATGTGGCGTAAGTTGGTTGATATCACTATGGAACAAAACCAACGTAACTACGACCGCTTAAACGTCAGCTTATCCGCTGAAAATGTGATGGGTGAGAGCCTGTATAACAGCATGTTGCCGGGCATTGTCGCTGACCTAAAGCAGAAAGGGTTAGCGGTTGAAAGCGAAGGGGCAACGGTTGTTTTTCTTGATGAGTTCACCAATAAAGAAGGTGAACCTATGGGCGTAATCATTCAGAAGAAAGACGGTGGTTACCTCTACACCACGACTGACATTGCTTGCGCCAAGTACCGCTATGAGACCTTAAAAGCTGAACGTGTGATCTATTATATTGATTCACGTCAACACCAACATCTGATGCAGGCTTGGACCATTGTTCGTAAAGCGGGCTATGTGCCAGAATCGGTGCCGCTAGAACATCATATGTTTGGCATGATGTTAGGTAAAGATGGTCGCCCATTCAAAACCCGCTCTGGCGGCACTATTCGCTTGGCAGACCTGCTGGATGAGGCGCATGATCGTGCATTAACCTTAGTGAAAGAGAAAAATCCTGAGATGGATGCGCAGACGTTGAACCGTCTCGCGGAGGTGATTGGTATTGGTGCAGTGAAATATGCTGACCTCTCTAAAAACCGTACCACGGATTACGTTTTTGACTGGGACCACATGCTCTCTTTTGAAGGCAATACCGCGCCGTATCTGCAATATGCTTATACCCGTGTACTGTCCATATTCCGTAAGGCGGGCATCGATGAACAATCGCTGCAAGGCCCTCTTGCCATAACTGAGCCACGTGAAGCCGCTTTAGCGACGCGTTTGCTGCAATTTGAAGAGACCTTACAGCAGGTCGCACGTGAAGGGACACCACATGTGCTGTGTGCTTACCTGTATGATGTTGCGGTACTTTTCTCCAGTTTCTATGAGCACTGCCCAGTGTTAACCGCACAGGACGAGAATAGCCGCCAATCGCGTCTGAAGCTTGCTGCACTGGCCGCGAGAACCCTCAAAAGTGGCTTAGACCTACTAGGTATTGAAACGGTCGAACGCATGTAAGAGAGTGGACAGGATTTAGCTCCTGTCGGGCCAACAGCCTTTCTACCACGAAACGGTTGTACTCACTCTAGACCGATAAAAAACCGCAACCAGTAATGAACTGCACCCAAAAAGTTGGATACTCAACGAAGTAAGGTGCAGTTTTTTATCTGCGAATTTCCTCTAAGACGTCAAAAGAAGACCTCTTGATCACAGCGTCGCATGACCCGTCAACTCCCCTCACTCATTTTTCAATATGACTATTTACCGTCAGGGTAACGTTGATGACCGGTATAGGGGGTTGCTGTGCTCCATAGCCTGGTAGCTGAATTTTGATCTGCCACTCGCCTCGACTCGCTACGCCTGCGAAACCCATACTGCGTCCAGCGACAGAATCAAGTCGTTGACAGTATTGGTTGAGGCAGAGAAAAATGTCCGGCGGCTGAGGCCATGCTGCTGCGCTCCTAATCTGCCAGGTTAGCGAACGAATTGTTCCGAGATAACTCTCCGGCAGTTCCCCCAAGCGGAAGCTATACCACTGCCCTTTTCGCATCAAGTATTGTCCCGATTGACTTAGCGAGGCGCTGGCCATGGTGGCCTGGGTCTCACCAAACACTAACCCGAAGAGCAGGTACACGCCTACACATCGAAACACCTTAATCCCCCAGTGTTGCCGTTTGGCGTATCGGTTTATCACTGACCAATTCTACGGTCGACATCACCACTAATTGTCTATAATGGCGGCGTAGATATCGAGCCAATAACAGTCGTAAATCGGTATCGACTAATAATACCGGAGTGACACCGAGCGACTCTTGATGGTCAATCGCTTCTCCCGCTTGGCTCACCAGTTGCTCAGCGAGTCCCGGCTCAAGCCCGCCGCCATTACGCATAACTTGTTGTAACAGACCTTCCAGTGCCGGTGAAAGGCCGATCACTTGAATAATCTCATCTTCTTGGAACCATTGCTGTGTAATCGCGCGCCCAAGGGCGACTCGAACGATACTTGTTAACTCCACGCTATTTTGAGTCGTGCTTGCATGTTCGGTCAGTGTTTCCAAAATAGTGCGCATATCACGAATGGAGACTTGCTCACGCAATAAATTCTGTAGCACTTTATGCACCGTAGTTAAAGATAAGAGATCAGGGATGATGCCATCGGTGAGCGTCGGTAAGGTCTTCGCCACATGTTCGATTAATTGTTGCGCCTCTAAGCGTCCAAATAATTCACTCGCATGATGGCTCAGCAGATGATTAAGGTGCGTAGCGATAACGGTACTCGCTTCTACTACTGTAAAACCGAGCGTTTGGGCCTGTTCTTTTAACGCACCATCAATCCACACTGCTGGTAAACCGAAAGCCGGATCTCGCGTTTTTTCGCCCGGTAAATCTGCTTGAGCACTACCCGGATTAATGGCTAACCAACGCCCTGGCCACACATCCCCTGTACCGATGGTGACCCCCTTCAATAAAATACGATAGTGGGCAGGCGCTAGCGATAAGTTATCTGAAATATAAATACCCGGTGGTAGAAAGCCCATACTGGTGGCAAATTTTTTACGAATCCCCCGTATCCGTCCCGGTAGTTCCCCTTGTTGCGACTCATCCACTAGCGGTATGAGCCGATAGCCAACTTCCATGGCGAGCGCGTCTTCAATCACTACATCTTGCCAGCTAGCCTCAATGGGCTGCGTTTGCTGCGGATCTGTTGGGGTGAGCGTTGCTATTTCTGCGCTGACCTCATTGCCTTTTAGCCACCATGCCAGTCCTAACAATAGCGCGGTAAAACCCAGAAAGGTGCCATTCGGCATTCCCGGAACTAATCCTAATAGACCGAGCACTGCAGCACTCAACACCATGACTTGCGGTCGACTGAATAACTGACTGACCATCTGCTCGCTGACATTACTGTCATTACTGACGCGAGTAACAATCACCCCTGCGGCGGTGGAGATCACCAACGCAGGAATTTGTGCCACTAACCCATCACCGATGGTCAACAATGTATAGGTTTCAGCCGCTTGACTCACCGATAGGTCGTGCTGTACGACGCCAATCAAGAGGCCACCCACAACGTTTATTACCATGATAATAATCCCGGCGATGGCATCTCCCCGTACAAATTTACTGGCTCCGTCCATAGAGCCATAAAAATCGGCCTCCTGAGTGACCTCTTGGCGTCGTTGCGTCGCCTGTTCTTCGCCAATAACCCCCGCGTTAAGGTCTGCATCGATTGCCATTTGTTTACCCGGCATACCATCCAGAACGAAGCGTGCACCGACTTCAGCAATACGCCCAGCACCCTTAGTAATCACCATGAAGTTAATCACGATCAGAATGATGAAGACCACAATACCGATAGCAAAATTACCGCCCACCAAGAAATGGCCAAAGGCTTCAATCACATGCCCGGCCGCCGCACCGCCAGTGTGCCCGTCTAATAAAATAATCCGCGTTGAGGCAATATTCAGTGCCAAACGTAGCAGCGTGGCAAAGAGCAGAATGGTGGGGAAAGCGGCAAACTCTAACGTCCTGCGAGTGAACATCGCTACCAGCAATACCATGATTGATAACGCGATATTAAAGGTAAAAAAGAGATCCAGAAGTATTGCTGGAAGAGGCAGGACCATCATCGCTAAAATCAGTAAGATTAAGATAGGACCTGCTAAGATCTGCCAATCCACCTCATTCCAACGGGTTGGTAAACGTAATCGCGCATACAACTTATTCATCATCATTATTCTCTAAGTCAAAAGTCATCTCAGCGGGCACCGCTAATTGCTGAGGCGTATCAGGTTTGCGTCCCCCGACCTTTCGCCAGCGGCGAACCTGCCATACCCATGCCAACACTTCCGCAACGGCGGTATACAGTGCACCGGGAATAGGTTCCCCCACCTCGGTGTGTCGCCATAGGGCCCGCGCCAAAGGAGGTGCTTCAAGGGTGGGGATACGATGTTCACTGCCGAGTTCTCGGATTTTTGCCGCCACTTGTCCACGCCCTTTCGCTACGACTTGCGGCGCATGCATCTTGCCTTCTTCATAGAGCAGTGCGATGGCAAAGTGGGTTGGGTTAGTTAAGATCACATCTGCGCTAGGCACATTAGCCATCATCCGTTGGCGCGCCGCAGCACGCATTTGTTGACGAATACGGCCTTTGAGGTGTGGGTCACCCTCCTGCTGTTTATGCTCATCACGGATCTCCTGACGCGTCATCCGTAATTTTTTGTGGTAGCTGTAGATCTGCCAAAAAACATCAAACGCCACCATCGGGATCATACCCATTACCACCCACAGCCAGAGCATGACCAAGTCATAAGTCCCTTGCGCTAAAGCTGACGATAACGGTTGATGAATAAGACCGAGGATTTCACGTTGCTTGGCCCACAACACCCCGAGCAAGATCGCAATCACGATGCAAGCTTTTAGAAAGGATTTACCTAACTCAGCGCCTGTCTGGGCACTGTAAAATTTTTTCATTCCCGAGAGCGGGTTAAGCCGGGAAAATTTTACTTGCAAGGCTTTCGGACTGAGGTTGATCCCCCCAATAACCAAATTAGCGATAATCGCCACTCCCCACAGGCTCACGCCAAAAGGAAGAAATAGCCGTAGGCTAAGAGGGATGACATCAAAACTATAGGGTCCCCACTTGTAGGCATTGATATGGCTGAGATCGAACTGCCAGCTATAATGAACGATGTGCACCAAGCCTTGCCAACTGATCGGGAGACAAATCGTTAGCGCGAGTAAACCCGTTAGTAATAACAGCATCGATGTCAATTCCCGCGAACGGGGAATATCGCCCTCTTCACGCGCTTTCTCAATGCGGCGACTACTGGGCTCTTCCGTTTTGTCGTCTTTATCTTCTTCAGACACCGGTGCTTCCTCACTGGATAATTACCCGTAGAGTGCCAGAGCCAGCACAAGGCTATCGAGGAAGTAGAGAAGAGAAGAGGTGCTTATTACGCTTATAATAAGCACCTCTGAAGCGCTAGCAATCAGTGATTCACTGACGGGCTTAGCGTTTAAAACCCGAGGCTATCTAACAAGTCATCAACTTGCGATTGATCCGCGATCACCCCGCTTGCCGTCGTATCGATCTGCGGGCCGTTTAATAGACTATTTTTTTGTGTCGGACTCACCCGTGCGTTGTCAGGAATATTATCGAGTAGCACCATTAACAGCTGCGTTTCGATTTGCTCAACGACATGCATCATTTTTTTAATCACTTGCCCGGTTAAATCTTGGAAGTCCTGCGCCATCATAATTTCGAGTAATAGCTGATGAGTTTTACCTGTTATAACCGGAATGCTCGCAAGGTGCTCACGTGTTGCCATCACCAGCTCCTTAGCCTCCTCAAAACTTTTCGGCTCCTCGAACCACTGATCCCAACGCGTTTGTAACGCCTCAGCTTGCTGTTTTAACTGATCTTGTTCGGGTTGTGCTTGCTCAACACAGGTCAATACACGGTTTGCAGCCTGAGTAGTCATCTCGACGACATAGGTTAATCGCCCTCGCGCATCAGGAATGGCATCCGCAGCATCTGCAATGGCTTGCTCAAGTCCTAACTCGTGCAAGCTATCCCGTAGCATCCTTGTCAGAGATCCTAAGCGAACAATGATATCTGACATATGATCATTGTCATTAGGCGGTAAGGAATGGCTCATAGGAACTCCTTACATTCCGTATTTTTCGAAAATTTTGTTTAGCTTTTCTTCTAATATTGCGGCAGTAAAAGGCTTGACCACATAGCCACTGGCTCCAGCTTGTGCCGCCGCAATAATATTTTCTTTCTTCGCCTCTGCCGTAACCATCAAGATGGGTAAGTGAGCAAATCGCTCCTCTGCCCGTAGGGTTTTCAATAGGGCTAAACCGTCCATATTGGGCATATTCCAGTCTGAGATGACAAAGTCAAACTTACCGGCTTGAAGTTTATTTAAGGCATCTTGCCCATCTTCCGCTTCATCGACATTGGTGAAACCAAGTTCTTTTAATAAATTTCGTACAATGCGACGCATTGTCGTGAAGTCGTCAACAACTAAAAAATTAAGAGACTTATCCGCCATGATTATTTCCTTATTTCCGTTAATGTGTCTCTGTTATCCGAACAACCTTAAATGCGTATGGCTTGCACCGAGGCGAGTCGACTTACCATGTGCTGACTGATGTCATCAAGATGGGTGACTTCACTCGCCGCATTCAAAATTACCGCTTCTCGTGGCATGCCATAGACCACACAACTGGCCTCATTCTGAGCAATTGTCCAACTTCCAGCCTTTTTCATTTCTAACAGACCGACCGCCCCATCATTACCCATACCGGTGAGTAGAACGCCCACAGCATTACGCCCTGCACAGGCGGCAACTGAATTAAACAACACATCGACAGCCGGTCGGTGGCGATTGACCGGCGGGGTATTGAGTAACCGAATTTGATAGTTTGCCCCCGACCGCGCTAACTCCATATGCATATCCCCCGGGGCAATATAGGCATGGCCTGGGAGCACACGTTCGCCCTGTTCAGCCTCTTTAACAGTGATCTGACAAATACGGTTCAAGCGCTCAGCAAATGAGTGTGTAAAACCGGCAGGCATATGCTGTGTAATCAATAGTGCTGGACACGCTGGCGGCAGCGGCTCAAGAATTTGTCGGATCGCCTCTGTCCCCCCGGTCGAAGCACCTATTGCGATAATTTTTTCACTACCGATGAGTGTTTTCAGTGAAATCTGTTTAACACTGGTGCGGCCATTAGGATTGGGGAGACGAGCCTGCGCGGCAGATCTGATTTTTTCACAGATTTTTTCACCGTATTGCATAATGCCATCACGAATACCGATTTGGGGTTTAGTGACAAAATCTACCGCACCCAACTCTAACGCCCGTAACGTGACTTCAGATCCACGCTCAGTTAATGATGAAACCATGACGACTGGCATCGGTCTTAAACGTATCAACTTTTCCAAGAAATCTAGGCCATCCATTTTGGGCATTTCCACATCCAACGTCAGTACCATCGGGTTGTATTGTTTAATCAACTCACGGGCAACTAACGGGTCGGGGGCAGTTGCCACCATAAACATATCTTTTTGACTGTTAACAATTTCCGTCATTAATTGCCGTATTAATGCGGAGTCATCAACACACAACACACTTATCTTGTTCATTTTTTCCTCTCCGCAAGTCGGTAAACGGTCTGTCCCTGCAGTGAAAAGTGGGTACTTAATTGACTTAAATTTTCTGAATGGCCCGCGAACAGTAAACCATCGGGCTGAAGGACATTCACCATCCGGCTTAAAATGCTCTGTTGTGTTTCTTTATCGAAATAAATCATTACATTCCGGCAGAAGATCGCATCGACTTTCTCTTTTAGTTTCCACTCAGGTGATAACAAATTTAGCGGGTAAAAGTTTACGGTCGCAGCCAGTTCAGGTCTTACTCTGACGAGTCCACTATGTTCTCCAGTTCCTTTTAAGAAGTAGCGTTGTAACTGCTCAGGGGTCAACATCGACAAGTTCTCTTGTCGATAGATCCCAAGCTTACCTTTCTCCAACACTTGCGTATCAATATCACTGGCGTAGATTTGAAATCGCCCAGGTCCCAACCCTAACGTGTCGGCTAAGGTGATCGCTAGCGACCAAGGCTCCTCCCCGGTAGATGCCGCACAGCACCACAGAGTAAAGCAGCCTTTATGATGCTGAGCGTGTTTTGCTAAAATAGGAAAATGGTGTGCCTCACGAAAAAAAGCGGTCAGATTAGTGGTCAAGGAATTAGTAAATTCTTGCCACTCACTGCTCTGCGTGTTTTTCTCTAAAAACTGAATATACTGACTGAAATTAGCCAGATTAAGTGCTCTTATCCGCTTTAACAGGCGGTTATAGACCATCTCCTGTTTATGTGCGGCCAGCACAATGCCTGCCCGCTGGTAGATTAACGCCGATATTTTCTGGAAATCTTGTGCCGATAATTCATAACGTCCACTTTGCGCCACAGGGGAAGCAGACGTTATATTGGGGGGTTGTTTATGCATGATCCCGTCGCTTTATGGACTCAAAGGGATAAGACCTTTTTACAGGTCTTATCCCAGTGAGTTTATAGATTAAAATGTTTCCCAATCATTATTATTTGTCATTTGGCTAGCACTGACTGAGGCTGTTGCTGGCGAGGAGTGTTTGAGCGTAGCCTGGCTAACCGGTAGGGACGACGAAGCGTGACCGACACGGAATACCGCTACAGCTTGTTTGAGTAATCCAGCTTGCTCTTCTAAGGTTGCTGCAGCCGTCGCAGACTCTTCAACTAATGTGGCATTTTGTTGCGTCACTTGGTCCATTTCAGTCACCGCAGTACTCACCAGATCGATACCGCGACTTTGCTCTTCAGATGCTGAAGCGATCTCTCCCATGATATCGGTGACACGAGTGACTGCATTGACTATTTCGCCCATCGTAACCCCCGCGTTTTCCACCAACTGGGAACCTGAATCGATACGATTTACTGAATCCTCGATCAAGGTTTTGATCTCTTTTGCTGCTTGCGCACTACGTTGTGCTAAGTTGCGAACCTCTCCTGCTACCACAGCAAACCCACGCCCTTGCTCCCCAGCACGGGCAGCTTCGACTGCAGCATTCAGCGCGAGAATATTGGTTTGAAAAGCAATCCCATCAATAACGCTGGTAATATCCGAAATTTTCTTGGAACTATCGGCAATATCTTTCATTGTCGTGACGACCTTATCGACAACGTTCCCACCATGACGCGCAGTCTCTGAAGCATTAAGGGCTAATTGCGAGGCTTGACGAGCATTCTCCGCATTCTGTTTCACCGTCGCGGTCAGTTGCTCCATACTGGAGGCGGTTTCTTCTAAAGAAGCTGCTTGCTGCTCGGTTCGTGCAGACAGATCATTACTGCCATTAGCAATTTCACTCGCCCCACTAAAGATTGACTCTGAGCTATCCCTCACCAAACCTACCGTATGTTTTAACTCATCCTGCATATACTTCATGGTCGTGAGCAGATCCCCCATCTCATTTTTACTCACGATTTCTATCGATTGTGTCAGGTCGCCCCGTGCAACATTTTGAATATGATGAATACACGCATGTAATGGTTTAAGTAATATCCGATGAATACCTACCCAGGCTAAGAAAATAACGAACAAGGTTATCGCAATAAAAACACCGGTTAAGATCAATGCACGCTCATATTGCTGACGACTATGGTCGATACCAATTTCAACCTCTTTCTCGTTTTTGCTATACCATTGATTCATTTTTTTATCGAAATCCTTTTGCTTATCCATGACTGGGGTCGTCATAAATTCTTTTACTTTCCCTTCACGAAGTAAAACTAATAAATTATCTAGCCCATTTCGATAATCAATAAATGCACGACTCATCGCATCAAGTTTTGCATTTTCCCTTTCTTTCTCTACAAAAGTATTCCAGAAGACTTTATATTCATCATCTGCTTGTTGAATATTTTCCTCCGCTCTACTTAAAAACTTTTTAATCTTCTCATCAAACCCTTCCTCTTTGGCATTTTGCAAAGAGTAGATCATGCCAAAATTTATATTTGACCTTGCCTCTAATAAAAACGAAGTGGCATCAGAAATGCTTTGCTGTTGGACCCTTAGTTTTTGGTTTTGAGTGAATATAGTTTGGTTACCTTTCGACATTTCTAAAAAGATTGCACTACTCACAATCTGTAGCACTCCCATAATAGAAAGAATTAGTAATAAACTGCTGACAACTTTAAGCTTGCGTAACATAGGGTCCCCTATTGTCCTTTTATATAATTACCTTATCGGTAATCGCGTCCTTTTCTTTATAGTGGTGACGAACAATGTTTAACCTGCGTGCAGTCGATCGACTAAGGCCATCTCTTCACTATTTAATAATTTCTGGATATCGACAAGAATCAACATTCTGTCACCATGCGCCCCGAGTCCGGTGAGATACTCAGTAGAAAGCGTTACGCTAAATTCCGGTGCTGCACGAATATCTTCAGATGTCAGGGCGAGAACATCGGATACGCCATCGACCACAATACCGACGATACGCTCAGCTAAATTCAGTACAATGACCACGGTATTATCGTTATAAGAGATATTTTCCTGTACAAATTTAACCCTTAGGTCAATAATTGGGACTATTACACCACGTAAATTGGTAACCCCTTTAATAAATTTCGGTGTATTAGCTATCCGTGTAACCTGGTCATAACCTCTAATTTCTTGAACTTTTAATATATCGATACCGTACTCTTCTTTACCCAAGGTAAAAATAAGATACTCTTGGCTCTGGCTCTCTTCATTTTTACTTTCCATAGCTATTCCTAAACATTAACTTTCGATCTGTAATGAAATCTTTTCGCGATTAACCGCTTGCAATACTGAAACGTCAACAATAAAAGCAACACTGCCATCACCCATAATGGTCGCTGCAGAAATACCCTGTACACGGCGATAATTACTTTCTAAGTTTTTCACTACAACTTGATGCTGACCCAATAAATAATCGACTAATAATGCAAAGCGTTTACCTGCATTTTGTAAAATAATGACAATGCCTTCGGTAGGATCTTCGCGGGCAGCCCTAATATCGAATATTTTCGCTAATGAAATAAGGGGGAGGTATTCACCTCGTACTTCCAGCACGCACTCACCACCCGCTAAATACTTTAATTCAACCTTACGGGGTTGTAATGATTCCATTACGGCATTCACCGGAACGATAAATACTTCATTACCACTTTTTACCGACATACCATCTAATATCGCCAATGTCAGTGGGAGTAAAATACGAATAGTCGTCCCTTTCCCTAGTTGCGTAGCAATCTCAACATGCCCACCCATTTCTTGGATATTTCGCTTTACCACATCCATCCCGACCCCACGACCGGAGACATCGGTGACTTGCTCTGCGGTCGAAAATCCTGGAGCAAAAATAAGTTGTGCGATTTCCTCAGGACTCATCGACTCTTGTACCGGAATGCCTGAACTTAAGGCTTTTTGGTAAATTCTGTCTAGATTCAACCCTGCACCATCATCGGTCACTTCAATACAGATACTGCCACCACGATGTTCTGCCGAGAGAATTAAGTTACCTTCCGCCGATTTTCCGGCGGCACGACGCGTGTCTGCAGATTCCACACCGTGATCCAGACTATTACGCACCAGGTGGGTCAGTGGATCGATAATTCGCTCAATTAAACTCTTATCTAATTCCGTCGATCCCCCTTGTAACGTTAGCTCCACTTTTTTCCCGAGCTTTGTCGCCAAGTCTCGAACAAGACGTGGAAAGCGACTAAAGACATATTCCATCGGCATCATACGTATCGACATGACCGACTCTTGTAAATCACGCGCATTACGCTCAAGTTGGTTAACCGTATTAAATAATGCCCCGTGAAGCGTCGGTTCTAATTCTGAGACATGCTGTAATAGCATTGATTGGGTAATGACTAACTCCCCCACCAAGTTAATCAGCTGATCAACTTTCTCCACCGCTACCCTAATACTGCCACTGTCCGGTGCTTTAGTCGCCGTGGCGATAGGTTTACTGCTTACCGGCGGAGGCGCAGTCGCCACCGCTTTGGTACTCGACTCACTGCTTGGCAACGATTGAGGGGGTTCTATCTTGGGAAAACTAATTTGATCTTCATTAATGATAAAACAGAGCACGGCGATTAAGTCATCTCGACTGACGCCCTTCACCATCATATCGACGCTCTTCGCATCCTGTTCGAGCAGCGTCACACTTCCAAGATGTTTAATCTCTTGCAGTAATAGCGTAATTTCTGTGCTTTTCAGCCGCGACAGCTTTATGCGTACCGTCTGCTCGGCGAGTGAGGGCTGTACTGTATCAGCCGCCTCACCCAACGGCGCTGCGGTGTTATTATCTATTTTAGCCGGTTCACTTAGCGCAATCTTGCGTAGCATTTCGCAAATATATTGAAACGTTTCCTCATTCGGTTGTGCTGAGTTTTTATAGGCATTAAGTTGGTCTTGCATGATATCTTTGGTTTCCAGAAAGAGATCAATAAGCTGACTGGTTAATGACAATTCGCCTCGTCGCGCATTATCAAGAATGTTTTCCAAAATATGTGTGGTTTCTTGCAGAATGTTGAAACCAAAGGTTCCAGCACCCCCCTTAATGGAGTGAGCTGCTCGAAATATTGCATTAAGCTGTTCTGAATCAGGATTTGAAGGATCAAGTGCCAGCAGGTGCTGCTCCATATCGGCCAATAATTCATCTGCTTCATCAAAAAATGTTTGAGAAAAATCAGAGATATCCATTCTTTACTCTTTCCTCTCCGTCGGTTTTTTATCTTTTTCATCCTGATCCGTACTTTGCGGCGCAACCGCACGTTGAAGCTCACCCGCGTCGGTGATCACCAGGGCTTGATCTTCATGGTTCTCCTTTTCAATCTCGTCTTCTGCATCATGGGTTAAGATTAACAAACTAATACGGCGATTTTCAGGGGCATCGGAGGGGACATCTTTCATATTCATTGTGTCTGACATACCAGTAATTCGGAGTACTTTTCCTTCGACTAGCCCGGCTTTTACCAGCTCACGCCGTGATGAATTAGCCCGCTGTGTCGATAATTCCCAATTACTAAAACCATGTTCCCCTGTCACATAAGGCGAGTTATCGGTGTGACCGGCAATACTCATTTTATTGGGGACATCGTTTAGAATAGGGGTTAATGCATGCAGAATTTCCGCCATATAGGGCTCAATAACTGCACTGCCCTTAAGAAACATCGGCCGTTGCTGACTGTCCACTATTTGTATCCGTAATCCCTGATTAATCATGGTGAGAAACAAATGGGGGCGTAGGGATTTCAATCGAGGGTCAGTGATCAGCAATTGTTCAATTTTATTTTTAATACCTTGTAATGCTTTACGGTCACGATCTTTATTCTTATGACTCATTGACGGATTTGGTAAGCTTTCGATAGATTCCGTTTTACGACCCGCCTTGCCGCCAGGAATAATATTTGTCGTATCACTTTGGTATTTTCCTGGTGATAGGGCTACCCGTAAGGGCATACGAAAATAGTCGGCTAAAGATTCTAACTTTTGTGGGTCGGCAATGGAGATCAACCACATCACCATAAAAAAAGCCATCATTGCGGTCATAAAGTCAGCATACGCAATCTTCCATGCTCCGTGACTATCATGCCGTGCATGCTTTTTCTTCTTTTTGATCACTATAATTGGAGGCCTAGAGTCCTTCATTCTTCGCCGCCCTCCGAGCTACGCGTGCCTGGTTTATTATTGCGTACGAATTCTTCCAGCTCAGTGAAGGCTGGCCGTTCTGTGGTATAAAGGACTTTGCGGCCAAATTCCACCGCCACTTGCGGGGCATAACCATGCATATTGGCTAATAATGTCACTTTAATACACTGCAACATTTTGATTTTTTCCGCCGATTTTTGACGTAATACCGTGGCGAGGGGGGAGACAAAACCGTAAGAAAGTAGTATCCCTAGAAACGTTCCGACCATCGCGTGGGCGATCAGTTCGCCAAGCTCAGCAGGGGGTCTATCCGCTGAAGCCAGTGCATGAACCACCCCCATTACCGCGGCAACAATACCAAAAGCGGGTAAAGCATCGCCCACTGCCGAGATACTTTGTGCCGGAACATCGCTTTCATGTTCACAGGTCTCAATCTCCTCGTCCATCAGCGATTCGATTTCTAAGGCACTCATATTTCCGCTTATCATCAGCCGCAAGTAATCGGCCAGAAAATGAAGCAGTAATGGATCGGCCGTCAGCTTGGGATATTGGTTAAAGAGCTCACTCGCACTAGGATCTTCAATATCTTTTTCTATTGATAATAGCCCCTGCTGCCTCGATTTAGACATAATATTGAATAACAAACTCATCAGTGAAAGATAATGCTGTTTAGTATAGTTAGAGCCTCGAAATAAGATGGGTATTGATGTAAGTGTCTTTTTTAAGGCTTTACTATTGTTGCCAACAAATAAAGCCCCTACGCCTGCACCGCCAATTATGACTAATTCTGAGGGTTGATATAACGCTCCCATGTGGCCACCTACCATCGCGTAGCCACCGAGGATCGATGCAGTCACTATAATATAGCCGATAATTATAAACACAGTCACTCCCTAACAAGGTACATCTCTGGTATTTTTAAATAAAGGAGTTACTGATAGATATATTGTTGAAATGTTAATTTAATTATTCATAACATTCCATAACGTAACCCTTTATTCTCTTCATACCCTTTATCGGCCTCTGAATAACAAAGTTTACGTTTTTTTATTGCCCTTGAAGGCGGTTGGCATAGACTGCACACAAAGCTCCCTTTAGGCTGGTGAGCGTGATTGATAAACTGCCCCTGACACAGTCGGCAGGCTGATAGTTCGATCATTCCACTCTCAGCAAAACGAATTAATGTCCAAGCGCGTGTTAAACCGAGTAGCGGTTCATTACCCTCCACCTCGACAGGACATTGCTCTAAATACAAGCGATAAGCCAGAATGAGACAATCGACATCTGTTTTATCAGTCGTTTTTCTTAAAAATAGCCACGCATGGTAAAAAACTGTCGCATGAATGTTATGTTCCCAAGTCATAAACCAGTCTGTTGAGAAAGGCAGCATCCCTTTTGGAGGAGGAGATCCCTTAATCTCCTTATACAACCGTATCAAACGCCCTCTACTTAACACGGTTTCATTTTCAAGCAGCTGTAATCTTGCCCCCAGCCTGATAAGGTCCATCGCTACACGAATATCGTGTCCCTCTCTTAATACGCTTTTCTCTTTCATGATTTTCCCACTATTATCTTAGTCGTTTACTGCTGGCCCGAGCTTGTAATAAATTACTGGCTAGCATGATACCGGTATGGATTTGCTGCAGATCATCGACCCGTGAATCTTGCGTTAATTTTTCAATAACATCTGTTTTTTCAAATCGTAACTTGCATATAAGTTGATTAGTTTCTGCGAGCTTGACTAATTCATGTAGACTTAACTCCATTATTTTTTCAGCCAAACTCTCTTCCATACCTAGTCGATAAAATGCTGCATATTTATCTTCTTTTAGCATCCTTTGGGCTAACAGAAGATATGATAAATTAATTCCATAGATTTGTTTTACAATATCTGAATTGTCCACGAAAACCTCAGTTAATTATTTGGTTATAAATGAATCATCGGGCAGTAGTATAAAGAGCTTTTTTATTATTCTTCATAACATTATTAGAAGTTACATTGTTATTAATAATTTCACAATACACATTATTAAACATTAAGTTTCATATTGATTTAGATCATATAGGCAAAGAGTGGTATTAAAGTTTTTGAAAAGCTTTTGCATTGTAAATCAGAAAGAAAATAAATAATAAGTAAAAAATAACTGATCATTTATAGAATGGTAACATTAACGTAGCTTTAATATATATAGACCCAGAAATCATAGGGTTGATTTAAAATACAGCACGGATTGAATATAAAAAAAACTAATCACATGAACTCAATAAGTTTTATATTTATACTTTATTCATTGCCTGGGATATCATTCGGATTGGCTGCTTAAAAAAATAGCAGGGGCGACGATCACTATAAAAACTATAAAGTAAAAATTATAATAGCTGTTATTTTATATAAAAATCATTAAGATTTTTTCATGTTGTAAGATTTTTTTCCCCACCACCGAAGTGATAGGGAAGAAACTGAATGTCTTATTTTTTATTTCGATATTTCATAGAGATCATCTAGAAACGTCTCACGCCAACGAGTGATAGTCTGATAACTGAGTACATTCATCATGACAGCGTGCCGCCGTACTCGTTCTTCTTGCGTCATTGTCGTCGCTTTATAGATTGCATTCGCAACTTCATCGCGATCATAGGGGTTCACTAATAACGCGTCCGTTAGCTCACAGGCTGCTCCAGCAAATTTGGACAAAATGAGTACGCCAGGATTCACAGGGTCTTGCGCAGCAAGGTATTCTTTTGCGACTAGGTTCATCCCGTCGCGTAAAGGGGTAATCAGTGCAATGTCGGTAAGGCGAAAGATCTTCATTAATAAACGACGATCAAAGTGCTGATTTAAGTAATAGAGTGGCGTCCAGCTCATAGTGCCGTATTTACCGTTAATCCTCCCCGCTTCGGTTTCAAGCTGGTGACGTATGGCTTGATATGCTTGGACTTCTCCCCGCGAGGTCGGCGCGATTTGTGTATAACGAACGTTACCGCGTTGCTCTGGGTGCTTTTCTAAAAAGCTTTCGTAAGCAAGAAAGCGTTCAGGAATCCCTTTTGAGTAATCAAGCCGCTCACAGGCGATAATATTTTTAGCATCCCCCAGCCCTTGTCGAATCGCTTGCATCTTCGGCGGTAAAGGGCCTTCTGCCAATTTACGGATACTGTCTGGGTCAATACCAATCGGATAGTCATGTACATGAAAGGTATTACCGTAGGCTTGGTATACGCCTTGTTCTACGGTAACTAACTCGGTTTCATGAGCAATGGCCGATACAAAGGCTTTCGCATCACGCTCTGTTTGGAAGCCTAATAAGCTGTAGGCTGTCATCAAACGTAATATTTCTTGATAGTCAGGTAGCGCCATCAAGACTTCTGGCGCAGGGAAAGGAATATGCAGGAAAAATCCTATCGGCTGTTGGCTATCATGCTCACGCAGTGCTGCAGCGAAAGGAAGTAAGTGATAGTCATGTACCCAAACGACATCATCTTGTTTAAGTAATGGAAAGAGTTTCGCTGCTAACAGTTGGTTGACATGTAAGTACCCTTCCCACGCCTCACGCTGATACTCAACGAGATCGAGACGATAATGGAAGGCGGGCCAAATAACGGTATTAGAGAATTGGCTGTAATACAAATCGTAATCATTTTGGGTAAGTGAACAGGCCGCATAGGTAATATTTTTATCTTGCTCGATCTGCAGAGGCTCCTCTTCTCCTGTGATCTTGCTTATCTCCCCATTCCATCCGAACCATAGCCCCCCTTGCTCTTGTAGCGCATCGAGCAATCCAACGGCTAGACCGCCGGCCCCATTTTTACTGTGGTCAGGGAGTGCTATACGGTTGGAGACAACAACTAATCTTCCCATGCTATACACTCCTCATTGTATCTAGGTTAATGTTATTATTCGCGAGTTGATCCAGCCATTGATAAAGCTGTGTAACGTTATCTATCCGATGCGTTGCTTCACTCTCACCGCAGCCAATTTTAATGGAAATCCCTTGTTGTCGGTTCACATACTGAAAGCCAGCCTCATCAGTCATATCATCGCCAATAAAGACCGGAATGCGGCCAATAAAGGGGGAGGTTTGCATCAGGTAACTTATCGCTTTACCCTTATCGCAGGCTCGCGGTTTGATTTCCCACACACATTTACCAGCTTGAACTTTAAAATCTGGATAGCGCTTCACGATAGTGTTCGCCAGTTCATGCAGAGCCTGTTGCGCGGTTGGAGCTTGTCGATAGTGCAGTGCAAAAGCGATACTTTTCTTTTCCAGCCGTACACCCGGCATAGGTTCTATATCGCGAGATAACTGCTGGTCAATCTCACAAAGCTGCTGCGGGTCGACCCTTGTTGCGATCAGTTCACCGTTGAGTGTTCGGATCTCGGCACCATGAATGCCTGCCGCGGCGCCTCGCAGTGGATAAGTGAGCTCATCAATTTGACTCAACGGGCGCCCGGATACAAAGGCAAGCGCCCCACTCAGGTTTTGCGTTAATAATGTAAGATGAGTAATCACTGGAGCCGGTATAGATACAGCTTCTGGGGTCGCTTGAAGGGTGGCTAGCGTACCATCGATGTCGAAAAAAAATGCGTAGTCATTTTGTCGGCATATCTGCCGCAGTTCGTTCATAAATACTCGCTTTCTTTGGTTACGCATAGCGGTAGAGAGCACGCTTGAGCCGATACTCACTTACCCCTCTTACGGTTATAAAAATGTAATAATTAGGAATATTATCTGATTCATTAATGTTACCAAGTATAGACTCAATCTCGACGATTGCGCGGCGAATCAGAAAGTTACCTAATTTATGCATCACGACTAGCCTTACTGCACAATCTGCTCATAGTCACCGCCAACACATTCCGCTACTCTAGAGCAGTGAAAACTGAAGTTAACAATGAGGTCAATATGGCAACTGAATATGCAATAATTGCAGGCGGCTGTTTTTGGTGTACGGAAGCCGTCTTTCAAAGTTTGAAAGGTGTGCTATCTGTCGAAAGTGGTTATACCGGTGGCACGTCTGCGCAGCCAACTTATGAACAAGTCTGTAGTGGGTCAACTGGCCATGCTGAGGCAATTCGTATCGGTTTTGATCCGGAACTTATCAGCTATGCCGATCTCCTGGCAGTCAGTTTTGCTACGCACGATCCCACCCAGCTTAATCGCCAAGGTAACGATATCGGTACGCAATATCGTTCCGCCATTTTTCCGCTCAATGCTGCACAACAGCAAACAGCTGAACAAGCGATTAATATTGCCCAGCACGATTACCAGCAGCCCATTATGACAACTATCGAAACCTTTACAGAATGGTACCCAGCCGAGGATTACCACCAAGATTATTGGGATCGTGTGGGTGAAAATAATGGTTTCTGTATGGCGGTCATTCCCCCTAAACTGCAAAAGTTACGTAAGAAATTTGCTGATCGGGTTAAGGATTGAACTGAAAAAGTGCGACATTCCGCCGAGTCGCTCAGCTCTTGAGCGGATGAGTAAAAAGCCTGAAATAGTACTTGACCGTTGCGGGGCGACTCCCTATAGTACCGCCCCGTTAGCGCTGCAAAGCATGACAAACAATTTGGTGAGGTGTCCGAGTGGCTGAAGGAGCACGCCTGGAAAGTGTGTATACGGCAACGTATCGAGGGTTCGAATCCCTCCCTCACCGCCATTTTCTGTAGAGGATTGAGTTTTTTACCGCTTATTCTTCTCTTCATTAGCCGGTCCACGCTAATGATAAAACCCAGTGCATAGCACTGGGTTTTTTTTTACCTATAATGCTACCTTTCACTCTAAAAGAAACTAAATCTATCGATCAATCATATCGTTAGTTAAAAGTAGTGCTTTGCTGCTTGCACCTTTCAGTAAAATACAGATACTGTATATATTTACAGTATTAATCTGAGAGATTACGATGCTATGTTATCAACCTGCACGCATTCGTGCGCTCCTTGAGCTTCCTTTGTTTATTAGCCGCATTCCTTGTGGCTTTCCTTCCCCGGCTCTGGACTACGTTGAGCAGCGTATCGATCTTAACCAACTATTGATTCGCCACCCTAGCGCCACCTATTTTGTTAAAGTGAGCGGTGACTCTATGATTGACGGCGGAATCTCTGAAGGTGATATGTTGGTGGTCGATAGTGCATTAACCGCCAAACAGGGGGATATTATCGTCGCTTCCTTAGCGGGAGAGTTTACGGTGAAGCAACTGATGCTACGCCCCACTCTGCATCTTCTGCCGTTAAATACTGCGTACGCCGCAATACCTATAGATGATGCCGACCAATTTGAAATTTTTGGCGTCGTTAAGCATGTTATTAAGACGCTGAACCCCTAATGTTTGCGCTAGTCGATGTGAATTCGTTCTATGCCTCATGCGAAACCATCTTTCGTCCTGATCTTCGTGGTAAGCCAGTTGTCGTCCTAAGCAATAATGATGGCTGTGTTATCGCTCGCTCTGCGGAAGCAAAAGCGCTGAATATCCGTATGGGAGAGCCGTATTTCAAGCTGAACCAGCAAGCCTTTTCACAGAAAATAGCGGTATTTAGCTCTAACTATGCGTTGTATGCCGACATGAGCCATCGCGTCATGACTCTTTTAGAAGAGATGGCCCCTCATGTCGAAATCTATTCGATCGATGAGGCCTTCCTCAATCTTACCGGTATGGAGGGATGTTGTTCGTTGGAGCAATTTGGACAACAGGTGCGACAGCGGATCAAAAATGAGGCGCATCTGATGGTGGGGGTCGGGATAGCACCGACCAAGACTCTCGCGAAATTGGCCAACTATGCCGCGAAAAAATGGGCGAAAACCGCTGGTGTCGTCGATCTCTCCTCGCCACTGCGGCAAAAAAAATTACTCCCTCTGGTACCAGTAGAGGATGTGTGGGGGATTGGGCGTCGACTCAGTAAAAAAATGCAACAGCTAGGCGTTTATACCGCCGCGGATCTCGCCAAACAAGATACTCATTTTATCCGTAAATCTTTTTCCGTCATTGTTGAACGGACAGTACGTGAATTACGTGGCGAGCCGTGTTTGGCCTTAGAAGAGTTTGCGCCAGTAAAACAACAAATACTCTGTTCCCGCTCATTTTCCCAGCGCATCACCGACTATAGTCAAATGCGTGAAGCGATCTGTAATTATGCGGCTCGTGCAGCCGAAAAATTACGAGGAGAAAAACAGTATTGCCGTCAAGTTGGGGTCTTTATCCGTACGAGTCCGCATGCTATCGGAGAAGCTTTTTATGCCAATCAACTCACCGGCCAGCTCCTTACCCCTTCCCAAGATACTCGCGATATTGTCCGACTCGCGCTCTATTTACTTGATCAGATGTGGCGCGACGGGCCCCCCCGCTATATGAAAGCGGGGATTGTCTTAGGCGACTTTTTTCAGCAAGGGGTGGCGCAGCTTAATCTCTTTGACCCGCTAGCGCCGCATGCCAACAGTGATGCGCTGATGCATGTTGTAGATGGTATCAACCAAAGTGGTAAGGGCTCTATTTGGTTTGCGAGTCAAGGTATTCAAAAACCCTGGGCCATGAAACGTGAAAAATTATCCCCCGCCTACACCACCCGCTACAGCGATCTTCCTTGGGTAAAATAAGGATCCTCCTGAAGTTCGGCGATCAGGGTCTCCATTAGCGGAATAGCATCCAGAGGCCGTAACGCCGTAACCCCACATCCGGCCCAACAGATAGTGTAATCTGTCACCCCTTGGGAACAGGCAAGCTTATCCAGTTGCTTGGCGAGTGCGTAACTGTAGGGGTAGCCCGCATGAGGCGGCCGTATCGGACTGTCGATCTCCTGCTGCCAACGTCCAACCACACCGCGAGCGGGACGCCCAGAAATCACATCCGTGATTTGTGTCCCATTCGCTGTGGATAACCGTTGTTTTAGCTGATCGCTGGCGGCAGACTCTTTGCAAGGAATAAATGCGGTCCCTAATTGTGCAGCACTTGCGCCTTGTTTTAACAGCCCATTAATCTGGCTCCCCGTCATAATCCCCCCGGCACTAATAATAGGCAGCGTGATCCGCGGGACTAATTGCTGCAATAATTCGGTGGTACTCAACCCTGAATCGCAAAGTGGATCGAACATGGCTCGATGCCCACCCGCTTCAATCCCTTGTGCAATCACGGCAGAACAGCCCTGTTCCTGTGCGTAGAGCGCTTCGCTAAGTCGAGTAACACTGACCCAGTAAGGGATATTAGCGCGCTGTAATGCTTGCAAGCAGGGTTTAGGCGGTAAACCAAAATGAAAACTGACTACGGCAGGCCGTGTGGCAAGGATTACCTCCAGTAAAGCAGGCGTGTCATTAAACGAGCCATAAGCCGCGAGAAGCTCATTGGGAACATCCTGATTAAATTGCGCAAAATACGAAGCGAGATAATCGCGCCACGCACGACTTTTAACGGGATCCATCGGAGTTGAGCGGTGACAGAAGAAATTCACCTGAAAGGGTTGGCTTGTCTGGTGTTGCGTCGCCCTGATCGCGGCCTCAGCCTGGTAAGCATCACAAGCCCCGAGCCCTAAGGCACCTAGCCCTCCCGCCTCAGAGACTTGGCTTGCCAATACAGGTGTGGTGACGCCAGCCATCGGTGCTAGAAAAATGGGATAGCGAATCCCCAGTTGTGTCAGCAACTGCATACTGATTCCCCTAACATCTTGCTTAACCTAACCGACAAACCATCTCGACACAGTCGAAAGAATAGTCGGCCGAAGGTGAAAAATGGGTGTCCTCACGCACGCGTATAAATCCTTGTTTCTCATAAAATCCCTGAGCATTCGGTGTAGAAGAGAGCGCGATAACGCTCAAACCCTGTTCTCTCGCCTCTTGCTTGATTCTGGCCATAACACGCGAAGCTAAGCCCTGTCGCATGGCTTCCGGTAAGGTAAATATGGCTTCAACACGGTGAGTCTCACTGTCGAGATACCCGGTCGCCAAAAGCTGGCCTTGCCGGTCTTCTGCTACGTAAAACGGATGTTCGAGAATCGCCTGTCGATAACCTACCGGCATAGTTTCTGGTGTCCACGCTGTGATAGCTGATAAGGGGTAGCACACTTGACATTGATCGACTATCGCTAGATTTCGGATACGCCAACATAACTCAGCCTCTTCCACTCGCGCCCTTCTGATCCCTATTGTCATAGGCCTCCCTCTGTTAAGACGTCTCTGGTTACGATTGCCACAAGTAAAAAAACCGCCCAACATGTGAAGTGACCTCATAATGTGAAGTGACCCCATAATGTTGGGCGGTTTCCACGACAGACTATTGATAAGCGAGGAGTGTTCGTTGACAGAGTTCTGAGCGAACACAGTCTTCGGCACCAAAACGTACCACCCCCACCACCTCATCGTCAGAAAAACGCTGCATGGCATCGGCAAGCCCAGAGGTGACACCTACTGGAAGGTCGCACTGGGTAATATCGCCGTTGACAATTACCGTCACGTTTTCCCCTAACCGCGTTAAAAACATTTTCATTTGCGAGGCGGTGACGTTCTGTGCTTCATCGAGAATAACGAAGGCATTCTCAAACGTTCTTCCCCGCATATAGGCAAAGGGCGCGATTTCAACCTTCGCTATTTCAGGTCGTAAACAGTAGTGCATAAAGGAGGAACCCAAGCGTTTGACCAATACGTCATAGACCGGGCGGAAGTAAGGCGCAAATTTTTCAGAAATATCGCCAGGGAGGAAACCCAAATCTTCATCAGCTTGTAAAACGGGGCGGGTCACAATAATCCGCTCAATATCTTTATTAATTAAGGCTTCTGCGGCTTTTGCAGTACTGATCCAAGTTTTGCCACATCCCGCTTCACCTGTAGCAAAAATCAATGACTTAGCGGTTATCGCCTGCAAATAATGAGCTTGTGACTCATTACGTGCAACGATAGGGTGTCGGTCACGCACATCACGCGCCATACCAATTGCATCAAGACCACTCATATGAACCAAAGAGGAAACCGATTCTTCTTCGCGTGAACGATGACTACGTGCATCACTACGAAGAACCCGTTTTGCTTCACGACGTGCTTTGACTACAGCTTTTTGTCTTCCCATGATGGCACCTTACTGTTGGTTTCAGTTACCGTCTGCCTGATGGCGACGTATAGTTGAACGCTTTAGAGGTTAGCTTCCTTATGAGCCTTACTGCCTGAGAGTAGAAGTCGTTGACGTACATTGTCGCAATGTAACAACACATCCGAATAAATCGCGATGAGATGAAAGAAACGGGAGAACTTCCTGTGACAAGAGAAAAGCAGAGTGCAGTGTGAAATTCGTTTACCCACTGACCCAGGTCGTCTCATTCACGATCCCCCAACGGTTGTTATGATAGAACGATGTTGCTCATACATCATGTCTAATAATGATAGAACAAATCAACATTTATCACTTAAAAATGACATTTTTTTGACATTGAAGGGTCAGCAATAAGGAGAAAAGATAATAAAATGTAAAAATATTGGCAAAAACACATAGAAAATTACCCGCTAACGTTTTCACTTTGTTAGACAACGACCCGATGATAGTTATCGTCTATTTATTAAAATAAATTTGATAATAATCTGATTTAAAAGGATTAATTATACATCAACTCCAACTGCCTATTGTTCATCGCCCTACTCTACCTGATGTAATACAAGGGTAACGCACTGAAAGTGCAGCTCTATTTAACAAATGCATAACATTGATAACAGTAGAATATTATGAACATCGGTTTCATTGGAAAAATTTATGATCACCCTATGCAACACTTGCGGTACCTCCTATAACCTAGGCGATCAACATCCAGAAAGTTGTAAAATCTGTGAGGATGAACGTCAATATGTACCGGTTAGCGGACAAAAATGGATCGAATTTTCTACCTTAGTGCACAACCACAGCAATAAATGGAAGCAACATCAGGAAAACCTTTTTAGTTTGCAGACAGTCCCCAGCTTTGCCATAGGCCAACGGGCTTTTCTTATTCGCACTGCAGAAGGGAATATTTTGTGGGATTGTATTGCCTGTTTAGACGAGGCAACCAAAGCCCTGATTCATTCATTAGGTGGACTTAAAGCAATTGCGTTATCTCATCCACACTTCTACAGCACAATGCAAGACTGGGCCGAAGAATTTGACGCTCCCCTCTATCTACATAGCAGTGATCAGCAGTGGATTAACCGCGATCATAAATCCATCACTCTTTGGGAAGGTGACACGTTTCAACTCACCCAAGATATCCATCTACTACGCTTAGGAGGCCACTTTACTGGAGGGAGTGTCCTCTACTGGTCTAAAGACGAGGGGATACTGTTGGCGGGTGATATTATTCAAATTACCCCTGGGGCTGATGCGGTATCCTTTATGTGGAGCTACCCAAACCACCTGCCCCTTTCGGCGAAAAGCGTTAGTCAGATAAACCATCGCTTGCAGCGCATCACCTTCTCCAAAATCTATGGTGCGTTTGAAGATCAGGATATCCTGCGAGAGGGTAACAAAATTGTCAGACAATCGAGTGAGAAATATATTGCCTGTTTAGGATGACCGCTGACCGCCTTCAAGGGCAATGCTTCCCACGCCAAAGACTCAACTGGCATAGCGCCAGACTTATGCAAGCCTGAGTGGGCTTTGACGCCAACTCCTGCCGCCATTAATTCTGTCACACCCTTACTACCTCATGCTGATCGCGGCATTTATGGCGCGGCCATTCACGCACATTTAGCAGCATACTTGCCATCATGTTACTGCAGCAATGGCATGTTTTTAAGCTAGAAAACCGCTGATCAAAATTAACCAAATGCCCCCCGCAGCTTCTGTTTTGCAGGTGAGCTTCTCTACAAATCCAGACCCTACTGTATCGGCTATACGTTTAACAATATGGCGATTTTTCATCAAATTTGCCGATTTTAGCGTTTCCACAATTACCGCTTGGTTTTCGTCAATAATTTGCTTGAAAAATGTATGCTGAAAACCAGATCGCGTATTGGCGACTCGCTCATGCTGCGCTACGAGCCTTTCTTCTGTTTTCGCTAGCGAGGGTTTACGGGGTATTTGTTAAGTTCTCAATACAGTGCCGACACTGATATGGTGTGTTAAAAAAGAACGGTATTGAAAAGCAGCTCTTATCGTAGGGGAAGCGATAAGGGCGAAGACGTAACATCACCGCCTACAACTCACCACGTATTTCGACACTTCTCGCTCCCCCACAATCACTGTTTAGTCAGCAAGCATCTCGCGACATATCCTGATACGAAAAAACGCGTCAACGACGCTCGTAATGGATGAGAATGTTTTTACAGAACTTAATAGAAATGATATTACTAACTATTCCTATTTACATTAATTTACTTAGAGATAGTGACCGTGCTAGCCACCTTGGTCATCGCGTTACGCGAAGGTTTAGAAGCCGTTTTAATCGTCAGTATTATCGCGACCTTTTTACGAAAAAATCATCAGCCATTAGCCCCCATGTGGTGGGGCGTAACGGGTGCCGTATTACTTTCTCTGTTAGTAGGGGTTGGACTGAGTCTGACTGAACAAGCCCTACCGCAAGCAGAGCAAGAAGCGATGGAGGCTATAATAGGGACCATTGCCGTCATATTCGTCAGCAGCATGATTATCTGGATGCAGCAACACGCACCGCAACTACGTCATCAGCTGGAGAATGAGGCAAGCATGGCCTTAGGCCGATCCAGCCGCTGGGCATTGCCTACAATGGCTTTTTTAGCGGTGCTAAAAGAGGGATTTGAAACCAGCGTCTTTATGTTGGCGACCTTTTCAGCCGCACAATCGACGATCTGGGCTGCCGCGGGCGCAGTAGTCGGCCTTTTGCTAGCGCTTATTATCGGCTGGGGTATCTATCGCGGCGGCATCCGACTGAATTTAGGGCGTTTCTTTAAGATTACGGGGATTTTCCTAATCTTCGTTGCCGCAGGCTTAGTGGTCTCAGCCCTGCGCAGTGCCCATGAAGCAGGCTGGCTGTTAATTGGCCAACGCAAGGTACTGGATCTCTACTGGTTACTTCCGGCGGGATCTATTCGTGCCGCACTGGTCACTGGTGTGCTGGGTATCCCAGCCGATCCACGCAGTGCAGAGGTGATTGGCTGGGTCAGCTACCTCAGTCTATTTGTTCTACTGTTTGCTTGGCCCGAACGCTATAAACCAAGCCTGCGCGTGACACGCCGTTTATACCAAGGCTTAAGTTTCGCGACACTGGCTGGCGCAGTATTCTGTGCCAAGGTCGTCTCTCCGCCAAGCTTTGACTTATCGCAGTCTATTCCATTAGTCAATCGACAAGACTCGGTAGAACACGCTGTCGGAACCTTAGAACGGAAGGCCGATGGGCTTGAATTAACCCTTGCTGGACAATCCGCTCGGTTTATCCCCTTCACTGCCACCCAAGCTACCGCGACGGTAGAAGAGAGGCATATCACACTGAAAAGTGAATGGCTTGACGCCCCGTCTCAAGTCACCCTTGATCAAGTGATCGCGCTGTATCACCATCGGGTCCCGCCTGGGCTGCATCCTCAACAGCATCCTGGTCCCTATCAGAGTCAATGGCAGCTGAGTTGTCAGGTGACCCTCACACTACAGCAGGGACAAATCATCGCTGCTGAGGCCACAGCCAATAGCCTACTCACCCTGAGTGGCAGTGGTTTGCAAACACCACGATTGATCAGTGTTACCCTTTCACCGAGTACCGTGGGGTGCCCATGGCAGACCGGTTCTGCATGGCAACAACAGTCAACGCAAGCGTTGGCCTCGTATCAAGAAACCGAGACGCTCTATGATTTCCTGCAACAGAAATTACCCATCGTATTAGTGGTAATCAGTCTCGGTGCAGTGGTGCTGAGTACCGGTAGCAAAAAAAAGTTTAATCCATAACGCTAAAACTATAATGAGATAACGACTATGATGAAACAGCAATTATTATGTCACCCTGCCATGAAAATGAGTGCTTTGGCGTTACTTTTACTG
This sequence comes from Rosenbergiella gaditana, assembly GCF_018494065.1. Taxonomy (GTDB): domain Bacteria; phylum Pseudomonadota; class Gammaproteobacteria; order Enterobacterales; family Enterobacteriaceae; genus Rosenbergiella; species Rosenbergiella gaditana. Next base: position 58,790 of record NZ_JABBFR010000001.1, on the reverse strand, counting down.
ACTGCTGGTGCCTCCCATGCAGCCTCTACTCCTGCAGTCTCCCAAGTTAACATCACCTTAACGGCGGATAACGGTGGCCAATGTCTGGTCGATAGCAATAAGGTCAATGCTGGCCCCGTCACGTTTAATATTGTGAACAAAACCGCCACCGCGATTACGGAGATCGAACTGCTTAATAACAATCGTATTTTAGGTGAGAAAGAGAACTTAGCTCCCGGCTTACCGGCGGTAAAATTCACCCTGAACTTAGAGGGCGGCCATTATCAAATTTATTGCCCGGGTGCGGCTCAGGAATTGGTTAACTTTACCGTAAGCGGCCAAAGAAGTGCGCAATCATCTGACAGCATCAGCGCCCTTCTCAAACAAGGAACAGATGGCTATGGTCGCTATGTAGAGAGTACCGTCGCTGGCATGGTCACCGCGGTAGCAACACTGCAAACTGCCATCAATGCGGGCCAGCTTGAACAAGCAAAAGTGGCCTACGCGCAAGCTCGCCCTTACTACGAACGTATTGAATCTGACGTGGACGGTTTCTTATTACCCGGCTACAAAGCGACTAATAATGCCGGTAACTTAGATTATCTGATTGATATGCGTGCTTCAAACCTCGATCCGGCAGTGGGCTGGCACGGTTTCCATGCCATTGAGCGTGACCTGTTCGAGAAAGGAAAAATTGACAAGAAGACGCAACAAATCGCCAAAGGCCTAGTGACTCACGTTGCGGAATTAAACAAACAAGTGAAAGGCCTGACCTATAAACCAGAAGATTTAGCCAACGGTGCGGCCGACCTACTTGAAGAAGTACAAAATACCAAAATCAATGGTGAAGAAGAAGCTTACAGCCATATTGATCTGGTCGACTTTGCAGGGAATGTTGAAGGGGCGATGCAAGCCTTTGCTTACTTACAACCTGGCTTAGCGAAAATCGACCCGGCCTTAACCCAGCAGGTCAGTCAACAATTTAGCGCAGTGCGTAAATTGCTCGACCAATATCGTGACAGTAACAGCCTGGGAGGCTATCGCCCTTACACCAACGCGCTAAAAGCGGAAAATGCGGCAACATTAAGTCGTGCAATACAAGCCTTACAAGAGCCACTTTCGCATATCGCGGAAAAAGTGGCGACCCACGCTGGAGCCTAAGTAATGAATCGTCACGATAAGTCACTTCTTTCCCACGGCCTCGTTTCTCGTCGTAATATGCTAAAAGGGTCGTTAGCCAGCGCGCTAACGCTCCCTGCCCTGTCCCCGACGCTCGCTTCTGCTGCAGAGGCTAGTGAAAAGGAGAATATTGACCTCTCCCATCAATGGCCATTTTATGGCGATCATGGGCAAGCAGGCGTTACGACACCGCCCCAACGCCATATTATGTTTATGACATTTGATATGACGACACCCACCGCGCAAGCGCTCCAAATTTTACTTGCTCGCTGGTCCGCAGCGATTGCCCAACTCGTCCAAGGCGCGGCAGTGGGAACCGTCGAACCCTCAAGGATCGGAAGCGTTGGCACTGATACGGGAGAGGCAGTCGGGTTGGACCCCGCTTCACTCACAGTGACTATAGGGATGGGACCGTCGCTTTTTACCGATACCTACGGCCTTACCGCAAAGTGTCCGCCGCATTTACGGCCACTTGCCGCCTTACCGAGTGACAATTTACAGCCTGAACTCAGTGGCGGCGATCTTTCCTTACAAGCCTGTGCGGATGATCCGCAAGTTGCCTACCACGCGATACGAGTGTTGGCCCGTATCGCGAAAAGTACTGGCGCCGCGCAGACCCGCTGGACAGTGATGGGCTTTGGCCGCGCTTCTGCCGGGAAAGACCAAGAGACGCCACGCAATTTATTTGGTTTCAAAGATGGTACCCGTAATTTAGTCGATGCGTCAGAATTTAATCAGCACGTTTGGATTAAGGAAGGGCCTGCCTGGCAACAATCAGGAAGCTACCAAGTGGTGCGCAAAATTAAGATGAACATTGAAAACTGGGATACTGATCGCGTCAGTGATCAAAACCAAGTGTTTGGCCGCCATAAACTTTCTGGCGCACCGTTATCGGGAACCCGAGAATTCGACACACCTGACTTTCATAAAAAGGATACCGAGGGCGAATTAGTGATACCCGCAACCGCTCATATTCGGTTAGCCGCACATGAAAATAACCAAGGCGTGAGGATTTTACGGCGTTCTTATAATTATACCGATGGTTTGAACCACTATGGGCAACTCGATGCTGGCTTACTGTTCATCAGTTACCAGAATGACCCGGCCCATTTCGAAACACTCCAACGAAAATTGGGTGCAGCCGATGCGCTAAATGAATATATCTCGCATATCGGTAGTGGGCTATTTTTTGTTCCCCCTGCGGCAAAAGAAGGAAGTTATATTGGCGCAGAGCTATTTAGCTAATACGAGGTAATAGCTGATGAGCACTAACCTGCTCATCAGATAACCGCTTTCGACACATGTCTCGAAAGCGGTGACTAAGAGTTATTTTAAATACTCTTGATTGGCATGATGAAAACGGTCACGCACTTGCTGTGAAGGGCCCTTACCACATAAACTGACGAGGACGATGGCGACAGTCGCGAACAGGAAGCCTGGAATAATTTCATAGAGACCAAACCACGCGAACTGTTTCCAAATGATCACAGTGAGTGTCCCGACAATCATGCCGACCAATGCCCCGTTACGGCTCATCCCTGACCAACAGACACTAAGTAGAATCACTGGCCCAAATGCAGCGCCAAATCCTGCCCAAGCATAGCTAACCAGTCTAAGCACCTTGTTGTCAGGGTTACTGGCTAAGGCTATCGCGATAAGGGCAACAATCAGTACCATTAGACGCCCAACCCATACTTTCTCGAGCTGTCCCGCATTCTTACGGATAAAGCCTTTATAGAAGTCTTCCGTTAATGCACTTGAACACACTAATAGTTGGCAACTCAATGTTGACATCACTGCAGCTAAAATAGCGGAAAGCAAAATACCGGCGATCCAAGGGTTGAACAGAATACGCGTTAACTCAATGAAAATACGCTCACTGTTACCGTTGACTTCTGCTGCTTGTGAGGGGTTATCAGCAAAGTAGGCAATGCCGAAGAAACCGACCGCTACCGTTCCTACCAAGCAGAGGATCATCCACGTCATGCCAATACGACGAGCGCTGTGCATAGAGTGGTGAGAATCTGCGGCCATAAAGCGCGCTAAAATATGAGGCTGGCCAAAATAGCCTAAGCCCCACCCCAGTAATGAGATAATGGCAACCACGCTAAGATTATTGAAGATATTCAAACGCTGCGGATCAATTTGGCGGATCACCTCTATCGAAGTGTCCACGCCACCGACCGCCATAATGACCATAACCGGAGTTAAAATCAGCGCGAAAATCATTAAGCTGGCTTGTACGGTATCCGTCCAACTGACCGCCAAAAAGCCGCCAAGAAAGGTATAAGCGATAGTTGCTGCGGCACCCGCCCATAAAGCAGTGGTGTAGTCCATACCGAAGGTACTTTCAAAAAGTCGGGCACCCGCGACGATCCCTGAAGAACAGTAGATGGTGAAAAAGACGAGAATGATCAGGGCTGAAATCACACGTAAAATTTTACTGCGATCTTCAAAACGGTGAGTGAAATAATCAGGAAGGGTTAAAGCATTACCGTGATGTTCAGTTTGCACTCGCAGACGACCCGCGATAATTTTCCAGTTAACCCAGGCACCAAGCACTAAACCGATGGCTATCCAACTTTCCGAAATCCCTGAAAGGAAAATCGCCCCAGGTAATCCCATTAATAACCAGCCACTCATGTCCGAAGCTCCCGCAGACAATGCGGTCACTACGCTACCTAAACTGCGGCCACCCAAAATAAAATCGTCAAAGTTTTTTGTCGACCGCCATGCCATAAAACCGATAAGTAACATTCCTGCAATATAGATACAGAACGTCACTAACAAGGGAGTACTTACCATGATTAATCCTCTATTTTATTAGTATTATCAATGAGTTTTCCTAATTAAGATATTATTTTTTTTATAGATGCCGTCCACCTTTTAACGCATAAAAGTTGCACCGCCGGTTGCAACGCATACAAACTTTTAACATAAAAGCTAGAGGATTCACTTCAAGATTTACAAAATAGGGATCTAGATCAAATTTTATTATGCTGCAAAGCGTTTTATTTGAACTAAATCGCACTTAGAAGCGCTTTTATTTTAAATAAATCTACTACTAATTATCATTTATTTAATTTTGTTCACTTTTTTACTATAAATGGGTTGCGCTAAAGGTGCAACTCAAGCGATAGTCAAGGTGCAACCTTTTATTGACTTCTATGATGAGGAATTGGCATGGCACACACCACGATGGGCGTGAAACTTGATGAAGAAACCCGCGAACGACTAAAGCGTGCAGCGGTAAAAATAGACCGCACCCCACACTGGCTTATTAAACAGGCTATTTTTAACCTCCTTGCGCAGGTCGAAGCAGGTGAAACCATTTATCCTACTGCTTCCGTCTCATCAACTGAGCCGTCTGCCCATGACACTGCAGACGTTTCAACGCCTTACCAGCCTTTCTTAGAGTTCGCCGAACACGTACTTCCACAAAGCGTCAAACGTTCTGCTGTGACCGCCGCATGGCGTCGTCCAGAAGTGGATATGGTGCCGATGGTGCTTGAACAAGCGAAAGTGAGTCCAGAGGTTGCAGAGAAAGTCCATGCCCTTGCCCTCCACTTAAGCGAAAAACTGCGTACTCAAAAAAACCAAGGTGGCCGTTCAGGATTAGTGCAAAGCCTTCTGCAAGAATTCTCCCTCTCGTCTCAAGAGGGTGTCGCCTTGATGTGCTTAGCTGAAGCGCTACTGCGTATTCCAGATAAGCCGACGCGTGATGCGCTGATCCGCGATAAAATTAGCCATGGTGATTGGTACTCCCACCTAGGACAAAGCAACTCCATGTTTGTCAATGCGGCGACCTGGGGATTGTTGGTCACCGGAAAACTGGTCTCGACCCATAATGAAGTGAATATGTCGCGCTCCCTTAACCGTATTATTGGTAAAAGCGGTGAGCCGTTAATTCGTAAAGGCATCGATATGGCGATGCGCCTAATGGGCGAGCAATTTGTGACCGGTGAATCAATTGCCGAAGCCTTAGCCAATGCCCGTAAGCTGGAAGACAAAGGTTTCCGTTACTCATACGACATGCTGGGCGAAGCCGCTCTGACCGCCGAGGATGCCAAAGCTTATTTACACTCCTACCAACAAGCGATTCACGCTATTGGTAAAGCGTCTAATGGTCGTGGGATTTATGAAGGTCCAGGCATCTCTATTAAACTCTCGGCCCTACACCCACGCTACCAACGTGCTCACTATGACCGAGTCATGGAAGAGCTCTACCCTATTCTTAAGTCACTGACGCTGTTAGCACGCGAGTATGACATTGGTATCAATATTGACGCGGAAGAAGCCGACCGTCTCGAACTCTCTCTCGACTTATTAGAGAAACTCTGTTTTGAACCCGCACTCGCTGGCTGGAACGGTATTGGCTTCGTGATCCAAGCTTATCAAAAGCGCTGTCCATTCGTGATTGATGAGTTAATCGATTTAGCTTCTCGCAGTCAACGCCGCCTAATGATCCGCCTGGTGAAAGGGGCCTATTGGGATAGCGAGATCAAACGTGCGCAAGTCGAAGGGCTTGAAGATTATCCTGTTTATACCCGTAAGGTTTATACTGATGCGGCATACATTGCCTGTGCGAGAAAGCTACTCGCGGCACCCAATCTGATCTATCCGCAATTCGCCACGCACAATGCGCACAGCTTAGCGACGATCTATCAATTAGCCGGTAACAACTACTATCCTGGCCAGTATGAATTCCAATGCCTGCATGGCATGGGTGAGCCTCTTTATGATCAAGTGGTTGGAAAAACTTCCGATGGGAAATTAAACCGCCCATGCAGGATCTATGCCCCGGTCGGCACCCACGAAACCCTGCTCGCTTATTTAGTCCGTCGTCTGCTAGAAAATGGCGCGAACACCTCCTTTGTTAACCGCGTCGCCGATAAATCGTTAAGTGTTGAAGATCTAATCGTCGATCCCGTTGCGACGATTAATACCTTTACACGCGAAGAAGGACAAGTTGGCCTTCCTCACCCACGTATTCCTCTGCCTCGCGACTTGTATGGCAGCCGTGCCAACTCATCAGGCTTAGATATGGCTAATGAGCATCGATTAGCCTCACTTTCAAGCGCCCTTTTAACCACCGCTTCGCAAGCTTGGGTCGCTAAACCGGTTCTAGGTGTAGAGAGCGAGAACGAGGCCGGACAGCCGGTACGTAACCCTGCTTACTTAACAGATATCGTGGGTGAAGTGATTAACGCCAGTGAAGCACAAGTCGATTTAGCGTTGGATGCCAGCCATGAAGCAAGTACTATCTGGTTTGCGACACCTTCTGAAGAACGTGCGGTGATTCTAAAACGTGCCGCAATGTTAATGGAAAGCCAGTTACAAACATTGATGGGGCTATTAGTAAGAGAAGCCGGTAAAACTTATGCAAATGCCATTGCTGAGGTCCGTGAAGCCGTCGACTTCTTAACCTACTACGCTGACCAAGTCACGCAAGATTTCGATAACGAAACACATCGTCCTCTTGGCCCCATCGTCTGTATTAGCCCATGGAATTTTCCACTGGCAATCTTTACCGGTCAAGTCGCTGCTGCGCTCGCCGCTGGGAATACCGTGCTGGCCAAACCCGCTGAACAAACGCCATTAATTGCCTATCAAGCCGTTTCAATCTTATTAGAAGCCGGTATTCCCCGGGGCGTTCTACAATTCCTGCCGGGTGATGGTGAGCGTGTCGGTGCCCGTTTGGTCGCAGATAAACGTACGCGCGGCGTGATGTTTACAGGGTCAACCGCGGTCGCCACCCTCTTACAACGTCAACTTGCACAGCGCCTCGATCCGCAAGGCCGTCCCATCCCGTTAATCGCCGAAACCGGTGGCATTAACGCAATGGTCGTCGACTCATCAGCCCTCACCGAACAAGTGGTGGTGGATATTGTTGCCTCAGCCTTTGATAGCGCGGGTCAACGTTGCTCAGCCTTACGTTTACTCTGTTTACAAGAAGATATCGCTGATCATACTTTAAAAATGTTACGCGGCGCGATGGCAGAGTATCGTGTGGGTAATCCGGAATTACTGACCACAGATATAGGCCCTGTAATCGATGAAGAAGCCCGTAATAACATTGTCAACCATATTGACGATATGCAGCAACGCGGCTTTACAGTCACGCAATTCAGCTGGCATGGAGAGAGCGACGCTCACATCCTCTCCCAAGGAACCTTTGTTCGTCCGACATTGATTGAACTCAACTCTGTTGCAGAGTTAACCCGTGAAATCTTTGGCCCAGTGTTACATGTGGTACGCTACAACAGTAAAAATCTATCTCGTTTGTTGTCTGACATTAATCAATTAGGTTACGGACTGACCTTCGGTGTCCACAGTCGTATCGATGAGACCATTAGCTTGGCGACTGAGCGTATGCATGCAGGAAACCTCTACGTAAACCGGAATATGGTCGGTGCGGTCGTCGGCGTTCAACCTTTTGGCGGCGAAGGATTATCCGGCACCGGCCCCAAAGCGGGTGGTCCGCTCTATCTCACCCGCTTACTATCGAGTGCGCCAAATAACGCCTCTAAAGTGACACTGTCACGATTACCGCTCCATTCCACTGCTGATCAACCTTCTGATGTTGCGCCAGTCAGTGCACTACAGCTGTGGGCCGAACAGAATCAACATAGCGTCTTAGCGCAAGCTTGTGAGACATATCGTGATACCACGGTATCGAACCGTATAGCCTTGTTACCGGGTCCTACTGGCGAGCGTAACACCTATCAATTACTGCCTCGTGCCCGCGTACTCTGTATCGCTAAACAGGCCTCAGATCGGTTAATTCAATTAGCTGCCGTGACCGCTTGCAGCAGTCGTGCGCTGTGGCCCGATGATACTGAGCACCGTCAGCTACTTGCCACATTACCGGATGCGGTACGTAACTGTGTTGACCTATCCGCACAGGCCATTAGTGATCGCTACGATGCAGTCATTTATCATGGAGATACCGATCAGCTCGCCGCGTTGTGTCAACAAGTCGCCGAACGTTCGGGGCCAATTGCTATCGTTCAAAGTTATGATCAGGGTGAAACAAACATTGCGTTGGAGCGTTTTTTATTTGAGCGTTCAGTAAGCATCAATACGGCTGCAGCAGGGGGAAATGCTAGCTTAATGACGATTGGTTAATCGATAATAAACAAGCAAGGCATGTCCCCATGCCTTGCTTATTCGCGTAATCGACTACTCAGCCTTTTGATCGCTTGACTATGGATTTGACTGACCCGCGACTCACCCACTCCCAACGCCGCACCAATCTCTTTTAAATTCAACTCATCCTGATAATAAAGACTGAGAACCTGTTGCTCTCGTTCTGGAAGGAAAGAGATCGCCGCAATAATTTGTTGACGCAAATCTTGATCAATAAGTGAATCAAGTGGGTTCTGGTCTTCCATTACAGCAAAAAATTGGTCGGCGGCATCGCTATGATCTTCATAGAGATTGTCTAACGAAAAGAGCTGGCTATTATTCGTCTCCATCAGGATAGTGCGATACTCTTTCTGGCTGATATCCAACGTTGAAATAATCTCTTTTTCCGTCGCATTACAGCCGGTTTGCTGCTCAATTTTAGCGATTGCGGCGGCAACACTCCGGGCATCACGTCTGACTCGTCGCGGTGCCCAATCAAGATTACGCAATTCATCAAGCATCGCTCCCCGAATACGCTGTGCCGCATAGGTTGTAAAAGCAGTACCTTGTTGCACATCAAATCGCGATATCGCATTCATCAAGCCCATAGCGCCGGCTTGGATTAAATCGTCGAGGTCGACACTAGCTGGCAGGCGAACCTGCAGTCTTAGGGCCTCATGCCGCACTAATTGTAAATATCGCGGCCAATCGATCGCCTCGCTCTGCAGCCCTTCTTGATTATATAGACACTCCACTGTGCATTTCCTATCTCTCAATTTATTCATACTGGATATTATCGAGTCTAAGAACCATTTCTTATCGCAGGAAAAAAACACCGTTTTACGATGAGCTTGTGAAGAAGATTTTGTGTACGAGGAGGTCTTAACTTTTAAGCAGTTGTGGCGTACCAACGGCCCGAATCCATGAGGAATTCGAGCCGTCAGCACTTATACTTCTAGACGTGTTAACACGTCACTCAGTGTTTATTAGCCTTGTAACAGAGACAATACTGTTTGCGGAACTTGGTTGGCTTTCGCTAATACTGAGGTACCCGCTTGTTGTAGGATCTGTGCACGAGACATACTTGACACTTCAGTCGCATAATCCGCATCTTGAATACGAGATTGAGAAGCACTTAAGTTATTAACGGTAGTGTTAAGGTTATTAATCGTTGATTCAAAACGGTTTTGAATTGCACCTAAGCTACTACGTGCGGAGTCAACCGCAGCAATACGCTTATCGATTTCTGCTAATGACGCGTCGCCACCACCTTTGCCATCATCACCACTCACACTGAACGCTGCGCCCAGTTCGCTAGATTTAAATCCATCATCGCTCAGTGAAATAGAAATGACGTTTGCTCCGGCATCATCATTAGCACCTACTTGAATATTGATGCTTTGTGAGCTGTCGAACAGTTTGATGTTGTTAAAGGTGGTTGCCGTACCGATACGCGTAATTTCAGCTAAACGCGCATCGACCTCCGCTTGGATAGACTTGACGTCTTCAGCACTGTTAGTACCATTTTTCGCTTGAACGGTCAGTTCACGAATACGTTGTAAGTTTGAGTTCATTTCGTTTAGCGCACCTTCAGCGGTTTGCGCCAGTGAAATGCCATCGGTCGCATTACGTGAGGCTTGCGTTAATCCACGAATATTAGAAGACATACGGTTCGCGATAGCAGATCCTGCGGCATCATCTTTAGCACTATTAATACGCAGCCCAGAGGAGAGACGTTCGATCGCCGTTCCCAACGCTGATTGTGATTTATTCAGGTTATTTTGTGTGGTGAGAGACATGATGTTGGTATTAATAACAGCCATATTCAGTTCCTTTGCTCTTAGTTAATGGTACGCACTGCGTATCAGTACGTGGTCAAAGGGAATATCGGCGGGTGAAGAATGAACTTTACAAGCAGTGTAAAATTAATTTATCGCCACTAACTCTTTTCGCTGTATTGCCGATAAAGACTTACATTCTGTAAGAAATAAGGGAAATTATGTCAGCGATAAGTGATTTAAATATTGGAAGTAGTGCTTACGATCTTGATGCTCTCTATACTAAATTAGAGACAGTCGAAAAACAGAGCTTAGCGCCAATTACTCAACAAGCAACAACAGTTAAGAGTCAAGTATCGGCATTTGGTCAGTTACGCAGTGCTTTAGAAGCCTTGCAACAAGCAACAAAGAATTTAAGTACAGTCTCGGCATTAAACGCAACCAGTGTTGTCAGTAACAACACCTCTTTCACCGCCAAGAGTAACAGCAATGCGAGTGTCGGCTCTTACCAAGTGAATGTAAAACAACTGGCCACCGCACAAAGTTTACTTTCCAGTAAAATTAGCAGTAATCAAAAGCCCTTAGGCACAGCCGGTGCGCAAGGCAGAACAATTAGTCTCTCAACCGGAAGCGGTGAGCCGGTGACCATCGCGCTGGAGGATGGTGACACCAGCTTAAACGGTATTGTTAATGCCATCAATAAAAGTGGTGCCGGCGTCGTTGCGACCAGTATTAAGTCTAACGACGGGGAGTATTATCTCTCCATTACCGGTAAGCAGACGGGTGCTGATAACACAATAAAAATAAGTGTATCCGGCGATGACGCACTGCAGGCATTAATTGGCTACGACGGATCTTCGACATCAACCGGAATGCAGCAGTCCGCAGCAGGTCAAGATGCATTATTATCTGTGAATGGGATTGACGTCCAAAGTGCCTCCAACACCGTTATTGATGCCCCCTACGGCGTGACCTTAACGTTAAATTCCGTCTCCACTGAAGGTGAACGTTTAGAGATCGGAAATAACACGGCAGATACTGTGAAAAACGTCAAAGCATGGGTCACTGCGTATAACAATGTACAGTCAGTCGTCGCCAATCTTACAAAGTTTGCGGGGAGCGGTGGATTATCGACAGATACCAGCAGTAATGGCCCACTGATTGGCAATGGGACAGTACGCGATATTCAAAATCAGTTGCGAGCCGTATTAAATACGAAACAATCTGGTACGCTGACGATTATGGCTGAATTGGGAATTACCCAGAACACTATTAAAGGGGCGGATGGGAGTGTAGGCACATTAAATATCGATGAGGATAAACTTACCGCGACGTTAACCTCTACTCCGCAAGCCGTATACAACTTCTTCGTAGGCGATGGAAAAACAACTGGCTTCAGTACAGTAGCCAATAATACCCTCAACAATATTCTCAGCGATAGCTATTCACAAAAAGGCACGCTCACTTCTGCCGTCAATGCCTTGAATGACGCTTACGGTAAATTAGAGGATCGTTATGACCAACAACAAGCGCGTATCGATGCAACCATGGCGCGGTATAAGACGCAATTCACGCAACTAAATAAAACACTCGCACAAATGAATGGGACCAAAGAGTACTTGAAATCACAATTCTCAACCTCTTCCGACTAAGGTTATCTCAATGAATAAACATCAACTGGCAAATGTTTATGCACAAGTAGGACTTGAGAGCGCAGTATTGAGTGCGAGTCAACATCAATTGACGACCTTGTTATTCGAAGGAGTACTCAACGCCTTATCACGGGCGACCATATTGATGGAGAATGATGACATCATTAATAAGGGTAATATGATAGCTAAAGCGGTCTCCATCATAGACACCGGCTTAATACAGGCCATTGAACCTTATGCTGAGGAGCCCCTGGCTGGACAACTCCTGTCATTGTTTCATTATGTCGTGCAGCAATTAATGTTGGCCAATCTCCATAATGATCGCGCTAAACTCGGCCATTGCCATGAGTTACTCAAGACAATTGCCGATGCTTGGCAACAAGCACTCATCCAAGAGGGATAAAAGCAATGGTGGTGTTACCTGAAGTTCAGCAGAGTCTTGACCTGCTCGATAAGATCCAGCATGCGGTTGCCGTAAAGGATTTCGTCGCGTTACTGCCGATGACAGAAGCTTATTCGCAATCGATTATGCAATTGGGGAAGATCGAGAATGAGGGCGTAGTTAAGCAGTTATTGGCGGCCCAGGATAGCGTGGAAACATCTCTCCATCAATTACAGAGAGATGTTAAAACGCGGATAGAGCAAGTGACAGAAGATAAAATCAGTCATGCCTATCATGCGGGATAACTTCGTCCAAAAAGATGATTATTGACCGTTAATCTCGATATTTTGAATTGTTTCTGCATGAGGCTGAGCCTTTGCTTCGGCGAGGGCTTTTTGACACTCTTCACTCGCGGAGGAAACCTTAACTAAGGTTAGCCGATCATAATGCAGCATACCGTCTTCACGCTTTAACGGCATGATTCTTACTTGGTGGTTAACATTTACCCATTGGTCATCTATCCGGCTCAATTTCCCTGGTTTAGCAATCACCCGTTGCCATTGACGACAGTCTAAGGTATTACCCGCCTGGTCAATGATCAAATAGCCCACAGCATCCTTACTGACCAATCCCGATTGCGGGCCTGATGTCCGCCATACACCTGCTAGGGATTGCGGCGCTGGGGTCTTGACGATAGTTTGATAATTAGTAATCGGACTACAACCGGCAAGCACGAAAAGAGGCAGTAATAATCGAGTTTTCATATGGCATCCCTACAGAGTTTTTCTGGCGCTAAGGTATAATGTTTCTATAGCACAATGCAAGCTAGCGAAGGACTTCCACTGACATCTGTGCCTGAAACGGGTATAATTGATTCAGATTCTTACAAAAGCTAGAGCCCTTTGATGAAAACCCCAGAACAATACTACGCACAAGCCCGCGATATTTTTTTCTCCGCACACCCTGATTTTCAAGTTGCGCTAGATGAAGTCACTGAAAAAGATGCCCGTGACAATGGAATGACTATCGAACAACTCCGCAATCTCCATGCCGAGCGTATTTACGCCGCATTTATTCGTCAAAAACAGTTAGATGGAATTATCTTTTCCATCCAATTAGTCGAAACTGATAATGCGGTCGCTGCACAAGCGATTGAAAGTTATCTGCGCAGTCACGCCGAGGCGTTAGGGATGACATGGGAAGAGTTCTGCGAAAAGAACCATTTATAGTAAAAAAATCCCCGATAATAGGTTATCCAACTATCGGGGTCACCTCAGTGTGGGCTTTTTTTATCACTGCATGGTGGCGAGACGGGCTGCAAATCCAAGAAATAGCAGGCCTACCATCGAGTTCCCCACCTTAGCTAAATGCTGGCGTGTACCGATAATGCGGGTTAGCGATGCACCACCGAAAATCAGTAAACTTAAATAGCAGAAACTTGCGATTTCTAACACCGTAGCCAAAATGAAGAATGCCACGCCCGGATGGGCGCTCTTGACGTCGATAAATTGCACGAAGAACGACACATAGAATAATATCGCTTTGGGATTGGTCAGGCTTAGCACCAATGCACGCTTGAATACTGCCCCACGGTCTTTCTTACGCTGCTCAATGACGACCTGTTCACGGTGGCTAAAGGTGGTATAGAGCATCTTAATGCCAAGCCAAAGTAAATACCCCGCACCGAGATAACGAACAACATTGAATAAGACCGGTGTGGTATTAATCAAGGTTGCGACCCCTGCATAGGCTAAAAACATCAACACTGCATCACCAATAAAGACTGCCAGTGCCGCTTGGTAACCGCTCTTAACCCCTCGACTCAGACTATTCTTCAAGACAAAAAGCGTATTGGGGCCTGGGATCAGAACTAAAAAAATAGCTCCTGCGACATAGGTCCAAAAATTTAGCACACCATACTCTGCAAACACGATAAACCTCGCTCAATAAACTCTCAGCGTGTCAAAAAATAGCGAATAAAAGGGTACTTATGATAAAGATTGCTAGGCCACAACGCCAGTAATGATGAAGCTTTTTTTAGCGCCATCACAGATATCGTTTTTACTTATGGTAGCCTATTGAATGACTGGCGTTTTTATCTGATCAGGTTATGGTAGAAGGAAATAATCAAAAAGGTACCGTTTAATGTTAAGGAACTACACACTTTCCGCCCTTGCCCTATTTATTTTATCCCCAATCCCCTTCGTACAAGCCGCTTCGGCGCCCGCGGTCGAAGCAAAAAATGGAATGGTCGTCACCTCCCAAGATCTCGCCACACAAGTCGGTATCGATATTCTCAAACAAGGGGGAAACGCGATTGATGCCGCGGTGGCGGTTGGGTATGCACAAGCCGTGGTCAATCCTTGCTGTGGTAATATTGGTGGAGGGGGTTTTATGACCATCCATTTGGCAAATGGTAAAGACACCTTTATTAATTTCCGTGAGATGGCACCGGCCGCAGCCACGGCAGCGATGTATCAAACTCCTCAAGGGGATCTTATTGCCGGTAGCAGTCTCTATGGTTGGAAAGCCACGGGGGTGCCGGGTACAGTGATGGGAATGGAGATGGCTCGCCGTCAATATGGAAAATTAAGTCGGCAAGCGGTGATGGCGCCTGCCATCAAATTAGCCAAGGACGGGTTTATCTTAACCCGAGCGGATACCGATATTCTTGACACCACTGTGGCGCATTTTAAACAAGACCCTACGGTAGCAAAAATCTTTTTACGTCCAAACGGAAGTCCGTTACAACCCGGAGACCGTTTACGACAAACCGATCTCGCACGTACGTTATCGCGAATTGCGAAAGATGGACCTGATGCCTTCTATCATGGCCAATTCCCCAAAGCAGTCGAACAAGCCTCAAAATCGGGCGGCGGCATCATTACTGCGCAAGATTTTGCGCAGTATCACGCTACCGAACTGACTCCTCTCACCTGCACTTATCGCGGCTATACCTTTGTTTCAGCTCCCCCTCCTAGCTCTGGCGGTGTGACACTCTGTGAAACATTAAATATTTTAGAGGGCTATGATCTTAAATCCATGGGCGTTAACTCCGCCGCGATGATCCATACCCTATCCGAAGCGCTTCGCTTCAGCTATGCAGACAGGAATACCTATTTAGGCGACCCTGCTTTTGTACAAAACCCTATTACCAAGTTAATGGATAAACAGTACGCCGCCTCCTTACGCGACAAAATTCAAAAAGATAAAGCGACCCCTTCAACGCAAATCAAACCGCTAGTTGTCACCGGTGAAAAACCTGAAACCACCCATTACTCCATCGTTGATCATTATGGTAATGCCGTGTCGACCACCTATACCGTCAACGGGCGCTTCGGTGCTGTGGTGATGGCACCAGGCACTGGGGTTTTGATGAATGACGAGATGGATGATTTTACGACCAAAATTGGCGCTAAAAACCTTTACGGATTAGTTCAGGGTACTGCTAACAGTATCGCACCCGGTAAGCGTCCCCTCTCTTCCATGAGCCCGACCTTGGTCACTAAAGACGGTAAAATATTCCTCGTACTGGGCTCGCCTGGGGGGTCGCGGATCATCACTATCACCTTAGAGACGGCGCTGAATATTATCGATTTTGGTATGAAACCCCAAGAAGCCGTTGATGCGCCAAGGATCCACCACCAGTGGTATCCAGATGAGGTGTACTACGAGAAAAATGGTCTCTCCGCCGATACGCTTAATGTCCTCAGTAACATGGGCTATCGCACCGTAGAACAAACGCCTTGGGGGGCTGCAGAACTGATTATGGTTGGGTTACCGGGTGCTGCGGGCGTAGGAACACCTACTTCGGGTAACGATAGCGCAGTATCAGGTAACGTCAGACTAGGCTATCTGTATGGTGCGAATGACGTCAGACGTCCAGCGGGATCAGCCCGCGGGTATTAATCTTAGCGACTTTACTGCCATTATCTGGCTGTTTGGGATTGCCTAGGCGTCATAGAGTGGGATAATGGGTATTTTTACCAACCAGAGAAAGCGTCATTATGAAATTAGGCTATCTTTTTCCTGTGGCGATCATTGTTGCGGGCATTGCGTTACTGATTTGGTTTATCGCCAGTGGGGCTTATTTGCCAGGATCGTGATTTTTTCGAAAAAAACTTGTGAACTTAATCAAAAATCGTAAGTCTTAATAGGTATAGCACCTCAATGCTGTTACATCCTGAAAACTGCAATAAAACTTTTCCCGCCGTTAGGCGGGTTTTTTTTGCCCAAAATAAAACCCGTCGTAAGATTTATGTAAGGGGCCTCAAGCAAATAATCATTCACCACGAGACCTATGACGATAGCCTAACGCTCCCGTTCAAATCTCGTTTCTACGATGAACAGAATATTATTTTCTCGAAAAAACTACACCTAGATCGAGAAAATATCATTCCAGTGTTAACTTCTCATTTAGCTGGCCGACAATACACTATACTTAATTCATCTCTTCCGTAAGAAGTTAAGAAGTAGAGATGCCCCCTTTATCATTCTGTTTGGATTGAGGTGTCAATGACCCTTTGCCTGCTTGAAGGAGATCGCATATGACAAAAATCGCGTTCCTCGCCCCCTTTTTCGAGGTGGACATTGTCGATATTCAAATTGTCGAGCTTTATTCCTACCGTATTTATAACGAACAAGATGAAGAACGCCTTCTGGCGCTTTCTACCCTAATTGTTAATAACGCTTTGGTTAAGTTGTACAATCATCCCCTGTCGCCCTAATGAACAGTGATTAACGAGTATTGCCAGGGTACGTGGTTCGAATAGAACCTAGCCTTATTGATCTAACACACTCCATCCGCCAAGAGAGCACTGATCATTTCATAGATTGCTCTCAACCACTCTCATTGTTATTCAGTTGAAAAAACTCTCCATTTCTCTCTTTAATACAGCAATTTGGCTAAACGATGCTAGGCTTGAAGTACTACGCTATTTTCTGGGCAAAGCCGATGAATCAAAAAAATGACCCTTTTTCTCAACAGCGAGAGAATGAAGAAAACAAACTGGATGATGATATCGAACTGAATGAGGAGGATCTGCCCTCTCAAGCCATGGCGACTCATGAGCATATTCGCCAAGAGGGTGAAAAGGAGCTGGAACGGGATATCTGGGCATTACTGTGGTCTGCAATTGCAGCAGGACTATCGATGAGTGCTTCGTTGCTGGCTAAAGGGATTTTTCACGCAGAGTTGGGGCATTTTTCAGGCAGCATGCTGATCGAGAGCATAGGCTACACCTTTGGCTTTATCATTGTCATCATGGCCCACCAGCAACTCTTCACTGAGAATACCATTACCCCAGTGCTATCTGTCATGCAGAAACCCACTGCTAATAATATTTTACTGCTGCTCAGGCTATGGGCTGTGGTGTTGTTAGGGAACTTGATTGGAACCGCTATTGCAGCTTGGGCATTTGGTTATATGCCAGTATTTGACCCCTCCATTCAACATGCCTTCCACGAAATCGGTATGAAGGTGATGGAAAATACGCCTACGCAGATGTTCGCGAAAGCCGTCGTGTCGGGTTGGATTGTCGCTACCATGGTGTGGATGCTGCCCTCAGCAGGTAATGCCAAGATTTTAGTGATCCTGTTTATGACCTGGTTGATCGCTGTGGCAGATACGACTCATATCGTGGTAGGTACTATTGAAGTGCTTTATCTGGTTTTTACTGGCGCGCTACCCTGGCAATCTTTTGTTTGGCCTTTTGCTATTCCAACCTTATTAGGAAATATTTGCGGTGGAACCTTTATTTTTGCCCTACTGAGTCATGCGCAAATTCGTATGGATATGCAAAAAGATCATACAGGTTCTGTTGAACATCAGTCCCACGAACCGTAAAACACGTCAGGCCCAGCTATGGGCCTGATTTCACTGCTTGAAACGACATCATTCCTAAAACGGTCACGCCGATTAACAACTACGAAAAGATGTCGCGCATGAGAACCCCGAATTAAACGACTTTTCCCCGTCAGTGCCCCACACATTAAAAATGGTCAAAACATAACCATATTAATCAGTGAGTTACCATACCTATACCGACATATTCATCACTTCGTTATAAGCCGCAATCATTTTATTACGCACTTGCACGCCAAGTTGTAATGACACAGTGGCTTTTTGTATGGAGACCATCAAGTCATTGATACCTACCTCGCTTTGTCCTAATTCGACATCCCGCACTTGTTGCGCCGCATGATCTTGGTACTGACTCATACCGTTAAGCATCGATGAAAATACCGACGAAAAGGGAGGCTCGGCACTGTCGCCGGTGGCTGAAGGGGTTGATGTTGACGCCGATATTGGCAAGGTAATCGATGATATCGTTGTCACGATAGGTCTCCTAAATAATGAATTTATCGCCACAACTCTAACAGGGTGCTAATGATTCAAATCTAAAAATTAGCCATGAAAAGATCCCCTCATCCGACCATTACTTCTTCTCAGAACTCAAATAATAAGTCTGATAAAGAGTCGTTATTAATTTGTGTCAATGAGGAGAATCATGTGCTGTCACATCACACCAACCGCTGGGCTACGTTAGGAGTGTCTGCATGAGCATAAACACTGCCACCCTGCCCACGACCTTATGGAGTAGAGTCCAGCAATATATTGCAACCTTACGCGACCAACAGAAGGTGGTATTTATCGTGGCTGCCGCTTTTTCTATCGCGGTGGTTGCGGCCCTCACATTATGGGCCCGTAGCCCAGACTATCGAACGCTTTATGGTTCACTTTCGGAAGCTGAGGGGGGGAACATCGTTAGCGTTTTAACCAAAATGAACGTCCCTTACCAACTGGAACCGCATACCGGTGCGATTCTTGTTCCCAGTCAGCAAGTTAGAGAGCTGCGTTTACGCCTTGCTAGTCAAGGGTTACCGAAAAGTAGCACGACCGGTTTCGAGTTATTGGATGAGGAAAAATTCGGTCTAAGCCAATTTAACGAACAAGTTAATTTTCAGCGCGCCTTGGCAGGAGAGCTTTCACGAACCATTGAAACACTGGACCCAGTGGTGACCGCCCGCGTTCATCTGGCTATCCCCCGCCCCAGCGTATTCGTTCGAGAAAAACAACCGCCCACTGCCGCCGTTACCCTAAAACTGCAACCCGGACGCGTACTGGATTCCTCGCAAATTAACGCCATCGTTCATCTTATTGCCAGCAGTGTGGCAGGCATGAGTGCCGATAATGTCACCGTGGTCGATCAAGCAGGGGAACTCTTATCAGGCGCCGGTGTGGCTGCACAAACGCAAAATACCACCCAATTGAAATATACACAGCGTGTAGAAAAGACGGTCCAACAACGGATCGAACAATTACTGCGCCCAATACTTGGACAGCACAACGTGCGAGCGCAAGTCACGGCAGAGATTAATTTTGACCGCCAAGAACAGACAGATGAACGCTATCAACCTAACAATGATTCGGCTAAGCAATCCATTCGCTCCGCCCAGCGTAGCCAAAGTGAACTAAATCAACAGCAAGCCGAAGGGGTGCCCGGTGCGTTGTCGAATCAACCGACGCCTCCCACGCAAGCCAATATTGAAGGAGGTAAAAAGACCACTACCCAAGGAGAGACGGCCTCTACAGTCAAAAAAACGCCGCTACAGATGAACAATGAAAGTACCATTAACTATGAACTCGATAAAACGACACGCCATACACAATTGAGTACTGGCGGGGTTAAGCGTTTATCAGTCGCGGTGGTGGTTAATTATCAGCAAGATAAGGAAGGTAAAGACGAGGCCCTCTCGGCCCAACAAATGAGTCAAATTACCAGTCTGGTTAAGCAAGCGATGGGTTACACAGAGGCCCGCGGCGATAGCGTCAATGTGGTCAATACCCCTTTTACCGCGCACGAATTTGCAGACGATGCTTTACCTTGGTGGCAGCAATCACAATGGATTTCGCTCGCGACACAGGCGTTGCGCTGGCTTGTCGTCATTATCATCGCCACAGTGCTGTACCGTAAGATTGTTTCGCCAGCGTTCAGTCAATTCAAGCAGACGCTTAATTCACCGGTTATCGATACGCCTAAAGAACCAAGTGTGGTCGATCCCACCATTAATGAAGCAGCGCGTAAAGCACAGCTGCGGATAAATTCCGAACAAATGAGTCAACGAATTCGGACAATGTCAGAAAATGAACCACAAGTAGTGGCCTTAGTGATCCGTGATTGGATGGGGAACGAACTATGAAAATGACGGGCACGGATCGTAGTGCAATTTTGATGATGACCCTCGGCGAGGAACGCGCTGCAGAGGTATTCAAGCATCTTAATCAGCGCGAAGTCCAACACCTTAGTAGTGCGATGGCGACCATGCGCCAGGTTTCTCATCAACAGCTTACACATGTCTTGCAGCAATTTGAGCAGGATGCGGAGCAGTATGCTGCACTGTCGATTAACTCGAATGATTACCTGCGCACGGTGTTGATCAAAGCATTAGGAGAAGAGCGCGCCAGTAGTCTACTGGAAGACTTGCTGGAAACGCGCGATACCACATCGGGAATGGATACGCTTAACCTCATGGATCCGACTTCTGCTGCCGATCTTATTCGCGAGGAGCACCCGCAGATTATCGCCACGATCTTAGTCCATTTAAAACGCTCACAAGCTGCCGATATCTTGGCACATTTCGACGAGCGATTACGCCAAGATGTCATGTTACGGATTGCTACCTTTGGGGGTGTGCAACCGGCAGCATTAGCCGAACTGACCGAGGTACTGAATAACTTGCTCGACGGCCAAAATATCAAGCGTGCAAAAATGGGCGGTATTCGTACCGCTGCAGAGATTCTAAACCTGATGAAATCACACCAAGAAGAGACCATTATCGATGCAGTTCGCGCCTTTGATGGCGATCTGGCACAAAAAATTATCGACGAAATGTTCTTATTCGAAAATCTGGTGGACGTTGATGACCGCAGCCTACAACGCTTGATCCAAGAGATCGATGCGGAGCAGTTATTAATTGCCCTGAAAGGTGCCGATAACGCACTGCGAGATAAATTCTTGAATAACATGTCAACCCGTGCTGCGGATATCTTACGTGATGACCTTGTCAATCGTGGACCAATGCGCCTTTCCGATGTAGAAACGGCACAAAAAACGATACTACTGGTCGTCAGACGCCTTGCCGAAAGTGGCGATATGGTAATTGGAGGAGCCGATGAAGCCTATGTCTAAACAAGATCCCTCAATAGCCTGGCAGAAATGGCAGCCGCAACAGTTTGCGGAGCCAGGACAACAAGCGATCACCGTCCCTGCAGACCCTCTACCCATCAGCGCGCCAGAGACGACAGCCCCCCTTGACGCGCAACAAGAGATTGAGGCATTTCGTGCCTCGGTTCGCGATAACGCTTGGGAAGAAGGCTATGCCGCGGGCAAAGCAGAGGGCGAACGTGAAGGCTTACAACAAGGGACCCAGCAGGCGTTAGAACGCGCCACGGTTCAACAGCAACAAGCACTCGCCAGTATTGAAAAGCTGGTGCAACAAGTCACCCTTTCGTTCGATCTGCTCGAAGAAACAGTGAGCTATCGATTGGTACAATTAGCACTAGAAATTGCCCACCAGCTAACAGGAGAAGAGGTCAGCCATGACGCACGAATGGTCATGACGCAAGTGAAGCAGTTGCTGGCACAAGAGACGTTACTGACGGGCACACTCACGCTGAAAATTAATCCGCAGGATCACCAATTTCTTCAAGGACAACTGTCGACGCTCACTGAACACCCACGTTGGGAAGTGGTGGTAGACAGTACCCTACCACGCGGTGACTGCCGTTTAGTCAGTGACGAAGGTGAACTGGAAAGCGCCCTCTCTACACGTTGGCAAAGCTTATGCGAGCTGGCTCAGCAGGGAGCTTACTAATGCTTATGCTACATCGCTGGATGGGACGATTAGATCGCTTCGAACAGAGCCTGAGTACCACGTTTACCCCACGCCACTATGGCTATTTAACTCGCGCAACAGGCTTAGTGCTGGAGGTGAGTGGCTTAAAGCTCTCCTTAGGTAGCCACTGTTGGATTGAACGGGAACACGGCGGCGCAGAGAAAAAATGTGAAGCACAGGTCGTCGGATTTAAAGGGAATCAACTCTTCTTAATGCCTCTTGGGGCAATGGAGGGGATTCGCCCAGGATGCCGAGTCTATGCCTCGCAGGGTAAAACGGGAAGGGAGGGAAGCCTGCCTTTAGGGCCCGCGCTACTCGGGCGGATCCTCGATAGCTGTGGGCGACCCTTGGACAACCGCCCACTATTAACCGTGGAGTCCGGGAAACTCACTACCCCACCACTTAATCCCTTACTGCGTAAACCCATTGATCAGGTTCTGGATACCGGTGTGCGCGCGATCAATGGCTTACTGTCCGTAGGCCGTGGGCAGCGAATGGGGCTTTTTGCCGGTTCAGGAGTGGGTAAAAGTGTGCTGTTGGGGATGATGGCCCGTTATACCAGCGCCGATGTTATTGTTGTTGGACTTATCGGTGAACGTGGTCGAGAAGTGAAAGATTTTATCCAGCAGATCCTGGGTGAAGTAGGATTATCTCGCGCAGTCGTCATTGCCGCACCGGCAGATGTCTCCCCCCTATTGCGTTTACAAGGAGCGAACTACGCGACCCGTATTGCGGAAGATTTTCGGGATCGGGGTTACAACGTACTGCTGATTATGGACTCGTTGACGCGTTATGCCATGGCACAACGTGAAATTGCGCTCGCGATTGGTGAGCCCCCTGCCACCAAAGGCTATCCCCCGTCGGTGTTCGCCAAACTACCTGCCCTCGTTGAGCGCGCTGGGAATAGTGAGAGTATCAACGGCTCAATTACCGCTTTCTACACCGTATTAACGGAGGGTGATGACCAACAAGATCCGATCGCCGATGCTGCACGCGCGATCCTTGATGGCCATATCGTTCTGTCACGGGAGCTCGCTGAATCTGGCCACTATCCCGCCATCGATATTGAAGCGTCGATCAGTCGGGTAATGCATGAAATTGTCTCTCCGGAACAGTTGCAGTATGCCCGTGAATGCAAACGATTATTGGCATTGTACCAGCGTAATCAAGACTTAATCAGTGTCGGGGCCTATACCGCCGGCACTGATCCGAAACTAGATCGCGCGATCGAACGTTACCCAGATATTTGTCGTTATCTCCAACAAGAGATCAGTGAGCGTTGTGATTACACACAGGCGTATACAGAACTTGCTGCGCTGATCTCAGTGAATGAGGAGCAGTAATGAGTCATAAAAGTGTTTTAGAGGTATTAAAGGACAGAGCGACCGTTCAACGTGATAACGTCGCAAAACAACTCGCGACGCTACAACACGAACGTCAACAGGCCAGCGAACAGCAACAGTTGCTGCACCACTACCAACATGATTATCAACAACTATTACGTCACGAGTCTGAAGGGGGGATCTATAGCTATCGACGTGATAATTATTATGCCTTTTTACAGACCGTCGAGCATGCCCTGACCGCCCAATCTGCGGCGGTCGAGGTTCTGGATCAACAACAACAGCATTTACTCGATGATTGGCAACAATCCCGACAGAAAGTTAACGCCTTACAGGTATTGATTGAACGGCGTAATCAGCGCAACTCGCTGTGTCAGGCTCGCGCACAACAGAAATCCAGTGATGAATTTGCTAACCGCCGTTTTCAAGGAAAAGAGTCATGACGATAAGCCTATTACCGTTACTAACGTTATCAGGGAAAGTCGCGAGTTTACCTCATTCGTTGGCGATCAAGCCCGAAAGTCTACTGGCCGATGAAACCATTGCCCCCTCTTTCGGTGAGCTGTTGGCCCCTAAATGCTCGGTAAAAACTGCGCCATTCACTAAATCGATGGCAGAGAATGAACTCACCGACAATAATGAACTCACCGACAATATCGAACATTCTGAGCCAACACAGGCTACATCATTACTGAATCTCGTGTCGTCGATGTTACCCCCCGAGTCACCTCGCTTTACTCTTTCCCCTTCAAGCACCATGCCTCACGACTTGGTAGAAAATGAGGAGCGTTCGGCTAGCTTAACTCACGCGCCTCTCCACTCAGCCCCTTCCCTATCGGGGAGAAAAAGCACCTTCACCGATACTTCCTGTCAACTCTTACAGCACACGACCGCACAAACGCAACTTAACCCTGTTAATCTTCCACCGCCATCGTTAACACCGATCACTGCCCAGTTAAGTGCTCAACCGCCGTTGACAGAGCAAAAAGCCTTGAGCGAATCCCGCGCGCCTCAGGCTCACACTGCGCCACTTTCCCTGACGCAGCCGCCTTCATTTCCTGAACTTAGGGTACAACATGCCAGTGCTCAAGAACTGAAAGCCCCCTTAGGCTCTGCACAGTGGCAACGTGATCTCTCACAACAGATCATTTTCCATAAGCAAGGGCAACAAACTATTCATTTGAAGCTTCATCCTGAAGAGTTAGGCGATGTAAAAATCTCAATGACCGTTAATAAGGATCATGCTGAATTAATCATGCTGTCAAACCATGGGCAGGTCAGAGCAGCCTTAGAAGCGGCCCTTCCGCAACTGCGGCAAGCGCTGGCTGATAACGGTATTCAGTTAGGAAATAGTCAAGTCGGGCACGACTCCGCCTCTGGGCAGCAATACACTCCCTCATCGGATCAGCCTAGGCCCCAGCCCGCGGTGAATTTCACGCAGGGAGACGCCAGTGAGCCCTCGCTTACCACGGAAAACTCGCCCGTAGCACTGCGCGATGGCAGCCAAATAGCGCTTATCGTGTAGGCGCTCGCTCAGTCGATTAAAGACTGAGCGAACTGCGTAATATTCCCGAAAAAATCCCGCTATTCCGCCGATTACCCCCTATTCAACCTTGGATAATAAGCGTCACACCAATTTAATTGCTATTGCAAGGATATCGAGACCCCATGTCGACCAAATCCGAATCACCCCATAAATCCGCTCGAAAATGGATCATTCTCTTAACGGTTATCGCACTTATTGCCTGCGGTGCTGCAGGGTATGCCGTATGGAAACTGCGGGCGTTAAGCACGTCCCCCCAGACACCGACCCTCACTCAGGTCCCTGAGGAGATCACTATCCCACAACCCCTTTTCTATCCGCTCGAACCTTTCACCGTTAATTTAATGGCGTCAGCCTCCCAGGATGAACGCGTTCTTTATATCGGCTTCACCTTACGGCTCAAGGATAAGCAAACGGAAGAGCGTTTAATCAAGTACCTCCCCGCAGTAAGAAGCCGCATTCTATTGTTATTAAGTCATCAAGAACAAACGGCATTGCAAACGGAAGAGGGTAAAACGGCGTTATCCGTACAAATTAAAAAGGTGTTAAAGGACCCTCTCGCTCATGGATTACCTGAGCAAGATATCGCAGATATTCTCTACACCACCTTTATCTTGAGGTAGCAGTAATGGCTGATACAAGTTTATCCCAAGCTGAAATCGACCAATTGCTTAACGGTGATTCCGGCAATACGGAAGCCGCAACCGATGAGGGTGATCCGAATACCATTAGAGATTATGATCCAACGACACAACGTCGCGTGGTACGTGAACGGCTACAAGCCTTAGAAATTATTAATGAGCGTTTTGCCCGTCAATTTCGGATGGCGGTATTCAATCTTCTGCGTCGCAGTCCAGATATCACGGTGGAATCTATCGATATCCAGCCCTATCAAGAATTTGCGCGCAACATGCCCGTACCCACTAACCTCAATCTGCTGCATATGAAACCTTTGCGTGGCACGGCTCTGATTGTCTTTTCACCCAGCTTAGTGTTTATCGTGGTGGATAACTTATTTGGGGGGGATGGACGTTTCCCGACCAAGGTGGAAGGCCGTGAGTTTACCTATACCGAACAGCGGGTGATCCGTCGTTTGTTAAGTCTGGCGTTGGATAATTATCAAGAAGCGTGGCAAGCGATCTACCCCTTGACCATGGAGTATGTGCGTTCGGAAATGCAGGTCAAGTTTACCAATATTACTACCTCACCCAATGACATTGTGATTAATACCACTTTCCAAGTCGAGATCAGTAATTTGGTGGGACATTTTAATATCTGCATCCCTTTCTCGATGATTGAACCCCTGCGTGAGTTATTGGTTAACCCGCCGTTGGAGAACAGTCAGCATGAGGATTGTCTCTGGCGTGAAAACTTGGTCAACGAAGTCCAACAATCTCCCGTAGAAGTCACCGCACGGCTGACCGAACTCTCCATCACACTCCGCCAAATTATGGGTCTACAGGTAGGCGATGTGCTTGCAATAGAGTCGCCCGAAAACATTATTGCGACAGTCGATAATGTGCCGGTGTTTACCGCCTCACACGGTATTCATCACGATCAGTATGCCCTGAGTGTGAATCAACTGATTACGCCACTGCTCTCAACCTTACAACAAGGAACTTCCCATGAGTGATACCCCCTCTACCCCAGAAAATAATGAATTAACCCCTGACCCATGGGCGGAAGCCCTCGCTGAACAACAGGTCAGCGACGGGGAGTCAGATAAGGTTTCACCGCCAGTTTCCCCCCTGCCTGAACCTGTGGATCCGCTACAGGATATTAATCTAATTATGGATATCCCCATTCAACTTACCGTTGAATTAGGCCGAACTCGCATGACAATTAAAGAGCTACTACGGTTAACCCAAGGTTCTATCGTACCGTTGGAAGGGTTGGCGGGCGAACCGCTCGATATTTTAATTAACCATTACCTGATTGCTCAAGGCGAAGTGGTGGTGGTCAATGATAAATATGGCGTTCGGATCACGGATATTATTACGCCTTCTGAGCGCATGCGCCGTTTAAATCGATAGTGAAAAGACAATGACTGCAACTACTGCTGCTCCCCTCGTAGAGATATCGGCTAACCAGATGCTGTTACATTCAGGCGGGGCATTAATCGTGATTATCCTCCTCCTACTCGGGGTTAAAAAGTTACTCAAGCATCTTCCTCAGGGGGGGCGATACAAAGGGGCGCGTTATCTCGCCATAAAAGAGACGCTCGTGATCGGCCCTCGCGAACGCCTGATAATTGCGCAAGTGGGAGAGCAACATATCGTACTCGGGGTGACACCTCAGACTATTCAGTTTCTCTGTACTCTCGCTGAGCCAGCGATGGATGCAT
This sequence comes from Rosenbergiella gaditana, assembly GCF_018494065.1. Taxonomy (GTDB): domain Bacteria; phylum Pseudomonadota; class Gammaproteobacteria; order Enterobacterales; family Enterobacteriaceae; genus Rosenbergiella; species Rosenbergiella gaditana. The sequence continues at coordinate 31,565 of NZ_JABBFR010000001.1, read as the reverse complement.
GCGCGGAGCCCCCTATCGTTCCCCAGCGCTTTGCTGAGAAATTTGCACAGTTTCGCGCAAGGAAAATACTATGAGTCATTTTACGCGTAATCGAGTGGTTGGGGGGGTGATGGTCAGCCTCCTCCCCCACTGCGCTTGGGCACAGCCCTTCCAACCACTATTCGGTAGCGGGCAAGACTGGGCTATGCCCGTTCAAACACTGGTTCTGGTCGGCGCACTCAGTTTTATTCCTGCTGCCTTATTACTGATGACCAGCTTCACGCGCCTGATCATTGTTTTTGGGTTGCTGCGTAACGCGTTAGGAACTACCGCCGCTCCACCAAATCAAGTGGTTATTGGCTTATCGCTCTTCCTGACCTGGTTCATTATGGGGCCTACTTTTGATCGAATATGGCAAGAGGCTTATTTACCCTATCAACAGCAAAAAGTCACCTTGGTCGAGGCGGTTGATATAGGCAAAAAACCGCTGATGGCGTTTATGCTGCATCAAACACGTGAAACCGATTTAGCGCTCTTCACCCGCTTAGCTCATCTGCCTGCTCCAGAAACCCCCTCTGCGGTGCCTTTTCGCGTTCTGGTGCCCGCCTATGTAACCAGTGAGTTAAAGACCGCTTTTCAAATCGGATTCACGCTTTTTATTCCCTTTTTGATTATCGATTTGGTCGTCGCGAGCGTATTAATGGCATTAGGGATGATGATGGTTCCCCCAGCAACCCTAGCGCTACCCTTTAAGTTGATGCTGTTTGTGATGGCTGATGGATGGCAATTATTGATTGGCTCTTTGGCGCAGAGCTTTATCAGCTAATTAGGGAGAACAGTATGATGACACCAGAAATGATCACGACCTTAGGGCAAGCGGCGATGAAAGTCGCCCTATTTCTCGCCGCCCCGCCACTGCTTGCGGCATTGCTCACCGGGTTGATTATCAGTCTACTGCAAGCCGCGACACAGGTGAACGAGCAAACACTCTCTTTTATTCCAAAAATTATCGCCGTAGTGACCACGCTAATGATTGCCGGGCCATGGATGCTGACGATAATGATCGAATATATTAAGACCCTGCTCACAACCTTTCCTCATTGGGTCGGATAACCTATGGATCTGCTCAGTTTAATCGGCCTACCGGATCGCTTGCCCTCGATTTTCCTGCCTTTTTGTCGAATTATCGCTCTGTTTAGCTTTGCACCCTTGCTGTCAGAGAAATCAATCACCATGCGCTTACGTGTAGCACTGGCTTTGGTAATAAGTCTAGTGATCGCCTTGCCCAGCGCCACTCATCACGTCGCCCTTTTCTCTTCACAGGGCGTACTGACAATCATCAATCAATGTGTGATCGGGGCGGCATTGGGGCTCAGTATGCAGTTTGTATTTGCCGCCATTCGCTTAGCTGGGGAGGTCATTGCGCTGCAAATGGGGCTCTCTTTTGCCTCGTTTTTTGATGCCGGCAGTCATAGCTCACTTTCAGTGGTATCGCGATTACTGACTTATTTTAGTTTGCTGCTGTTTGTGAGTCATGATGGGATAGTGTGGATGATTGAGCAGCTTGCGGACGGTTTTGAGCAGTTGCCTTACGATACACTCAACCCGTTAACGGAGACCTCTATCGGGCTAGCTCAACTTGGTAAAACAATTTTCTCCCACGCTTTACAACTCTCTTTACCGCTTATTTTTATGTTACTGGCGGTAAATTTGGCACTGGGGTTGTTGAATCGTATGACGCCACAGTTTTCGGCGTTCGTTATTGGGTTTCCATTGACGTTGTTGATTGGCATTTTTTCCCTATACCAAAGTATGCCGCTGCTGTTGGATGCAATTCAGAACATGCTGCTGACCCTAAGTCAACAACTCTTGCTGATCTTCGGTGCAACGTAGCGAAAAGCGAAGGGCTGTTCTGGATTTCCCTAATATTATTCAGCATCTTACTTTTCGCTACCGGATGAGCAGCATGGGCTAAGGTGTGTCCAGCCACGAATAAAATACTCTCAATCTTTACCGTACTCTTTATACCTCGATTCATTGATACAAAAAATATTGAAAAGACATCCCCTATCAACGAGTAAAGTAATTAGCTTTTACTTTTTTTTAATAAGCGGTTTGCTTCTCTTACTTTTCTTTAGATATTCATTCGTGAAGTAAAGTGAGGGGAACGATAGCGCTAAAATCCAAACTGAGCTTTTTATTCTGTATTGGATAAGTTGATAGAAGATAGGTTGGAAGGAGGATATTAGGCTAATTACGCTGAGCGGCACTTATTAACTGGCATCCAGTATGTTGCTCCTCCCCCGACGCATCGCGTCGGAGAAAGAGACGATACCTATCACCCTAAACTAATCGCTTATTTTGGCTGCTCTGCTGATTTCTTAGCACCAAACAGCTTGCTCACTGCTTTCACTACCACCAGTACGAGCCCACCTAATAATGCTCCCACCACTAAGCTTGCTAGGTTGGACACCACACTTTCACCAAGGCTACTGATTGCCGCAGGCAAGGCGTGGGTTAAGGTATGCGTAAGGTGTTCAATCCAGTGATGGAGTAAGGGCCAGCCGTGGATAACAATTCCTCCGCCCACTAAAAACATGGCCAAGGTGCCTACCACAGAGAGGAATTTCATTAACTTTGGCGCCAACAGCAGCAAAAACTTACCTAGCCCTTGGGCCACAGCATTTTTACGTTCTTCCAGCCAGTAGCCTGCATCATCAGTTTTAACGATCACCCCCACCAGCCCATAAACGCCCACCGTTACCAGTAAGGCAATGCCTGCCATAATGACAATCTGATTGAGCAATGGCGCTGCCGACACGATCCCCAAAGTAAGGGTGACTATTTCAGCCGATAAAATAAAGTCAGTACGCACCGCCCCTTTAATCTTATCTTGTTCATATTTTGCTGCATCGTCTTGGCTCAGCTTAGCTAAACGCGCTTGCCGAGCTTCAGGGCTTTTCTTATCTTTTTCAGGAAATACCCAGTCGAGTACTTTCTCAATACCTTCAAAACAGAGATAGGCCCCTCCTAACATTAATAAGGGGGTGATTAACCAAGGGGCAAAAGCCGAAATCAACAACGCCAGAGGGACTAAAATAACTTTATTAAGTAAAGAGCCTTTCGCCACGCCCCAGACAACAGGGAGTTCTCGATTCGCTTTAACACCACTGACTTGTTGTGCATTAAGTGAAAGATCATCGCCGAGCACACCAGCGGTCTTCTTCGCTGCGATCTTGCCCATTACCGAGACATCATCAAGTAGGGTTGAGATATCATCTAACAGCGCAAATAAACTTGTTCCAGCCAAAATAGGTATCCTTATCAGTAGCGTTAAATGATGTCACTGTCTTGACAGCATGGGCAGTCATTTTCTTCAACTGCCGTCATATCGGCAAATCCGGGGGTATCCCATTCCACATGAATCGGCATTCCCGCCGGTAAAGCATGGTGGATATATTTATAGACTGGCGTTTCCGTCAAGCCAGAGATCTCTTCCGTCGCGATGCACTCGTCACCCACATAGATTTTTGCAGTGGCTTTGCTTGCCACCATCCGCTCGTCGTTTAAGGCATAGAGACGGGTAACAGTGAGACGTATTCTCGGCATAACTCTCCTCGTTAATGTCGCGATAGTAATTCAATTAACTTTACACAATTCACTGGATCCTGCCAGTTTTCGAGCGAAAACACTGCGTAAAGCCAGCATCCGGCGATTGTTTTTCAATGAGAACTCAGTATTATTTGTCCGCCAATAAAAAACGCTTCGTCGTGGATAACAGATATAATTATGCTAGCAAACACCAACCTTTCAGCACCTGCCCACTCACCTTCACCTTCTCAGGCCAAACGTGCGGCTTGGGGAAGCTTCGCCGGAGCAGTGGTTGATTGGTATGATTTTTTATTATATGGCATAACTGCTGCCTTAGTCTTTAACCATCAATTTTTCCCCGCAATCAGTCCCGCCATGGGAACCTTAGTTGCCTTTGCGACCTTTGGAGTGGGGTTCCTCTTCCGCCCATTAGGCGGCATTGTTTTTGGTCACTTTGGTGACCGATTGGGCCACAAAAAGATGTTGATTATCACCGTCTGGCTGATGGGTATTTCAACCGCGGGGATTGGCCTTCTCCCCTCTTTCGCCACCCTCGGTTGGTGGGCACCGGGATTACTAGTGACCCTTAGGGCTCTACAAGGTTTCGCCGTAGGCGGTGAATGGGGAGGCGCAGCATTACTGGCCGTAGAACACGCACCCAAACACCGTAAAGCGTTTTATAGTAGCGGTGTGCAAATGGGCTATGGTGTTGGACTGTTATTAGCCACCGGCTCAGTCAGCCTAATCAGTGCGTTAACCAGCGAAACCCAATTCGCGAGCTGGGGTTGGCGGCTGCCGTTTTTACTGAGTATTTTATTAGTCGCCGTCACGCTGTGGCTACGTAATGGAATTAACGATACGCCTGCTGCCCCTTCAACAGAAAATAAACCGCGATTACCGGTTATTGAGGCGATGTCTCAACACCCTTCGGCGTTTTTTTTAATCATTGGCTTACGCTTATGTGAGCTGTTGACGATGTATATCGTCACCACCTTCGCCTTAAATTATTCCACGCAAAATCTTGGCTTACCGCGTGAATTATTTCTATCGATAGGCTTAATGGTCGGTGCAGTCAGTTGCCTGACAATTCCCTGTTTTGCATGGCTGGCGGATCGCTTTGGTCGTCGACGGATCTACGTTACCGGCGCAATTATTGGCGCGATAAGTGCTTGGCCTTTTTTCCTGGCCCTCGAACATGGCGCAACCCTACCGATTATTCTGTTTTCGTTACTCTTGGCTAACCTTGCCCACGATATGGTGGTGTGCGTACAGCAACCAATGTTCACTGAGATGTTCGGTGCCCGTTATCGTTACAGTGGCGCAGGGGTCGGCTACCAAGTCGCAAGCGTAGTGGGTGGTGGCTTTACCCCCTTTATTGCAGCGGGTTTAGTCACCTTAACCCATGGCAGTTGGCACGGTGTCGCGCTCTATTTAACATTGGGATGCGTACTTTCGTTGTTGACCGTCTGCTTTATCAAAAAGTCACCCCTTAGTGAGCCATAATCCCACTTATAAAAAGATAGGGGTGAGGCCACCCCTATCTTTTTATAAGACTGTTTCACCACCCACTTAGCTACTTAGCTACTTTGCTAACCTGCTACACTGGCTGAGTTTAGTTCACATCTTATGACAGGTATTCAACACTATGACGATCACCACCGAGTCAGTTTCTCCTACTAATATTGATACCCTTATGGGCTCTCGACCCTCAATGGACGATGACGCATTACAGCGCCTGAATAGCTTGCTTAATACTGCTCGCCAGCAGAAGCAACATGACGAAATCTTGGCAGATAAGCGCACACGCGCTTATTTGGTACTGTTTATGTTTTTATATTTAATGCTCGGGGCATCACTCACCTTACCGACCACGCCGATAAACTTTAGCCATTTCGCTCTACACTATGCGATTGAGTCGATACCTGTACTCATTTCTTTTTCCGGCTTTTTTATCTCCGTACTTTTCTTCTTCTCAACACGTCGGGCCTATCGTCGTCATCTCAGTTGGCATACCACGATTACTGCCTTGGAAGCTCGCTCCGGTCAACAACTCAGCCATTATATTGATAACTTAAATTGTGGCCCGCAAAATTATTCCAATACCGGCATTCAAAGCGCCTTAGCACTATTTATATGTGTAACCTGGGTGGTGCTGTATAACTTTTTCACCTTCACCACCAGTGGCGTGATTGGCAGTGTCATTTCACTGTTTATCAGCACTATGGTGTATGTGATGTTAGATATTCAATTATTGAAAGCCTCGCACGCCACCGTGCAAGAAGAGCATGCCGAGGCGCCTTAAGTCTCTTGTCGTCTTACGTGTTAGCGCGATGAATCAGTGATCATTTTCGTAAAGGTTAATTATTGTGTGGTATATGTTAGCAGTGACCCTACTTTGGGGATCATCATTTAGTCTTACCGGGCATATTCTCGCCGGTCATGTCGATGGCTTTTTTTCTGTGTTTATTCGCACGCTTATCGCGGCGATAGTTTTTGTGCCCATGATGACATGGCGGGGTCTACCGGCGAAATTAATCGCCGGCCTTTGGCTCTGTGGCGCGTTACAATTCGGGATTACTTACGCATTGGCTTACCAAAGCTTCCGTTTATTAACGGTTCCCGAAATGTTACTTTTTACCACCCTAACTCCGCTCTATATAGGCTTGATCAATAACGCGCTAGACCGTCATTTCAATCCATGGACGTTATTGGCTGCCGCGTTCGCGGTATCGGGGGGAATGGTTATTCATTATCATGGCCTTACTGGCGATTTTTGGCGCGGTTTCTGGATTTTACAGTTAGCCAATGCCACCTTCGCCGCAGGACAAGTCATTTGCCGCCGTTTGCTGTTAGCGCGCCATCCTCAGCTGGGGATGACCAAAATATTGGGGCACTTCTTCCTTGGGGCAGTACTGATTTCTGCACTGCTCTTTACGCTATTTGGCCACACAGACCAATTACCCCAAACACCGTTACAGTGGGGTTTGCTGATCTATCTGGGACTGATTGCGACTGCACTCGGCAGCCTGTGGTTAGCAAAAGGCAGTACGCTTGTCAGTGTGACGGCCTTAGCGATTTTTAACGAACTCCATGTTCCCATCGGCTTGGTGATCAACCTGCTGTTTTGGGGAAGTGACGTTCCCTTATTACGCTTGCTCGCGGGTTGTGCGTTAATTGCGGTCGCGGTTGGGGTTAATTATCTCGGGGCATCACGCTACCGTGCCCGTCAAGCCTAAACATACTGGGTACCTTACCGAGATAAGGTGCCCTTACTCCGTCACTACCATGACTTTTTGGCGCGAGTTCTTCTTATTGCTTGTTTTATCAGCAGTTAACCACGCCAAGGTAAAAACAGCTTTGACAAGCCTTAGACGAGACGCTATTATCTGCCCCGTCTTCAGGACAATTCCTCTGTAGTTCAGTTGGTAGAACGGCGGACTGTTAATCCGTATGTCACTGGTTCGAGTCCAGTCAGAGGAGCCATATTAAAGAAACCAGATGTCTACTGACGTCTGGTTTCTTGCTTTCTATCAATTGCTTAACCCTCCAAGCTTGTCTACTCACGTCTAGTAAAAACACTCGAAGCTACACCCTTTTGCTGGTAAAATTTGGGCTTCAAAGCCTTCGATAACGCCCACAATCACCGCTTTAGGATCTTGATTTGTCTTAACAAGAAACCCTTTAACCTCTTCGAGGCACACTTTCACAGTTTGGGCGTATTGAATGACAACCGTCATTAGAGCGCGTCCAACAATTGCGCTTTACTGAGCACCTGACCATCAGCCACATCTTTCTCAGATAAGGTAAGTAGCTTTAGCAGGGCGATAGCTTGAGTACGTTCAATCGATGCCTCGTAGGACTCAATCACATACGCCGGTTTGCCGTTTTGCGTCACAATAATAGGCTCATCGAGATCAAGAGAAGCGGCGTTTTTTTTTATATAGCTAATTGTTTCTACTTTCATCATGTCCTCTCAGTCGCCGGAAAGGGGCTTCACAATAAGACTAAATATAGTCTATATAAAGACTGATAACAACCTTTCACACCGCTGGATTATGTCTTAACTATACGCTTTTCTCGACACAAATTAATGCGTTCCAGGGCTGGAACGATGAACACCGGCTATAGGTGTCGTGCATTCAATATGGTGAATGGCATTACAATACATAGTGCTCACGCTCGATAAATATACCAATGATCCTGTCATGCATTTCTGCAGATTTTGAGTATCCCAGGGTTTTACGGTTCAGCCGTTTCAACCTGTTGCGAAGATTCAGGTTTTCACGCTCAATACGTTGTGTGTAAAGTATCAGAAAAGGGTAATGACTCCAATTAGTAGAACATATATTTTTCAATGAAGGCCCCGATGACTTTTTCATGTAGCTCTATTGTGCGTGAGAAGCAGATTGTTTTTCGGGCTAAACGCTTGATGCGGGTTCTTAGCGTCAGATTGTTACGCTCAATACGCTGAGTGAATAGTTTGCCTGTCAGATGCTTCTCCTTTGGTACTTCTCTGGCATAACTTCCCCAGTCATCGCTTGTTATCATGCCGATATTAAACGGAGTGAGCAGGGCCAGTAGTTCACGACAGGTATCATCCGTCCGTGGTCCGAATGTATAAGCCAGAATGCCGCCTGTTTTGGTATTGTATGCGTACCAAAGCCAGTGCTGCCGGGCTTTACTGCCGACAAAGCTCCATTGCTCATCGAGTTCGCAAATAAGCGCCACATCTGCATGAGCGACCGGAGAGGAAGTTATTCGCTTCGGGGCGAGTTTTTTAAGGTGCGGATGACGGTGTTAATACCGATTTTGAGCGTCCTTGCGGTATCCCGGACACCGGCACCGTTGAATGCCATTTCGGTAATTTGTTCTTTGACGCCGGGCTTGCGGGCTTCATAAGTATAGGTGAGCAGAAAAACGCGGTGGCACTCACGACAGCGAAACCGGTCACGGCCTTTAGGGTTCTGCCCATGACGGTAAACCTGAGCAGACTGACAACGGGGACAATGAACAGTAACGCTGGCCATGAAAAACCTCAAAGCGATGATTATACATCAATTCAACTAATTGGATACATTACCAGCCATTTCGAGGTTTCCCGTAGCTTCAATTCCTGTTTATTTTCCTACCTGCTCTTCCTTTGATGTGGATATCCGCAACGGTAAGAGTGCTTCAGGCCATCAACCACCTACCACACTCAAAACCCGGTATGCATCAGCAGATTATCGTTATGAATATGAAGGTATCGGATGTCGTGCAACTGCGGACGCGGGGGCTAAGCACACCGCAAATGGCCTCGCTCGCACAAATTTCGGTCATTGTTGAACCGTTATTGGACAATATGGCTCGATTGGAACCGCAACACCCTCTGCGTAATCAGGCACGGCTAGTCGTCGTATAGGTCAGCTATGCAGGATGCCACAGGCAAACTATGGCCTGTGACGACCCTCCCCCAACTCACTGGCGAGGACGTCGAGAGGATTCATTGCCCCTTTGCGGAAAAAATTTGTTAAGATCCTTTAGAACAGTGATCTATTTCATATTTTTGATAAAAATCGACTACGCTTAAACGACAATCCTTTTTATGCTAATGAGCGAGTGGAGCGAGAGTGATACAGAACCCAATACTTTACCCCCAGCGTTCAACGGATGAACCTTCTGCAGAGCAGATCTTCAACTGGGCACGGAATGCGCAACTAGGAACCAAACAACAGTTGCATACGCCAAAAGATGAGGCGGCTTTACAGGCACTCCTTCAACAGAGTTCAGGCCCAATTCGTATTATTGGTAGCCGGCTCTCACCTGGACGCATGGTGTCGCCCGAGAGTGACGGGGTACTGCTTGATTTAAAACATCTTCGCGGCGTCTTGGCGATGGATGAGCACAGTGTACGCGTTGCCGCAGGCACGCCTTTACAAGAACTCTTCAAAACCCTGCAGCAGAACGGCAGGATGCTGAATTGCTCCCCCGGGGTCATCGCGGTACAAACTGTCGGTGGGGCGCTGGCGACGGGTACCCATGGTCAGGGCTTACAGCAAAGTGCGATAACCGACGAAGTACTGAGCTTTACCCTTATTCTCGCTAATGGGGAAAAACGGACTTTCCAACGAGGCGACGCCGAGTTTTCTGCAGTGATGGTTAACCTAGGGTGCTTAGGGATCATCACCGAAGTGACACTTGCCACTGTCCCAGAACGCTATTTTACTTGCCAGAAAACAGCGGTGAGCGCAGACAGCCTCGAGACCGATATTATCGAGTGGAATCATCAACATCTTTTTAATAAAGCATGGTGGTTCGTCGATGATAACTTATTACATGTATGGAATATTGACCCCGCTGACGACTCTGCGCTTAAACACTACGAAGACAATGCTCAGCAAGTTGTCCGTCACTCCACTGACCAAGATGAAAGTCTTAACGCAACCATCGACCAAACCCTTGCCCTGATGCATGCGGACACGCAGGTTCATGGTCATGGTGGAAAGCAATTTCGTACTGTCGCCCGCTTCAAAGATTTCACCGATGTGACCGGCGACATTTACCAACTGCTTTGTCGCGGTATTGCTGTGCCACAAATTAACGTTGAGATTGGTGTTCCCTTAGCGCAAACCCCCGCCATTATTCGTCACATCAAACAGTGGTATGCCGAGCAGCAACCGCATATGCATTACCCTATTATCCTGCGTTGCACAGGCGCTTCGGATGCTTGGTTAAGTCCTGCGTATCAACAAGACACCTGCTATTTTGGTTTTGTCGTCTATTACGCAGATGACGGTTCTCTCTCTCAAGACGGCCTGCATTTCCTGACAGAAGTAGAGAAAATACTGGCCACCTATGGCGGGCGGCCTCACTGGGGGAAATATTACGATCCTCAGCATTATGATTGGCCGACACTGTATCCTAAATGGCAAGATTTTTTTGCAGTGAAGCAGCAGCTCGACCCGCAGCAGCGCTTTAGTAATCACTATATTCAGCAACTCTTTCCTTCGACGATAGGAGATCAGGCATGAACGCATGGGCTACCCTTCTCACTCAAGACGCGTATCTGGTTGGGGTGATTGCGCTTCAGCGATCACTTAAACAACAACAGAGCCAATGGCCCTTAGTGGTAATGGTCACGCCGACCATCAGTGAGACGGCACGCGAGCAGTTGGCCGCTGAAGGCTGTCGCTGGGTGGAAATTACGCCGCTTTATCCTAAAGCTGAACTCAGCCAACATTATGCCTCGGCTCAATTCGGTGAAGTCTGGTCGAAATTACGTGTCTGGGGCTTAACAGAATATCGTCGTATCGTTTTTCTTGATGCAGATATGTTGGCCGTGCGCAATATGGATGAGCTATTTGATTTATCTTTAGCCGAAGGCCACATTGCTGCCTGCCATGCTTGTCGCTGTAATCCTAATCAGATCGCCAGCTACCCTGCCAGTTGGCAACCCGAAGCTTGCCACTACACTTGGCAAGAAAGAGACCAACAACCGCCCGAGGCGCTAGATCTTTACTTGAATGGTGGATTTCTGGTGTTAACGCCGGATAAAGAGATGGCTAACCATTTAGTGGAGAAGGTTGAGGGGATTAGCGATCTGAGCCGTTATCCGTTCTCAGAACAAGACTTACTGAATGAAGTTTATGAGCATCGCTGGACACCGCTTTCTTATGGCTATAATGCACTGAAAACATTACCGTTTCAGCATAAGCATTTGTGGAAATTCGATGAAGTGAAGAATATTCATTATATTCTTAAAAAACCCTGGCAGAAGCCTCGTCACCCAAGCTCCGCCGAGCAAGACCGCGATACACCACTGGATAACCTTTGGTGGCAGGTGTACCAGCCGGAAGAAAGTTAAGGCAAGCCTAGACTGGCTAAAGCCTGAAGGGCTTAGCCAGTCTGCGATTTACTCTGCGACGAAGTCTGAATCGAGTAATTTTTCAATCTGTGCGTTGCTGACTGCCGGACTGAATAAAAAGCCCTGACCAATGAGATAGCCTTCTTTTATCAGCGTATCACACTGCTCCTGCTCTTCAACCCCTTCGGCTACGACATCCATACCAAGACAATTCGCCAGTAACAGCAGCGCCTTGATAATCGCTTTGCCTTCACGGCCTTGATGCAAGCTACTTACAAAGCTACGATCGACTTTAATCACATCAACAGAATAATCTTTAATATTACTTAAGGTTGAATAGCCGGTTCCAAAATCATCCAGCGCAATGCGTATACCTTGTTTTCTAAGCCCTTTAATCGCTCGGACCACAAATTCCGCACCGTGACCCACAATCATATGTTCAGTGATTTCAATTTCAATCAGACGGGGATCAATACCATGATGGGCAATCTGCGCGAGGCATTTTTCAGCATAATCATCCCACATAAATTCGACCGGTGAGGCATTGAGTGACACGGGCACCAGCGCTAGGCCTTTCTCAGTCCACGCTTGAATATCCTTAAAGACGCGGGTACGAATTTGCTCACCAATTTTTTCAACTAATGCACGGTTTTCGAACGCCGCCCAAATAGCTCCTGGATAGGCTAACTCCCCTGTAGGAGTGGTAAAACGTAATAAGGCTTCCAGCCCGACCAGTTGACCATCGTGTAATCTCACCTTGGGTTGATAGTAAGGTTCAATTTTATGCTGATCGATGGCGTATTGCGCTAATTCTAATTGTTCGGCGATGCGAGTCACGCTTTTCATCAGCTGACTATGGTACTGCAGCACCCCACCCCCACCATTCTGCTTGATTTCGCTTAATGCGACGTTAGCGGCTTTCGTCAACATATCACTGTTTTCGACCGAGTGAGGCCATGTTGCCGTGCCGATACTCATTGAAAGACGGACAGATTGGCCATGATGACTGATTGGCCGCGCCACAGCATTGATCAGATTTTGAGCGATCTGGGTAACTTCATCGGAACTGACCGTCTGCGGAATAATGATGGCGAATTCATCGCTCGCTAGCCGAGAAACATAGCCCTGACCCGCCAGCATTTTCACTAAGCGCTTGGCGACGACCTTTAAAATATGGTCACCGAAATGGCTTCCTCGGGTATCGTTCACTAATTTAAAGTGATCGAGATCGGCGTGTAATAGCGTGACAGAGTGATAAGTTGCTTTGGCTATGCGCAGCGCTTTTTTTAAATATGACTGGAAATGACGACGATTCGGTATATTTGTCAGCTCGTCAAACTCACTTAAGTGTCGTAATTTCGTTTCTGCTGCACATTGTTGAGTAACATTTCTTGAGACACACAGAATGCTGTCAACTATGCCTTGTTCGTTACGTACTGGCGTGAGTAGGTTATCCCAATAGATTACTGCACCCGATTCACTGATACTTTTCCCGAGGAATTGCGTATTTTCGCCAATAGCGGCTTTTTGCAGCGCCTTTTTAGCCGATTTTCTCACTTCGACAGGAAGTAAGGACAACCACTCCATTCCAAAGCCAGACTGGGGGTCGGCTCCCAAGGCAGTACATGCAGAGTGATTCATATTTTTGATTCGCCCCTCTGGGGTCAAAATTTTAATGCAATCAACACTGGCATCAAGCATCGCTTTGTAAGCATACAAAGTCTCTAAATGACATTTATCATTTTCGCTATCGTCACAACAAGGCGATGAGGCAGCCGGAGGTGAAGTCTTTGTCATTAGTTCCCCAGAAAATTCAAACTTTTCGCTTACCGAGCACGTCCTATTAGCAGGCAAGTATGGTGGTTTTTCGCCATCTTTCCACAATAAGCTCAATCATACAGATAGCGACAGGAATACTCTTATAGCAGAACTTAATTTATTTTAGTTAGTTTTTCATTCATTTTACGATAATTAGTTAACCAAGTACCACTGTGTAATCGCCACCAAAAACAGAGACCGCGCACTGCCCAATCCATGACCATACCTAACCATACCCCTATTACGCCCCATCCTAACCAGATGCCGAGTACATAACCCATCACTACGCGTGCACCCCACATACTGAACATGGACACATACATCGCGAAACGTGCGTCACGAGCGCCTTTAAGACTCGCAGGCAGTACCCAAGAACAGGCCCAAATCGGCATGAAGGCTGCGTTGAGCCATAATAGATGCTGAGTGACCTTAATCACTTCTGGGTCGGCGGTATAGAAACGAGCGAGCAGCCCCGCAAAGGGAATCGTTGACCAAGCAATAAGGGTTAATCCCACCGTTGCCAACCAAAAAACATGACGAATTTGCTTTTCCGCTTGGAAGACCTGATTCAGCCCTAAGCGTTTACCCGTGATAATAGTCGACGACGAAGCAAGCGCGTTCCCTGGCAAATTGATTAAGGATGCTATAGAGAATGCAATAAAATTACCCGCTATATCATTGGTCCCCATACCCGCCACGTAGATTTGGGTTAACAGTTTTCCCCCGTTAAATAATACTGATTCGACACTGGCCGGCACTCCGATACTCAGCACCTCTTTAAGGATGAGTGTATTCCAGCGTGAGAAATAGCTCCTGACCGGAATCAATAATGCCCCGCTAAATCGATTAGCTAACACGATAATAATGATTAATGCACCGATATACCGAGATATCGTTAATCCTAACCCTGCCCCACTGAAACCGAGTCCATTCCAACCTAAACAACCGTAGATAAGCAGTGAACTGATGATAATATTAAGAATATTCATCCCGGCATTAACCAGCATCGGAACTTTAGTATTCCCCGCGCCTCTTAGCGCCCCGCTGCCAATTAACGCGATAGCCGCTGCCGGATAGCTCCATGCCGAAATATGCAAATAATTAAGTGCCATCGCCTTGACCTCAGGCTCAGCGCTGCCAGCAATGACTTGAATAATGTCTTGCCCAAAACATTCAATGATAATGGCCAGGAGAAACCCCATTACCGTCATGAGCCCTAAGGATTGTCGAGCTGCAGCACGAGCACGTTCACCATCTCCTCGTGCCAGGCTAAAGGCCACTACAACTGTCGTCCCCAGATCGATTGCAGCAAAAAAGGCAATCACCACCATGTTAAAGCTATCTGCTAACCCGACCCCTGCCATGGCCGCTTTACCCAGCCAACTGACTAAAAAGGTACTTAACACGCCCATCAATAGGACACAGAGATTCTCAATAAAGATAGGTACGGCAAAGGGGGTAATCTCGCGCCAGAAAAGCGTACGATAGCGACTTCGTTGGGTGTACCAAGGCGTACGTTGAATCACTTGAGCAAGGGGACGAATAAAACGCTGCACAATGCATATCCTTTTTTCGAGCGGAAAAGACAGGGGGGTCATCAACGATTTCAAATTGCTCGATGGGCTATTGATTAACTGTAGTGTTTAAAAATTAATAACTCAATAATATCTAACAATTTAAATACAAGTATGACTTATGCTGTTCTTTGTTTGGCGTTTATAAAAAACACGAGGTAGAGTAAACCTTAGCGTTTTAAGCCCCGCCAGATGAAGAGAGGTTCATGATCATGTCACAACCACCGCTAGCTATTAACCAAGCATTAGACCAACTCGAATCCTACTATGAGAGCGCCGTGAAAGCATTAAGAGCGGCGTTAGAACGTTATATAACGTCTGGCGAAGTACCCAGCAGCGAGTCACGTCCAGCAGGTGTCTTCTCGTATCCAGAGCTGGTGCTACATTGGCAAGGAGAACAAAATCCGATTCAACGGGTTCGCGCATGGGGGCGCTTTACCCATGCAGGCACCTATAGCGCAACAATTACGCAACCCGCGCTATTTCGTCGCTACTTGACGGAACAATTGGAGATGCTTAGCAAAGAGTATCACTTTACGGTAGAAGTACGCCGCTCTAGTGTTGAAATCCCCTATCCTTATGTACTGGATGGCTTGGCGTTGAATATTGATCGCCAGCAAATGGCTACTATTACTCGTTTCTTTCCAACCACCGATCTCGCCAATATCGGCGATGATATTTCTGATGGTTTAGTGACTCATGACCAAGAGCTGCCTCTCGGTCAGTTTGATGCGCTACGGGTCGACTTTTCCTTAGCACGCTTAAAGCATTACACCGGTACTCCCCCAGAAAACGTGCAGCCCTATGTCCTGTTTACTAATTACACCCGCTATGTCGATGAATTTATTCGTTGGGGTAAAGAGCAAGTAGCCGACCCGCATTCGCCTTATACTGCCCTGGTCTGCGCGGGTGGAGAGGTATTGAATACGGAGAACGTTGAGCAAGAGCTTCGCCAAGATGCATGGAAAAAACACCAGATGCCCGCTTGGCATCTTATAACCGCTGATAATCAAGGTATCTCATTGATCAATATCGGTGTTGGCCCTTCGAATGCGAAAACCATCTGTGACCATCTTGCGGTCTTACGGCCACATGCTTGGTTAATGATCGGTCATTGTGGCGGTCTGCGTGAGAGCCAGCGTATTGGTGATTATGTGTTAGCCCACGCATACCTGCGCGATGATCATGTGTTAGACAGTGTGTTGCCAGCGGATATTCCGGTACCTAGCATCGCCGAAGTTCAGCGTGCACTCTATGATGCCATTCGCCATCTTTCCGGTGAGAGCGACAGCGACACCATCAAGCAGCGATTACGTACAGGTACCGTCGTCACCACCGACGACCGAAATTGGGAGCTACGCTACGCGGCCTCGGCCCTGCGTTTCAACTTGAGCCGCGCTATTGCCGTGGATATGGAAAGTGCCACCATTGCCGCTCAAGGTTATCGCTTTCGCGTACCCTATGGCACCCTGCTTTGTGTGTCGGATAAACCCTTACATGGAGAAATTAAATTACCGGGACAGGCAAACCGTTTTTATGACGGGGCGATTTCTGAACATTTACAGATAGGGATTTGTGCGGTAGACCTACTCAGGGCTGAGGGAGATACATTGCATTCTCGTAAATTACGAACCTTTGTTGAGCCCCCTTTCCGTTAAAAAAGAAGCGTTAGGTCATCGACCTAACGCTGATCATGTTAGGCTGTCAACCAACCCAGTTTAATCACAAACAATACCGTCAACACGATTAATGCTGGGTTCAGTTCTTTATATCTCCCCGTACAGAGTTTAATCACTGTCCAGCTGATAAAACCGAAAGCAATACCATTAGCAATAGAATAGGTTAATGGCATCGATAACGCAGTAATGGTAGCCGGTGCTGCCGTAGAGATATCCTTCCAATCGATTTCCGCCAGGCTTGAAGCCATCAAGACAGCGACAAACAGTAATGCCGGTGCCGTTGCATAGACTGGCACACTGCCGGCTAATGGGGAGAAGAATAGGGAAAGCAAAAAGAGGATACCAACAACGATTGCGGTTAACCCGGTACGGCCACCGACGGCGGCTCCGGCACTGGATTCGACAAAACTGGTGGTGGTAGAAGTCCCTAACAACGAACCGAACAGCGCGGCAATACTGTCAGAAAGTAGCGCACGCCCCATCGAAGGAATATTACCCTGCTCGTCAGTCAGCCCCGCTTTACGCGTCACCCCAATCAGCGTACCCGAGTTATCGAAGACATCGACAAATAAGAAGGCAAAAATTACGCTGATCAGTCCAACATTAAAGGCCCCCGCAATATCCAGCTGTAAGAACGTCGGCGCTAAGGAAGGTGGTGAAGAAATCACCCCGCCAAAAGGCGAAAGTCCAGTGAGGATTGAGATAGCCGTGATCACCAATATACCAATTAACACAGCACCCGTTACTCGGCGCGCTTCTAAGATGACAATTAAGAAGAAGCCTGCAATGGCTAACAGCGGACCGGGTTTGGTTAAGTCGCCCATCCCTACCAAGGTCGCAGGATTGTCCACGACGATTCCTGCACCTTCAAGCGCAACAATCGCTAAAAAAAGACCAATACCCGCTGCAATGGCTGAGCGTAACGGTAAAGGAATACTGCGGATAATCCACTCTCTAATTTTAAAAATAGAAAGACAAAAGAAGAGTACAGCAGAGATAAAGACCGCACCTAATGCGACCTGCCAGTGATACCCCATATGTAACACAACGGTATAGGTAAAGAAGGCATTTAACCCCATTCCTGGTGCAAGGGCGATAGGGAGGTTGGCAATCATCCCCATCAGCACTGAGCCAATGGCCGCCGCTAAACAGGTCGCAACAAAGACTGCGCCCTTATCCATACCGGTCTGTCCCAAAATAGAGGGGTTAACGAAAAGGATGTAGGCCATTGCCAAAAAGGTCGTAATTCCGGCAATGATTTCTGTTTTAACGTTGGTGTTGTTTGCCTTTAATTTAAAAAGCTTTTCGAGCATGTTATTTTCTCAAATTATCGTCATTTATACACGATACAATGCAATAGAAAGGATTGATCGCGTGCTCATGGTGTTGGAACGCACTCAGTACGTAAACGTTTTCGTACCGGCGAAGGATCCTAAAGGGGGGAAGCCGCCTGAGCAATAGTTTTTTATCACTTTGTTCAATAAAGTTGCTAGGCGGCTCTGGTTAACAGCAGAGAATTATGCGGTTTGGGTCATCAATTGTGTGGACGATACCGCTACCCGAGCAAACTCACACTGTTTAAGAATCGATTTCGCGTGATGATAAAGCACCTGACCCGCGTCAGTGGGAATGACTCCGCGTTTAGTACGAATCAATAATTGTTGATTAAACTCACCTTCTAAGGTGGCTAATTGTTGACTAAGCGCCGGTTGGGCAATGTGGAGGACTTCACTTGCGCGAGTCAGGCTACCGGTGTCGACAATTTTCACAAAATATTTCAAGCGTCGTAGATTCATGGTTCACTCCTACCAAGGATAAGTGGCGTCGGACTCGCCGCAAGTGAATCTAGAAAGCAATTATTGGGCCAACATTATAAATCCCTTTAAAACGTCACGTCTCCCCCTCTATTTCTCGCGCCACCCAACCTGTTTGCACCTTGATGAGGCAAAGGACGATCTTTTAGTGCAGCTACGATTGGACAGAGTCTAGCCAGCTTGGTTATTTAGCCAGCAAACGCACCGTTTAATGGAAAAAGAGCTTTGACAAGCACCCGGCACGGCACTATTATCTTTCCCGTCTTCACGACAATTCCTCTGTAGTTCAGTTGGTAGAACGGCGGACTGTTAATCCGTATGTCACTGGTTCGAGTCCAGTCAGAGGAGCCAATTTAAGGGAGACAGACGCTCACTCACGTCTGCTTTCTGCATTTCTATCAGTTGCTTATCCCCTTCTTCAGGTTCACCCTCATTCACTAAAAATCACTCGAAGCCATACCCATTTGCTGGTAAAAATGTGGGTAATGGTAGTTCGATTGCGCTTTTACCAACAAACGGGGGATGCCGTCATGCCACTTACTGATACTAAAGCAAAAAATGCCAAACCCCTTGAGAAGGAATACAAGCTGACTGATGGCTTTGGTATGTTCCTTCGCGTTATCCCCAAGGGTTCAAATACTGGCAGATAGCCTACCGTTTCGACGGGAAGCAAAAACTCTATTCGATAGGTGTCTACCCTGTTGTTTTACTTGCTGATGCAAGACAACGCCGTGATGAGGCCAAAAAGCTTTTAGCATCAGGAGTTGATCCCAGCGCTAAAAAACAGGCTGACAACAAAACAAAGCTGGAAAAGCGTAACAATACCCGCGCTTTCAAATCCGTGGCTAAAAACTGGTTTACAACTAAAACCACATGGTCAGAAGATTATCAACGCTCAGTCTGGACTCGTCTTGAAACTTACTTATTTCCTGATATCGGCAACAAAGATATCGGTGAGTTAGATACGGGTGACCTGTTGGTTCCAATTAAGAAGATTGAAGAGCTCGGCTACCTCGAAATCGCTATGCGAGTAAAACAATACGCTACCGCTATCCCGAGATATGCTGTGCAGAAAAAGATTATCCGCTTCAACCCTGCCTATGATCTGGAAAGCGCTATACAGAAGTCTCAGACAGAACACAGCCCTGCAATTGAACTGGAAGAGATGAACAGCCTTACTAAAGCGTATTGATGATTACAAGGGACGGAGCAGGCTCACAGTGCTGGCTATAAAGCTCAACCTATTGACATTTGTTCGTTCCAGTGAACTTCGTTTCGCCAGATGGTCAGAGATCGATTTTAAAAGTGCTTTATGGGTTATCCCGGAACAACGTGAAGCAATTTAAAACGTCAAACATTCGACTCGTGGGGCAAAAATGAAGCGTAAACACTTCGTTCCCCTTTGTAAGCAAGCCATGAGGATACTAAAAAAGATCCGACAACTGACTTATGAAGAAGGTCATGATGACGGATTAATTTTTACTGGCTGTTATGACTCGTTTAAGCCCATGAGTGAAAACACCATCTACAAAGCCCTTCGCAATATGGGCTATGACACGAAGCAGGACATCTGTGGACACGGTTTTCGTATACTGGCCTGTAGTGCCTCAATTGAGTCAGGTTTGTGGTCAGAAGACGCTGTAGAGCTTCAAATGAGCCATAAGGAAAGCAACAGTGTCCGAGCAGCTTATACCCACAAAGCTAAACACTTTGATCAACGCCGCCTGATGCTTCAGTGGTGGGCTGATTTCGTTGATGCTAACAGCAACGATATGGTCAGACCATTTGAGTTTACTCAAAGAAGATAGAAATAGAGGCCAAGGATGGCCTGCCATCATACTTTACCTCTATTTTTTATTATCTAAAATGAAGATTGAGTAGCTAACCTTATTTATTCCTTATCACTTTGATCTGTAACTATTGCCTGAATAGATTTATATTCAGACCTCAAAGAATCGTATTGTGAAACAGTTAGAAGTCTCTTTGAATTTAACACAATAGCATTAGCTATCATGTTTAAATTCATTTAATGAATCATTCTCCATTGCACACAGTATCATCTGATAATCCTGAGGAACGCTACGCATTAATTCTTTAATGACAGTTTCATAACGGTATCCCGCCTGTTCCTGCTGGTTGGGCGTATCGATGACGAAAGGAAGCACTACGCAAGTTTTAGCACCATGAATTCGTTGCAGCACAGAGAGTTGATAAGTAAGTTCTATTTTATCTTGAATTAACAGTAGGTTATGCACACTCATTATCCGGTAAAGCCGTATCGTATTTACCGGCGACAGCCCCTCTATGCGACGTTGTCTACGCAGGAGGCCCCATACGCGTCGGTAGCCGTCGCAGGCATGCCGCTGAAGATATCGAGGATAGCAGGCAGGATTTCGGCATCCGCTTCGTCATTGCGCCGGTTACAGCGGCTGACCTGTGCGATTCTCCGTCCTTTGGTAACCAGGGCGCGTGCGCTATCCATTTTCGCGATTGGCCGTACTCCACGGCCTCTTTGAAGATCTCAACAATACTGCCTCAACCATTCGGGATGTGTATAACGGCGACTACGTTCAGGGTATTGCCGATAAGATAAAAGCCTTTTTCGGGAAAATTGAAGAGCTGGCCTTGCTCAATGCCATTAATGTCCCAACCGGATTTTCGCTTAATAGGATATTTGATGAAGGGGGGCTGTTATGTGATTGGCTCAATGCGCAACAGCAAAATCATTACCGCCTAGCGCATGCTGCTGGTGCGCCTGTACCAGCTGGCAGAAAAGCGCGAGCGGGTTAAAAACGTGCCCCGCCCCATTGCTATTTATCTTTCCGAACTGAAATACCATTTATCCTGGCCAGCGCTGGAAGGTTTGGGCGCGGCACGTGATAAAGGCGTGTCAATGAATATTTAGGGAGATGTGCTATGGCAAAATCACCTTGCACGCGTCTCCCATCTTCTTGAATAAATTGTCAGGAAGTCACTTCATGACTGTCGGCAAGCAACTCATGTATTTCCTTTGCCGACAGCGGTCCGGATAGGATTACACTGACCCAGTGCTCTTTATTCATATGGTAAGCAGGTCGGATACCCTCTTTCTGACGTAATGACCCGATGTGCTCCGGCCGGACCTTAACGTCAAGTATGTCGACTGCATCATCCGTTTTCAGCCCCAGCTTTGTACCGGGTACACTCATCACGATACCAAACCATTTATCACCATTATGATGACGAAGCACGGCATAATCCGGCAGGTTACTCCACAGATATTCCGGCTCCGAATTATAATGCTCCCGTACGTACCTGAATAACGACTCTCTTTTCATCATCACTCCCATATAGTGAACGTATATCTGTCCTGACCCGGCCCTAAACTTTACATTCGTCATTCTGCTCATAACCCGACATTCGGGGAAGACAGGCGGGCCAGAATTTTAACCTTTTATCGTTTGCCCTTTCTCAGAGCATATCGCCATATCAGACGACAGTCGCTATCCCAGGGAATTTTTTATCCATCGGACGGATAAATGACCAGGTGGAGTGGATAACTTTCCAGTTGTCCTCTTCCCGCTGAAAGACCTCGATAACGTTGTATTCCATATCAATCAGGTTCGTTTTCGCGTACAGCTGATAAGTCAGCACGGCCATATCTTTTACCGCCTGTATCCGCGGATGGCGGAAATCATAGCTGTCAGCAAACAGCTTGCCGTCAATGGATTTCAAAAACTCTTTGATCGTTTCATAGTCATCGACCCTTTCGGTCACGACAGCATCAAAGTAACTGAAGCTGCGTTCTGACCAGAGCGATTCATAACCGGATGTGTCTCCCTTGAACCACTTATCCAGTGCTGACTTTTCCAGACCGATAAGATGGTCTGCAAGTTTACGTTCTTCATCACTATAGTGTTGCGCGTAGACGGGTAGTGCGTTTGACATAATTTTCTCCTTTAGTATTTTCGATACGACTAATGGCAAGGTAAGCGAACATCGATTACCGCCGGATAGTGGACTCGATACCAACATGCACCGGGTTTGTGGCGAGCATCGCCTCTATTATGGTGCTGTGAAGCGGGTCGCTCCTCATGCGATCAGGGAATCGTCGCGCGTTTGCGGAAGTCCTTCGGCGTAAAACGAGTTTCCCTCTTGAAGAATTTGCTGAATCTGTCAACCTCACCGAATCCAAGACGTTCTGACAATTCACCGATGGGCAACCCCGTGTGTATGAGTAACCGTTTAGCCTCCAGCACGATCCGTTTTGAGAGGTACGCTTTGGCACTGATCCCCTCGACTGCCAGAGTTGCACGCGTCAGACTCTTCTCAGTACAGCCAAGGTAGCTTGCATAGTCACCAACCTGACTCCACTGCGAGAAACGCTCGTCCACCAGTTCCTGGAACTGCCTGAACCGTAACAACATCCCCGATAGCTGCGATGCAGGATCCTGACGCTGCCCATGCAGGACAGTCAGCCAGGTCAGCAGCGCGCAGAAACGGTAACGCAACAATGCATGCACCTCGACGCTCAGACAGCTTGCCGAAACGTCTTCCGCCTCAGCGCCAAGTTGCTCCTCAGATCGCTTTGGCAACCCCAGGCGGGCATCGTCGTGGAGGCACTGAATATCCTGCGTGGCTCGTTTAAGTTCTGTCGAATCAAGGCTGATGCTTCCCGCAAGGCGATTCAGAACAGGGACTATTTCAGCCTCTGCCGGAAGCAGAAATTCCGGACGAAGCAGTACGATCCATCCATCCCAGTCCTCCTCGGTGCCGAAGTTGTGGGCCTGACCAGGCCGCAATGTGAGCAATGTCCCCGGAATGCATTCAACAGGCTCGAAATCGACGAAGTGCGTGCATTGCCCTTCGGTCACGCAGATCAACATGTAGAATTCATAGCAGTAAGTCCTGCGCATGGCCTGCACCGTCGAGCGACGCTTAAGGTCCGACAAACGGAACACCTCAAGATCAAAGGGATAGGGGCTGGCCGGGCTATACGTCAACCGCTCAACGGCAGGCTGCGACATCGCACTCATCAAATACCTCTTTCACCATCGCAACTTACCCATTAGATGTCCGTTATTTGCAATTAAAAAGCCATTTAACGCTATAAATTATGCCACTTATGGCTCATAATGGCAATTATTAATATGGTCACCGGGGGCGTGGGACACAGATACGGAGGGCAAAAAGAGCCGTCCCGTACTGACATTGCCAGACAAGTCCAGGTGCGTACAACCGTCACCTTCAGACATCCCAATGGACACTTTGGAGAAATGAATGTTATTGAGCCAGGAGTTTCAGAATTTTATCGCGCAACGGCGTGCCAACCCCGTTCCGCTCGATCACTTGACCGACATCGGAAAATTAAGAGCCAGTTTCGATGCGTTAGGCAGTGACCAGTCCTCCTTATCTGACGTCATGTTCCGGCCGGTTGACGCGGCCGGCGTGCCTGCCGAGTGGGTCGAACCGGTAGGATCTGATCCGTCCCGGGTGATTTTCTATCTGCACGGGGGTGGCTATGTAGCGGGTAATCCCGTCGTCTACCGCAACTTCGTCACTGCACTTTGCCGTGCAAGCGGCTACCGGGCACTAATGGTGGATTACCGCCTGGCACCGGAATCTCCCTTCCCGGCCGCGCTCGACGATGCGAAGCGCAGCTATGCATGGCTGCTCACCCAGGGCATCTGTACAGACCAAATCGTGATCGTTGGTGATTCTGCCGGCGGAGGGCTCGCGCTGTCCACGCTCGTATCACTGCGCGAGGGCTGTCAATCACTCCCCGCCGCTGCGGTGCTTATCTCTCCCTGGACAGACCTGACGTTGCAGAGCGGGTCGCATTTCACCAAAATGAAGGACGATCCCATCATCACCCGCACATTCCTCGAACTGTGCCGTCAGCACTACCTCGGTACCGAGGCGAGTGGCATGGATGCCCTGGTGTCGCCGCTGCATGCAGACCTGGCGGGTCTGCCGCCGCTGCTCGTCCTGGTGGGGACGGATGAAGTCCTCTTTGACGATTCCGCAGCACTGGTACACAAGGCACATGAGGCGGGCGTTGACGTCGGATTGATAAAGGGGGACAGAATGATACATACCTGGCCGTTCTTCATTAACAGCTTCCCTGAGGCTGAAAAAGCGGTTCAGGCTATCGGGACGTACATCCGTTCCCGCATCCGCTGAATAGCGCAGAGCGTGTCAGGAGTGCCCATGGATATACAGAACCTCGTTCATCTTGCCGATGACTATGCACGATCGTTAACGGGTGTCACGACCGACCACTCAATGGGGAGCTGTTGGGCGACCTACAAGTTGCAGGGCAAAGTCTTCATGCTGATCGGTGAGGTGGACGGTAAGGCCACCGTTATCGTGAAGGCCGATCCCATTCGGGCCGCTATCCTGCGCGGTCAATTTGAAGAAATCTCACCGGCTCATCGCATGAGCAAGCGCCACTGGCTGTCTGTCGTTGCCGGCAAGTCCATCACGAAGGCATTGTTACATCGAGAGATCAAGGAGTCTTACCTGCTGGTCCAGGCGAATCTGCCGCAAAGGCGTATTGGCAATGCCGCACAGCCGGCACATAAAGGCGTCTCCAGACGTCAGTTGCAGCCTCTGGCACGCCGCCTGGCCACTGAACTGCCTGGCGTCAGCCACGGTCGTCCGTTTGTCGAAAAACTTGACGTCTACAAGGTCGTCAACAAAGTCTTCCTCATCATCACCGATGATCCTGATGAGCCGATCATCACGGTCAAGGCAGAGCCGGGGCAGATAGATTCCCTGTGTGAGCAGTATGAAAACGTGACGCCCGGGAGATACCTCGATAAGCGCCACTGGGTATCCGTCGAAGGGGGCAAAGGCGTGACCCGGGAACTGGCAGAAAAACTGATCAAACAGTCCTACCGGCTGGCGCTCAAAGCAGTGCCTCAACGTTTAAAGCCCTCGGTTTAACGACGCCCAGCAAACCGGATCAGTCACCCTGTGGCCGAGACCCGCCAGCTATCGTCGAAGGCCATTTTCATTAAACAGGAGTAACACATGACCAAACTCACCGGACAAGGTAAAGCGCTGGCCCTGCACTACGCGGGGGAGCTCTCAGGCTGGGCTCCCATCACGACACGCCCCCTGTTTGGCGCTGTCGCACTCTGTCGTGACGGGCTGGTATTCGCGATGGTCTGGAAAGGATCGCTGTATTTCAAGGTGGATAATATAAGCCGTGCCGACTATGAGGCAGCAGGCTCACACGCGCTGGGCTATGTCGCCGGGGGCAACGATCATGCGCTAAAATCGTACTGCGAAGTGCCGGTGGATGTGCTTGAAGATAATGAAACACTGACGGAATGGGCGCAGCGGGCCTGGAACGCAGCTCTCAAAGCGACCCGGGGCTGATTATCTCGTGACGACAAGCTCCCAATCAACCGAATTTCTGTCGGGCGGACAGTTTACAGCAGCCACCCGGGACTGGTTTGTCTCCACGTTCGGTACGCCCACGGCGGTGCAGGATGCTGCGTGGTCGGCAATCGGCGGAGGGCACCATTCGCTGGTCATCGCCCCTACCGGCTCAGGCAAAACGCTGGCTGCTTTTATGCATGCCATCGATCGACTTTTCAGTGAGCAAGCAGCTGCGTTCACTTCGGACCCCGAGAACGCCCGGCGACGTGCAACGAAAACCCGGGTGCTCTACATTTCGCCAGTTAAGGCTCTGGGGGCAGATGTGCAGCGCAACCTGTCTTTGCCGCTCCAGGGGATAATGCAGGAGCGCCAGCGACGGGGCGATGCCAACGTAGTGCTGACAGTCGGCCTGCGAACCGGCGACACGCCGACAGCAGAGCGCGCCCGTCTCGTGCGCAGACCTCCCGACATTCTCATCACGACGCCGGAGTCTCTCTTCCTGATGCTGACCTCCCGGGCAAGAGAAGCGCTGCGCGACGTCAGTACCATCATTATCGACGAGATCCACGCCGTAGCGGGTACCAAACGTGGATCGCATCTGGCTCTAAGCCTGGAGCGGCTGGACGCGCTGCTGGAAACGCCTGCGCAACGCATCGGGTTATCCGCCACCGTACGCCCCGTGGAACGGGTGGCTGAGTTCCTGGGAGGCGAGCGACCTGTCACCGTTGTAGCCCCGCCATCGATGCGCCATCTTGAGGTGCGCATCGTGGTACCGGTAGCAGACATGTCGAACATCCCGGAAAGTGAACCCGGCGAAAACGCGGGCAATGGCCGCCCCGGCTCTGTCTGGCCGCATGTGGAGGCCAGTATTCTGGAGCAGGTGCTTTCACACCGCTCCACTATCGTTTTCGCCAATTCCCGCGGCATGGCAGAGCGGCTCACCGCGCGCCTCAATGAAGCCTATGCAGCAAGACTGGCAGGCGCTGAACAGACTACACCCACAACAGAGGGGGCTCCTCCTGTACAGTACGAATCGACGGCGGGCAGCACCCAGGCGCGCGCCGATGGCGTTGCCGCTGCAATCGCCCGATCTCACCACGGGTCGGTGTCCAAAGAGCATCGTGCTGAGATCGAGCAGGCGCTGAAATCCGGTGAGTTACGCTGCGTGGTCGCCACCTCAAGCCTGGAACTGGGCATTGACATGGGCCTGGTCGACCTGGTGATTCAGGTATCAGCCCCCCCCTCTGTCGCCAGCGCACTGCAACGTGTTGGGCGCGCCGGGCACCAGGTTGGCGGCATTTCAACCGGGCTAGTCTATCCTCGCACACGACGCGACGTGATCGACTCTGCAGTTATCGTCGAGGCGATGCTGAACGGCCGTATTGAGGCCATCGCCCCGCCCCGCAATCCACTGGATGTGTTAGCACAGCAGACGGTCGCCGCCGTTGCGATGGAGCCGCTTGATGTCGACGCCTGGTACGCCACCGTGCGCCGCGCCGCACCCTACCGCACACTCCCCCGCACGGCGTTCGATGCCACGCTGGATATGCTGGCGGGACGCTATCCCTCCGATGATTTTTCCGGGTTCCGGCCCCGGCTGGTCTGGGACCGGGAAACCGGTCAGCTGTCGGCACGTCCGGGCGCACAACAGCTGGCGGTCACCAGCGGTGGCACTATCCCCGATCGCGGCATGTTCAGCGTCGTTCTGCCCGAAGGTGAGGAACGTGCTGGCTCACGCCGGGTGGGTGAGCTCGACGAAGAAATGGTCTACGAGTCGCACATCAACGATGTTATCACTCTGGGGGCGACGTCCTGGCGCATTCAGGAAATCACCCGCGACCAGGTGGTCGTCATCCCGGCTCCGGGTCGTTCCGCCCGCCTGCCGTTCTGGCGCGGAGATGGTATCGGTCGGCCTGCCGAGCTGGGAGAGGCCATCGGTGCTTTCCTAGGCCAGCTCGAACCGGACATCTCCGGAGCCGCTGATGCGCCACTCCCCGGGCCCGGTACACAAAGTCGCCTGAAGGCCATCGGCCTGAACGGAAATGCCATCGGTAACATGCTGGCACTGCTGTCCGAGCAGCGTGCTGCCACAGGTGTGCTCCCCACCGATCGCAGGCTAATCATCGAGCGATGCCATGACGAGCTTGGCGACTGGCGCCTGATCCTGCATTCACCCTATGGGCGTCGGGTCCATGAGCCCTGGGCGTTGGCCATTGCTCAACGCATCCGCGAGCGTTGGAAAATCGATCCGGCCGTGGTGTCCAGTGACGATGGCATTGTGGCGCGCCTCCCGGATACGGGCCGGGTGCCTGGTGCGGAGCTATTCCTTTTCGAACCAGACAAACTGCGACACACCGTTGCCACCGCTGTCGGAAGCTCGGCACTGTTTGCCGCACGGTTTCGTGAGTGTGCCGCGCGTGCGCTACTGCTTTCACGGAGAACGCCTGGCCGACGCTCTCCGCTGTGGCAGCAGCGCCTTCGTGCCGCTCAGTTACTGGAGATCGCCCGGGATTATCCTGAGTTTCCGATACTGATCGAGACCGCACGCGAGTGCCTGCAGGACGTGTACGACCTCGATGCGCTCGATGAGCTCATGCGCCGACTTAATACAGGTACGGTACAGCTGGTTGAAGTCACCACAGAAGTACCGTCCCCTTTCGCCACTGACCTGCTGTTTGGCTATATTGCACAGTTCATGTATGAGACGGATGTGCCGATGGCCGAACGGCGTGCCTCTATGCTTGCCCTGGACAGTGCCTTGCTGGGAGAACTTCTGGGACAAGTTGAGCTGAGTGAACTGCTCGACCCCCTGGTGATAGAACAGCTTGATCAGGAGCTGCAGCGACTGGCGGCTGGCTACAGAGCGAGGGGCAAGGAGGGCGTGGCCGATCTGCTGCGCGAACTCGGGCCACTTTGCACGCAGGACGTTGCCGCGCGCCTGGACAATGGGGCCGACGAAGCCGCCACTTTCCTCAGCAGCCTTGAGGCAGAACGACGTATCATCCGTATCAGGATCGGCACACGAGAGCACTGGGCCAGTATCGAGGATGCCGGACGGTTGCGTGATGCGCTAGGCGTGGCTCTTCCTGACAGGCTACCGGCGGCATTTCTGGAGCCCACCATCAAGCCGCTGCGCGGCCTGCTCGCACGATTCGCCCGCACCCGCGGGCCATTTACCACGGGTGACGCGGCCTCGGCCTTCGGTCTGGGAGTATCGGTGGCCGGTGCTGCGCTGCAGCAGATTGCCGAACAGGGCAAGCTTCTGTCCGGACGTTTCAGGATGAGAGGCAACGTGCAATCCCCCACTCAGGGCAGCAGTGATGCCGGACCGCTCGCGCAGCACGAATGGGTGGGCGACGAGGTATTCCGGCGTTTACGTATCCGGTCATTACAGGCCGCACGCGAGGCCACCCAGCCGGTACCCCGCCAGGC
Source organism: Rosenbergiella gaditana (assembly GCF_018494065.1). Lineage (GTDB taxonomy): Bacteria > Pseudomonadota > Gammaproteobacteria > Enterobacterales > Enterobacteriaceae > Rosenbergiella > Rosenbergiella gaditana. The sequence continues at coordinate 2,467 of NZ_JABBFR010000001.1, read as the reverse complement.
CTACACCCGCCTTCTGCTCGAACGGCAAGGGTTAGTGACTGATGCATCACAACGTGCCGCTGTTAAGGGCTGGAACCCGGCTCGCGGCGCGCTGGAAGGCCAGGAAGGCGTCCTGCAAGTCATCGAGCAACTGGCGGGGATGCCGTTGCCTGCGTCGGTCTGGGAACGACAGATCCTGCCCGCACGCGTACGCGACTACGCGCCTGACATGCTCGACGGACTCCTCTCCAGCGGTACGGTATTATGGTCAGGCCACGGCAGACTGGGTAACGACGACGGTTTGGTGGCTTTGCACCTCCAGGAGTTTGCCCCCGAAACCCTGTCCATGGCGGCACACGCCTCTGGCGCACCAGACATGTCGCCTCTGCAGCATGCGATCCTCGAATTGCTCGCCGACGGGGGCGCATACTTTGTGCGCCAACTGGTTGCGCAGGTACAGATCAAGTTGGCCCGGGAGTATCCCGATCGGCGCGACGCCCCCGACATGTTGTCTGATAATTTACACGCGACCCTGTGGGACCTCGTCTGGGCGGGTTGTATCACCAATGACACCTGGACACCGTTACGCGCACTTGCCCAGGTAGCGCAACAACCCCGGCCCCGGGCACTGTCCTCGCGCAGAAGGCGAGGTCTGCGCGGGTTCTCGTCGGCTGCGGTTTCCGAGGAGTTTCATTCGCTCAATGCGGCGACCCTGGCGGGCCGGTGGTCGCTGATACGCACAGACCCCCTTCCCGATACAGTGCAAGCCCTGGCATGGACCGAAGGTCTCCTTGATCGTTACGCCGTGGTGACGCGCAATGTCACCGTCTATGAAAACGTCCCTGGCGGGTTTTCAGCATTGCAGCCCGTATTCAGAGGCATGGAGGACACCGGGCGAGTGATCCGCGGTCGCTTTGTACTCGGACTCGGGGCTGCCCAGTTCGCCGAGCGTACAACCGTGGACCGCCTGCGCGAACTGGCCGAACAAACGCCTTCGGTACCCACTGCCGTCGCGCTCAGTGCGGTGGATCCGGGTAACCCTTTCGGGACTATTCTTCCCTGGCCTTCTCATGCCTCTCTGATGCGGCCGGCCCGAAGAGCAGGCGCCTTAGTCGTTATCGATGGCGGCCATCTCGTGCTCTACCTGCCGCAAGGCGGCCGCCAGTTGTTCACCTATATCGACCCGGATGATGCAGCACAAACGGAATTCATTGCCGCAGCACTGGCAGCGCTGTCCACTGCACTTGCGCGCGACAAGCGTAACCGGTTTACACTCGAGCTGGTCAACGGTGTGCCGGTCCGCATGAGCAAACTGGCTCCGGCGTTGAAGGTCATTGGCTTCTCCAGTGCATCGAAAGGCTTGTACTGGGGGAACTGAAAATTAACGCGCCACATTGTCTAGTTTCAACATATGTGGAGAGGAAGGTGCGCCCCGGGAATGGCATCAGTCTGTCCCCAGTTAAACCAGGTACAGCTGTCATGACGGCTAATAAAACGTACAGCGACCAATAATCCGACAACGGGAACGGGACGTTTTAGAACTGAGGCGGACGCGCAGATGCACCCGCCATCGGGATATTCAAAATAAGAGTTACCATGTGGCATAAAACCACAGGTGTTCATGTTCAAAATCAAAATTCCTGAGCAGGCTTTCCAGACAGTCACGCACCGCGAAAACGTCTTGCAGCCGGGCCCGAGGCATCAGGCACTTTTCGTTTTTTTCAGCAAAAGTCGTATTGGCACAGTCCAGCCAGTTTTTAAGTTGGTGGATATGCTCGCGTGAGAGTTCCAGACAGGTCGAGTTTTCCACCTCACCGATGTGCTTGCCCACCCACGAGAGCAGTGTGAAATCACGACCAAGTTCGCAAACCGGATAATACGGCTCAGGAAAAGATGTCTGCGCTGGTGCAGCCATGTGCTGACAACGCAGCCTGTTGTAGTGGCACAGTAAATTTGGCCACCTGATCAAAGGTGATATTCTCACCACAACATAAAACAGGTGACTTGATGAACAAAAAAACTAAACGTACTTTTACTCCTGAGTGCAGGCTGGAATGTGCTCAACTGATTGTTGATAAGGGCTACTCATATCGTCAAGCCAGTGAAGCGATGAACGTCGGTTCTACCACCCTCGAAAGTTGGGTACGCCAACTCAGACGAGAGCGCCAGGGGATAAAACCCTCTGCTACGCCCATTACTCCAGACCAGCAACGTATCCGCGAGCTGGAAAAGCAGGTTCGCCGTCTGGAGGAACAAAATACGATATTAAAAAAGGCTACTGCACTCTTGATGTCCGACTCGCTGAACGGTTCACGATAGCGGCCAAACTGAGTGACAGCCATACGGTTGTCAGCCTGTGTTCCGCTCTGGGAATACACCGCAGCAGTTACCGGTACTGGCGAAAACGACACGATACGGTTAATTCTGCACGAGTCAGGTTATGCAGCGAAATACGTCGAGCATGGAACCAAAGCCGGGGCTCTGCAGG
>NZ_JABBFR010000019.1 GCF_018494065.1 Rosenbergiella gaditana | reverse complement strand
GGCCTGACGCCGGAAGAGTCAGAGAAGAGATATCATTTTTACTGTAAAACCGTGGCCAATATTACTTGACCACTACAAACAGCGGTTTCAGCTGCGAGGATTTGGTCTCCGATTTGCTCGGTTTTTACCGGGTAGTATCGATTCAGAATCCTTTCCCTCAACTCCGACCAGTAAGCAAGGGGGAAGCCCTTAAAAACGCTGGGACTACTACGGTAAAATCGGTAATTGGAAGAACGAGACGTTTCAGCCTCTGCTGTTCCCTGACCCGGAAAAGTTTCCGCACTCTCGCCCCCGTAAAGGAGTGTTACCGCCGTTCATGAAAACCATCAGGCCATACGACAATTTTTCATCGGGAAACGTCATCTGCTCCAGAAAGAATGATAAAACGTTTGTGGTTCTGGGTGCCGGAAATGGCAGGATGGGGCTGTGAAGAAATGTATAACCGTATCTATCGTGCTGGTACTTACTGGCGTGGCACTGGCTTTTGGCTGGCCGTATCTAAAAATGGGATTTGCCAGCAGTGCGTATTATACCGAGAGAGATAAAGCGGAGTACGAGTATTACACGCCAGAGCTTCTAAAAAAATGCCGCGAATATCTGATGATATTAGATTTGAATTTGGGAATGTAAGTGGGCCACAAGCAAGTGTTTTTACAGTTCGATACCATGGAACCTCTAAAACCAAAAATATACATCGATATTTAGTTTCTGCCGGTTATCGTCGACAATCCCAATGTGATGTTGAAGCTGAATGTTGGCGTTCTCAGGACTCTAAAGACATTGTCACAGTGATCAAATACACATCCCCGGATAATGTTGTTGTGCAAATTTACCGTAGTCCATACAACGATTAGCGATTTGCTTAATGTTTAGATAAAAGAGGGTCTTCTTGAGATCCTCTTTTATTGGGCATAATCTTTTTCCCTGAATCAGAAGTGCCACCTAAGTGGCACCTTGCGATTTATTCAGGGGTATGGGCAATCGCCCACATCGGTCCCTGACCTGCCGCATAACGACCTAAATCGGTTAGCTGCCCGCTTTGCTGATCAATACGGTATACCGCGACATGATGAGATTTTTGGCCAGTTGCGATTAAAAACTGCCCTGCTTTATCCAAGGTAAACCCGCGTGGTTGCGTCTCTGTCGGGTGGAAACCCACTAAGGTCAGCGCATCCCCTTGCTGAGACACGGCAAAGATAGTCAGTAGACTACTGGTCCGATCACAGGTGTAGAGAAACTTCCCATCGGGCGTGAGATGAATATCCGCGGCCCACGGGGTTCCAGTGAAATCTTCCGGTTGGGTCGGAAGAGTCTGGACTACCGTATCGTCGCCGCTACCTAAAGCAATAACCATTACCGTGCTATCTAATTCATTAATGGTGTAAGCGAACTGACCTTGTGGATGAAAGGCCATATGACGAGGACCTGCGCCTGCCGCTGATTCAATTTGCGTCACGTTAGCATCATCCAAACTCTTATCGTCACGTAAAGGATAAACACAGATACGGTCTTGCTTTAACGCGGGAACATAAAGCTGGTTATTGGTTAAGTTGATATTCGCGGAGTGACAACCGTCTAAACCTTTCAGTATTTGGGTCGGAGTGGTAGGTTGGCCTTCCGCACCAAGCTTGCCATAGCTCACGAAGCCATCATGGTAATAGCCAATATACAGAGCCTCACCTTCGCGATCCGTAGCAAGGTAGGTGGCACTACCAGGAAGCACAGCTTCATCGAGCCAAGTCAATGTACCTGTTGCGCCGATTTTCCAAGCTGCCACGCGGAAGTCAGGTTTTACACCCGCGTATAACACCTGCTGGCGTGAGTTAATGGCTAAAGGCTGCGGTTGACCCGGCGCCTTGACCGTTTGCAAAAGTGTCAGGTCTCCTTGTTCAGTCAGTTGCCATACATGGATCTCTTCACTTTCTGGGCTAGCTGTATAGATAACTTGTTTCATGCGCTCTCCTTAACTTGTAGTAAGATCTAGTTTGCATCAATTCTATAATTGTAACAGTGATTTTGTGCGAGATTTGCTGCTTCGCTCTATTCAGGTGTAGACTTTTTTCATACATCATAAAATTAAGTGACGTTATTATGGATTATCGAGTTATCGCATTAGATTTAGATGGGACCTTACTAACGAGTCAGAAACAGGTATTGCCCGAATCCATTGAAGCCCTCTCTCGGGCCAAAGCCGCGGGTTATCACGTGTTAATTGTGACAGGTCGTCACCATAGTGCAATTCATCCTATTTATCAGACCTTAGCGCTTACCGATCCCGCTATTTGTTGCAATGGTACCTACTCTTATGATTATCAAAAACGTTCGGTGATCAACAGTGATCCGCTTCCTGCTCAAGAGTCCGAAATCGTGATCGCGTCATTACGCCAAGCGCAAATTAAAGGATTACTGTATGCCGGTGACGCGATGTACTATGAGCATCCCACCCCCCATGTGATTCGTATGCAAGCGTGGGCCGAACAGTACCCAGTAGAATTACGTCCCGTTTTCCGTCAAGTCAATGACCTGATGTCAGTCGTTGAAAGCGGTGAACCCTTATGGAAATTCGCCTTAGCACATTCCGATCTTTCGCAATTACATGCTTTCGCTGACCGTGTTGAAGCCGAGGCACAGGTGGTATGTGAGTGGTCATGGAAGGATCAAATTGATATTGCTAAGCGCGGAAACAGCAAAGGCAAGAGACTAGCAGAATGGGTTAACGCGCAACAGCTATCAATGGACCAAGTGGTCGCTTTTGGTGATAATAATAATGATTTGAGTATGTTAGAACGGGCTGGTATTGGTGTAGCGATGCAAGAAGCAAAACAAGAGATTAAAGATCGCTGTCAGGTCGTTATCGGTAGTAATGATGCGCCTTCTATTGCGCAGTTTATTGAGTCTAGGCTTCTGTAGGGACTCTGCCTATGCCGAGCAGGCATAGGCGACACATCAGGCTGAGTTTTTTTCGTTCTTAGTTCCTGAAATTAGGTTAAATAGCTCACCTAATCCCCAAATTAATCCCAAAATAACGGCCATCAGTACAGGTACCATGATGATCGCCATCAGCAAACTTTTCAGCAGTTCAAGCATAGTCTTATCCCTTCGGCGTAAAAAACAGCTATTTTAACGAGACTCGAGGTGAGTGGATACCGCTTTTTGTGCCTTTATTCTGATCAGTCCTAAACAGGAAGGATTGACAAGCTTGCGGCGGGTCGCTAAAACTAAGGTAAATGCATAAAATGGTATAAAACATGAAAATATTGCATATTTCGCAATGTACATTTCATCGTGGGGAACATTGGTCCTTACATATAGACGACTTCAACTTAACTGAAGGCGAAAGTGTCGCGCTGGTCGGGACGAATGGCAGTGGTAAATCTTCCTTAGCCTTGGCGTTAAAAGGAGAATTACCCAACGCTAAAGGCACTCTCGTCAATCAATTTACGTCCCCCACTCGGCTCTCTTTCGAACAGCTTTCCGCCTTCATTAATCAAGAATGGCAACGAAATAATAGTGATCTTTTCAGCGAAGGGGAAAATAGTGACGGTAAGCTGACGCGCGACGTTATTCAAGAATCCTGGGGTGATAGTGAGCGCTGTGAAGCCTTAGCCAAACGCTTTGGTATTGCCCCATTGCTGGATCGCCCGTTTAAGGTGCTCTCGACGGGAGAAACTCGCAAGACGTTATTGTGCCAAGCCCTGATGGCGGATCCCGATCTATTGATCCTCGATGAGCCTTTTGATGGACTGGATGTCGAGTCTCGTACCGCGTTACACCAACTGCTGTTGGAATTACAACAACAAGGGCTAACCTTAGTTTTCGTGATCAATCGTTTCGAAGATATACCGCCCTTCGTCGACCGTGTTGGCTTACTGATCGAAGGCCACTTAGCCTCTTTAGCGCCGCGCGAGCAAGTACTGGCTGACAACATTGTTGCCCAGCTTCATCATCTTGAGCAATTATCCGCGGTACAACTCCCCGAAAGAGATACCCCGCTAGCTAACCAAAATATATCGCCCTCTTCTCCATTGATAAGCTTACTATCGGGCCATGTTTCGTGGGATGAGAACGTCATTATCGATAATCTCACTTGGCAGGTGAACCCCGGTGAGCATTGGCAAATCACTGGCCCGAATGGCGCTGGTAAATCAACATTACTGAGTTTAGTGACCGGCGATCATCCACAAGGGTACAGTAATGATCTGACCTTATTTGGTATCCGACGGGGAAGTGGTGAGACCTTGTGGGATATCAAAAAAAATATCGGTTATGTCAGCAGTAGCCTACATCTCGAGTATCGAGTTAGCGCCTCGATTCGCACGGTTATTTTATCCGGTTATTTCGATTCCATCGGCCTTTATCAAGTACCTGGGGACCGTCAACAGGCGCTAGCTGATCAATGGTTAGCGTTAATCGGTATCTCCGCTGATCAAGCACACCTCCCCTTTCATGACTTATCGTGGGGCCAACAACGGTTAATTCTTATCGTGCGTGCATTAGTCAAACACCCACAATTATTAATCCTTGATGAACCTCTACAGGGACTGGATGCACTCAATCGTCAGCTGATTAAACAGTTTGTCTCAATGCTGATTGCCCAAGGTACTACACAGTTATTATTTGTTTCTCACCATGCTGAAGATGCACCACGTTGTATCACTCACCGACTCCGCTTTGTCGCAAATTCACATGGCGGCTACGACTATGTACAGGATGCATTAGCCTGAAACCACTGTACCCACTGCACCCACTGTTACGGCAGTGGGCACCTTTCAAAAACAGATATAAAAACCACCAAATAATAACATTTCAAAATATTTTGCTACATATTATACAAAATAATAACATCCGCGCGCTTTCGTTAGGCTTGTTTACCATTTTCTGCTGAAGCATCTCCCCCTAGTGGTTGATTATCCTCTGCGAGTGCAGCGGCCTCATGGAAGCGTTAAGAACAGTGGTTAAGCCTCTGTATTGATTGAATCATGGCTGTAGAGTCACCCACCATTTGAAAAATATATAATGAATATTTCTAGAAGAAAATTTTTAGTCGGATCCGCTGCTGCCGTTGCAGTGATTGGCGGTGCCAGTATTGTTACGCCAATGTTACGTCGTGAAGGACGCTTTGTGCCTGGACACCCGCGCTGGGGATTCGTCGAAGGTGAAAAGGGAGCCCTACCCCAACACGCCGATGTGGTGATTATCGGCGGTGGGATCAATGGCATCATGACGGCGATTCGTATGGTTGAACGTGGATTGTCAGTGGTTGTCGTTGAAAAAGGAAATATTGCGGGTGAACAATCTTCACGTGCTTACGGGCAAGTGATCACTTATAAAATGCCGGATGCCACTTTCCAACTGCATCACTTGGGCAAAAAGTTGTGGCGCGAAATGAATCAAAAAGTGGGCGTCGACACCAGCTATCGTACCCAAGGGCGAGTCGAAGTTCCATTGGATGAGGCGGATATCAGTGCAGTACAACAATGGATTAAAGATAAACAAGAGAAGGCCGGATTTGGCGTACCATTGAAAACCCGCTTTATCGAAGGCAGCGAATTAAAAAATAAATTGCTGCATGCAACAACTGATTGGAAGTTAGGTGCTTTCGAAGAGGATTCTGGCAGTCTGGATTCTGAAATTACCAGTTTTGTGATGGCCGATTATGCAAAACGCATTGGTGTAAAATTTTATACCAACTGTGCGGCGAGAGGGATTGAAACCGCTGCTGGGAAGGTTTCAGATGTGGTGACAGAAAAAGGAGCCATTCGTACCTCAATGGTGGTAGTCGCGGGGGGAGCATGGACCCGTAAATTTATGGGTAATCTTGATATTGATATCCCGACCCTTCCCGCTTATCAATCGCAACAAATCATAAGTGCAGCGCCCGGGGCTCCTTCTGGTAACGTTGCCCTGCCTGGAAATATCTATTTTAGACAACAATCGAACGGGACTTACGCTACGTCACCTCGTATCATTACCGCACCCGTGGTAAAAGAGTCGTTTACTTATGGCTATAAATATTTGGGTCTATTATCCGCACCTGATTTCCCCGTGCATATCGCGCTTAACGAGCAGTTGATTCACTCTTTGACTGAACCCACGCACTGGAAACTTAACGAAATCTCCCCTTTTGAAACACAACGGGATATGACCGCATTACCTGATATTCAGGATCTTGATGACTCGTTGATAAAATTGGCAGAGGAATTTCCTGCTTTCAAGGCTGCAAAAGTGATCGACCGCTGGAGTGGTGCAATGGCCATCGCACCGGATGAAGTGCCAATTATTTCGACAATAAAGCAGTTACCGGGCTTGGTGCTCAATACTGCCACCGGATGGGTGATGACGGAAAGTCCTGTCTCTTCCCTACTCACCACCAGCCTATTATTAAATGAAAAACCGATTATTGACGTTGAACCTTTCAGTTTGAATCGCTTTTAGTGAATAAGGCTCGCACCGTAATTCAGAATACTGGATTACGGTTTTTTTCCTTACATAAGTGTAATCGGTTACACAAAACATTATAATTTACGCTGAAATCCTCGATTAATCCTGTAACCTTGTGTGTAAACGCTTCCATAAATAGTAGCCTGATCACAAAAAACCTCTCACGTTCATGCTACGCTTTATCTAATATTGCTTTAAGATTATGAGATGACTATGCAAACATTCGATCCGATCGACCATCCTCATCGCCGATTTAATCCTTTGATTGGTGAGTGGGTATTAGTGTCCCCCCATCGTGCAAAACGGCCATGGCAAGGCGCTGAAGAGAGAGTTTCCCCGCAACAGCTCCCGCAGCACGATCCTGAATGCTATTTATGCCCTGGTAATACTCGTATTAATGGTAAAGTAAACCCTAATTACGATACGCCTTTTGTATTTACCAATGACTTTTCAGCTTTATTACCCGACACGCCAGCCGCGGATAAAAGTGATGATGAGTTGTTCCAACTGGAAAGCGCACGGGGTATTAGCCGTGTAATCTGCTTCTCGCCAGATCATAGTAAAACGCTACCGGAATTAACGATCTCAGCAATCACACAAGTCATACAGGTATGGCAAGAACAACTCACGGAGTTAGGGAAAACCTATCCTTGGGTACAAGTTTTCGAGAATAAAGGTGCGGCAATGGGCTGTTCAAACCCGCATCCTCACGGCCAAGTGTGGGCAAATAGCTTTATTCCTAACCAAATCGCCACCGAGGATCGCCAGCAACGCGACTATTATCAGCGCCATCACAGCCCGATGTTATGGGACTATGCACAGAAAGAGCGCCAACAAAAAGAACGAGTCGTAGTCGAAACCGAACACTGGATCGCTGTCGTACCCTGGTGGGCGGTGTGGCCTTTCGAAACCTTATTACTTCCAAAGGCTAAGATTGCTCGTTTGACCGAGATCTCCCCCGCCCAACGTGACGATCTCGCACTAGCCTTAAAACAGTTGACCAGTCGTTACGATAATCTGTTTCACTGCTCGTTTCCCTACTCTATGGGTTGGCATGGCGCGCCTTTTACGAAAGAAGATCCTTCACACTGGCAATTACATGCCCATTTTTATCCGCCACTGCTACGCTCCGCCAGCGTCCGTAAGTTTATGGTGGGTTATGAAATGTTAGCCGAGGTTCAGCGTGACCTTACCCCTGAACAAGCAGCAGAACGCCTTCGGTCCGTGAGTGACCGCCACTTTCGAGAGACTCCATAATGATCACTGAACTTAAACAGCGTTGCGAACAACGTTTTCAGCACCTTTTCGGCTACGCCCCGACCGATTTTTTTCAAGCGCCTGGCCGCGTCAACTTGATTGGTGAGCATACCGATTACAACCAAGGTTTTGTTCTCCCCTGCGCCATTGATTATCAGACGGTCATCAGCTGTGCAAAACGCCAAGATAATCGGGTACGCGTCATTGCTGCTGATTACGATGACCAAATGGATGAGTTTTCCTTGGAAGAGCCGATTGTGTTTCGTGAGTCAGCGATGTGGGCGAATTATCTGCGTGGTGTGGTCAAACATTTACGCCAAATCAATGACCAGTTTCAGGGAATGGACATGGTGATTAGTGGTAACGTACCACAAGGTGCCGGGTTGAGCTCCTCTGCCTCCTTGGAGGTAGCCATCGGGACCGCTATTCAACACTTATGGCAACTACCGATTACCCCTGTGGAAATAGCGCTCAATGGCCAAGCGGCTGAAAACCAGTTTGTTGGCTGTAATTGCGGCATTATGGATCAAATGATTTCGGCAATGGGCAAAGCTGACCATGCATTATTACTAGACTGTCAGTCGCTTAAAACAGAGTCTGTTTCTATGCCAGACGATATTGCTGTGCTCATTGTGAATTCTAATTTTCGACGGACGTTAGTGGGAAGCGAATATAATTTACGCCGCGAGCAGTGCCAGCAGGGTGCCGCATTTTTCGGCCAGCCCTCTCTTCGGGAAGTCTCACTTGAAAGCTTCCACGCACGAGAAGCGGAAATGGATCCTACCGTCGCTAAACGAGTGCGGCATATTTTAACCGAAAATCAACGTACCCTAGAGGCAACCCAAGCGCTTAACCAAGGTGACTTAAAACGTATGGGACGGTTAATGGCGGAATCTCACAACTCAATGCGTGACGACTTTGCGATAACGGTGCCACAAATTGATCGTTTGGTAGCGTTACTGCAAGAAGCGATCGGTGAAGAAGGCGGCGCACGCATGACAGGAGGAGGCTTCGGCGGCTGTGTCGTCGCGCTCCTACCCGCCCACAAAGTCGACGCGGTTAAAGCAGCCATGGCTGATCGCTATTTCGCTGCCACGGGAATTAAGGAAACTTATTATCTCTGTCACGCTTCACAAGGCGCTAGCTCATGTTAACGACTAAGGCACATGCTCCCGACGGTCAGCCGTTTAATATCGCTGAACTGCGTAATTCGCAAGGGATGGTTGTACGCTTTATGGATTGGGGAGCAACATGGCTTAGTGCTCAGATTCCGCAAGCGGATGGCAGCCTGCGTGAAGCTATTCTTGGCTGCGGATCGCCAGCGCGTTACCTTCAACAAACCGCGTATCTGGGTGCAACGGTAGGACGTTATGCTAATCGTATTCGCCAAGCTTATTTAAGCCAAATCGACTGTCCGCTAGCGAGTAACCAAGGACCTCATCAATTACACGGCGGGCCAGAAGGGTTTAGTCATCGGCGCTGGCAACAAGTGAGTCATGACACCAATAGATTAACCTATCGCTTGTATTCTCCTGAGGGTGACCAAGGTTTTCCAGGGATTCTAAACGTTGAGTTAACCCTGACGCTGAATGATGATAATCGCCTCGATTTCTGTTTTACAGCACAAAGTGATGCCCTCACCCCACTCTCTTTAACAAACCATGCCTATTTTAATCTGGATGGGGTACAAGGCGATATCCGAGCGCATCAACTTGCACTGCACAGCTCGTATTTTCAACCCGTCGATACTGAGGGACTTCCTGATGGGGAGTGCCTACCGGTAAATCAAACCGCTTTCGATTTCCGCTCACCAAAATCCCTTTCGCAGGATTTTCTGTCTGACCGTTTTCAACAGGCGGTAGGGGGTTATGATCATGCTTTCGTGCTTGACCCTCACGCTATAGAGCAGCCTGTCGCAACGCTCACGTCGACAGATGGTCAATTACAGATGAACCTGTTCAGTAGTGAACCTGCATTGCAGGTCTATACCGGAAATTACCTCGCAGGTACGCCGTCACCTCAGGGGGAATACCAAAATTATCAAGGCATTGCATTAGAGCCTGGCTATTGTCCTGATGCGGCAAATGATACGCCACCTGCGGGATGTTGGTTACCCGCAGAGGAAATTCGGCAGATTCGTTTTGGGTATCACTTTATCAGTGCTTAAAAAGTCACCGCAAAGTCGGCCAGAGACTTACGCGACGAGCCCTTTTCCGCTATGGTAGTGGCAGTAGTGTCTCTTGACCGAGCAGTTGTTGCGGTGAGAACCATTTTTACAGTGAATGATTAATCATTGAAGGAGCTTTACGATGGCAGTAACTAAGCTTGTACTGGTCCGCCACGGCGAAAGCCAGTGGAACCAAGAAAACCGCTTCACCGGCTGGTATGACGTTGACCTTTCTGAAAAAGGACGTGGAGAAGCGCAAGCTGCGGGCAAACTTCTCAAACAAGAGGGGTTCACTTTTGACTTCGCTTATACTTCTGTTCTTAAACGTGCCATTCATACGCTGTGGTCTGTATTAGATGAGCTTGACCAAGCGTGGCTCCCCGTTGAAAAGAACTGGCGTCTAAATGAACGCCACTACGGTGCCCTGCAAGGTCTTAACAAAGCAGAAACCGCAGAGAAATACGGTGACGAGCAAGTTAAACAATGGCGTCGTGGCTTTGCCGTGACACCACCAGACTTAGAGCGTTCTGATGAACGTTTCCCGGGCCATGACCCACGTTATGCTTCACTGAGCGCGGAAGAGCTTCCAGTGACTGAAAGTTTAGCAACCACCATCGAGCGCGTAATTCCTTACTGGAATGAAGCTATCCTACCGCGTATTAAAAGCGGTGAGAAAGTGATTATCGCTGCACATGGTAACTCCCTGCGTGCACTGGTTAAATATCTTGAAGGTCTTTCTGAAGATGAAATCTTAGAACTTAATATCCCAACTGGCGTGCCATTGGTTTATGAGTTTGACGAGAATTTCAAACCATTAAAACGTTACTATTTAGGTGATGCCGAGGAAGTCGCTGCCCGTGCAGCGGCGGTCGCTAACCAAGGTAAAGCTAAATAAATAAAAAAGGCCGGCTAATCCGGCCTTTTTTCAGGCTTTACGACGTGCTCGTACTGCCTCTGCTAATTGTTTTAATACGTGCTCGGTGGCAGGCCAACCGATGCAAGCATCCGTCACACTCTGACCATAAGTGAGGGGTTGTCCACTCTCTAAACTCTGATTACCTTCCACCAAGTGACTTTCAATCATTACACCCATAATCGCTTTATCACCTTGCGCGATCTGTCCTGCGACATCGGTTGCCACATCCATCTGTTTTTGATACTGCTTAGAACTGTTGGCGTGACTAAAATCAATCATTACTTGCGGGGGTAAACCGGCTTGGGTCAGACCCGCCTTTACTGCTGCCACATCTTCGGCGCTGTAGTTAGGCGTTTTGCCACCACGCAAAATGATATGACAATCTTTATTTCCCGCGGTCTCGACAATGGCAGAGTGCCCATATTTGGTCACGGACAAAAAGCAATGTCCTGCAGAGGCTGCATTGATGGCATCAATTGCCACTTTAATCGTACCGTCAGTCCCATTTTTAAAGCCAACCGGGCAAGAAAGACCTGACGCTAATTCGCGATGGACTTGAGATTCCGTAGTGCGGGCGCCAATGGCTCCCCAGCTCATTAAGTCGGCCAAGTATTGAGGGGTGATCATATCTAGAAACTCACCCGCGGTCGGCATACCGAGGTCGTTGATATCCAGAAGTAGCTTACGGCCTAGTCGCAATCCTTCATTAATATCAAAACTACCGTCCATATACGGGTCGTTGATCATTCCTTTCCAACCAACGGTCGTGCGCGGTTTTTCAAAGTAGACACGCATGACGATTTCTAACTCATCTTTCAATTCATCTCGCAGCGCCAATAGACGTTGTGCATACTCCATCGCGGCATCAATATCATGAATTGAGCAAGGGCCAATGACGACAAGCAATCTATCATCTTGTTGCTGTAAGACCTGCTGAATGGCTTGACGGCTCTTTGCGACCGTATCAGCGGCACGATCCGTAGCAGGAAATTTCTCTAGCAGTGCCACTGGCGGTAAAAGTTCTTTAATTTCTGTGATCCGTAAATCGTCGTTTTTATAGCTCATTATTATTCCATCACGATAAGTGTACTGTTGTCCTAGCGATACTCTAACGTGCCGCTGTCAAACTGCAAACCCTAATTACCACTTTTTCCCCCTAGGGAATTAAGAAGTGTGTGGACTCTCATTCTGCGAGGCTTTGCTGGACCAGAGACGCACACCATTCATCGCGATAAGCGTTAGAATCATATATTCAATCGACATGGCATAAACCCCTTGTAAGGTGAATATGGCCACGCTGATGATGTTAATGATCACCCAGAGTATCCAGTTTTCTACCCATTTACGTGTCATGAAAATCATCGCCACGACCGATAATATGGTCATACAGGCATCCCAGAAGGGATAAGCATCGGGTTGTAATACTGGTAGCTGAGCCTCAAGCCCAACTTGATTGAGAAGAATTACCGTAAGCCGAGCAAATTGACCAAAAATGGTATCAATAAAGAACGTCATCATAAGAATTGCGATGATCGAGACCGCTAACCACATCCCCCTCGCCCGAGCGCCAAGCCAACGAATCTGCAGTTCTCCCTGCTGTGAAGAAGTTTTTCTGGTCCAGGCATACCAGCCGTAGATGTTGGCCAGTAAGAAAAAGATTTGCAGCAGTAAGCTGGAATAGAGCTGAATTTGATAAAAAATTACCGCAAATAATAAAACGTTAACGGTGCCAAATAGATAATTGATGATTTTCTCTTTGCTCGCCAACCAGATACAGAGCAATCCACACAAGGTGCCTACTGCTTCTATCCACGACAGATCGTAGCCCTGTTTGCCCCAAGGAATATGCACTAACAACGTATTGATACTAAAAAAATTCATCATCACACCTCATGTTTAGTATACTAAACAACATACCCGAAGTGAGTGGCTTTGTCTTATTAATTCTTTGTTTTCAACTGAGCAAATCGGCGTGCGTTTCGGTAAAACTCGCGCAATGACTGAGGGTGCGGGCATAAAGATACCGAAGGCCGTAAAGCTCGCTACACGGCGGAAGACTAACCCGCTATGTCGTATTAATTGCCCTTTTTGCGGGCACATACACTGGCAGCAACATAGCTACTTTTTGAAGGTTGTCAGGATACGGAATGCGAAGGCTCAAAGGGCTAATTTATGGCAAAATTAACGACGAAGTCGATCATCGCAGCGGCCGGAAGGCAGGAGCGCTTTTTTCAGATACTCTTAAAGGGTTACACCGATTGAATGACCGCCCGTTAGAATACTGGGTAGATGATTTCAAGTGCAAAGTCGAAGCCAATCAGAACAACCGCAGTTACGTCTCGTTCCAAGAGCTAAGCGACTCAATAGATTGGCGTGTAGAATTTGAGTAAATTAAGAGGCAAAAAAAAGGCGCATGAAGCGTTTTTTATCACTATTTCACTGACTTTATGTCTTGTTTTCGATGCCGTTTTTGATCGTTATAAAAGTTTTCATGCGGCCCGAAACTCAGTAAATAGAGTCTAAATTCAGACTCAATAAAGCTATAGCCCAATAAGCATTGGCGGCCGTTCAAATCGAACTTATACACTCGGAGGTAAGACAGATCTCCTTTCTTCTTCTCACCCGCGGTTGGGTTGTCTATAACAAAATCAATTGCATCTTCTACAATAGCGCACTCATTATCAGGTAGCTTAGACAAAGCCTTTTCGAATCGGCGGCTTTGAAATACCTCAAGTGCATTTTGTTCTCCGGACATATCGTGATCCTAGCGAATTATCTAACTCTTGCTTAGCTAGAAGCGTTTGCATCACAAATTCATAGGTAAGGTCAGGGTTTTCTTCAAGAATCTTCCCGATGCTTGCCCAGTGCTCTATTTGCTTTGGCACGCTACGCTTAGCAACGTCAGCGTACATTTTAGTTGATTCTACAAAGCTGTCGTCTAACCGAACGCTAGTAGCCATAAGTTTTCACCGAATATTGTGTCAGGGGTAATTGGTAACGAGTAACGAGTAATTACACATTATCCTTTCGAGAAATTAGTCTTAGGTGAACTTTGAAACCTTTGTATCAGGTTTCGTAAATTGCATGAGACAATGCACAGTATCGCTAAACGCGACAAAATGCAACAACCTTGTTTAAGAAGTGAACCGCCAAGGCTTTTTACAAACAACCATCAAGCAATAATAAAAATATTAATCAGTAGGTTAACCCTTTCCACCCTCATTAGTGGGTCAAATATTCAAAGCGGTGATCATGTTATAAAATCACTCTTTTTGCAGAGTGTATCTGATGGCTAAAATTGACGTAAAATGCCCTTTTGTGCGCAGACCGAATCTATTAAAAAACAGGGTCAGGGTAGAACAGGGCATCAGCGCTATCGCGGCCAGTTATGCCGCCGTACTTTCCTGCTCGACTATGCCTATCTCGCCTGTCAGCCCGGAATGAAAGAACAGATTGTCGATCTTGTAATGTACAATGCGGGCATTCATGACACCGCTCGAACGCTACATATCAGTATCGATGCCGTTACTCGTACCTTAAAAAACTCTCGCCGCGATGTGTACCCCCCACTAGAAAATCTCCAAGTTCAGCTTATCTGCGAAGTTGAGGCAATGTGGTATTTGTTGACAATAAGAAGTAACAGCGCTGGCGGTGGTATGCGGGGAGCCTCGTCTCAAACGCATTATTGCCCATGCTTTCGGTGACCGGAGTAAAAAGACGCTACGTAAATTGCTGGGGCTACTGTCGGGCTTCAATGTTGCCTTCTGGTGTACAGATAACTTTAGCACTTATTAACTGTTGCCGAGTAAAAATCACATCACAGGCAAGCTTTACACACAACGCATTGAGCGAGAAAACCTGAATCTTCGTAACCTGGTTAAGACGACTCAATCGCAAGACTCTCGGGTACTCAGAATCAGCAGAAATGCACGATAAGGTAATCGGTACGTTCATCGAGCTTGAGCATTACTACATGAAGCGGATCTACATATTGAATACGTGACCCGCTGAATTTTATTGGGATAAAAAAAACCGCGTCAGCATTCACTGGCGCGGTCATTACAAGAGACTTAGCTCATGTAAGAATTTGGTGGGTCGTGCAGGATTCGAACCTGCGACCAATTGATTAAAAGTCAACTGCTCTACCAACTGAGCTAACGACCCGATTTTCCTTGCCAAAAACACTGTTTAAGTTTGTCTCGGCAACGGCGGCATATATTACTGATTTACCGAGACAGCGCAACCATTAATTTAAAATAAATCATCAGTTGCTTACCTTTACAGCGACACGGACACTATTCAGCCAGAAATTGCTGAAAAAATCTTAACATTACTCCGCTAAGGCTTTTTGCGCCGCTTTCGCCGAAGGCGTATTAGGATAGAGCTGAATCACCTGTTGCCAAACCGATTTGGCTTTATCCAGCTGATTTTTATCCTTCATGATTGTTCCGATCTTCAACAAGGCTTCTGCCGATTTCGGAGATTTAGGATATTTTTTCACTACCGTCGCAAAATAGTAAGCGGCATCATCTTTCTGCCCCTTATTATAATATAGCTGTCCTAACCAATAGTTAGCATTAGGCTGGTAGGTGGAGTCTGGATATTTCTTAACCCAAGCTTGTAATGCAGCCATCGCATCATCGGGCTTGTTCTGTTTTAACACCAAGTCGACAGCCGCGTTGTAGTCTTTATTCACATCACCAGTCTGGGTCCCTACCTGCCCTGCAGAATCGCTAGCAGATTGGACGGCAGAAGGCGTCTGTTGACTACTCTCCGTCGCACCTGAAGTGGAGGCAGAGGCCGTTGCAGCCGCCCCGCTACTACTTAAGGTGTCGATTTGTTGATATAGTTGTTTTTGCCGTTCAACCACTTGGTTCAGTTGATAGCTATTTTGTTGGATCTCACCACGCAGCGCATCAATATCACTTTGTGTATCACTCAACTGCTGTTGCAGTTGCTGGAGAAGTTGAGATTGTGCGTTGGTGATTCGTTCGAGGGTGGTGACACGGTCTTCGGTAGATCCCGAGCCAGCGCTACTGATTGACGCCTGGGCATGAGCGGCCGGAACGGCCGCTACGCCAATCAGTAACGACAGACCCAATGTATGAAGTCTGAAGTTACTAATCATAATTTTCTCTTAGTATACCAATACAGCACGACGGTTTTTCGCCCATGCAGCTTGGTCATGACCTAAGACTGCTGGCTTCTCTT
Source organism: Rosenbergiella gaditana (assembly GCF_018494065.1). Classification (GTDB taxonomy): domain Bacteria; phylum Pseudomonadota; class Gammaproteobacteria; order Enterobacterales; family Enterobacteriaceae; genus Rosenbergiella; species Rosenbergiella gaditana. Next base: position 42,487 of record NZ_JABBFR010000019.1, on the reverse strand, counting down.
TACCGTAAGAGACGATAGACATTTGATCTTCGCCTACGCCTTTACCTTGCAGGTACATTTTAACTGCGTTAGCACGACGCTCGCCTAAGGCAATGTTGTATTCTGGCGTACCGCGCTCATCCGCGTGACCTTCGATCGTCACTTTGTAAGATGGGTTGCTACGTAAGAAGTTAGCGTGTTGATCTAACATCTGTGCAAACTCAGGCAGGATGTCGTACTTATCCAGACCAAAGTAAACAATGTTGTTTTGTTGCAGTTGTTGCATCTGCAGACGAGCTTGCTCGTCAGAAGACATGTTGCCGTTGCTGCCATTGCCAGACATGCCGTTACCGTAAGCGCTATCTGCACCAGTGGTAGAGCCTGATTGGTCATTGTTGTTCTTATGAGAAGAACATGCAGCAACCGCTAACACTGGCAGAGCCAGCAGTAAACCTTTCAGCACTTTATTGAATTGCATTTCGAAAATCCTATTATAGTTTGCCATACATATTTACACATGCATCACAGATACGGCGACCAGGCAGGGAATTTTACCTGTCCATCAGTCGTCGGAAGACGCGCTTTGAAACGCCCGTCGGTCGAAACCAACTGCAATACGGAACCATAACCCTGTGTGGAGCTATAGATCACCATCGTGCCGTTAGGTGCTAGACTTGGCGTCTCATCCAGATAAGAGCTTGACAATGTTTGTACCGCTCCTGTCTCTAGATCTTGTCGAGCGATGTGTTGCGCACCACCTGCAGTGCTTACCATCACCATTGATTTACCATCGGTTGCGACATCAGCGTCTTGGTTTTGACCACCTTGCCAAGTGATACGCTGTGGTGCGCCACCGTTGATATTTAATTTATAAATTTGAGGCAGTCCGCCTTGGTCAGACGTGTAGGCAATGTTCTGACTATCAGGGAACCACGTCGGTTCAGTGCTGTTATAACGGCCATTAGTTATTTGACTAATTTGGCCTGAGGCTAAATCCATCACATAAAGATTTAAGCTACCCGTTTTCGACAGTGCGAAAGCAAGCTTAGTCCCATCTGGTGAGAACGCAGGTGCACCATTATGACGTGGGAAAGAGGCAATTTGACGAATGCTGCTGTTCGATAATGTTTGTACCACCAATGCCGAACGACCACTTTCGAACGTAACGTACGCGACTTTGCTACCGTCTGGCGACCATGCCGGTGACATTAACGGTTCGCTTGAACGGTGTACCACAAATTGATTGTAGCCATCGTAATCCGACACACGCAGTTCGTAAGGGAATTGGCCGCCATTGGTTTGCACCACATAAGCAATTCGCGTACGGAAAGCACCTTTAATGCCGGTTAACTTTTGAAAGGTTTCATCACTGGCTGTATGGGCTGCGTAGCGTAACCATTGCTTGGTAACTTTATACGAGTTCTGTGACAACACAGTACCCGGTGCGCCCGCGGTATCAACGAGTTGATAGCTAATTTGGTAACTACCATCAGCATTACCTTTGACTTGTCCTACGACCACTGCATCAATACCCAGCGCTGACCATGCAGCAGGTTGTACCTCTTGTGCACTCGCGGGCTGTTGAGGAAGACGCGAACGATCCAGAGGATTGAACTTACCACTGTTACGTAAATCTGCCGCGACGATACCACCAATATCTTCAGGGGCTGAACCACCACCAGTCCATTGGAAAGGGACAACACCAATAGGACGAGCCGTGTTTACACCTTGAGTAATTTCAATATGCACCTCTGCTTGGGCTACAGCCGCCCACACTAGCAGAAAAAAGCTCAACGTTATTCGTAATGCCTGTTTCATCTCATCTCCCATATCTGAGCAATTGCTCATGATAAGTGGTTTCCTAATATCTGGAGTATCGCATTAGCGATACTCCAGCGTTCCCTGTCGCCACAGGTCGTGTTACAACAAACTTATTGACCCGGTTTAAAGGTAATGGTCGCATCTTTCACCGCCGCCCAAACCTCTTGACTAGGCGGTTTGGGAATATGTGCCATTCGCGATGCCGTGAGTGCAGCTTGGCAAAGTGCCGGATCGCCCCCTGCAGACGTCGCAGAAATTAACAGTCCATCGGGCGCTAATTTTATATGCACAGAACACTGCTTACCGACATAGTTATCTGCATCATAAAATTTACCCTGAATCGCACTTTGTACCTGACCAAGATAGCTCTGGATCGCTGCGCCGGAAGCCCCTGATTTTTTCTGATTTCCCTGTCCGGATGCTCCGCCACTTGCTGCAGATTTAGGTGCATTTTTTCCGGATGATAATCCCCCTAAGAGATCATTTAGTGCGTCATCATTTTTCGCAGCCTTCGCTTTAGCAGCTTTTGCCTCTGCTGCAGCCTTCGCTTTTGCATCAGCTTTTGCTTCAGCGGCGGCTTGGGCTTTGGCCTCTTGTGCTGCTTTGGCTTTTGCCTCAGCGGCGGCTTGAGCCTTGGCTTCTTGAGCTGCTTTCGCTTTTGCTTCAGCGGCGGCTTGAGCCTTGGCCTCTTGAGCTGCTTTGGCTTTTGCGTCAGCAGCTGCTTGAGCTTTAGCCTCTTGAGCTGCTTTGGCTTTTGCGTCAGCAGCTGCTTGAGCTTTAGCCTCTTGAGCTGCTTTGGCATCGTCCGCCGCTTGGGCTTTAGCTTCTTGCGCTGCTTTCGCTTTGGCCTCAGCTTTCGCTTGGGCAGCCGCTTGCTTGGCTTGCTCTGCAGCCTCGGCTTTCGCTTGGGCAGCCGCTTGCTTGGCCTGCTCTGCCGCCTCGGCTTTCGCTTGGGCAGCCGCTTGCTTGGCTTGCTCTGCAGCCTCTGCTTTCGCTTGGGCAGCCGCTTGCTTCGCTTGCTCTGCGGCCTCGGCTTTCGCTTGGGCAGCCGCTTGGTTCGCTTGCTCTGCGGCGTCTGCTTTCGCTTGGGCAGCCGCTTGCTTAGCTTGCTCTGCGGCGTCTGCTTTCGCTTGGGCAGCCGCTTGCTTGGCTTGCTCTGCCGCCTCAGCTTTCGCTTGGGCAGCCGCTTGCTTGGCTTGCTCTGCGGCGTCGGCTTTCGCTTGGGCAGCCGCTTGCTTGGCTTGTTCAGCTTTAGACTCGCGCTGACTCTGCTTAGACGCGTTGTATTGTTCGACCACGGCGCCGGGATCGACCATCACGGCATCAATATCACTCCCGCCACCGCCACCAGAGCTTGTTTCGATATGTTCATTCATTGAGCTAATGATCAGTATAGCGACTAACACAATGTGCAGCGCGATAGAGATGATCACCGCTCTTTTCAACTTATCGTTTTGTTCCGTTAACTTCGACACTCACGATTCCCGATATGATTCGCTATTAAATGGGTTGTGTCATTAAGCCCACTGATTTCACCCCTGCTTGATGCAGTAGATTCAGCGCCTTAATAATTTCGTCGTACGGCACTTCCTTCGCTCCACCAATTAGGAAAACCGTTTTAGGATTCTGTTCCAACTGACGCTGCGCTTCATTGACTACCTGTTCAGGAGGCAGTTGTGTCATACGATTATGATCCACAACAATACTATATTGACCGACCCCTGCAACTTCGACAATCACCGGTGGGTTATCGTCGCTCGAGACCGTTTTGGAGTCTGTTGCATCTGGCAGGTCCACTTCAACGCTTTGCGTAATAATCGGTGCCGTAGCCATAAATATCAGCAATAAAACGAGCAATACGTCCAATAAAGGCACGATATTAATTTCTGATTTTAAGTCACGACGTCCGCGACCGCGCGATCTAGCCATGAGTCAACCCCTGATTACTTAGTCATTTCGCTGTTATAAGCCTGACGGTGCAAAATGGCAGTAAATTCTTCTGCAAAATTGTCGTAACCTTGCTCAAGCTTATTGACGCGCTGATTCAGGCGGTTATAAGCCATGACCGCTGGGATCGCAGCAAAAAGACCGATTGCTGTAGCAATAAGCGCTTCCGCAATACCCGGTGCCACCATTTGTAAGGTTGCTTGTTTGACCGCGCCCAGAGAGATAAAGGCATGCATAATGCCCCAAACGGTACCAAACAGCCCGATATAAGGACTGATTGAACCTACCGTTCCTAGAAAAGGGATATGTGCTTCTAGGGTTTCCAATTCCCGATTGGTCGAAATACGCATTGCACGGGTCGCACCTTCCACTACTGCATCAGGCACTGGGCTATTAATTTTATGTAAACGCGCAAACTCTTTAAAACCAGAATGGAAAATCTGTTCGGTGCCCATTAACTCGTCACGTCGAGTTAGGCTCTCTTGATATAACTTAGATAGGTCGACACCAGACCAAAATTTCTCTTCAAACTCGACAACTTCACGAGATGCGGCATTGAGAATGCGTGTACGTTGAATAATGATAGCCCATGAAACCACAGAAAAAGCTATTAAAATCAACATGATGAATTTGACCAAAAGGCTCGCCTTAAGGAACAAATCAAGAATATTCATGTCAGTCACTGCGTAAACTCCGCGACAATAAACGTAGGAAGCGCTATGGGCTTCATCTGGTGTAAATTAATGCAGGCAATCAACACCTCTGCTTCATTAATTACTTTCCCGTCAGCGTTCAAAATACGTTGAAGAAAAGTAATGGTAGCGCGTGTCATGTTGACGATTTCAGTCGTCACCTCAAGGATATCGTCTAAACGCGCGGCCGCCCGATAATCCACATTCATTTTTCGAACGACAAAACCAACTTGTTGTTCGAGGAGAAATTGTTGATTAATCTGTTTGGCACGTAACATTTCTGTTCTTGCACGTTCGTAAAAAGCGACATAGCTTGCATGATAAACAACGCCTCCGGCATCAGTGTCTTCATAGTAAACTCTGATTGGCCAACGAAACAGCATTTGACTCACTCCACATCCCTATAATGGTTTAAACTCCGCTACTATACGCAAGAGCAATGAGCTTGGGAATGGGGCAAACTCTGCTTGATAAAATAATTATTTCTCTTTACGTTTTGGTGTGACAAAGTCAAATCAGTAACAATTAATTATATTTATTTATCAATAAGTTAATTACACCCATAAAAAAACCCTTCTGCATCTATACAGAAGGGTTAGCTTTAAAGATAAACAAACTAATTCAATTAATCAGTGTTAAGGATTAGGTGTTTTCTCATTTTCACTATTTTCCAGCGCTAAAGCCGTCATTACACCAAAAGAACAGGCAAGTAATGTGCCTAGGATCCAAGCGAAATACCACATAAGACTTACCTCTTAATATAATGAGTGGGTGTTCTTTTCAATATCTTGCTGAGTTACCCGACCAAACATTTTGTAATAGCACCAAGCGGTATACGCCAAGACAATAGGCACGAAGATCATCGCCGCAAATGTCATGGTGGTAAGCGTGAGCTGGCTTGAGGTTGCATCCCACATCGTCAGGCTATTATTAATGACAGTACTTGATGGCATGATAAAGGGGAACATTGCCACACCCACTGTCATGATGACACAAGCAATGGTTAATGATGAGCTAAAGAACGCCCACCCTCCTCGTTGCACTGAGGCTAAAACAAAGGTCGTTAACGCAAATACGAGTCCACCTAGGGGAAAAATCCATAAACTCGGTGTGGTGGAGAAATTCTCTAGCCATAATCCTACCCCAGTCTCCACTTCTTTACCGATTGGGTTAGATTCGGCTGCATGATTGAGGGTAGACGCTAACTGATACCCTTCTATCCCATTCGCCAACCACACACCGGCTAACGCAAAACAGACAAACATAACTGCGCTACTTATTTGGCTACAACGCTGACTTCTTTTCAATAACACTGAATCGGTACGCATCATAAGATAAGTCGCACCTTGCGTCAGGATCATGGTCAGGCTGACTATCCCCGTTAACAACGCAAACGGGTTGAGCAGTTGGAAAAAGTTTCCGGTATAAAATAAGCGTAAATCATTATCGAAGTGGAATGGTACCCCTTGTAAAAGATTACCGAATGCCACACCAATAACCAGAGGCGGTACAAAGCTTCCTATAAAGATCCCCCAATCCCACATGCCCCGCCATGTTGGATTTTCTAGCTTAGAACGGTAGTCAAAACCAATCGGACGGAAAAAAAGTGAAGCAAGCACCAACATCATCGCAACATAAAATCCAGAAAATGCCGCGGCATAGATCATCGGCCAGGCAGCAAATAGCGCTCCTCCAGCCGTAATCAACCATACTTGGTTACCATCCCAATGGGGTGCAATGCTATTGATCATGATGCGTCGTTCAGTGTCTGTACGACCTATCAAGCACCCCAACATCCCAACGCCCATATCAAAGCCATCGGTAACAGCGAAACCAATAAAGAGGATGCCAATGAGCAGCCACCACACAAAGCGTAATACTTCGTAATCAAACATGAATGCGTCCTCGATTCTTTAAACTGAAGCGTTATCCGTAGATTGCTCATGATGGTATCGGCCAGTTTTCAAGCTCGACGGGCCTAAACGGGCGAACTTAATCATTAAATACATCTCAGCAATAATGAATAAGGTGTAAAGCCCAAGCACTAACCCCATCGAAAAGAGAAGATCACCGACAGTTAAGGATGAATTGGCCACGGCCGTCGGTAGCACTTCGCCGATTGCCCACGGCTGACGTCCGTATTCCGCCACAAACCAGCCTGACTCAACCGCTATCCAAGGCAAAGGGAGTGCACACACTGCCGCTTTCAATATTACGCGATTTCTTGCAATACGATTACGTAATACAGTAATAAACGACGCGGCAATCACTAAGAAGATCAGTGCGCCACACAACACCATAATGCGGAAAGAGAAATAGAGCGGTGCAACACTCGGGATTGAATCTTTAGTAGCTTGCTGAATTTGAGCTTCCGTCGCGTCGCTGACATTCTGTGTATAGCGTTTGAGCAATAATCCGTATCCGAGATCCTTTTTATGGCTTTCAAAGGCTTCACGTACCGCCATTTCTTGATTACCACTGCGTAACTCGGTTAATAAGGCATAGGCTTTCATCCCATTGCGGATACGAATTTCATGCTCAGCTAAGAGATCTTTCAACCCCAGCACAGGCTTATCGGTGGAACGGGTGGCTATCAGTCCGAGTAGGTATGGGACTTGAACTGCATAATGGTTTTTTTCAGCCTGTTGGTCGGGAAGACCAAACAGTGTGAAAGCGGCTGGCGCAGGTTGTGTTTCCCATTCCGCTTCAATCGCGGCCAGTTTAGTTTTTTGCACATCCCCCATTTCGTATCCAGATTCATCACCGAGAATGATGACCGAAAGTACCGCTGCCATACCAAAACTTGCGGCAATAGCAAAAGAGCGTTTCGCAAACGCAACATCGCGCCCTTTCAATAAATACCATGCACTGATAGCCAAGACAAAAATTGCGCCAGTGGTATAGCCGGAAGCGACGGTGTGCACAAATTTAACTTGCGCGACGGGATTGAGTACTAATTCGGAGAAGCTCACCATCTCCATTCGCATGGTTTCAAAATTAAATTCTGATGCGACAGGATTTTGCATCCAACCATTCGCCACTAATATCCATAGCGCGGATAAGTTTGATCCCAGCGCCACTAACCATGTCACCGCTAAATGTTGAACTTTCCCTAAGCGATCCCAGCCAAAGAAAAATAGCCCGACAAAGGTCGATTCTAAAAAGAAAGCCATTAATCCTTCAATAGCTAAAGGGGCGCCAAAAATATCGCCAACATAATGCGAATAATAAGACCAGTTGGTGCCAAACTGGAATTCCATCGTCAGACCGGTGGCGACCCCGAGGGCAAAATTGATCCCAAACAGTTTTCCCCAAAACTTCGTCATGTCTTTATAAATTTGCTTACCCGTAAAAACGTAGACCGTTTCCATAATCGCCAGCAAGAACGCCATACCGAGCGTTAGTGGGACAAAAAGGAAGTGGTACATTGCGGTTAACGCAAACTGTAAGCGAGAGAGTTCGACGATATCAAACATCCTTACTCCTTTTTTCACTCTAGTTTTCACCCGTTACTGGAAATTATTCCAATAACCTTAATGAAATCTAAAGAGATGATGTTAATAATCCAGCATAATAGTAATAAGAGGCATTATGATTAGGCTGCTTATTATCTGCCGATGCCTAGAGCTATTATTTAATAAATGATAGCCTTCCACCCCAATTAAAGGTTCTAAGTAGAGAGAGGTGCTCACGGTGATAGTGGAAGATAATGTAATCTTAGTGATTAATTATTTCTAGAAACTAACGAAGGGTTAATTGATCTCGATCTAGATAATTATAACTATATTTATGAAAAATTATATTGTTAAAATTATTCACTATTTTTGTTTTATTTTTGAATAAAAAAAAGCCATCGAACTGTCGATGGCTTAATAACAAATACTAATTAATTAGCGAGCAGGTAGAACCGCTTTCACCGCATCACCGATATCGGCAAGGCTGCGCACTGTTTTAACACCCGCAGCTTCTAATGCCGCAAATTTCTCGTCAGCAGTGCCTTTACCGCCGGCAATGATGGCACCTGCGTGTCCCATACGTTTACCTTTCGGGGCCGTTACACCGGCAATGTAGCTAACGACAGGTTTAGTGACATGTGCTTTGATATAAGCGGCTGCTTCTTCTTCGGCACTCCCACCAATTTCACCGATCATTACGATCGCTTCAGTTTGCGGATCTTTCTCGAATAACTCAAGAATATCGATAAAGCTTGAACCCGGAATAGGGTCGCCACCAATACCAACACATGTCGATTGACCGTAGCCAATATCGGTTGTTTGCTTCACGGCTTCATAAGTCAGAGTGCCTGAACGTGAAACAATCCCGACACGACCTGGTTGGTGAATGTGGCCTGGCATAATACCAATTTTACACTCGCCTGGAGTGATCACACCTGGACAGTTAGGACCGATCATCCGCACACCTGCTTGGTCCAATTTCACCTTCACCGTTAACATATCCAGCGTAGGAATACCTTCGGTAATAGTGATGATCAGTTTTATGCCTGCATCAATCGCTTCTAAAATACTGTCTTTACAGAATGGCGCGGGAACGTAGATTACAGAAGCAGTCGCGCCTGTGACTTCCACCGCTTCCCGTACAGTATTGAACACCGGTAAACCTAAGTGCGTTGTTCCGCCTTTACCTGGGGTTACGCCACCCACCATTTGCGTGCCGTAAGCGATCGCTTGTTCGGAGTGAAACGTGCCTTGGCCACCGGTAAAACCTTGGCAGATGACTTTAGTATTCTTATCAATCAAAATAGACATTATTTACCCTCCGCCGCAGCGACTACTTGCTGGGCAGCGTCAGTCAAACTGGTAGCTGCAATAATATTTAGACCACTTTCTGCTAAACGTTGTGCACCTAATTCAGCATTATTTCCTTCGAGACGAACGACGACAGGGACATTCACCCCCACCTCTTCAACTGCACCGATAATACCGTCGGCAATCAAGTCACAACGGACAATCCCACCAAAGATATTCACCAGTACCGCTTTCACCGCATCGTCAGAAAGAATAATTTTGAATGCTTCCGTCACGCGCTCTTTGGTTGCCCCGCCCCCAACATCGAGGAAGTTAGCCGGTTGCCCACCATGGTGTTTAACGATATCCATAGTGCCCATCGCTAAGCCTGCACCGTTAACCATACAGCCGATGTTGCCTTCCAATGCAACATAGTTTAGTTCCCATTGTGCCGCATGAGCTTCACGGGAATCTTCTTGGCTTGGATCATGCATTTCGCGTAATTCAGATTGACGGAACATCGCGTTGCTATCAGCGCCAAGTTTTCCATCTAAACAGATGAGGTCACCTTGGGTGGTGATGACCAGCGGGTTAATTTCAACTAATGCCAGATCGCGCTCAAGGAATAATGTCGCCAGTCCCATAAAGATTTTCGCGAATTGACTGACTTGCTTACCTTCCAGTCCTAATTTGAACGCGAGTTCACGACCTTGGTAAGGCATTGGACCCGTTAACGGGTCCAGGGCCATTTTATGAATTAAGTGTGGGGTCTCTTCAGCGACTTTCTCAATTTCAACGCCACCTTCCGTTGACGCCATAAACACCACGCGGCGAGTACTGCGGTCAACGACTGCTCCGAGGTATAGCTCTTTATCGATATCGGTAGCGGCTTCAACCAAGATTTGGTTGACCGGCTGTCCTTGCCCATCAGTTTGATAGGTCACTAAACGCTTGCCTAACCAGCCTTCGGCAAAGCTACGGATCTCTTCTTTGCTCTTAACGACTTTTACGCCACCCGCTTTACCGCGACCGCCCGCATGGACTTGGCATTTCACTACCCAAGGTCCACTACCAATTTTTGATGCTGCTTCTTCAGCTTCACGAGGCGTACTGCAAGCATAACCAGACGGCGCAGGTAAGCCATAACGAGCAAAAAGCTGTTTCGCCTGATATTCATGTAAATTCATAGGGTATTATCCGTTCAGGTCAAAAAAATAGGCGCATATTACACGCGCCACAGTAAATTAGACATCCAGTAGCAGACGTGCAGGATCTTCAAGCAGGTCTTTAATCGCAACGAGGTAGCCCACTGATTCACGACCATCAATCAGACGGTGGTCATAAGAGAGTGCGAGATACATCATTGGAAGGATTTCGACTTGGCCGTTGACTGCCATCGGGCGATCCTTGATAGCATGCATCCCTAAGATCGCGCTTTGTGGTGGGTTGATGATCGGTGTCGACATCAAGGATCCAAACACTCCACCATTGGTGATCGTAAAGTTGCCACCGGTTAATTCTTCAACCGTTAACTTGCCATCACGTCCTTTGATCGCTAACTCTTTAATTTTCTTCTCGATGTCAGCCATGCTCAATGCATCAACATCTTTCAGTACAGGTGTGACCAAGCCACGTGGCGTTGACACCGCAATGCTGACATCAAAATAGTTGTGATACACCACATCATCGCCATCGATTGAAGCATTCACTTCTGGATAACGTTTAAGGGCTTCAACCACCGCTTTAATGTAGAAAGACATAAAGCCTAAACGCACACCATGACGTTTCTCGAACGCTTCGCCGTACTGCTTACGTATTTGCATAATTGGCTTCATATTGACCTCGTTAAAGGTGGTCAACATGGCGGTGCTATTTTTGGCTTCTAACAAACGCTCTGCAACACGTTTACGTAAACGCGTCATCGGAACACGTTTCTCACTACGGTTTGAAAGAGGCATGGTTACAGACTGGGCAGCGGTCTCTGTTTTAGACGCTGATTTCGCCGCGGCAAGATGTTTTTCAACATCTTCACGGGTAATACGTCCACCCACACCCGTACCTTTAATTTGCGTGGCATCCAAGGTATGTTCAGCGATTAAGCGGCGAATAGCAGGGGTTAAGAAATCATTGGACTCGTCACTATTTTCCGGCGTCGTTGCGGCGGAATCAGGTGCTGAAACCGGAGAAGGCGTTGGCGTAGCTGTGCTCTCTTTGCCTGCACTATTACCCTCTTTAAGACGACCCAATAGCTGACGAGAGACGACTGTCGCCCCTTCTGCTTCAACGATGGCTTCCAAAATACCGTCAGCCGCCGCAGGCACCTCTAAAATCACTTTATCGGTTTCAATTTCTACCAGCACTTCATCGCGCTGGACGCTGTCACCGGGCTGTTTGTGCCAAGTTGCAACCGTGGCATCGGCAACAGATTCCGGTAAATCGGGAACGAAAATTTCTAAGCTACTCATTGTCTTTCCTTTTTATCAATCAACGTTCAGCGCATCATTAACTAATTCTTGCTGCTGCTTTTGGTGAACAGACATATATCCCACAGCTGGAGAAGCGGAAGCCGCTCGGCCAGCGTAGCGTAATTTGGCCCCAGCGGGGACGACATCATGGAAATTATGTTGGCTACAATACCAAGCGCCTTGGTTAAGCGGCTCTTCTTGGCACCACACGAAATCAGTAACATGGCTGTAAGCACTGATCGCCTGTTGGACCGCTTTGTGTGGGAACGGATAGAGTTGCTCAATACGAATAATGGCAACGTTGTCTTGCTCGTTTTTACGACGTTGCTCTAGTAAATCGTAATAAACCTTACCGGAACAGAGCACCACACGTTTAACCTTCTGCGCATCCAGCGAATCGATTTCTGGAATAGCAGGCATAAACTCGCCTTGTGCCAGTTCATCCATACCTGAGATTGCTAGCGGATGACGCAACAGGGATTTCGGAGACATCACCACCAGTGGACGGCGCATACCGCGAAGTGCCTGACGACGTATCATGTGGTAAACCTGTGCTGGAGTCGAGGGCACACAGACCTGCATATTTTGATCGGCACATAGCTGCAGATAACGTTCAAGACGAGCCGATGAGTGTTCTGGACCTTGGCCTTCGTAGCCATGAGGTAACAGCATCACTAATCCACACATCCGGCCCCATTTTTGCTCACCTGAACTGATGAACTGGTCAATCACCACTTGAGCACCGTTAGCGAAGTCGCCGAATTGTGCTTCCCATATCGTCAAGGTACGGGGTTCTGCTGTCGCATAGCCATATTCAAAGGCCAGTACGGCTTCTTCGGATAAGACGGAATCCCATACTTTGAATACACCCTGCCCTTTACGGACATGGTGAAGGGGTGTAAAGGTCGAGCCATTGCTTTGATTATGTATGACCGCGTGACGATGGAAGAAGGTACCACGTCCTGAATCCTCACCCGATAAACGGACTGAAACGCCTTCGTCAACTAAGGTGGCATAAGCTAAGTTTTCTGCGCCGCCCCAATCGAAAGCTTTGTTTCCTTCCGCCATCTCATGACGATCATTATAAATTTTCTTCACACGAGATTGCGCTTCGATCTCAGCAGGGATCTGACTTAGATTAACCGCAATCTGTTTGAGTCGATTCTGGTCAACCGTCGCAGGATAAGCTTCATCCCACTCGTGATTTAGATAAGGTGACCAAGTACAGGAGTTCAGCGTCATTGGACGCCACTCTTCCACCACACATTCCCCTGCATCCAGTGCATCGCGATACACATTGACCAGTTCAGTCACTTCGCCTGCACTGACGACGTTAGAGGCCGTTAATTTATCCGCATAAATTTTACGCGGCGTGGGGTGTTGCTTAATTTTTTTGTACATCACGGGCTGCGTGGCACTCGGCTCATCAGCTTCGTTATGCCCATGGCGGCGATAGCACACGAGATCGATAAAGACGTCCCGCTTAAAGGTATTACGATAATCCAAGGCTAAGCGCGTCACAAAAGCGACCGCTTCGGGATCATCGGCATTAACGTGGAAAATCGGCGTCTGAATCATCTTGCCGATATCCGTACAATAAGGCGTAGAACGCGCATCTTTCGGATTAGAGGTGGTAAAACCGACTTGGTTATTGATCACGATACGTACAGTGCCGCCAACCATATAACCTCGTGCTTGAGACATATTTAGCGTCTCTTGCACCACTCCTTGGCCAATTACCGCCGCATCACCGTGAATGGTGATTGGCAGGACTTTGTTAATGGCTGAAGGCTCATCAAGACGGTCAAGACGTGCACGAACAGATCCCATTACCACTGGGCTAACAATTTCTAAGTGAGAGGGGTTAAACGCCAAGGCTAAGTGAACCAAACCACCTTCTGTTTCTAGATCCGATGAGAAGCCCATATGGTATTTCACATCACCGGCACCCAGATGCTCATGATGTTTACCGGCGAATTCATCGAACAGATCTTGTGTTTTTTTACCGAGAACGTTGATCAGCACGTTAAGGCGGCCACGGTGTGCCATACCCAGTACCACTTCTTGCGTTCCCTGCTTACCCGCATGGCGGATCATTTCACGCAGCATTGGGATTAAAGCATCCCCGCCTTCAAGAGAAAAGCGCTTGGCTCCAGGGAACTTAGCCCCTAAATACTTTTCCATTCCTTCAGCAGCGGTAAGCTCTTTTAAAAATTTTTTCTTTTCTTCCGCACTGAAGGTTGCTTGACCGGCGACCGATTCGATACGTTGCTGAATCCAACGTTTCTCTTCGGTGTTGGTGATATGCATATACTCCGCACCAATTGACCCGCAATAAGTCTGTTTCAATGCGTCAAATATATCGGAAAGTTTCATTGTCTCTTTGCCTGAGGCAAACGAACCGACATTGAAGCTTTCATTAAAATCACTGGCACTTAAACCATGAAATGCCGGATCGAGATCAGGAACTTCCTCTTGTTGCCACAGCCCTAAAGGGTCTAAATTGGCTTTTTGATGGCCGCGGAAACGAAAAGCATTGATGAGTTGTAATACCTTAACCTGTTTGGAGTTGGTTTCAGGATCACTCACCGAGGTAGTATAACGTGTCGCATCTTTGGCTAGACGCCGAAAATACTCTCGCGTTGTGGAATGATATTGATCAGGTCTTAGTGCGTCCGCGGGGAATTGTGCGAACCTTTCACGCCAGACACTATCTACCGAGTCAGGATCGGTGAGGTAATCCTCATACAACTGCTCGATATAGGACTGGTTCGCGCCGGCCAGCCAGGATGAGTCTAGCCAGGATTTCATTGCGCTATTCTGCATAGTGATCCCTTAAGCAATGCTATGCTTTTCGTAATATAATTCACCGTTAAACGGAGATACCCAAACAGATGACCGCTCTGTTCTATCGGTTCAGCGATACGAGTGCAAAGAGTACTGCCCCCGCAGGGAACCTTTGGCAATTCGACGACTTACTGTGCAATCGAATTGACAAAGATGCCAGTAAAACAACGGGGAGTCACCCTCCCCGCTTGATGATGCTATGCACCACGTTTCAGTAACATGGATTTGATGTGACCAATCGCCTTAGTCGGGTTGAGACCTTTAGGGCAGACATTGACACAGTTCATAATGCTATGACAACGGAATACGCTGAAAGCATCATCCAAATTATCCAAACGTGACTCTGTCTCGGTGTCACGACTATCGATTAAGAAACGATAAGCAGCGAGTAATCCTGCGGGACCGATAAATTTGTCCGGGTTCCACCAAAATGATGGGCAGGATGTAGAACAGCATGCACAGAGAATACACTCATACAGTCCGTCAAGATGTGCGCGGTCTTCCGGCGATTGTAAAAATTCACGTGCAGGTGGATTTTTATTATCATTTAACAAGAAAGGCTTAATCTTCTCGTATTGGGTGTAAAACTGTGCCATATCGACGACTAAGTCGCGAACAACCGGTAAGCCAGGTAGTGGGCGAATAATAATCTTCCCTTTACCAGACAGTGCAGAGACCGGTGTGACACAAGCTAATCCATTTTTCCCGTTCATGTTAATGCCGTCGGAACCGCAGACGCCTTCACGGCATGAACGACGAAACGCTAGCGTTGGGTCTTGCTCTTTTAATTTAATCAGCGCGTCCAATAACATCATGTCGCGCCCTTCTTCCGCCTCCAGCGTATAGTCTTGCATACGCGGAGCATCATCGACTTCTGGGTTATAACGATATACAGAAAATTCGAGCTTCATTAGTCTCTCCGCCAATTAGTAAGTACGCACTTTGGGAGGGAACGCTTCGCGCAGCGTAGGCTGCATGTTCACCTCACGTCGGGTCATACTCTCACTCTGTGGCAGATAGAGGCTATGACATAACCATTTCTCATCATCCCGTTCTGGGTAATCGAAACGACTGTGAGCACCACGGCTTTCTGTACGATAGTTTGCCGCCACTGCCGTTGCAAAAGCAGTTTCCATCAAATTATCGAGTTCTAAGCATTCAATACGCTGTGTATTAAAATCGGGTGAGCGGTCATCGAGACGCGCATTGTGTAAACGCTTACGGATCGATTTTAGCTCTTCTAAGCCTTTAGCCATCGCATCGCCTTCACGGAAGACCGAGAAGTTGTGTTGCATACAGGTTTGTAGTGCTTTACGAATCTCAGCGGGATCTTCACCCTCACGGTTATCTTCCCAGCGTTGATAACGGCTCATCGCTTGTGCGATCTCTTCTTCGGTCGCCTCTCGCAGTGTGCCCTGAGAAGCGATCGATTCTTGCAGATGTAAGCCCGCTGCACGGCCAAACACTACAAGGTCGAGTAAGGAGTTACCGCCCAAGCGGTTAGCCCCATGTACTGACACACAAGCAATCTCACCCACCGCAAATAACCCTGGCACAACAACGTCGTTACCTTGGGCATCAACCGTCAAGGCTTGACCTGATACCTTAGTCGGGATCCCACCCATCATGTAGTGACACGTTGGGATGACAGGGATCGGCTCTTTAATGGGATCCACATGCGCAAAGGTGCGAGAGAGTTCCAAGATCCCTGGTAGCCGTGACTCGAGGACTTCGCTGCCTAAGTGGTCGAGTTTTAATTTGAGGTGTGGACCCCAAGGGCCATCACAACCACGACCTTCACGAATTTCGATCATCATTGAACGGGCAACAACGTCACGGCCAGCAAGGTCTTTGGCGTTAGGAGCATAACGCTCCATAAAACGCTCACCATGCTTATTCAATAAGTATCCACCTTCACCACGACAGCCTTCCGTCACCAGAACGCCAGCACCCGCAATACCTGTTGGGTGGAACTGCCACATTTCCATATCTTGAACCGGCACGCCTGCTCGAAGCGCCATGCCCACGCCATCCCCTGTATTGATGTGCGCATTGGTCGTTGATTGGTAAATACGTCCTGCTCCGCCCGTAGCCAATATCGTTGCCTGGGCTTTGAAATAGACGACTTCACCCGTTTCAATACAGATTGCCGTACAGCCTACTACTGCTCCATCGGCATTTTTTACCAAATCTAAAGCGTACCACTCGGAAAATATGGTGGTATGGTTTTTTAAATTTTGCTGGTAAAGCGTATGCAATAAAGCATGCCCAGTACGGTCAGCCGCCGCTGCCGTTCGTGCAGCTTGCTCGCCACCGAAATTCTTCGATTGACCGCCAAACGGACGTTGGTAAACGGTGCCATCTTCTAAACGAGAGAAGGGTAAACCCATATGCTCAAGCTCTAAGATCGCTTCGGGGCCGGTTTTACACATATATTCGATAGCGTCTTGGTCACCGATATAATCGGAGCCTTTGACGGTGTCGTACATGTGCCATTCCCAGTTATCTTCATGCGTATTCCCTAATGCCACAGTAATGCCGCCTTGTGCGGAAACAGTGTGAGAACGGGTGGGAAATACTTTTGATAATAACGCACAACTTTGACCAGATTGTGAAATTTGTAGTGCTGCACGCATACCCGCGCCGCCCGCACCAATCACAATCGCATCGAATTCTCTAACAGGCAGTTTCATTACGCACCCCACACCACAAATGTGCCATAAATCGCATAGCTCGCTAATGCGATAATAATAATCAGTTGCACGACCAGACGGACAGCAAGGTTTTTAACGTAATCAGTCAACACCTGCCACATGCCAATCCAGCCGTGAATGAGAATCGATAATAGCGTGAGGAGCGTAAATACCTTGGTAAAAGGCATGGCAAAAAAGCCGCGCCACATATCGTAGTTAAGTGGGCCGCTGACCACGAAAAAACCAAGAATATAGACGACATACAGTGCAATCAGAATCGCGGCTGCTCGCAGCAATAACCAATCATGTACGCCATTTCTTCCGAGTGCGGAAACATTGTTTACCATACGAGAACCCCCGCTAAAATCGACAGTATGGCTGCAATGATAAAGGAGGCCACAGCACTCCGTTTTCCAGCAACCATGGTTTCTTCCATAAAGCCAAAGTCCGCAAGCAGATGGCGGATTCCCCCGACAATATGATAGGCCAGTGCTGTTAAGATCCCCCACAGGATAAATTTCACGAAGAAACTTCCCATGATGGCAGCCGCTTGATTGAAACCTTCTGGAGATGAGAGAGAGAGCCCTAGCAACCAAAGTAAGATTCCCAGCGCGACGAAGGTAATTACGCCTGATACACGGTGGAGAATGGATGCTATTGCAGTAACGGGAAACCGGATCGTCGAGAGATCCAAGTTGACAGGTCTTTGTTTATTCACGGTTTTGCCCACACAGCTCTTTTTTATTATGTCTCCTCCGGCCCTGCTGCTTGCCAACTTCTGGTGAAGCTCACTTACAGAACAGTCACATCCAGTGTTAGACGAAAAAAACGCTGGGTGCCTCCTGAAACAGGTAAATCCGGAGACCTAGTAGGGATTATAGAGAGATCACAATCTTATTACAATTACTCTACAATTTCTTTGTGTAAATTAAAACAAATCAGTGATCTAACTCACTATTACTGACATTTACTTATCGCTAATCCACTGATTTGATGCAAATAAAGGCTTTATTTTACATTTAGACACAATAAACCACGACATTACCAAATGTTATAGTTTTTTAGCTATTTAATTACTATAGGTTATGAAAAATAGAATAGATGACGAAATTTATTTTTTTTACGAAAGATTCACGCTGTGAGATAGTCGCTAAAATTATTTTAAAACAAGGGCATCCCTGTGATTGCTCGACATATCGTATGATTATTCAGCGCATTGCACCGGATGATCGCTATATCGTTTGACTCAGTTTTGATATAAATTGATGACAAAATTTTAACAAATTCGCGAAACAGTATTTGGAGATCGTTCCAATCGTTCTTTTTGGAGGCAGTAAATGACAGATAAAAAGGTGACACTTAAACTCGACTCTAGTGAGTCAGTCGTCGACCTGAATGTACTTAAAGGAACATTAGGCCAAGATGTTATCGATGTGCGCACGTTAGGATCTCATGGCGTTTTTACTTTTGACCCTGGCTTCACTTCGACAGCGTCTTGCGAATCCAAAATCACTTATATTGATGGTGAGGAAGGTATCCTGCTGCATCGCGGTTTTCCTATTGCTGAATTAGCCACGAAATCCGATTACCTTGAAGTCTGCTACATCCTGCTCAATGGTGAAGTCCCTACCGCGGAACAATACCAACAATTTAAAACGCAAGTTACTCGCCATACTATGATCCACGAGCAGATCACCCGACTGTTCCATGGATTCCGTCGTGACTCACACCCAATGGCCGTTATGTGTGGGGTGACCGGTGCTCTCGCAGCGTTTTACCATGACTCAATGGACGTCAATAATCCTCGCCACCGCGAAATTGCCGCGTTCCGTTTACTGTCCAAAATGCCTACCGTTGCCGCAATGTGTTACAAATATTCTATTGGGCAACCTTTTGTCTACCCGCGTAACGATCTTTCCTATGCCGGGAACTTCCTGCATATGATGTTTGCGACACCGTGCGAAGAGTACAAAATTAATCCGGTATTAGAACGTGCAATGGACCGTATTCTTATTCTGCATGCTGACCATGAACAAAATGCGTCAACGTCAACGGTAAGAACCGCTGGCTCTTCTGGGGCGAACCCTTTTGCCTGTATCGCTGCGGGAATCGCTTCATTATGGGGGCCAGCACACGGTGGTGCTAACGAGGCGACATTACATATGCTCGAAGAAATTAGCAGCGTCGAACATATCCCAGAATTTGTACGTAGAGCAAAAGATAAAAACGATTCGTTCCGTTTAATGGGCTTTGGTCATCGGGTCTACAAAAACTATGATCCACGTGCCACCGTTATGCGTGAAACCTGCCATGAGGTCTTAGAAGAATTAGGAATGAAAGATGATTTATTGGAAGTTGCGATGCAACTTGAGCATATTGCGTTGAACGACCCCTATTTCATCGAACGTAAATTATACCCTAACGTCGATTTCTACTCAGGCTTGATCTTGAAAGCGATGGGGATCCCCACCTCGATGTTTACCGTTATTTTTGCGATGGCACGAACCGTTGGTTGGATTTCTCACTGGATAGAGATGCACGAAGAAGGAATGAAAATCGCACGTCCGCGTCAGCTATATACGGGTTATACCGAACGTAAGTTTGAATCGAAGCGCTAAGTTTAGTGCACGCTTCGGGGAGAGCGATGCTCTCCCCTTTCAACTTATTTAGCGTTAAAGATCGCTTCTAACGATGCCTTCATTGGCGCACGATCAACTTTCTTACCAAACCAATTATAAACGTTTTGTGCGCCTTGGTTGACCAGCATATTTAAGCCATTTAATGTAGTGCATCCCTTTTTACCCGCCTCGCGAAGTAATTTTGTTTCGGGAGGATTCGGGATCACATCTGCCACGATCATCGCTTTATCAATGGATGCGAGATCAATGTCTGGAATCGCTTCTTCATCGTTTAAACCAATCGACGTAGCATTGACCAAAATCTCAGTTTGACTATCAATCGCTACTTGCTTGGTCCATTTTGTGAACGAAGCCTTCGCATCGGTATTCTTTTCAATCAGTTTAACTAAGGCCTCGCCGCGCTCTTCATTGCGGTTAATCAGAGTAATATGTTTTGCGCCCGCCAAGGCAGCCTCAACGGCAATCGCACGCGCAGCTCCCCCTGCACCGAGTAAAGTAATATGCTTACCTTTTACCGAGGTAATATCACTGAGCGCTTCAATAAAGCCCTGTCCATCAGTGTTATAACCGGTAAGTTTACCGTCTTTAATCACAACGCAGTTAACCGCACCAATGACTTGGGCTGAGGTATCGAGCTCGTCAAGATATTGAATGACTTCTTGTTTGTTGGGTAGTGAGCAGCTAAAACCTTTCCATCCCATGGCTATCGCGCCATTGATTGCTTGCTCAAGCTTCTCTGGACCGACTTCACAGGTGATGAAACGCGCATTCATTCCTTCTTTCTGATAACCCGCTTCGATCATGCGAACCGTCGGGTTTTCGCTACAAGGTGAAGAAAAAGAACCCGTCAGATCACTCAGAAAGTTTATCTTATTTGCCACGTAAAGCTCCTTGTCAATTTTATAATGGAACCGGTACCTTTGTGGTGCGGTTTTTCTAAAGTGTTTAAATAAGTGTAGTCAATATGCGCCAACATAAACAGCCACCAGCCAAAGAGTCGTTACTATCAGCGTCGAAAAAACGTAAAAAAGTTTTACGCAATCAAATCGTCCTCAGGAGTGTCTACTAACGCCCCATTCAATCATATTCAATACCTGCTGCTGGGCAAGCGCCGCTTCGCGTGCTTGCGCTAAGGTACAATAAAGAAAATGTAGCGGTTCCCGGGGACGTAATTGCGCCAAATGATAAAGATCACACTCAATAACCTGGCCAATACGCGCATAACCGCCAGTGGTTTGCGCATCGGCTAACAGGATAACGGGTTGACCACTGGGGGGAACTTGGATCGTCCCGGGTAATACACCATGGGAAAGCAACTCTTCACGATGGGAGAACTTTAATCCCCTTCCCTGCAGTCGATGACCCATCCGATTGCTTTGCGCGGTTAATGTCCACCCTGTACGCCAAAAAGCCTGCTGCGAATCGTTGGTAAACTGTTTGAACTCCGGACCAGGAATAACACGTACTCGGTTACCCCAGAGTAACTGTCTCACCCCTATGGAGCACTCAAACTGTTGTGATGCATGCCCCAGAGGTAATGTGTCGCCATTTTGTAAAAAACGGCCTTGAAAGCCACCAAACCCAGCATTCAAGTCAGTGCTTTGTGAACCCATCACCTCGGGGAGGTCGAATCCACCGCTAACAGCCAGATAGCTTCGCATTCCTCTCAAAGGGGACTGCAGATGTAACGTCTGACCTGCTCGAGCATAATATCGCCAACCTGTCGCCACTCTCTGCCCCGATAAACGACTTTGGCAATCGGCACCCGTCAGCGCGAACCAACAGGATTGTTCAAAGCGAAGAAGAGCATTCCCTTGTGTAACTTCAATGACAGCCTGATTTTTATCATTACCTACTAGTATATTGGCCGTTTGCATAGCAGGAAAATCCAATGCGCCACAGCGCCCGACACCATATTGACCCAAACCAAACCGACCGCCATCCTGTATGGAGCTGGCTAAGCCTGCTTTAATCACCGTCAGCATATTCCATCCTTATTCGGTACAAAACGAACGGTATCGCCAGGGCGCAATAAGAAAGGGTGTTCGCGTTTCTCATTGAATAACTGGCAAGAGGTCTGTCCGATAATTTGCAATCCCCCTGGGGAGGTTAAGGGATAAATACCGGTTTGGGTCCCCGCAATACCAACACTGCCGGCTGGCACTGATAATCGAGGCGTTTTATGGCGTGGACAAGCTAAGCTAGGGGATAGCCCCGAAAGATAAGGAAAACCAGGTTGAAAACCAATGAAAAATACGGTGTAGCGTTCAGCGCTATGGGCCTCAACCACTTGTTTGGGCGTTAATCCCACCCTCTCGGCCAGTGAGACTAAATCAGGGCCTGCCGAGTTACCGTAAAGAACGGGGATATCGATATTTCGAGAATGGGGGAGGAATGATTGCGCTTCTTGCCACCATATTTTGAGTAAGGCTATCGCCTCCTGTTGCGAGGCAGGAATAGCGTTCAGCTGAATGGTGAGGTTGTTCATACCGGGAACGACTTCCGCCACCCCCGGTTCGTGGATAACCTTCTGAGCCAGCCCCCAAATACGTTGTTGCAGAGAAAGCGACACGGGTGGCGGGGACTCAATCACCAGTGTTCTTTCGCCCAACATATAATAACGCATCGCTGACAAAGCTCACTCCCTAGTGGTGAACACAATAGGTCTATGAAACATTATATTAACTTATCAGTTATTGGCGGTGGCGGTAAGGGATAAAAACCTGTTTTATTGAGTATTTAACACAGTAACTCACACCGGATTGTCAATATCGATAAAGGTGACGTCGACACCATGCGTACGCGTTAACCACTCACCCAAGGCCTGGATCCCTCCCCGCTCGGTAGCATGGTGTCCGGCACTGAAGAAGTGTATCCCGCGTTCACGAGCGATATGTGCCGTTCTTTCAGAGACTTCTCCGGTAATAAAAGCATCGACGCCTGCATCTGCCGCTCGTTCAATGAAGTCCTGTGCGCCGCCCGTACACCAGGCAATACGTGTGATTATCCCTTTTTCGTCAGGGCCACAATATAGGGGTTGGCGTTGTAAGCGCTCGGCTAACCGTTGAGACAGTTGTGACGCGCTAAGGGGCTTCTCAAAGTGGCCTTCAAGCAAGTAAGCTTCGATTTCTCCCGTAACCGTGATATCTAATAACTTAGCCAGCTGCACGTTGTTGCCTACTTCTGGATGAGCATCTAAGGGCAAGTGCCATCCGTACAAATTAATGTCGTGGGTCAATAGGGTCTTAAGACGTTGACGCTTCATATTTTTAATGACCACTGGCTCGTTCTTCCAAAAATAGCCATGGTGGACAATAATCGCATCAGCCTCCAGTTCCACCGCTCGGTCCAGTAATGCTTGGCAAGCAGTCACTCCCGTCACAATTTTTTGTACCCTCTCACGCCCTTCGACTTGTAGGCCATTAGGCGCGTAGTCTTTAAATTGAGAACTGTTTAAGTAACGGTCAATATGCTGTTCTAAGAGGGTGTTTTTCATACTCTGTCCTAACTCTAACGATTATCGATGTTTTCGCGCCTGTTCAAATGCTTGCAGGGTCACTTCCCGAGCATGGCGATGTTCCACAATTGGTCGCGAGTAATCAAGTTTCTTATTCTGTTTATCTGCCCATAACCAAGGCTCGTGAATATTTTTTTCAGGAACCTCCTCAAGTTCTGGAAGCCATTGATGGATAAACGTGCCCTGTGGATCGAAACGCTCGCTCTGACGAGTAGGATTAAAAATCCTAAAATAAGGCGCCGCATCAGTACCTGTTGAAGCAGCCCACTGCCATCCCCCATTGTTGGCCGCTAAGTCGCCATCGATAAGTTGTTGAGAAAAATAATGCTCTCCCCATCGCCAATCAATCAACAGGTCTTTCACTAAGAAACTGGCACATACCATTCTTAAGCGGTTATGCATCCAACCGGTTTGATTCAATTGACGCATGCCAGCATCGACTATGGGGAAACCGGTGTTTCCTTCACACCATGCAGAAAAATGCTTTTTGTTATTCTGCCACGTAATATGATCCGTCCAGGTTTGGAAAGGCTTATAGCGACAAAGCTGCGGCTCAGCGACTAAAAGATGACGATAAAAGTCTCTCCAGATCAGTTCGTTTAACCAAGTCGCCGCCCCACCAGCCTGTTCAAATACATGAGGATGATCATTGATGACACGTTTCGCACACTGTTTTGCTGAAAGCAGTCCAATCGCCAAGGCTGCAGATAAACGGCTGGTATCATCTTCGGCAGGTAAGTCACGCTGCTCAGCATAACCCTCTACTCGACTTTTTGAAAACTCACGCAGTCGCGATAACGCGGCGTCGTGACCCGCAGGAAATCTTTTTGAGTCGTATTTCCCTTCGTTGGTCGAAAAGTCAGGCAATGCTGAAGGCTTAACGGAAGAAGGATAGGAACGTTTCTGAGGAAGTGTGCTGCACTCTACCTCTTCTGTACTCAGTTTCTTGAGGACCGCACGGGAAAAGGGAGTGAAAACATGATACATCTTCCCCTGCCCCGTCAGCACCGAGCCTGGGGGGTAGAGTGTCGAGTCATTAAACCCTTGGCATACGATATCTTGTTGGTGGCAAAGCGCTTCAATACGCTGGTCGCGTTGGCGTTCGTTCACTTCATATTGGTAGTTATAGAACACTTTATCTATTTTATGCTTTTCACATAACTGCATGAATTCTTTTTCAAGCGTTTGATAAGTGGCTGTTTCAATAACTAACAGCGGGATCCTTCTTTCTTTCAGATCCTGCTGGAGTACGACTAATGCATCATACTGATAGTTGAGCTGTCGGGCGGAAACATTGTGCTGTTGCCATTGCTCCGGTGTTATACACCATAAAGCGATTACCTCAGCCTCGTTATCGATACAGGCGGCGGAGAGTGCAGGGTTATCCCGTAAGCGTAAATCGTGGCGAAACCATACTAAATGCTGCTGCGACATATCATTCTGCCTATAAATCGTATTCAATAAACCAAGGATAAAGATAACGTTGTTGAGCTAACCACCCGTGTGGAGCGGCAGCCTGCATTGTTCGTAGCGTTGCCTTTACCTCACCTAGAGAGACTTCCCCCAATCGATATTGGTGGATAAGTGCGGTAAGCCGTTGACGAGCCTCATCATTGACCTTTTTACGAAAGTACCCCTGCAGATGCATCACAACATTAGTGTGATTCTGCACCGTCGCAGGGTAGCGCAGTAAACGCATAAAATGCTGACGATACTGATGTGCAAACTCGTATAAGGAAGGTTCATGCTTGATATTGGCGACTAACGGCCCGAGCTGCCGATAAGCAGGTTGTGAATGAGCCAAAAATTGCATTTTATAACGCGTATGGAACTCAATTAATTTATGAGTCGTTAACGCTTCACTTAGCAGTTGATTAAACTCGTGCAAAACACTTATCTGCTCAACAAAATGATCCCACTGTGACGCATCAGCCAAATCATTCTTATTGATCACCGGCACAACATCTAGCTCTTCGGCGAGTAAACAAAATAGCCGTCTGATTTTAGAGCTTTCAGGATGATCGGGTGGATAATAGTTATCGATCACTACACCACAGAGTGTGTCGAGAAATAACCCCTGCCCATCGAACCACTTTTCTAGATGAAAAGGAGGTGAAAGGAGTTCATCGATACTTTTGTGAGTTAATGGAATATCAATGATGGAGACGCTCACAGGCCCCGCTTCGCTCTGGAAAACCTGAGGGAAATTTAGGGTGTCGACTATAGCGTCAGCAGGCCAATAAAATCTGGCAAGTGTGAGCTGCATTCATTGTCATCCTTTTCAATTAACTGGGTAAAATCTTACCCTTAAGTATTAATTAGCATCGTTTAAGTGTAGCCAATAATAAAAAAGGCGCCATTAAGGCGCCTTATCACAGCAGAGCAATTAAGCGTTTTTCAGAACTTCACTAACAATTTCTACTGCTTCTTTTTCAATACGTTGGCGATGTTCAGCCCCAAGGAAGCTTTCACAATAGATCTTGTAAGCATCCTCTGTACCTGAAGGACGCGCCGCAAACCAGCCGTTTTCAGTCATTACCTTTAGACCACCGATAGCAGCATCATTACCCGGTGCACGAGTCAGGCGAGCAATAATGGGATCACCGGCCAGCGTGTCAGCGCTAACCATCTCTGGTGAGAGCTTAGACAACGCACTCTTCTGCGCAGAAGTCGCCGCAGCTTGTAGGCGGTTATAGCTCGGCGAACCAAACTTTTCAGCCAGTTCATCATAATGTTGCTGTGGGTTTTTCCCCGTTACCGCTGTGATTTCGGCCGCAAGTAGACACATAATGATGCCATCTTTATCCGTTGACCAAGCCGTTCCGTCGAAACGTAAAAAAGATGCCCCTGCACTCTCTTCACCGCCAAAACCGAGCGTACCTTCGTAAAGACCGTCTACAAACCACTTAAAGCCGACCGGCACTTCAATCAGCTTGCGGCCAATACTCTCCACTACACGGTCAATCATCGCACTGGAAACTAATGTTTTACCGACAGCAACATTTTGTCCCCATTGTGGACGATGTTGGAAGAGATAATTAATCGCTACGGCCAAGTAGTGGTTAGGATTCATTAATCCCGCAGGCGTAACAATACCATGACGGTCGTAATCGGGATCGTTACCAAAAGCCAGGTCAAATTGCTCGCGATATGCCAATAATCCCGCCATCGCACACTCTGAAGAGCAGTCCATACGCACTGCGCCATCTTTATCTAAATGCATAAAGCGGAATGTTTGGTCAACGTGGTCGTTCACCAGAGTGATATCTAACTGGTAATGCTCGGCAATACGTTTCCAATACTCAATACCACTGCCGCCGAGTGGGTCCACACCAAGATGGAGACCCGCTTTCTTGATTGCAGCAAAATCAATGACCTCTGCAAGTCCTTCAACATAAGGCTGAATAAGGTCAACTTGCTTAAGCAGTGAACTGGCATTGACCTCAGTAATTGAAAGACGCTTAACACCTTCCAAGCCCTGTTGGATTAATGCATTAGCTCGGTCTTCAACCACTTTAGTGATATTGGTATCGGCAGGTCCACCATTAGGCGGGTTATATTTAATCCCCCCGTCTTCTGGAGGATTATGCGAAGGCGTAATCACAATCCCATCGGCCTGAGGGCCAGATTGTTTGTTGTGTTCCAAGATAGCATTAGAGATAGCAGGGGTTGGCGTATAGCCGTTATCGGTTTGGATAATCACTTCAACGCCATTTGCTAAAAGCACTTCAAGTACCGAAATCATGGCGGGCTCTGAAAGCGCGTGAGTATCTTTACCCACATAGCAAGGGCCTGTAATCCCTTGCTTCTGGCGCTCTTCGGCAATTGCTTGGGCAATCGCCAAGATATGAGCTTCGTTAAAACTCTGACGTGTAGCGCTGCCGCGATGCCCGGAGGTACCAAACTTTACAGCGTGTTCCGTATTGGATACATCTGGCGTCAATACATAATATTGAGCCGTCAACTGCGCCACGTTGATAAGATCGTTTTGCCCAGCGGGTTGCCCTGCTCTAGGGTGAGTTGCCATGAGTACTTCTCCGGTACAAGTTATAATTTTATAGCGTTCCGCAAACCTTATCTGTCAGTTCCTGCGGTAACTTCATTGTTTGCATAATATGTTCAACCATACTGCATTTACGGCCAGTATTAGTATTTGTGATAACCCAATAGGGAGTGCCAGAAATATGCTTAGGCTTGGTGTGGTTGCCACTTTGTAATAACGTCAATTCATCGCCTGCAAAATAGAGACGAGTCCGCCCTTGCATGGATTGCGTTGCTTGAGAAAAAGCCTCCGCATCCAGCTGATAAAGCGTTGACAGAATTAACATAAACCGATTTACCGCACGCTTTTGCTCGGCGTACACATCGGAGAGCAGTAACTCACGCACGGCACGAACACGATCAGAAGGCTTCTTATCATTTGACGCTTTTGCCTTAGATAACGCCTCAGAAGTAATGGCTGCGGTGTCTGCTTCCTGCAACGCTTGGTCAGTGACTTTTAACATTCTGCGTAAAATCTCAGACGCGCTCTCACCAATATGCTGTGTATGGCTGGCGATAAAGCGATATAGGTCGTCATCTATTTCAATCGTTTTCATTGTAGTCCGTGCAAAAATATTTGAGACTTAAGCCAAATGAATGAGAGAAACAATTCGTAGGACCTAAGTCGGTGCGATTATAAATTTAAACTGGCGTTAACCAACAGTTTTAACCTGTTTCCCGCCAAAACTCAGATAATGCCTTAAGCTTTCGGTAAATAAGCTTCAAGGTAAATTTCATGATACCTTAACTTACCCTATTAGCAGTAAGATCTTTAACGATGATTTTAAATAACCGCCTGCATTCTGCACAATTTGCCAGCAATCAACCCGCAATACTTCTTATTCATGGCTTATTTGGAAGTTTAGATAATCTCGGGATCCTTGCCCGTGACCTCCGTCAAACTCATACTGTCCTACAAGTCGATGTACGTAATCACGGATTATCGCCGCGTAGCGAGCAGATGGATTATGCAGCAATGGCGCAAGATATGTTTGATACGCTCGACTCACATCACCTTTCGGACGTTATTGTTATCGGGCATTCCATGGGCGGTAAAATTGCCATGGCCATGACGGCTCTCTTCCCCTCTCGCATCAAACAGCTGGTCATTATTGATATTGCCCCAGTTCATTACACGACCCGTCGCCACGATAGTATGTTTGCCGCCATGGAAGCGGTCACTCAAGCCGGAGTTAGCGACCGACGCGAGGCAAAAAGCATCATGGAACGTACTCTTGATGAAGCAGACGTTATTCAATTTCTCTTAAAATCTTTTCATCATGGCGAGTGGCGTTTTGCCATCTCGGCGCTTTGGAACAACTACACCACGATTTCAGACTGGGAGACACTGCCTGAGTGGCATGGACCAGTACTGTTTATTCGCGGCAAAAATTCAACCTATCTTGATGCGTGCTATCAAGCGCTTCTGCTCGCGCAATTTCCCCAAGCGAAAGCCTATGTTATTGCCGGTGCGGGTCACTGGGTTCATGCCGAAAAACCGCAAGCGGTACAACGCGCAGTAAACCGTTTTTTATCTATCACAGGATAAAAAATCGTTCAGTGACGATTTTCGATGGCGCTGTACGGTGCGGTAGAGTATTATTGCGCGCTCATTTTTAGCAGGCATCAACGACCTATTTCATGATGCAGCATAGGCTTAACCCTAAGACGTCCTGCAGGTACTCATTTTCTCATCATGGCAAAAGAACACACTGATCGAACGACGCTAGACTTGTTTGCAGAAGAGCGCCGACCTGGCCGCCCGAAGACGAGTCCTTTAACACGCGATGAGCAGTTACGTATTAATAAGCGTAATCAGTTAAGACGAGATAAAGATAAGGGCCTACAGCGTGTTGAACTGAAGATGCCCAGTGAAATCGTCGAAGCATTGAATACGCTAGCAGACCAACACAATATGAGCCGAAGTGAATTAATCGAGACGATGATCGCTTCACAACTCGCACTTAGCAGTGATTAATACGCACTCACGGATAAATCTGTAAACTTTACAAGTTCCGCAAGATTTTCAGGTCTGCTATCATCATGACAATCATTATTCACTCTATTTAGAACATAGATTCAAGAGGTAAAGCTCCCCATGGCAATCGTAGGCATCTTTTTCGGTAGTGATACCGGCAACACTGAAAATATCTCAAAAATGATCCAGAAGCAGCTAGGTAAAGAAGTTGCTGACGTTCATGATATTGCTAAATGTGCCAAAGAGGACCTTGAAGCTTATGATATCCTCTTGCTCGGTATCCCTACTTGGTATTACGGTGAAGCGCAATGTGATTGGGATGACTTTTTCCCAACGCTTGAAGAGATTGATTTCGCAGGTAAGTTAGTCGCCCTCTTCGGCTGCGGTGACCAAGAAGATTACTCGGAATATTTTTGTGATGCCTTAGGGACTATTCGCGATTTTATTGAGCCTAAAGGTGCGGTTATTGTTGGGCACTGGCCGACTGAGGGTTACCATTTTGAAGAGTCTAAAGGCTTGGCGGATGATAAACATTTCTTAGGCCTAGCGATCGATGAAGACCGTCAGCCTGAACTCACAACTGAACGTGTAACGAGCTGGGTGCAGCAAATTACTGATGAAATGCAGTTAAAAGAAATCCTTAATGCTTGATGGGGTTTTTCTACCAAATGTGTTACCGTAATAGGCGAATTTAAATATAAAAGGGGCTTCTCAATGTCCCTTTTAATAAAGCAACAGGACAATACTGCATGACTGATAACAACTCTGCACTGAAAAAAGCTGGACTGAAGGTCACGCTACCAAGATTAAAAATTTTGGAAGTGCTTCAGGAACCAGAATGTCACCACGTCAGTGCGGAAGATTTGTATAAGCGGCTTATTGATATGGGTGAAGAGATTGGTTTAGCGACAGTTTATCGCGTATTGAACCAATTTGACGATGCAGGCATCGTTACCCGCCATAATTTCGAAGGTGGAAAATCAGTTTTCGAATTGACACAGCAACAGCATCACGATCATCTGATCTGCTTAGACTGTGGTCGTGTCATTGAGTTTTCCGACGAATTTATTGAGACTCGTCAACGCGATATCGCAAAGCGCTTTGGTATCAAACTGACTAACCACAGCTTATACCTCTACGGCCACTGTACCGCTGGCGACTGTCGTAAAGACGACACGCTGCACGAAGAACACTAAGTTAAAGAGCTTAAAAAACCCCACCTTATGAACTGCACCCAAAAAGTTGGACACTCAACGAAGTAAGGTGCAGTTTTTTATTTGTCTTTATGACTCCATTACCGCGATAGGTTCTTTACCCCCTTTTAACGGCATCCGCTTTCTTACGCTATCTCTTAAATATTGAGCTGATGAGTCAGCGTGGAGTTGACGAGCGAAGGCTAGCTCGGCTTCACCTATATTCGGCTGAATAGCATCTGGAGATGGGACAAGTTGACCGCTCTCTAAATGGTAACAGTAATCCCCCCCTTCATTAGCCTCAATAAATATATATTGCGTGATATCCCGCTGATGCTGTTCGAAAAAAGATAACTTCTCTTGATGAGTCATCATCCAGCGCTGGCTGAGGTGACTTTGGTGCAGCGTCGTCAGAAAAGCAGTGATTTCTACGGCCGCGTTGTCAAGAAGGTAGAACCCTTGATTAATCATCACATAAAGCCTATTCAGCACTAGACGGTAGCGCTGGTAATCGCTAAATTTTTGTCCTACAAAGCCTTGGCTTGTCACGTGTTTATCACAGGCGATCAGTAATGTTGCCAGGGTAACCGCTTCGTCAAACCATTCGTGAAGTCTTGCTGATAGTTCCAGATCTTTGTCGACAAAAGTACGATAAGTATCGAAACTCTGCGCTTTATTATAAAGCGTCGCGGCAAGGTAGAGCCCCTCTTCACAGGAAGCTATGGTGGCGGTAGCCAGCATAATCTGTTGCCCAATAGCCGCCAACACTGCTGTCAATTCCTTACGCTCTAAAGCCTCCTGCCCGCTCCGCGCATTTTTTTCTAGCCGTTGAGCACAACCCCTTATAGGGGAATGGATTAAGGGATCACTGAGTGAGCGGTGCAAGTAATGGCCCTTGCCCGTCTGACGGTATAAATGTGAGAATATCGCTAAATACCCTTCTCCTAATTGATAAAATTGCAGAGCTTCTGGCTTCATACCAAAGTAGAAGTCTTTATAACGGCATAATTTTTCAAATCCGGCTAATACAGTATTTATCATTATTCACTCGCCCCACTGAACGCCAATTGGCGTGCAATCATTTTGCTCATTATTTTTTAGCAAAAAACGCTTAAACCATAGCTCAATACCCCCTTTTACTCGTGGATGATTAAGATAAGATTAAAAAGTCGAAAAAAGATAAATTGAGAGTGAGTGATGAATATCGCTGTGGATTTTACGAATTGAAAGAAAGATGGAACATCAAAGGAAGGATTTAGCAGTAAGACACTCAAACGAGTGCCCTACTACTTAGTAGAATTAGACTGCTTTCTGCCAGGTATCTCGTAATCCGACTGTGCGGTTAAATACCAGATTATCTGGACGAGAATATTTGCTATCTGCGCAGAAATAGCCTTCTCGTTCAAATTGATAAGGCTTACTCGCCTGGGCGGTCGCTAAGCTTTGTTCCACAAAACCTTGGCGAATAGTTAATGAATCTGGATTGATCGCCGTGAGGAAATCATCTTCAGCGGCAGGATTTGGTACGCTGAATAAGCGATCGTAAAGTCGAAACTCTGCTGGGAGACCGGTCGCTGCCGAGACCCAATGAATGACGCCTTTTACTTTGCGTCCATCTGCAGGATCTTTTCCTAACGTATCCCGATCACAGGTGCAATGGATAACGGTGATTTCACCTTGCTCATCCTTTTCGATACGTTCGGCTTTCACCACATAAGCATTACGTAAACGGACTTCTTTGCCCAGTACCAATCGCTTATAGTGTTTGTTCGCTTCTTCACGAAAATCTGCGCGGTCAATCCAAATTTCACGGCTAAAAGTCACTTCGCGTGACCCCATATCTGAACGGTTCGGGTGCTCAGAAACCGTTAAGGTCTGTTGGTAATCCTCGGGTAAATTATCAATAACCATTTTTACCGGATCCAACACAGCCATTGCTCTAGGAGCATTTTCATTCAAATCGTCGCGAATACAAGATTCTAAAGAAGCCATTTCTACAATATTATCTTGTTTAGTGACACCGATACGTCGACAGAATTCGCGTAAAGAAGCGGCAGTGAAACCACGGCGGCGCAAACCAGAAACTGTCAACATACGAGGGTCATCCCACCCCTCAACCACTTTTTCGGAAACCAGTTGCGTCAGCTTACGCTTGGACATCACTGCATATTCGAGGTTAAGACGAGAAAATTCGTATTGTCGAGGACGGGCTTCAATAGAGATATTATCCAATACCCAATCGTAAAGACGACGGTTATCTTGGAACTCTAGGGTACAAAGTGAATGCGTAATCCCTTCAATCGCATCAGAGATGCAATGGGTGAAATCATACATCGGGTAGATGCACCACTTGTTACCCGTTTGGTGATGTTCGGCAAATTTAATACGATAAATGACCGGATCACGCATTACGATAAAGTTTGAAGCCATATCAATTTTAGCGCGAAGGCAGGCCGTTCCTTCTGCAAATCCACCCGCACGCATTTTTTCGAACAGCGCCAAGTTCTCCTCAACACTGCGATCACGATAAGGGCTATTTTTACCTGGCGAAGTGAGTGAACCACGATATTCACGAATTTGTTCAGGCGTTAACTCATCAACATAGGCCAAGCCTTTATTGATAAGCTCTACCGCGTAGCCATAAAGGCGATCGAAATAGTCAGAGGAGTAGCGAGGTTCGCCCTGCCAAGTAAATCCTAGCCACTCGACATCGCGCTGAATTGACTCGATAAATTCCACGTCTTCTTTAACCGGATTGGTATCATCGAAGCGTAAATTGCACTGCCCTTGATAATCTTGAGCGATACCGAAATTTAAGCAAATAGACTTCGCATGGCCAATATGTAGGTAACCATTGGGTTCAGGCGGGAAACGAGTATAAACCTGGTTATGTTTACCACTCGCCAGATCTTCATCAATGATCTGACGAATAAAGTTGGTTGGGCGGGCTTCAGCCTCACTCATCTTAAATCCCTCAATTACGGTGAACGGTACTTTGTCTTAACAGTTATACCTTATGATCCATAAAGCTAGACCGATAAACAACCGTTAGTTAATAAACAGCGATAAAAAAGGCAGGATTATCCCCTGCCTTTTAGTTATTCACCATTAAGTGACTATTTTATAATCGCTAACAACGGCGAATGTCCTGCTACCACATGGTTTTCTGATTTTAACACCAGTTGTGCATAGTCTTCGCTGTTACTGACCACAATAGGACTAATCATTGAAGGAGCATGTTCGGAGAGATATGCCAAGTCCATTTTTAAAATCGGCTGACCTTGCTCCACCTCAGCGCCTTCTTCGACTAATCGCTCAAACCCTTTGCCTTCAAGCGCTACCGTATCAATCCCCATATGAACGATGATTTCTGCCCCTTCGTTCGACTCAAGACAGAATGCATGATTGGTGGCAAAGATCTTTACGATAGTCCCCGCTAACGGTGCAACCACTACCTCGCCAGTGGGATTGATAGCAACTCCATCCCCAACGGCTTTGGAGGAGAAAGCCGCATCAGGGACTTGTTCCAGCATGACAATCTCACCACTCACTGGCGCGACCAGCGTTGCCAGCGCGGGCTGACTCTCTTCGCTCTGGGTAGCAGGTGCTACCACCTCATTGACCTTAGGCGTACCGATTTGTGGTGGTAACACGGCACTAATCGGGCCTTTTTTACTAACTGACTTCATCGCTTCCGCGATAGCTTCTGCTTGTGTCCCCACAACAATTTGTACGCTCTGTTTATTAAGGTGCAGTACACCGGAAGCCCCTAATTTTTTCGCTAATACATCATTCACTTTATCCGCATCAACCACTGACAGACGTAAACGGGTAATACAGGCGTCAATATTAGTGAGGTTAGTGGAACCTCCGACCGCTGAAATATAGCGGCGGGCAAGAGACTCATTACGTGACTCCCCTTCCTCAGGTTGACTAATACTCTCCTCCCCTCCTTCCATCTCCACTTCCGTCTCACGTCCTGGTGTTTTAAGGTTAAATTTAAGAATTGTGAAGCGGAACACGGCATAGTAAATGACGAAGAAAACCAGACCTTGTGGAATTAACATATACCAGTGTGTGGCGAGGGGATTACGCGATGACAAGATCATATCAACTAACCCTGCACTGAAACCAAAACCCGAAATCCAATGCATTGACGCAGCAATAAATACAGAGATTCCGGTTAATATTGCGTGAATAACAAACAGAACTGGCGCAACAAACATAAAGGAGAATTCGAGGGGCTCAGTAATACCGGTGAAGAACGCGGCGAAAGCTGCGGCAAGCATAATACTACCGACTTTTGCTCTATTCTCTGGATGTGCACATTGCCAGATCGCTAAGGCAGCCCCCGGTAGACCAAACATCATCACTGGGAAAAAGCCAGCCTGATAACGGCCAGTGATCCCGGCTATGCCCGTTCCCTCAGCGATGGATTTTGCGCCGCCTAAGAAATTAGGAATATCGTTAATCCCTGCGACATCAAACCAGAATACCGCATTCAGCGCATGGTGAAGGCCTACTGCAATCAAGATTCGGTTAAAGAAGGCATAAATACCGGCCCCTAGCGCACCCATCTTCTGAATATGGACCCCAAAATCAACCAAGGCATTAAAGACCAATGGCCAGATATACATCAAGATAAAGGCGACCGCGATCATCAGAAAAGAGACCAAAATCGGCACTAAGCGACGGCCACTAAAAAATGAGAGTGCTTTAGGGAGTTCAACATGACTGTAACGGTTGTAAACTTCCGCCGAACAAATACCGACTAGGATTCCAATAAAAGGATTTTTAATTTTCTGGAAGGCTAAGGGCACTTGATCAAGAGGAATATGTTGAATCAGGCTGACGGCAGTCGGCGCACATAAATTAGTGACTACCAGGAAACCGATAAATCCGGTTAAAGCCGCCGCACCGTCTTTGTCTTTCGACATACCGTAAGCGATACCAATTGCAAAAAGCGCTGGCATATTATCCAGAATCGCCAACCCTGAAGTGGTGAGTAGCGCGGCGATTGCGTTATTGGGATGATTACTGCCTTGTTCAATCCAATAACCAATCCCCATCAGTATAGCCGCTGCGGGTAAGGTCGCTACTGGCACCATAAGCGCCCGCCCCACGCGTTGTAAATAATTTAATAGACTCACCTAAAACCCCTCAGCTACGTACGGATTATGATAATGACAATGATTTGGTCGTCGTACTCTTTATGCGCCAATCATCAACGACCTATTAAAGAGTTAATTAATTCTCTTCGCAAATTAAACCGTCTATTTTTATGACAACCATCAACAATTTTATGTTTTTAAATGGATATTTGTAGCCTTTATCGCCTACTTATTTTAGTATTAAAAATATCATTTCTCGCGTCCGGATGTTGATCAATGATAAGGGTGTGAAGTTATCCGGTTACCGAGTCTCTTATTCATGCATCAACGAGGTAAATATGCGATTGATTCCACTTGCCTATGCAGAACAAGTTGGCCAATGGGCTGCCCATCATATCGTCAAGCGTATTACTGCTTTTCAACCCACAGCCAACAACCCCTTTGTTTTAGGGCTACCGACGGGAGGCACCCCTTTACAGACCTATAAAGGTTTAATTGCCCTCTATCAAGCTGGCAAGGTTAGCTTTGAGCATGTGGTCACATTCAATATGGACGAATATGTTGGATTACCACAAGAACATCCTGAAAGTTATCATAGTTTTATGTATAAAAACTTCTTTGATCACATCAATATTCGAAAAGAGAATATTAACTTACTCGATGGTAATGCTGACGACGTTGAGGCAGAGTGTCAGCGCTACGAACAAAAAATCCAAGCTTACGGTAAAATTCATCTATTTATGGGTGGCGTGGGTAACGATGGCCATATCGCGTTTAATGAACCGGCCTCCTCGCTCTCTTCCCGGACCCGCATTAAAACCTTGACCCACGAAACGCGACTCTCAAATTCTCGCTTTTTTAACAATGATATTGATGCAGTACCTAAGCACGCCTTAACCGTTGGCGTTGGAACCCTTCTTGATGCGGAAGAAGTGATGATTTTAGTCACAGGTAGTGCTAAAGCACTCGCCTTGCAGGCTGCTGTAGAAGGGAATGTTAACCATATGTGGACTATTAGCTGCCTACAACTCCATCCTAAGTCTTTGATTATTTGCGACAAGTCATCCACTATGGAGCTCAAAGTCAAGACCGTTGATTACTTCCAAGAGATGGAAGCAGAAAATATTAAAAACTTTTAGACACAACGGGTAAAAATCCATTAACCGCTTGGGAGTGTAAAATGTATGCATTAACCGAGGGTCGTATTTTTAGCGGCTCGCAAATATTTGAGAACTATGCGGTAGTCATCGATGGACAGACTATCACTGAAATCTGCCCTATTGCAGACCTCGATACCAAAATTGAACGTCGCTCGGTGGCTGGCGCAAATATTGCTCCAGGGTTTATCGACCTCCAATTGAATGGCTGTGGCGGGGTACAGTTCAGTGAGCAGCTCAGTGCACTGAGCGTGGAAACATTAAGTCAGATGCAACGCACCAATGAGGCATCAGGCTGTACCAGCTTTTTACCGACGCTGATTACCAGTAGCGATGAAATGATAAAGCAAGCAGTAGAGACCATGCAACGCTGGCTCGCTGAGCATCAACACCAAGCCTTAGGGCTACATCTAGAGGGTCCTTGGTTAAATAAAGAGAAGAAAGGCACCCATGATGAGATGTTAATTCGCCCGCCCACTCCAGCACTGGTGAACTTTCTTTGCGAAAACGCCGCAGTCATCAGCAAAATCACGCTTGCCCCCGAATGTGTCCCCGATTCAGTAATTAAACAGTTGGTGGCGGCAGGAATAGTGGTCTCTATTGGCCATTCCAATGCTACCTACGAGCAAGCCATGGCGGGGTTCGATGCAGGCATCACTTTCGCAACGCACTTGTATAATGCTATGCCACTCCCCGCAGGAAGAGCCCCAGGCGTTATTGGCGCAGTATTGGACTCTCCCGCCGTTTACTGTGGTATGATTGCCGATGGTCACCATGTCCATTTTGCCAGTCTACGCACTGCGCAGAAAATTAAACAAGCACAAGCTATTTTGGTGACCGATGCAACGGCGCCTGCGGGCACCCACATTGACCATTTCACCTTTGCGGGAAAGACCATTTATTTTAAAGATGGGCTTTGCGTCGATGACAAAGGTACGTTGAGTGGTTCCGCTCTCACCATGATTGAAGCGGTAAAAAACAGCGTCGAATATTTGGGCGTTCCTCTCGATGAGGCGCTAAGAATGGCAAGCCTCTATCCCGCACGAGCAATCCACGTAGAGCGGAAATTAGGCACGTTACAGGCGGGGAAAATTGCCAATATCGTCGTTTTCACATCCGGTTTTGAAGTTATTGAAACCATCGTCAATGGTGACACAGTCTATCATAGGTAAATATTGGTATGCCCAATAGCGGTGCTGCACAAATTGGTAATGTTGATCTGGTCAAGCAACTCAATGGCGCCGCAGTCTATGGCCTCATCGATCAGCACGGCCCCATCTCTCGTATTCAGGTCGCAGAATTAAGTCATCTTGCCCCTGCCAGCGTGACGAAAATTACCCGCCAATTACTGGAACGTGGGCTAATTAAAGAGGTCGAACAACAAGCCTCTACTGGCGGAAGACGGGCTATATCAATTATCACCGAAACCCGCCCTTTTCATACCGTTGCCGTCAGATTAGGGCGCAAAGATGCGACTATCGCCTTATTTGATCTCAGTAGCAAAGTCTTGGTTGAACAGTGTTATCCACTGACTGCGGAGACTCAACCGGTATTACAGCAGCAACTGTTCACCATCATTGAGCAATTTATCGCAGATAATAAGCACGTTATTCGTGAATTGATTGCAATTTCGGTTATTTTGCCAGGATTGGTCGATCCTGAAAATGGCAAAGTTCGCTCTATGCCTCATATCGCGGTTGAACAGTGGCCATTGGTTGACGCTCTAACAAAGACATTTAAATTAGCCAGCTTTGTCGGACACGACATTCGTAGTTTAGCGCTAGCTGAATACTATTTTGGCGCGGGAAGTGACTGTTCCGATTCCTTACTTGTCAGGATTCATCGTGGGGCGGGAGCCGGTGTGATCATCAATGAAAATATTTTCGTTGGTCGTAATGGTAATGCGGTCGAAATCGGTCACATTCAGGTTGATCCACTGGGAGAACGCTGTGATTGTGGTCACTTCGGTTGTTTAGAAACAGTAGTCTCAAATCCCGCTATCGAAAAAAAGATCAAACAACTATTAAACGCCGGTCATGAAAGTACCTTATCGGTTGAAGCCTATACTATTCACGATATCTGTAGAGCCGCTAACCTTGGCGATCCGCTCGCGAGTGAAGTGCTCAAACACGCCGCGCTAACTCTCGGAAAAGTTATTGCCTCATCAATTAACCTGTTTAATCCCCAAAAAGTGATCATCGCCGGTGAGATTACTGCTGCAGATGCTATTCTTTTTCCTATCATACAACGCTGTATTGATACGCAAACGTTAAATGCTTTCGGCGAAAATTTACCTGTTGTCAGCTCACAGCTCGGTAATCGTACCGCGATTGGCGCTTTTGCTTTGGTAAAGCGTGCTATGTTAAACGGTAAACTACTCCAGCATCTTTTGGATGATGGGAGGAAAATCCCCAGCTAGTTCGACCTATTAGGAAGATAGAAATGACACTTAAAAATGTGATTTGTGATATTGATGGCGTACTGATGTACGATAATAAGGCGGTTGAAGGGGCTGGGGCTTTTTTGCACCGCCTCATCGACAACGATGTCCCTGTCGTGTTGTTGACCAACTATCCTTCACAAACATCCCAAGACCTCGCTAACCGCTTTCACTCCGCGGGTATAGAAGTCCCGGCTTCATTGTTTTATACCTCAGCCATGGCCACTGCAGATTTTCTTAGCCAACAACCGGGCAAAAAAGCCTATGTTATCGGTGAAGGTGCCTTAGTGCATGAGCTATATAAAGCGGGCTTTACCATTACCGATGTTAACCCGGACTTTGTCATTGTGGGTGAAACCCGCTCCTATAACTGGGAAATGATGCATAAAGCGGCTTATTTTGTGGCCAATGGTGCGCGTTTCATCGCAACTAACCCAGATACCCATGCCAAAGGATTTGTACCGGGTTGCGGTGCCCTTTGTGCAGGGATTGAAAAAATTTCCGGGCGATCTCCTTTCTATGTAGGTAAACCGAGTCCCTATATTATTCGGGCTGCGTTAAACCGTATCCATGCGCACTCTGAAGAAACCATCATTATTGGCGATAACTTACGCACGGATATTCTTGCAGGCTTCCAGGCTGGCTTAAAAACCGCTCTGGTTCTTTCGGGCGTGTCGCAACAACAAGATGTTGAAAATGTTCCCTTCCGGCCTGATTGGATTTTCCCTTCTGTCGCCAATATCGATTTCGCTGACCTCAACTAATCCTCTAAGGCCTTTTACAGTAAAAGGCCTTTTTTATAAAAGTCATCAAAAAACCTCAAACACAAAATATTATCTAATTTTAATACTATAATTTTAGATAAAATCAAATAAATAACCTTGGTCTATATCTATTTTACGATTTTTTGTGAAACTACTTGCATTCAATATACCAAATAGCGCATTTTCTTATACAAGGCGTCTAGGAAAGGCCCAAATCAATAACTTAAACGCAAAACAGCTATCATCACTGGATGAGTTCAGGAGTAGAAATATGTGTTCGATTTTTGGTGTACTGGATTTACAAACTGAGACAACAGAATTACGTAAGAAAGCGTTAGAGCTTTCAGGCTTAATGCGTCATCGTGGACCGGATTGGTCAGGAATTTTTGCTGACGAGCACGCTATTTTAGCGCATGAACGCCTCTCCATTGTCGATGTAAATAATGGTGCCCAACCTCTCTACAATGCTGATCGAACCCACGTCTTAGCGGTTAACGGTGAGATTTATAACCACCATATATTGCGTAGTGCGCTGCAAGACAAATATCAATTCCAAACTGGTTCTGACTGTGAAGTGATCTTGGCACTCTATCAAGAAAAAGGTCTCGATTTCCTTGACGATCTGCAAGGCATGTTTGCTTTCGTCCTTTACGATACTGTTAAACAAAGTTGGCTGATTGGACGGGATCATATCGGAATTATTCCTCTTTATTACGGCCATGACGAACACGGTAACTTGTTTGTGGCCTCGGAAATGAAGGCATTAGTTCCCGTCTGTCGCACAATTAACGAGTTCCCTCCAGGGAGCTATATGAGTAGTGAAGATCACCAGATTCATCGCTACTATCAACGCGACTGGATGGAGTATGAAAACGTGGCGCAAGCTGTCACGGATAAAAACGCACTCAAAGATGCTCTGGAAGAATCAGTTAAAAGCCACCTGATGTCTGATGTACCTTACGGAGTATTACTTTCTGGCGGATTAGACTCATCAATTATCTCAGCAATTACCAAGCGTTTTGCGGCAAAACGCGTTGAAGATGCCGATCAAAGCGATGCTTGGTGGCCACAACTTCACTCTTTTGCAGTAGGATTGAACGGTGCTCCAGATTTAAAAGCAGCGAAAGAAGTCGCCGAAGCGCTGGGAACAGTTCATCACGAGATTAACTTCACCGTGCAAGAAGGCCTTGATGCGATCAAAGATGTGATTTATCACATTGAAACCTATGATGTGACCACTATTCGTGCATCAACACCTATGTATTTGATGTCACGTAAGATCAAAGCCATGGGTATCAAAATGGTGTTATCCGGCGAAGGTGCAGATGAAATTTTTGGAGGTTACCTTTATTTTCATAAAGCGCCTAACGCCAAAGAGTTTCATGAAGAAAACGTGCGTAAACTGGCTGCACTGCATATGTATGACTGCGCGCGCGCCAATAAAGCGATGTCAGCTTGGGGCGTAGAAGCACGTGTACCGTTCTTAGATAAGCAATTTTTGGATGTGGCGATGCGTATCAACCCTGCGGACAAAATGTGTGGCCAAAATGGTAAAATGGAAAAACATATCCTGCGTGAATGCTTTAGTAGCTATCTCCCGGAGAGTGTTGCTTGGCGTCAGAAGGAGCAATTTTCCGATGGTGTAGGTTATAGCTGGATTGATTCCTTAAAAGAGGTCGCGGCTCAGCAAGTCACTGATCAACAATTGTCCACGGCCAGTTACCGTTTTCCTTACAATACTCCAGCGTCTAAGGAAGCTTATCTATACCGCGAGATTTTTGAATCACTTTTCCCTGTAGCGAGTGCGGCAGAGTGTGTGCCTGGTGGGCCTTCAGTTGCTTGCTCTTCAGCAAAAGCTATCGAATGGGATGAAGCCTTTAAAACAATGGATGACCCTTCGGGCCGTGCAGTAGGCGTTCACCAATCAGCCTACTAAGTGTCTCTGTCGAGCTACCTTAAACCCTCTTTTATGAGGGTTTTTTTTCGCCATCAGCTTTTCGCGATGCAGTAAAAGAGCCGAACAATTTTAGTATTTTGGTTAAGTTGCCACCAGCTTGCGTATTCTGCAACCAAACAGAACGTAATTTAATAAAAAGCTTTAAAAAGTGGTTGACCGACTCAGTGCAAATTAGCATAATGCGCCCCGCAACGCCGACAAAGGTAGCGCAAAAAAAGTAAAGATGGCTACGTAGCTCAGCTGGTTAGAGCACAGCACTCATAATGCTGGGGTCACAGGTTCGATTCCCGTCGTAGCCACCATCTTTAATGCGGAAGTGGCGAAATTGGTAGACGCACCAGATTTAGGTTCTGGCGCCGCAAGGTGTGCGAGTTCAAGTCTCGCCTTCCGCACCATTTTGTACTATCTTTAGAAGCTAAGCATGTTGGGATATCGCCAAGCGGTAAGGCACCGGTTTTTGATACCGGCATTCCCTGGTTCGAATCCAGGTATCCCAGCCAT
>NZ_JABBFR010000018.1 GCF_018494065.1 Rosenbergiella gaditana | reverse complement strand
AATGAACAGTAACGCTGGCCATGAGAAAACCTCAAAGCGATGATTATACATCAATTCAACTAATTGGATACATCACCCTTTTTTAGTAATACGCTTAATAAAAAGTTATTTTTACAGGAGAGAATATATAATTTTAAGAGGTTGCGGTATGGCATGATAATATCTATTTCTTTCACTATTGTGGCAGGACACCCTGAACTTCGCCTTAAGCTTAAGGCAGTATCATTACGAATCTTTCAGAAAAGCATGATAATGCCTTCTCACCTTATGCTTATAAAAGCAATTATCTACTTTATAATTACATTTGTAATATTAGTAAGTTTGCGAGACTAAGTTATAGCTGGCCGATAAGGCTCACAACGACGAAGTAGCCTTTAACGTAGTTTAGACTTTCCTATTATCTCTCACCGACAAGGCGTGAAATGGCTGGTTGCGGCTTATGCACGTTTAGAAACAGTTTAATTATTAGGATTCTTGACGATATTTTCGTCTCGGCGTAACATGCGCCCACTATAATTCTTAGAGGACAATGACCTTGGACACACCCAGTCGATGCTGGATCAATTTCCTACTGATTAGGAAAAACTGCTAAGGTTACCGTTCTTTGACCGGTGAACTTAGCTGTTTACCGGTGATTATTTCCCATCATCATGATCGTCAGCACTGATATTTTCACTATCTGTGATCCCCGTGTTCAAGTAACGCTACTTACTCATTGAGACAAATGAGTAATGGTTTTGTCTTGTCCCTGCCGATAAAGCAAGGGGAGTCATACTGCTATGTTGAGTGCTTTCAAACTCGAAGAAAATCGCTTGAGCCGAATGGAACCTGAAGAGAGCAATGTCGCGCTTTCTAATGCCGTTTGGGTCGATTTAATTGAGCCAGAAGAAGATGAACGCGACCTGGTACAACAAACACTAGGCCAAGGTTTGGCGACTCGGCCAGAGCTTGAAGATATCGAGGCCTCTGCCCGTTTTTTCGAAGACGAAGACGGTTTACATATCCACTCTTTCTTCTTCTATGAAGATGCTGACGATCATGCTGGAAATGCTACAGTGGCTTTTACCATTCGTGACGGACGCCTCTTCACCTTACGTGAACGTGAACTTCCCGCTTTTCGCCTGTATCGGATGCGCGCCCGCAGTCAGACCTTAATTGATGGCAATGTATTTGAAGTACTTCTCGATTTGTTTGAGACCAAAATAGAGCAGCTAGCTGATGAAATCGAGAATATCTACAGCGCCTTAGAAAAATTAAGTCGTGTGATCATGGAAGGGCAGCAGGGCGAAGAGTATGACGAAGCACTTTCCCGCTTGGCAGAGTTAGAGGATATCGGTTGGAAAGTTCGTCTATGTTTGATGGATACCCAACGCGCGTTAAACTTTCTAATACGTAAAGCTCGACTTCCCGCGAATCAGTTAGAACAAGCTCGCGAAGTATTACGCGATATTGACTCATTATTACCGCACAATGAATCACTGTTTCAGAAAGTTAACTTTTTGATGCAAGCGGCAATGGGATTTATCAGTATTGAGCAAAACCGTATTATCAAGATTTTCTCGGTGGTGTCGGTTGTCTTCTTACCTCCCACACTGGTAGCGTCAAGCTATGGGATGAACTTTGAGTTTATGCCAGAGCTTAAGTGGAGCTTTGGCTACCCAGGTGCCATCTTATTGATGATATTGGCTGGTTTGGCACCTTATCTATACTTTAAGCGTAAAAACTGGTTATAACACTCTTCTCGGCGCCTTAGGCGCCGTTTTTGTGGGTAAGTAAAGAATGACACGCTCAAACGGGATCGTGGGGAAAGGTCGTCGGCGCAAGCGATAGAACATCTATAAATATTATTAATGTTAAATCGATTAACTTATTGGTATTCATCAATTTAATATCGATGTGAATTATATTTCATGTGATTTACACCACAGATTGTCAAAAAATATATTATTAATTGATGAGATTTAATTCAGTTTTTTACAAAACGAAACGCTTAATTACGACCAGAGATGTATCTTTATGGCTCACACCAGGGAGTCAATATTATGAAAAAAATAACCATCGCAATGCTTGCTTTACTTGCACTACCAGCTGTTTCTTTTGCAAAAAGCATCTCTGTAACGGATATCTCATTACAAGGCGCTGAAAATAAAATTATGCAAATTGCGGATAACCATGATGCCGAATACAAAATTACCGGCGCTAGCTCAGGTAATTTTGTGCGAATGACTGCTGTTTTGCACAATATCCAAGATGTTTCAGGCTTGGGTCGTAAA
The DNA here is from genome assembly GCF_018494065.1 of Rosenbergiella gaditana. Classification (GTDB taxonomy): domain Bacteria; phylum Pseudomonadota; class Gammaproteobacteria; order Enterobacterales; family Enterobacteriaceae; genus Rosenbergiella; species Rosenbergiella gaditana. The sequence goes on along the minus strand of NZ_JABBFR010000018.1, from coordinate 57,849 downwards.
AATTAATCAGTTATTTCCCGTGGGATGATAGGCGGCTATCATCCTTTTTTGAAATACCTCTCTCCCATCCTTATGTATCCTAAGTTCATCTCTCTCTTCCCCAACGTGCCTGTTTGAACGAGCGCGGATTTACTCCAGTGTTGAGAAGTTCTCGTTTATCATCATATTCTGCTGTCATAAAAAGCCATTTCAGGTCAAAATTACGCCCTTAGTAGGAAAATTTTTAGTCACATTTGACGAATTTGATCAATTACGGGTGATAGGGACAACTATGCAACGAAAGTGTTTGGTATTGGCGGCAGCGCTAGCGTTACCTCTGGGAGCTAACGCGGAAAGTAGCGGATATGATGTTGGCGTACAAAATAACTCGCCAGTTCCTGGTAGCATTATCTCAAATCTACTACAACAACATGATAGTGCTTTCGTTTTATATCCTTACGAAAGTAACTATGTGCTGTATACCTACACCAGTGATATTAATAAGGGTGCGATTGAAAGCTATAATTGGGGGCATAATGCGCGCAAGGATGAGCTGAAATTTCAACTAAGCTTGGCCTTCCCAATCTGGCGCGGTATCTTAGGAGATAACTCAGTCTTAGCGGCTTCTTACACCCAGCGCTCTTGGTGGCAAATCTCGAACAGTAAAGAATCTTCACCTTTCCGCGAAACGAACTACGAACCGCAACTCTTCGTCGGCTGGGCAACAGATTACTCACTGGGTGACTGGACGCTCCGCGATATTGAAACCGGCTTTAACCACGAATCGAATGGGCGCAGTGACCCAACGTCTCGCAGCTGGAATCGCGGCTACCTGCGTTTAATGGCGCAAAATGGTAACATGACCGCTGAAATTAAGCCTTGGGTACGTCTTGATACGGGCGGAGGCGATGACGATAACCCTGATATCATCAAATATATGGGACATTATCGTGCTAAATTAGGCTACAAGTGGGGCGAAAATATTTTCAGCGTTGAAGGTCAATATAACTGGAATTCCGGTTACGGCGGCGCTCAACTAGGCTGGAGCTATCCTATCACCCACAACGTCAGATTTTACACCCAAGTCTACAGTGGTTATGGCGAATCGTTGATCGACTATAATCACCGTCAAACGCGGGTTGGTATTGGTCTAACTCTTAATGATGTTCTCTGATTAAAACAGGTAGCGTGTGGCAACATTGGTAGAAGTGGACCGGGAGGTTGACGCCCTTCAGGTACTGCAGGAAACGTTCGGTTACCAGCAGTTTCGTCCCGGTCAAGACAGTATTATACAAGCGGTAATCTCTGGACAAGATTGTCTTGTGATAATGCCTACTGGTGGTGGTAAGTCACTGTGTTATCAAATACCCGCGTTAGTGCGAACTGGACTAACGCTGGTGGTTTCCCCTCTCATTTCACTAATGAAAGATCAGGTCGACCAACTGCGTGCGAATGGTGTCGGTGCGGAAAGCCTAAACTCTAGCCAGCCTAGAGAGATTCAGCAGCAAATTTACCAAGATTGTCGAGAAGGTAAGATTAAGCTTTTATATGTGGCGCCAGAGCGCTTAATGATGGAAAGTTTTCTCGATACATTAAGTAGTTGGCATCCAGCACTGATCGCAGTCGACGAAGCGCACTGTATTTCGCAATGGGGACACGATTTTCGTCCAGAATATGGCGCAATTGGGCGTCTAAGAGAACGATTCCCCTCCCTGCCCATTATGGCGTTAACGGCAACGGCAGACAGCACCACACGACAAGATATCTTGCAGCGTCTTCAGCTCCAGGATCCCTTTATTCAGGTGAGTAGTTTTGACCGTCCCAATATCCGCTACACGCTTGTTGATAAGTACAAACCCACCGATCAGTTGCTCACATACTTGCGCGAACAGCGAGGGAAGTGCGGCATTATTTACTGTAACAGTCGCGCTAAAGTCGAAGATATTACCGCTCGTTTACAGAGCCGTGGGTGGAGTGTTGGCGCCTATCACGCAGGTCTCGAAGCGGATGAGCGAGCGCGGGTGCAAGAAGCCTTTCAGCGTGATGATCTTCAAATCGTCGTGGCGACCGTCGCATTTGGGATGGGGATTAATAAACCTAATGTCCGCTTTGTCTTCCATTTAGACATTCCGCGTAATATCGAGTCCTATTATCAGGAAACGGGGAGAGCGGGGCGTGACGGTTTACCTGCTGAAGCGATGATGCTCTACGATCCCGCAGATATGGGATGGTTACGTCGTTGCTTAGATGAGAAAAGCCCGGGATTAAGCCAGGATATAGAGCGGCATAAGCTTAATGCCATGGGGGCTTTTGCCGAGGCCCAAACCTGTAGACGCTTAGTGCTCCTTAACTATTTTGGCGAAAATCGCCAAGCAGCCTGCGGGAATTGCGATATCTGTCTGGATCCTCCTCGCCGCTACGATGGTTTGGTCGATGCACAAAAAGCGTTGTCCACGATTTATCGGGTCGGCCAACGTTTTGGTATGGGGTATATTGTTGAGGTGCTAAGGGGAGCAGCAAATCAGCGTATAAAAGAGTTCGGTCACGATAAGTTACCGGTTTATGCGATTGGCCGCGATCAAAGTCATGAGCATTGGGTTAACGTGTTACGGCAGCTGATCCATCTTGGATTGGTCACCCAAAATATTAGCCAGCATTCCGCTCTGCAACTTACGGAAAGTGCCCGGCCCGTTTTACGCAGTGAATCACCGTTGCAGCTTGCGGTTCCTCGAATAATAGTGACCAAAACCCGCCCTGTGATGAGCCGTTTGTCTGGTAGTCATTATGATAAAAAGCTATTTGCCAAACTACGTAAGTTACGCAAGGCGATTGCTGATGAGGAAAATATACCTCCCTACGTCGTGTTTAATGACGCAACACTCATTGAGTTGTCTGAGCTTCAACCGATATCCCCGTCTGAAATGTTGGGGATAAATGGTATTGGGCAACGTAAATTGGAGCGTTTTGGACGCCCCTTTATGCAGTTGATCAAGCAGCACTTAGATGATGAGTAACTCACCCTGTCGCTAAGCTATTATAAGGAGTTTTTATGATATCCCTTTTTCTAACCGTCGCCTTAGTGCAGATAGTTGCCTTGGCAAGCCCAGGCCCTGATTTTTTCTTTATCTCACAAACCGCAGCGAGCCAATCACGACGTGATGCCTTTAAAGGCGTGATCGGTATAACCCTTGCCGTCGCTATATGGGCGGCAGTTGCACTGCTTGGGCTGAATCTGATTCTGAAACAGATGGCTTGGTTACACCAACTCATCCTTCTGGCTGGAGGGGCTTACCTGATATGGATGGGTATTCAGATGATTAAGTCTGCACGCCAACCTCGCATCGCAGGCGAAGAGACTGGACCAGTATCAATCCCACGTAAGAAAAATACTTTTTTACGTGGACTGCTGACGAATCTTTCTAATCCTAAAGCCATTATCTATTTTGGCAGTATCTTCTCGTTAATTGTTGGCGATGATGTCAGCAGCGCGACACGCACTGCAATTTTTATCTTAATCGTTGCAGAAACACTGATTTGGTTTAGCCTCGTGGCAACGTTATTCTCATTACCTTGGGTTAAGACAAAATATCAGAAGCTGGCTAAATGGATTGATGGCGTCGCGGGAACATTATTTGTGGCATTTGGCTTACATCTCATTTTTTCGCGTTAAAAATGAAAAAACAACAGTCACAATGGACGCATCGAGAGAAATCCTTCTCAGCGTTTGTCACCGGTCCCTTATTATCGTTTTGGCGTCAGCGACAAGAGCGTCAGTTCGTCGGTAAAGAGGGGGTGGTCATTCGCTATATGCGCATGACCGCCGCAGCGCATAAGAAGGCGATTTTAGTTGTACCGGGCCGCTCGGAAAGTTACATCAAATACCCAGAAGTGGTATGGGACCTATTCAATTGTGGTTACGATGTTTTCGTTATTGACCATCGAGGGCAAGGACTCTCGGGACGGTTGCTCGACGATTCTCAGTTAGGCCATGTTGCACAGTTCTCTGATTATGTTGATGATTTAGAAACGTTATGCGAGTTGGAACTGTCTGGAAGTCGCTACCATCAGACTTTCGTGCTCGCGCACTCCATGGGCGGCGCTATCGCGACGCTCTTATCGCAGCGCCACCCTTCGCTTTTTACAGCAACCGCCCTTGTTGCACCGATGTTTGGTATTGTACTACCGATGCCGGAATGGGTTGTTGAGCGAATACTTAATTGGACGGCTACTCGGCCTCATCTACGGGAAGGTTTTGCGTTTGGTACTGGCCGCTGGCATGCAACCCCCTTTGGGATTAATAATCTTACGCATAGTCGCGTCCGTTATCAGCGTAACCTGCGTTTTTATGCCGACCAGCCCGAGCTGCAACTCGGCGGGCCGACAACCCACTGGGTACGCGAGGCGATTTTTACTGGCCGTTATATCGAGAGTATTGCGCCAGAACTGCATCATCCCGTCTTGCTGCTACAAGCCAGTGAGGACCAAGTGGTCGATAATCAGGCTCAGGATCGATTTTCTCTCGCGAGAAACTTAGCGGGCTTTCCCTGTTACGGTGATCACCCACAAGTAATGGAGGGAGCTCGCCATGAAATTTTATTTGAAAAAGACGAGATCCGTGCCGAAGCGTTACAGAAAATCACGGAATATTTTTTAACCTTTAATCCTAATACAGTTTAATTTCTCAGGTTTGAAATGGTTTTGAGCCTGTACAGTTGAGAGGTCGTCATGTACCAAATTGTTGCTTCTGATCTCGATGGAACATTGCTCTCACCAGAGCATTCAATCACCGATTTTGCCGCTCAAACGTTACAACGCGTCACCGAACAAGGTGTTTCGTTCGTCTTTGCAACCGGTCGGCACCATGTTGATGTGGGACAGATCCGTGAGAAACTTGGGATAGATGCTTATATGATCACGTCAAATGGCGCACGTGTACACGACACTGCAGGGAATCTTATCTTTGCACACAATCTTGAACAAACGATCGCTGAAGAGTTGATTACGCTCTGCTATAACGATCCTGAGATCCTTACGCAAATTTATCGTGATGATGAGTGGTTTATTGCTCGAGAAAGTCGCGATGAAGCCTCTTTCTTTATGGAGTCAGATTTTCGTTATCAAATCTATCATCCTGCAGATTTTTCAGTCGACGGGGTAAGTAAAGTCTTCTTTACCTGTAATGACCACCAGCACCTTGTACAGCTCGAAGAAGCCTTAGTTTCCCGCTTTGGTGATCGCGTTAACGTCAGCTTCTCACTGCCTATTTGCTTAGAGGTGATGGCCGGCGGGGTCTCAAAAGGCCATGCGTTAGATAGCGTATCTTGTCGCCTAGGGTATAGCCTTAAGGACTGTATCGCGTTTGGTGATGGGATGAATGATAAAGAGATGCTGAGTATGGCGGGAAAAGGCTGCATCATGGAAAACGGGCAACAGCGGTTAAAAGACCTCTTACCCGAGCTAGCCGTAATTGGTCATAATGGCCAAGATGCGGTACCGCAATATTTACGACAATTGTATGCAGTGACTGAGTAATAGGTAGAAAGGCTGCTGGGTTATCAGAAGCCTTTCAAGGCTAGTCAGTGTGTGGATGAGTCGCTAACCATGAGACGGCTTTATCCGGAAAATCGGTGAATAGTCCGGCAACCCCTGCTTGCTGATAAAGAATTTGATATAACTCGTCTATGTTGGTGACGTATGTAGGCAGCTGATCCGCGCGAACGGTATAAGGGTGTATGGGTAAGTTATAGCGATGTGCGGCAGCGACCATTGGCGCCAAACGAATATGACCTTGAGTAGAGTGTGAATCGATTAGCATGTGATAGTCAGGGCCAATACCATCCACTGTTTTTGATAATTTCTCAATCCCCTCTGGCGTCATCATCCAATCGTAATCGTAATTACGCCATTGACCATTGTGTAGCGTTTGCGTCTCGTTATCTTTGGTATAAGCGACTAACTGCACCTGCTTTAGATTCATCCCCAATTGTGGCTCTAGAGTATTTTTAATCCGCTGTAGTTCATCATAATCAAAACACTGTAACCATGCTTTGTCAGTAGGCTTAGTGTAACCATACTCTTTAAGGGTTGTCAGAACCGCTTTACTGATATCTTTACCTTCTTTGCGGTGGAACCACGGCGATTTAATTTCGGTATAGATACCAATATTTTTACCTGTAGAGTGGTTAAGCCCTTGGATAAACTCCAACTCTTCTGCAAGAGTGTGTATACGAAATTCTGAGCGATTCATTGGGAAACGCCGCGGATAGTTTTGAACGTGTTTTTCCCCTTCTAAATGAAAACCTTCGGTGAAATGTAATTGTCTGATTTCGGCGAGGGTGAAGTCGATAGCGTAATAACGGCCATCTTCACGATGGCGATTAGGGAACTGCTGAGCAACGTCGGTGACACGGTCTAGAAAGTGATCGTGTAGCACTACGAGTTGATCATCACGTGTCATGACGACATCTTGTTCGAGGTAATCTGCACCTTGCGCATAAGCCATGGCCTTAGCGGGGAGAGTATGCTCAGGGAGATAGCCACTCGCCCCACGATGAGCAATGACGAGTTTATCCTCACTGCCTTGAGCGAATAAACTGCATGAGAATAAGGCTAACCCCGTTAATAAATATTTCATCATCCTCTCCTAGTCATTGTGCAGTAGGGCTTGTTTATGCTTCTTTTCGCTGAATGTGGTTAACAGGAGAAGAAGAACGGCCAACACTGATCCCACTATCATGACAAGGAAACCACCGTCCCATCCAAAGTAATCCACGGTGTAACCTACAATCGCGCTTGCCGCGACCGAGCCGCCTAAGTAGCCGAATAGTCCTGTGAACCCCGCAGCGGTACCCGCTGCTTTTTTGGGTGCTAACTCTAGGGCATGTAAGCCAATAAGCATTACCGGCCCATATATTAGGAAGCCGATAATGGTCATACAGGCCATATCTACGCCCGGGTTACCTGCTGGGTTAAGCCAATAGATGATCGTGGCAATAGTGACTAAGCTCATAAAGATGACACCAGTGATCCCACGATTACCCTTAAAGACTTTGTCAGAAACCCATCCGCAGAGTAGGGTTCCCGGGATACCGGCATATTCATAGAAGAAGTAGGCCCAAGACGATTTGTCCAACGTGAAATGTTTTACTTCTTTTAAGTAAGTTGGCGACCAATCAAGGATACCGTAACGCAGTAAGTAGACGAAAACATTGGCTAAGGCGATATACCACAGAAGCTTATTGGGTAAAATATACTGACTAAAAATCTGTTTAGTGGTTAATTCAGTTTCACTTTCAGCACTGTAATTTGGGGGGTAGTCATTTTTGTAGGCTTCAATAGGCGGCAATCCACAGGACTGTGGCGTATCTCGCATCATAGCGAAAGCGAACAGTGCAATGACGATAGCCAGAAATGCGGGCATATAAAATGCCGCTTTCCAGTCACCAAACCACATCATACCCAATAAAAAAAGCAGTGGCGGGATGCCGCCACCCACATTGTGAGCACAATTCCATACCGAAACGATACTGCCGCGCTCCTTCTGGGACCACCAGTGAACCATCGTTCTACCACAAGGTGGCCAACCCATTCCTTGAAACCAACCACATAAAAAAAGTAGAAAAAACATCACCATGATGCTTGAGGTTGCCCAAGGGAGAAACCCCATCATCAGCATGACCAGTGCCGCTAAGATGAGCCCTGCCGGTAGAAAATAGCGTGGATTAGAACGGTCAGAGACCGAACCCATAATAAATTTCGAGAAACCATAGGCAATAGAGATCCCCGATAAGGCGAAGCCAAGGTCACCACGACTAAAACCTTGCTCGACCAGCGACGGGATCGCTAAAGCAAAATTTTTCCGGACTAAATAGTAAGCGGCGTAACCAAAGAAAATACCTATAAAAATCTGCCAACGTAGGCGGCGATAAGTGGGGTCAATAATCTCATCGGCGAGTGGTGCGGCATGTTTAGCCGGTTTAAATAGATTGAACATCGTCTTCTCCTTAATCGGACGAACACGAAAGAGGGACTTTCGCGTATGCATGCGGCAAGGATAACGATTATTGTGCGCAGTAACTTTGACTTATCACACAAATGTTACAAAACATTTTGTACGCTAAGGCTAGGTGGTGACTAATGCACCCGATGCATCCCGTACGAAAGGCAGTTGGCGGGCATGTTGTTGAGCATGGGTGATAAAGGCATCCAACATAGGTTGACGGTTCTCTCCTTCACGAGTCGCCGCATACAGACGACTCCAAAGGCCATTATCAAGTGTACGAGTGACTACCAGCTTCTGTCGCTCAATATTTTCCACTACCCAGTGAGGTAAGGCGGCAATCCCCATATTGGCAGAGACCATCTGAATCAGTAATAAGGTGTTATCGACTGTTTTTAAGGAAGGGCTTATTCCTGCGGGTTGCAGAAAATGTCGCCAGATATCCATACGTTGTCGCTGTACCGGATAGATAAGTAAGGTCTCGTCTTTCAGGTCTTCCGGTAAAATCACCGCTTTGGTCGCTAAAGGGTGGCCCACCGCAACCACGAGCCTCACCTCAAAATCGAACAGTGGTGTGTAATGTAATCCGCTCTTAGGCAATATATCTGAGGTCAGTACCAGGTCTAATTCACCTTGTTGTAGGGCCGGTTGCGGATCAAAAGTAACACCCGATGCGAATTCGACCAAGACCTGAGGCCACTGCTCTCGAAAGCTATTTAACGCGGGAGTCATCCATTGGATACAGCTATGACACTCTATTGCAATGCGCAGCGTGGTTTGTTGAGGCGCTTGGCATGCCTGTAGTGCTTGGTGGACTTGGGGTAAAACGCTATCCGCGAGTTGCAATAACACTTCACCTTGTCGAGTAAAACGCAGCGGCTGGCTTTTACGTATAAACAGCTTGAAGCCTAGACGTTGTTCGATATCACTAAACTGGTGGGATAGGGCTGATTGAGTTTGGTGCAAATGAGCGGCTGCGGCGGCTAGTGACCCCGTCTGTTTCAATGCCTGCAGTGTTTTCAGATGCTTAATCTCAATCATGGTACGCCTTAACGTTAGAAATCATCACTTTATTTATCACACTAGACAATGTACTGATTATTATCAGGCGTGTAAACATCTGGATGTCTAAACATCTAGGTTATTTTTCTTCAATGTGATCACGCATTTTTTTCATTACTTTATTTCCGGATAGGATTACACCCGTGCAGCGTACAATTACTCAGCCGAAACTCTGGCTAACCTTGACGTTTAGTCATTGATTACTTAGATTTTAGTGGATGTATTGATAAGGATGCTGGGAAGAGGGCTAAGGTGCCGCCTCAGCAGTGTTGAACTAACGAGGGAGCTGTGACAGTACTATGAAAAAGAATGACACCATGCTTGGTCATACCGCGCGTGCCCACCACTTGGAATGGGAAACGTATCTTATGTGGGCGGCTGATAGCTTTAAGCTGAATCATGGTGCAACCCAGTTAGAAAGCAACACCCTCGCTCGGCTGATTCCAGCGTTATCCTCACTCGCGACTCAGCATGATCTCGAACTACTCGAATCGTTTGAAGAGTATGAGTATCCCAATGAGATAGGCCCAAGTGTTTATGATATACACGGAGCGTGCTTGTCAGATATCGACTGGATGGTTAAACGATTAGATAAGGCACTGTAATACCCCGCCTGAGCTGCGAGCAGAACAGCTGACCGCGGGGAAGCGCCTGACAGCGATTATTTTTTAATCTGATTCTGTGCGCTACACGCCATTACATTGCCTTTCTTACAGGCTAGCGTCGCGTACTGTCGTGCCTTAGGCAGATTTTTATCAATACCGCGTCCATAACGATAAAGATTCGATAAATAGAGATAAGAGGTTGCATCCCCCAACTCTGCGCCTTGTTGATAAAGCTCACGCGCACGCGTTAAATCCTGCGGGATGGCATAACCGTTCTCAAACATATGCCCCAAAGCACTGTAGGCCGCAGGTTGCTTTAACCCCGTCCCTAACTGGTAGTAGCGTAGTGCTTGCGAATAGAAAGGTTTGCCTCGTAGTTCATACATCGTTCCCGCCGCAAGACAAGCTTCACCCTGCTGATGTTCACACCCTTTGATATGTTGGTCGAGCTCGGCTTGTTTAGCATAAGGAACTGATGACGAGGATGAAGAAAAATAATCAACAAACCGATGGTAAGTGCTGCAGCCCGACAGTGTTAACGCCAATAGTGCCACACTGGTAGGGATCAAAAATTTCATAGGCCCTCTCATTCAATATGGATCCTGCAGGGACTCGTTCCCTGAGGGTGAGTGAAAAGAGTATACGCCGATAATCCCTTGAGCGCTTTGCGCTGAACTCTGAAAGAGAGACTTATCCCTGTAAAAAAGATCATTTTTACGTTAAGTGTCCGCGTATGGCGACCTCTCGATCTTCAGGAACTTCATTATAGGACAACACAAAGAGCTCACTAGAGAAGGAACGTGCATAACGAGAGAGCAATGGGCGTAATGCAGGAGGAACGATCAATACTGGCGGTAAGTTCTCCGCTTTCATTTGTTGAGTGATCAACGGCATATTGGTTTGTAGCTGTGATAACAAATGGGGATCGAGGGGAATATTATCCAACTCTTTATTACCCGCCGCTTGTTGAGCCCTGAGTAACAGGTTCTCCAACTCATCGCTTAACGTGAATACAGCGAACTGAGGTCGGTTTTTATTGATCCCTTGGACAATTTGTCGGCGTAATGCATAACGTACATCGGCCGCGAGGAGCAGAGGGTCTTTAGTGACTTGATGACCCATTAATAATGCAGTGGCAATCGTTACGATATCTTTTAAACTGACACCGTCAATCAGTAAAGTGCGGTAAATACGTAACTGCTGAGCGTAAGTGAGTGCTTGTTGCAGGTCTTCGCTTAAGCGCGGAGCTTGATCGGCTAAACGTTTATGCAATTGGGTAATATCATCGTATTGGAAAAGGTCAGGCAGGTGGAGCTTAGCCACTTTATTGACATGGGTCGCAATAACACTTGCACAATCGACCACTTGATAGCCGAAGCGTAAGGCCTGGCTTTTCTGGCTGGGATCAATCCAGATCGCAGACATCCCATAGGCTGGGTCAGTCCCTAGAATTCCATCGAGCTCACCGTAAATTTCATTACTGGCCAGTGCCATCAACTTATCCGCATGGACTTCTCCCATGGCGGCTTGGATACCCTGCACCATAATACTGTATTGGGTAGGTTTTAAACGGAAGTTCTCTCTTACCTGAATTTCAGGGAGCAACATGCCGCTACTTTCTGACAGTATCTGACGTACACCGGTAATCCGTTGAGAGAGCAAGCTACCTTGCGAAGGATCAATAAGAGTGACCAGCTTATAACCCAAGTTTAGCCCGAGGGGTTCGGTCTGAGTGAGACTTTCCCACGCCAATGGCGGGGCCTGAGCGTCAAGGTGACTGTCGATCTCTGTAGACGGTATTACCTTCGCGGCAGTAATCCGTTTCGACTGTCGCCATGCGGTAAAGGCTAATAATAGGGTGAAACTAAGGAAAGCGATATGTGGCATGCCTGGCACGAGTGCCATAACGAGCATTATACCCGCTACCGTATAAAGTACGGTAGGTTGAGCAAGCAGTTGCTCGCGGACTTCATGACGAATATCTTGCCCATCACTGACGCGAGTGACGATAATTGCCGCAGCAGTGGAGAGAAGTAAAGAGGGGAGCTGCGCAACAAGGCCATCACCAATGGTCAGTAATACGTATTGCTGAAACGCTTGGCTTGCATCGAGCTGATACTTCACCATCCCAATCGCAATACCGCCCACCATATTAATCACCAGGATTAACATCCCTGCGATGGCATCACCCCGAACAAACTTTGAGGCACCGTCCATCGACCCATAGAAGTCAGCTTCTCGAGTAACGTCCGCACGTCTTTCACGGGCTTGCGTTTGAGTGATGGCTCCAGCATTTAACTCGGCATCAATGGCCATCTGTTTACCGGGCATGGCATCAAGGGTGAAGCGAGCAGAGACCTCAGAAATCCGTTCAGCCCCCTTGGTGATTACCACGAAATTAACGATCATTAAAATGATAAAAACCACCAAGCCAACCACAAAATCACCGCCGATGACGACTTGACCGAAGGCTTCGATGACTTTACCTGCTGCGCCTTCACCTTCATGGCCATGTAGCAGGACCACCCGAGTTGAGGCGACATTCAATGATAGCCGCAACAAGGTTGTGATAAGCAGCAATGTCGGGAAAATACTAAAGTCGAGTGGGCGCTGCGCATTGACCGAGACCAACAGTATTAAAATGGCCAATACAATATTGAAGGTAAATAGGCAATCAAGGACCAAAGGATTCAAAGGTAAAATCACCATGGATAATACCGACAAAAGAAGGATCGGTAGTCCTAATGGAAATTTTTTCGCGGAATGAAACCACGGAGTGAGTTGGAATTTATTCACTAAATTGTCCTTCGGCTGACAGCGATAACGTTTTATTGATACGTGGTTTTTGTAACGACTGGTTTTCACGCCAACGGCGCAACTGCATTACATAAGTTAAGACATGTGCGATGGCCTGATAAAGCTGGTGGGGAATTTGTTGATTCACTCGCGTCGAGGCATACACCGCACGGGCTAATGGGGGAAATTCCACCACTTCAATCGCATGTTCTTTACCGAGTTGACGGATAAACAGCGCGAGATCATCGATACCTTTTGCGACAACATAGGGGGCAGCAGCAGCTTGAGGATCATATTTTAATGCAACGGCATAATGGGTTGGATTAGTAATAATGACATTAGCTTGTGGGACGCTATGACGCAGCTGACCCTGAGCGATTTGTCGCTGTAGCTGCCGTAAACGCCCTTTTATTTGTGGGTTGCCTTCAGTATTTTTAAACTCATCCTTCACTTCTTGGCGGCTCATCCGCATTTTTCGCTGAAATTGATAGCGGCTTAATGGCCATTCAACCAAGGCAAAGCCAGCCATCAGTAATATAAAATAACCGAAGAGTTTTACCGCTAGCGTTAAGCCTGTAGCGAAAACACTCGGCCAGCTGAGACGAGAAAGAAGCATGATCTCGGGGAGGGAGTGACGGAGCACGACGACCAGCATCAATAAGATAATCACGCTCTTCACCATCACTTTACTTAACTCGATCAGGTTATCCATGGCGACTAAACGTGCGATACCGGTGAGTGGATTGAGCCGCTTGATATCGGGAAGCAGTTTATGCAGGCTAAAGATCCATCCGCCGCTAAATAGCGCGACTAAGCTTGCAGCCAGTGGCACGATACAAAAGCTGAGTACAATCAGCAGTACAGTATGCAGTGAACTGCCAACGAGAGAAAGTAGGGCATCACCGCTATAAGGCGCCACAGCTTGTTGAGGCAGGCGTTGAAATAATTCAGCAATAAGATGCCAATACCATGGGGTTAACAGTAGCAAGGTGGCGAAGGCGACAGCCAAAGACGCGGCAGAGGAGAGCTCTTTCGCACGACCGGCATCCCCTTTTTGACGTGCTTTTTTGAGTTTGGCAGGGGTCGCTTTTTCCGTTTTATCACTGGCTTGAGACATTGGCCCCTCGCAACAGATCAAACTGATGAATAATTTGGTTGGTCAACGATAAGTAGTGTTCTGACAAGGACGGGATCAGCAAAACAATGCTCACGATACCCGCTAAGGTTGCCAACGGAAAGCCTAGTGAGAATAGGTTAAGGCTCGGAGAGACCTTATTGAGTAACCCAAATACCCCTTGGATCAGCAACATGATGACCGTCGACGGCAGAGCTATAATGACCGCCGCCGAGATAATCCAGCCAAAACTATTGATCACTACCTGCAAGGTTGGCCAACTCAGCGCAGCACCTATAGGCCAATAGATAAAGCCTTTATATAACACGGTGATCAGGAGTAAGTGCCCGTTCGCAGCAAAGAAAATCAGCATCATGGTTAAATTGAAGAGCTGTGAAATCAGGGTATTGCTTGTCCCATTAACGGGATCATTTTGAACGGCCATCGACAGTCCCATATTCATAGCAATAATTTGCCCTGCGGTTTGTAATGATGAAAAAGCGAACTGCAGAAGCTGACCGAAAATGACTCCCCAGCTAATTTGTTCCGCCACTAATATCAACATCGTACTCGATAGCAGCGCAGGTAAAGGAAAGGGATTGAGTAACGGCCCGATAAGCGCCGTCAGGACGAGAGAGAGCAGTAGCCGAATTTTTCGAGAGATCAGCGCGCTTTCTGCTAATGGGCTAAATTGTAAAAAGGCAAGTATACGCACCCAAGGCAACAATAGGGTAAGGAGATGACTGTAAAAGCCAGTTAAGTCAAGCATGGGGCTATCCAGTCAGAGAACCAGCTTGATGAAACAAGAGCTCAGTAAAATCAATCAATTTGATCAATATCCACTTACCCGCGACGATTAACACGAGGAGAGTCACCACCAAGCGAGGCAGAAAACTCAGCGTTTGTTCATTAATTTGAGTCGCGGCTTGGAATATACTGACACATAGCCCGACTAGCAGCCCGGGCAAGATAATGACGGCTGAAATGAGCAACACCAATTGAATGGCACTGCCCATCTGGTCGCTAATACTATCCAGCGTAAACATCTTAAAATCCCTGAATACTGTGAGTAAGCGTACCCGTAATTAATGTCCAGCCATCACATAAGACAAACAGTAGAAGTTTAAAAGGTAGGGAGACAACCATTGGCGATAACATCATCATGCCCATGGCCATTAGAATACTTGAGACGATCAGATCGATGACCAGAAAAGGAAGATAGATCATAAAGCCAATCTGGAATGCGGTTTTCAACTCACTCAGCAAGTAGGCCGGCGTAATGATGGTTAAATCCTGTTCTTGAGGATTACCGCTGACTTTGGCTATGCTCATTATCTGCGCCAAGGCCGGTTTGCTGGTTTGAGCGAGCATAAATTTTTTCAATGGGTCACTGGCTCGCTGTAAAGCATCGGTAAGTGAAATTTGTTGTGCTTGATAAGGCTGCACGGCTTGTTGATTGATGGTCGTCCAGACTGGCCTCATCACCAGCAAGGTAAGACATAAAGCGATACCGGTTAGGACTTTATTTGGAGGCGTTTGCTGTAGGCCCAATGCTTGGCGCAAGATCGCTAACACTATAATAAAGCGTGTAAAACTGGTCATCATCAATACCATAATCGGTAATAGACCGAGTAGGGTCATCAACACCAGAATTTCGATATTGACGCTATATTGCTGCGAGCCATTTGCGGCTTGCGAGCTGAATAGCGGTAATCCGGGTTGTGCGGCAAACAGTGGAGCAGAAGATAACAGCCCGATAGCCGGCAGCAAGCAACCTGCTTTAGCGGTCAGATTCATGGTGTCAAATCACTCAACGATTGCCCAGTAAATTCAATAATACGTAAGCCGTACTTATCATTTACTACAACAACCTCTGCTTTACCGAACAGCACTCCGTTGACTTTTAAATCAAGCGGTTCCCCCGCCATCTTATTTAATTCAATGACTGAACTATTATCGATTGCTAATAACTCGGCAAGCGAGACAGTCACCGACGCGACTTCCAGCGTTAAGGTTAAGGGGATTCGATTAAATAGCTGTCGCTTACGCTCTTCGGCTTTTTGCTGTGCGAAATCGGTGCTCGATGCCTGATCTGTCACTTGGGGGGAGAGATCATCCAAGTTAATATCGTCCAGAGAAAAAGCGGACGGCGTCGTATTATTATCGTAATTCATACTGTGTTACCTGGTGTAATGATCAATAAAATCTGACAACACGAGTTGCCCTTGATGTTCAGAAACTTTTGCCTGAAACAGGACTTCATCGCCTAAAATAATCGGCACCGACTCATTCAAAAAAACAGGCAATACATCATCAACATTCAACGTTAACAAGCGCTCAAGTGTCGTTTCAACGCTGGCGAGCTGAGCCGTTAAGGTGAAAGGCACGCGCCGTAGCTGCCGTTCTAACTGGTCGTCGGATATCGCCGCTGGGGGAGTATGTTCGTTTTCTTGGCGTAAACCACTTAGAATTTGGTCAATAAGTTGATGATCAAAGTGTAATGTTATTACCCCTTGTGAGTAGCCTCGTAATTGAAAAGAGAGAGACCAAGCCCAATGGCTGTGTTGTTGGTTATGATGGGGCTGTAATGCGATAGGGAGTCCAATCACTTCAGGGGTCAAAAATATCTGACTGATTTCATCCCCAAGCCGCTCTTGTAAACGTAACTCTGTCTGAGTGATCTCACTAGCATCGCTGAGTTCTGGGCTATCGGTGACACCATAAAAGTCGTGTAATAACTTCAGTAATAAAGGACGGTCGATTTCAAAGGCTATTTTTCCGGCTGAGCAGGAATATATTTGATGGCATTTTTTATTTTCTTCGATAGAAAAAATAATATTAGCGAGCGAAGTATTTATTCTGAATTTATTGAGAAAATAACGACTCAAGTTTACATCGAAATTATCATAATTTTTATTAATATGTTCTGCGAGCTTATGCCACGGTTTGCCCAGCTGACTGACGGCAAGGGGCAATACACTGTCATCCGCCTCAATGTTTAGTTTTTTTATTGTGTCTTTAGCGAAAACCATGCTTTACCCGGCGTTCTGATGCTGTGTCTGGTAAAAAATACCAAGCATTTGGTAAGGGATTATGAAGAATATTATGAGATATTGGTTGCGGCTTGCAAGGGTTTTGTTTAGATTTGTATCAGAAGATTCTGTAAAATCGATCTAAAAACCAGCAATTATAGACTGAAAAGTAGACGAGAGTGGATAGGTAGCTCCATTTCTGTATGAATCATCGCCAACTTCAATGAATTTTATACTATAAAGACGTTATCTCTCTAGAATTCGTATATAAATCGAACAGATTAATGCGTCGTTGTTAATTATAAAACATTAATAAATTTTACTTTACACTTGGGAAATATCAATGGGTACTTATTCTTCTGGGATAAATACTGCTGATGCTGATCTAATTTCATGCGCTGCAAAGAGTATCGACACTTTACGCCTAGCTGAAAAAATAGCCAAGGTTAATGTGCCTGTTCTGATTTATGGTGAGTCAGGAACCGGTAAAGAGTGTATTGCTCGCTACATCCATCGACAACAATTTGGGGCATTGACCTCCGCGCCCTATATCGGCGTCAATTGCGCGGCTATCCCCGAAAGCTTGTTAGAGGCCACGCTATTTGGTTATGAAAAAGGGGCCTTTACTGGGGCAGTCCACACTATGCCAGGTAAATTTGAACAGGCGAATGGAGGAACGTTACTCCTTGATGAAATTGGGGATA
This sequence comes from Rosenbergiella gaditana, assembly GCF_018494065.1. Classification (GTDB taxonomy): domain Bacteria; phylum Pseudomonadota; class Gammaproteobacteria; order Enterobacterales; family Enterobacteriaceae; genus Rosenbergiella; species Rosenbergiella gaditana. The sequence goes on along the minus strand of NZ_JABBFR010000018.1, from coordinate 40,558 downwards.
TGCCACTATCACTGCAGGTTAAGCTACTCAGAGTCTTACAAGAGCAAGAAGTTGAACGGCTGGGAAGCACACGGCGTATAAAACTTAACATTAGGATTATTGCTGCCACACATCAAGATATCCCTCTAGCGGTCAAAGAGGGACGGTTTCGACAAGACCTTTTCTATCGCTTAGCCGTTTTACCCATTACCATTTCGCCACTACGTGAACGTCCAGAAGATATTTTGCCGTTGGTCTATCACTTTATGCAGAAGTATCGGGCTTTTACGCCGTCAGAGATTACTGTTCCCGCCTCGGTGAAACGTGCATTAGTTGACTATGAATGGCCAGGTAATGTTCGTGAGCTTGAAAATAAGGTGCAGCGTGGTCTGATTCTCTGTCAAGGTGGTAGCCTCACGACTGAAGACCTCGGTTTATCAGTGACTTGCTCTGCGCAAAAAATATCGCACAGCGACGTAGATAGCATTCCTGCTATTAGGGATTTGGGGAAACAGGTGGAGCAACAATATGTGCTAGAAGTCCTCAAACAGTTTAATGGCAACAAAACGCTGACCGCTGAAAAACTCGGAATCACCCCCCGAGCCTTGCGTTACCGCCTTAGCTCGATGCGTCAAGCGGGTTTATGTCGTTAATTCCTCTGGAGGAATGGATAAATGAGTATCGATCCTAATATTTCGCTGTTTTCGCCATTGATGCAAAGTGGTGAAATTATCACGCAGAAACCGATTATTGCGCCACAAGCGGGTAATCCGACTGACAGCTTTCAGTCGGCCCTCTCACAAGCTGTTGGCAAGGTTAATCAACTACAGTTAGCGGCAAGTGAACAGCAGCAAGCTATTAATACCGGGCAAAGTGACGACTTAGCTGGGGCAATGGTAGCGAGTCAACAAGCAAACATCAGCTTTAGCGCGTTGCTGCAAGTGCGTAATAAGTTGAGTAGTGCGCTAGACGATATCTTAAGCACCCCCCTTTAATGCGGAGCCATGATGCTTGATTCACTTAATGCTTGGTTCGCAAAGCGTAATTTTTCGATTGAATTATTAAAAAAACCATGGGTATTAGCTTTAGCTGGCGGGGTATTAACCCTACTCATCGTCACGACACTGTGGCGGGGGCAAGTAGATTACGTTCCCTTGTACGGTGCCCATCAGCGTCTACCTAATGATGCCGTTGCCAGTGCTTTAGCTGCTGAGCAGATCGATTTTCGTATTAACCCAGAAAATGGCCAAGTGCTGGTAGCCGATAACGTTTTACCTCGCGCTCGGATGGTATTAGCAGGAAAAAATATTCAACCAATCGTTGCTCCCGGCTTTGAACTGATGGACAAAGATGAGGTTTTGGGGGCCAGTCAATATATTCAAAATATCCGCTATCAACGTGGGTTAGAGGGTGAGTTGGCACGTAGTATTATGTCACTGCAAGGTGTTGAAGAGGCACGGGTTCATCTGGGTATTCAGGCTGAGAGCGGTTTTGTACTCTCAAATCAGCCGGCAAGTAGCGGTTCTGTTTTGGTGACCTTGGCCCCGGGTATTCGTCTAACGTCGCAACAAGTACGGGCTATCACTCAGTTAGTGGCAGGAAGTGTCCCAGGATTGACGGCCGGTAATATTCATATTGTCGACCAAACCGGTGCGCTGCTGAATGATAGTACGCAAGATACCCCGAGCGTAACGCCGGATATTATACGTAGTATCAGCCAGCCCATTACTCAGAATTTAACGCAAATTCTCGATTCTGCCGTGGGACAAAAGAACTACCGTGTCACGGTAATGCCGGATATCGATTTTCGACGCACCGAAGAAACGCAAGAGACCTATCAGGGTGATCCTAAAGTTTTAGAAGAGCAGTTAAATAACGATAGCAGTGATCAAGCGATGGCATCGGGGCTCCCAGGGACCTTAAGTAATCGTCCAACGACAGCGACGTCAAATACAGCAGATGCCCCGAAATTGGACCGTACCGTTAGCCAAACGCAACGCAAATATGCCTACGACCACCAAATCAAACACATTAACTATCCGGTTCAGCAATTAGCCAAGCTACAGATTGCGGTGGCATTGAATACGGGAACAGAGACGGTTGCCAAAATGTCTGAAAGTCAGCTAGCCCAGCTCAAAAGTTTATTAGAAAACGCAGCGGGTATCGACGATCAGCGTGGCGATAAGTTAACGCTTGATAAACTCGCCTTTATTGCCCCCGTCGCGGTATCCGTACCGACACTGAGCTGGTGGCAACAGCCGGATATTCAGTTCTGGGCGATTTGGGGGGGTATCGGCGTTTTAGTCATCCTAATCATCTTGTTCATTCTTCGCCCAACCGTTAAGGCTATCATCGCCCAGCGTTCGGCGAACGTGACGACGGAAAGTCCAGCTAACACAGATCGAGGTGTCGCGGCGAGCGGTGAAAAACATCAGTTTGAAAATGAATCCGACCTCCCGCCACGTGCGTCAGGAATTGAAGATAAAGTGAGTTATTTACAACAGCTGGCGGCTAACGAGACTGACCGCGTGGCTGAAGTAATCAAACAGTGGATAAACAGTAATGACCGACCCCGCGACAACGTCTAATGTTTCATTGCTTACTCGACAACGTAACAGTGTTGAGCAAGCTGCCATTCTTCTCCTCAGTATTGGCGAAGATGCTGCTTCACAGGTGATGCAAAAGCTTTCTCGTGAGGAAGTGATTGTACTGAGCGAAACCATGGCACGGTTACAAGGCGTCAAAGTGTCACAAGCCCATCAGGCGCTGAACCACTTCTTTGACGATTATCGTCAGCAAAGTGGTATTCATGGCGGGTCGCGTGCTTATTTACAGACTATTTTGCAAAAATCTCTGGGCCAAGAGATCGCCACCAGTGTGATGAACCATATCTATGGTGACGCGATTCGCTACCGCATGGCTCGATTACAGTGGGTGGATACCTCTCAACTCTCGGCCTTAATCAGCCAAGAGCATGTTCAACTACAAGCCATATTTTTAGCCTTTCTGCCACCTGATGTGGCGGCTGACGTACTGGCTATGCAGCCTCTAGACCTACAAGATAAAATCTTGTTCAGGATTGCGCGCCTAGACGATATCAACCGAGATGTCATTGCTGAATTGGATCGGCTTATCGAACGAGGGATTACCACTATTTCCGAGCATGGGTCACGCATCACCGGCGCGCGGCATGCGGCGAATATTATTAATCGCCTACCGGAGCAGCAAAATCAATTAATGGCGCAGATGAAACAGCAAGATGCGGGATTATTCAAAGCGCTTGAAGACCAAATGTATGAATTCTTTATTTTGAGCCGCCAAAGTGAAGAGACCTTACAGCGTCTTTTTGATGAGGTGCCACTTGAAGAGTGGGCGATTGCGTTGAAAGGTGCTGAACCCGTTTTACGCGATGCACTCTTCAGCATTATGCCAAAACGTCAAGTTGGCCAATTGGAGCAAACATCTACGCGGCTTGGTCCTGTCCCCATCAGTCGAATTGAACAAGTGAGACGGGATATTATGGCGACACTACGCCAGCTAGCTGAAGAGGGTGAAATTACCATTCAAATGTATGCAGAGCGTACGGTCGAGTGATGGATAGACGATGAGCAAAACAGTGATCCCCTACCGCTTTCCAGCGCTACAAACCGACCACTCGCTTGAGACAGGATTAGCTAGTGATGAATGTGTCGCCATCGATAGCCAGTCACTGATAGAAGAAGCGCAAAGGGCAGGATTTCAGCAAGGGTTCGTAGAAGGAAAAAACCAAGGTATAGAACAGGGGCTGTTGGAAGGGAAACAGCAAGGTTACGACGAGGGGCACTCAACAGGTGTTGCCGCCAGTAAAGCCCTATTTGATCAGGCGAGTGAGCCAATCACCACACTGGTGGCGACACTCAACGATTTTTATGCAACCGCTGAACAGCAGCAAAGAGAGGCGACCTTGGCCTTGGTGACGCGGATCGCAGGGCTGGTAATTCAACATGAGATAGCGACTCAGCCCGAATTATTGCTGACTTGGATTGATGATAAATTGGCGAATGAACAGTTGAGCGGCTCAACATTCTCAGTGCGAGTGTCTGAGGATGATTATCAAGCATTACGACAATTAGCCCCGGAAAAAATCGACCAATGGAAACTCCAGGCACAGGCTGATCTCCGCCGTGGTGAGTGTGTTATTGATACAGTGGAGCAGCATTTCGATCTGGGATGCCAACAACGTCTTGAGAGCTGCTTAACGACGCTTGAACAGAGCCTAACGACGACGAGTACTGGGGAATGAAAGGGCTTGAACAGGCTCTCTCTACCCTCGCGGCCGTTCCCCTAAGTCAAGACTTTGGGAAATTATGTCGGGTCACCGGGCTATTAATGGAAGTCAGTGGCTGCCCATTAGCTATCGGAGAGCGTTGCGAAGTGGAAACAGTCGATAAAAAAAGAATTATCGCTGAAGTCGTGGGCTTTAATCGCGAACTCACCTATTTAATGCCTCTTCACAGCCTTGCAGGGTTAAGGAGTGGGGCAAGAGTCCTTCCTTCCACTCAGCGTCCAAAGTTAACCTTGGGCCTAGAGTGGCTAGGACGGGTAGTCAATGGTTTGGGAGAACCCATTGATGAGAAAGGCCCTACAACAGGGAATGCCTCTCTGCCGCGACAGCTACCCCAAATACGGGCTTTATCGCGTCGCCCAATCTCTGCCCCTTTAGATGTTGGGATCCGTGCGATCAACGGTTTATTGACCTTGGGCCGCGGCCAACGCGTAGGCTTGATGGCCGGAAGCGGTGTAGGAAAAAGTGTTTTGCTTGGCATGATGGCACGAGCGACTGATGCACAAATTGTGGTCGTCGGGTTGATCGGCGAACGAGGACGGGAAGTGAATGAATTCCTCTTACATACCTTAGGGGAAGAGGGATTAAAAAAGGCGGTTGTGGTCGCTGCACCCGCCGATGAAAGCCCCTTGATGCGCTTGAAAGCGACTGAACTCTGCCACGCAATTGCCGCCTTTTTCCGCGATCAAGGTTTCCATGTATTACTGATGATTGATTCTCTGACTCGTTATGCCATGGCGCAGCGTGAGATCGCATTATCCCTCGGAGAGGCACCTGCAACGAAAGGCTACCCAGCTTCCGTTTTCTCGTTGATCCCCCGCTTAGTTGAAACGGCAGGTAACAGTGCGAGTGAGGGAAGTTTAACGGCAATTTATACTGTATTGGCTGAGGGGGATGACCAACAAGACCCTATCGTCGATGCGGCCCGTGCCGTCTTGGATGGTCATATTGTATTGTCTCGAACCTTGGCCGAAACGGGCCATTTTCCGGCTATCGATATCAGCCAATCTGTGAGTCGTTGTATGGGGTTAGTGACCACTGCGGAACATCGTCATCTGGCGCGGGCTTTTAAGCAGCATTATAGTCGTTATCAAGAGATCAAGCCGATGATCGCCTTAGGGGGATATGTATCGGGTGCCGACCCCGAGGTTGATCGCGCTATGCAACTGGCCCCTGCTATTGTGCAATTCTTACAGCAAGAGGATCAGCAATTAAGCGACTTTAACCAAAGTCTTGAGGATCTCTTTTCCGTTATGCAGGGTGAACGATGAGTCACCCCCTCTCACCCCAACTTAAGGCTCTTGAGCGCTTAAGGCAGCAACGTCGAGTACAGTGCCAGCAGCGTGTGGTAGAACAGCAACAGCGTGTCGAACGAATGCGTAATAAGCTGGATACCCTGCAACACTTTATCGACTCGCCAAAGCCTTCTATGGCTAGCGGCTTAGTATTAAGTAATCAGGAGATTTATTCACGAGAATTGCGTCGGTTGTATCAATGGCAACAGCAACAGTACCAGTGTGCTGAGCAGGAATTAGCCCAGCGCAACGCCCAGCTTATCGCGAGTCATCGCCAAGAAAAACAACTGGAACATTACTGCCAAGCGAAAACGGATGCAGAAGAGAAGAGACAGCAACAGCATGCTCAAAAGCTGAGTGACGAGTTAGCGGCGTTACGTTTCAGTAGCAAAAGTTAGCCCATATTATCGGGGTGATAAAGCCATGCTACGGGGTCTACTTCTGGCATACACTCGGTCAAGAGGCTGTGCTGCATTTCAAGAAGTTGTTGATTAGAACTATTTGCTTGTTGGCAACGCTGCAGTTGTACAGGGAGATCCTGCCATACTTTGAGCAAATGCTGTTGTGCGGCAGGGGCAAGGCCTTGAAGTAGCTGGCTCATTCCATGATGGTTGGCAGTTAATGATAATTGCTGTAAACCACGTATACGTTGCTGAGCGTGTTGGTGAATCTGTCGATAATGTTGCATCAACTGCTCGGTATGGCTTTCAAGTTGTGACGGCGTAAAGCTTAAAATAGCTTGTCGCTGAGCTGAAAGAAGGGTTTCAATCCTCTGAAAGTGTTGATGGTCATCAAGCAAATCCGCCACTAACTGCCGCACTATTTCAATTCGCTTCATTCAGACCTCTGAAAAAAGGCGAGCATCGATTGGGCTAGCGCATCAGTGTTGAGACTCAGCTCACCTCGGCCTAGTGCCGCTTTAACTTTTGCGACGTTATCGAGGTCCACCTCAGGCAGTTGCCCTAAATGTTCACGAGCTTGAGTCAGTGTCTGCTCTGTCGAAGGCGAGGAAACTTTTGACGACGTCACTTTTTCACTATTTTCGGTTTTAACCGGTTGAGTCAACGATGTGCTGACTCTGTCATTGGGCGACGTCGGGGTTAGTTTTATCATAAAAAAATCTCCATTTATTACCTACAACGACTCAGGTCGCCGAAAAATTAAGGCGAATAACGAATTTTATTCAATTACGTGAATCAGTACCTGTTGAGCATCCATCACCGTCCCACTTAATATTCGACCACTACTACTATTTTTAACGCGAATGATCGCGCCTTTACCGCCGTTTTGTAACGCGACACCTTCTGTCGTTAACGCCAGGCCATCTTGCTGGACGACGAGGATGACAGGTTGATTACGTGAGATGACTCTTGGCGTGCTTAAGAGGGGTAATGTCAGCGGTTGCCCCTCGACCACGGCACGCTTAAGGGTCATCTGTATCGCGTCATTGGGTTGCGTAATAAAGTTAATGCGCATCCCGGGCTGCAGGGAAATGGGCATGACTTTTATATCGCTGGTCGTTAGCTGCGTACCCGCAGGTAGGGCTTTATCCCCCACGACCCCCGCTAAGCGTATTTCCACATTGGCCTGTGCCCTAATTTTCCACGAACCACTGGGCGAGTTACAGCTGATGATCAGGGGGAAGCGGGTCGGTGACTGAGGCAATAATGGGGCAGTGAACGCTAATGGCGTGCTACAGGGCGAGAGATGCTCGTTAGCATTGAAGAGTTGTATGCTCGGCGCGATCTGTAATGATTGCCATCCTTGTTGTTGACCCATCCGCTGAACCTGTTGGACAACCCACAGTGTTGCTTGCCTCTCAATCGGCGATGCAGCGCAGGCAATGTTTAACGACAATCCGATAAGACTTCCCAATAACGCGTAACACGCGACGCGCTCAAAGCGGAAGTAGCACTTCCTCTTTACCGATGACATAGATTTAACTCCCTGAAAAATATATCAAAAAATAGAATTACTTTTTGGCATGAAAATTGCTTAACAATTTCAGGGACTAGTGAATAAGGCTTCTTTTAATGAGCATATCTTTCAGCCGTGCGTTAGGCAATAGCGTGCAGGCCATCGACTTACGATTACAACGGGCTGAAATATTAAGCAGTAACTTAGCGAATACTGACACTCCAAATTATCAGGCCAAAGATATTGATTTTTCAGCTGAAATGCAACGCCAACGTGGAGAGATGACTTCCCAACCGGCTCAGGTACTTTACCGAGTCCCCCAGCAAATCGGCGCGGACGGGAACACGGTTGAATTACACACTGAACAAGCGGCTTTTGCCAATAATAGCCAGAGTTTTCAGGTGAGTTTGTCTTTCCTTTCGATGCAGTTAGCGAGTATGCAAAAGGCCATTGAGGGGAAGAGTTGATGTATAGGAGCCATGATGGGGTTTAATGCGATTTATCAAATTGCCGGGTCGGCAATGAACGCACAAATGATTCGCTTAAATACTGTTGCCAGTAACCTGGCTAACGCTGATACCCCGGCCTCGTCTGCGGACGGTGTCTATCAGGCACGCGTTCCCGTTTTTAGTGCGGTAATGAACCAAGCATCGTTGGATACTCCTTCTGCCGCCAGCGTTGCCGTCACGGCAATAAGCCAGCAGCCAGGTTCAGTCGCCCGCTTTGAACCGAATCATCCTTTAGCGGATGCACAAGGCTATGTCTATTATCCTGCGATTAATACGGTAGACCAGATGGCGGATATGATGTCAGCCAGTCGAAGCTTCGAAACCAATGTTGACGTACTGACAAACGTTAAAAGCATGCAACAAAGCTTGCTGCGCCTAGGTGAGGTCACGTAATGAATATTAGCAATAGCACAACCGCGACAGCGGCCAGTACGGCCAGTCGCACAACGGCGACGACCAATGCCAATAGCCAAATTAGCGATATGTTTTTACAGCTCCTGGTTGCGCAGATAAAAAACCAAGACCCGACTAATCCCACAGACGGTAAAGAGTATGTCAGCCAGTTGGCACAATTAAGCCAAGTTCAGTCTATGGACAGCATCTCAAGTTTAATGACCAGTACCTCTCGGCAAGTTAGCTCGCTACAAAAACAGAGCATTGGCACATTAACCGGACAAAAAGTAATGGTGGCTACAGACCAGTTATCGACGGATGGCACAACCGCTGTCACTGGCCGTACAACGCTGGCCCATGCAGCGTCACAGGTCACCCTGACACTGAAAGACTCGGCGGGTAATAGCTATCCCCTTGCCCTCGGGGCGGCGTCTGCTGGGGATATGAATTTTACTGTGGATCCTAAAGCATTGGGGCTTCCTGCCGGAACCTATAGCATGAGTGTGACGACAGATAATAATCAAAATGGCTTATCCACTGAGTTGCTAGGCACGGTTAATGCCGTACGTTTTCCGCTGTCTGGGAGCGATCCGGTTTTAAGCTTGCAAGGTATTGGCGACGTTAATTACAGCACTATCACCCAATTTACGATGGCGTAGCCCTCGACAATATTTTAAGGAAACTAAAGATGAGTTTTACTATTGCTATTCGTGGGTTGGATGCGGTCAGTGCCCAGTTAAATACTATCTCAAACAATATCGCCAATGCGGATACCGTGGGGTATAAGTCCGGTCGTGAAAATTTTTCTGCACTTTATGTGAATGGTGCGGGAAATGGCGTACTTGACCAAGGTACGCAGCAAAGCTTAGGGACGAATGGCGCGGTGGTCAGTGGTTCTAGTAGCTTAGATTTAGCCATCAGTGGCAAAGGTTTTTTCGTCTTACAAGACACGTCGGGAAGCCAAAAATTTAGCCGAGCTGGCTATGTACAAGTGGATAAGGATGGGTTTTTAGTTAATAACAGCGGACTACAATACAAGGGCTATCCGGCGAACGTCACAACCGGCCCCGTCTCGCCGATCCGTGTTCCGCAAACACGCGATAATGGCTCATTAAGTGGTATCAACCTTGATGAGAAAGGCAATGTTCAAGCGACCTACACTAATGGTCAAACCGAGACCATCGGGCAAGTGGCACTAGCGAGCTTCGCCAATATGGACCAATTGCAGCCCGAAGATGGCACGGTATGGCGTGCCACCCAGGCTTCGGGAGCGCCGCAATTTGGTATTGCTCAAACCGGTGTGTTAGGCAGCTTACACAATGGCTCGCTCGAATCGTCCAATGTCGATCTAACGAGTGAACTGGTGAGTTTGATGAGTGCACAACGTAACTATCAAGCCAATACCAAAGTCATTAGCACGGATAGCAGCATGTTCACTGCACTGTTCCAAGCGATTTAATGGATAGATTACTCTACACCGCACTCAGCGGGGCTAATGTTGCACAGCAGCAGCAGCAGATCCATGCGAATAATTTGGCTAATGTTAACACGGAAGGTTTTCGCGCCGATTTTGCGCTGGCTCAACAGCAAGCACTATCACAACGTGAGAATGAAACACGGTTCTTGAGCGCAGAGCAGCCTTCCGGGGTGGACCTTTCTACCGGTGCTATCCAGTCGACAGGACGAAATCTCGATGTCGCCATTCAAGGCCATGGTTACCTCACACTCGTGACGCCGACGGGAGAAGCCTACACGCGCGATGGTCAGTTAACCGTCGACCAGCAAGGGCAAATGTTCGCCCATGGCTATCCGGTTGCGGGCGATAATGGCCCGATTATATTGCCGCCATTCTCTTCAGTCAGTATTGGCGCTGATGGGATCATTTCCATTGTGCCGCAAGAGAGCGGTAATACCACACCCATTGACGTCGATAGAATCAAATTAGCCGCTCCTCCCGCCGCGAGCTTATCGAAAAATGAGCAAGGATTGCTGGTGAGTAGTAATCAAAATAATCCCGTGGATGAAACGATAAGTCTTACCTCGGGGCATCTTGAAGGATCGAACGTCTCGGCAATCGGTGAAATGCTTGCCAGCATGTCAATCAATCGGCAGTTTGAAACGCAAATCAAAATGATGAAAACCGCCGATGATTTGGCTTCAGCGGGTAATCAGCTACTCAGAAACAGCTAAGCGAGAGTAAACCATGAATCCAGCTTTATGGATAAGTAAAACAGGCCTAAGCGCCCAAGATGCGCGTCTGACGTCCATTTCTAATAACTTAGCCAACGTGAATACAACGGCCTTTAAAAAAGACCGTACCTTATTTGCGGATCTGTTTTATCAAAATCAACGTGCGCCAGGCAGCCCACTCGATCAGCAAGACAACACCCCCATCGGCACGCAATATGGGACGGGGGTGAAGATAGTTGGCACCCAAAAAGAGTTTAGTGTCGGCAATATCCAAAATACCGGACAAAAGTTAGATGTTGCCATTACCGGAGACGGTTTTTTCCAAGTGCAGTTAGCGAATGGGGATGTCGGTTATACCCGAGCGGGAAATTTCCAACGTAACCAAGATGGTGTACTCACTACCGCACAAGGCCTACCCTTACAGCCACAAATCGAGATTCCAGCGAATACGACGGATATCCAGATTGGTAAAGATGGCACGGTGCGCGCAACCGTTGCGGGCCAAACCGATCCTGAGGAGTTAGGGCAGCTGACGCTGGTTAACTTTATGAACCCTGCGGGACTTTCAGCGCAAGGCGATAACCTTTATCAGGAAACAGCGGCGAGCGGTGAACCAACAGAAGGGACGCCCGGCGAAGATGGGCTAGGCCAGCTGGAGCAAGGCGCGCTGGAAGGATCCAATGTACAAGTGGTTGAAGAGATGGTGGATATGATCACGGTACAGCGAGCTTATGAGATGAACGCCAAAATGGTCTCTGCTGCTGACGATATGCTGAAATTTGTGACCCAAACGCTATAGGAAAGATGATGCGCTACCCGTTAATTGTGATTATCACAATGGCTGTTCTGTTGTCAGGATGCGAAAGCTCCCCTTATCTAGTGAAAAAAGACGATGAAGCCTACGCGCCACCTGATGAAATTTTGGCTCCCGCCCCGACTAATCATGGCGGGGGAGTGTTTACCACAGGATTTAATTGGTCATTGACGCAAGACAGACGTGCTTATCGGGTAGGCGATATTCTGACGGTTAGACTGGATGAAGCAACACAAGCCAGTAAGCAAGCCAAGACCGGATTTGATAAAAAAAATGACACAACCTTTGGCATTCCCAATGTTTTCGGTCATTCATTCAATAGTCTTTCTACTTCGGTAGAGGGCGATCGAAATTTTAATGGTAATGGTAGTTCACAACAACAAAATAGCTTGAAAGGCTTTATTTCGGTGGCGGTCTACCGTGTATTAGCCAACGGCGTGTTGGTCATACGCGGCGAGAAATGGTTAACCCTTAATCAAGGGGATGAATATATTCGCATTACCGGTTTAGTCCGTGCTGATGATATTGATCGTGATAATTCAGTGAATTCGCAACGTATTGCTAATGCGCGGATCTCCTATGCGGGACGAGGAGCACTAAGCGACGCGAACAGCGCCGGTTGGCTTACTCGCTTCTTTAACCATCCACTCTTCCCAATGTAAGGGGCGTTCAGTGCGTTGTCGAATAACTCTATGGGTCCTATTATCGGTACTCTTCCCCTCTTCAGTATTCGCTGCTCGTTTGGGCGATCTGGTCGATGTTGAAGGGATCCGTGGTAATCAGCTTATTGGGTATAGTTTAGTGGTCGGTCTTGATGGTACGGGTGATAAAAATCAGGTCCGTTTTACTAACCAATCCGTGACCAATATGCTGCGTCAGTTTGGGGTACAGTTACCCCCTAAAATTGATCCTAAGGTCAAAAATGTCGCGGCGGTTGCCGTGAGTGCTCTCTTACCTCCTGGTTACAGCCGCGGACAGTCGATTGATGTGACAGTGTCATCGATAGGGGATGCGAAAAGCTTACGGGGAGGCACGCTGCTCTTAGCGCAATTACGTGGTGCGGATGGCGAAATTTATGCGTTAGCGCAAGGGAGCCTGGTGGTAGGGGGACTGCAAGCCCAAGGGAACAGTGGTTCAAGTATTACTATTAATACCCCTACCGCAGGACTCATTCCCAATGGTGCGACTGTCGAACGCGAAATTACGACCGATTTTCAGAGTAATAACCTAGTCTATCTCAACTTACACCGTCCTGAGTTTAAAACTGCCAACAATATTGCCGCCGCATTGAATCAAACTTTTGGTTATGGTACCGCGACGGCAGAGAGTGCAACACGTATTGCGGTCAAGGCACCGTTAAGCCCCGGGAGCCGAGTCGCTTTTATGTCTGCTTTGGAAGATGTCGACGTTATTCCCGGAAAAATGTCGCCCCGCGTAGTGTTCAATTCACGCACCGGCACTGTGGTGATTGGGGAAAATGTGGTGGTGCATGCGGCGGCAGTTTCTCATGGTAATTTAACTGTTACCATTCGTGAGTCTGCCAATGTTAGCCAACCGGGGCCGTTAAGTAATGGTAGAACCGCAGTCACCCCGCAAAGTGAATTACGCGTCAACCAAGGGAATGGCCATAGCGTGGTGATCCCGACTGCCACTACGCTACGCAGCATCGTTAGTGCACTGAATGGCTTGGGGGCAACACCCGACGATATTATGTCTATTTTACAAGCACTGCATGAAGCGGGTGCATTAGATGCCGAATTGGTGGTGATATGACAATCTCCTTAGCCCCCTCAGCCGGTCTCGGCGAGGCGCTGATCCCCGGTGATATCGGTAACCAGCAAAAGCCGCATACTTTATCGCAAGCCGCTGAGCAGTTTGAAAACCAATTTCTCAGGCAGATGATCAAAGAGATGCGTCAAGCAACCGACACATTAGTAAAAGATTCGCCGTTAGAGAGTAAGCAGCAGTCCCTGTGGCGTGACTTTTATGACGACCAATTAAGTGCGAATCTCGCTGCAACGCACTCCACCGGTTTGGCAGAAATGATCGTTAAGCAGCTTTCTCCCACTGCTGCCCCTTTAGAAATGGGGACTGATGGTCGTTCTTTATCAGCAGAACAGAAATCTACGGATAAAGGCTGATGATGAATCTTTTTACGATAGCCGCTCAAGGTGCGCAGGCCGCTCAGAACCAGCTCTCAGTCAGTGCGGGGAATATTGCTAATCAGCAAACAGCTGGCTATTCGCGTCAGCAGCTTACCCAAAGTAGTTCGCTGGTCGACTCAGTAGGCAACGGGGTCAGGACCAGTGATCCCAGTAGAATAACGGATCAAACACTCAATCAGGCACTCTGGCACACCCAGAGTTCGGTGGGGTATTACCAATCTTTTAATAGCTGGGGAACCTCATTAGAAAAGGTTATCTCCTCCAGTGCTTCACAGCCGTCGACGTTGTTAACTGGCTTTTTCAACGCTATCAGCGCGTTAACCAACCAGCCTGATTCCACGGCTTATCGGCAGCAACTGATCAGTAATGCCACTAGCTTAGCCAATGGCTTATCGCAAACTAGCCAGAACCTTGCTGATCAGCAGACCAGTATTGGTCAGCAACAGCTGTCTACAATTCAGCAAGTCAATCAACTCTCCTCGCAAATTGCTGATCTCAATCAGCAGATTGAACGCCTAGGACCAGGCGCTGAAAGTAATAGTTTGCAGGATCAACGTGACCAGCAGGTTAAAATGCTGAGTGGGCTGATTGCCGTTTCGGTAGAGAAAACGGATACCGATAGTTATACCTTAACGACGCAAGGCGCGACCTTAGTTAAAGGAAAGCAAGCGGCGGTGGTTTCTTCGAGTACCGACACGCAAGGGGGCTGGCCATTACAGAGTCGCTTTGGCCAAGAATCATCAACCCTATCCACGGCAATCGGTGGACAACTGGGTGCTTTGCATGACTATCAACAGCAGGTTCTTTCACCGTTGCAAACGCAGGTAACAGGCTTGATGAAATCGGTGAGTCAGCAGGTCAACAGTACATTGGCCAACGGTTATGACTTACAAGGTGACAAGGGTAAGGCTTTATTTGCATTATCCACGGATAGTACAGGCGTGTCTCGGTTAGCGACGACGTCGTTAACCCCTTCACAGCTCGGATTATCGCTTGATAAAACCACACCTGCTAACGGTAATAATCTCACCGCCTTGACGGGGCTTCAAACTAGCAGTGGTCTCAAGGATCAAGCAGCGGCGATAACCAGTGATTTAGCGCTCGCCAATAGTCAGAGCAGTAATCAGCTCTCGGTTGCTAATGCAGTGAATCAGCAGTGGCAGCAGCAACGTGACAATTTAAGCGCGGTGAATAAAGATGAAGAAGCGGTTAACTTACAAACCTACCTACAATCTTACCAAGCCAACATGAAGGTGATGTCAGTAGGCAATCAGCTATTCAGCGAATTATTGAATATTTTTAGCTAGCTGAGGAGATCATTATGCGAATTAGTAGTCTCAGTCAGCCACAAAGAATGCTGACGACCTTAGAAACGAGTAATACTCAGATACAGAAGTTACAGGATCAGTTGTCGACGCAGCAAAAGCAGACCTTACCTTCAGAGGATCCGCTTAATGCCGCCCGTACGGCAGCGTTGACCCAACAACAGGCGATGACTGCGCAATATCAGCAAAACATCACCACGGCGAATGATGCATTGACCCGTCAAGATACTTTGCTAAGTAGCATGAGTGATTTGGTTTTATCGCTGCAAGATCAGCTACGTAGTATGAATAATTCCACGCAATCGACGACCAATACCACCGGACACACTGCGCAGCTCACCAGTTTAAGTGAAGGAATTGTCAGCTTACTCAATAGTCAGGATGAAGAGGGGAATTATATTTTCGCTGGCACCAATAATCACCAACCACCGGTCATCAAGGTGAAAGGTGAGTACCAATGGCAGGGGAATGATGAGACGCAAAGCGTCCAAGTGGGTCAACAACAAAGCATCAGTGGGAGTACAGCGGTGAGTTCGCTCTTCGCAGCGGGTGGCGACACCCTAAGCTTTTTAAATAAACTCGGCGAATTATCTCAGTCCGCGAGCCAGTCACCGCCAGATACCACCACACTGTCAGCATTGATGCAGCAAAGTAGCGATGCGTCTGCCCAGGTCAGTAGCGCCAGAGCCTCGATCGGCAGCAGGAAAAATCAGCTGACTCAGCTCTTCGATAGGTATACGGATCTTACTGCTGCGAACAGTGAAGTCCTCAACCATTTGCAAAGTACTGATACTGTCGAAACGACCTTACAACTGCAAGCTTGGTTAAAGACGGTTGAGTACAGCAGTAAGGCTTATGGCTTAATGAATCAGTTTTCCCTATTTGATGTGATTTAATCATGTTGTCACCACTCTCTCCAGGCTCCTTCAATCGTCCACTTAGCGGTGAAGGGGCAACACGGTCACAACCGTCCTCTGCACCGACAGTCAATGAGGTGATTGAGCGCGTGTCATCATCCCGTCACGGATTACGGTTTCCGGACGAGTTACTGATTAGTCGCGATCCTCAGCGATTCAATACCCAATTAAATCTACAAATCACGGCGGTACAGCGTGCCACCGATTATCTGGCCGAAGCAGAGTTATCACTAAGAGGCTTGGCGCAGGCGATGAGTCGTGAAAAGCGACAACTACAATTGCGTCGCACCCGCCAACTTGTTGAACGGCGCGTTCAGCAATCTGGCGGGACGGTAGACCGTAATTTTAATACCTGCCTAGACCGCCCCGCACAGATTATTTTTCAGTGCGAGGCGCTAGAGGCATTACTCATTACTGAGCAACGAGAAATCATCACTTTTGGCTTAGGAGAAGGGACATTTCGTCGTTGGGCTTCACTGGTTATCACGCCAGAGATGTCGCTAATGCAACGCATCTTTGCCCTGAATCGCGCCTTGGGTCAGTTTAGGATCTGGTGTTATTACGACTTGCCGAAACAACAACTGTTATTTACGTTGCCGGAAAGCCAATGGCTTCAACAAGCCAATTGGACAGTACGCGGCGGCGGCGTCTGTTTTGCGGCGGACAGTTTGACGTTATTACATCCTCTCCCTACAACCTGTTTCGAACAGCAGTTACAACACTTACTGACGGGCGAAACAACAGCTGTCGCGCTCAGCGCTGAGCAAGCCATTCGGCATTTACAGCAGGAACGGCAAAAATTACTGCGGCAACGGCAACAGGTTGACCAACAGTTAGCGCAACGATCCATTCCCTTAGAGAGCCAGCAGGCGTATCGCTTAGCACAACTCGTTCGTCAGCAGCTTGCCGAGTGTCATGGTGGATTTCGTAGCTTAAATCAAGCCTTACAGTGCCAAGGTAATCTACCGCTCGCCGTGGTGTATCAATTAATTATTGGCGAGTAGAAAAAATTTACCTTAGCCCTTTATTTTTGTGTGACGCCAGTCGTTATTAACTTTAGTTACTACACATCGTCCACTTTTGAAGGAGCCGCCAGATGGCTATTACACTCTTTACTAACTCATCCGCAATGTCTGCCAGCAATGCATTGCAAAAAGCCAACACCACATTGGCCAGTGCAATGGAGCATTTAGGGACCGGTAAACGTATCACTAAGGCTTCTGACGATGCGGCAGGGCTGCAAGTCGCCACCCGTCTGCAAGGGCAGACCAATGGTATGGCTGTGGCACAGCGTAATATCGCCGATGCCTCGACTATGCTACAAACCGGTGAAGGGGCGATGGATGAAGTCAGTAATATCATGTACCGCATGAAAGATCTGGCGACCCAAGGCGCAACCGATACCAATACTGCAGATAGCCGCAAAGCGATTGATACTGAGATGGATAGCCTAAAAACAGAGCTTAGCAGCATCATGGGCAATACCTCTTACGCGGGGAGTAAATTATTTAGCGACACTAAAGACGCAACTGGAACGGTAACTAGCAAAGCGAAAATGGGCGATGCAATGACCTTCCAAACCGGTTCGGAAAGCGGTGAAACCACTAAAGTAGATGTCTCAGCACAACTCAAAAATGTGTTTAGTAGCATTGATACGCTATCGACGGCTTCCGTACAAGATACCGCAGCCGATGCGACAAACAATAAACCAGCTGTTTCGGGTACTGCCAACGCTAATGCGATGATTGATACCTTGAATACGGCACTCGATAACGTCTCCAGTCTACGTTCTTCTTTCGGTGCCTCAATCAATGGTCTAAGCCATGCTGCTGCGAACTTAACCAATATGAAAGACAACACTGATCAAGCGTTGGGTAACATTCAAGATGCGGATTTTGCTTCCGAAGCCTCGAAAATGACTCGTAGCCAAATGTTGGCGCAAACCAGCACCTCTATGCTTAAGCAGTCGAATAGCATGTCGAGCCTAGTGATGAGCATCTTAGGCTAAGCGCCTTAGCGCGAGAGGGAGTGACCCTCTACTTTCCTCTTCGTCAATAAAGCGGAAGTTCCTCTTCCGCTTTGTCGTTTCTTATCAGCCACGGGGCGGCACTTAATAAATTGGCATGATTATTGCTTAGTAAGAAACGTAAAGCCGATCCCCTAGTCAGTTGATGAGTTTTTCAAGCGGGTATAACCACCATGACCGATATCAGTTCTCTTGATCCGCAAACCCTCGCGACGCAAATGGCCGGATACGATATTCAAGCGTCGCAAAGTGCAGCCACTAAACAGCAAAGTTCACTGACCACGCAAAGTAATAACCTCAGCAAATTAAAAACGGCACTCACGACTTTTCGTAGCAGCCTTACCAGCTTGAATAGTTCGACGCAGGGAATGTTGGCAAACAGTGCCACCTTAACTCCCTCCACCGTCGCGACGGTATCGACCACCTCGCAAGCGAATCGCGGGACTTATTCTCTGACCGTAAGTCAATTGGCTTCCGCGCAGCAGACGGCTTATACCAGTTTGAGCGATGATAAGGTGAAGCAAGCCACAGGCTCATTAACCTTAGCGATAAAAGATAAAAGCATTACTATTGATATGGGTAAGCTTAATTCATTGGCGGATTTTGCCGATGCAGTGAATCAAGCGACCGATAATCCAGGTGTCACTGCTTCGTTAGTGAAAACCGATGGTAAAGTCCAATTGATGTTGAGTAGCGACGAGAGCGGTGTGGGCAATGCCTTAACCTTAACCACCAGCCAGTTGGATAGCCAAACAGCGGCGGCGCTCAATCAAGGCGTAGAGATCTCTGCGGCGAAAGATGCGAAAGTCAGTATCGGCTCTCTGGCTTTCAGCAGTAGCTCTAATAAATTAGACTCTCTGATTGAAGGGGTCACCATCAATTTACAAACGGTGACTACGGCGGATACTCCGTTAACCCTTACTGTCGGGACAGATACCAGCGGCACCCAAAAAAACCTTCAAAGCTTTATCGATGCCTATAACAGCTTACGCTCAGTATTAGACACTCAAGGATCCGCTAGCGGGGGCAATGATGGCTTAGTCTCTTCGCTGAATACTGAACTAAACAGTGTAATCCGCGGAACGGCGAATGGCTTTGATATGACTCGCTTTGGTATTACCTCAGATAAAGACGGCAAGTTGACCCTGAACAGCGAAACCTTGAAAACACAATTGGGTAAGAATCCGCAATCGATTAATCAATTCTTTAATAGCCAAGGCTTACTCTCCACCATTGATAAATCGATGAATAACTATCTCAGCACCAGCCATGGCGTCCTGCAAAGTCGGCAAGAGGTGTTAGATCGACAACAAACGGATATCACCGATCGGCAGACGAAAATTACCACCCGCTACAACGATGCCTATAACCGCTACTTAACGCAGTTTACGAAATTAAAAAGTGCGATGCAGGATATGAACAATACCCTAAGCAGCTTATTAGGTTAACGAGACAGATTATGTACAGTAATGACAACCTTGATGGCTACGACTACCTCTCTGCAGATTTAGAGCGCCAAGTGGCGACAGCGACACCTCATCAGTTAGTGCTGATCATGTTTGGCGGATTAATGGATGAATTAGTCAGAGCAAAAAGCCATATTCAAGCCAAACGCTATGAACAAAAAGCGAACAGTATCAATCGTTGTATTGATATTCTTAATGCCTTGAGTAGTGCTCTGAACGTTGAACAAGGTGGGGAGCTGGCGAGTACGTTAGCTAGCCTTTACGACTACTCTGTCCGCTGTCTCTATGAGGCAAGTCATCAACTCTCGATTGATAAAATCACGGAAGTCGAACAGTTATTGGGTGAGATCGAGACCGGTTGGCGCGAGATGGCGGTGTAATATGCTGGATGAACGACGCCTTAAACAGTTAGTTTCCGCAATGAATGACGCAATCCGCCAACAGGATTGGGACGCCCTTTCTATTGCGAATCAACGACTGACCTCAAGCTTACATGCCGAGGGGGTGACTGATCAGCAGCGTCAGCAACTACAGCGTTTTTATCATGCCGGCTTGGCAGAATGCCAACGTAACGCCGATACGTTGTGGCATAAAATTCAAAAAACACTGGATGACCGTGAGGCCATGGCTGCATACGCCTGTTTCGGGGATGCTGAGAGTTTCTCGGGGTAGATGGATGAACGTGCTATCGCTAACCCCTCCGACTTCTATCCCCTCGGCAACGACAGCGCCTAGCTCGATCGCCGCAGTCTCGGCGCAAGCCGAGCAGCCAGCGACTCATTTTCTGCTATCGACAGGGCAAGGAGATAGCGCGCCGGCCAGTGAGACAGCACTACATTCTTCAGACGCACTGACAGATGAAGAGGCTCAACCGTTAATCGATAGTTTGCAGGCCCAGTTTTCTTACCGAGACGGCGCCGACCAAAGGCTGGCTAATGATATCGGGTCGGGCGATGCACAGACTCCGTCATGGTTGAGGACGCCACGTTCAGATACGTCCTCTCTCTCTTTTACGCGTCGGTTAGAACCCAAACAGGCGCTGGACGACAGTACGTCGAGTATCGGCGACGATCATCATACAGAGGAGGACGATGGGACAATATTGTCGAACGTACCCCTCTTCCTGCCACCGATTGATCGCTCGTTGAGTCTCTCGCCTGAGAAAACGTCAATACCGTCTGTAGACTCAGACAATAATCATTCCACTCCTCCAGCAGCACTGGCTCAAGTGCCTCTCGCGGACGTGATACCACAAGGCGAGCCCATGCGGGGCGCGCCAGCAGGGGGGCCTTCTTCCATGACGCCCACCGTCCCCATGAAAGTCGGGGAGCAGGCCTTACTCAGTCTGCCGCTGGCGATGGGTAGCGATCATACAGGGTATGGGCAGCCATTAGTGACGGCACTCAGTGGCCACTTAACGTGGCAGATCACTCAACAACTGCATAGTGCTGAGTTGCAATTACACCCGGTTGAATTAGGTGCCATGACGATCACACTGCATAGGAATGCCGAGAGCTTACAGCTACATATCCGTGCAGACGTCCCTGAAACTCAGCAACTATTACAGCAAACGGCTAATGAGCTAAAAGAGAGCTTAACGCTTAGTCAAGGTGGACAGGTAGAGGTTGATGTCTCGTCGCAAGGCCATCAACAACGTCGTCAACCCCCCCACCGGCAAAACCCTAAGGTCCTCTCAGCGAATAACCTTAGTTTCTCCGACGCTCAGGCGTCGGCGACCGATCACTCCATTTTAATTACGCTATAAGAGTCCTTCATGAAGAAACCATTAATCATCCTATTGATAGTTATCCTCCTCGCGTTGATCGGGGGTGGTGGTTGGTGGTTGATGAGCCATCATACTGAAGATAAGAAGGGTACAGAGGGGATTGGCAGTTGGTTTACGAGTAAACCTCCTCAAGCCAGTTTTATCGAAATTAAAGACTTAGTCATTACTTTACAGGCTGAGGAGAATCGTCCGCGTTACCTTTTATTAGACGTGGTATTAGTGGTGCGAGGCGAAGAACAATCGACACAATCTCAGGCCTTTGAACCGGCGGTACGAAGCGCTACGGTGGCCTTGCTGAATAACCAACCATTCGATGATGTACGGTCGCGAACGCTTCTCACGTTACATGATCAATTGCTTAAGCGGTATCGAGACGAGGCAGCGCATCTTGGCTTTCAGGCGCTACCTTTCGACGACATTATGATTAGTAAAATGGTTTTTCAATGAGTGGACAGCATGTCAGTCAATGAATATGCGCAAACCGACGCCCTCAGTGCTGAACAAGAGGCTGGCTATATTCGGCAGTATCTGCCATTGGTGAATAAAATCTTACGGCAGCTGAGTTACCACGCGAACGCGGTAATCGACACTCATGATTTGCAGCAAATTGCATTAGTGGGGCTGTTAACTGCATTGCGCCGGTATGGGATCCCGGATGCTGAGTTTCCAGGTTATGCGAAATATCGCATCCGAGGTGCCATTCTCGATGAATTACGTCAAGCCGATTGGCGGCCAAGAACGGTAAGGCAAAAAACGCATCAACTCTCGCAACAAATTCAGCAAATAACGCAGCAGCTGGGGCGAGAACCAGAATTTAGCGATCTGCAACAAGGATTAGCGATCGATGCACAGGCCTATCACGACTATCTACAAAGCGAATATTTAGCCAGTATAGAGAGCCTTGATGCGGTGATGGAAGGTGAAGGCGACGCACAGTTTGGCACGCATCGCGATAACCCTGAACGCTTTTACGCTAGGCAGCAACAACTCTCGCAGGCGATAGCCATTTTGGATACGCGCGAGCAATTAATTCTTACGCTCTATTATCACCATGAAATGAATTTAAAAGAGATTGCCTTGGTACTCGAAGTGAGCGAAGCGCGTGTCTGTCAATTGAATAAGCGATTAAACGATAAATTGGTCGCCCATATAAAACAAAGTGAGTCGGTATGTTAAAGATAGGCGGGATACTTATTGTATTTATCTGTTTAATCTGGGGGTATATGCACTCCGGCGGTCGATTGGTGGCATTTTGGCAGCCTGGAGAGATTGTCATTATTTTGGGTTGTGGTATCGGCACCCTAGTCCTCGCCAATGCTGGCACTGTACTGAAACAGATCCTCGCACAGCTAAAAGAAGTGATGCGTAAAAGCCGCTATAACCCGGACTATTCTCAGCAACTGTTAATGCTGATGTATGAGCTATTGGATAGTGTGCAGAATGGGGGGCTGAGAAGTTTGGATAATCATATCGAAAATCCTAATGATAGTGCGCTATTCCAGCGTTATCCCCTTATTGCCAGCGATGCCGAACTCTGTACTTTTATCGCCGATAATTTCCGCATGATGGCGATGGGTAAAATTAACGAACATGAGCTGGAAGGCTTGTTGGAACAAGAACTTAACTCGGTAGAAGAGAATCTACTGCAGGCCTCACGCTCCCTACAGCGAATGGGAGAAGCCATGCCTGGGTTTGGTATTTGTGCCGCGGTGTTGGGGATTGTGATCACTATGCAATCTATTGATGGATCGATAGCGGTCATCGGCGTGAAAGTGGCCGCCGCATTAATCGGCACTTTCCTTGGCGTATTTATCTGCTATTGCCTAATCGATCCCTTAGCTAACGCGATGGAGCAGTTGGTTAAAAAGAAGATGACCTCTTTCGAATGTTTACGCACCATCATGGTTAATCAAGTGGCAGGTAAGCCACCGCTACTTGCCGTGGATGCCGGGCGCAAAATGTTACCTGTAGACAGCAAACCTTCCTTTACGCAGCTAGAAAATTGGGTCGATTCGCGCCAGGACGCACAACCGGAATGAGTGGACGCCAGAAAGGCCATACCACGATCATTAAGCGTAGCTCGCGTCGCGCCCATACTGGCGGGCACGGCGGTGCATGGAAAGTGGCTTTTGCAGACTTTATGCTGGCCTTAATGTCCCTGTTTATGGTGATGTGGATTATGGGGCAGGTCTCAGAGAAAGATCGTAAAGCGATCATGTATACCTTGAATAATCAGTCGATTTTCGATAGTCACTCCTACAGTCCGATCTCCTTCTCTGCTCGTGATCCTGCGCCCGCAAATGCTCCAGAAGTGACGCCAAGTGCAGTGGGTAACTCGACCAGTACTCCACAGTCAGTGACAAATTCATCGACCGGTACAGTCAAGCAAGTCATCGCCAAAGAGTCTGATAAGGATCAAAAACGCCTAGAGCAAGCACTGCAAAGCTTAATGATAGGGAAACAAGCCCAGAGCAACATGCGAATTGAACGGTTAGCCCAAGGCATTCGGGTGGTCGTTAATGATGATCAACATCGTATGATGTTCGAACGCGGGAGTGTCAAGGTAACGGCTTATTTCCAACAGTTGTTAGCAAGCCTCGTGCCGGCATTGAAACAGAGTGGTTCTCATCTGATGATTATTGGTCACACTGATGCGACACCCTATCAACAAAACCCGTTTTACGATAATTGGAGTTTATCCGTTAACCGCGCGCAATCTGCACGGCAGGTACTTCTACGTGCTGGTTTTGAAAGTGATAAAATTATCCAGATTTCAGGTGTTGCGGATCAGAAGTTGCTGGATCCTCAACAGCCGACCAATGCGATTAATCGGCGTATTGAATTTATTATTCTCTCCGCGTCAGGGTTATCCGCTTGGGAGAAATCCTTTGCCATGCCCGCAACCCATTCCATACCGATATCTTCAGCGGGCGAGTAGTGGGGGCAGGGCATGCGTCATTTACTTATCACGATGCTTTTTTTAGTGATGCCTTACAGTTTTGCCGTTACTACGCTTCCCTCTAGTGAGCACCCGGCCGATAAGCAGCAACGCGAACGGAATCGACTGCGTTTATGGCAGCAAGCCGAACATCGACATTCTATAGTTGCAACATCCTCGTCGACTGACTCAGCAGAGGATAAGAAACGACGTCGGCAAGTCTCACTTTCTCTTTTGAATCGTGGAATTATCCCGGAAAGCAGCGGCCTAGGCTGGGCCCTGTTAACTCCCGATGAGTTACTGCGTGAAACAGGATCACCTAAGCTACTGGCCACACTTGAAAAAGTGGTCGCGACCTTACAGGCGCAGATAGGACTTCCTTATCGCTGGGGAGGGCAAACTCCTAATCAAGGGTTTGATTGCAGTGGGTTAGTCTGGTTCGCCTTTCGCCACTATGTCAATTGGCCTTTACCGCGAACGGCAAGCACACTATTTAATGATAAACGGATGACTGCGGTAGGTGTGGGGAGGTTACGCCGAGGAGACCTGATTTTCTTCACTATTCATCGACAGACTTCACCCGACCACGTTGGCGTTTATTTAGGCAATAACCAATTTATTGAAGCCCCTCGCACGGGATTAGCAATTCGTATTAGTCAGCTTGATACCCCATTTTGGCAACAACACTACGCAGGCGCACGTCGTGTGTTGACTGACCGGACATTACGTGACCAGTTTTTCGACAAAGGGGATGATTAGAAAACTAATTTTGAGAACGTTATCGATTTTTCTAGCAACAATTGTTGGCCTTCGGCTAGGGTGTCATAAGATAGACGTCAATAATTTTCAGTATAAGTGAGGGTCGTATGTCGAAAGCAGAAGTTTTTCACCTTGGGTTAACACAAGCGGATCTACAGGGCGCTACATTAGCCATTGTTCCAGGCGCACCGGAAAGAGTCAGAAAAATTGCGGATTTAATGGATAATCCACAACCGCTTGCATCACATCGCGAATTCACCTCTTGGCGGGCTGAAATCGATGGCCAAGCCGTTATTGTCTGTTCAACAGGTATTGGCGGCCCTTCAACGTCGATTGCGGTTGAAGAGTTGGCGCAATTGGGCATCCGTACTTTTCTACGTATAGGCACAACGGGTGCCATTCAACCGGATATTCAAGTCGGTGATGTGTTAGTCACTACGGGTGCGGTACGACTGGATGGTGCAAGCCGTCATTTTGCACCAATAGAGTTCCCTGCCGTAGCTGACTTTAGCTGTACTACCGCCTTAGTCGAAGCAGCTAAAGCCTTGGGTGCCTCGACCCATATCGGTATCACTGCGTCTTCGGATACGTTCTATTCTGGTCAAGAGCGCTATGATACCTATTCCGGTCGCGTTGTCAGCGCATTCCAAGGGAGCTTGCAAGAGTGGCAGCTAATGGGTGTCCTTAATTATGAAATGGAATCTGCCACGCTGTTTACGCAGTGTGCCAGCCAAGGACTGCGTGCGGGAATGATTGCTGGCGTCATTGTGAATCGGACACAGCAAGAGATCCCTGTTGAAAGTACGATGCAGAATACAGAAAATATGGCAGTACGCATTGTCGTGGAAGCCGCTCGTCGTCTGTTATAAACCACTCTCGCTTTATTAGGCAGAAAACGTATAGTGTTGCTATTAGTTCGATTAACTCAAGAGGTGGGTTGTAGTGATAGCGACACTGTTAACATTTAGCCTTGCAGCAATGCTCCTTACCTTAACGCCTGGCCTTGATACCGCACTCATTTTAAGAACGTCTATCGCGGAAGGTCGTAAAAATGGCTTTAAAGCGGCATTAGGGATTAATGCAGGCTGTTATATATGGGGGACAATTGTGGCAGTAGGTCTAGGTGCCCTTCTTACTGCCTCGCAAGTTGCCTACGACTGCTTAAAATGGGTGGGAGCTGCCTACCTGCTTTGGTTAGCTATACAGCTTGTGCTCGCACGTCCACAACCCTTAGCGGTATCCTTCACGAGCATTAAACCTAACACGACAAATTGGTTTTTACGTGGCTGTTTAGGGAATATATTAAACCCTAAAATCGGCATTTTTTATGTCAGTTTTTTGCCGCAATTTATCCCCGTGGGCCAATCGCCAGTGATTTGGACCTTCTTGTTAGTCTCCATTCATGTTGCCATTGGAACCTTATGGTCAACGGTTTTGATCAGTATCGCCGCTAAAGCATCCGGTTATTTACAGCAACCTAGAATTATTCAATGGATGAATCGCGTGACGGCCGGTATTTTTGTACTATTCGCTGCAAAACTCGCTTTGGGTTCTCGCTAAAGCATAAAGATATTACGAGGGTAATCTTGGATTTTCAGAATGTGATATATGTGGCTTTGGTTCTGTGCGGCATGGTGGTGGGCTGGTTAATTGCGCTCCTACGCACAGGGCGTTCAACTGCGGTGAGAGAGGCGGAGTTCGCGCACCTCTCGCAGAACTTACAGCGTAGTGAGCAACGTTGTAGCGAACAGCAACAGCAGCTTCAGTTGTTACAACAACGGCAAAGCGAGTGGCAGGCTAAAGCCGCTGCTGCACAGGAAAAACTTCAGTTACTCGACTACTGGCAGCAACAAACGGAACAGCTAAATCAAGAATTGCGCCACCAGTTCGACCTTAATCGTGCGCAAGAGGCTGAGCTAAGGGAAGTCACCACACGTTGGCAAGAGTCACAACGTGCGATGGAAGAGAAGCATCAAGTATTGACCGACAGTGAAAAACGGCTGACTACCCAGTTTGAAAACTTAGCGAGCCGTATTTTCGAACAGACCCATCGTCGAGTTGACGAACAAAATCGTCAAAGCCTTAGTGGATTATTATCCCCTCTACGAGAACAACTGGATGGCTTTCGTCGCCATGTTAGCGATAGCTTTAGTCAAGAGGCTCGGGAAAGACATACGCTTACGCATGAAATAAAACAGTTACAGCAACTGAATAGCCAAATGGCACAAGAGGCCCTTAATCTCACCAATGCCCTGAAAGGCGATAATAAAATTCAGGGTAATTGGGGGGAAGTGGTTTTAGCTCGGGTATTAGAGGCTTCCGGACTACGCGAGGGCTATGAATACCATACACAGGTAAGTATTCAGAGCGAGCAAAGGCGCTATCAACCCGACATTATTGTGCGATTACCTCAAGAGAAAGATGTGGTGATCGATGCTAAGATGACCTTAGTTGCTTACGAACGCTACTTTAATGCCTCGGATGACACCGCACGACAGCAAGCCGCCCAAGAACATATTATAGCGGTACGTCAGCACATTCGTGGACTAGGGCGTAAAGACTATCAAGGGTTACCGGGTTTACGTAGCCTTGATTATGTCTTGATGTTTATTCCGGTTGAACCCGCTTTTCTTCTGGCGCTGGATCGGGAACCTGAGCTCATTAATGAAGCGCTATCCCATAACATTATGCTAGTCAGTCCCACCACATTATTAGTGGCGCTACGTACCATTAATAATCTATGGCGTTATGAGCATCAAAGCCAGAATGCACAAAAAATCGCTGAGCGTGCGGCAAAACTCTACGACAAAATGCGCTTATTTGTAGAGGATATGACAATGCTCGGGGGGACTTTAGATAAAGCCCAATTCAGTTACCATCAAGCGATGAAAAAACTCACTCATGGGCGGGGTAATATGCTGGCTCAAACTGAAGCGTTTCGCCAGTTAGGGGTCGAAGTTAAACGTCCTATTGACAAGCAATTAACCGAACAAGCCATGTCAGATGAGCCGGACTCTGATACACTTGATACAGACGCATTGACTAAGCAGGTAAATATAGATGGCAGATAATTCCAAGGACACCACCCACTTTGGCTTCCAAACCGTGGCTAAAGATGAAAAGGCCGGCAAAGTAGCCGATGTATTCCATTCCGTCGCGGCAAAATATGACCTTATGAACGATTTGATGTCGATGGGGATCCATCGCGTCTGGAAACGTTTTACCATCGATTGTAGTGGTGTGCGTCGCGGTCAACGTGTACTCGATCTTGCGGGTGGAACCGGCGATTTAACCGCGAAGTTCTCTCGCTTAGTGGGTGAAACAGGTGAAGTTGTGCTGGCTGATATTAATAGCTCAATGCTTAAAATGGGGCGTGAAAAACTGCGTAACCTAGGTATTGCAGGCAATGTTAGCTACGTACAAGCGAATGCCGAAGCGCTCCCATTCCCTGATAATTATTTTGACTGCATTACCATCTCCTTTGGTCTACGAAACGTTACCGATAAAGATAAAGCTTTAGCGTCTATGTTCCGTGTATTAAAGCCGGGCGGTCGCCTATTAGTCTTAGAGTTTTCTAAACCGTTACTTGAGCCGCTGAGTAAGGTTTATGATGCTTACTCTTTCCATATTCTTCCGCGTATCGGGCAGCTTGTTGCGAACGATGCAGAAAGCTATCGTTACCTCGCCGAATCTATCCGTATGCATCCTGACCAAGAGACGTTGAAGCAGATGATGGAAGATGTCGGGTTCGAGAACAGTACTTATTACAATCTCACTGGTGGGATTGTTGCGCTACACCGCGGGTATAAATTTTAATGCCAACCATGCCAATGATCACTGCGCTACTCGAGCAAGGACTTAATCGGACGCTTTGGCAGGATCGCGGGGCGAAAAGTACTCGACAGCGCTTAAAAGGGAAAATTTTAACCCTTAATATTCGTGAGCTGGGTCAGCCGATAGTGCTGTACTTTAGCGAGCAGCAAATCGATGTACTGAGTACGGCAACACCAGAGAGTGATTGTACCGTCACTCTGAGTATCACCGTTCTGCCACAGCTTCAGGATCGCAAAAACCTGACATCATTGATCAAGTCGAGTCAGTTAGAGGTAGAGGGTGATCTGCAGGTCATTCAGCTTTTTTCAACGCTGATTGATTTGGCTGAATTCGATCCAGCGGAGTATCTCGCTCCGTGGGTCGGTGATTTATTGGCACAGTCTGTGACTCAGACGGGTAAAAATATCGCCTCCTTTGTACAGCGGACCTTTATCCGACGGCAGTCACAAGTCAGTGATACACTGATTGAAGAGTGGCGCGTCGTTCCGGGTGCTCTTGAACAAGCGTGGTTTTGTGAAGAAGCGCAGGCTGTCGAGCGACAGTGTCAAGCGTTGGAAGATCGTTTATCGAAATTGGAGACTCTATGACGTTCGGTGAACTGCGTCGGCTCTATTTTATTATTCGTATATTTTTAACTTACGGATTAGATGAGTTAATTCCTCGTACTCGTTTAACCTTCCTACTTAGGCTATGGCGCAAGGGCCTTTTTTGGATACCGAATAAGCACCAAGATAAAGCGGTCGGTCTGCGTCTACGTCTTGCCCTTGAACAATTAGGCCCGGTCTGGATCAAGCTGGGACAAATGCTCTCCACTCGACGTGATCTCTTTCCACCTGAAATCGCGGATCAATTAGCCTCACTTCAAGATCGTGTTCCCCCTTTCGATGGTGTTCGCGCTAAAGCACAGATTGAAAAGTCGCTGGGCGGGCCAGTAGAAAACTATTTCGATAACTTTGATATCAATCCGTTAGCCTCGGCGTCGATTGCACAGGTTCATACCGCCATTCTCAAAGAGAATCAAAAGCACGTTGTGATTAAGGTAATACGTCCCGATATCCTGCCCGTTATTAAAGCTGACATGCGACTGATTTATCGGTTGGCAAGCTGGTTACCGAGAATCTTACCGGACGGTCGTCGCCTTCGTCCGATTGAAGTTGTTAAAGATTACGAAAAAACCCTGATTGATGAGTTAAATTTATTGCGTGAAGGGGCAAACGCTATTCAACTTCGCCGTAATTTCGAAGGGAATAACCTTCTCTATGTGCCTGAGATTTACTCTGATTATGGCAGTGAAACCATGTTAGTGATGGAACGTATATATGGTATCCCCATCTCTGATACGCAAACTCTGGTTGAGCGAGGCATTAATATGCAACTCCTCGCCGAGCGTGGGGTACAGGTCTTCTTTACCCAAGTCTTCCGTGATAGTTTCTTTCATGCGGACATGCATCCAGGCAATATTTTTGTCAGCCATGATCATCCCGACGATCCACAATATATTGCCATCGACTGCGGAATTGTCGGGTCATTAAATAAAAATGATAAGCGTTATTTAGCCGAAAACTTTATCGCATTTTTCAATCGCGATTATCGCCGTGTGGCAGAACTCCATGTCGATTCTGGATGGGTACCACCTGATACAAATGTTGAAGATTTCGAATTTTCGATTAGAACAGTCTGTGAACCTATCTTTGAGAAGCCTTTGGCTGAAATCTCTTTTGGCCATGTGTTACTGAATCTCTTTAACACGGCACGCCGATTCAATATGGAAGTACAGCCGCAACTGGTGCTGTTGCAAAAAACCTTGCTTTACATTGAAGGCATTGGCCGCCAACTTTATCCGCAACTCGATTTATGGAAGACGGCGAAGCCTTTCCTTGAAGACTGGATTAAAGATCAAGTGGGGCTCCCTGCGCTCTGGCGTACGGTGAAAACCAAAGCTCCGATGTGGGCGGAACGGCTACCCGAATTGCCTGAGCTCGTTTTTGATACGCTTCACCATCATAAACTGCTAAAGCACAGTGTTGATAAGCTCGCGGATCAACTTAACCAACAACATAATCGCCATACTCAAGTTCGTTATTTATGGGGAATGGGGGCAATATGTTTACTCAGTAGCACAGCAGTGATGCTGGTTCACCCAGAATTGAAATGGATGTCTGGGGGATTACTGGCAGGAGCCATAATCAGCTGGTTGGTTGGCTGGCGAAAAACTACGTAAAGAGTCATGGCAGAGCACAGCATTGCCGTTGAACATCTGGTATGATTAATTTTAATTAACAAGCTATTATCATTTTGAGGTCATCATGGCTGGGATCAGTATTACCAAACTCCTCATCATTGCCGTTATTGTTATCCTGTTTTTCGGAACGAAAAAGCTACGTAACCTAGGCTCCGATTTAGGGTCATCAATAAAAGGGTTCAAAAAAGCAATGAGCGACGATGAAACGAAAAAAGATCAGGATGCCGATTTCTCAACAAAATCTCTTTCTGATTCTGAAAACGCTTCACCATCTGAAGTTAAGCATAAAGACAAAGATCAGGTATAACCCGTGTTCGATATTGGATTTAGCGAGTTACTGTTAGTTTTCGTGATAGGGCTTGTGGTACTGGGCCCTGAACGACTTCCCGTAGCCGTCAAAACGGTTGTCGGTTGGATCCGTGCTATCCGGTCTTTGGCTGCCAACGTACAACATGAATTGGCGCAAGAGCTAAAGCTTCAAGAGCTACAGGACAGTGTTAAAAAGGTGGAAGAGGCCGGTAAAGGCGTACTCTCTCCTGAGCTTAAAGAGTCGATAGAAGAGTTACGTAAAACCGCCGAGTCTGTAAAGCAGACTTACCATGAATCGATTGATATTGAGCGTAGCGAGGATGTAGCGTCTCACACGGATTCTGTGGAAAAAGCGAAAACATCTGAATCGCTTCAGGCAGCCACTAAAGTGACTGAGCCTACAGGGGTTACGTCACGCTTAGTGACACCAGAAGACGAACAAGCCGCTGCTACGGCTAAGCCGACCTCACCCCCTGAAACGACTCAGGGCGTTGTCAAAGAAGCAACCCCCTCTACTAGCGAAGATAAAAGTTAATGGAAGTCGAAGATACTCAACCGCTAATCAGTCACTTAATTGAGCTACGTAAGCGGCTGCTTAATTGTATTATTGCTGTTTTTGTTATTTTTCTAGCCTTAATCTATTTTGCTAATGATATTTACCAACTCATTGCCGCGCCACTTATTAGACAAATGCCGGTTGGGGCTAGCATGATTGCGACAGATGTCGCTTCGCCTTTTTTTACCCCGATTAAGCTGACTATTATCGTCTCTGTATTTTTAGCGGTTCCTGTAATTCTTTATCAAGTCTGGGCATTTATCGCACCGGCGCTCTATCGCCACGAACGTAAACTGGTGATGCCATTACTTTTCTCAAGTAGCCTGCTATTTTACGTGGGGGTGGCGTTTGCCTATTTTATTGTCTTCCCGCTTGCGTTCGGTTTTTTTGCTAAGACCGCCCCGCAAGGCGTGCAGATTGCTACCGATATTAGTAATTATCTCGACTTCGTTATGGCGATTTTTTTAGCCTTTGGCGTCGCATTCGAAGTGCCTATTGCGATAGTTCTGTTGTGTTGGACCGGCTTAACGACTCCCGACGATCTGCGGAAAAAGCGTCCCTATATCTTGGTCGGTGCGTTTGTGGTCGGAATGCTATTAACACCTCCTGACGTTTTTTCTCAAACTTTACTCGCTATTCCGATGTACTGCCTATTTGAAGTCGGCGTATTCTTCTCCCGTTATTATGTAGGAAAAGGACGTTGGGATAAGGAACAGGATAGCGAATCCTGAGGTCCCACTCTCAGGTTCTGCGGGATAAGCTGCGGAACAACGTTGAACCAGGCCACTTTAGTGTGGCCTCGCGTTGGAAAATAAGATGTTTGATATTGGTGTTAACCTAACAAGTACGCAGTTTGCAAAAGATAGAAAACAGATCGTCACTCGTGCCCAACAAGCAGGGATAACCGGAATTTTAATTACCGGTACCAATGCGTTGGAAAGTCAGCAGGCACAATTCCTCGCCACCCAACATCCAGGTTATTGTTGGTCTACCGCAGGTGTACACCCACATCATGCCAGTGAGTGGTCGCAAGAAACCGCAGGGACACTGCGTCGTTTAGCGAGCCAACCTCAAGTTGTCGCCATTGGTGAGTGTGGTCTAGATTATAATCGGAACATATCGATCCCCGCGCAACAAGAGTATGCGTTTAACGCTCAACTCGAATTGGCGGCCGAATTAGCGATGCCAGTCTTCCTTCATTGTCGTGAAGCACACGATCGTTTTATGGCGATCTTAACGCCATGGTTAACGAAACTGCCCGCGGTAGTGGTGCACTGTTTTACGGGAACACAACGGGAGTTAGAAGACTATATTGCTCATGGTATGATGATTGGGATTACCGGATGGGTGTGCGATGAGCGTCGTGGCCTAGAGGTTCGAGAATTATTGTCACGGATCCCTGCTGATCGCTTATTACTTGAAACTGATGCACCCTATTTGCTCCCACGAGATATGCGGCCTCGGCCACCTTCACGGCGTAACGAACCCTGTTATCTTCCTCACATTGTCCAGCAGGTAGCAACCTGGCGCGCAGAAGACCCACAAACCTTGGCGGTACAAACCGACAGTAACGCCCGTCGTTTATTTGGCCTTAGCGGATTGTAATTATTTTTTGGTAAACGCGTCATTCTCAATGCTGCGTGTCACCGTCTTATTTAATAGATTGAGTAATAAGATTGAGCGTGTTTCGCCATCGGTTTCTTGGTAAATAGCGCTCATCCCTTCAAAAATACCGCCAGTAATCATGACGCTTTCACCGGCTTGCGGTAAGGCTGCGCTGTCATTACTTTCTGAAGGGCAGGCTTGTAAACTGGCGATAACTTGCTCCGGTACTCGAGCCAGTGTTGAGCCAAAGCGCACAAAATGGCTGACACCGCGTGTGGCGCTTATAGTGGTGGTGTGGATAACCTCAGGATCGAACTGTAAGAAAAGATAGTTCGGGAAGAGGGGCTCAGAGACCTTCTTAACTTTCGCCCGCACCAACTTTTCCGTCTCAATCAACGGGACAAAGCAGGTGACTTGCTGTCTTTCTAGATGTTCTTGTGCGCGAGCCATCTGCCCACGTTTGCAATACAGTAAATACCAACCAGCCATAATCTCTCCAAAGATAACGGTGAATGATAACAAAGAGATATTTATTGGTATAGTTTACTTCTACGTTGAGCTCACGAGATCTCAGTAAATTCTGGAATTTAATCAAATAAAACGCAGCGCCAGCCGCTATTCATACATATAATGGCATCATTGCTAATAATAATCGTAGATATCACCTTTTATGAAATATCAGGACTTAAGAGACTTTATTCAGCAGTTGGAAGCCATCGGTGAATTAAAACGGATAACATTACCGATTGATCCTAATCTTGAAATGACTGAGATTGCTGACCGAACCTTAAGAGCAGGGGGACCTGCATTATTGTTCGAAAACCCTAAGGGTTACGATATGCCGGTGTTGTGTAACCTGTTTGGTACGCCGCGTCGTGTTGCGCTAGGCATGGGGCGAGATGACGTGAGTGCGCTACGTGAAGTCGGTGAACTCCTTGCGTTTTTAAAAGAACCTGAGCCTCCTCGTGGATTTCGCGATCTCTTCGATAAACTCCCACGTTTCAAAAATGTCCTGAACATGCCAACCAAAAGGCTGCGTTCAGCGCCTTGCCAACAACAGGTTGAGCAAGGAGACGATGTCGATTTACACAAAATTCCTGTCATGCGCTGTTGGCCAGAAGATGCTGCGCCGCTCATCACTTGGGGATTGGTCGTTACGCGGGGGCCTCATAAAGAGCGTCAAAATCTCGGTATCTATCGATTACAGGTTATTGGTAAGAATAGACTGATCATGCGTTGGTTATCACATCGTGGTGGGGCGCTCGATTTCCAAGAGTGGTGTAAAGCGCATCCTGGAGAACGCTTCCCGGTGAGTGTCGCCTTAGGCGCCGACCCGGCCACTATCCTAGGGGCGGTGACGCCTGTACCCGATGGATTGTCTGAGTATGCCTTTGCAGGGTTACTCAGAGGAACCAAAACAGAAGTAGTGAAATGCCTCTCCTCTGAACTCGAAGTTCCTGCCAGCGCTGAAATTGTGCTGGAAGGGTATATCGAACCCGGTGATCTCGCCCCAGAAGGTCCTTATGGTGACCACACCGGGTATTATAATGAAGTGGATGATTTCCCTGTCTTCACCGTTACGCATGTTACACATCGCGATAAGCCTATCTATCATTCGACTTATACTGGACGCCCGCCGGATGAACCCGCCGTACTCGGTGTTGCACTGAATGAGGTATTGGTTCCGATTCTAATCAAACAGTTTCCAGAAATCGTTGATTTCTATTTACCACCGGAAGGCTGTTCCTACCGCTTAGCGGTCGTGACGATTAAGAAACAGTATGCAGGCCATGCAAAGCGCGTTATGTTTGGCGTATGGTCTTTCTTACGGCAGTTTATGTATACCAAATTCGTGATAGTTTGTGATGATGACGTCAATGCTCGTGATTGGAATGACGTTATTTGGGCGATCACGACACGCATGGACCCTGCCCGTGATACGGTGTTAGTCGAAAATACTCCGATAGATTATCTCGATTTCGCATCACCCGTTTCAGGGTTAGGCTCCAAAATGGGCATGGATGCGACCAACAAATGGCCAGGTGAGACAGATCGTGAATGGGGACGTCCAATCGTTAAAGACCCTGAAGTCACTGCTCGTGTGGATGCCCTATGGGATGATTTAGCTATTTTCCCGAAGCAATAAAGGCCAACACTTCAATAAACTTGTCTATGCCTGACAGAGGTAATGAATGACTATTTTGAGCTGTAATGTAATTTCTGTAGAAACCATCACCGAGACCGTTTATCGCGTGAGAATTGTTCCTGAAAACGAATTTACTTTTCGTGCTGGCCAATACTTAATGGTTGTGATGGATGAGCAAGATAAACGTCCTTTCTCGGTGGCCTCAACGCCGATGGAAAAAGATATTATCGAATTACATATTGGTGCATCGGATATGAATCTTTATGCCATGGCCGTCATGGACAAAATCCGTCAGCAGAAAACGATTCAAGTTGATATGCCTCATGGCGATGCTTGGTTACGAGAAGGCGGTCAACGGCCAATTATTTTAATTGCAGGTGGAACAGGATTTTCTTATGCCCGCTCTATCCTGTTAACCGCGCTAGCGGAAAATCCAGAGCGTGAAATTGAATTATATTGGGGAGGACGTGAGCCTCAGCACCTCTATGATTTAACTGAGCTAGAAGCGTTGGCGGTACGCCATCCCTCGTTAAAAATTATTCCGGTAGTTGAGCAACCTGATGCTGAATGGCAAGGGCGCACAGGAACGGTTCTTCCAGCAGTACTGACTGATCATGTCTCGCTTGCTGAGCATGATATTTATATTGCTGGTCGCTTTGAAATGGCTAAAATTGCCCGTGAGCGTTTTTGTATCGAAGCTGGCGCACAAGTTGAAAATATCTATGGGGATGCATTCGCGTTCCTATAACCTCTCTCTCGTGCGGTGAGATAGACTTAAATAAAGAGGCTGGTAAATAATGATTTATCGGTCTCTTTATTTGTGGGGTGATCACCAAACCAGTCCCCAATATTTTAGCCTCTATCGTTCTTCCTCTTATCACTAAGGCGCCAGTAAAAAGCTGTGCTACCATAAGCGCTGATTTTGAACCGTTTGGAGAAGGCAGAATGAATTCGTTACCCGCACTCTATCGTGCTCATCTTAATAGCTTGGTCGCTCACGCACGTATTATTTTGGCGCGATCACAGCGCGATGCATTATTGATTCATTCTGGAGAGCTAATCACCGCATTCCAAGATGACCATGCTTATCCCTTTAAAGTTAATCCCTTATTTAAGGCTTGGCTACCGGTTACCGAAACAGCAAATTGCTGGTTATGGATTGATGGTCAGACGCGTCCAACGCTCTATTTTTATTCTCCGACCGACTACTGGCACAAAGTTGATCCGCTCCCTGATACTTATTGGAGCCGAGAATTTACTGTTGTGGCCTTAAAACAGGCCAATGATATTGCGGCGTTACTCCCCGCTCAGCGCAGTAACGTGGCTTATCTTGGATCGGCGACTCATCGCGCAATAGAGCTCGGGATCCCTGCATCGCAGCATAACCCGCGACAGATTATCGATTATCTTCACTATTACCGCAGTTTTAAAACAGATTATGAGCTGTATTGCATGCGTGAAGCGCAGCGCAGCGCGGTAAAAGGGCATTTAGCGGCACGTGATAGTTTCTTCGCGGGGGCGAGCGAGTTTCAAATCAACAATGATTATCTCGCGGCTACGGGACAACGTGATACCAATGTGCCTTACGGTAATATTGTTGCGATCAATGAGCATGCCTCTGTCTTACACTACACGCACTTGGATCATGAGCGCCCTAAAACATCCCGTAGTTTTTTGTTAGATGCCGGTAGCGAATATAACGGCTATGCCGCCGACTTAACTCGCTCTTATGCTGAGTCACCGACGACGTTATATGCCGAGTTAGTGGCAGCGGTAAACCAACACGAATTGGCGTTAATTGATTCGTTGAAAGTGGGGCAGCGTTACAGCGACTACCATCTACAAATGAATCAGCGCATTGCCACTATGCTTTGTGAAGCCGGCATTATGAAAGATATTAGTGAGGAAGCGCTGGTCAGTGAAAATATTACCTCCACCTTTATGCCACATGGAGTAGGCCATTCACTAGGATTACAAGTTCATGATGTCGCTGGATTTATGCAAGATGATCAAGGAACACATCTTGCGGCACCAGCAGAATATCCTTGGCTGCGTTGCACGCGCATTATTGAGCCGCGGATGGTACTGACGATTGAACCAGGTTTATACTTTATCGAGTCGCTCCTCGCGCCTTGGCGCAATAGTGCATATACCCGGCACTTTAATTGGAAGGTAATAGACGAATTGAAGGGCTATGGGGGGATTCGTATTGAAGACAATGTCATCATTTGGCCCGAGCACGTCGAAAACATGACGCGTGATTTACAGCTACCCTAATGCATAGTTACCCAGTCCCTAGGCAGGCACAAACTTTAGTTGAGGAGACGATCAAAAAAAGTCGTTTCATCACCTATATTGTGCACACTGCTGGCATTGAAGCGGCGAAAAATGTTGTTCAAGCAATACGCGCGCAACATCCCACTGCTCGGCATCATTGCTGGGCCTTCGTTGCGGGAGCCCCTAACGACTCGCAACAATTAGGCTTTTCTGATGATGGTGAACCGTCAGGAACGGCAGGTAAGCCCATGTTAGCGCAATTAATGGGGAGTGGATTGGGTGAGGTCACTGCCGTCGTCGTACGTTATTACGGTGGGGTGATGCTAGGAACTGGCGGTTTAGTTAAAGCCTATGGGGGCGGGGTACAATCAGCACTTAAGCAAGTTGAACGTCAAATAAAGGTCCCTAAAAACGCCTATTGGCTCCACTGCCAGTATGCCCAATTAGCTGAGATTGAACGTATCATTCAGCGTTTCCAAGGTGATCTCCTTGACACTCATTTCACTGAACAGGTAACTGTCTATATTGCTCTGCCTGAGGCATTTTTAGCAGAGTGTAATGAGGCACTTAGTCAGTTTAGTCGCGGTGAACTCCATTTACAGCAGCAATAAATAATCCTGAATCAGGTCGAATAGGACAGGCAGCATGCAATTCCGAGCCCTTACCCGTATTGTAGGTCTTTTAATTATTATCTTCTCCGGCACCATGATGTTGCCAGGGCTTGTGGCACTGATCTACCGAGATGGAGCCGGAAGAGCCTTTAGCCAGACTTTTCTCACCGCGTTAGTGATTGGTTCTTTACTATGGTGGCCTAACCGTAAACATCGACGTGAACTTAAACCTCGGGAAGGCTTTTTTATCGTCGTCCTTTTTTGGATAGTACTGGGCAGCGTCGGGGCATTACCTTTTATGTTTGCCGAGCGACCTCATCTTTCAGTTACCGACGCCTTCTTCGAATCGTTTTCGGGTCTTACTACCACGGGGGCAACAACACTGATTGGTCTAGATACCTTACCCAAGGCAATATTGTTTTATCGGCAAATGTTGCAGTGGTTGGGCGGTATGGGGATTATTGTCTTAGCGGTAGCAATCCTACCGATATTAGGGGTAGGGGGTATGCAGCTCTACCGTGCAGAAATGCCGGGTCCCTTAAAAGATAATAAAATGCGTCCGCGGATTGCTGAAACGGCTAAAACATTGTGGTTGATTTATGTATTGCTCACGATAGCTTGTGCGTTGGCACTATGGTTTGCCGGAATGCCGTTATTTGATGCAATTGGCCATAGCTTCTCGACCATATCCATTGGCGGTTTTTCTACCCATGACTCGAGTGTCGGCTACTTTAATAGCCCACTGATCAACAGCATTATCGCAATTTTCCTCTTAATTTCTGGCTGTAACTACGGACTCCACTTCTCGCTGCTTTCGGGTAGAAGCCTTAAAGTCTATTGGCGTGATCCTGAGTTTCGCGTATTTATTGGTGTGCAGTTAAGCTTGGTTATTATCGCAACCCTGATTTTAATGACGCATCATGTCTATCACGGTTTTTGGGCAACATTGGACCAAGCCTTTTTCCAAGTAGTTTCCATGGCGACCACCGCCGGGTTCACTACTGATAGCATTGCTCACTGGCCACTATTCTTACCTGTTCTTCTATTATGTACAGCATTTATCGGGGGATGTGCCGGATCGACTGGTGGTGGGCTTAAAGTGATTCGTATTCTCTTGTTGTTCAAACAAGGTAACCGCGAGTTAAAGCGCTTAGTACATCCTAATGCAGTCTATACCATTAAATTGGGGGATCGCCCTCTACCTGAGCGAATCATCGAAGCGGTATGGGGATTTTTCTCAGCTTACGCACTCGTCTTTTTGGTGAGTATGATGGCAATTATTGCAACCGGCGTGGATAACTTCTCTGCATTTGCAGCTGTGGCCGCCACACTGAATAACTTAGGCCCTGGTCTAGGAGTGGTGGCAGATAACTTTGCTTCGATGAACGATACTGCGAAGTGGATACTTATTTCGACTATGCTGTTTGGGCGTTTAGAAGTTTTTACGCTATTAGTTCTTTTCACGCCAACATTTTGGCGTCAATAAGGTGTATGAATGAAAACTCTTCTTCTTTATTCAACGCGTGATGGACAGACCCATAAGATTGCGCAAGCTATTCAACTCGAGATGGTACCGCAGCAGGTCGACCTTTATGATTTAACGGTATTACCAAGTATAGATTGGTCGCTGTACGATAAGGTAATAATTGGAGCCTCGATTCGTTATGGGCGCTTTGCCCCACAACTGGCCGAATTTGTCGATGCGCATACACGCGAGTTAAGTCAGCGCCACAGTGCTTTCTATTCAGTAAACCTCACCGCCCGTAAACCTGATAAAGCGTCACCCGAAACAAATGTCTACACGCATAAGTTTTTGAGTGCTTCTACTTGGGTGCCTGATGAGGTTGCGGTGTTTGCCGGTGCGTTACGTTATCCCCGTTATCGATGGTTTGATCGCTTTATGATTGGACTCATCATGAAAATGACCGGGGGGGAGACGGATAAGACTAAAGAGGTTGAATACACACAATGGGAAAAGGTACGTGAATTTGCCCAGAGAATTGCTGAGAAAAAGAGCAAGTTGGTGGGAAATTGAGTGGTTCGGTTAGAAAAGAAACGAACGAGAATTTTTTTTAAATAATCCCTTGCGCTCTGAGCTGAACTCCCTATAATGCGCATCCACTGACACGGCAAAGCGAGATACGCAGCGCGGTGACAGGGACTGAAGCGATTCGG
>NZ_JABBFR010000017.1 GCF_018494065.1 Rosenbergiella gaditana | reverse complement strand
AGCACACGGAGATGGAAGCCACAGAAGCACCTCAAAAACACCATCATACACTAAATCAATAAATTGGAGTCATTACCCAAGATGCTATAAATGCTGCGACTTGTGGAACGGTTTTATTCATTAATAATATTTATAACTATATTATCGATCTTAATTATAAATATAAATGCAATAGAAATTTACCCCATAAAAAAGCGGCATTATTCCATTTCGTCGGATTAACCAAACCATGGCACACGTGGTCTATTTTTTATGAGGAATGCTCACCTTTCAAAGTTGCTAAATTATCGTCGCCTTGGCGTGACGAGCCGCTAATCTCCCCTAGAACCAAAAATAATTATAAGTATGCGGCTAAACATCTTAGGTTTAATGGACTTTATCTTAAGTCGATTATAAATTACCTACAGTACAAAGTAATGAGTTAATAAAATGGCTAAACGTGACTTAGTTTATCGGTTTAGCATATCTGGCCACGGTTCAGGGACTACTCGATCAATAAAATAGCTACTTAGTATCGGCGAGTTTTGATGGCACTAGTCGCTATAACAACCTTAACGATTATTGTTTAATCTTTACATCACGGCTGTATTTTGTCACAAAAAGCCCCCCAATAATGGGTTATCCAACTATCGGGGTAACTTCGTAAACTTAAGGCGCCCTCTTTCTTACATCACCTCGGCCATAGCCGTAGCAACTTTTTCAATATTTTGTTGATTCAGGCCAGCCATGCACATTCTTCCACTGCCGATCAGATAAACACCAAACTCTTCACGTAAGTGAACGACTTGCTCTGGGCTTAAGCCGGTGTAGCTAAACATACCCCGTTGGCTTGTTAAGAAACTGAAATCCTTACCCGGAATTTTTTGTTGTAACGCGGTTACCAGTGCTTCACGCATTGCTAAAATACGCAGGCGCATCGCTTCAAGTTCCGCTTTCCAATTCGCGAATAATTGCGCATCAGTCAGAATAGTGGCGACAACTTTAGCGCCAAAAGCCGGTGGGCTCGAGTAATTACGACGCACAGCCGCTTTTAATTGTCCTAATACTCGATCCGCTTCTTCGCTACTTTCACAAGCAACGGATAGGCCCCCTACACGTTCTCCGTAAAGCGAGAAAATTTTCGAGAATGAGTTGCTGACAATGACCGGCAGACCTTGCTGTGCGGCTTGACGAATCGCGTAACAATCGGCCTCAAGGCCCGCACCAAAGCCTTGGTAGGCAATATCCATAAAAGGAATTAGCTTGCGGGCTTTGAGAAGAGCAATAGTCTCATCCCATTGAGCATTAGTGAGGTCTGCGCCAGTCGGGTTATGACAGCAAGGGTGTAGCAAGACGATGCTATGTTCTGGAAGGCTTTTTAGTTTCTCAATAAACCCATTAACGTTAACGCCTTTACTGGTCGTATCGTACCAAGGATAGGTATTCACCGAAAAGCCGGCACCGTTAAATATGGCAATATGGTTTTCCCAAGTTGGATCACTTACCCAAACCTCAGACTCTGGGAAATAGCGTTTAAGGAAATCAGCACCGACTTTTAATGCCCCTGATCCCCCTAAGGTTTGAATTGTGGCAATTTTTGCGGCATCAACCTGCGTACCGAAGAGTAATTGCCCCACGGCTTGGCGATAATTGGCAAGTCCTTCCATCGGAAGATAAACCGATGCTTCATTAATTGACGCTTGTAAACGAGTCTCCGCCTCGGCAACGGCGTTGAGCTGCGGAATAATGCCTTGCTCGGTATAGTACAAACCAATACTTAGATTAACTTTTTCGTCACGCGGATCTTGTTTAAATTTTTCCATTAGCGATAAGATTGGATCGCCAGCGTAAGCGTCAACATTCTGAAACACAGTAGATATCTCCATCATGGGGCTAAAATGCGATAAGCGCCGTTATCAGCGTTACACTACCTTATTATCAAATGCATGAAGAAAGAAGATGTAATCTCGCAAATTTAGATTTTTGATCTACGTTGTCACTATTCTTCGTCGTAATCTGGCCCGGCATAGTTATCAAAACGTGACCACTGTCCGTTAAAAGTGAGACGTACCGAGCCGATAGGACCATTCCGCTGTTTACCAATAATAATTTCAGCAATTCCTTTAAGATCACTGTTTTCGTGATACACCTCGTCACGATAAATGAACATAATCAAGTCGGCATCCTGCTCGATCGATCCTGACTCACGTAAATCTGAGTTTACCGGACGTTTATCCGCGCGTTGCTCAAGAGAACGGTTCAACTGTGACAGAGCAACCACTGGTACATTAAGTTCTTTAGCCAGTGCTTTTAAGGATCGGGAGATCTCGGCGATCTCCAAGGTCCGGTTCTCGGTAAGTGCTGGCACACGCATTAATTGTAGGTAATCGATCATGATCATACTTAACCCATTATTTTCACGATAGATTCTACGTGCACGTGAACGAACTTCCGTTGGGGTTAAGCCTGATGCATCATCAATAAAAATGTTCTTTTTCTCTAATAGAATGCCCATCGTCGCGGAGATGCGCGCCCAATCCTCATCATCGAGTTGCCCGGTCCTAATCTTAGTCTGGTCGACTCGGGACAAGGAAGCCAGCATACGCATCATCAGTTGCTCACTGGGCATCTCTAAGCTAAAGATAAGTACCGGCTTTTCCTGCAACATTGCCGCATTTTCACAGAGGTTCATTGCAAAAGTGGTTTTACCCATCGATGGACGGGCCGCAACAATAATTAAATCTGAACCCTGTAAACCGGCTGTTTTCTTGTTCAGGTCTTGATACCCGGTATCAACCCCCGTTACACCATCATGAGGTGTCGAGACTAAGGCTTCGATACGGTTGATAGTGGCTTCAAGAATTTGCTCAATATTTTGCGGGCCTTCATTCTTATTAGCCCGTTTTTCAGCGATCTTAAACACGCTTGATTCCGCGAGATCCAGCAGATCTTCGCTTGATCGCCCCTGT
The DNA here is from genome assembly GCF_018494065.1 of Rosenbergiella gaditana. GTDB lineage: Bacteria > Pseudomonadota > Gammaproteobacteria > Enterobacterales > Enterobacteriaceae > Rosenbergiella > Rosenbergiella gaditana. The sequence goes on along the minus strand of NZ_JABBFR010000017.1, from coordinate 62,835 downwards.
GGATCAAAACCCGCATCGGCGATCTCATTAGCCACTGAGATCATTTCACGGACTACCGCCCGCTCACGGACAATATCAGCATAAGCCCCAATGTTGGCGGCACTGGGGGTATTTTTTGCCAACTCTGCGAGATAAGCAAATCCGCCAGATAGTTCCAGTTCTCCACGTAGCTCAAGGGATTCAGAGAGGGTAATCAGGTCGATAGGTTGCCCTTGTTCTAGGAGACGGTGCATTTCAGAGAAAATCAGACGATGGGGGCGGCTGTAGAAATCGTCAGCGACAACACGCTCTGAGACATTGTCCCAGCGTTCATTATCGAGCATTAGCCCGCCTAAGACCGATTGTTCAGCTTCCACTGAATGTGGGGGCATTTTTATCCCCTCAAGTTGTTTATCTTGAGGGATCGGTTTGTTAGAGGGTTTATTTCCTGCCATAGTGTTGATACCAGTCGTCAGTAAGGGGCGAGCCCATTATACGGTTTTCGCGCTAATTGTCGCCCCAAGTCTTGGGGAAAGAAAACCTATCTTTTTGGAGAATCTATGGCGAATCGTATCGAATTCCACCAGCATGGCGGCCCAGAAATGCTGCGTTGGACACCCTATGATGTCGGGCAACCGTTGGAGACTGAAGTTATCGTTCGTCATCACGCCATCGGCCTCAACTATATTGATACCTATGTGCGCAGCGGGCTTTATCCCGTTAGCCAGTTTCCCTCTGGATTAGGAACAGAGGCTGCTGGACAAGTGGTCGCAGTTGGCCGTCAGGTCACGCGATTTAAGGTCGGCGACCGTATCGTCTACTGCCAGTCAGGTTTGGGTGCCTATAGCGAATATCACCACGTCGATCAATCAAAAGCCGTGATACTGCCCGAGACAATTAGCTATCAAACCGCTGCCGCTTCTTTTTTGAAAGGTTTAACTGTCTATTATTTATTTCATATGACCCATAAGGTGCAACCGGGCGAGACGCTATTATTTCATGCCGCTGCAGGGGTGTTGGCCTCATCGCCTGTCAGTGGGCAAAAGCCTTGGGCGCCAACCTTATTGGTAGCGTTAGCTCAGAGAGTAAAGCACAGCGGGCACGAGAAGCTGGAGCCTGGTCCACCATTATCACGTCGCAAGACGATATCGCGAAACGTGTGAGTGAACTGACTACAGGGAAGAAAGTTCCAGTGGTCTACGATTCGGTGGGGAAAGCTACCTGGCAAGCTTCATTAGACAGTTTGCAGCCGCGCGGTCTATTAGTAAGTTTCGGTAATGCATCAGGGCCTGTCACCGGAATTGATTTAGCCATACTCAACCAAAAAGGATCTTTGTTTGTGACACGCCCCTCCCTCAATGGCTATATCACGACCCCTGAACAACTTGGTCAAGCCAGCTCCGCACTTTTCACGCTGATCAGCGAAGGGAAAATTGATGTCAGTGTTCCTACAGCACAACAATTTGCCTTGTGTGACGCGGAACATGCTCATCGCGCGCTGGAAGCCCGTGCAACCACAGGTGCTTGCCTACTGATTCCATAAAAAAAGCCTCCCTAATGGGAGGCAATTTTAGTGTAAAAATGTAGGGTCAAAAGGCACATGAATACTCAAGCGGTTACCCCAAATCATGACAGAATATAGTTTAAAAAAACTTAACTTAACTCACACTTTCCCGGTATTGCTGTGAGACTTTTGCTAAGGCTTGTTCTAAAACCGTTAAATCAGCGCCCGCTTTATGTGCATTCTCGCTCAGATGGCGTCGCCATTGACGCGATCCTGGAATACCTTGGAACAACCCTAGCATATGGCGCGTGATATGCCCCAAGTAAGTGCCCTGTGCTAACTCTCTTTCAATATAAGGGTACATGGCCTCGACGGCAGCGACACAATCCACGCTTGGAGTGGAGCGACCGAATAATTGGCGATCAATATCGGCCAACATTCCTGGATTTTGATAGGCTTCGCGTCCAATCATCACGCCATCGAGATGAGTCAAATGTTCTTTGGCTTCTTCAATAGTTTTAATGCCACCATTGATCGCGAGAGTCAGTTGCGGAAAGTCCTTCTTCAGCTGATACACTCGGGGGTAATCCAAGGGTGGGATTTCCCGATTTTGTTTCGGACTTAGCCCCGATAACCAAGCCTTACGAGCATGGATGATAAAGGTATCACACTGACCACGTTCAGCCACTGTACTGATAAAATCACAAAGAAACGCATAGCTGTCTTGCTCATCAATACCAATACGTGTCTTAACTGTCACCGGGATGGAAACCGCGTCTTTCATCGCTTTAATCCCATCCGCCACCAGCGAGGCATCAGCCATTAAGCAGGCACCAAAACGACCGTTTTGTACTCGGTCAGAAGGACATCCAACATTTAAGTTGATTTCATCGTAACCACGAGCTTCGGCAAGGCGAGCTGCATGAGCCAAATCAGACGGCTCACTTCCTCCGAGTTGCAGACAAACAGGATGTTCCTCTTCACTGTAAGCCAGATAGTCCCCTTTACCATGGATGATCGCGCCAGTTGTTACCATTTCAGTATACAATAGGGTCTGTTGCGTCAGCTGCCGCAAAAAATACCGACAATGGCGATCCGTCCAATCCAACATCGGAGCAACGGAAAAACGGTTACTGGGATAAACTGGCGCTATATCGCTAATCAAGCCGCTATTGCTAGGTTCGTACAATTCTTTATTTTCGTGCATTTTTTCTCTTTTTGTCGTATTTTGTCTCCATCAGGACACCACAGAGGACACCTTTGATTTGGTGTCCTCTGTGCTTAAGTCTAACAAGGGACATAATTCAGATGGCGTACTATACCATAGACAAAAGAGCGAAAGCAGATGGCACAGTTCGATATCGCTGCTCAGTTAGCATCAAGAAAAGTGGTAAAAGAATCTTTAACGAAAGCAGAACATTTACCAAGCAAGCCCATGCAAAAACATGGGGTTCTAAACGGGTAATTGAACTCGAACAGTCAGGGATACCTAACCCTAACGATTTAAAAAAAATGATGGTTGGCGACCTGTTAAAACGTTACATCAATGATCCCAACCTCGGCGGAAAAGCCGGACGAACAAAACGCTATGTACTGGATATGTTACTGGACTGCGATATTGCTGAAATCAAACTTACTGAATTTTCAGCCAACCATGTTATTGATCACTGTCGACATAGAAGTTCCACCGGTGCGGGCCCGTCTACGGTCAATCACGATGTAAGTTATCTATCCTCTGTTCTGGGGTCAGCAAAACCAGTTTACGGTATCGACTACACAAAGAATCCTGTTATAGAAGCAAGACCAATTCTCCTCCAAATGGGTTTGATTGGAAAATCTAAAAGGCGTAGTAGACGTCCGGTAAGTGACGAATTAGATAGATTATTAGCTGGTCTTGAGGCTAGAGGTGATCATGCTTCTGCAAAAATCCCTTTCGTTGATATTCTTAATTTTTCCATCCTTAGCTGCATGAGAATTGGAGAAGTATGTAAGATCCGATGGGATGACATTGATGAAAAGCAGAAAGCAGTTGTTGTAAGAGATAGGAAAGACCCAAGGAAAAAGGCAGGGAACCATATGCTTGTCCCTCTACTTGGCGATGCTTGGGACATAGCTCAAAAGCAGCCTAAAACGAGCGATCTTATTTTCCCCTACAACTCGAGATCTGTTTCAGCAGGCTTTCAGCGAGTTAGAAATAAACTAGGTATTGATGATCTTCGTTATCATGACTTACGGAGAGAGGGAGCCAGCAGGTTGTTTGAAGCTGGATTTAGTATTGAAGAAGTAGCTCAAGTAACAGGACACAGGTCCTTAAACGTGCTTTGGCAAGTTTATACAGAGCTTTATCCTAAATCTCTACATGACAAATATCAAATATCGAAAAAATAAAAAACTCTCCTCAATATTGACACTGTATATATACACAGTATTATTGCACTCAATTTTAGTGTGGAGATGGAAGAATGATTGTTGAAATAAAAATTTCTAAAGATAAAGTAAAAGTGATGCCAGTAGGATCTTTGGAGGCTTTACAACGCGAGATGACAAAGAGAGTAGGCATTGTTTATCCTGATGTAGAAGTTATTGTCAAACCATCTAGTAATGATAGTTTGACAGTCCTTAGAGCCCCAGATAAAGATAAAGCAAAAAAATTTGTGGAGAACACCCTACAAAACACTTGGGAAAGTGCCGACGATTGGTTTTATTAATAGCTATCATGGGGTGTCAGGGGTCGGAGGTTCAAATCCTCTCGTGCCGAACAAAAATCCCTAAGAAAAGCAGACACTTACTGCTGCTTTTTTTATGCCTGCGATTTACCAATGGTAAAAAGATGGTAAAAGTCTGGTAAAAGTACAGCGCTAATCGAGGCTTTTAACCCTATAAGTCACCACTCCTAACACTCTGGCATCATCAAGAGCGTCACCCTCGATAATGCCATCGTTAGTTTTAAACCTCCCATGCCCCACTTCGGCAAACATCATCTTTCCATTGAGGTCCAGAAGAACAGTTGCTCCCTTCTTCACTTTATAGCCCGGTTCGGCCACGGCGTATCCCTCATCGGTCGGAATGACGATCGAGGATTGAGTGACATTTATAATCGACTCGGGTGAGAGTCGTTGTTCGACGTAATCTATTGCGGGGGATGGGAAGGCCATAAACCACCAATAAGATTGATCTTAAATGTCATTATGTGCCAATATAATTAAAAAGGTAAATTTATGTCAACTTTATGCCAAGCATTCAAATGTCTGAAGCTGATAATGGCGCTTATTATGCAAAAGCTTTCAGGTGTTCATAACGGCTATGCTCGCTGCCCCACATCACCCAAAATCCTATCTAGAATAGTTCATAAAGAGAAACAGGAAATACCTAAAGTTATTTGGATTTATTGGAATTCCAAAAATTCCTCTAATCTTATCAACTCTGCGGTTTGTAGGATTAGAGAGCTAAATCCTGACCATACCGTAAACCTCCTTAATGACTCTAATTTGCACCAGTACCTCGGTAGTTTTAATTTCCACAATTCATTATCTCATGCGCATAGAGCTGACTTGATAAGACTAATGCTCTTATGTAAATTTGGCGGAATATGGGTTGATGCAACGACATTATGCTACAGCAGCTTTGCTTGGGTTCACGAAATCCAAACAGCAGATTTAGTCGGGTTTTATAGAGACTGCTCAACCGTAGACTATGACTACCCTGTCGTTGAATCTTGGTTTCTTGCATCACCAAAAAACAATCGATTCCTACAACGCTGGCTTGATATTTTCAGCGAAATTAACTCTATAGGTTCGGAGCCTTTTTCAAAGAAATTGAGAGAAAGGGACGACTATAAAGAAAACTGCCAGCACATTACCCACCCTGATTACTTGATGATAAATATTTGCCATCAGATAGCTTCGCGTGAAGTTGATTATAATTACCTGTATAAAAAGGCAGAGGACGGGGCCTTTTACTTCCAGAGAGTTAATAACTGGTCTCCTCATCACAGCGCCCTCTATATGATGATTAACGAAAAACCAGATATCCTCCCTGAAATAATAAAGTTAACACATGGAGATAGAGAGCTTTTACCTATAATCAATAAGCTCCACCTCTTGAACCCTAAAAGTATTATTGGGGAATTCTTAGCCAAATCATGACGCCAGCTATTCACTAAACAGCAATTTGAGGGATTCCTCTGCTTGGTCTAGAGGATTTCCCTGCCCACTGTAATTATATGAAAGCCTAAATGACTGAGAGGTGATTTTATTATCTATAGCCATAGCAAACTCTGCCGTCGCTATCTGCCCATCAAAATCTACTAACCTCTGCACAGAGTATTCGACGGCAACCTCTTTTTCATCATCATCAGTTACAGTTCCCAGGTCACCATATACTTTACTGACCAATACTTTTTGATTAACTATTACAGACATGAAACACCTCTTTATGAGTTAGTTATAGCTGAATTATCAGATACTCGAAGCCAGTTTGTACCGTTGCTATAAGCTAAACATGTACTACCTGTAGAAGAACCATTACTAACAACTATTAGAGAGTAATAGTTTGTTCCGGATGCTGATGGTAGCGCGGATTTAGTATAAACAGGGACTCTCGTTCCATCTGCAGATAAAGGGATATTGTAACGTTGGCCATTGTTATAAATGGGTAATACCCTAGTTTGCCCTGACGCCCCTTCTGCATAGGTAACCGGTGTATCAAATAGCATATGGCCAGTATTCATATTCATACCATAACCATATGTATTATTATGAATGGTATGTATCGCCGATGCTGTGATTAAGTCGGCTACTGTACTAATATCCTGAATATAGGAGCCGCTAAAGGTATAATAAGACACCGCACCATTTTGATAATTTGGAGCATCTGAGTCAGACCTGACGAATATACCCATGCTATTGGAATATTGGGTAATCTGTATATATATAGCGATCTGCTTGGTAGAGTTATTTAATAATTTCCATTTAACTCCGGCCACGCCTGAAGAGTTTTCATTACTCCATGCCACTGCTGGGGTTGTGGTCACACCTTTATTCTGAATTCTTATTTTACAGACTCCAGTCCCGCTACCGCTTCCTGCAGCACTAGTTTTTGAAGTCGGATCAGAGTTATATCCTAGAGCTCCTTGTATTTCTATCACCATACCATGAGCAACATATTGTGGTGAGAAAACACCAAGATAATACCAACCGTTACCCCCTCCTATTCTTGATTCTGGCAGGATCATATGGTGGGCTTCTGCACCTTTATTCAAGACAAAGGATGGCTGTTCAATTAATCCACCATTGGCAAACCTCGTGTCATTAATCCAAGAAGGTATAGTTAGGTTTAACGCGGCAACCTCAGCGGCTCCGAGAGTGTAATCTATTGGAGTGCCAAGCTTATAATCCCCCCACACATCTCTTATTCTCGACATGTAGGCATATACAGGATTAGTTGTACTTTCAATAGCAAGGTTAGTGATGTTCCACATGCCATAAGCAATATTTGCCGGGTAATCTGAGTGCTCAATCCAGCCATTATTGATAACGCTGTAATAACATAGTGGGGCAAGTATCGCCGGTTTTGCCGAACTACCACTTAAATGGTATTGAATATTGAAGTTGCTCAGTTCAATAGCTGTGGATGTTAGCCATGAGCCAGCGCTCGTCCCGCTTGGTAGAACTCTCAGGAAAGAGTCGTGAGTATACTCCGTGTAGAATTGGTCAAGCTTAGAATCTAGGGTGTCTAGGAAATCTAAAGATACCCCGCCCATATAGCTCGCGTAAAATTTAGATATGCGCAACCACATGGGGCGAGTCTTACTGGTAATAAACTTACGTGTATTGACTCCTTTATCGTAGCCGCCATAAATACCAACTTGGCTCATATCTACAATATGTGAGTTAACCGTTATGCAATAAGCATCATCAGCACCGGTAAGGTTTATCATTGTTGGAGTCTGCCGACCATGCTCATACTCGCCACCACCTCTGAGCCTGAATGGGAAGTCGGTTGGCAAAGAGCTGAGGTCTGCTTGAGATATATTCCATGCACCCGTAGGTATTTTCATACCCGCGCCATATGAAGGAGAACTTAAACTACTCAAATACTTCGCATAATTTTCCAACGAAACGCTGCAATCATATTCTAGCGAGGGAATATCGGCAGGCAGCCCTCCAAAATCAGTAATATCTAAGTCTTCAGGGTTGCCGATCCTCTTCCAATACCAGGTGTCGTTTACTTTTGCTATGACTCCACCGTCATCGCTTTTAGTTCCTTTAACTGATACAAACTCTCCGCCGCCTAAGTTATATCCTTCATGCCATGAAGACAACTTTATCTTTTGGCCTTCGTACTGAGGTTGTAGTGCGGCTAAATCTGAAAATGAAGCTACCTCCCCTATATAGGAAGTCCCGTAAACGCTTCCTATCTCTTGCCTTAAATCTCCTTCACCTATAGCAACTAAATGAGTAACGTCTGTTGACCATGAGTCACTATCGACCCCAGTAGTTGTATAAGGTAGCTCTGTATCAGCATTTACTCTATACAATTGACCATCATAAGCTGTAATTTGGTTTCTTTCAGTGAAGGTGATAGGGCCCTGATTATAGTCTGCCAAATGCTGATATCCAGAACTCAAAAGAAACCTTAAAAATCTATCCTTCTGAGAGGCAATTTGAATCTCAAATCGACTTTTCTCGGACAATAGCTCAGCGTCGAAATCGCTTTGATTTTTTTCTAACAGTCTTTCAGAGTCTTTCTCGATTCCATGCCACGTTTTACGCGCACGACCAAACCGGTCAGGCCAATTTTCACTATCAACGTCACTTACGTAGTGATCAGCAATGGTGGAGTTATCAAGTAGGTCACGTGGATCGGTAGACCCGGGAGGGTTCCCAGTATTGAAATTTGCCATCAATAGGCCTCATTTATGAAAAAACCCGCCGAAGCGGGTTGATTGAATGTGTTAGCTGACGTTACCAGGATAGGTATCGTCATCGTGTTGGTAGAATTTAGGGTCGTAGCTCAGTGCGGTGACTTGGCACGTTCCATCAGCGTCTGGTGATATTTCAGAGATTAACGTGTCGTATCCTGCGTTTTCTGAGCTACAGAACATCACCCGTGGCGGTTCGATTGATCCTGAATCCATTTCCCATAATTCGGGTGATAAGTCAGTGCTATTCGGTACCGTAAAGGTGAAGTCATCTACTCGAGTTGGTGTGAGTAGCCCTACCGCACTGCCATCTTGTAACCGAAATAACACTCGCGGATTAGAGAATGTCCAGTCAAGGCGCTCCGATGTCTCAATCGTCACTAGTGAATCGGTATATTGCATACCGACCACTAAACAACTAATCGTATTACTACCGGGGATATCATCGGTCATTACCACCCTGTCACCGTAGCGATAACACAGCGCGTCGAGTTCAGTGGAGGTTGAATAGGTGCAACGCTGATAGATGTATTTCATCAAGCGGCGCATCCCAATACGATAAGCTCTGTCCGCAGTCACTACGCCATCAAGCTTATAGCTCTCAACTTTATTCGGAGTTGGATTATCCGAAGTACGGCACTGCACCGTTTCCTCAGCCCATGTTAATGAGCTGATATAGGTCACATCAACGCCGTCATAATCATCCGATGTAGATGCCTTGAATGCGGTAGTCAGCTCCTCGGTAGTTTCCTGAGGTGTGATAACGCCGCTCCAGTTCTTTACACCTTCACGCCCGACCGTTGCTAGCCCATCACTAAGATGAAAGTACCCCATCCCCGCAGTCGCAATCTTTTGCAAGATATCGAGCATAGAGGTGCTGTCACTATTAGTCGAGTAATCGAAGGACTCTTTACGAGGAGTCCAGCAATTGGCCTCCAGTGCATTGATTGCAGCGGTATCAATCTGCGCATCTGTCGTGGAGAGTAAATGGTTAAGCGCCCCGCTGATGCTTCTAGATGGGTAACCGTCATAAAGGCGTGTAGCAACTACGTTTACCCGTCGGTCAGATTGCGCTGCTAGCCGGGTGCCGGTGCGAACGGTCACTGCCATAGTGGTAATGTCTGCATAGCTATTAGGACGTGCGGTTAACTTGGCTCGCATGGCTTGCCACATAATCGAATCGCGATCGGAACCACCTGCCACCTCGCTGATACGCCGAACACGAAACTCGTGCTGACCTTTAGTGGGAAGTGTGAAAACCTCCGTAAAGCCAATCTCGTTAATCGTACTTGAGCTATACCGCTTAGTAATTTCAGTCCAGCTACCACCAGTGATGCGATACTGAATAGCAATGTCAACTGAGTTGCTTTTTATGTGTCCTTTTTTACTTATACTGGCCAAGCCATTAGGAAAGACAAAGTTCATCTCGACTGTTGACGTGGTCTCACCGTCTGGACAGCAAAGAAAAGGCCCCATCCAGTTATAATCGTCGTTGTCTCCGGTCACGCTTGAATCAAGTAGTGTGCGCTCAGTGAAACCGGGCCAATTGGCATCTACGACTAAGGAAATGGCATCACTGTTTTCGACTAGCCGCTCAACAGTAATGGTCAGACCATCAATCGCAGTGATGCGATATTTATTACCCCTAGCTCCGATTGATGCGCGAATGCTTCCCGTTGGCACACCGTTAAATGGTGTGCTTAGGTTACGATCGTAAGCTAGGGTGATTGATGGTAATACTTCTGGTGTGCCGCCTGATGAAGCAACACCGTTAACGATAACGGGTGAATTACCAAACAGTGATGCGGGCAAGACAGTGTACCCAATATTATTGCCGCTATAAGGGCTGCTTTTCTCTCTAATCGCGAGCAGTGTATTGTCGCCTGAAGCAATTAAACCCGAACCGGTCAATTGGTCGGTAATTTCGTCGGTCAGTCCCTGCATCGTTACATAGTTAGCCGTGAGGCTAATGACATAACTAGCCTCCGCCCAAGTAAGCGTGAAAGAGACTGCTTGTGAGCTAAAGTCATAGGTGGTCGGCGCTGAGTTACCAGTAATGCTAGCCGCATTGCCGCCCTCACCCGGCACGGCCGCAGAGCCTTTATTGTATGAAGCAACATAAAGGTCATACGAGTAATCATTCCACACCGCTGTCACAGGGAAGTTAACGTATGGCGCTAACTCGTTGAAGTCCCCATAAATCACAGAATGACCGCCCTCACTCGCTGCCGTATAAGTATCAGGTGCTTCAATAATAATGTCTGCGCCTACCTTCCAGCTATCTGGCACACTGCTGTCATCATTGGTGTCGTCATCGTCATCTGAGGTTTCACCGACCAATGTGATGGTGTTGCCCGACACGACAACAGCGTCAGAATTTATGCTGACACTGCTCGGCCCCGTAGAGGCTAAATCAAGGCCAGAGGTACCCGATGTGGTATTACCTACCTCTGTAGAGTTGTACCAGTTATCAGCCCTCACCTCGCCACTAATATCAGCACCAGGAGGATATATCTTTACAGAGATATCATCACCGAAACTCGCTATCGGCGTATTACCGATTTTGATATCGCTCTGACTGATTTGCAGGTTTCCAACCCCAAGGCTTAGAAACATTTGGGTGCGGTATATTTGCCTATCGTTGCTATCAAAGCGACTAACCGGCTGCACAAGATAATCAGGGTAAACTCGGTATTTACCGAATATTTCCCGTATCGGGTCGCCAAGTTTAGCCGTGTTCGCCTTGGCAGGATTTAGATCTAACTGGTCACCATTTGCTGAACTGCCCCCCATGGTATTCATCTGCGACATCATGTAAATCGAGTAAGCGGCGGAGGCGATCGCCACACCGACTGCAACCCATGCCGCGATTTCTAATCCGGTACCGTAGGGCTTTGGGTAGACGCAGACATTATCATCATGCGTAATTTCGAATTCAGGCCAATTATCACTCTGAACTGGATGCCCGTTCACCTCAATAACGATTGGATGCTCATCACGTTCACTAAACCCTGTGACATTTTGAGTCAGCCATTTATCTATCGTACAGTTTGAATGCTGATGAGTCTCAATCGGCTCACCGGGCAAGCGTGACGGATAAATACGAATCGTCATTTCCAATACTCCACGCGATGGTAAAGACCTTTTAAACGAGACAACGGCATAAAAGTGACATTACGCTTCGGATTACACTCGGCAATACTCAGCTCACCATCGATTAATACAACAATACCGACGTGGGTTACCAGCCTACCTGTAAAGCACGCAACCCCAGCCCCGACTTCCGGCTCACAACGCGTTAATGTCGTCATGAATTTTTTCGCTTCACTATCCAGACCATTATCGTCTTTGGTTATGCCCGCGAACTCAGGCCATTTAGGAAGTGATAGGTCGCTGCGAATTTCATTAATTAAGCCAAAGCAGTCAATTTCAGGGAATACGCGACCGCCCTTCAGCCATTTAGCCGAGAGGTATTTATCAGGAGTAAACATGAATTATCCTTATTGCAGGTGACGTAGTCCGGGATGATTAACGAGGTTATATCGGTTACGTGGCCACGCACTATCGAGCCAGTTCATGTAACCTGCGGTGATTTGTGCTTGTAGTGATGTCCACTGCCCTGACTTAATCGCCATGGTATAAGGCACTGACGAGGGACTGCTCAAATCAGTTGAGATGTACTGCCGATAGGTCACTGTAGCCCTCATTTTTGTGTTTACGGCCTTACGAATAGCCGTCGACACTAATCCGTCAACATTACTCAGCGCAAACTTAAGATCTTGAGTACCATCAGTGTTACGCTTAGGTAGTGCTATATCCATGGGGCAGGCTATAAAGGTTACCTTTTCGCCCGCTTCCGTGGTCGCGGTAATATCGTCATACCCTTGGCAAAGCAGGAACACATTATCACCAACATTAATCTGCAGTGTGTTGATGATAACCTCCGGACCAGAAGAAGCGTAAAGGCGATTTAACACTGTCATGCTTGTGGCCACTCCCTGTTAATAGCGATATCGATGATATCCGAACCGATAAGTAACTCTGGGTAATTACCCCAATCGACAGGCGGCAAAGGTCTTTCCCATAGCTCGATATTGGCTGAATAGCGCCAATAAATGCCTCCTTCGGGCGTGGGACCTTCGTAGATATCGGTAAAACGGCACAGATAGTTTTTATTACCAATAGGTGTGAGCAATGGCATATTGAACCAAATCGCACCGTCTTTCAGCGCATCACGGAACCAAGCTTCAAATACTTGCGACTGCTTATCATCAAATATCCATTGGATATCGGTAACCGTTGGTGTTGATGTGTACTTCCTGCGTTGCCTAGCTCGACCAGAGGTTAAGTCTGTTCTTCGTAAAGGTGAGACTGGCTTAAGCCCAAAACTATCTTTTAACGGGCAAGGTAGGTATTTAGTCGGGTAATAAACATTGCTGGTGATAGCCATTATGTCTTTTTAACCCCCGCATTAGTTTTAGCCATCATCGCTTTATGTAAACTTCCCGATTGAGTGGCGATTGAGTTAACTGACATCTGGTAGCCTTGCCTCGCGCCATCGGAAGCAGCTTTCTTCATCATCGCTATTTGAGCATCCGAAGGATTGCCATTAACATGAAAAGTCATGTTAGGAGAAAAAGTTGATGATGGCCTAGACTCTGAGGCTACACGATTTAAAGAATTAGAGACTCTGCCACTGCGCATAGCTTCAAGCGTTCCAACACCGATCCTACTCGTGCTAGCCGCGTCAAAAACGAACTCTTTACCGTGAACAATACCAGCCACCTGACTAGGATCCATTGATCCAGTAAATCCCCCATCAGAGAAACCGGGAAGATTTACACCTAAATCAAGAGAGCTGCCAATACTACTAACAGCTGTTCCAGAGTAACCAGCGGCAGCGCCACCACCAAACAATGAACCACCAATCCCCATTATTGCTTTGGTGATTAGCGCCTGAGTTGCCATTTGAATAAGCGTATGAATAACATTTTGCCCAAGCTCACTAATTAAACTGGACATTCCTTTTTTAAATGACTCAGTTCCATTAAGAATGCTTGTGAAATTATCAGTAATGCTTGAGGAGAGTCCGTTCAGAATATCGCTAGTAGCGTTGGTAGCCATCTGCATATAGTTAGAATTTTCATCAACAAAATTCTTTAACCCATCCGTTACGCCATCCTGCCAATTATCACTTAACTTATCGATGTTGTCGTAATAGTCTTGCTGATCTTGAAGTCTCTGCTCAAGAGCACTTTTAAGCGCAGCAGACTCTTTATCGTAGGCATCTTTATTTCCGTCCTCACTGTATTGCTTATTTAGCTCAAATTGCTGATTGGTGAAGTCCTGGCGAATTGAGGCTAATTGCTTAAGGCGATCACGTGTTTTATCACCCATTCCGGCACCAATAAAGTCAGCATCAAGCCCCTGCTTATTATTGGCGTTGCTTTCATTGAGCGTTGCTACATAGGCAGCAACCTTAGCATTATCCTCGTTGGCTTTTTTGACAGCATTAAGACGATCAACCTCTGCCGCTAATGACTGTAGCCGCTTTTGCTGAAGGTCATTAAGCCCAGCTAGCTTCCCGGTTGATAAATCAAAAGCTAATTTTTGCTGCTCGGTTACTACTGCTGATTTTTTCCCAGTGGTGTCGATAAGCGCTATCTGTTTGAGATAGGCTTGTTCAGTACTGGCGAATGAGTTGTCTAACTTTAGTGCTGCGTGGTCAACCTTAGGCTTTGGTGGTTTTGGTGGTTTACCGTTGGTATCGCCTTTTTTCAGCGAATATGGGTTATCATCATTAATCCCCATATCCTTTAGCATACTCTGTAGGCCCTTGGCCGCATGAGCTGCCTGATTAGCGTCTTTAATCTTACCAGGTAAAGCATTTAGGAAATTTAATCTATTTTTTAACCTATTTGCTTCGTCAGAGTCACCGCTTCCCGTTGCATCAAGAAACTCAATCCTTTGCGAGACTTGGCCTTTATCTGACTCATTAATTTTCCCAGATAGAGCTGCTGTTCTTTGACCTGTGAGTTGAGCTATGTTTCCTAGTCCCGCCGCAACCTTTGAGACAAAATTAGCTAAATCCAAAGCCCCGCTAACCAGATTTGACATTCCTTGTAACGTGGCAGGGTTTGTTAGAACACTCTCAATATTATTAAGCGATTCATTTATTGGAGATAAATCAATTTGGCTTAATGCAACAACGAATCTATTTTTAAATCCATCAATGCTATCCCCCCAATCCTGAAAAACTTTATTAACTGCCACAAGCTTTTCAATATCTGCATCATCAGGGGCTATACCCAAGTCTGTTGCTTTAGTCTTAAGATCATCAAGTCCTTTTGCTCCATCATTAAGTAACGGCATCAGTTTAGTTAAATCATTCCCTAAACTTTCGTAGATGTTCGTTTTTTCTGCTACATTCATGCCGTCCATTGCTTTCGCTATTGCTAGCAGTGCCTTATCTGGGCCGATATTTTGTAGCTTCTTTGCTGATAAACCAAGAGTGTCTAAGGCCTGAGCTGCTTCGCCTGATTTATTTAAAACTGCATCGCCAATTTTATCGTTAAGATCCTTGAATATATCGGCGATGTTATCGCCAGATAATCCCGCCTTCTCTGCTGCGTACTGCCACTGCATGAGGGCTGATGTTGATACGCCAAGCGATTTAGCCCAGCGGTCTGTTTCAGTAACATGATCGGATGTTGACTTTATAAGTGAGATCGTTCCGGCAGCGACTGCTGACACCGCCGCGCCAATGGCTGTTCCTACGATAGCGGCATCTTTAGAAATTTTCTTTTGCCAGGCATCAGATGCTCTTTCAGCTTTATCCATTCCTCTGACAAATCCACCAACCTCAGCAATGAGATCTATTGTCAGTGTTCCTAATGATTTGCCAGCCATCGGTTTACTCCAAAAAAAACCCGCTCAAGGCGGGTTAAAATTTACATATTTGCTCTATATCACTTAGACTTTCTGGGTCTAGTGAGTTCACAAATAGTGGGGATAATTCTTCGTGTTGTATGCCAAAGAATGGTATGTAATAAAGCGTTTTAGCTCTAACTAAAATGGCAAATTTCTGATAACCATCGTAGGCACCAAATCCATTTTTTCCATTTACCTCGCCACAGACAAACCCCTCTTTCTGGAGGTGTGCTTCACTTTTAAGTACGAACTTAACATTACGGAATTCTGCGCTACTTGGATCTTTTAAAGATGCCTCTACAGCATTCTGTCCCTGCCTTTTTAATTGGTTATCTAGAGGCTTACACCCAGACGCAATCAGTGTCACAAATAAAACGGTAAATATCTTTTTCATCACAATAACCTCGTTATTCAACTTGGTTAATCGTATCTGCAAAAGTATCCTAAAGAAAGCTAGTCCCAGTTTCGCTTAGCATCCCCTAGTGATATTTCTTCCGTTCCCTTATCGCCGCCAATATGAGGGGCAAAGTCAGTTAAGGAAAATGCGGGGGCCTTTTTATCTCGGTAGATATTTGCAATAACCGAAGACACCAACGCAGCCCCCCATTCGGTACGCATCACTGGATTAAGCCCACCATACTTCTGGCGGTACAATAGCCAGGTCTGGTATTCGGTAACCGACATTCGTTCCTGAGCTTCTGCAATGGTGCGGCCCCCAATGCCGTTCATGACGAACTCACACCATATTTCGTCTTCTGCAGTTAGCTCTTTGTCTTTCCCAGATCGTTGACCTGACTAATCGCGATCAGCAAAGCCACTGTTAAATTACCATCGAGAGCGCCGCGCTCTGGGTCAGCTTCACCGGTAATATCTTCAGCAGTAAAAACTGGATGGCCTTTTTCATCACAAATCGAGGCCGCAATACGGCCAGCCACATTATCCACTTTGCCATTACTGGACAGAATATCTGATTTAGCTGAGTGGTAACCAAGAGGACGGATATAGACGGTTGCTACAATGTCGTTCTCACCCTGCTTCCAAGTAATTTCTTTCTCTACCGGGCGGCCGGTGAACGCCCCTGTTTCTTTTAAGCTATCAAGAGTCAGTTTCATGAATTTATCCTAAGCCCGATCGCTCGGGCCTTTATTAAGCTGATTTAGTGAGCCAAGAACCTTTACCAGTGCGCTGGATACTTGCAGAGGTTGTTACTACAGCGTTCGCCTGGAAATCGAAGGGGAAATCTGCCGGGTAACCTTGGAAAACATAAAATGTACGATCAGTCGGGTAGACAATCCCGCCAATGGCGTTATTGGCATCTGCCGCGGCAACCGTTGGCAGCGATGTGCCGTCTGCCCATGCCACAATCCATGTTAATGGCGTATCGTCATCGGCCTCAGCCAGTTGACTCAACATAATGTGGCTTTTATTTTTAGGATCAGCATTCAGCGTTACTGTAGCTTGGCCGGGTGTTTTCAAACCTTTTTTGTAAGTTCGAGAGTCACGC
Organism: Rosenbergiella gaditana; assembly: GCF_018494065.1. Lineage (GTDB taxonomy): Bacteria > Pseudomonadota > Gammaproteobacteria > Enterobacterales > Enterobacteriaceae > Rosenbergiella > Rosenbergiella gaditana. Next base: position 45,996 of record NZ_JABBFR010000017.1, on the reverse strand, counting down.
ACAGATAAGCAAGTGTCTTCAATTTGGTCTGCTGGGTTCCCACCGGGAGTAAAACCAGTAATACATTCAATTTCTGTGATCACGCCAGCGCTGAGAACTAAAAGCTGTGTCCCCTGGGTTAATACAGACATAGAGATTTCTCCAATAAAAAACCCGCCGTAGCGGGTTGTGTAAGAGTGAAGTGAAATTAACGATGAACAAGCCAATCAATATCGAATGAATAGCGGTACTTCTTAGTTTCACTGTCCATAGTTTGCTGGCCCCACCGAACGACATACGCGACAACTTCAAGTGCATCGCGGATTGCGCTGGCCACGGCTAAAACTTCAGAGTCGCTATTAGCATAAACATCGATCTGGATACTGAAGCGATCAATATCAGGACGATTACCCAGATAGTTCTCAGGCTCTCCACCCACGTTCTGCCATACTACGTAGGGGTAAACCACGTTGTCATAGTGCTGGCCAAAGGGATAGAGCCTGACTGGTGAGGTCCCTAATAACTGCTTAACAGTTGCGTCTTTACTGCAGACAGCAAATATTGGCGCAATCATGGGTCAACTCCCTTTTTCTGTGCTCGCTTAATCGCGCGATCGATGCCTTTTTCATACTCGGTGGTAAAGGTTGAAATAACCTCATTAACACTCGATTCGATGGCCGGGCGCATAATCGGCTGAGCTTTCATTTTCTCGGTACCAAACTCAAGTAATCGCCAGTGCGGTGTGGGTGCGTTCATCCCCTTATCAGGATGATTTTTCAGTACCGCGCCGTGCAATACGCCGACTCTGAAACCAAGGTTACCAGTACGCTTAAATAATCTACCGTTCCAGCGCAAAGCGATGTTATCGGCAATGCTACGACCCGTGTGAGGATCATCGACACGTAACGCATTACTTCTTGCTTTGGCAGCAATAACGTTAGCAGCCTTACGCAGCGCAGCTCTTCCGCTTTTTCTGCGTAAGTCGTCCGATATCTCGCTAAGTTTACCCTTTAGCGCTGCAAGCCCATCGATTTTAAGTTGAACACCATCAGCCATCACTCACGCCCTCCTTTATCGCCAAGGTGAGGTATTCGATGCCGCTTTCGGGATCAGGAAGTACACCAATAATGTCGTAAACTTTACCGCGATAAACAATACGGTATTTATTGGTGATATCGGGACGATAACGAAGCGTGATACGCCCTGTTACTTCGCTCTGCTCTGATTGTGCAGCAATAAACTCACGCACGGAGGATGGGACCACTTCAGCCCAGAGTTTAGCGACTGTACTAAACCCTCTAATGACAGCTCCCGTTTCAGGGTTTTGAGTTTCAATAAATCTCTGTAGCTCAACACGGTGACGGAGTTTTCCAGCGTTCATCTACCGACCTCCTAATGGCCTTTGGACGTGAAGGTAACCTTGTTGCGCTGCATCCGACGTGGCTTTTCTGATCTGAGAAAGTTGCTCTTCTGTTGGCTGACCGTTCAAATAAACCTGAACACGATTCGGTTCGTCTTCCACTACTTCAGAATCATCAATTAACAGGCCTATTAGTTGCTGGTTAGATTCAGCCAGTGCCAGTATTGCCTTTGTCTGAGCTTGCTGGGCTTTCGTCTGTTCGTTTATCGCTAGAATTAGCGCTTCGACCATGGAGTCGTTCATTAGCTAACCTCATCATTTCTTTAACCCACGCGCGGCGGCGCTCACAACCAGCACAAGCCATGAGCTACACTCCGTAAATACGATAGGGTTGGAGTAGTGAATCAACAGCGAGATCGACGGCTGAAGAGCTACCATTGGTGATAACTGCTTCTCTGTTTGCGTACCAGTGCCCCACCAGCATAAGCATTGCAGTCTCAATATCAGCATCATAGAGAAGGCGAAACGGTTCACTCAGATAGTTAACATCGTCTGCTGAGTCGAATAGCTTCCTGCGAGTGTAGGTTTCGACATAACGAGAGGCTGCCTTTATTCTTGCCGAGATCCATTCGTCTTCGTCAGTATCACTACCATCGATTCGGCAATGCAGCTTCACCTGCTCAACTTTCAGCATCATCTACCGCCTTTTTGACACGAACACGTTGTGATGGTTTTGTTACGGAGTCATTCTGGGTAACGATCTCGACCTTTTTGCTATCCGCTAGGGTTGCATAGCCGAGTAAAACAAGTTCACGTCCACGCTGTTCGGTAACTGTGAATAATTCACCTTCAGCGATAACGTCACCTGCTACTAACAGTGGTTTTTTCGCTAGTAGTTTCATAGACCCTCGCTTAAAAGGCGGCAGACTGCCGCCTATCTATCATTACTTCCCGGATGAATTACCAGAAGCTGCCGGTACGGTGAAGTCACCGTAAATGAATGCTTCAGGGCGCTTCACTGCAAGAGCCAAACGTTCTTCGCAACGAATCGAGATCATGTTTTTCTCGAAGTCGTCGGAGTTTTCGGTTGAGATAACGACATTCGCATCTTCACGGTCGAACAGTTGCGCTGCCGCGTTAAATGCACCGGTTAGGAACTTCCCTTGGAAAGCCGCAGCCTCGGTGGCGACAACAGGTAAGCCCCATAACGTTGGTCCGGTTAACGCGGATGGGTTAGCCAGAATGTAGCGACCTAAACTGTCTTTAGTCAGTTCGATTTTCGCCCAATCGATAAAGTGCAGTACATGACCCGAGGCAGGGAACCGTGCAAGCTGAGCTTGTAACATCGCAAGACGCAGATCATCGATACCATTCTGACTCGCAACGGTAAATTGCGCCGCAAACTTAGAGGCTTGCGGGACGATACCTTTTAAATGAGCGCCAGTACCGTCACCGAACAGAATCTCTTGCTCTTCAACATACTTCAGCCCGTACTGCATCTCAGCATCGACAGTTGACTGTAACTGCGCAAAATCATCAAGGATCTGCTTAGATGCTTTAAACATATGAGCGATGGTGGTGACTGGCGTAATCTGTGTTTCAAACTGGATGTCGCTGTACGGCTTAGTCGTACCCTCTGGTACAACTGCCGCTTTATTAGTAAAACCAGTTTGTTGGACCCAGAAGATAGCCGGTGCGCTGGTACGTCCTGGAGCGATAAGGTCGCGAATGAAGAGCCGCTGTTTAGGTGCAGTGTCGATACCAGGCAAACGTTGCGGCTGGACAACATCCTTCGCGACGTCAGTAGACAAAAGTGCTGCGTTAATCGGGACATTAACCCGCTTTCCACCTTCGATACTTGCTGCAAACGCCTTGAGTGCCTCAGAGCTAATGACCGTCTGGCCAACTGTCTGGACAACTTGCTGCGCGTTTGCAAGTGGCATCTGAGCCACATGCTGTTCTAAATCACCGACTGATGCCTTAAGCGTTTTATTCGCTTCTTTTAGTGCGTTAAATTCAGTCGCCATCTTATCCACGGCGTCTTTTGTCTCAGAAGATAATGTGCCAGAAGCTTGCGCTTCCTTCAGTGCTGCCTCTGCTTTTTTGCTATATTTTCCGTCAACTTCTTCCAGTTTTGCGGAAACTTTCTTCAGTAGTTCATTAATATCAGACATAGCTAATCCTTATTGACCAAACGCGGCTAGTGCGTTTTCAAGTTGTTCGATTGATTCGGGATTGATATTTTCGGTAGCGCTCGGCATACCCTCGGGAGTGGCAGCAGCGCCCGGCTTGCTGCCTGCTAAAGCTTTAAGAAGTTTTCGACGCTCAGATCGTGGTGTATCAGATTTAGCTAGCAACGCATCAATCTTGCGCAGTGCTGCACTCGGGCTATCGTCTCCATCGGAGATCTCATCGGCTGATAACAAGCGGTCAGCGAAACCTTTCTCAACTGCATCGCTGCCGCCGATATAGGTCTCTCCGTCCATCATGTTGGCAATATCCTGATTACTTAGGCCAGTGCGGGCAGAATAGATATCGGCCATTGCTTGGTCGAAAGGCTCCATATCGCTCGCAGCCTGAGATAAGTCATGCCTGTTACCCATAGCAATGACCCAGCAATTGTGGATCATCAAAAAAGCCCCTCGTCCAATTTGGATATCGTCACCAGCCATAGCGATCACCGATGCCGCGGATGCGGCTAGCCCCAATACCTTTATGGTGACTTTTCCTTGGTATTCACGAAGCAGGTTATATATGGCTAATCCCTCGAACATATCGCCACCGGGTGAATTGATATTTACCGTGACATCGGCTCCACCAAGCGATCGTAGTGCGCCAGCGATACGGCTAGCTGTTACACCGTCCCCCCAGTAGTCAGCACCAATCACATCGAAAATTGAAATACTGTTGTCATCAGTATTGGCAGCTTTAATCGAACCATCCCAACGCGCCAAAGTTGCAGCAGGTAGATCACGATTTTTAAGCGCAGCAGGTCGCCCCACCGGTGCAGCCGGTAGGCTTTTTATTGTCATGGGATTCGCTCCTATGCCGCTTTATTCAGCGGTGATTGCTCGAAGGGTATATCTGGAAAAAGATAACTGTGTAGTGCCTTAATTTGCTTTGCCTGAGCTGCCTGGCTGTTCTGCTTAAGATCTTCCAATGGCGTTAAGTTAAGCTGCACAGTATAAATATCGCCGCCTTCAATTGGCGGTAGGTTTTCAAGTCGGCGCACGTCGTTACGTGACATCCACCCATTTTGAAGGGCAGTAGTGTAGTAGGCAGAGCGCCCTGCACTATCAGCACGCAATAAACCTTCTACTGAAAACTCGGCAAACAAATCATCGTCACTATCTAGGAGGCAGCGAGAGATTTCTTGCTCAATATTTACTAGCATCGGGCGCAGTGTATTGGTGAGAAATTGTAGGTTCATACCTTCAACACTGGATGCCCAACTACTCTGTTTATCAGCGTGGCCAACCATAAAGGGGGGAACTCTGAACCAGCGGCAAATCTCTTCAATACTAAAGGCTCGTGACTCTAGCATCTGTGCATCTTCAGGATTCATCGTGACGTTTTGATACTTCAACCCACCTTCCAGTACCATTATCTTTCCGGCATTTTTCGACCCGGTAAATGATGCCATGTAACCGCGAAGTCTTTCTCTCTGATCTTCATTCAACGGCTGTTCGGAAGATAGAAAGCCAGAACTTTGCAACCCATTATCAAATATTTTAGCTGCTGATTCTTCTACAGCCATTGCAGAACCAATAACATCACGACCAGTCTTCATTGGCATCATTCCGCAGACGCCATCGAGCCCAAAACCACGAATGTGCATCAAGTTCTTAATAGGTATCACGCGTTCCCCATTACCATCGGTATAGGTATACTGCAATAACCCATTGTCCAGACGCTTTACCACCATATTTTGTGGCAACAGCGGGACAAGCGACACCAACTTAGCACCGATCATTTTCTTTTCGATGAAAGCATTACCTCTTAAACACAGGCTAGCGACTAACATCAACATGAAACGTGACGGTGTCATTTCTAAATTTGGTCGCCTGCAGAGGATTTTGTATGCTGGATGATCAAGAGCAACTTTACGCGAGCCATCAGCCTCTCGGTGGTAAATCTTTAGCGGCAATGTTGATATTGATTCACTGAGCAGTCGCACGCAGGCCCATACTGCAGAAAGATGGATAGCCTTCTCAGCCGATACAACCTTACCGCTACTACTCCTCCCCATCCATTCCTGCCAAAATGTACCGGTGGTTAACTCGATAGGAACCCCCAGCCAGTCCAGCAGTGCACTCTTTAATTTTCCGGGCTGTTTATGTGTTTTCATCAGAAACCTATCATTATCGGGTTATCAAAAAATCCGCTGAGATCAGGCTTATCGTCCCCGCCGTTCAGTATTAAACGGCTTAATCCTGTAAACATGGCCACAGGGCCGTCGATTTTAGCCTCCGGAGTCGACTTATTCGGGAATACGTTGTCGTTTTTATCTGTCTTCGCTGTCACGTTGCTCATCATCCAATTCATCACTGGGTGGTTATCGTGGTGAATTTTTCCAGAAAATGTTAGTGCTTCAACTTCTTTCATCGCTTCTGAGAGATTACGAACCGTCTGGGCAACTTCTACCATTGGTACACCTTCATCGGCCATCGAAAGGCTAAACTGCACGGCACCCCATGGGTCAAAACCGACCTCGCGAAGATTTTCGCCAGCAAGCCAAGCAATAAGGTCCTCTTTAATCACTGCGTGATCCACAACATCACCGTCGGTAAGAGTCAGTGCGCCGGTTTCACTCCAGTTACGATAAAGCTCAGCCATCTGTCGAGAGCACCGATCTAACCGCCCTTCCGGTAGCCAAAATTTAAAATCAGCGTGAACGTGTCCATCGGGTGATCGCCACGTTTTGACAGCCGCGCAAATATCGATTTTGTTTGCCAAGTCCACGCCGACCCACAGTGGATAGGATTTCAATTCATGTTCTGGTGCAAGAGGCGGGCATGCCTCCCACTTCATAATATCCATCCAGGTTGTTTCTGCCGTTACCCAGATATTTAAGTGCTTAGTTAAAAAGTTATTACGCGCTGAGACCTGTTCGCGGGCTTTTTTTGCCAGCCGACGCATATCATCCCAACGCTTACAGATACCTAGCCCTGGGTTAGCCTTAGGCCATAAGGTTTCATCGAAAGGATCATCCTCTTCGTCTAGCGTGTAGATAATCCCGAAAAAGGAGTCATCATCCACCAGCCCGCCAAGGACCTTGGTTGCATAGTCCCTAATTTCGTAACAAATGCCCTCTTTGTTAAAGCCTGAAGTAGTGATCCCAAATAATAATGGCTGTGAACGCGCACCAGTAGCCGTTTCAAGAACATCCCACACTGCCCGTGTTTTATGTGCATGAAGCTCATCAACAATCGCGCAGTGAATATTCAAGCCGTCGAGGTTATTTGCATCACTGGACAATGGTTCGAACTTGGATGCGGTACGCTCTTGGAATATCGCCAGTTTATTGAATTCAAAGAGCCGACCGAGCGCTGCTTTCGACTGCTTGATCATGTTTACCGCATCATTAAATACGATACGAGCCTGATCGCGCGTCGTCGCCGCTGAATAAACCTCTGCGCCACCTTCACCGTCTGCGCCAGCCATATAAAGCCCAATACCTGATGAGAGCGTAGATTTTGCATTTTTACGGGCAACTTCGCTGTAAGCTGTGCGAAAGCGACGAACCATTACCGGTTTACCGCGCTCGTTTACCACCTGCTTTCCTGTCTGCTCGTTAATCAGCGGCGTAATAAAGCCGAAAATATTGATCAGAATAAAAATATGCCAGTCCATCAGGTCTATGGGTCTTCCAGCCAGATCGCCCTTAACATGAGGTACAAATTTATAAAAATTAAGGATGTGTTGCGCACGGCTTTCACTAAAGAAAATATCTCGTTCTTCACCATGCTGGATATCGTTCAGAAAGCGTGAGCAGGCTTGTTTAACATATTTTCCAGCAACGATATCGCCCGCCACGACTCGTTCTGCGTAGCGTATTCCATCAGCAACTTTAGCCATTAGTCTCTCGCTTTAAGAAATTCTTCCAGAGGATCTACCTCACTCGGAGTATTAGCATTCACTTTACTACGCGCCGCTGGAGTCATGCCAAACTCTGACATCATCCCCCGCAACCGCTTCCAAGCATCCGCCATCATGCCGACCCGAGGATGAGCCTTAATCAACTTATCGCCTGTCATGGTGGTAGTTGTGTAAGTTTCGCCTTCCTCATCGAGCACATCGCGGTGTGTTCGCCACTCAACGTAGGCACCGATAAGTAACTCCAGCGCCATACCATCAAGCGTGGTGATAACCCCCATGCAATCAAGCTCCTCACCGAGTCGCTTGAACCAGTATTTTTCTTGTTTGCTGAAATGCTTCGGTGTTGGGGGTACCCCAGTCGGCGGTTTTGGTTCGCTTTTATTTATTGGGCGCTTTGATGGGTTACCATTAATCACCCTCAATGGTGTCGGGGTTTTCGGCGGTCCTGGCATAATCGAAAACTCCTATTAATGATTGATTGGGGATCCCCATAAAAAAGTTTTCTAACCTGCGGCGATGCGAAAAAAGGTTAGGCGGCGGTCCCAAAGGCCTAAAGCCCTGAACTTTCGACCCGCCCTCCCCCGCAGGCACCTAAATGATATTAATTATCATTTCTAATGTTTTTTCGATGTTTTTGCCCCCAACGATGATAATGATTATCATTTGATGGTGGTTTTCATCCTTTCGCGGCTGGTTTTCGCCTTGTGGCAAGGCACGCAGAGGCTTTCGAGGTTGTCCGGATGATCGGTACCCCCATGTGCTTTCGCCTTGATATGGTCAACGGTTGAGGCTGGTGATGGATGTCCATCACGCAAGCATTGCTGGCAGATATAACGATCACGCTTCAACGTTTCGGCTCGGAGTCTTGTCCAGGATGAGCCATAGCCACGCTGATGCCTTGATTGTCCACGTTGATGCTGTGACCAGCTCTCGCCTATATGTTCTGAGCAATAGCCTGAGCGGTCGGTAGTTGTACCTCGACAGCCACGCTTACGGCAGGCGCGTGGGATTAAAGCTGGCATTTAGACTTATATAGGTCGACTCGAACAGGATTCTCTGTCATCTCGGCATCAAGGTGGAACACTACAGTAGCCGTAGGTATCTGCTCTGGATTTGACGAGATATCTATAGATGCCTGCCCATCGATTACCTCACCATTAACTGCTAATCCATATCCCATAAATTGATTACCATCATAAAGATGTGCTACCTGTACTTTCATAATAAGACTCCGTGAATCAGTATTATCGAGCACTCAATTATGAATGCTCTGTAATATCAACTCGCTTGGCTGCTATCACTAGCGGTCGTCGTTGATGTTGTAGTCACTCCTAATGCGGCAAGGGATTCTTTGGACTCTTGCACTGCTTTAATAGTACGTGCAACAACGTCAGACTCAGCATAAACACGACCATATTGCTGAATGAACAGCTTATGTTTGAATGTGTCGTTCTGAGTAAAAGACAACGCCTCGGTTACTGCTGCTGTGTCGTAGTTCAACGTCTGCAGCAACTCTAGCTGATTCTGTTGAACAGTAGTGACTGTCGTGTCTGTCATCTGTTATTGGCCTTCTGTTTTGCTGGTGTCTTTGGCTGCGGCCTTGGCTGCAACCGCGCTTTCAAACTTCGCTGCGATAAAGTTACGGATCACTTTGTACCCGCCGCTAATCAATAACAGCGCAGATACAGCCGTACTAAAACACAGCATTAATAGCTGGATGCCGGTCATTATTGTTTCCCTTGTTCTTGAAGTTGCCGAATGGCAGAGAGTTGGTTGTTGGCCTGCTCAATAGCTGCCAGTAATGGATTAATCCAGAGCACAGCTTGGCAGTAAGTCATTTTGCCGGAGGCAGCGGGGCCAGTACCTGGTCCGTTAGGCTTGCTGGTAGGGCCTGACACTGCGCTGGCACGTAAACGGTTCGTGTACTGGAGCAACCCGTTAGCAATGCCAGCAGGCACAGCGTAATCACAGGTCTTTTCAAGTCGTAACGTGTCACGATATTTAACCACCACATTATCTGAATTAACCTTAACGGCTTGATTCTCGTTACTGGTCGTCTTGGCTTGCTCATTGAACAACACCTGCTGCGTTTGCTGGGCTTGAATCACCGTACCCTGTAGCGCTACTTGACCAACCGCCTCGTTTTTCTGGTCGACTGCTGCTTTATAACGATACGCAGCACCAGAGCAAACGAGGATAGCGATAACAATCAAAGCCATAATGGCTGCAGCGATCAGTGACTCAGTCTTCATAATTAAGCCAATACTGATTGGGCGATATTGAAACGCCGCTTGCGATCATCAATCCCGTTATGACCGCCATTAATGATAAGAGTCACTCGCTCAACATCGCCGCTATAAAGCATGCAACTCTCACTGGTAAAGAACCAGGCAGCAGATCGTGCCGCATTAATATCGCTCTCAAGTAATTGAGGTTCAGACAGTAAATCAGCTTTAATTCCAGCACCGCACTTGGCGTAATTCTCTAGCCCAGTAATCTGGATTAGACCCCGACCTCGATACTTCCAACCATCATCGCGAGCCTTATTACCCATGCGGTTGTAGTAAACAAGGTTAGCGATCGCTTCTTGCTTAGCTGGTTTGCCAGAAGAGCGGCCCAGTGCATAAGCTTGCTGATTGGTAATTCGTGAGCCGAATGTGGTTAATAAGGTTGCAGGCGTGTAATTAAAGCTCTCTTTTACTGCGGTAAATCCACCTGATTCATGCCCAACTTGAGCAATAAACATGGCCTTGTCAGTTCCTGCAGTAATCCCAAACTCGGCCATTGCATCAGTGATAGGTTGAAACCAACGCGTGGCTAATCCGGCGCTGATATTAGCCGCCTTCTGAAATTGTTGAATATTCATCTTAGATTCTCAGATCAACAATCCGCGCCAAGTTACCCCGTACCCTGAATACGGTGACACAGACTATTAAGTTTACGAGGACAATGGCCCAATGTGTGTGGTGGTACAAGCCAACCAAATAACGGATCGGCACGTTGCCGTAGATAACGACCACCAGCCAAGCCAGCCATGAGATATACGGGCGATGGTTAGCATCGCCGCGACGATAGAACGAGATGGCCAACACAATTAATAGGCTTAAGATCGCATTAACCATCGCTGGATAATCATTTATTGGCATTGCCACTTCCTCCGCGGAATCGCCCAAGGAAATTGGTAAGGTCGTAATTACTGATTGCCGTCAGTGCTTTGATTGCTAACGCTGAGACAATTACCGCTCCCAAGGCATCTAGCTTTTGATCGGTGTAACCTGTCCAGTGAGTGAGGTATGAGCCCACCAGCCCTGAACAAAGCACGCCAGATAAATACGAGACAAAGAAATAGGCGATGCGGCGTATATGGCTGAGATCAGTTGTTGATGCGATATAGTACGTCGCGCCAACAAAGGCCCCAAACAACACGCCGTAATCAGCGCCAGTAAGTAAGCCATAGAGACTTACCCCGGTAAGGGCTGTTGCAGCAGCTCCGGTACCGGATATAGGTTCGGACATTACGCCCCCTCAATGTGCGGTGTGTTCATCCCGCTCGGGTGAGGGGAATAATTACCCTTTGTCAGGGTGGAGTGTGGAGAGTAGGTCCTGAACTTCTTCAACCGTGGAGTTAAAGCGTTCTTCTTCAAGTTCAACGCCTATTACATTTCTTCCGGTAGAAAGAGCTGCCTTTAACGTTGATCCGGAACCCATGAAGAAATCTGCTACCAGGTCGCCGGGGCGGCTACTGGCTTCAATAATTTGTTTCAGCATGTCTGCTGGCTTTTCACAAGGGTGCTTGCCCGGGTAAAACTGGACGGGCTTGTGATGCCACACATCTGTATAGGGAACGTTTACGGTTACACCAAAATAGCGTCTTAGCTGTCGATATTCCTCAACTAGCTCACGATACTGTTTAGACAATGATTGATAACTCTCAAAGAGTGGGTCATGCGAAGAGTCTAAGGGGTTTTCAGTATTCCGTTTTGCCGCTAATTCGTTAAAGTAGGACTGCAGCTTTAAGTAATCTTCCTCGTTGGGTAGCTGCCACTGGCTTCCACTAAACCAATGTGAAGCCATATTCTTTTTACCTGTGACGGCTGCAATCTCTTTAGTGCTGATCCCTAATGACTGTTTAGCATTACGGAAGTAATCAATAAGAGGCGTTAAGATATGCCTCTTAAGGTCATCACACTTAGCTTGGTATTCATTATCTTTACCGCGATAAGGGCCGAGATAATGTTCAGCGAAGATAATACGTTCTGTTGCAGGGAAGTAACTCCTCAGGCTTTCTTTATTGCACCCATTCCAATGGCCACTGGGTTTAGCCCAGATGATATGGTTTAGGATATTAAAGCGAGATCTCATCATTATCTCTGTATCTGCCGATAGCCGGTGACCACAGAATAGATAAAGACTTCCTGCTGGTTTAAGAACGCGCCAGAACTCAGCAAGGCAGCTATCTAACCACTTTAGGTAATCTTCATCACCACGCCACTGGTTATCCCAGCCGTTAGGCTTAACTTTGAAGTAAGGGGGATCTGTAACTATCAGATCGACACAGTTATCAGGCAGAGATTGGAGAACTTCTAAGCAGTCAGCATTAAACAGCTTTCCACTGTTTATTTTTACAGTATTTTTCATAGATCAGTCAGCATCAACGTGATAGGCTCACTACGCTTTTGCGCGAAAGCAGTGGGCCTTGGTTTGCTTGTGATCCGACATTATGAGCAGATGGCTGGTTGAGTGCGTCAACACCCTTCCAGCCGCCCATTCCACAAAGATAAAGCCTTATTGGCAACGTATGAAACATCCTTCTTCTTTAACCACCAGCCCGGCCATTTCCATCTGAGTTAAAACCAAATCACAGTAAGGCTCACTAAAGCCTGTTAGCTTAGTCAGCTCAATAACAGTTATAGGGTTTTGGTTAATCTGGCAAAGTACAGAAATTGCCTCTTTTGTCATGCTTTGCGTAGTCATCATTTCATCACCTTTTAAATAAGTGACGTACAGATAACTCTGTTCTGGAAGCACAGCAAGATAAGAAGTAGATGTTGAAATTCAGAAGGCTAATAAGTGCCCTGGATGGTATTAATCAAAGTTTAGGTATAAAAAAAACCCGCAATGAGCGGGCTTTAGAATTTTGTTGCTTCAGCTAGATACAGCACTGCAAGCATACGTATATATGACCATTTCTTGGTTCAAATATCAAGCTTTATTTTTATCAAATGCATCAGATAAAGGCTGGAATAAAGCGTAGTCAGCAAACTTCAGCCAGGTATCTATTCTACGTCGGCAAGTCATGAAACTTAGTTCTGGGTGCTGTGTCTGCATTTCCTCAGCCAAACTACGAATGCTTCGGCCTTTACCCCTGTACTTCTCATGCAGTAAATGGATTAAATTACTAGACAATGTCTGCCCTACTACCTTATCAATCTTGCACGCTTCTTCGTCAGTACAGAATGCAAGGTAACTTTTATTGTTCCCGTCCAGCATTTCTTGGAAGAACTTCAACAAGTCCTCATGTGTAGTGCCTGATTTCTGCAACTCACGAATAATTTTGTTCAGTGCATCCTTAGATACCTTCTGCGTGGCTAATATCTGGTTAAACATATTCCCACAGCTACCGCCGCCTATAGTAGACCAGCGGACCCACATCTTGATCTTACCCTGTACCCAGATGCGGTCCAGCGTGTTTAAGTGGCAATGCTCGTTACTCGTTCCAACTTCTGATGGATATATCATTATAGGTCTCCACACCCAATAATTAACCAATCACACCGACTGCAATCGCGTGATCGAAGAATCGGAAAAACAGCTCAAGCTGTGTCCCGTATTTGTTTTCAAACTTACCCTGGTCTGCGTGTAATTCATCATGATGCTTTCTGCATAGAGGGATCACAAAAAGGTCATGTGCTTTGGTACCCATTCCGCCCTGCCCGTACCCGATGATATGGTGAGGATCGTCAGCTGGTTGGCCACAGCAAGCACAGGATTGAGATTTAACCCATCTGGTGTACTTCTCATTAACCCAACGCTTACGCTTAGGTCTGCGCATGAATGATTCTGGTGATTCCGGATCCACGCTTATAGCTAAGACTTGCTTAACAGCTACTGCGCCCTCCTCAATGATATGCCGACCAGAGTTATCGAACGGCAATATTGTTGATTCCTTTTGAGGTCCAGACAGTATCTTTGCTGGTGGTCGATTTAGGATGGCCCGCACTACATCTTCCGGTAGTAAGTGGACCAAGCCCCTTAAGAACGCCCAGCAGCATAGCTCTGGTAAGTTCAACTGGTGGCCCTCAGGAAGAGAGAGGTTATAAATTACTCTCCCGATCACCCAATTAGCTGTATTCAGCTTTGCAACCTCTTGGAGCGGTTGCGGGACATGAACATCGCGAAAATTATTATCGTGCGTGTAGCACAGAGAAACATAACCGGTACCGGACTTTAAAGTCGTGTAATGCTTATGGTGGTATTCCTCTGACTCAAACTGGCAGCAATGAAATCTCCTTACGTGATCTCGAAGCACTTCACTACCGCCAGCCGCAGCGATTACTTCATCCTGGCACATGAAATCAATAATTGATGGGTTATCCATGAGCGGTTGGTCTGAGTCACTTAGCCTTCCCGCTGGAGTATCTCGCAAATTTTCAGGAACGTTAGAGACCAACACCTTGCCGGAACGGAACAGAGAAAGCAGCTCATTGCCCGGCTTGAAAATTACGGTACCCGTCAGCGGCGCTACGTCTGGGGTTAATATTGCTCTCATCGGCTCTCCAGTGCTTTACGCAGAGCCTTTTTCACCTTTTTGTTACCTAGCAGGTGTAAGTAGCGTATTGATAAATCATCGTTGCAGAAGATCTCACCGTTATCACCCATGGATACCGAATCTGGATGCATCTTTATGTAGTCTTGGGTCTCTTTCAATTCCAAAAACTGTTCAGGGGTGAGGTCTGTCTTTGGCTGATCCACTCTTATTTTATGTTGGCTTGAGCAACCGAAGATATTAGCTTTAGATTGTCCTGACATTATGCCTCCCCAGCCAAATATCTATCATGCGTAAACTCACCATCCCACGTAACCTTCATCGGTAATTGGCCTTTGAGGTACTTGCGATAAAGCCACACAGCGCCAGATCTTAATAAAATAGGCTGATACGTAGTGAAACTAGCTGTCGACTTTGGTGTTATCGTCGAAGATTTTTCTGTCAGGTATTTGTCCCGCACAGCAGACCTAACGCGCCACTGAGCATGGGAGCCGTTGGAGTTATCATCATAGAGCCAGTTGGAGAACTGCAGGTAGCTGCTTATTTTGGTAGAGTTCACGCCATTCAGGCGCTTACAGAATTGAACCGGTGACAGTCCCTCAGCAAATAGATCTTCCAGATGCTCGATGTATTCGGCCTGTTTATGTGTAAGTTGTTCAGCTTGTTGCTTAGCCTCCATCGCATCCGCCCAAGCTCTAGCCAATTGAATCGGATCGTCAATATCGGGCAGCATAACGCCGTGCACTTCCCGCAAATTGAAATAGCTATCTTCCAGCTTCTCGAAGAAATCCCATGCCTGATTGGTATCAACAATCTTCGACATACGGGCTGCGCCCTTTTCTGTCCAAAGTGTTAGAGATCTTGCTTTACTTCCAACAGAGTTACTTTCAGTCACTCTGTTCTTAAACTGCTTAAGTTCTTGGCCGGTTAGGAGGAAATAGTGTGTTCCCTCCTCGAATCGATGGAGGTTTCTGGATAGATTTTGCCTGATATTGCCTTCATCAGTCCCATAGCCCTGGGCGAGCGTTTCGGTAGTGACAACACGGATATCTCGATAGGTCAAAATAGGAAATTTTTCTGATACGCCAGCAAGCGGAACAGATTGTAAACGGTTTTCGGACGTAATAGCCCTGTTTATTGGTAAGGACATAGTTTTCTCCACACGGTTTTTATATCGGCCCCGCCCCATCATCTGCAAATGAACGGGACCAACCTTAGCTGGTAAGTCATTACCCGCCAGCTTCAATAATATAATGGTTTTTACTGATCATGTAACCAGTGTATCGGATTATTTCGTAACTAATTTTCGTGTAGAGAAGACGAGGGTTTAAATTCGAATAGAGTTGGGATGGGGTTAAAATACTTGGAGAATATGTGATCTACAAAAGCTAAGGAGCGGATTAACCGCTCCTTTTATCAATCTTTGCTACCAAACAGATTTACAACTTTATCTGAATCATTCTGATATTGCGTTTTGTTTGTGCTTTTAATAGTGACCAAACTGTTCAAATTTTTTACAGAGCTATCCTTCAAGAAGGATCTAGGTAAAGAGAGTAAATCTTCAACGTCACTTCTAGCCATACCTAGCGTTTCTAGTAGTCCTGCTTTAGTAAATATACCTTCATCCAACAAAAGCTTTACACTTCTAGGTAACAACTTCACCGTTTCAGGAGCAGTCAAATCGTCAAGGGGCTCTCCCTTTCTCCAACCTCTTGCTGACACACTTTTATAAATACGCTGATATTCTAAAGGCGATATGAGCTCCAACGATTTAGCTCTATAAATCATAGCCTGCGCTGACATTCCCCAACGGCTTTTTAAAGATACAAAATCTTCGATTGTCGGATAAGGAGGTAATTCTACAGTAAAAGACTCCTCAGGTAGCATAAAACAAGCTGCAAATTTATTTGCCTGATCTTCAATACTTTTTAAGTTATTTAAATCAAGTTTATTAATATGCCTATGTAATACAATATGTCCGAGTTCGTGTGCAGCATCAAAACGGCTACGATAATAGTTATTTTTATCGGTAGCTAAAATGATATAAGGCTTATTTTCTATCTCATTCCATTGAGAATACCCATCCATAACTGCACTACCCTGCTCAAATTGAGAGCAGATAATTCCAGCATTCTCAATTGTTAACAATAGGTTTTTTATGGGACCTATGCCAAGATCCCATTTTTCACGGCACTTTTGAGCTACTTTTTCAATTAATTGATCATCTATAGCCCTGTGGTCGTCAACATCTATTGAGGGAATATTTAATTCAGGAAATTCTAAATACTCCTGAAGAAGAAAAGATGTTTCCTGCAACCACCCCATATATTGATCAGCTGTATTGATTAAATCCTTTGCTGTGCTAGCCAAAGTTCTAAAAAATACAGGTTTTGGATCTCTTGGCATCAAAGGCTTAGTAAACCAACTGATTGGACAATTAAGAGTTTCGCTGAGCACCATCAATGACTCGGCATCGGGAGAATGATTACCATTTTCCCACTTAGTTATAGTTGATGGAGAACGTTCAACCAAACGACCAAGGTTGATTTTAGACAATCCCCTCGCTTCTCTAATTTGTGTCAAACGTCCAGGCTCGAAGCCAGTTATGCCCACTCTCATAAGATCACCACATTAGCCTTCTTGTTCTTTCAAGCGCTTCCTCAATACAGGGATTGCTTTGTCAAGAACTACATTATCTCTTTCTATATTATAGAGTTCTAAAATTTCACTAACAGAACGACTGTAGTGTAAACCTTTAAGATTAGTGAAAGGTACTACTATCCTCAAATCCAGCATACGACTTTGATCGGAGAATAAAGGAGGATTTACATTAACGATAAAAACTCCTAACGAACCAGTACTCTCATTTTTTTCATTCAAATCAAAGAAATCAGGAGTGTAACCCTCATATTCATGATTAAGTTCCGCTAACAACGTTCGGTGCTTAGCCTTTTTTATATTAAAACTATCGTGAGAGGTTCCAATGCGGCTGATACGTACAAGGTTAGATTCAACCACAACATAAGACTCCCCCTTAGGATTAGTATTTTTATCAGAAACTACGTATCCCGAATATTCAGCCGCACGTTTCAAAGCCGCATTAAGCGTGTAATGTCTGATTTGCGGACGCAATCTTATAATTTCAGAATTACCAAGCCTCAGACCTGGCCCAATCGCTGTCTCATTCGCAGCCAAATAACTAGCTGATAGCTCTTCGTTTAGGCCTAGCCAAAACTCTCTTTTAAATGCTGTAGTAAGTACATCATCAATGTGCTTTCGTAGTTCATTCATTACAATTAGATACCCTTTTGCGCTAAGCGGATTTTATCATAGTTTTTTTTCGTTTTGAACGCAATAAACCAATTGTAAATAGTAACCAGCATTAAATTAATACCTTGAAAGGCTGGAGCATATTGTAGATGGCGTGAAGGTATGAACCCCTAACGCGTTTAATGCAGCGCAAACAGAGGGATCATCATCAACAGCAAATATAATATTATGGCCACCAGCAAGTATCTTTTTGACCACATCAGCTTTGTACTGTGATGGCGGGCAGGAAACGTCATGGGGACGCATGAATAGCTCGGTGGAAGGAACTTCACGGCCAACATTATCTGACAACCAGTTTACCGTGCTTTCCCTAAAATTTTCCTGACGACTCGTTAGGATCACTGTGTAGTGCGCCTTGTTCATCGCTTTATAAAATTCGACACCCGCAGCAATAGCTTTATCGTTAACGCATTCAGCAAAAAATTCATGCCAATACTCGTTAATATGCTGAACTTCGCGGGGCGGTACCAAGTGAGCTCGATGTGAGTTATCACAGATAACACCATCAAGATCGAAAATAATTACATCCATTGTTTACCTGCCTATTCTTAACATTGCATAACCAATTTGCGCCATTGCGCGCTGGCCTCGTATGGAGAAATTTACTCTTGAATGGAATACATTTTCATCATCTCGCTTGAAATTAAATTCCCTCAACCACACCACATCAATAAGCAAATCACATGGAACAGCAAATTCTATGTAGGACTCAGTTGCAGAAAACAGCCACTCCCTACTGGCGTAATCTATCGATTTCTTGAGTGCCTTAAAGACTTTGGCAAATTCATTAGCTCTCTTAATTACAGCTTCGACTCTTACCCTTTCTTCTTGTCGCTTTGCTATATCTTCTAGTTCAGACCGTTCCATTATTCATCACCTTTCTCTAAGCTTCGTTCCAATTATTTATTGCGCTATTAGCTGACTCCATAGCGTGTCCTCTCTTTGAGCACCCATAGCAAGCAACGTAATACCATCTGCCCCTTAGTCTTGTTTCGTGTGTCTCACGGAAGACAAAAGCATCAGCGCCACAGGTGCATTTTTTGATGTGCATTCCGCTCTCCTACTCATGAATAGCCATGAATGGTTGAATTGAGATCTCCGCTGCTCCGCCTTTAACGATATCGGACCAACCTATGTCCATATGCTTAATTTGGCTGTCGTCCTCCCATACCCCCGCGTGAGTCAGACTGTCGAAGATCGCTTTTAAGTAGTTATCCAAATCACGGCGGCGTTTGTCCGGAGGGCTCAACTTCAATGTAATTTGAACCGGTCCTGTCATAGGCTTAGGGATCTGCTTTAACTGCTCAACGACAGCTGCAATAGCGTTCGCTCGGAATATGCGCCCGGAGGCGCTGATTAAGACTCTCGTTTTAGTAAAACGCCAGTAGGTGTTCATCGTCGGTGGGAATGGTAAAACCAATCTCATTTGATAGACTCCATGAAAGCACCTATAAACTCGGCGGCAACCTGTGGAACTATGGCATTGCCGTAACCGCGCAATCGTCCCACTCTGGCGGAAATCCCATTAGCCAGCGGGAATGTGCCGGATTCAACTGGCCTGAACTTTCCATCCCTGCATCCGAGCCAGTCAGGATTTGACCAGAAGCCGTTATGCGGATTGGATAGTGAGGGGGTAGATGCGACTTCTCCCCCATAGCATTTATGACAACTGTCGTCATGCTCTCCTGACTCCCTTTCTTCCCATTTGAACGATTCTGATAACCCTGCCTTACCTCTGTCGCAGTTGGAGTTGGCCATGAGCATAGAACTGCTGCCCCTCCCAGTGTCGTTCCGCGTTTCGTTCCTTGCGCTTTCCCTTCCCCCCGAACCTGTCGATTGTCTATTGTGGTCGGTGTGGGCCAATATGTTAGGTGGCATGCCTGACCTGTTAAAGACTGTAACCCCCTTTTCGTGGCTGGCTGCATGTTGGTATTCGTTGTTGGCGTGTACCACCAACTGTGACCCGAAGAATAATCTGTCTCTTTTATGCGGGGCGCCGATGCTGCACGCTGGCAATACTGCCGCCCCGCAGGCGTAACCTTGTTTTTCCAGCTCAATGAATAAATCGTCGAGCCAGTTTTTTCCAATCGCTGCCGCAACTTGCTCGCCAAAGAGGATTGTAGGCCTGCACTCGTCAACGAGGCGCATAAAGGTTGGGGCGAGGTGCCTCTCATCAAGCTGTCCGAGTTGTTTACCAGCGACACTGAATGGCTGACATGGTGGGCTTCCTGTCCAGCACGGAAAGTCATCGGGGATTTCTGCAAGACGCAAGGCGTATGACCAACCGCCGATACCAGCGAAGAAATGACATTGGGTAAATCCTGCGAGGTCTTGTGGTTTAACATCAGTGATACTCCTATCGTCGACTACACCGTCAGCGATGTGTCCTTGTTTTATTAGCTCTCTTAGCCAGGCTGCTGCTTTAGGGTCGAATTCGTTGTAGTAAGCTGTCATTGAACAACCTCAAGAATTTCACCAGTTCTCACTTTTTTACCTATTTGCTCGAGCGTGTGTTTCGATACAGTGGTGATCAGTCGTCGTGGGTTAGTGAATGGCCGCCAGATTAATAGCATTGAGCCCTTGCTGTTGCCCTTCTTCTCTTTCCCGGTGCCCGCGTGAACGAAATTGACTCGACCATCGGTGATCACCCTTACCTCGTCCACCGTATCGAGGGCCTTACTGAACCAGCCCACCGACATATCCTCCAGTACCAAAAGCACTACCGCTTTGTGTTGCTTGCGTGACTGCTCCGCGGCTTTCTCTACCCATGGCAAGATTTTGCTATACGGCGGGTTACACCAGATCGCGCCATGGCTTTCCCAGTCACGTTCCAGTGCGTTGGCTTCTTCAGTAAAAAATTGCGTGCACAGCGCGTTATGCTTATTCGCTGCAACGTCCAACCAGAAACCAAACTCAATATCTAAAGCGTCGAATAACCACACTGGGGTTTGCCAGCAGTCCTTATCGTCAGCGTCAGTAGTAGATTTAAGTGTCACGTTTTATTCCTTAAAATTGACCTGGTCTAGAACCTAAGCAACTCGAAATGTCGTTCAGCACCATTCGCCCCGCCATCTCCCCCATGCTCTCGTAACACACCCGCTTTACCTTGCTCTCGCAGTTCTCAATGTGTTTAACCGCTTTGGTGCGAAGGTGAACCTCGCTGGTGCTATCGAACGCTGCTTGCCATGCTGTTTGTGCGGTACGGTACCGACCAGAACTTTCGTACTTCTCAGCAGCTTGAGCGTGTTTGTAAAACTCTGGGTTACTCAGTGCTAAATTTTCACCAAGTAAAAACGCCCAGCGCCCGGTGTAAATTTTTGCTTCGCCACTCTCGACCAAATCACTAATAAACTTGCTAACTTCTCTGCGTCCGATCCCTGTCTTTTCGCTAATTTCAATCGCAGTTAGCGGCTGGTCAGGGCTTAAAACTTTCAGTATCTCGGATTTTCTATCCATCACGCCCCCCTGAAACCAGCTGGTGTGGATTGGTCTGGAGTATCGATCTCGGTGATAACTCGCTCCCCCGGTTTCGACCAGCGTCCGTTGATACGTTGTGGCCTGCCTGCTTTGTCCCAATTGCCAGCTCTCTGCAGGTAGCCTGCAAAGTTTGTTGGGATGAAAAGCGTCTTGGGACGGATGTATTGCTCTTGCTCAGTTCCCCGCCATTCCTCGGTCTTGTAGTCGATAACGAGTTTTAATTCCGCAACGGTGAAGGCTTCACGAAGCCGAGCGCGGATATGCTCCAGTGAGGTTTTATTCGTCGTGAAACGTGATCCCGTGGTCTGGTTCAGGTGGGTTAACACGTCACGAGCCTGTTCGGTAAGAACCACCTCGGGGTCGGGTTGCCCAGCAACCTGACAAAGGGGTTTTGATTTTACTGATGGTTCTTGTTTTGAAGTTACTGACGGATCCCCCCCAGATTCTGGCGGGTGAAACTCCTGTTTTTTGCTCGATTCCGACGCGTCAGATTTTGACCCGTCGAATTTTGAGGCGTCAGATTTTGAGGGGTCAGAATCTGACTCATGAGATAAAGCGGCTTTACGCAGCTTCGCGACATTTAGACGGTAGATATTTGATGCGTTACGATTACCAGAACGGCGCTGTTGTCTTGTAAGCCAGCCCTCTTGCTCTAACTTTCCAATAGCTGAACGAATCGTCGATTCACCGGCACCAAGCTGACGAGCTATAGTTTCAGTGCTAGGCCAGCAGACGCCTTCATCGTTACTGAAGTCAGCAAGGCGAGCCATGATCGCAACGCTCGTCAGCTTCATACCTGCTGAGGCGCAACCATCCCAAACGTAAGAACTTAATTTGACACTCATGACTCTACCTTCCTGAACTTCTTAGACCAATCACGTCTCGGGCATACACACTCATTTGCGTAGCCTGGTCGACGGTAAATAACTCGGTTGTTAGCGACATCGACGCCAACGGTTTCTACCTCAATACCGTTGCTGTCTTTATAGCGAGCGACCCAAGGTTTAATGTGTTCTGCTTCCATGGGAAGCCTCCTTAGAAGTCAGTGCTACATCACCCACAAGCCATTCAGCAAAGCTGTGGTTAACTGGGACCCATTCACCGTGTACCATTACTACATAGCACCAGAGCCCCGGAGATTTACCGCCATTGACTGGCAAAGCCCGCAGTTGCGGTAATTTCCTTTCTGCTGTTACAATGCTCATGCGATTAACTCTCCACACAAATTGATTTGGTCGCAATCGAACGCCCTGAGCTGCAACTTGGGGCGTTCACCTTTTCTGGCTTACAAAAATCTCTGCTTACTAAATTCAGGTGCTGCTGCATCTTTACGGTTGAACGGTCAAGGCTGGCTTTAAGTGCTTCAAATTCCTCTCTATCAACTTCACCATCTTCAATCGCATCTCTTACCTGCTGTGAATAGCTACTAACTTCCTCGAACACCTCAAGGAGTTTCTGGTTGATATCAGTAATTCCAACCATGTCCGGCTCAGGAAGAGGAACGTTAATGCAACCAACAGCCCTAGACATGTAGTCCGATACATAGTGAGTACCACCAGCATTTTGGAGAACATTAGCCCAGCCAACTGGAAAAACCTGATCGCCATCAGCACGCAGGCGGTTGAATAATGCATTCTCTGTAACGCCAAGCCATTCAGCAGCTTCTGCATAACCACCAGGCAAGTCAGTGATCGTCTTTTTTACTGCCTTGATGTAGCCCTCTGTTTGTTTTTCTACTTTCCAGTGTTTCTGATCCACGGTTACTACCTCTCTTCTGTGGTTATATTCAATTTTTAGTCTTTTAGAATTGCTTCGGAGAATCTCTCTGGGTAAAGAACTTCTAATTCTGTAATTTCGCCATCAAACAATTGGCAGATTCTTTCGGCTACAACGGCAGATACTGAATGCTCATTTCGTTCTATCCGGCTAAGTGTTGCAGGATCGATGTTAAGAGCTTCAGCTACCTGAGAAAGCGTCTTACCTTGCGCTTTTCTCAATTTCCTTAAAGGGGTTTGCATATTTCACCTTATTTTTGCGTTTTATGCATTTTATTGGCGACTTACGTAATGCGCAAGTTACTTTGCATATCTTGCAAAAAAAACTTTTAATTAGAGTAATTCGTTGAAAATCTGCATACAGAGAGAACTGAACTGTGACGGTTGATATTGGGAAAAGAGTTCGTGAAATAAGAACTCAAAAAGATATGAAAATCGAAGATCTTGCCGACAAGGTAGGACTTGATGCGTCGAGCATATCTAGACTGGAAACAGGAAAACAGAAATCTTTTACTGCTCAATCACTTGGAAATATTGCAACTGCTTTAAATATAAGCGTATCTGAATTATTTTCTTCGACTTCTCGCGAAACCACTGTATATAATAACAGTAACTCCACTCGCGATGATGCCGAGGTAAACGACGTGTACCACATAGCAATAATGGATTTAGCAGCAAGTGCTGGTAACGGTACCTATAACCAGAATGAAGTTGTAGATATAGTGAGATCTATTGAATACAGTAATGAACATGCCCGAGCTGTATTCGGTAGCAAGCCAGAATCTGCGGTGAAAGTAATAACCGTCAAGGGTGATAGTATGTCTGGTACTATAGAGCCTGGTGATCTAATTTTCGTCGATATATCTGTGACTAACTATGACGGTGACGGAGTATACGTTTTTGGCTTTGATGAAAAAATACACGTTAAACGGCTACAGATGGTCCCAGATAAACTAATCGTTATTTCAGACAACCCACATTATCGAGATTGGAGCATATCCTCTGAAAACGAACACCGATTCCATATCTTTGGTAAAGTCATGATTAGTCAGTCGCAAGAATTCAAAAGACATGGATAAAAATTAATACCGCCTTGTGCGGTATTTTTTTACCTCATTACTTGCATGTAGTGCAATTTATGTTTGCGTTATATGCAATTTAATATTAGAGTGTGTTTAACAAGTTAATCCATGCACCCAGCCGGCGGTGGTGAGAAACACCGGCAGTGACAGCAGAACGTGTGACCTAACCGGTTTTATGTTTTTTCCGGAGCTGGGCGACTCCACACAAGGTTGTTTATCTGAGATGTCACCGACTTGCCAGCGTTACTGGCAACACAACGATGAGAGTTCTTAGGGGACGGATTTCTGCTTTGCAGGCTGGCGAATGAATCGGAGATAGAGCTCTCTTCGTTGTGGTGAATGCGCAGGTCGATGCGCTAAAGGTAGCGGTTCAATACTTTGGAAATTGTCGCCGAGTAAATTTGACGGAATATGGTTAGGTATTGCGGCCGATCCCGACAGCCTAACAAAATGACCTCCAAAGACGCTGGTATTCTCGACACCAGCCATCACAACATCCTCCATGTGTGGAGACCCGCAGGCTGTGGGCTTTTGCAGTAGGTCCACCAGCCAATTTATCCAAATTTAATTATTGCCATCACGGCAAGGGCTTCCTGTAGCCTGAAATTGGAGAGTTAATCGTGAAGATACCAAGTTTTAAGAACGCTATCGTTTACAAAGCCACACTTCCTAGCCAGGAACCTTTGGCCAAGCACCTAGAAGAAATGCCCTACTCCCCAGTTGGCGAAACTGAGTTCTCTCGCTCATCGTTCGTACCACATCCTGTCACCGGTGAGCTAGTAACGCCGATCACTGGTGGTTTCATGTTTGTAGTGCGCGTGGATCAAAAAATTATCCCCACCGACGTGATTAACGAAGAAGTAAACAAGCGTATATCGGCAATTGAAGAGCGACAAGAAGCTAAGCTTACCAAAGACGAGAAAGCGTCAATTAAAGACAACGTGACTGTGGATCTTCGCCGTCAGGCTTTCGTTAAATCCACTCTAATCTTGGCGCTTTACCACGAAGAATCAAGGCTGCTATTCGTTAATACAACCAGTAAAAAATTAGCGTCATTGACCTGCTCGATGCTAGTTAAAGTCGTGGGATCTATTAAGACAGAAACAATCCATATCAGCGATATCAAAAATGGCCTTACTACCCGCTTAAAAAATCATTTATCCGGCGACGAGGATGCTTTCAGTGGATTCGCCATTGGTAACTACATTCGCTTATCACGCCTAGCCGACGGCAAAGAAGTGATCACCTATTCTGCTGATCTTAATTCTGTGTCAGAAGAAGTCAATGACAGCCTTAATACCGGCTTCATAGTCGAGAGCATGCAGTTGAGTCTCAATGAGGCCAGTTTCTTACTAACCGATAAATTTCACTTCAAGCAAATTTCTACCGGTAGCGAATACTCGCCAAGAGATGAAGACGATAAAGCGGGTGCATACCGTAATGCCGCTAGTGCCGATCTGTTCATCATGACTAAAGCCGTTGAAGGTCTCTGTAGTCTACTTGAATACAAAGGGCCTGAAGAAGCTAGCGAATAATTTACCCATGGCGCTCATCGAGGGCGCTTATATAAATTGAAGTCTATTGGAGTAATAAGAATGGCTACTTTATCTGATGCCCAGCTTATTGAAGATGTTATAGGAACGCTCAAGCACCATGGTTGGAACGTAGATAGAAAATCGTTACCAATGATACTCCCGGTGATTATGACCAAGCTCAAAGCTCATAACGCGGTTGCAGAGTGCTTGACCCGTTATCTAAACGACCCCGAATTATTTTTCATTGATATGGCGGCAGATAGAAATGAATAAGCAAATTAAAGAACGCGGCATTATCTTCAATGGTGAAATGGTTAGAGCCATTCTTTCTGGGCGTAAAACGCAGACAAGAAGGATTATTACTCCTCAGCCTGAGCTTACAGTAGGGTCTGGATTTTCTTGGAAAGGCGCGATTTTTGGTGCAGGTAGTGACGACAGAGAAACTAATCGTAACTTTGCTCACGTTAGATGCCCTTTCGGTAAGGTAGGTGATCGCCTATGGGTGCGTGAGACATTCACTTTCGGAATGTGTACAGAAAGTACCTTAGCCTATCGAGCGACACATAAGCCCTCTGATTTACAGGAAGGTTGGTACGAAACTATAAAGTGGAGGCCATCGATCCACATGCCCCGATGGGCTTCCCGTATAACGCTTGAGATTACTGATATTCGGGTAGAGCGGTTACAGGATATTAGTACACGCGATGCTTTGGCTGAGGGGTTACACCAACTTCCCGCATCCGGCCGATATTGCCTTGCCCCTGGTATGCAATATTTTGGTGAAGTAAGCCATAGCTCGAAAGAAGTTTACTCTTGGTTATGGGAATCAATTTACGGCCAAGATAGCTGGCAGTCTAACCCGTTCGTATGGGTCGTCGAGTTTAAGCGAGTGGAGGCATCATGATTGCATTAACAAAAGAGAAGCGTGAAGAGTTGGCTAAGTTCGCAAAGGCAACGCTTAATTCATTAAATGGTATAGAACCCGAAAATCCTAACCAGTACGACGATTATCTATCTGAATACACACAGGTGTG
Source organism: Rosenbergiella gaditana (assembly GCF_018494065.1). Classification (GTDB taxonomy): domain Bacteria; phylum Pseudomonadota; class Gammaproteobacteria; order Enterobacterales; family Enterobacteriaceae; genus Rosenbergiella; species Rosenbergiella gaditana. The sequence continues at coordinate 19,559 of NZ_JABBFR010000017.1, read as the reverse complement.
CATGGAAATAGCCCTAGAATCACTAACGGCAGAGCCAGTGGCATACATGACTTATAAAGGTTACTTACTTCACGCCGCTGACCCAAAAGTTTCGGAATATAGTGACCCTGAGCCATTGTATGACGCCCCTCCAGTGCCGGAGATTAACAAGGATGACTACATCGGTTTGCAGGTGTCAGTGGATGTGAGTACCAGTGATTATGATGCGGATCATCGATACTTCGGCAAGGTATCGGCTCTTAGCGAAAGTAACGGAAAGATTGTTCTGGTTATAGAAGAGCCGAAGAAGAATTTTACAGTCTCGCCAGTGCCGGAGATTAAGTTGCCTAGCGATAGCGATTTTGATTCATGGTTTAAGTCAATAGAGGCTGGTGATGATGGTAATTGGCAAGAGCCAGCTTATCAATCTGTAGAGTGGTACCAATATCTAAGTCGCAGGCAATTGGCTCAGGGTGCATTTAATTTTTATGCAGATGAACTCAAATACCTAAACGGATTGGGGGAGTGATATGTCATCTCAAATTTTAGACATGTGCTGCGGCTCCCGCATGTTCTGGTTCGATAAGAAGGATGATAGAGCAACGTTCTGTGATATCAGAGAGGTGGAGCATATTTTATGTGATGGCCGTCATTTAGTAATTAGTCCTGACGTCGTGGCCGACTTTCGCAATTTACCATTTGAAAATGAATTATTCTCGCAAGTTGTATTCGACCCGCCCCACCTAGTCCGTGCTGGCGAAAATAGCTGGATGCGTAAAAAGTATGGTTGTCTCAACAAGGAAACGTGGCGAGATGATATTGCCGCTGGATTCAAAGAGGCATTTAGGGTGTTGCGGCCACACGGAACTTTAATTTTCAAATGGAATGAAACCCAGATACCGGTTAGCCAGATTATTGAGCTTACGGACCAAAAGCCAACTATCAGGCAGCGTGCCGGAAAGGGGGATAAAACGCACTGGATTATATTCCTAAAGTCAGAATGCAAGGGGGACAAATGAAACACCTAATGGTAGACATCGAAACAATGGGAACCGCTCCTGGTTCCCCTATCCTCACGATCGGCGCCGTATTCTTTGAGCCGTCGACTGGTGAGCTTGGTCCACAGTTTTATCAAGTTGCAACGTTGCGCAGTGAGATGGACAACGGCGCGGTACCGGATGCAGATACCATCATGTGGTGGTTGCAGCAAAGCGAGGAAGCTAGAAAAGCTTTATCAAGCAATCCCAGAAATATCAATGAAGTTCTGTTAGCTCTATCGTCGTTTGCGCTTTCAACGAGCACAGCGAGAAATATCCAGCTTTGGGGCAACGGCGCCAACTTCGATAATGTACTACTGCGTGATGCTTATCGACGAGCGCAGCTACCACCATTCTGGAATTTCTGGAACGACCGGGATGTGAGAACCATCGTTGAACTCGGTAGACAACTTGGCTGTGACCCAAAGCGAGATATGCCATTTGTCGGAGATCAGCATAACGCTTTAGATGATGCTGTTCATCAAGCTAAGTATGTGTCAGCTATTTGGCAAAAGTTGGTACCGACCACCAGCGACTAATCAAAACCGTTGCAGCGGATAATGTGGAGAGAATATGAATACTATGTTTTTACTTATGGCAGAGTTTGAAACGACTACGATCCTGCTTTCCGATGTTTCAGAAAAATATCTTGGCATGCGCCCATCCACTGCTGACAAAAAAGCCATATTGGGTGAGTTACCTTTTCCAACTTTTAGGGTAGGAGTTGGGCAAAAGTCACCTAGAGTCATTCATGTAAATGATTTAGCTGAATACATTGATCTGAAAAGAAAGGAAGCGAAAGAAGATCTTCTAAGGATTAAATAAAAATCAACGGCACCCCTATAGCACCCCATAGATTTTTAACATCATGATTTTATTGGGGTGTCTATCCCATCCAACATCGGAGCAACGGAAAAACGGTTACTGGGGTATATTGGCGCTATGCCGCTGTTTACGCGGCTCTCAGTAGGTTTATTCAATTCTCTATTTTCGTGCATTTTGTTTCATTTTATCGTATTTTTTCTTTGTCAGCCCCCCACCAGCACTCCTAATGAATGGGGTGCTGAATGAAGGCGGAGGAAAATCATCGCTTACTATAGCATAGAAAAACGTCAACGCGCCGACGGTACTTTGAGGTACCGCTGTACCGTAGGTGTTAAAGAAAGTGGCGAATATCTATACAGAGAGAATCGCACATATAGCAAACAGGCTCATGCAAAAACGTGGAGTGCTAGCAGGGTTACTGAGCTGGAAAGAAATGGGGTGCCGATTACCAGCGATTTGAACAAAATGACTGTTGGAGATTTGCTAAGGCGCTACATCAATGATCCCAATCTCGGTGGGAAATCAGGTAGAACAAAACGGTATATACAGGATAGGTTGCTGAACTGCGATATTGCTGAAATCAAGCTTACTGAATTTTCAGCCAACCATGTTATTGATCACTGTCGATATAGAAGCTCCGCCGGTGCGGGCCCATCTACGGTTAATCACGATGTAAGTTATCTATCTTCTGTTCTGGCGTCTGAGGTACAGGCCCACCTGCGTGAAGGTAAGCTGACCTTTACCTTCAAGCTCATCAACCCGGAGCGCATGATCGAAGATGCTTTTAACTTTGTCGTTGAGAGTGTTAAAGCCGGTGTGACCGAAGCAACCGTCTACGATGCGCAAGCCTAATCTGATTATGGCAAACGCCCCTTTTACAAAGGGGCGTAAAACGAAAAGCGTTTAGTTCAACTATCCTTTCGTTGTATTAATGACGTACCAGTATTTATTTATTCTGAACTCGAAACGATATTTCTTTGAATTAATTTCATACAGAAGCGTATAATCTTCACTGGGTTTTAAATCCGCTGTTATGCATGTGTCAGGAAATTTCTTCGCTATGCCTGATTCAGCGACAAGAGGTTTAGAGTAACCATTAACAGATGAACTTAAATTATAATAATTCAAAATGTCACTGGATGATGCTTTGATACAAATAGAGTTTTTACTAACAATAGCATCGCCTTTTTCACGAAATACCAGACGATCACCTTCGCATCCCGAAAGAACAATAAATATCAAAAATGAGCATATAAATCTGGTCATCCAGGGAATCCCCCTAGTACGTTTTTGTATTTATCTGCGAGCTCTTTTTCTGAATGCTTAGAATTGTATTTTTTATAGCGAACCAGGCTTTCATTGTACTTAAATCCATGTCGGATAAGCAACCAATAATCAGATACAATACAAGCCTGCTGTTCCATCGGGTATTGGGATAACTTCCCCTTATCCAGATCATATTTATAGGTCACCGCCCATGAAACTAAACCGCGCATCCGAACATTCATTCCTCGCTGATGCTGTCTGACGTGCATCATCTCATGCAGAAATAAATGCTTCAATTCAATTGTCCCTAATGAGTAATCATCCCTGTATACGTTAGTTTCAAACCATATTTCGCCGTTCGGGGTCATCGCAGTGTTATTTTCCTGCATACCAAATGGCAAGTAGCTACCGTGATGAATCCATACCCGATTGTACTGGATGCTGTTACGGTATAGCTCAGTTGCCAGACGAATTTCACCTGAAGTTAATAATCGCAAACCACCTCTTTTAAGCATGAGGAATCCTTTCCACATAACCTCTATTCATTTCAGGTTAACCCTATAACACAAGGCAATTTTATGTCCACGATATTATGGCTTGATATAGAAACTTTCAGCGAAGTGCCCATAAAAAAAGTACCCATGCCTACGCCGAAAATATTGAGATCATGCTGTTTGCCTGGGCGATTGATAGGGGAAACGGCGATGTACAGGGTCAAACAGTTGTTGGGAGGTTCACTGACGCGGCGAGATTATAACGGACAGGTAGCGGAGGCCATGGTACTTGCACTGAACAACATGACAAAGGTAGGAATGCCAGAAAGCGTGCGTATCGCCTTAAACACAACCAACAACAGGGATACTTACCGGATATCTCATTTATACAACAAAGCCATGTGTGAGATAGAAATCGACGATAACCCTTTCAGCTAGAATAGCTTTTTCAAAATGGTTAACACGTCAAGAATGCCAATATCGATCATTTTCACTGGTTACTGAGCAGTGGAAAAGACGCTTAAACCACACAGCGAGTCAATTTCGCTATGACTCAAACCTGGCGTTTTCATTAACTCACAGAAAATTAATAAACGGCTTGGATGACTGGTCTATTTTAAAAAGAATAGTGCTTCATTCGCACGCTGAAGTTCATCACTAAGGTCATGCATGATCGGTAACTTCCTCGCTAGGAGCGATAATAATTTCTATAGGTCATTATAACTTAGTATACCGTAAGTTATTAATGGATAACCGGATCCCTTAACTGTTCGGGGTGGACTGCATGTTCTGCGCTTCATCAAAGATATGTGGTAGAATCTAGTCAACGAATTTAACGATTGAGGCGTTTTATGCAGCCATGTTCTGCTAAGAAAATAATCGCTGATGCTGAAAAACTGTGTATTCAGCGCGGTGTCCGATTAACCGCGCAACGCGCGGAAGTTTTGCGTTTGATGATTGAGCATCCTCACGCAATTAGCGCTTACGATCTACTTGATAAATTACGCATAAGTGAACCTCAAGCAAAACCACCAACCGTCTACAGAGCCTTGGATTTTTTGCTGGAGCAGGCCTTTATTCACCGTGTTGAATCAAATAATAGCTATGTGGTGTGTCCTCATTTCGATCACCCTTCACATACCTCAATGCTGTTAGTCTGCGATCAATGTGCATCAGTGACTGAAAGACCTGCGGAAGGAGTTGAAAAATGGATTAGGGAACAATCTACCGAGTCTGGATTCACTCTTCGTCATAGCATTATTGAAGCCCATGGATTGTGTCAGCAGTGTAGCGCCATTTTACAGTGTGAAGATCCAGAACATTGTCATCATGATCACCACAACATTGTAGAACCCAAACGCAAAGTAGGCCGAGCTTAGATTAGCGACTGAGATCGAACCAGCTATCTTGTCGCTGGTGTTGGAGCCATACATACCCTAGAGTCAGCCCACGCAGCGCTAAAAACACCATCAATGCTAACCAAAGACCATGGTTACCAATAATCGGCACAGATAAGAGTGTCAGCGCAAAACCAATGGCCGCAATCAACATGCTATTCCTCATTTCTCGGCCGCGCGTCGCGCCAACAAACAAGCCATCCAGTAGGTAACACCCAACACCCACCAGCGGGCAAATCGCCTGCCAAAACAGGTAATGGTTAGCCTCTTGCTGCAGTAAAGGGATCGAGGTCAGAAGGTTAACGATGCTTTGCCCCATGACGGCGTAAATACCACTCAATAGCAAAGCCACTGCAACTGCTTGCTTACAGGCTGAGTGCCATATTGCCTTTAATGAATCAGCATCCCTCGCGCCAAAGGCTTCACCAGAAACGGATTCGACTGCGTACGCAAAACCATCTAGCGCATAGGAAGTGAACGTCAAAAACATCAATAAAATAGCATTGACTGCTACGACATTCGTCCCCAATCGCGCCCCAATAATCGTAAAGCTAATGAGACAGAGTTGGAGTAGCAACGAGCGTAATAAAATATCGCGGTTAAGGCGGAAAAGTCGTGCTAGTCCCTGACCTAATTGCGACATTTGGGGTCTTAAAGAAAGGTTTCGCTGTTGAGCCGCTCGCCACACTAAATAAAGCCCTAATAGTAGGCTCGAGTATTCAGCGACCACTGTTGCCCACGCTGCACCGCTAACCGCATAGTGCCAGTGAAGGACCAACAGTAATTCCAAGATAATATTTACAGTGTTGCCACCGATCAGGAGTATTAACGGGGCTTTTGCGTACTGTACTCCTAACAGCCAGCCGAGAATCACCATATTTGCCAGGGTTGCAGGCGCGCTGAGCAAGCGAATGGAGAGAAAGAGAGCCGCTGGGTGGTGTGCTGCGTGTTGAGTTCCCATCACGCTAAGTATTAGCTTAGTGATTGGCTGATGAAATAGTGCGAAAACAATGCCTACCCCTACAGCTAGGATTAAGGGCTGGAAAAGGGCTTGTACTAATTTTTGCTGGTTTTTTTTGCCCCAAGCCTGCGCAGTTACCCCTGTAGTGCCCATTCTCAGAAATAGAAACAACATGAAAACGAAGCTGGTCACACTACTCCCAATCGCCACGCCCGCTAAGAAGACTTCGCTACTTAAGTGCCCGATGACCATGGTATCGACCAGCCCCAGTAGCGGCACTGAGATATTGGAAAGGATCATCGGCACCGCGAGTTGCCACAGTTTTTTATCCGTTACCGTCAATCGTCTCAGCATAAGGTCTTATCTATAGCCATTCGCCGTTACGAATAATCCCTACAGCTAATCCTTCAACCATTAAACTCTGTTGATGGGTATCGACAACAATCGGGCTGAAATCACTATTTTCGGGTAAAAGGTGTACCGTGCTACCCTCTTTTTTCCAACGTTTTACCGTCACTTCGTCGTCGATACGGGCAACCACAACTTGTCCATTGCGTACTTCTTGTGTCTTATGGACAGCGAGTAGATCTCCATCCATGATTCCGATATCTTTCATCGACATCCCACTCACTCGAAGCAAAAAGTCTGCATTCGGTTTAAATAGTGCCGGATCGACTTGGTAATGACTTTCAATATGTTCTTGCGCAAGGATAGGTTCACCCGCCGCAACGCGACCAATTAAGGGGAGACCTTCAAGTTCCGGCTCTTCCAGTAATAAGCGTAGGCCCCGTGAGGCTCCGGATACAATTTCAATCACACCTTTACGAGCGAGTGCTTTTAAGTGTTCTTCTGCCGCGTTAGGCGAGCGGAAACCTAGTTGCGAAGCAATCTCAGCTCGGGTCGGAGGCATGCCAGTCTGGTTAATATGATCACGAATCAGGTCATAAACCTGCTGTTGCCTTACTGTTAACGCTTTCATCCGACCCCCTGGTTGTTTATACAGTCTCTGTGAGTATATACAGGTATTTTATAAATAGAAACTAGCATCAAGGATAAATCGGTGGGGTTTATGGGAAATAATAGTGCCAACTCTCAATGAGTAAGACTATCCACACCGCCAATGACCAAAGTAGCGCCAGAAGAACTGCAGCAGACCCCATATCTTTAGCGCGTCCGGAAAGTGTGTGCCACTCTCCCCCAAAGCGATCCACAACCGCTTCGATCGCACTGTTTAGCAGTTCAACAATAATCACTAATACCATTGAGCCGATAAGTACTAGTTTGGCTAGAATGGATACCGGGAGAGCTAGCGCTATAAGCGTGCCAATTACTCCAAGAAGTGCTTCTTGCCGAAAGGCCGCCTCGTGCTGCCATGCGGCTTTAAAACCTTTCCATGAATAACCTGCTGCGTTAAAAATACGACGCAGCCCGGTAACTTGGTTAGTCATTAATCCTTTTCTCCCTTAAGAGCTGTGATACAGCCCGATATTACATTTCTACTGGACAGATCTTCGGAAACGTTTCTGTTATGATGATCGCGCTTTGCTCATTTAAGAGGCTATGAATTCATATATGTCAGGTTGGCGTGATTTACTTTATAAATTATTAAACTTACCCCTCTCTTTTATCGTTAAAAGTCGGGTAATTCCTGGAGATCCAGTCACTGAATTGGGTCTCGATTCAACGCGTCCTATTATGTACGTTTTCCCCTACGATTCCAAAACGGATTTGCTCGCATTGCGGACGCAATGCTTGAAGCATGACCTCCCCGATCCGTTAATTCCGATAGAGATAGATGGCGTACTATTACCTCGCTACGTGTTCATGCATGATGGACCACGCGTATTCCCCTCTTTTACACCAAATCAAGAGTCAGTGAAAATTTTCCATGACTATCTTGATCTGCATAAAAATAATCCTGCATTAGATGTCCAGTTAGTTCCTGTTTCAGTGATGTTTGGCCGTGCACCAGCCCGTGAAATTAACGGTGAACCGGGACCTTCTTTGCGTGAACTGAATGGATTACAAAAACTGTTTGCGGTGCTGTGGCTGGGCCGTGATAGCTTTGTGCGCTTCTCTGCAAAAGTCTCAATGCGCCAAATGGCCGACGAGCATGGTACCGATAAGTCGATTGCACAAAAATTAGCGCGAGTTGCACACATCCATTTTTCACGCCAACGGTTAGCAGCAGTAGGTCCAAGTTTACCCGCTCGCCAACAACTGTTTAATAAGCTTCTTCAATCCCCTGCCATTGCGAAAGCGGTCGAAGATGAAGCGCGTTCTAAAAAAATCACTCATGATGAAGCGCAGAAGAATGCGGTCGAGATGATGGAAGAGATTGCTGCTGACTTTACCTACGAGGCCATTCGGATTACTGACCGTATAATGAGCTGGTTATGGAGCCGTTTGTATAAAGGCATTACAGTAAATGGGGGCGAACGTATTCGCCAATTGGCTCAAGATGGGCATGAACTGGTTTATGTACCTTGCCATCGCAGTCATATGGATTACCTTCTACTTTCCTATGTACTGTACCACCAAGGCTTAGTACCGCCACATATCGCAGCCGGGATTAACCTTAACTTTTGGCCAGCCGGCCCTATCTTCCGTCATCTTGGGGCTTTCTTTATTCGTCGGACCTTTAAGGGAAATAAGCTCTATTCCACGGTTTTCCGTGAATATTTAGGCGAGTTATTTAGCCGCGGGTATTCGGTTGAGTATTTCGTTGAAGGGGGACGTTCTCGTACCGGTCGCTTACTGGACCCTAAGACGGGTACCCTAACCATGACATTACAGGCTATGTTACGCGGTACCAATCGCCCTATTACCTTAGTCCCGATTTATATTGGCTATGAGCATGTTATGGAAGTCGCTACCTACGCCAAAGAATTAAGAGGAGCGACCAAGGAAAAAGAAGGCTTCTTACAAATGATCCGTGGGTTAAGAAAACTGCGTAATCTCGGTGAAGGCTTTGTTAACTTCGGTGAACCGCTACCTCTCAATACCTATCTTAACCAGCATGTTCCAAACTGGCGTGATGATATTGACCCCATTGAAGTTCAGCGCCCAACATGGTTGACCCCAGCAGTAAACGATATTGCGGAACAGGTAATGACCCGTATTAACAACGCAGGGGCGGCGAATGCGATGAATCTATGCGTGACGGCGTTATTAGCTTCACGTCAACGCTCCCTAACCCGTGAGCAGCTACTTGATCAGCTTACCTGTTACAGCGAATTATTGCGTAATGTTCCTTACTCTTCGGAATCTACCCTGCCTGACATGACTCCGCAGGAGCTTCTTGATCATGCTCTTGAGATGAATAAGTTCTCAATTGAGCAAGATACATTGGGCGAGATCATTGTACTGCCTAGAGAGCAAGCAGTACTAATGACCTATTACCGTAATAATATTCATCACCTTTTAGTTTTACCTTCTTTGTTGGCCAGCATCATTCTGCAGCATAAGTCGCTGACTTATGATGAGTTATTTAAGCAAGTTAAACTGATTTATCCAATGCTTAAGCGTGAGCTGTTCTTACATTGGAGCGATGAGCAACTAGAGCCAACCATCAAGCTATTGCTTAATGAATTGTGTCGTCAGGCGCTGATTACAGAATCCGAAAATATTGTTGCCGCCACCTCAGCACAGAGGTATCGCACTCTACAGCTTCTCGCAGCAGGTGTGCGTGAAACGCTGCAGCGTTATGCCATAACCTTTACGATTCTTAGCGCTAAACCTGCCATTAACCGCGGCACCCTCGAAAAAGAGAGTCGAACGCTCGCCCAGCGCTTATCCGTTCTACATGGTATTAATGCACCGGAGTTTTTCGATAAAGCGGTGTTCACGGGCTTGGTTTTAACTTTACGTGACGAAGGCTATATCAGCGATCGTGATGATGCAGATATCGATAAATCAATTGTGATGCGTAACCTACTGCTGAATTTGATGAATCGCGATGTTAGGCAGACGATTGAAAATTCAGATAATATTCTGCCTGATAATAGCTAAAAATCAGACACAAAAAAGGCGACCTCACTCTTGGTCGCCTTTTTTTATCAATACCTGGTTTACATCAGATTAATAAAAGGCAGGATATTTAAAATCACTCCGGCAAAAATCACTAACCCGACATAATTATTATTTAAGAAAGCTTGGAAACAGGCTCCACGCTCACGATGGTAGATAAGCTTCTGCTGCCATACAAAGAGTATTGCCGCTACCACTAATCCACCGTAATAAAAGACATTGAGCTGGAGCAACCGACCCACTAATACCAGCAAAAAGAGTGTACTGAACTGCAACAACCCAATAATAGTACGATCATGCCGACCAAAAAGAATGGCTGTTGATTTTACCCCAATCTTAAGATCATCGTTACGATCCACCATCGCGTATTGAGTATCATAGGCGACAGTCCAGCAGATATTGGCAAAAAAGAGCAGCCAACACACGCTAGGTAAGGTTTCCGTTACTGCTGCCCACGACATCGGTATCGCCCACCCAAAAGCCGCACCTAACACAACTTGCGGTAAGTGGGTATAGCGCTTCATGAAGGGATAAATTGATGCAAGAATAACACCTCCAATAGAGAGGGCGATCGTCATACCATTCATGGTCAGTACTAATAAGAATGAGCAAAGTACCAAGACTAAAAATAATACTTTAGCTTCTTTAGCCGTCACTCGACCACTGGCTAGGGGGCGATGCTTAGTCCGCTCTACGTGTCCATCAATATGACGATCGGCATAGTCATTCACCACACACCCAGCCGCCCGCATAAAGATGACGCCTAAGGTAAATACAATGAGTACCGAGAGTGGTGGAAATGACATACCCGATAGCCATAAGGCCCAAAACGTTGGCCAAAGTAAAAGAAGTGTGCCGATTGGCTTATCTAGCCGCATTAATTGCAGGTAAGCTTTTATTTTTGATGAGGTTACAGAGCGCACGGTAAAGATCCTGTTGCCAATAGCGGGTAAAGTGGTGACGCGGGTAAAAACATTTCTGTCACTAATAGCGGTTTTCCTGCGAGGCGTAACAGTGAGCGTCTAGCCCATAACCCACTAATCATGCCGGGTGTCAGAAAATCTCGGCATAATGATGATGTTTGAAATAAATAATGTCCTAGCGGTCGTGTGCCTAAGGCCATTAATGCGGCTTCAGGGCCTTGTAAGGTGCTTTCAGGAATAACAGTTCTGCCCGCTAACCAAGGTTTACCGTCCACTATAAGTTGTACTTCTCGCAACCAAAAACGCTGTTTCCCCGCTTGGTCGACGACTAAACAATACTCTTCGGCCGTCAGCGCATGCTCAGGAAAGAATCCTTCTTTGACGACCCTAACCTCTAGTTTCTGACAATAGGCTTCTAATCGTGCTGTCATAGAAGATTCATCCACCAGCCATGAATGAATATCTGGCGTACATTCGCCGTCGATAAGGGCGCGAAAGTTATGGGTCATTAATTGCTGCATTGAGTGGTCATGCATGAAATGCTTCCAAATTAACCTAGGAATGTCGTTAATCATAACAGAGTATCCGTTAATCTTCTGCCGACTCGCGTGGCTTTACGGCTACTCTCTTTTTAGTCGTCGGCTATTCGCTAACCAAAGCGTCACCACCAAAACCAAGATTGCCGCAGAATAGATCAGGGTATCCAATGGGTTTTTGTGATCAACAATAATTAAGCGAACAATTGCGGTAATACCAATGTAGATAAAGTAGCGTAATGGAAAGTGATACCCAGATAAGAAGTACTTGATTATTAGCGCGATAAACTCAAAATAGAGAAAATAGATGACAATCCCTTCAATCAATAAGTAGGCAGATTGCTCTTCGCCTCGGTGAAACAGTACTGCCACTAGGTTAACCGTCTCTTTGCCTAAAAACACAGCCAAAATCCCAGCTAACACGATGAGGCCGATATTCAATACCCACTGTAAAAAGTTTGCAATCGCTCGCGGAACTCTTGGTGTAACAACTTGATCATTCATTATTTTTACTCATTTTTATGATAGGAGAGCTAAAATAATAATGCTTTAATGTGACAGATATCTCAATAAATACCGTTTTTTATCAGTAAATAAAAAAGCGGCTCAATAGCCGCTTTTATGCTTCTTAGCCCAAAACTTAACGCCAAGATTTATATTGGTTGATTAGCCCATTTGTCGAACTATCATGGGAGTCAATCCTATCCTCGACTTTCAACTCAGGAAGGATGCGGTTCGCCAGTTGTTTCCCTAACTCAACGCCCCACTGATCGAAGGTGAAAATGTTGAGTATTGCGCCTTGGGTGAAGATTTTATGCTCATACATCGCAATGAGAGCACCAAGGCTGTAAGGCGTAATTTCTTTGAGCAAGATGGAGTTAGTCGGACGATTCCCCTCAAAGACTTTAAACGGCACGATGTGCGCAACGTCTTGCGCAGATTTCCCTGCGTCAGCGAACTCTTTCTCCACCGCCTCTTTAGATTTACCAAAGGCGAGTGCCTCAGTTTGAGCAAAGAAGTTAGAGAGTAGCTTGTCGTGGTGATCGCTCAGGGGATTATGCGTAACGGCAGGTGCGATAAAATCGCAAGGGATCATTTTGGTCCCTTGATGGATCAATTGGTAGAAAGCGTGCTGGCCATTGGTACCCGGCTCCCCCCAAATAATCGGGCCAGTTTGGTAATCAACAGGATGCCCATCGCGGTCGACATATTTGCCGTTCGATTCCATATTACCTTGCTGGAAATAGGCGGCAAAACGGTGAAGATACTGATCATAAGGAAGGATAGCCTCCGTTTCAGCACCAAAGAAGTTGTTATACCACAGACCAATCAGTGCCAAGGTAACCGGTAAGTTCTTCTCTACTGGCGTTTGGGCGAAGTAATTATCCATCGCATGTGCACCAGACAAGAGCTGCTCAAAGTTTTCAAAACCAATAGAGAGCGCGATTGACAGACCAATCGCGGACCAGAGTGAATAACGTCCACCTACCCAGTCCCAAAACTCAAACATGTTATCGGTATCAATTCCGAACTCACTGACTGCTGAACTGTTGGTCGAAAGCGCGGCAAAGTGTTTCGCGACGTGCTGATCATCACCGGCTTTAGCCAAAAACCAGTCACGCGCACTATGCGCATTAGTCATAGTCTCTTGAGTAGTGAATGTTTTGGACGCTACAAGGAAAAGTGTGGTTTCTGGGTTAAGTGGTTTTAACGTCTCGGCAATATGTGTCCCATCAACATTCGAGACAAAGTGCATCGATAGGTGATTTTTATAGGGTTTTAATGCTTCAGTTACCATATAAGGACCTAGGTCGGAACCGCCGATACCGATGTTGACTACATCAGTAATCGCTTTTCCAGTATAACCTTTCCATTCGCCGCTGATAATACGCGCTGAAAATTGTTTCATTTTTTCCAGTACCGCGTTGACTTCTGGCATCACATCTTTGCCATCCACCCTAATTGGCGTGTTACTACGGTTACGTAGCGCAATATGAAGAACGGCACGATCTTCTGTACGGTTAATTTTCTCACCAGCGAACATGGACTTGATCGCGCCGGATAAATCACACTCCTTAGCCAAGCTCAATAGCTTGTCCAAGGTTTCTTGGGTGATACGGTTTTTAGAGTAGTCGACGAGAATTTTATCTTCGAAGGTTGTCGAAAAATGAGCAAAACGCTGGGGATCTTGAGCAAATAGTGAGGCAATGTCCGTTTCGTTAATTGTTTGAAAATGCTGTTCTAAGGCTTTCCATGCTGCTGTTTGTGTAGGGTTAATATTTTTCATAACAACACTCTTAGTTAGTTAATAAACTGTCGACAGAAACACAACACACACTGTATACCAGTATCGCGTCAATGCTTGGGTTGAAATTTCACACTCCGGTGCAACCGTTCCCATCTTGAACGAAAATGAATGAGATAACCATAGTCTTACCACTCGGATGCCACCTGATTATCACCTACTCTAGAACTTCCGACCCTGGGAGATTTGCTAGGAGGTGCTATTTAGTTATGGAGAGAATAGCGAGCAACCGAGTAATAATGAAACTTTACTAATTAATTTCTGTGATAGACGATTTAGCGTTGACAGTATCGATATTAAACGATATTTCTACTTAGCGGCGTTCTATCGTTGCATCAGAAGAGGCGCGTCACCCAGGCAGTATGTCAGAGAATCCGTGTTCAATGACGACATATCAGGGGGAGTGACGCCGAGACGGTAAACATGCGGGCTGTTTATTTGTCGGCTACGGGGGCTGAATCCCTTGAGTTGTCACCAATACATCAATTGATGTGAATGACGTTAGGTGGGGGGCTTCTGAGTAGAGAACAGGTAGACTGTATCTTTATCCCTCACCTAAAATGAAATGTTTATTTATTTTTTAGAATCGAGGGTGTTAAGCATGTCCCAATCCACATTCATTGTGGCAAAATTCGGTGGTACCAGCGTTGCTGATTTCGAAGCAATGTCCCGCAGTGCCGATATTGTTCTCAGTCATCCAGACGTTAAACTCGTTGTACTCTCTGCATCTGCCGGGATTACCAATATTCTGGTTGAACTCGCCTCAGGTCAAGAAACCGCTCGCCGTGCTTTTTTACTTGATGAAGTGCGACGTATTCAGTATGCGATTGTCGATAATCTGAGTAGCGCCGATGTTGTCCGTGATGAAATTGATCGCATCCTCGAAAGCATCACAACGTTATCTGAAGCCGCATCACTCGCGACATCCTTAGCACTTACCGATGAACTCGTTAGCCACGGTGAGCTGATGTCGACACTGTTGTTTACCGAGCTTATTCGTGAGAGAAACGTCGCCGTGAAGTGGTTTGATGTACGTAAAGTGATGCGTACTAGTGACCGTTTTGGCAGTGCAGAACCTGAACTTAAAATCTTGGGGGAGCTCGCTACCCAATACCTTGCTCCACTCCTGAATGATAATCTCGTCATCACTCAAGGTTTCATTGGCAGTGAAGGAAAAGGGCGAACGACTACGTTAGGCCGCGGGGGAAGTGATTATACTGCAGCCTTACTTGGTGAGGCCTTACAAGCAAGCCGTATCGATATTTGGACGGATGTTACAGGAATTTTCTCTACCGATCCGCGAGTGGTTCCCACCGCAAAACGTATTGCAGAAATCTCATTTGAAGAGGCCGCTGAAATGGCGACCTTTGGCGCAAAAGTTCTACATCCCGCCACACTGCTTCCCGCAGTACGCAACAATATCCCGGTCTTTGTTGGCTCGAGTAAAGCCCCTGATGATGGCGGCACTTTCGTCTATCATGAAACTAACGAGAAGCCTCTTTTTAGAGCCCTCACATTGCGCCGACGCCAAACATTATTAACTCTACATAGTTTGAAGATGCTGCACGCCCGTGGGTTCTTAGCGGAAGTGTTCGCCGTACTTGCTCGCCATAATATTTCGGTTGATTTGATTACCACCTCAGAAGTCAGTATTGCCTTAACCCTAGATACCACTGATACCAGTAGCCAAGCCCGTGGTTTATTAACTCAAGCGTTACTGACTGAATTATCGGCATTATGCCGTGTGGAGGTTGAGGAAAATTTATCTTTAGTGGCGCTGATCGGTAATAAACTGTCGCAATCTCCTGGAGTGGGAAAAGAGGTATTTGGTGTACTATCCGCCTTTAATCTGCGTTTAATTTGCTATGGTGCAAGCGAACATAACCTCTGTTTCTTGCTACCCAGTAACGATGCAGAAGCCGCGGTACAAACGCTTCACCGACATCTCTT
Organism: Rosenbergiella gaditana; assembly: GCF_018494065.1. Lineage (GTDB taxonomy): Bacteria > Pseudomonadota > Gammaproteobacteria > Enterobacterales > Enterobacteriaceae > Rosenbergiella > Rosenbergiella gaditana. Next base: position 3,857 of record NZ_JABBFR010000017.1, on the reverse strand, counting down.
TGAATAAGGAATTTTAGTGATGTTAGCCATGGTGACACGGTTGTTCCCCTTATGGGCAGTAGCGTTATCTGCGGTCGCCTATTGGCGGCCGATAGGCTTTACTGCAATAGGTCCTTGGGTCAGCGAACTATTAATGCTTATTATGTTTGGTATGGGTGTTACGTTAAGTTTCGATGACTTTCGTCGGGTACTGAACCGGCCCGCGCCGGTTTTGGCAGGGACATTTCTACACTATCTTGTTATGCCGGCTGCCGCTTATGGGTTATCTAAGATAATGCATATGCCTGCTGATCTCGCCGCAGGAATGATATTGGTCGGCAGTGTAGCCAGTGGTACAGCGTCAAATGTGATGATTTATCTGGCTAAGGGCGATGTCGCCTTATCGGTAACGATTTCTTCGGTATCGGCATTAGTCGGGGTAGTCGCGACCCCATTGCTGACCCGTTTATATGTCGACACCCATATTCAAGTCGATATTACCGGTATGTTGTGGAGTATCATAAAGATAGTCCTAATTCCCATTGGTCTCGGGTTGATTGTGCATCATCGCTGCAAAAAATTCGTTGACCGGATTGAGCCTTATTTACCCACCCTGTCAATGGTCGCGATTTTACTAATCATTGCTGCGGTGGTCGCTGGAAGCCAACACTATATCTCCAGTGTTGGCTTCACCGTGGTTATCGCCGTGACCCTGCATAATGCCATTGGGCTGATAGCAGGATATTGGGGCGGTAAACTGTTTGGCTTTAATGAGTCCGTTTGTCGTACCCTTGCCCTTGAAGTGGGGATGCAAAACTCTGGACTTGCAGCAACCTTAGGTAAACTCTATTTCTCGCCTCTGGCTGCACTACCTGGCGCGCTTTTCTCAGTCTGGCATAACATTTCCGGATCACTATTGTCCGGTTATTGGTCAGGAAAGAAAACCTCCTAGGGCGTTCTCAGGCTCGACAACCTTTTGCTGTCGAGCCTTCGCTTTATTCTTCATCCGCCTCACGGTGGTCCAGTACTCCGTATGCCACCGAGCAAAATAGAGAATTCAATCTTTTCATTTCTCCCAGTAACCCCAAATGCAGGGAACTGGTCTCAAGGCTTTGTTTATTTTGGTGCGATAATCGCTCAACATGAGTCAATGAGTAACGCTGAGTCAGTCGACGAAAATGATGTTTAGAACGGCGTAAACGTCGGGCAGCGTCAAGATCCTGCGAAATAAAGACAGAGAGACTGAGCTGTAAATTTTCCAGCAGATTATCGTATAAGATTTTTAGCTCTTCTAAACCCTCAGTGGAAAATGGTTTCTGGTTCGCCAGTGATTTTGCAGCGACATCCACAGTCATCGTCTCAAGAATATCCCCTGCCTGTTCTAAATTAACTGCCGTATTAAAGATCTCCGCCCAACGTTCAGATTCTTGCTGCTGAAGGTCCTCTTTGGGAATTTGTGCCAAATAGAGTTTAATTCCGGTATACAAGGCATCGACCTCGTCGTCATAACGCGTAACTATCTTCTCTTCGCCTTGCTGCCCCTGAAAAGCACGCTTGAGGCTAACCATCATCTTTTCAATGATGTCCCCCATACGCAGTGTTTCTCTGGCAGCATTAACGAGTGCTAAGGAGGGAGTATCAAGCGCCGCCCGGTCTAAATATCTTGTGGTACATTTTTCTGAATCGTGATGACCTGTCGGGATCCAGCGCTGACATAAACTCGCCATTTTTTCTGTCAGAGGCAGTAGCAGCAAACAACGAACCACATTATAAAAAACATGAAATAAGATCACTAAATTCGCACTGGAAACAGTTAACTTATCGAGTTGGTGTGCAAAGATACCAATAAAAGGTAATACGACCACGGCTCCCATCAGCTTGAAGAGTAGGCTACCCAATGCGACTTGTTTACTTTCTACACTCGCTTTACCACTATTCAGTAACGCTAAAATGCCACTACCAATGTTAGCGCCAACCACTAAGCAAAGTGCGACTTTCAGTGCAATCACCTCTGTTGTCGTCAGCGTTGCGGTGATCAGTACCGCAGCAAGGCTGGAGTAACTGACCATAGCGAAGAAGGCACCGACCAGTGCATCCAACAATATATCCCCAGTCAGGGAGGAGAATAGGATCTGTACCCCCGCGGCATGAGTGATAGGTCGAGAGGCTTCGACAATCAGCTGTAAAGCGAGAAGTATGAGTCCAAGACCAATACAGGTATGGCCAATTTGTCCCGCTCGGCTCTGTTTACGACTAATAAAAAGTATGACACCAATAAAAATAAACAATGGGGAAAGCCATGAGAGATCGTAGGTCAGCACGCGAGCCATCAGCGCAGTACCGACATCCGCCCCAAGAATCACAGTTAATGCTGGAGTTAAGGTCATCAGATTCTGTGCGACAAAGGAGGTAACCAGTAACGTCGTGGCATTACTGCTTTGTACTAAAGCTGTGACACCTATCCCGGCCAAAAAAGCAAAAGGCTTTTTTTCCACGCTACGGCTCAATACGCGTCGTAAGTCTGCGCCAAACACACGCATTATGCCTGAGCGTACGATCTGAGTTCCCCATACTAATAGGGCTATCGCGGCCAATAAATTGAGTAATATAAGCATTTCGCCCCGCTTTATCGTTACTATTATGCGTAAAAGCGTAGACGAAAATTACGATCAAACAACCTTAAGAGCGCGTCGCGTTAACCCATTATTCTAAAGTGGGATTCATCTCTCGAAGGTCGAAAGGCGTGATTTGGTATACGTAATAATTGAGCCAGTTAGCGAAAAGTAAGTGCCCGTGACTTCTCCATGTCGCTTTAGGTTTATTGGCGGGATTATTATCTGGAAAATAATTATCAGGCAAGATCGGTAATAGTCCGGCTTCGCTATCGCGAAAAAATTCTGAAGCCAAGGTACCAGCATCATATTCAGGATGACCCGTCACTAGTACCAATCGCTTATCTCGGGATGCCATGAGATAAGCCCCGGCTTGTTCAGAGCTGGCTAAGATATCTAAATCAGTGTGTGTTTCAATCATATCGACTGGAAAGGCGGCATAGCGGGAATGCGGAGCAAGAAAGATTTCATCAAACCCCCGAGTTAGCAAGGCATGAGGCTCTAAATTCAGATGCTCATAAACGCCTGATATTTTTTCTTCTAAGGTTTTTTTAGGGACATTATAAAGAATATTTAAAGCCGCTTGCACTGCCCAGCATACACACAGCGTTGAAGTAACGTGCTTTTTCGCCCAGCTCAATACCTCACTGATCTGTGGCCAATAGGCAACATCATCGAAATCGACTAAGCCTAATGGTGCCCCCGTAATAATAAGTCCATCGTAATTCTCATCCTTGATGTCTTCAAAGTTACGATAAAAGGTATTGAGGTGCTCTGTTGGCGTATTACGTGATGCTCTATTATCAATACGCAAAAGTTGAATATCGAGTTGCAACGGAGAATTAGATAATAGACGCAGAAATTGATTTTCCGTCTCAATTTTTTTTGGCATTAAGTTTAGGATCAGTACCTTTAATGGGCGAATATTTTGGAGATGTGCGCGTGTATCAGTCATAACAAACACATTTTCATTACGCAAAAGATTCACTGCAGGAAGCTCATCAGGGACTTTAATCGGCATAACCCTTAATCCTCAAAACTCAATTTAGACGTCCAGATAGCCAATATATCGCGGTAGCGATAACCTGTCGAGTAATGGAAGAGGTAGGTGAAATAATTTCAGCTTAGCTTAGAATAAAAAGAGAAAAGCAAAAAGGCCACCTATAAAGGTGGCCTTTTTTAAAAGGATCCTGGCAGTTCCCTACTCTCGCATGGGGAGACCCCACACTACCATCGGCGCTACGGCGTTTCACTTCTGAGTTCGGC
>NZ_JABBFR010000016.1 GCF_018494065.1 Rosenbergiella gaditana | reverse complement strand
CTGACAACGGGGACAATGAACAGTAACGCTGGCCATGAGAAAACCTCAAAGCGATGATTATACATCAATTCAACTAACTGGATACATCACCCCAATATTCACATTATAAAATTATTCGAAATAAGAACATTACACTAATAACCGATAGAGTAGAGAAATTGCTTACCAGCGAATGGATAGACTGATAATGTAATAAGTAACGCTTTGTATTTAAATAGTTGGAATATAATAATTATTACATTAAGGGGTATAAGTTAATGTAAATCAGCACTACGAGCACCTTATTTTAATAAAGTATATTTTTAGTCTGACAAGTAATAACCAATAGGTATTTATGCCAACCAAGAAAAATAATAAAATAAATAATATAAAGCCCGCCTCACTGATTCTGTAAAATAAAACGAGGAATAATCTCTCTATTGCAACAATAAGGATATCGATAGTCTTTCCTTAACAACTATCATCCTCCCCTTACAGTGACTGACTAGGCTATGATAACGTGAGTTATCTATACCCATTGACTGCTAGGTGTGTTCAAAGACAGCCATAGAGTAATCCATTGAATTTAAGGTGAGTATTATGAAATTTGTCCTAGCCCCCGACTCATTTAAAGAAAGCATGACCGCGATGGAAGTAGCGGACAGTATGGAAGAAGGCCTAAAACGTGTTTTTCCCGAGTGTGAAATCGTCAAAGTGCCGATGGCGGATGGGGGCGAGGGAACGGTTCAATCACTGGTTGATGCCACGGGCGGAATAATTATTCAGGTGGAGGTCACTGGGCCACAACATAACCCCGTACAAGCGGAGTTTGGCCTTCTTGGAGACGGTCGGACTGCCGTGATTGAAATGGCCTCGGCCAGCGGTATTGCTTATACCTCGCCAAACAATCGCAATCCCTTATACGCTACCAGCTTCGGGACAGGTGAACTGATCAAACATGCGCTTGATCGCGGAGTACGAAAAATTATTATTGGCTTAGGCGGCAGTGCCACCAACGATGGTGGACAAGGGATGGCCTGTGCACTGGGGATAAAATTTACCGATAGCGATGGCTACGCGGTTAAGCTAGGCGGCGGCTATCTGCATAAGATTGCCCATATCGATACCAGTTCTGTCGATCCCCGCCTCGCAGAGACAGAATTTTTAGTGGCCTGTGATGTAACCAATCCGCTCATCGGACCTGAAGGTGCATCTGCGGTATTCGGGCCACAAAAAGGTGCAACACCAGAAATGGTCGAGGTACTGGATACGAACTTAAAAATGTATGCTGAGAAAATCTATGAGATTTTAGGGATAAAAATCGCCAATATCGAAGGCGGCGGAGCGGCGGGCGGCTTAGGTGCCGGTTTGATGGCCTTTACCTCTGCGCGGCTGCAAGTAGGTGTCGATATCGTGGTTAACTATACTGATCTCGCGGCAAAAATTATTGGTGCCGACGCGGTATTCACCGGAGAAGGCGGTATCGATTTCCAAACCAAGTTCGGTAAAACGCCCTATGGAGTTGCACAGGTAACAAAAAAGGTCTCCCCGCATATACCTGTTATTGCCTTAGCAGGCTGTATCGGTGAGGGTATTGAGTGTCTCTATGATGAGAACTTCACTGCGATATTCGGGATTTTGCGTAAAGCCTGTAAGCTTGAAGAAGCGCTTAAAGAAGGAAAAACGGGTGTCACTTTAGCGACTGAAAATATTGCCCGTCTATTAGCTCTCGGTATTAAAAAGAGTAATCCACAAAACAAGATTTTTTAGGAAAATCCTTATAATTAGTGTTAAGAAATTTCCGACGTTATCCTGAGTTGCTAGTGCTCCCTTGATGGCGTCTTACGACTGACTTTACGATAAAGAACGGCAATTCACCTATTATGATTTAAAAAATAGTAAAGGGTGCACTCACGATAAACTTCACATCACGTTCATCTTGGAAAATATTCCCGTAACCTCCCCCCCAACTGGGGATATTGGAATGATTGTCGTAACGCGTAAAATGTAATTTAAACATTGTTCCCTTCACTCGCCCTTCTTGCATCGTATAAATTGCGTCAAGACTGTAGGCTGACTCTTTCAGACGATTATTAGGATTATAATAAGCATCTGGCGAAGACATTCTTCCTGGCTTGGCATCCCAAGCATAAACGTAGGAGGCTCCCACAGACCAACCGGGTAAATTCCAATGTTTCATATCGTACAGGGCGCCGATGAATAACGCTTTTTCACCGTTAGCATTGAAATCAGAACGGTTATCCCACCAGATATCGAGACGGCCATTAGACGATGCATAGGTTGGAGTCATACGTTGTAAAAAATAGCCCTGCTGCCCTTCGGCCTTCACCCACGTCCCCTCTAACCGGAAATCAAGCACCTCTGCAACGTTATAGCCGAAAGTTAAGGCCTGTAACCATGCGGTGCCGTCATAAATATTGTTATTACCTCCACGTCCTACTTTATCGCGCGTCCCATAAAATTGATAACTGGTACGTAATGGTGAGCAAGCAACATCGAATTGGTAGCTGGCTTTAGCAAAATATTGATCGATATAACCTTGGGCTTGACCCACTGCAGCTTCTAAAACAAGGCCATTTTTAACATCATATTTGGCTCCAATGGAGTGAAGATACTTCACCTTGGATTTCTTATCATTTTGGTAAAAATGATCCATTGTGAGGTGCCATGGCGACTTATATTCATTTGCCCAAATATAAGAAAAACTCAGTGCCCCTACGTCACCATAATCGAAGTTTGCCCCTGCTTCTCCTCCTTGATAGGTCCCCGGTAACAGACTCCAATGGGGGGCCAATAATGTTTGCCCTGAAGGTTGAATATAACCCACTTGCGCCCAAACTGGACCATATTTAAACTTCGCAGCTGCTTTGTATAGATCGATACCGCTTTTATCACCCCTGAAATCTTCTTCATAAGCTTTATTACGTGAAGAAAACGCGATTTCATTGGGATGGCCGCTATCAGCATTCTCTGCCATCTCTAGCGCGGTAAAGGCAGCAATATCAATTCCGAAAAAACCGCCCGCATAACCGGATTGAAAATCCACATTACCATTCCAAGTAGAATGTGAAAGATTCGTTTTATACTTTCCATTATCGGCCACATCCTTACGATCACGTTCACGCTGCCAATAATAGATCCCCCCGTTCAATCTTGAATCATCAATAAATCCTTCTGCACTCACTGATGGCGAAATGATTGCTCCTGAAAACACAGCACCACTCGATACAAATAAAGATAACGCACGAGATAATCCTTTAATTTCACGCATAAATAGCCATCCTAATGGAGTTTTAAATTAAACCTTCTTACATCTAGATATATATAAATGAATTATCACCTAATATCAGAATAAAGATAAAAAGGTAGTAGTAGATAAAAATTAAAATTTAACCAAACTGAGTACTCAGTTTTTTATTTCTTATATCATTTTAAAATTAGTGAGGCGGTAACCACGTTTAGCCACCTCCTGCCGTAAAGAAGAAGACGTCAAAATATCTAACTCCAGTAGTCGTGGATAACAATATGCGCTCTTTATAATGGTGTTATCAACAAATGCTGGATGACACATCACTTCCAGCGACGACTCTCCTCGCTGCAGAGAATCATCGAGTATGTGTAAAAAAAGCGCCTCAGAGATTGAATCCCCATAGAATGCGCTCGAGAACCCCTCACAACGGCGAGCCACATTGTGATCTAGGCCATCATGCGGTACCAGTTGTCGGTCACTACGTAATGGAATACCTTTCTCACAGGCAAAACCTTCCACAATAGTGTAAATATCGGGGATCAGATGCACATGATGATGGCTATCGATATGTGTCGGCGGGTAACCAAATAGTTCAATAAAGCGTTGATACTGACACGCTAATTCCCGTCTTATTTCTTGGAGGGGTAAGCGGCCTTCTTCTGCCATCTGCCACACCCACTTACCTAACTGTCCATCTCTTGCGAAGGTCGGCATCGCGGATAATGGTTCGCCTAAGGTCAGTACGAAATGCATCCCGATCCCCAGGTCAGGCGCATGCTGACTTAACTCTACAGCGTGGGCGATAGCCTTCCCATTAACCATCGCGGTGGTCGAGGTCACTATGCCATGTTGATGCGCTTCAATAATGCCGTAATTTTGACCTTTACTCAGCCCAAAATCATCAGCATTCACAATTAGTAAACGCGCCATCTATTTCTCCTTTGAGACTTTTAGATCCTTAATGGTGGTGGCAAAGTTTGGTAGCCACTGTTCATGGGCAAGAAGCATTTCACGAGCGAGCAGCTCAGCATCGTTATCGGAGTGAATGAGAGGACTAAGATTAAGGGCTAACTGTACATTATTGAAATCACCACTGATTGCCGCTTGGCTGGTCGCCACTTCGAAACCTTTTATGGTATAAATCAACCCTAAAACTTGCTCATCGAAATGAGTGATACGTGGTGTAGGCTGAGCGCCGTCATGACCTAAAGTACAGGTGATCTCAATCGACCAATTAGAAGGGATATTGTCGATATGACCGTTGTGAGGAATATTAACGTAGTGCTCGGTATGTTTATTATTATGAATCGCATTAATCACTTCACAGGCAGCATCCGAATAATAGGCCCCTCCACGTAGTTCTAATTCTTTAGGCTTCACATTGAGATCCGGATTCTTGTATAGCTCGAAAAGCTGCTGTTCCACTTTTTGAACGACTTGGGAACGGGTTCCGCCTTTATAGTATTCGCCCATTTCAATAGCCAGCATCTCTTTAGGCTTGAAGTAATAAAGGAGATAAGAACACGGTATCAAGCGTAATGAGCGAATAAGTCCCTCATTAAAGGGTAAGTCAGTAATATTTTTAACCGAATTAGTACTCAAAGTGCCTGAAGCTATCCCCTCTAGCAGTTCATCAAAGCGCGATTTACCGTTCACCAGTACCTCACGGATAAACACGAGATGGTTGAGCCCGAATAGATCAATATTCAGTTCATCTTGTGGTGTCAGCTGTAATACATCGGTGATAAACATCTTCATACCGATTGGAATATTACAAACACCAATAAAGTGTTTAAAATTAGTATGACGGTTGATGGCCTCTGTAACCATTCCCGCTGGATTAGTGAAGTTGATTATCCAAGCATTCGGGCAAATTTCTTGCACATCTTTAACGATATCCAGAATGACAGGAATAGTACGCAGCCCTTTAAATAGGCCACCAGCCCCATTTGTCTCTTGTCCTAGATAGCCGTGACTCAAAGGAATACGTTCATCTTTTTCACGAGCCTTCAGCTGCCCTACACGCAGTTGTGTAGTAACAAAATCGGCTCCTTGTAAAGCTGCACGACGATCTAAGGTCTTATGCACCTGCATAGGTACACCTGCTTTTTCTATCATCCTTTGGCACAGGGCATGGATAATATCGAGCTTTTCTTGGCCTTCCTCCACATCAACTAACCATAGTTCTGTGACAGGCAGTTCATGATAACGCTTAAGAAATCCTTCTAGTAATTCCGGGGTATAGCTGCTGCCACCACCGATGGTAACGATTTTCAATTTTTGGCCCATTTCCTTCTCCTTATTATGTCAAATTTATCGACGACTATCTTGTACCGGAAAATATAACCCCTCCCAAAATCATATTTATTTAAATATCATTACAACCACTTAGCTTTTTACGATAATTACTCGGTGTAAATGAAGTGAACTTCTTAAATGTTTTAATAAATAAGCTTGGGCTGCTATACCCTGATTCATACGCAATATCAGTCACTGAGGAGTTGGTAATCTCAAGCTGTTTTTTTGCAAAATTTATACGAATATTATTAATGATCTGCATCGGTGTTTTACCGTAATAACGCTGAGTTGCCCGAGTTAAGTACTCCTGGCTTTTCCCTGAAAGTTGCACCATACGCTCAAGCGCCGTATCGCCGAATTTCAGCTTATCATGCATAGCTTCAACCGTATTTTTTAGCCAGAGCGGCACGATATCTTTGATAGGTTCATCGCGATAATGTCTTAAGCGATTGATAGTATAAAAACAGACTAATTCAATGAATTCATCAAACTCATTTTCGCGAAAATGGTGTGAAGTTATTACTGACTCAATATAAGCAAGAAAACTCTTTTCTATTGCATAGGCTTGAGTAGCAGAAAAGTCTGTGGGTAACAGCGATAAAAAGTATTTCTCAAAAAAACGTTTACTGATACCCACATTAAGAATACGCGTTGCACCCGCTGCATAAAAACTCTGATGTTTCGACCCCACTGGAATAAATACAACATCCCCGCGCTCTAAAAGTACTCGTTGTCCATCAATTTCTTGATAATAACGTCCCGTCAAAACGATGGTGAATTCATAGTAATCGTGTTGATGGAGCCCACTCACACTCTCAGTTTTATTGTAAATAAAGACATGAAAATTATGCCCATTGAAAAGCTGATGTTCTCGTGCAGTAGGAATTTCTGTCGTCATCATTTTTACTACCTAATAGAGGAGGATTTATTTCATTTTTTTATACAGTTCAATAATCTCAGTAACCAATTCCCGTGCCAACATTGCGTTCATCAGATGGTCCTGAGCATGTACGAGCACCAAACTCACTTTAACTTTACCTTCCCCTGCATCGCTTTCAATCAGCTGAGTTTGCACACGATGTGCTTCACTTAACGCTTGCTGAGAATTCTCCATCATCTCTTTTGCAACGGTAAAATTTCCTTGTTTCGCTTCTTTTAATGCTGCATAAGCAAGGCTGCGCGCTTGACCAGCATTAATAATCAATCCCATGACGATTTCTTCAAGATCATCAATGGCTGTGTTTTCAGGTTCTACCGCGTGTAAATTAAACATAATGTATCCTCATTACTGAAGTGCGACCTATAGTCAGCAGCCTCTAGGTATTAGAATTTCAGAGAATTCGCGATGTCTTCTTCCGTTTCTTCTTGTTGAATAGTGGCTTGTGCTTTATTAGAAATAATCACAAATGGCAGATAGACAAGCGTTGCAACCCCTAAGTTAAATATTGCCAATAGAAATGCGACCACACTGCCATTGGTATTGAAGAAGGCACTCAACCCTGTAGGCATGGTCCATGGTGCGATATTAGTCATCGGAGGCATGATGCCCAAATAGTAGGCTGTCACGGTAATACCGGCCAAGAGAGGAGAGATCAGAATAAAAGGAATAAACATAATCGGGTTCATAATAATGGGTAAGCCGAATAGGATTGGCTCGTTTATTTGAAATAACCCAGAAGGTAACGCTAATTTAGCCATCTGACGATGGTCGGCACGACGCGATGCAACGAAAATAGCGAGAATCAAACCAAGTGTTGCCCCGGAACCGCCTAGGAAAATATAGGAGTCAAGCATTGGCTTAGCCCAAAGGTGGAAGGTTTTACCTGCTTCAAGCGCTGCCTCAACAGAGCCGTATTGCTGATAGGTTGCAACATTTTCTAACGCCCAAGGTGTCATAATTGCACTATCGAGAGCCGACAGCGCGAGCGCGCCATGAACCCCAAAAAACCACAAAAGAGGCACCAATAATACATATGCCCAGCCGACCACAGCGCCCAGCGACGCTAGCGGGGTAGAAATAATGTCCATAATAATTTGATGGAAATTGGTCTCCCAGTAGGTTAATACAAAGGAAATTACCCCCATAATCGATAAAATAATAAAGCCTGGAATGACCGCAGAAAAAGAGCGTGAAACGGAGGTTGGGACACTCTCGGGTAACCGTATTACCCAATTACGACGTACAATAAAAGTGAACAGTTCAGCAACGACTATCCCAATAACCATTCCGGAAATAACGTTTGCCCCGCCCAACCAATTAGCGCTAACGGCGTAAGCGTCTCCTACGCGATACGGCGTCACTGTCATAAAGGCAGCCACGGCCAATAATCCCGCAGCCATTGCATCCACTTTGCGTTCGTCTGCTAAGGCTGATCCGATAAAAAAGGGGGCCATTAGCGACATAATGCCTAACGTGCCGTTATAAATATTCCCTCCAATAACCTTGAAACTGTTTAAGGTATCAATAGTTGTAGCGTCTAAACGTATTCCCATTGAATAAAAGAAGGTTCCCTCACCAAAACTAAGGAAGACATTATTGATTAACACAAACATTGCCCCGGCAAGGGTTAATGGCATTAATTTAATAAAACCATTCTTAATAGCATTAATATGCGATTGCCGCCCTATCTTCACAGCAAAAGGAAGTAGTATCTTTTCAAGACAATTAATGATTTTACTCATAACTAACTCCTTTAAAAAACCATAAAAAATCTATAGCTTTGCATTTAATAGTCACCCAGGATAAATTGATATGAATATATAAATATCATTAACCACATTATTATTTATTAATAGTTAAAATAAATCCTATTATGAAATTTACTGCACTTACTTCTTTATCAAACCTATGGCGAATTGTAATACACCTAACCCATCGACCTTTCCGTAGAGGATAGAATCGATGACCTCGATAGGCTTTATGGGAAATGATGCTTTGAACTCAGGTAACATGTAAGAGATTTGAGGCCCTAATAAGATAACGTCCGCTTGCTCACCTTTTTCTGCCAAGAGCGTTTCTGGGAAGGCTTCTATAACAACCGGCACATTATATTTATTGGCTTGTTCACGCATTTTAGTCACGAGGAGTGATGTAGACATACCAGCAGAGCAAAATAGATAGATAAATTTCTTTTCCATAATAATAGTCTCAGTTTTATAAATTTAATTATTAATAACATCATAATAAAATCAAAAAAATCACTTTGAGACATTATAAGAGATCAACCAGAATCAAAATAATCGAGTATTGATAAAATTGTCTCTCATTGACTTATTGAAATCATCCATAGAATTTACAAGTGAAATAAAAATTCAAAAAAACAACTAACAGTTAGATATTTATCCTAAAAAATAAAATATAGATGGATGAAAGTGCCAATTATCATAAATATTTTGAATTATTGCGCTTACTTCGTTTTTGTGACATAGGCTGAAGATATAACCCAATAGGCCACATTACGCCTATGCCATAACCTTATGCACTCAAGTGATTATCCACAATTAATCTCTCCCCCCAAACCATCATGATTTATAGCGAAACTGATTGAAAGCAAGCGCTCTTAAGCGCGTGAAGCGATAAATTTTTCGTCATGTCAAAAGAGGATTGGAGTAGGCAGTATTATTTAATGCGTCGTCCCACCCGTTTTGCACTCGTCTACCTCTACCCTTAAGGCTGTGCTGATAGCTATCTTCAGTCCTTGTTTCACCGTTTCGGCCGCCATACTGGCACTGCCAGGATGCATTGCGGCTTGCTGAGGAATATATGGAATATGAACGAACCCTCCTTTAATCCAAGGTTTATCGCGCAAAGCATGTAGTAATCCATACATCACATGATTACACACATAAGTCCCGGCAGTCTGAGAGATTGAGGCTGGAATACCCTCCTGCTGCAGAGCGCTGACTATCGCTTTAATGGGCAGCGTACTGAACCAAGCTGCTGGCCCATTCGCCACCACAGGTTGGTCGATAGGCTGATGGCCCTTATTATCAGGAATCCGAGCATCATCAACATTAATCGCCACACGCTCGATTGAGATATCGGTACGCCCCCCGGCTTGCCCTACCGCGATAACCAGAGTGGGAGAATAGGTAGTGATCGCCGCCAGCAATACATCGAGTGACTCTCCAAAAACACAAGGGAGCTGAAGGCAGACAATACGATACCCCTCACTACTCGGCCCCTCTAGGCTCGAAACGACTTCCCATGAAGGGTTAATGGACTCCTCAGCAAAAGGTTCGAATCCCGTCAGTAAGACAGTTTTCATTTAGGCTCCTTATAAAAACATCAGAAAATAGAGCAATATCACGTTCACGACTAATAACAGTAATCCGGTTGGGATCTGCGCTTTAATCACGGCATTTTTATCGGGTAAGCCCAATAACGCGGCTGGCACAATATTGAAATTGGCGGCCATTGGTGTCATTAGGGTGCCACAGTACCCGGAAAACATTCCTATCGCCGCCATCACTGCCGGATTGCCACCCTGTTGTAAGACCAGAATAGGAATTCCTATGCCTGCGGTCACAATAGGAAAAGCGGCAAAGGCATTGCCCATAATCATCGTTAATAATGCCATACCAACGACATAGACCCCCACGGCAGCCATTCTATTATCGACAGCTAGATACTGCTCAGTCAGCCATGAGAGGCTATTCCCAACCCCAGCGGCTGTAAAGAGTAAACCGAGCATGGCCAAAATTTGCGGCAATATAAAGGCACAGCCGACCGAGTCAAGTAAGCGTCGAGCCTCTTGCAGAGGCTGAGAAATTTTATCGCCGGTTATCCTCCATGCCAGAATTAAAGCAAAGAGAGTACCGAGAGTCATGGAAAAAAGCGTGACGAGGGTAGCATGATTGCCAGAGCCAAAAAGTTGTAATTGCGCCTGTGGATTGAAAGTGAAAAAGACGACGCCCACCACCGTAATCAGCGGAATCGCCAAGGCAGGAATAAAAAGGCGGCTGCCTAGTCGTTGAGCACTGGCTTCTCGTTGTTGCGGTGTACGTTGTGAGTAATACCCTAGTTTTACCCCGCCAAAACCGGCTAGCAACGCCATGCCAACGACTGCGATCCCCACGGAAGTATTAACGAGTCGCTTATCCCCTATCAGTTGATAGGTCCAATCACCGACAAAAAAGAGTAGCCCGTAAACGCCCCAAAATAATCCTGTTGTGCCTCGTCGAGGATTTTGTTTATCTCGCCACGACATAACCGCCACGACGAGTAGTGTTGCGCCTGCCAGCCAATAGAGCATGTTTTGCTGAAATATCATAGCGCTCCCCCTTGGTGATCCTGTGCGGTTTTCGCAAGTTCACGGCGCAGATGATGATCAAGTCGCGCAAGGCGGACGCTATGGATGATAAAGGCAAAGCAAGCAGTAGGTATTCCCCATAGCGCAATATGCAGTGGCTCGGTTTGCAGTCCAGCAGACTCAAACATAAAGTTGTGCATAAAGAGCACGGCTCCGAACGCGACAAAGATATCTTCACCGAAGAAAAGCCCGACATTATCTGTGGCGGCAGCCATCGCCTGGATCCGATAACGCACCGCTGGCGGTAGGGGTCCATAGGTTTTTTCTGCACTACCTTCAGCCATAGGCGCCAATAAGGGACGTACCATCTGTGGATGACCACCTAAGCTGGTTAATCCTAATGCGGCAGTTAATTCACGAATAAGCAGATAAACCATCAGCAAACGGCCTGTGGTGGCACGCTCTATTTTGGTAATCCACCTCTGCGCGCCTTCTTTTAGGCCATGACGCTCTAATAGCCCAATCACTGCCAATGGCAATAATAAAATAAAAGGTAAATTTCTTGTATTGAGAAATCCGGCACCCATCTTCTCGAAGATAGTGAGAAGCGGCATCTGTGCTGCTAAGCCCGTGACAATACCTGCACATACCACTATCAGTACAGGATTAAAGCGAAGGATAAACCCTATCATAATCACAGCTACCCCTAATAATGGCCACAAGCTGATACTCTCTGTCATACTGGACGATCCTCACTGTTATTCTGTTAACGTTAAGCCACAACCTTAATATTTCGCGCCTCAAACGCCTGCCGTAATCGATGGGCAAAAGCGAGGGCATGAGCCCCATCACCATGCAGACACAAAGTTTGTGCCGTAACGGCAACGTATTCACCAGTGATGGCTTGAACCTCGCCGGATTCAATCATAAGCAAACTCTGTGCCAAAGCATGTTCTTCATCATCAATCATAGCGCCCACTTGGGTACGGGGAACCAGCGAACCATCCGCTTGGTAGCCGCGATCAGCGAAGACTTCTTCACGCGTCGATAATCCATAATGTTCCGCTGCGCGGATCAGGTCACTCCCAGCTAATCCAACTAAGATCAACGCCGGATCTAACGTAAAAACCGCTTTCGCGATGGCATCGGCTAATTGTGGATCGCGGGCAGCTTGGTTGTATAACATGCCATGGGGTTTAACATGGCGCAGCTGGGTACCTTGTGCCTGAGTTATCGCCGCCAAAGCACCGACCTGATAGAGCGTTTGTACATAGATTGTTTCAGGGGGTAAAGTCATTGCGGTTCGACCACAGTTCTCGCGGTCTGGAAAACTGGGATGTGCACCGATTGCAACCTTGTTACGTATCGCCTCACGCACGCTGGCTAGCATGGTGATCGCATCCCCAGCATGATATCCACACGCGATATTCGCGGAGGAAACCAACGTTAATAATTCTGCGTCGTGAGGACTTCCCTCACCTAAATCTGCGTTTAAATCGATTTGTCGCATGTCATCTCTCCATTTTTCTATTATTAATGATTTATCACAAAGGATGGCATCGCGCTGCAAACAATATCGACGCATTACGTAGGAAAATACTCTCGCCACCATGACAGACCCTACTCATATTCAATGGCTCTCACCTATCTGGTAACACAATGTATTAACACCTAACACAGTGATCAAAAAGAAGTTTTAGCCAACTCGCGACGGCTAGGTTATCACTTATTCTTCTACAATTACGCGCTTCGGGGTCACCATGTCGAATACTCTACAAAAACTCAGCTCACGCCGAGGGTGGTATGTAATGCCAATCATTTTTATCACTTACAGTCTTGCTTACCTAGACTGTGCTAACTATGGCTTCGCTGCAGCGTCGGGCATCGAACAGGACTAAGGTATGTCTAAAAGCACTTCTTCGCTAATTGGTGCCTTGTTCTTCTTGGCCTACTTTTTCTTTCAGGTTCCGAGCTCGATTTGTGCGATAGCGCAGCGTAAGGACGTTAATTTTTATCTGTTTATTACGATGGGGGGTGTGTGCTACCGCCAGCGGGTGAGTCAGTAATATCCCTACTTTAATGGTGATTCGCTTTACATTGGGAATTGTTGAGGCGGCGGTCATGCCCTCAATGCTCATCTACATCAGCACGTGGTTTACCAAAGAGGAACGCTCACGGGCAAATACTTTCTTAGTACCCGGTAGTCTGTATTGATAAAGTAAAAACCACTACAAGTACACCTTCGGCCTCAACCAAAATTTTTACCCGCAAAGCCTTATAATACTTGGCCCCCGCTGGCAATTATGCCTCCTGGGGGCCAGCAAAATGGATTAGAAGGTTATTTTCATCCCTCCCGTTACCGCCCAATCATTGACGCCTTCACGTTGTAAACGTTGTTGATATTGGGCTTGAGTCGTCAAGGTTATATGTTTGGTAAGTTGCAGATCGGCACCACTTTTCATCAAAAGATGATCCCCACCTCTTCCACTGGTAAAGGTGCTTTCATCCCCTCCACCACGAATGGTGGTTTGGGCATTTTTACGAGTCGTTAGCCGCCAGCCTAATTCGTGGGTGAAAGCCACTTTTGGGTAGGAGTGTGTGTTCAATTGCCATTGGTAACGCAGAGTCGGTCGAACGTCAGGCGCATTATGCGGGGCATAGCTTACTTTTGCCCCATCACTGTCCGTAAATGCCTTAATCGCCAAGTGCTGATACTCCACCGCAAGCAGCGGTATTAAGCGCTGATTTTCCCATTCCCAGGCTTTCCCCAGCTCAACACCTGCATGAATAAGGGTTGCGTGTGGCGAAGCAACATTACCACGCAGATCAGTAGTCACTGCTCCTTTAATACGGGTGTAACCAAGTTGTGTAGTAAGCTGCCAGCCCTGTTCATCCTGCCAGCTGGCTAAACCTGTAATCCCTTGCGTAGAGAAGTAGCTCCGACTCAAGCCATCGACTGCTTGAGGTTTCATCGATAAATTACCTCGATGTGCAACAATACTGGCGGAAACACGCTGACGACTGTCAGGATCTGAGTGCCAACGTCCCCCCATTAACCAACCTTGATATTTCGACGTGAAATTATAGCCATAGTCGCTAAACCCCCCCTTCGCATGAAAGTGATCCCCCCCCTCATAACCAGTGATGAAGAAGTGGCTGTGACTGTCGTTGACGGTATCCGCGATTAGCCCAGTTAATGTTCGGTTAAAATTGAGCATCATCGCAGGTAAAGAGAGGTAAGCGGGCACCTGCGGGGTAACCGCGCGACGAACAGGTTCAGATTCCGACGCAGGCATCGGATCTGGGCTAGGTTCAGATTCCGGCGCAGGCATTGGATCTGGGCTAGGCTCAGGTTGCGGCGTTGGTATTGGTTCTGGCGTTGGCGTCGGCTCCGGTGTGGGTCCGACGGGGTTACTGATGCCGTTAGCATCTAACATGATATTTTGTAATCGATAATCCCAATACTGATCACCACTGCCCTGCACTTTTCGCTCATTACTCGACGCATGTCCTGGAGCAAAAGCGTAGAGGCCATAGGCAAACGCCCCGCGAGCCACATAAGACCCCGCTAGTTTAACGCTATCAGCCCTACTCTTCCCGCCGACTTGCACAAGTGATAGCCCCTCTTGATTATCAGCCGCGCCGTTCTTATTGGTATCGCTATCTTGCCATATACCCTGTGGATTGACCGTCACTTCCAGCGGTTTATCTTGTGCTGTAATAAGATCCCCATCAATCAATAAACGATCAGTGGTCGCTTGGGTAAACCCCGAGTTGAGAATTGCGTTAGCGCCTTTCATCAACTGGAGTTGTCCAATTCGTAGTAGAGATGCTTGCTGATTCTGTTGATCGGGAGATAACGTCGCCACATCATTCAAGGTCAGCGAATTGACTGTGCCATTCCCTGATAATACAGTGCCACCCTCCATCACCATTTTTGTCGAGCGCTGACCGTCTAGTTTTACTTCCCCCTCTTGAACAATAATTCCCTGGGCATTGGTGAGATTTCCAGAAAGCGTTAATCGTCCGGCACCCCGTTTCTCAACCACACCCTTCCCAGAAATATCTGCCAAAATCGACGATTCTAGTTCTCCTAATTGACTAGTATGAGGCGAAATATCGGCAATTAATTGACTACTCGATTCAGCAAGCGTGACATTACCCGCCAAGGATGCGCGATCCCATAACGTTAATATCGCATCACCTGCAACGTGGGTGGAGGCGTTAACGCGGGAATGTTCGCTAATTCTCAGTTGTGCCTGCGGTGCGACATTGATCTGCGTAAAGTCGTAGTTTTTTTCATCCCAATCATTAGCAAAATAGACGCCGCCGGCGTGTAAGACCTGTTCACCGCCTAAATTTACACGGCCTTTCTCGACGTCGAGTTGTTGTGCAATCGCCCCGCCCCGCAAAGTCCACTCCGCTTGCGATTTATCAGGCGCATAGGCCAAAGAGAGTTGTGATTGAGAGGCCTTTTCACCAAAAGAGCCAAGAAATTGTGTGTTACTGCCCGTCACGGTGACGACTGCGGCACGAGCCATATCACGGTTAACAATGCGCGCGCCATTATCGTTATGATTGATATTCGTAAAAGAGAGATCATTCCCATGCACATCTAAGGTTCCTCCCCGATAACCAAACCGAATATTATCCGTAGAAACCTGGTTCACACTATTGAGTTGAACCGTTGGCCTGCCACTGAGCAAGGTCACCGTAGAAAACGCTTGAACCGCTCCGGTACTGTCAGGCTGTTGGTTGAGCACAACCAGTCCATCACCGACGTTCAAAGCACCTTGATTAACGCCGATACCTTGTACCTCAAGTGTACCCGCACCGATTTTATGTAAAGCGTCTTGGTTGATCCCATTCACTTTCCATACTACCGTTTTACCATCATCAACCTCGACACCTCCTCCTACCCAAGTAGCTTGCTTCCCCTTCTCTGCCTCGACGGTATAGTTACCGGAGAATCTAAGTTTTCCCGCGCCCATATTGACAGAATCCGTTAGCATTACGGTATTTCCCTCACCGCTAAAAGTAAGATCCTTGGTGGCATCTAATTCGGTAAATGAAGCCGACGACGGAGCAAGATCACGGTATTTTTGATCCAGGCCCTGCCAACTCCAACGGTGATCTGTTTGGATGATCGCTTCTGGCCGCCAATACAGGATCCCCTCACTGGAATGATCGTCTACTGGGGCGGAGCTATTCATGGCTAGCACCCTGTCCAGATAACCATCCGGAATATACTCTTCACCGCTGACTCGATTATAGATACCGCCATTACTGATAGCAGCATGGTGAACCCCTGCCAATCGCCATATTTTGTCCACCGTATCGTAGACAAAAGTAGGACTGCCACTGTCTCCGGGACGGGTCGCATTACTGAAAGGTGAAGAATTGGGATCGTCCGGACCAACATTTTTCCAACGTAGCGTGCCGCCCGGTAGCGAGACGGTAGCATTCGCCATGGTTCCCCCGGTTTTCCAACGATAAGCATCGGTAATCGACGTTTCTGATTTTTGATCATCACTGACCTGTAGTTGGGAACCAGCCCCCACCCGTGCATACCAGGTATAACGGTCGCGATTTCCCGTTCGTATTGTGCTTTTATCGATAGTCGCAACGGGTGCTGCATCGGTCACTACCTTATTAAGGCGAGGTAAATTAAAATCAACGCTTGATACGGTGCTGGCATTACGATTAATAAGATAATAGGAAGGGGCAAACTTCGCTTTATTGCCAAATTTTATTGCCCCATTAATAGAGTAAGTATTGTGGCGGACACTGGCCATGTAAGAGTCCCCCACTAAGGTGATATTGCCCTTATCCGCCACCGCACCAAAATCAGGAATAGGAAAGGCTAGGTAGTCATCTAATTGCCCATTTTTTCTATAGACCGGAACATGGGTTGCGCCAACTTTATATTTACCCAAGTTTTCACCAAAGTCTCGGTAGTCTTGCACCGTAATATCGTGACGCATGACTGATGCAGAGGAATAGGCCGTGGAAAGTGCTGAACAAATAAGAACAGCTAATTGTTTTTTTATTATCAAGATAATGAACCCCAATGGTAAAATAAGCATTATTAACGTCAGTACGCTACATTTATCTCTCAGACTTATAAATTATAAGCGTCACATTTATTAATAATCATAAAAATAGTAATGATTTAAATAATGTTATATTTATCAGATAAATTCAGTAGAGACTCACAGTGAATGACATCACTATTCTGATAGAAATTGATACATTTTTTTTTGACGAGTGACATAAAAAAACAAAAATCCCTGCTCATCAGTGAATTAAAATTTTTGAAAAGGAAGAAATCCTGCTCTGAAATAAATAAATGAATGTTTACTTCAACGGATATATGGGCCGCTATGACTACTTTTTTGTATTATTTGTGTCAGGCAGCTTACCACTTAAGATTAATTAATCCGAAAGTTTCCTGACCCTATGAATGCACTATGTATACATACGGTTGAACTTATCCCCAGCAAAATAGAGAAAATTGCGGATTATCAGTAAAAAAAACTGATTGATGAAATAATCACTCTCACTGACCTACCGCATAAACCTCTTAGATGGGTGTAAGCTAATGAAAATTCATTATCTCGTCACAAGTTTAGAGACTGGCGGCGCTGAATTCGCCATCCCAGATATCGTTACTACCTTAAAAAATCTGGGACACGATGTCTCCATTATTGCCTGCGAACCACGTGATAGCGGGGCAGTACCTCGCCTTGTTGAGGCTGGATTAAGTTATAGGTTACTGGCTTCCCGCCGTCGCTTTCTGCCAATTATCCTTGCGAGTTACCTCTCAATCATCCGTCATGATCGACCTGACATCATCTGGACATCATTAAGCTTTGGTAATTTAGTCGGTCAGTGTGCAGGTAAACTATTAAACATCCCTGTCGTCAGTTTTAAACATAGCGCTAGCGTGCGTGGCTATACCTATCGTTTACGTCACAGCTCAGCCCTCTGGATTGGCGATTCACAGACCGTCGTCGATTATCTTCAACAACAGATGGGGATTTCAGCAGATAAAGTGATGGCTTGGCCTTTATTTCAATATAATGAACAAGCTCCTCAAGCCCGCTATTGGGATGGGGAGTCTCGATTGCAGATCGGTAGTGTGGGACGCCTGCATGAAGTAAAGCAATATGCGGCGCTAATCGATGCACTAGGCGCTTTTTTAGTACGCTATCCCCATTTACGAAACCGCTTACAGCTGACAATTTTGGGCGATGGACCCGAACGCGAGCGATTAGAAGATAAGATTATCGAGCGGAACCTACAGGATATTGTGTTGCTGCCTGGCTTCTCTAACCAGGTACATCCGTTTATGGCTGGACTTCATCTTTATGTACAGCCCTCCCGCTATGAAGGGATGTGCTTGGCACTGCACGAAGCAATGAATGTCGGCCTCCCCGTAATGGCCACACCCGTCGGTGAGATGCGCGATGCGGTACAAGAAGGTAAAACCGGCTTTGTACTTTCTGGCGAACTCGACGTGACATTTGCCTCGGCACTGCAACAGATATTTGCTACGCCCAGCCTGCTGCAAGAGTATGGAACGCAAGCACGTGGCTATGTCGCGAATAAATTTAGCCATCAGCAATTTATTCATGCCGCTGAACGTATTGTTGCCAAACTTCGCGCACACAACCCATTAGCCTAGATACGATATTATGAGCCTATTACATACCGAAATTTGGCGGATAGGCGTGATTAACGCGCCGATTCAAGAAGTCGCTCAGGCAGCTTCATTGGAGCACTTTGCTGTGACATGGATAGCAGCAAAAAAATCCCTCTGCTTCTTAGCCGATCCTTTTGGGATTTGGCGGGATGGAACACTTTATCTTTTTGCGGAAGCCTATGACTACCGTACACGACGTGGCCATATCGTGGCCTATATGCTGGATAAAGACTTTACTGTCTTGGAAGAGAGGAAAGTCCTTGAAGAGGAGTGGCATCTTTCCTACCCCTGTATTTTCGAGGCAGACGGTGAAATATGGATGCTACCTGAAGGCTATAAATCGGGACGCTTAACCCTTTACAAAGCGGTTGAGTTTCCATGGCGCTGGCAACCTGAAACTTGTTTTTCCTTCCCAGAGGCAGCGATTGATGCCACCCCCTACTTTCACGCCGGGCGTTGGTGGATGTTTTATACGCCCCCTGCACCCAAAGCGGCGCGAACGAACACCTTAAAACTGGCGACAGCCGATCAACTCTTTGGGCCGTGGGATAACGTGCCAGTGCAAACTCTTCGCGAAGATATCCATGGCGCAAGAATGGGAGGCACTCCCTTTGAGCTAAACGGAAATATTCTCCTCCCCACGCAAGACTGTAGCCGTACTTATGGAGGGGCCTTGCAGTTACTCAGTTTGCCGGAATCCACTTTAGCCCAACCAACTCTTTCTCAAGGTAGGCGTATCGAAGCGCCACGCAGCCATGCACCCTTTATCGATGGCTTACATACCCTAGCGCAGGCAGGGCCTGTGACGTTAATTGATACTAAACGCACGATAACGGGGTCCCCTCATCGCTTGGCCATCGAGCTCGCTCGCTTAGGGCAGAAAAGTAAAAAATAACTGACAACACCTAGCCGTATCGCGATCTTATCTCCACGAGTCGAGGCAAGCGGCCCATGGCATAACGCTATTTATTGATAACTTTTGCTAATTTTTTTACTTCACACTTAGCCCAAAGATCGCCACACTGGTGATCTATCTCACATAAATAAGGCTAACTGATGCAAATTTTATTAATAGGGGGGAGCCCAGCCCAACGGTCACGGACTCAAATTCTATTAGACCATTCGGCAGATTGGTTAAGCCATCGCGGCGCACGCACCTTAACTTGGCGCGCGACCGATATCCCTGCAGAAGTCTTACTCCATGCCCAGTTCTCACATCCCTCTATCGCTCAATTACGAGAGGATGTCGCGCAAGCCGATGGGATTATCATCGCCTCTCCCGTCTATAAGGCCGCCTATACCGGGGTACTGAAGGCGATGATCGACCTCTTACCGGAACGCGGGTTCGAACATAAAGTTGTTCTACCATTGATGACGGCAGGCAGTGCTAATCACTTGTTAGCGCTCGATTTTAGCTTGAAGCCTCTCGTTGCCGCCTTAAAAGCGGAAGAGATTATCAGTGGCGTCTACGCCAGTGATCAACAGATTCACTATCCGAATGCCGACCATCCAGCAAGCATTGAGGAAGAGGTCAAACGTCGTTTGCAGGATAATCTTGAAGCTTTTTATCAAGCCTTACAGCGCCGTCCTTCACTACAGCAGGCCGTTGCCTAAGCATGATTACCCTTCCTAGATCAATGCACTAGGAAGGGACACATTCAGTAATATTAATGAGTCTGATTCATAAGGCTTAGCATGGATTAGTGAATATTATTACTGAATTATCAGGTAAAGTAGTGTTCTACACTTTATTGATAAACAGCGACTCATGAGCACACCCTATCACCGTCCAGTCTCGACCCAGGGACTTCCTTTTGTCCTTATCCTCATGCATTAATGGCTTTTACTTCGCTATCCGTAGATATTTATCTCCCCGCGATGCCAATGATGAGTGTAAGTCTGTACGGTAATATTGAATTAACGATCACCGGTTTTTTGATCGCAATAATACCCACTAGCACGGCGATTATTGCCAGTGCCCAAGCGAATGTCGGGCGGTTAATAAAGAATTTAGATATGAGTCATGACTCTCCTGCTGCGCCGTATCGGAGTTTTCAACCGGGATAACCGCCCTTCCTGAATTAACGCGTTGCCCCCAGCTATCACCACGTGATCGCCAGAAACAATCCCCTGTTTGACGATTAATTGATTATTCGGTGCAGAACTGACCTCAACATTGAGGCCAGCGAGAATATCCTACCCGTTGGGCAACATCCTCTATTTTCATGGGGTAAGTAATATTTTGTTCGATCCATGTGATAAGTTCATGAATAATAACTTGTCGCCTAGTCATGGGTACCCTTAATCACAAAAATAATCAACCTAATGATAAATAACTGGATTAATTGCTAAATATCTTCCTTAAGGTAAAACCAACGAGGAACACATAGCGTAAAACTTTCCTTTGTTATTGATGAGTTGGTAAATATTGATAGAGTTTATGAAATAACCTCATCAATTGAGTCGCGAGCGCCTTTAATAAGGAAAAATGATGCTGAGAGAAAATTTTAATGATCTGACCTATTTTATCGTTGTCGCGCGCGAACAGAGTTTTACCCGTGCAGCGGCGCGACTGGGTGTGTCACAATCTGCATTGAGTCATGCCATACGCAGTCTTGAACAACGCCTGAATATGCGATTGCTGACCCGCACCACACGCAGCGTGTCAACGACAGAAGCCGGCGAGCAACTGGTAAAAAATATTACTCCCTTGATTGATGATTTAGAGTCGGTGCTACAATCCCTTAACGATGAACAAGGTCGTATCGTCGGTAATCTGCGAATTACAGTCGGCGAACATGCCTTACGATCCGCACTCCTACCTAAGGCTTCTGCATTTATCGCTCAGTATCCCGAAGTTAATATTGAATTTGTGAGTGACAACAGTCTGACCAATATCGTCAGTGAACGCTTTGATGCTGGCGTAAGACTCGGCGACCAGATTGAGAAGGATATGATCGCCCTTCGAATCGGGCCTGATTGGCGGATGACCGTTGTCGCGGCGCCGGAGTATTTCGCTACATGGGGTAAACCCGATACGCCTTATGCCTTACCGCAGCATAACTGTATCAATATGCGATTACCCACTTTGGGTGGGCTCTATCAATGGGAGTTTATCGACCAAGGCAAAGAGATACGAGTACGAGTCGCGGGGCAATTAACCTTCAACAACCTTTTATCGCGGATTGATGCTGCCGTCGCCGGATTGGGGGTGATCTACGCTCCCGAAGACAGCGTGGCGGAGCTGGTGGCACAAGGTACGCTAGAGCCAGTGTTAGAGGAGTGGTGTGAGTACTTTACGGGCTATCATCTCTATTACCCCAGTCGTAAACAGCATACGGCGGCCTTTTCGAAATTTATCGACGCCGTACGCTATCAAGCATCCTCGTAATAGTCGCCTCAGGGAGCGTTACTCAGCTGGCGATACCCTTGCTGAAATAAGTGTAAACGCTGTTGAAAAAATTGATGACGGGCCGGATGCGGGCGATAAGTGGTAACGATCGGCGAGGCAGGAAAATGTCCCGCTAACGTCAATGCTGGGCAGCAGGCCATTTTCGCCAATCGAGCAGCACCAAGGGCCGGGCCGACATCACCATCCTGTCGATACTCAAGGCATTGACCCGTAACATCGGCCAATAATTGACGCCAAAACTCACTTTTTGCCCCACCGCCAATCAGTGTAACGGAGGTGGGCACGACCCCACTCTGATGTAAAGCGGATATCCCCTCAGCAAGCCCTAGACTGACCCCTTCGACCACAGCAAAGGCCAGATCAGCAGGACCATGCTGATGCGTTAAGCCTGTAAAACTACCGGTTGCGTAAGGATTATTGTGCGGCGTGCGTTCACCTGCCAAATAGGGTAAAAAAAGCGGTGAATGCGCTTCAACCTTCGCCTGTTCAGCCAGGTATAAAAAATCATTCACCGAAGCTTGCCCAGTAACTTTGGCGGCCCAATCCAAGCAGGAGGCAGCACTGAGCATGACCGACATCAAATGCCATGTCTCAGGTAAAGCATGACAAAAGCTGTGTACCGCTTGACGGCTATTAGCATAGAAGCCATCGCTCACCGCAAAATAGACGCCTGAAGTCCCCAACGAGAGCATCGCTTGGCCAGACTGCCACACCCCTACCCCCAGAGCACCCGCAGCGTTATCGCCACCGCCAGCAACGATTGGAATCGTTGTAGAGAAGCCCCAACGTTGTTGGTATTCTTCACGTAAGCAGCCGCTGACTTGGGGACCTTCCAGTAATGGTGGAACCTGTTGAGGCATTAACCCGCAAGCGTCGAGTAGCGTCTTATCCCACTGACGCGTTGCAACATTCAACCACAGGGTTCCTGACGCGTCAGACATATCTGTGGCATAACGGCCAGAGAGCTTCCAGCGTAGATAGTCTTTTGGCAACAACACCTGAGCAATTTGACTGAAAATTTCCGGTTCATGTTCAGCCACCCAGAGGAGTTTTGGGGCAGTCATCCCAGTCATCACCTGATTACCGGTGATACGTTCGATGTTTGGTGCGCGTTGATTGAGTAACGCACACTGAGGGGCACAGCGCCCGTCGTTCCATAAGATCGCCGGACGCAAAGGCTCCCCATCACTATCGACCAACACCGCCCCATGCATTTGTCCCGTCACCCCTATGGCTTTTACCGCCTGCAGAGGCTGCGTGTCGGCAAGTTGGTCGAGCGCTTGCTCGGTAGCTTGCCACCACTGCGATGGCGTTTGTTCTGACCAGAGAGGATGAGGATGTTCGCAAGTTAAAGAGACTGATTGACTCGCTCTGACCTGAAACTGTTCATCCATCAATACAACTTTAACGCCAGAGGTTCCTAAATCGATACCAATATACATGGGTCATTCTCCTGGGTAAGGAAGAACTCACCCTAAGCATTATTAATAAATAATACTACTGCTTTAGATTGAGAACGTGACATTGGAAGTGATGCTGAGAGGAGCAAATAATGTCGTTATCGCGGGTAATCATCACCGCTTCAATTTCAGGATGGTGGGAAAGCCAAGCTAAGCTCTCGTCGACACCCATGCCATAAAGAAGCGTACTGTAGATATCGCCGATTAAGGAGGACTCACTGATAACTGTCACGCTCAGTAAGTCATTATCCAGAGGATACCCAGTCCGACTATCCAGAATATGGTGATAACAGCGTTGTTGATGGAGAAAAAATCGTTCATAAATCCCTGATGTTACGACCGATCGTCCACTCACTGCTAAGCGAGCGCTCAGCGTCTGCGGGCTAGCAAAGGGCTTGCGTAAGCCAATCTGCCAAAGGTGATGCTCTGGTCGCGCGAGGGTGTGAACATTACCTCCCAAATTGATCAACGCATAGGGTTCTTGCTGTTCATGCAAATATTGGCAGACTTTGTCGGCGATATAACCTTTTGCTATGGCCCCTAAATCAATTTCCATTCCGCATTTACGTAGAAAAATGGACTGAGCTTCGGCATCCAGCACAATATCGTGCGGATCAATCAACGCCATAGCGTCATTGATCCGACTTATGGGAGGGGGAGACCGTCCAGCAAAGCCAATACGCCAGGCTTTAACCAAAGGGCCGATTGCCAAGTTAAACAGACTTCCTGGTAAAAGACTCACTTGTAGAGCGAGTGAAACAAGATGGAAAATTGTACTCGGCACCACGACTGGATGCTGACCCGCAGCACGATTCACCGCCATCAACAGCGAATCATCTCGGTTAACCGTTAGCAGGGCCTCTTGTTGCTTGATAAGTTGAAATACTGCGCGCGCACGTTGCGGATTTTCTTGGGAGAGCGATAAGCGAATCGGCGAGCCCATCATTACTGCCTGATAATCAATCATACCGCCTCCCGTGACACTACGTTAAGCCGTTTTAACCCAGTTAGCCGCTTGTTCACCAGCTAATAGACCGAAGATAATGATATCCGCCACCGCATTGCCCCCGATACGATTGGCGCCATGTATACCACCCACGACTTCCCCAGCTGCCCAGATCCCCTTTAAGGGTTGATGGTGAGTATCCAACACTTGCGCCTGAGTCGAGATGGCGACGCCTCCCATGGTATGGTGAACACCGGGAGCAATCTTAATCGCGTAGAATGGGCCCTTGTCTAACGGATGTCGCAACGCCGTCGTTCTCCCAAACTGAAGATCCTGCTGCTGGCGAACCGCTTGGTTAAAGGTTGCGAGGGTTTGTGCTAACGCTTTCGGATCCATACCGATCTGCGTAGCGAGATCCTCAACGCTCTCACCTTGGATCGCAAAGCCTTTCGCTAAGTATTCATCTGCCGCTTTATTTTGGGATCTGACTTGCTCGTCGAAGAGGATCCACGCACTTTTCTCCGCTAAGCCAATGATCTGCGCAGAGACTTTGTCACGGGTTTCCATTTCATTACAGAAACGTTCACCAGCTTGTGAAACTAATATTGCACCACCGCCACGAATCGACTCAGAGATAAGGTAGGCACTCTGTTGTTCAACGGTCGGATGGATTTGGATTTCAGCCATATCGACCGTCGCCGCACCCAAGTTTTGTAATAAAGTAATACCACTGCCAGTGGCCCCTTTATGATTAGTGGTGACGAATCCGGTTAACTCCGGACGATAATGCTCAACCATTTTTGCGTTGGCGCTAAATCCACCGGTAGCAACAATTATTGCTTTGGTATGCAAGATCCGGCTTTCACCATATTCGTCGATAACCTTCAGCCCCGAGACTTTACCTTGCTGGTACTCGATGCTATCGGCCTTAGTGTCTACTAACACTTCAATATGACGCTGATTGAGGTTTCTCACTAAGCCGCTGATCAAGAACCCCCCAACAGCGGAACGGTCAGCAGGACGATGAGTTCGGTCAATGCTCATCCCACCGGTAATAGTGATGTCACTCAGTACTATTTCCTGCTTGGCGAGCCAATCAATTGCATCAGGGGCTCTTTCTACAAATTGCTGCAACAGCTCAGGATTATTTTTGAATTTGCCCCCTTTTAAGGTTTCTTCATAGAAGCAGGCTTTAGTGTCTCGAATCCCTTTCTCTTGTTGATAAGAGGTTTGCGCAGCATTCATGCCGACTGACGCTTTAATGGTATTTCCCCCTATCGTCGACATACGCTCGACAACCACCACTTTTGCCCCTAAATCATGAGCATTGATGGCTGCCGCTAACCCCGCGCCGCCACTGCCAATCACAATTACGTCATAGTTTTCCAAACTGGCAGGGTCAACACCGCAGTCTTCAGCCCAATGTTTGGTGGAGGTAGAAAGGGCACGTGATACCGCTTTTTTCAGTGCCTCACTCTGGGTGGTTGCCCCAGCAATCGCGTCTACATAAGGGCTATTGGCCACTAACATCCGGGTACGTAATTGTTCAAAAGTCTGGGTAAAATCGACATCAAGGCTACTGTCTGGCTGCAATCGAATATCCGTGATCCGATCGGTATCAAGCTGAACATCGATATTGAGTTTTAGTGCCTCAGCTTCCACTTTTTCATGGTAGACCCCCGCTTTAAACTTCTTACCGGCATTTTGGACATCGCGAATCATCGCGTCGACTAAGGAGAAGTACCACAGCGGTTCCGGAATAGAGAGCGCTTCACGTTGGGTGCTGTCCATCTCAAGCGTTAAGGTCTCACCAGAATGGAGACGCTGCCACCAATCAGGATAAACGATACAGGCCTTACCTACTGCTAATACATCATAGCCCGCCTCAAACGCTTGCTCGACATCAAACTTATTCACAATGCCACCCACACCAATCACCGGAACCTTTGCCAAGCTGGAGGACGGTGAGATCGCTTGTCGATAACGGGTGATGAGTGGCGTTTGGTCAGCCAGATCAATAATGGATGACCGCAACCAATGCCCCACAGAGAAATGAACATAATCTAAGCCACGTTCGGCCAATTTTTCGAGCAGATAAAGGCTATCTTGGAAAGTAATACCGGGTTTTTCCATTTCTTCTGGTGAGAAACGGTAACCAATAATAAAATCGTTGGCTTCTGCGCGCTCAGCCATATGATGAGCTATGTCAAGGACTGCTAGCGGAAAACGGCTACGCTTTTCTCTATTTCCCCCCCATTGATCATCACGTCGATTAGAGTGGGGGGAAAAAAATTGCTGGATCAAATAAGTGTTTGCTCCGTGAATTTCCACACCATCAAAACCGGCTTTAATCGCCCGATTTACCGCATCACCAAATTTAGTGATCAGCACGTCGATCTCTTGGCAGCTCAATTCACGAGGCGTCGTTGCACCTTCGCGATCCGCCGCAACGGCGCTAGGCGCAACCGGTGTTTTACCGCCGATGAGCTCAGGTTCTACCATCCGGCCACCATGGTAGATCTGTAAGATCGCTAGCGCACCTTGTTGCTTGATCGCGGTCGCAATACGTGCCAGACCGGGGATCTTTTTATCACTATCAATTCCCAATGCCCCCGGAAAAGCCGGCCCCAGAGGCTCGATAAAACAGCACTCTACAATGACTGCGCCAAGCCCTTGCGCGCGTTTACCGTAATACTCGACCAAATCCTGCGGGACGCTCCCATCGTAAAAACCACTACAGGTCGTCATAGGCGCCATAAAAAGCCTATTTTTTACAGTTTTTCCTTTTGGAAAACATAATGCGGTATTAAAGGGGTTGTTAAGATCCATTGGCGCTCCAGAAGCTGTCATTGCATGGCTAAAAATAGTTATTTTTCCCACTATAAGCCGATGTCATTTTCCTTCCCCTTCGTCTAGATCAAAGAACAATAATAAATTGATAAATAAATACTTCTTGGAAATAAGTTGAATACAATTTCAAAAATGCCTTAACAATTATTTAACCTTATGATTTTTAAATCATTTATATAAAGTGACGCTGAATTTGTTTAGGATCAAAAAATTACGAAACTTTCTACGAGCTTGAAGCGCACCCTTTTATCTTTTGATAGAAATCAACACCTCACTGAGTAAAAAATCGATGATGGTGAAGATAAATTCGACTGCATTCTCTCCTCCATCGATAGATTACTGAGTGATGATTAATGAATAAGGACAGTAAAAAAAACGTTTCTCCACCACCGCCCCCCACTACGGGGCGAGCGAAGAAAGCCATTATTTTTCTTCTTCCCGCCTTGGTAGCATTACTATTATTAGTCACTCCTGTTCCAGAGGGATTGTCCCCCCATGCTTGGCACTTTTTTGCTATCTTCGCGGCGGTCATTGTTGGCTTAATCTTTGAGCCATTGCCGGGCGCAGTGATCGGCCTGACGGGAATTGTGGTGGTAGCTATCTTCAACCAGTGGCTATTGTTCAGTCCTGAACAATTGGCAGATCCTCAATTTAAGACAGCGAATCAAGCCTTTAAATGGGCTGTCAGTGGCTTCAGTAACTCGACAGTCTGGCTGATTTTTGGCGCATTTATGTTTGCAGCAGGCTATGATAAAACCAACTTAGGTCGACGTTTAGCGTTGATTCTGGTTAAGTTTTTAGGTCGTCGTAGTTTAACTCTTGGTTATGCGATTACCTTCGCGGATCTGCTGTTAGCCCCTTTTACGCCATCAAATACGGCACGTAGTGGCGGCACAATTTATCCCATTATCGCTAACCTTCCTCCTCTTTATGGTTCGAAACCCAATGACCCGAGCGCACGTAAAATCGGTTCTTATTTGATGTGGGTAGCGATTACGGCGGCCTGTATTACCAGCTCAATGTTTTTATCTGCACTGGCGCCCAATCTACTCGCCCTAGCGCTGGTTAAGAGCGTGGTAGGGATTGATATTACTTGGGGTAAATGGTTTTTAGCTTTCCTTCCCGTTGGTATTTTACTGATTGTCACTATGCCGCTGCTTGCTTATTGGCTCTATCCCCCTACAGTGAAAATTAATGAGCAAGTCCCGAAGTGGGCGGCAAGTGAGTTAAAGAAACTCGGTAGGATGTCGCGTAATGAGATCTTACTGCTCTGCTTTGTCTGCTGTGCTCTGCTGATGTGGATTTTTGCTGCCGCATGGATCGAGCCGGCGATGGCTGCATTGTTGGTGGTGGTGCTGATGCTGTGGACAGGTGTACTCTCTTGGACAGATATCACCAGTAATAAACCAGCCTGGAATACCTTTGCTTGGTTCGCCACACTGGTCGCCTTGGCCGATGGCTTAGCCCGTGTCGGCTTTATTCGCTGGTTGGGTCAAGAGGCTGGACTACTGTTAACCGGGATTAGCCCAACGGTTGCCACAATTATGCTCTTTTTAGCGTTTTACTTACTTCACTATCTCTTTGCCAGTTCGACAGCACACACTACCGCGCTGCTTCCCGCTATCTTAACCATTGGGGCGGCTATCCCTGGTATCGATATGCCTATTTTCTGCTTATTACTCGTCACGTCGCTGGGAATTATGGGGATCATTACCCCTTACGGCACAGGCCCAAGTCCCATTTATTATGGTAGCGGCTATTTACCGACCAAAGACTACTGGCGACTTGGCTCTATTTTCGGAGTGATTTTCTTGCTTGCTCTGCTGTTCATTGGTTATCCCTGGATGAAGATGATCTTCTAGACGCTGAACCGAGCCTGACCTACCAATACTAAGAGAGGCATCCTTGGATGCCTCTCTTGTTTATACGCTGGTTACGCTTTTAAACTCGCTCCGTGGGTTCGGATCACCTCTTGGTACCAATAAAAGCTTTTTTTCCGCGTTCTTGCCAAGGTTCCTGACCCATTATCATGACGATCAACGTAAATAAATCCATAGCGTTTACTGATCTCAGCTTTTGAGGCACTGATCAGATCAATCGGCCCCCATGAAGTATAGCCAAGAACCTCCACACCGTCCTCTATCGCTTCTCGTACTTGCACAAGATGGTCGTTCATATAGTTAATACGATAATCATCCTGAATCTCTCCCTGCTCATCTGGCTGGTCTTTGGCACCCAATCCGTTTTCCACAATAAAAAGTGGCTTTTGATACCGATCCCACAGTTCATTGAGCAGTGTACGCAGTCCAACCGGATCGATCTGCCAACCCCATTCAGAGGCTTTTAAGTGGGGATTCGGCACCATATTGAGAATATTACCGCGGATTTT
This sequence comes from Rosenbergiella gaditana, assembly GCF_018494065.1. Taxonomy (GTDB): domain Bacteria; phylum Pseudomonadota; class Gammaproteobacteria; order Enterobacterales; family Enterobacteriaceae; genus Rosenbergiella; species Rosenbergiella gaditana. Next base: position 39,446 of record NZ_JABBFR010000016.1, on the reverse strand, counting down.
CTTGTTTAACCCTTTGTCGGCTGTGACACAACCGGTCATGTAATAGCTAAATGAGATAAAGTCGACCGTTTGTTTGAGGATATTTTTATCCTCTTCAGTAATTACCACATCGATACCTTTGTCACGGAAATAACGGAGCATATAGCCAGGATATGCCCCGCGACACTGTACATCACCGAAGAAGAGCCATTTACGATTTTCTTGCAAGGTTTCAAATACATCGTCAGGCTGGCAAGTGAGTGGATAAACCAATCCACCGAGCAGCATATTACCTATTTTTGCATCGGGAATCAGCAGATGACAGGCACGGACCACTAATGCACTCGCGACTAACTGGTGATGGATCGCTTGGTAGACATCACTTTCACTGCAACCACTTTGTAAGCCAACGCCTGTTAACGGCGCATGTAATGACATATTGATCTCGTTGAAGGTAAGCCACCACTTCACTTTTTCAGCATAACGCTTAAATACCACCTTGGCATAACGCTCAAAAAAAGTGATCACTTCTCGATTAGACCAACCTCCATACTGCGTGACCAAATGCCAAGGCATTTCATAATGTGATAGCGTTACCATCGCCTTAATACCCTGTTTAGCCAGCTCATCAAACAATTTATCGTAATAAGCCAGGCCTGCTTCACAGGGGGTCAACTCATCGCCTTTGGGGAAAATTCGAGTCCAAGCGATGGAGACACGAAGTATGCCAAACCCCATTTCGCTTAATAGCGCAATATCGTCGGGATAACGATGATAAAAATCGATAGCAACATCTTTGAGGTTAAAAACATTACCTTTACGCTGATTCACTTCGCCAAAAATACCATTGGGCTGTACATCTGAAGTCGAGACGCCTTTCCCTCCTTCTTGCCAAGCACCTTCTACTTGATTGGCCGCCACTGCTCCGCCCCACAGAAAATCGGTTGGAAACTGTTTCATTGTCCTCTCCTTAACTTAGGCTGTAATAATTAATAAAGGCTGTTGCTCAGTCACTTCGCTGGCTGCTATGCACTCCACGGCACTAAAATCATCACTGTTAGTCACCAAGACCGGGCTGATTAGAGAGAGTCCGGCATCGGTAATGGCTTGACAGTCAAATGTCAGAAGCAACTCTCCCTCTGTAATGTGATCGCCCTCAGCCACGTGGGCGGTGAAGGGCTCTCCTGCTAATTTGACGGTATCAATACCGATATGAATCAAGACGTCGACACCTTGTTCACTGCGTAACCCTAGAGCATGTTTAGTCAGAAAAAGTGATTCAACCGTCCCAGAAAATGGCGCGCGTACTTCACCCTTATGAGGCAAAATGGCTACACCTTGGCCAAGAAGTCCGCCGGCAAAGGTGGGATCGGGGATATCTGCCAGCGCCACTACCTGCCCTGTAATAGGAGTGAGAAGTGTCAAGGTTTTCGCCGTAGACGGCTTGCTGGAAACCGGTGGCTGCACGGCATAAGCGACCGCTTCTTGTACCGGTGCCTCAGCGACAGAAGTAGCGTCAGGACGTTGAGTGCGGCGGCCCCAAAAATAAGTGCCAAGGCAACCGATAATAACGGCGACCGCATTACCGATAAATACTCCCCATACCGTGCTATCAATGCCGGTAGGGGGAATAATTTGGATAAGCGTAAAAATATTCGCCAACCCAAAAGAATAAGTATGAGTGCCCACAAAACCTACGATGGCACCGCCAATCGATCCGGCTATACATCCGATGATAAAGGGGCGACGGAGTGGGAGGGTTAACCCATAAATCGCAGGTTCAGTTACCCCGAAGATCCCTGCAGAAAAGGACGATCCTGCTAGCGCTTTTTGACGAGGATCGTTGCTGTAGAAAAAGATTCCGAGAACTGCACCAATTTGTCCCATTACCGCAGGCAGGATCATTGGCATCATTGAATCTTGTCCGAAGACCACAAGATTATTAAAGATCAACGGGACTAATCCCCAATGTAGGCCGAAGATCACACAGATCTGCCATACTGCTCCTAATGCTGCCCCTGCTAACCAGGGTGCGAAACGATAGATCACTTCATAACCTTCCGCTAGTAAATGACTCAGCCAGGTCGCCAAGGGGCCAATCCCCAAGAACGTTAAAGGGACGACGGTTGCCAAACAAATAACGGGGGTGAAAAAACTGCGAACAGCCAGAGGCAGTAGCGGTCTGATACGCTTTTCAAGCGTACAACTTACCCACGATGCTAAAATGATGGGAATGACCGAGGAGCTATAATTAATAAAAACGATCGGGATACCGAGAAAATGTTCTGTTGCTTGTCCAGCTTGGCTCGCTTCAAATGCCTTGATCATCAAAGGATGAGTGAGTGCCCCACCAATTACCATCGTAATAAATGGGCTACCGCCAAATTTTTGTCCCGCGGTATAGCCTATAAACAATGGGAAGAAGAAGAATAGTGCATCACTGGTCGCGAACCAGATTTGGTAGGTTCCGCCTTCAGTGCTTAATCCCCCACAAGCCACCGCTAAGGCGAGCAGCCCTTTCATGATCCCTGATGCAGCCATCACGCCGATAAAGGGAGTAAAGATCCCTGATACAATATCGATTAACCGTGCCAATAGCGTCGACTGTGCTGCAGGAGTCTCTGTTTTTCCCTTATTCGTACCACTCGCACCAAGACCATCTCCTGAGATAGCCATGATCGCCTGATATACCTCTCCCACTTGATTACCTATAACGACCTGGAATTGTCCACCACTGTTCACCACAGCGATCACCTCTTCCAAATTTTTTAGGCGTTCAGTATCAGCAAGTGTTGGCTGCCTTAATTTAAAGCGTAAACGAGTCGCACAGTGAACGAGACCACTAACGTTCTCTTTACCCCCCACGCCTTCAATGATCTTTTTCGCGAGTGATTGATAATCCATTTACCCTCCAGTGATGCGCTATCTATAAAGTTAAACCCCTGTAAAAACAAAAAAACCCGGGACCCGCCATCATTAGACGAGACCCAGGTTTTGCCTACCGAAGTAGTAACAATCCTGTCAATTTACTCTGTTAACTGTGCTTCTTTACGTAACTTCTCTATATGTAAAGTGAGAAATAACAACTCTTCTGGCTGAATCTGATGTTGATAATGCTGCGAGAGATGTTCGCCCACCAACTCAGCCGCCGACCACGCTAGCTGATATTGGTGATGGATAGCTTCGGTCAATTCGCTCTCTTCACTACTGACTTGTGCATGCGTCAAACAACGCTGGGCAAAAAATTTTAGGTGCGTAACAAACCGGTGGTAGCTAAGACTTTTATCTGCATAATCAATACGTAAGTGATATTTAACCAGATTTAACATTTCTTGCATCAGGCGGGTCACTTGGGTGACTTCTTGTATATCCCCTTGCAATTGTGCCGTCACAAAATGCAGAGCGATAAATCCCGCCTCATCAAGCTGGAGTGTAATACCTAGCCTTTGTTCAATAATTTGTAACGCGACAACCGCCACTTGGTACTCATTCGGATAGAGGTGTTGAGTCTCCCATAACAGGCGATTGTGCAGTACGATGCCATTACGTTTTCGCTCTAATGCACCGAAGCAGTGGTCTGCCAATGAGATAAATAAGCTTTCTTGTAAAGGACCAAGCTGCTGTCGAGCATGGGTGACAATGCGATCACACGTCAGCAAAACATTGAGTGGGATCTGTTGGATGAGTTCGACAAAGTGATCAAATAGTGGGTTATTCTGCCGTGCAAAAATCTTCTCAATTTTACTGTGATCGATACTATCGCCACAACGCTTCTGAAAGGCGATACCTCGACCCATAATAATCTGCTCATCCTTTGAGCCTTGTTGAACAACCACAACATTGTTGTTCAAGATTTTGACGATCTTCATCTCACTCCTTCACCCTAATTTAGGCAATTTGTCAGACTCGCCAGTATGCCTCAAGGCGCTTATCAGTAAAACGTGAGATAGATCGCCAGAAACCCCTCTTTTTTTCAAATACTTTGTTTTAGGCTAATAAAAAATCTGACCGCTGTAAGGCGTAAAGAAGATGTTCTGCTAAGGGATGTTCCGCGGGGATATGAGGGTGGTTGAAGGTGCGCTGCCGGGTCATGTTCAATCGCTGCATCAAGCGTTCAGAACGGTAATTATGAACAGATGTGAACGCTACCACTTGCTGTAAGCTAATGTTTTCGAAAGCAAAGTGTAATACTCTCTCTGCAGCCTCTGTTGCCAAACCTTGTGACCAAAACGGCGAGGAAAATCGCCAGCCGATTTCAACGCAGGGCGAAAAGGAGAATTTATTGGGCTGCTCATGCAAGCCGCAAAAACCGATGAATTGTGCAGTAGATTTTAGCTCAACCGCCCAAAACCCCCACCCCTTGCGCTGCATGATCAGACGAAAGGTTTTTGCTAACTCATCACTCTGCGCGGCGCTGAGAGGGTTCATAAAAAAACGCATCACGTCCGGATCTTGATTTATTTCGCGAAAAGGAATCAGATCAGAGGTCTGCCACTGCCGCAACCGCAAACGTTCCGTTTCAAGCTCCATTAATATCCCCCTTAAAGTCGATCGTCTTCTAAGCTTAGAAGATGAATGAGTTAAGGATAATTAATACCGTAAAATTCAGAAAATTCATACTACTGGCTTAGCGTTTACGGTTGAAGTTTACCTCAAATGTATAGGTAATCTTATTAAAATTACGTTGCGTAATTAATGACAGATTTAAAAATCTCATCGAAATACGGTGAGTAAATTCAGGATGATCCGCTAAGGGCTCATCAAGAGGGCCAAGAGAGATCACCTCGACATTGACTTTATATTCCCCGTATTCGCCTAAATTCAGATCAACCTTTTTGAAGATTGCCCCTTTTTTGAAAGCTGGGTTAGGTAGCCCACGACTAAAAAGCCCTATCCCGCCAGTGGAGAAATTATCGACAAAGAAGCGGTGCAACTCAATATGGCCTGGTAGGTGGATAGCAATCGAAAAGGCTTTTCTTAACGGTACGGGTACACGTAAGTTTATGCGGCGCTGGATATAAGAGAAAGTCGGAACGAGTTCCCCTAGCCACTGCTGATGCCCCTGTTGCTCAACGCTCACCGCATTAGTAATGCTAAAAATTATTTTCGCCTCGCTCCCCTCAGCGACTAGGGTCAAGGATGAGGCAAAGGGTATATCGCCATGCTGAGGAACTAATCGAATACGACTACCTTCCATTCTAACCAACGTAAAGTTTTGCGTATCGTCATCAAGAGAGGCTAACACTAAGGTTTGTTGCTGTTTTTGAAATGTTCGCAATATTGACGCAAGCTCAAATCTGTCTTCGCGTAGTGAAGACGATTCTGATTCAGAATTCATCATAAATGGCATCCTTTAAAGCAAACATGCGGCCTAATATCACGTTACCAAGCACCTATCTAAGAAAAGGGTTAGCGATCAACCGATTAATGGTTCATTTTTCAAATATTAGCATGGCTTTATCTTTCAATCGACGAGTATACATAATCGTCACGCGGCGACTGTCTATTTATTCACCGCGTAGTAAAAAATTGATAAATAGTTCAACACTATATATATAATATGTGATCTCTATCACATTATAATTTTTTATAGTGCCGCAAAAGTATTCTTTTAAGAGTAAAATTCCCGTCGACAAACAGGGCACGCGCCTATTTACTGACTGTCACGATCTTGTGGGACTCATTTTTTCGCGTTTTACATCCTCGATGAGCAAATAATAATGAAATATAAATCACTGATAGCCGCCACTGCGTTAGCCACGACAGTCGCAACTTCCGCTTGGGCAGACAACTCACCCGAATATCTCTCTGATTGGTGGCACCAAAGTGTCAATGTGGTCGGCAGTTACCACACACGTTTTGGCCCGCATCCAAATAACGACATCTATCTGGAATATGAAGCATTTGCTCACAAGGATTGGTTCGATTTTTATGGCTATATCGACGTGCCTAAATTTTTTGGGGTTGGCAACGCAAACGATGTCGGTATATGGGATAAGGGAAAAGGCTCGCCATTATTTATGGAGATTGAGCCCCGCTTCTCGATTGATAAGCTGACTGACACTGATTTAAGCATCGGTCCAATTAAGCAGTGGTATTTTGCTAACAACTATATCTACGATATGGGACCTAACGATAAAAATCGTCAAAATACCTGGTATACGGGCTTAGGGACTGATATTGACACCGGCACGAAACTCTCTCTCTCGTTAAACGTTTATGCGAAGTACCAGTGGGAAAACTACGGTGCGGCCAATGAAGATAGCTGGGACGGTTACCGCTTTAAAGTGAAATACATGTACCCTATAACCACTTTATGGGGCGGAAACTTAGCTTATATTGGTTTCACCAACTTTGATTGGGGCTCTGATCTCGGCAATAACAGCACCGTTCGGACTAAAAACTCTATCGCTTCCAGCCATATATTGGCATTGAGCTACGCGCACTGGCACTACTCTTTCGTCGCCCGTTATTTCCATAACGGCGGTCAATGGGAAGGCAGTGCCGATCTAGGCGGCTCACGCACTAATAATACCGGTTGGGGATACTACCTGGTAGCTGGTTACAGTTTCTAATTCTAGAAACCTGTTTGAAAGCTATCCTTTGTGAAGTGAACCCCGAAAGTTGGACACCCAACGATTAGGGGTTTTCTGTTATATGTTTACACCAGAATTTAAGCAGAAGGTTGTTGCTCATTACCTCAACAGTGATGACGGAGCTAAAGCAACGGCCCTGGCGCATCAACCATCGATAATAATCATCTGCGGTTTTCTTATCACTTACGCCAACGCTTGATTAACCTATAGCTACCACGCATATCAAACAGATATTTTTCCTACCACGATACGCGCCCGAGCAGTCGGTTTCTGCTACGCCTTCAGCCGGCTTTCTACAGCACTGAGTAGCGTATTTGTTGGCGTAATTCTGACGTCAGCAGGAAGCAGCGGCGTCGTCTGATTTATCGTCTTAAGTATATTGATGGTAATACTTTCGGTCGCGATTTTTGGCCCAACACCTCGCGGTAAATACGTCGAAAACCTCTAAAAAAAACGCGGTAATCATAACGATTACCGCGTTGTTATCACTAGAAAAAAATTATTGCCGCTTCTCTAAGACTTCGATGCTGTGACTACCTTGCTGGCCTTTAACCTCGTCCTGCTCGCGTATCTTCGCCACATCACTGGCCTTCACCGTCGAAGACTGGGTGTTGCCCCAGCTGCTGCGCACAAAGTTAACAAGGTCTGCGACTTGCTGATCATTCATTCGCCAGCCAAAGGCAGGCATGGTGATCGCGGTCGGTGCGCCAGCAACCGCCGGTAAACGTGCGCCGGTTAAGATAATATGAATAAGCGAAGTCGGATCTTCAGCTAAGACAACTGGATTACCTTTCAATTGCGGGAAGAAGCGCTTGTAGCCGGTTCCATCCGTTTTGTGGCAGGCTGCACAACTGTCAACATATTCACTCGCACCTGCTTGATGGTCATCGCCTTTCCACAGTGCTTTCGCCACACTATCGTCAGCGGTGAAAGGTGTTTGATCAGGGTCTTGTGGTGCCAAGGTTTTCAAATACCGTGCGATTGCCGTGATGTCAGCATCGGTCAGATATTGCAGACTGTGCTCGACCACATCAGTCATACCACCAAAGACGGCTGTCTGGTCATTGCGGCCATAACGCAAGAACTGCTCAAGTTCTTGCTGGCTCCAACGGCCTAGGCCATCGCGATTATCGCCACGCAAGTTACTGGCGGTCCATCCATCAATCGGTGAGCTGCTGCCTGCAAGATAAGTTGTATTATCTTGTCCATTCAGCGCTTTTTCTTGCATGGTGATACTACGTGGCGTGTGGCACGCCCCACAGTGTGCTAAACCTTCTACCAAGTAACGGCCACGGTTGACACTCTCGTCATCCTGAGTCGTGGATTCAAAAGGTTTGACCTCTGGAGCAAACATTTTACGCCAGATGGCAAGCGGCCAACGCATTGAGAGCGGCCATGGAATATCGGTCGCTTTATTCTCTTGGTTAACGGCAGGCACGCCCTGCATAAAATAGGCATAAAGCGCACGCATATCTTCATCGCTGACCACAGCATAGGAAGGATAAGGCATCGCCGGATAAAGCGTATCACCGGTTTTGGCAATCCCCTGACGCACCGCCTTTTGGAAATCGTCGTAGCTGTAATCACCAATCCCTGTCTGCTTATCAGGGGTGATATTGGTACTGTAAATCGTACCGATCGGCGTTGCCATCGCTAAACCACCGGCAAAAGGTTTACCGCCTTTCGCGGTATGGCAGGCGACACAGTCTCCCGCTCGCGCCAGATACTCACCACGTTTAACCAGTTCACCAGACGTTTCGGCTAACGTACTAAAAGAGACAAACGCTAACACTAGGGTCAAAAAAGTCTTTTTCATTAGCCTCTCCTTATGCCTGAACCAGTGGGCCTGGATTCTTGAGGTACACCTCACGGATGGTTTTGGCTGACCAATAAGTCAGTGCCGCCACTAGCCCGGTTGGGTTGTAACCAAGTCCTTGAGGGAACGCTGAAGCCCCCGGCACAAAGACGTTATGCACATCCCAACTTTGCAGGTAACGGTTGATTGCGCTGGTCGATGGGTGTTCACCCATGATTGCGCCACCATTCATATGGGTAGTCTGATAAGAAGTGGTATCGAAATGCGCCCCCTCTTTCTTCGCGGCACCTAAAATCGCTTTCGGGTTCATGGCTTCCGCAATTTTGTGCATCTTAGACACCATGAACTGTGCCATTTTGATGTCATTCTCTTGCCAATCGAATGTCATTCGCAGCAGCGGCTGTCCATGAATATCTTTGTAGTTAGGATCGAGATCTAAGTAATTATTGCGATAAGACTGATGAGCACCGTGGGCATCCATTGAGACATGGTGGGTGTAAGTATCCGCGACAGCGGCTTTCCACTCGCTTCCCCAAGCTGGAGTGCCTGCTGGCACTGGAAGCCCGGAGATCGGTTTTACGCCGGCTTGGTTTACCCAGAATGGCGATCCGCCGACAAAACCATGCGGTCCATGATCAAAGTTATCTGCATTAAAGTCGTCCACTGCAACCCCTGCGCCGCCCGCTCCAATAAAGGGGTTGGTGGTGGTGTTTTTATCGAACAGTGCTTTAAGAGTCGACATATTCTGGTAGGCAAAGTTACGGCCAACCACCCCTTCATTAGTGATAGGGTTGTACGGCTTACCAATACCCGATAACAACATTAAGTGTACGTTATGGAATTGGAACGCAGAGAGGATCACTAAATCTGCCGGTTGGATCTGTTCCCGACCTTGTGCATCCACATAGGTGACACCTGTTGCACGCTTTTTATCGTCCGTCAGGTTAACTTTCAGCACATAGGAGTCGTTACGTAGTTCAAACTTAGGCTCTTGGCGAAGCGCCGGTAAAATATTGACGTTCGGCGAGGCCTTAGAGTACATGTAGCAGGCGTAACCACTGCAATAACCGCAGAAGTTACACGGCCCCATCTGTGCACCATAAGTATTGGTATAAGGCCCAGAGGTGTTAGCCGAAGGCATATCGTAAGGATGATAGCCGACCGCTTCTGCAGCTTTATAGAACAGTTGCGCAGAAAAGGTTCTTTTCTGTGCAGGAAGCGGGAAGTCTTGCGAACGATCGCCTGCAAAAGGGTTACCCCCTTTATCTTTACCCACCACATTCCCTTTGATCGACCATGCGGAACCCGAAGTCCCGAACACTTTTTCAGATTGGTCAAAAAAAGGTTCCAACTCGTCGTAGGTCACGCCGAAATCTTGGATCGTCATCCCTTCTGGGATAAAGTTTTTCCCATAGCGCTCTTCATAATGGCTGCGTAGACGCAATTCTGCTGGGTCGACGCGAAAATGTACGCCTGACCAGTGTAATCCTGCGCCACCGGTACCGGTGCCGGGTAAGAACGCGGCAAGTTGGCGGTAAGGGACCGCAGTTTGCGAAGGGTTATGACGGATAGTCACTGTGCTTTTAGAAAGATCTTGGAAGAGCTTTTTGCGAACGTTATACGTCAGTTCGTCGATCGATTGCGGGTAGGCACCATCGGGATAAGTGTCACGGTGCGGACCACGCTCCAGCGCAACCACTGTCAGACCAGCTTCGGTTAGCTCTTTTGCCATAATCGCGCCCGCCCAACCGAAGCCGACGATTACCGCATCTACTTTTTTTTGTTCATTAGCCATAATTAACTTCTCTCACCCCGAATCGATACTGGTGGTAATGGGTAGCGTTCACCACGCTCCACCCAATCCATAAAGTCTGCACGCGCGCCTGGGAAATTAATCAATTTCCAGCCCACTAATCCTTGGTTACCACCGTGGATCGGGTCACTAAAGAAGCCTTCGCGGGTGTTCTGCAGTAGGAATGAGAAGAAAGTTTTTGACGGAAGTTGTTGAAAGTTCAGCTTACCGCTTTCTAAGTCCTTAAGAAATTCAATTTGTTGCGCTGCTGTTAACTCAGCAAAGACTTTACCGTATTGCTGTTGGCTTTGCTGATTCGCCTCGGCAATCCCCAGTCGATAAATTTGCTGCGGTACTAAAGGCAACTGGTAGCCAAACTCTTTATCAACATCCGGCGTAAAAGGACCTTGCATATACCAGTTTGCACCGGTGGCATAAGGAGTATTCATTTGACGGTCTATATACTCAGGGACACCCGCTTCGAGTGCACCTGGGCCACGCTCATCTTTCGGGATCAGTTGCGTTACCGCAGCCGTAATGAATGCAAATTCTTCAGCAGTAAACCAAGAGGGTTGGTAATCTCTCGCCTGAGAAGGGGCAGAACTGGTGTTGTCTGCGGCCAAGACACTTCGACTCTCTAGAGCCCCTATCCCTGCCGTCCCGACAGCCATGGCTGGCGCGATAGCGATAGTTTTCAGCAGAAAATCACGGCGTGACTGGCCGTTTTTTTGTTCTGACATGACATTGCCTTAATACTGCAAATAATGCAGCATGAAAAATTGAAAGATAGCGTGACAGTGTTGTTCGGTACCGCTGTTGTATTTTTATAAGGTGGTTACCGGTAACAGTCTAATTGTAACACAGTTGAGTAACATCAAAAATCATATCTACTTATTTTTTGTGACTAGATTTAACATATTGTCATCAGAATATGTTTTTTAATCGCCAGTAAGATCCTTCTCCAGTCGGTTAAGTTAGTATAGTCGTCGTAGGAGTTAATTTTTCAGGGAGTTATCATGTTTAAATGCTATTTCCCACGCCCACTGCTCTTTTTCACCAGCGCAGCCGCTTGGAGTTTGGTCGTGGTCCTTTTTTGGTTCGGTGTCGCCGCACAGTTACCGGCTCATTTTCCGGCACTCGCTAAGGCTTTTCTGTCACCGCTACCGACAACCGTCGCACGGTTTTGGCAGCTGAGTTATCTCTGGTTCTATCTCTATTTCTGGGTCGCCGTTACCCTCTTTGCTGTGGTATGGCATTTGCTTGATAACCACCCATGGCAACGCTGGTCTGTTTGGGGATTGGCCCTGATCATTTTTTCGACCTGGTTTAGCGTTCAGGTCGGGGTTGCGATTAATGCTTGGTATGCGCCCTTTGGCAACCTTATCCAAAAAGCGCTCGGCAAAGCCGGTTCAGTACGAATCGAGGATTTTTATCAACAAGTCTACGCGTTTCTCGGCATTGCTTTAGTCGCCGTCGTCGTGGGCGTGTTGAATAATTTTTTCGTCAGCCACTGGGTGTTTCGTTGGCGCACGGCGATGAATAACTTCTTTATGGCGAATTGGGGACAACTACGTCATGTCGAAGGGGCCTCTCAACGGGTGCAAGAAGATACGATGCGCTTCGCTGACACCTTGGAAAGTTGGGGCGTTAGCTTACTGCAAGCGATTATGACATTGATTGCTTTTTTGCCGATCTTGGCACAGCTTTCCGTACACGTAAAATCGGTGCCGATTATCGGCGATATCCCTTATGCACTGGTAATCATTGCTATTGTCTGGTCACTGTTTGGGACGGCTTTATTAGCGGTAGTGGGGATCAAACTGCCGGGTCTATCTTTTAAAAACCAGCGGGTCGAAGCAGCCTATCGTAAAGAGTTAGTCTATGGTGAGGATGATGCCAACCGAGCTACGCCGCCGACGGTGAAAGCGCTATATAATCAAGTACGCTATAACTATTTCCGGCTCTACTTCCATTATCTCTACTTCAATATTACACGCATTTTGTATCTGCAAGTCGATAATATCTTTGGCTTATTTGTTCTCTTCCCCGCTATCGTTGCAGGAACCATTACCTTAGGATTAATGAATCAAATCTCCAACGTATTCGATCAGGTTCGCTCATCGTTTCAATATTTGATCAATTCATGGTCCACGTTAGTCGAATTGATGTCAATCTATAAGCGTCTTCATAGTTTTGAGATGATCCTCAAGGATAAGTCCCACAGTGACTTAATCAACGATGCCTCAGACTCGTGAATGATAAAGAAAAGGTGAGGTCACTCACCTTTTTTATCCCCCTTATGAGGAAAAAGATAATGAAACGCGTTACCTCGGTTCTACTTGCTTCGTTAATCACAGCGGGCTTATCGTGCGGTCCATTCTCTTATGCACAGACCATTAAAACACTGAACGTCAGCCAGATCCGTCCCACTCAACCGGCGATTGGTGTCGATGAAGTCAATTATAAAGTGGCTAAATTACAGGGTGATCGACAAGAGCTGTTTGAAGGTTTCTGTGAAGATATTGGCGCTAAAGGGGTCAAAACCTTTGATAGCCAATCATCTCTCGCACAGCCCACCAGTTTCACCTGTCTTGCTGCCCCTGGGACGGAGCCAGACGACGTGAAAAGTGCAGTGATTGCCCCGGACCATCATATTTACCTCACCGATGGCCACCACACTGTCTCGACCTACCGGGCGCTAGCCAATAATCAGGATTTTCCATTCGCGGTACGTATTACCAATGATTTCAGCCAGCTCGCGTCAATGGATCTGTTCTGGAGTACGATGCAACAACAACATTTAACCTGGCTGGAAGATCCACAAGGTAAACCAGTTACACCCGCTCAGTTACCCCAGCAGGTAGGTCTGCAGACCATGCAGAACGACCCCTATCGCTCTATCGTCTATTTCTTACGGGGCATTGCCTACGATAAGCCAGACCAAGCACCGCCTTTCCTTGAGTTCTACCTCGGCAGCTGGCTACGCACCCAGCAACCCGTGAACACTCAGCAACTATCAACCAAAGCGGGCTATATGGCTTATCTACAACAGGCCGCTGCATCCTTAGTCGCCGCGCAAGGTAGCCAACATTCTACTGATAAAGCCGACTCCCCGACCTTATCGCAATTGGGGCAACGTAAAACCGTCAATGAGAAGAAATTAGCGAAATTAGCCGAGCCAGGTGGGAAATTATCAATTTTGTTTAAAGAGTGATAAGGAAAACAAGGCCTCATCATGAGGCCTTGTTGCGCGTTACAGAGTAATACGTAAGACAGTATCTGGCTGTGTCGCTTCTTTCTCACGAGAAGAAGGTTGTTTGACGCTGACATAAAGCACATCACCCTTGTCGGACAACGCTAAGCTGTTAGGCATCCCATCTGTTGTAACCGTACGTTTCACTTGATAGGTTTTCGCATCAATAATGCTTACGGTACCCGCCTTACGGTGTGTCACATACAGCTCTTGACGCTGCGCGTTGAACAGTACTCCTAACGATTCGGGTACCTTAATGCTGGTCAAAACTTTATCAGTTTGTGTATCAATTACCAAGACTTGCGGCTGTTTAAAATCTGCGATGAATGCGCGATGGCCCGCGGTATCCAGGCTCACATTTAACAGCATATGGTCACCGGGCAGATCCAGTTTTGTCCGTTTTAGGATGCTGTTATTTTGCGTGTCAATGTTGATCCACTCTGCATCGGCGTTGGACAAGTAGAGCGCATGCTGTGTTGGATCCAAGGCAAGGCCAGTCGCCATTTTACCAACGCCGGTAATGGTTTTGATCACTTTAAGAGATTTACCCTCCAGTACCCAAACGACGCTCTCAGCCCCTACGCCAGTGGCATAAACCTGATGAGTTACCGGATCGACCGTGATCTCACGAATTTGTGGCGGTCTAAACGACTCAGTGCGTTGACGAGTTTCAACCACCTGTTGGGCAATGATCTTTTTGGTTTGTAGATCGATCGCTGTAATCGAACCATCGCGAGTATTACCGGTGTAAAGAATATGTTGAGTATTATCGATAGCCACGCCAAATGGCTTGAGTGGCTCTTTAATCACCTGCTCAGTCTTCAGGCTTTGCGGGTTAAGGATATATACCGCACCACCGCTTTCTTGTCGGCTCCCAGCACTCGCCACATATAATTGCTGTGAAGATTGGCCATAAGCCAGTTCGTAAAGCCCTTTCGAGACAGGTTGAGTTAGGGTTTGCCCTTCCTCGGCAAATACCCCCGCTGAAAATAGCGCTGTCACCAGTAATAAGGGACGGAAAAGAGAATTGCGTTGCATAGTCATTACCTCTGTCATTGCGCATTGGACAGTAAAACAGAGCCCTTAGCGCTTATCATGTTGAGAAACGCTAAGAGTGTAATAGATTTTTCAAATGATAAATATAATCATTTCGTTATTTATTCTCAGACGAAGCTAAGGCTGAACGAATAAAACCTTTGTGCTGTGTTAACCGCCGCTTTGCTTCCTCAGCCGTTAAATTAGCCAAGATCATGAGTATTGCGGTTTTACACTGTCCATTACAGGCCGAGAGTGCCGCTTCGGCATCCTCCGCTTGGCAACCTGTGGCATCCATAACGATATTTTTCTGCCGTTGAATCAGCTTCTGATTGGTCGCTTCAACATCCACCATCAAATTCCCGAACACTTTGCCGCTGCGGATCATTGCTCCCGTCGTCAACATATTGAGGATCATCTTTTGCGCTGTCCCAGCCTTCAGGCGAGAAGAGCCTGTCACCACCTCTGGCCCCACTACAGCACTAAGCGCGATGTCGGCACAGTCCGCCATCGGACTCTGTGCATTACAACTGATTGCTATGGTGACCGCTCCGCACTGTTTGGCCCATGCCAATGCCCCCAATACATAAGGAGTGCGGCCACTAGCTGCGATACCGACCAAAATATCTTGCGCAGTGAAGTGAATATCTTGTAGGTCTTTAGCACCTTGCTCTTCGTTGTCTTCCGCATTTTCAACCGCTTGCAGAATCGCCCTATGCCCTCCGGCAATCAGCCCAATCACTTGCTCAGGAGAGGTACCAAAAGTTGGCGGGCATTCACTGGCATCTAAAATACCTAAGCGCCCTGACGTACCCGCGCCGCTGTAAATTAATCGTCCACCTTGTGTCAAGGTCGCCGTAATCGCCTCTACGGCCTGTGTGATTTCCGGTAAAATCGCTTCAACCGCTAGAGCGACTTTTTTATCTTCATCATTGATGACCTTCAGCATCTCTGCCGTCGATAACTGGTCGATATTTTCACTGGCGATATTGCGACCTTCGGTCACGAGACGGTGGAGGTTAATAGACATGATAAGGCCTTATTTTGGACAAAAAAAACGGGAGTGATGAACGGTACTGACCCGTATCATGCACTCCCGACTGATCATTGATCAATAGTCAGTTATTTGGCGCGTGATATTCCCAACATTTGTTGTTCATAAGCCCGTGCTTTATTCACGTCAAACTGTTTTTCCCAGCAAGAGATCACCAATACGGCTAAGGCATTACCGACCACATTTAATGCAGTACGTGCCATGTCCATAATACGGTCAACCCCAGCAATAAAGGCGAGTCCCTCTAGCGGAATCCCTACGCTACCCAGCGTTGCGAGCAGGACAACAAAGGAAACACCCGGTACCCCAGCAATACCTTTCGACGTGACCATCAAGGTGAGGACTAAAATGATCTGATGCGTCAGGGAGAGCTCTATACCGTACAGCTGAGCAATAAAGATCGCCGCAATACTTTGATAGAGCGTAGAACCATCTAAGTTAAAAGAATAACCGGTTGGTACGACAAAGCTAGTGATAGACTTTGGTGCACCATAAGCTTCCATCTTTTCCATGATACGTGGAAGAACGGTCTCTGAACTCGACGTGGAATAGGACAGGATTAGCTCATCTTTTAGGATGCGCATCAATGTCCAGATATTTAAACTGCATAGCTTCGCGACACCACCCAAAATAACGAACGCGAACAGCAAGATAGCGGCATACACTAAGCCGACTAACTTCGCTAGTGGGTAAAGTGAAGCAAAGCCAAAGTTAGCCACGGTCACGGTTAACAACGCGAAAACACCGACTGGCGCATAACGCATGATCATGTTGGTCACTTTAAACATGGTTTCTGAGATCGAGCGGAAAACAGAAACCAGAGGATCGCGGTGCTCGGCAGGTAGCGATGATAAGCCTAAACCAAATAATACAGAGAAGAAAATAATCGCCAACATGTCGCCATTCGCAAATGAAACAAAGATGTTTTGCGGAATGATCGACAGGATAGTGGTCACTAAGCTGTGTGACCCGCTCTGTACCTGTTGCGTTGTGGCTTCGTATTTTGAAATATCGGTAGTGGTTAACGCAGACATATCAATACCAGTTCCTGGATGGAACACATTGGCTAATGTCAGTCCGACCACAATCGCAATAGTGGTGATTACCTCAAAATAAATGATTGTTTTAAGGCCAATACGCCCTAATTTCTTCGCGTCACCGACACCGGCAATTCCGACAATCAATGAAGAGACAACAATCGGAATGACAATCATTTTTATCAAATGAATAAAGATGTCACCCGCAGGTTTTAAGATATTAACCACCAGCCAATCACGACTGTCTGGTGCATTATGGAGGATGCTTCCGGCAACAATTCCTAATATCAGTGCAATTAGGATTTGCCAAGCAAGAGTGATTTTGAAGCCTTTCATAGAATAGTGGTTTCCTCAGTCAAACTGCCTTTCACTCTTCAGTGACAAGAGAAGTACGCAGAAATAAAAATGCCAAATATAAAACGGCCAAGTCTTTGATGTTTGTGTGCTAAAACCGCTTCCTGCGATTTTGTGTGCTATGTATTACCATTTTCTCTCTGCCGAGCGCAAGCTTTCATAAACATCGGATAATTCTCTTTTGATAATCCATTATCGTATATAAACAGTAGTTTTTTATAACCCTATCTTCTAAAAGAATAAATTTCGCTCGAAAAAATGCGCACGTTTGTGAAAAAAATTTTCATAGACCTTGCCGACAACTAGGCAATCTTGGTTGATTTTGCCAGAATGGTCGAGGATACCGATAAAACAGACGACTCGGTAAATAACGATGCAATCCCGTGATCTCTGGCACATAACCCAAACAAATCACTGGTTTGGTCTTTTATCATGCATCTTTTCACATAAAATTAACAAAAAAGGAGACCTGTCATGAGCCAACCCATTACCCACCCCATTATGGATGCCATCGCTGCCAACACGCTGATTAACGAAGAGCAGTATGCCTCGCTCTATCAACAATCGGTGGAAGATCCCAACACATTCTGGCGGGAACAAGCACAGATCATTGATTGGATAACCCCTTTTACCACTGTTAAGAATACCCATTTTGATCCGGGTAATATTGATATCCGTTGGTTCGAAGATGGCAAACTTAACATAGCCGCTAACTGTTTGGACCGGCATCTGGCCGAACATGCTGATAAAAAGGCTATTATCTGGGAAAGTGATGACGGCACCGAAAGCCGAACCCTCACTTACCGCGAATTACACCAACAAGTCTGTCAGTTCGCGAATGTACTGACTTCATTGGGAATTAAGTCGCAGGATGTCGTCGCGCTCTATATGCCGATGGTTCCTGAAGCGGCAGTGGCGATGCTGGCCTGCGCACGAATTGGTGCTATCCATTCTGTGATTTTTGGCGGATTCTCACCGGATGCTGTAGCGGGTCGGATTATCGATAGCCAAGCGAAATTGGTGATTACCGCCGATCAGGGCTTACGTGCAGGTCGACCCATTCCGTTAAAGAAAAATGTCGATGATGCCTTGGCGAATCCTGCCGTCACCAGTGTAAAAAATGTCGTGGTATATTCCCGTACCGGCCAGGCACCGAATTGGCATGCACCGCGTGATTGTTGGTGGCATGAACTCATGGCCGATGCATCCGTTGAACACCAGCCCGTTGCGATGAATGCAGAAGATCCCTTATTCATTCTCTATACCTCCGGCTCCACTGGACAGCCTAAAGGTGTATTGCATACCACTGGCGGCTATTTAGTTTATGCTGCAACGACCTTTAAATATGTCTTCGATTATCAGCCAGACGATATCTATTGGTGTACTGCAGATGTTGGCTGGATCACTGGGCACAGCTACTTACTCTATGGCCCATTGGCGTGCGGCGCGACCACCTTAATGTTTGAGGGCGTTCCAAACTGGCCGACCGCCTCGCGTATGGCCGAAGTAGTCGACAAATATCAGGTGACTATCCTTTATACCGCGCCAACGGCTATCCGTGCCTTAATGGCAGAAGGCGATAAAGCAATTCAAGGCACCGATCGCAGCTCATTACGGGTACTTGGCTCGGTCGGTGAGCCGATCAATCCTGAAGCCTGGGAGTGGTTTTTCACTGAAATGGGCAATAGCCGTTGTCCAATTGTCGATACGTGGTGGCAAACCGAGACCGGTGGCTTTATGATCGCACCACTACCGGGTGCCACACCATTGAAACCAGGTTCCGCCACCCGCCCTTTCTTTGGGATTAAACCAGCCTTGGTGGATAATGAAGGGGTCATTCAAGAAGGCGTTTGCGAAGGCAATTTGGTTATCATTGACTCATGGCCTGGGCAAGCGCGTACCCTGTTTGGCGATCATCAACGCTTTGAACAGACCTACTTTTCCACCTTCCAACATTACTATTTCAGTGGTGATGGCGCACGTCGTGATGAAGACGGCTACTATTGGATCACAGGTCGGGTTGATGATGTCCTAAACGTCTCAGGCCACCGTTTAGGTACGGCAGAGATCGAATCCGCTTTAGTCTCACATCCTAAAATCGCCGAAGCGGCAGTGGTCGGTATTCCGCATTCAATCAAAGGTCAGGCTATTTACGCTTATGTCACGCTCAATAGTGGTGAAGAGCCAAGTAGTGAGTTGTACAAAGAGGTTCGCCAGTGGGTGCGTAAAGAAATTGGTCCTATCGCCACCCCTGACGTGCTGCACTGGGCGGAGATGCTACCCAAAACCCGCTCGGGTAAAATTATGCGTCGTATTTTAAGAAAAATTGCGGCAGGCGATACCACCAACTTCGGCGATACGTCGACATTGGCCGATCCGGGTGTTGTCGAGAAATTGTTAGAAGAAAAGCAGAGCATTAAGCAGCCTTAACACTCAAGGGTCACTGCCCTGCAGTGACCCGCTCTTTAAAAGAGCAAACGAATAAAAGGTGCTAAAAGCACGGTAATAATACCTGCCAGCATCATGACTAAACTTGAGACTACCCCTTCTTCTGGCCCTAATTGATAGGCTTTTGCGGTCCCAGCACCATGGGAAGCAGCGCCTAAACTGGCGCCTTTGGCAACACTCTGTTTAATCATTAAATGAAGAAAAAGAAAGTCACCCATCGCCATACCAAAGACCCCAGTAATTACCACAAACAGAGCGACTAAATCAGGTTGCCCTCCCACTTGTTTTGCTGCAGCGAGTGCAAAAGGGGTGGTAATAGATCGTACAGCTAAACTGCGCTCAACCATTTCGGGTAATGAGAAAAGGCGAGCCAGCCAGACGGAACTGAATACTGCGACAACCACCGCCGTTAACACTCCAGCCCCAAGTGACATCCAATGACGCCGAATCAAGCCAAGGTTTTCATATACCGGAATCGCAAAAGCCAATGTCGCGGGGCCAAGTAACCAGATTAACCAATGGTTATCGCCAATATAACTTTCCCAAGAGATATGTGTTGTCAGCAGTAGAACAATCAATACCAATGGCGTGAAGACTAAGGGCATCAACAGTAGTGAGCGCCAACGTCGATAAATCCGTTTATTGAGATAATAGACGACTACGGTCAACACCAAGCAGCAGAGGTTAACCATCATACTACTCATCATTCGCTCCTAACTTACGCTGTGCCCGTGCCATCTCATAACGAAATACCCGTTCGACCACAGAACCAGTAGCGGCCAATACCAATAGGGTACTCAACCCAATCACCACCACAATTTTCCACCCTTCACTGCGCAATAGTGGGCCATAATTGACCACCGCCACCACGGCTGGAATAAAGAAAAGTAACATCTCTGCTAATAGCCAGTTGCCGCCCGCACGAATCCACTTCACCGGTACGATACGTACTATAATGAGCAGCAGCAAAATACCTAAGCCGATAACATTTGCTGGAAGGGGGAGAGTGAAAATATTAACCAATAAGCCAGCTAATAGGTATAACCCGATATAGATGCAGAGCTGCAGCGGAATTTGCCACAGGGAATCGGTTACCAACTTCTGGCGTAAGGTGCGCCATAAAGTGGACATACGAATGCCTCGTTATTATCTCAATAAAGATTAAGTATATAGCGAGGCGAGTCGGCAGTGAAATGAATAAAAATTATCGATGAAGGCTGTGTCTAACTCCCCATCCCTGAAGGATAGGGAGTCAAGTTACTCTTCTTTTTCGATAAGCAGCGCTTCAAGAAGGTCTAAGTCACGAAGGAGCTTGCGCATTGATTCATCAGAAATCTGTTTAGTCGCTCGTAAGTGATAAACCTCTGCCCGTTCTGCACGAAGTGCATTAAGCCGCAAGCGCCTTTCCAGATTTTCCATAAACATTGCTTGTTCTACATCATCTTTATCGTCCAGCCGCCGACGTAACTGCCCAATGACACGGGAATTGACCTCTTTTAATAATTCAGGGTCAATATTTTCATTGGTATCTTTCGCGAGACGCTCTTCCATCTTATATAAGCTATCAATACCCGATTTAGCCATAATAGAACGGGCATTTCGTAGTTCTTTTCCCGTCTCACCTTTATCAATACCCGATACGCCTTTCAGCAGCACAGGTAAGGTCACTACTCCCGCCAATAACGAAAATAGGATCACCCCGGTTGCCAAAAAGACTAATTCGTAGCGCGCTGGAAAATTTTCCCCATTCGGTAGAAATAGAGGAATGGACAGGACACCAGCCAGTGTCACCGCCCCACGAACGCCAGCAAAAGTTGCCACCAACAGTTCGCGTAACGAATAGTTGCTAAACTCCATTGGACGTTTCTTAAGTAAGCGTTTACTAATACGTTGCATCAGCAGCAACCAGCCGAAACGCACCACAATTAGCGCTATATAGATCATCGCTACCGCTAATAATAGAATCCAAATATTAACGTTATTATCGACTTCCGCTTCGGTCAGGGTGGTTTGCAAAATACCTGGCAGCTGTAAACCGAGCATTAAAAAAACCATGCCGTTAAACACGAACTCTAGCATTTGCCATACGCTATTTGCCCGTAGACGCATCGCAAGCGGGGCTTGTCGAATAATACCAGAACGGCTTATGGTCATCCCCGCAGCCACCGCGGCCAAAATTCCAGACATGCCTAAGTGTTCTGCAATCAGGTATGAGGCAAACGGAAGTAACATCAGCAGTACGGTTTGCGTGGCGGGATCATCACCACTCCAGCGACTAAATAAGCGAAGTGATTTACCGTATAGCCAACAAATCACCACACCTGCCAACAAGCCCCCTAACGATACTTTTAAGAATTCGAGTGAGGCCCCCGACCAAGTGAATACCATCGAGCCCATCGCCACGGCAATAGCAAATTTCAGTGATACCAGACCCGACGCATCGTTCATCAAGGCTTCACCTTGAACTATCGACATGATTTTTTTCGGAATACGTCCCTCACCGACTATTCCTGAAAGCGCAACGGCATCCGTTGGTGAGAGCACCGCTGCCAAGGCAAAGGCTGGGATCAACGGTACGCCCGGTACTGTCCAGTGAATAAGATAACCAATCCCTACGACCGTAATCAGAACTAATACCAGCGCTAAGCCAATAATTTCTCGCCCATGATGCAGGAATTCACTAATCGGTGTTTTCCAACCATCTGAAAAAAGTAACGGCGGGATAAAGAGGACTAAGAACAGTTCAGGATCAAAATTGACGTGTAATCCAAAACTTGGCCACCCCAATAACGCACCGGCAATAATTTGCACAAGCGGTAAGGGGATTTGAAAGGGAATGATACGAGCTGCAACGCCGGAGAGTGATACCACCAGCGTCATAATCAGTATGGTGAAGAAAATTTCCATGCTTTCCTTGTAACCTTTCCAGAAGACAACAAAACCTATTGACTGCAACAGGCTCACTCATTTACATAAAGTACACTTTACACCCTCAACGTGGCGTAAAAAACGTGCTTAATAAGATGGATCTCATCGATTTATTATCATAATCGGTCACAACTTCCTTGAGCCTAGCAGGTCATCGGAAAAATCCCCTGTTAAAAGTTCCGAATCATTATCATTCGTCTCTTTTTCCAATAAGACCGCTCCTTTGCCTTGCTCAGCCAAGTGGTCGTCAGCGTTACGTAGCGGGCAATCACGCATGGATAGGCATCCGCAGCCGATACAACCGTTGAGATCGTCCCGTAATCGAATCAATGTTTCTATCCGTTTATCCAACTCATCACGCCACTGCGCGGTAAGTTGCTCCCACTCTTTCGCTGAAATACGCTTATCCGGCGGATAATTCGCCAAATGCTCGCTTAATGTCGCGAGCGGTAACCCAATGCGCTGTGCAATTTTTATAATCGCCACGCGTCGGAGCACATCACGACTGTAACGCCGTTGGTTTGCGGCATTACGACTGCTTGCGATCAGCCCTTTTGTCTCATAGAAATGTAGCGCAGAAACAGCGACACCACTTCGCTTCGCCACCTCTCCAGGGGAAAGTCTTGATTTTAATTGAGATCGTTCTTTTTTCATTTTTAAGCTTTACCTCAAGTTAACTTGAGGAATTATACTTTAAAAACTTGTTCGAGATCACATTATGTGATGACTAAACAGAGGAATGACGTCAGATGCAAAAAGAAATCATCATTTCACTCACTGAGTGGATCGATCAGAATCTCGGGAATAACCTTTCTATTGATGAAGTTGCCGCTAAGTCTGGATACTCCAAATGGCACTTACAGAGAATGTTCCGTGCAATGACGCGTCAAACACTCGGCGATTACATTCGTGACCGACGCTTAGCGAAAGCAGCAGAAGCGTTATGCGCCAGCCAACGCCCAGTCTTTGATATCGCGTTACAATATGGGTACGAATCACAGCAGACCTTCTCACGTGTTTTTCGCCGTAAGTTCGACCTCACCCCGACAGCATATCGCCATTCTCAACGCTGTCGTACTATGCCGACATTTAGCCATGTTGGGTCGTTATCGTAGTGTCCGTGCCGCTTATTTATTCCCTCTTGTGCTAAGGCTCGTTAACAATAGCGAGCCAAAAATGCTAATTATTTAACTTACTCTTCAAATTCTGCCCCCTCTTGTCTATAATGTGAACTAAATCACACTTTATGATACCTTCTCATTGTTCGTTTTATCAACAATGGGTTAACCCTTTGGTCAAAAATGAGGATTGAAGATGAGCGCTCTTGCAACAAGTTTGATCGTTATGCGTTGGGGTTTGCTAAGTGCAGGACTGATGTACATGGCAAGCATAATGAAGATTAAATGCCAACAAAATAGCCTTAAAGCGGCAAGTGCCGTATTCACAGGTCTGGGCCTTTGCACCTCATGCTGGTTTGTTACTGGGCTTCTTGGAATCGATTTCACTTTGCAAAATTGGCAATCTATGGCGAATATCGCAACCGATGCGTTCAACTATGCGTTGCAACAATCTCCCGATATCTTTATCCCAAATAATTTTTAATCTCTGCTGATGAGTACGGGAAGCAACACCTCATTCTTGTTTAGGTAACGCTTCCCCCCACTTTCCCTACCCTTCGTACGAATAAATCTATAACGCTCTTCTCTTGATCAACCCCATAAAAAAACCCCGAATAAATTGCTTTATCGGGGGTTTATTATGAATTGCAGACATCACCACCTGTAGGGTGATGCCGGCCGATTACTTCGCGTCAGGAAGTTTATACGCAATGATGTAATCACCCATGGTCGATCCGAATGAACCGTGACCACCAGCATTAATCACCACATATTGCTGACCATCCACTTCATAAGTCATCGGTGTTGCTTGTCCACCAGCCGGTAGACGTGCTTGCCATAACAATTTACCGTCATGCACGCTATAAGCACGGAGGTAGTTGTCTAGCGTCGCCGCGATGAAGAATACGTTCCCTGCTGTCGTGATAGGAGCACCTAACATTGGAGTACCGACTTTCAGCGGCAGAGGAATCGGCGAGCTATCACGAATGGTGCCGATACGTTTCTTCCAAATAATTTCATGGTTTTGCAGATTAACCGCAGAAACGAAGCCCCATGAAGGTTCCATACATGGAAGACCAAACGGTGACAGGAATGGATTCAGCTCTACACCAAACTTCGCGCCGTATTGGTGTTGAAGACCTGCTTCGCTACCTGACCCTTTAGCGCCTTTCTCATCAGGTTCCATTGGGTTGTTAGGACCACGAGGAATTAGTTTAGAGACAAACGGTAGTTGCATTGGGTTAGTGATAGCAAACTGTTTATCCGTATTAACAGAAATACCACCCCACTCAAACATGCCTAAGTTACCTGGGAAAACCAAGGTGCCTTGAACTGAAGGAGGTGTAAATGGACCTTCGTAACGCAGGCGATGGAACATGATACGACAGATCATCTGGTCGAACATGGTCGCGCCCCACATTTTCTTATCTGTCAGGTGCGCGGTTGGGCGATAGCTGAATTCAGAATAAGGTTGGGTCGGCGACAGGTGATCACCTTCTGCTGCACCTTGTGGTACTGGATGTTCATTTGCAGGAACAACAGGTTTACCTGTGACGCGGTTTAGAACAAAAATATCACCTGTTTTCGCTGGCGCGTAGATCACCGGTACAGTATTACCTTGCTGATCTTTGATATCAGCTAAGGTTGGTTGTGCCGGAACATCCATATCCCACAGGTCGTGGTGTACCGTTTGGTAGAACCAAGCCAGTTTACCGGTTGAAGCATGCAGCGCGAGAATACCGGTCGCAAACTTCTCTTGATCCGGAGTACGGTTACCGCCCCAAATATCTGGCGTACTGACCCCCATCGGGATATAAACGATATCTAATTTCGCGTCATAAGCTGAAGGTGCCCATGAATTCGGTGAGTTAGGCGTGTAGCTTTCACCGTCTGCAGGAATAGCATTAGGATCTTTAGCGCCTGGATCGAAGGCCCAAAGCAGTTGCCCAGTATTCACATCAAATCCACGAATAACCCCTGAAGGTTCTTTCGTCGATAAGTTATCGGTTACCGCACCGGCAATAATAATCACTTTATCGGTGATGATTGGCGGAGAAGTTGGCTCATAGCCACCCGGGAAGGCATGAGGCTGTTTGTGTTGTAAATCGATTTCGCCGTTATTCGCGAAGTCTTTACAGACTTGACCGTTTTCTGCGTCAACCGCAAACAAACGACCATCGTTTACAGGTAATAAAATACGGCGTGAACATGCAGCAGGTTGGCTACCGTTGGTAGGCGTAGCGGACACTTCGTGGTAGGAAACACCACGAC
Organism: Rosenbergiella gaditana; assembly: GCF_018494065.1. Classification (GTDB taxonomy): domain Bacteria; phylum Pseudomonadota; class Gammaproteobacteria; order Enterobacterales; family Enterobacteriaceae; genus Rosenbergiella; species Rosenbergiella gaditana. The sequence continues at coordinate 13,765 of NZ_JABBFR010000016.1, read as the reverse complement.
AAGTCATGTGCTGGAAAGTAGAGTCGTATTTGATTTTTGGATCAAAACGCCACTTTTCTTTACCGGTTGCGGCATCCAGTGCGATAAGAATCTGGTGCGCAGTACAGGTATAAAGCATATTACCGACTTTAATCGGGGTAGATTCGTTGGTGATCTCACCTGGATCATCAGCACGCTTAAGGTCACCTGTACGGAATGTCCAAGCAACTTGTAAGTCTTTGACGTTATGCTCATTAATTTGCGTTAATGGCGAGTAACGAACGCCATCTTGCGTCCGTGCGTACGCTGGCCAGTCCTGAGCAGCAACACTTGGCGCTGCAGGCGCTTCGTTATTGATGTTTAGGGTACCGTCAATTTCTTGCGGGTCTTTCACCAAGAAGCTTGAACCGACCATCAGCAGGTTTAGGATGACCCCTACTGCCACCGCAGTACGTGGTGTATTACCGGCGTTAGGGCGTGAGATTTGACGGTAGACAGGCGGTAACAGCATCCAGATACCGAACAATGTCCAGATACCAAGACGTGGTGCTAATGCCCAGAAGTCTATGCCACATTCAACATAGGACCAGATTGCCGTCGCGATCAAGATCAACGCATAAACGAAAAATGCACCGCCTTTGCGTTTGGCAAGAAACACGGTAAAAAGCGCCATGACGAGACCGGAGATTAAGTAGTAGCTACTTCCACCGATTGCTAACAAATATCCACCACCAATGACTAACCATAAGCAGCAGAAGAGAGAGAATAATAACGTAATGAGACGTAAGCCTCTGCGTTCCCTAGACATCGAAATCTACCTTAAATAAAACAGCTATTTTAAAATGTAAAAATCGGAGCAATAAGACCGCCCTAAAGCAGGAAATTTATATTTTTAATTACTCACGTCGGATGAAGCTTGCCGCACCAATCTCCGATTTTCCACATTCGCCTGTGATGAAAAATTCGCCAATATGTAACTAGTTTTTACGAGTATTCCATAACGATGGTTAGTATGGCTTATTAATAAAAAATTTCTATACAAAATATGACTAATAGCACAGTTCATTGACAATTTTTATGAAGCTATCACTATAATTTTAACATTTATTATACAAATGAGGAGAAATAATGTGAAAAAAATACTTTTTATAGCGCTAGGTTCTAAAAGGCTAACATTGATTATCACAAGCTTGTTGCTGTCCGGCTGTTAGTCTCATACGATCTCGTTGATGCACGGCGCAATGACCATGCCAGGACGAAAAAAAACGTTCAAGCGTTGACCGATTACGCAGACAAAAAAGTTAAGCGCTACTTGAGGATTACCCACGATCGTTGCCGTGGCAACTTGCTAAGGTCAAGCATTGATATTGTCACGCCATGCACGCAAACTCGGCAGCACTATCCGGTTACTATGTTAGTGCACAGCGGTGGCTGGTAACGGGAAATAAAGAGAGCATGTTGGCATACGCCAAGCTCCTCGCCGAACGCGGAGTCGGTGTGGTGAATGTCGAATACAGCACTGTCCCCACCCAGCCTGCGAAGGCTTTATGCTATGTCGGCGACACCTTGGTTGACCACCCACTATCTTCCTGTTTGGAGCAGCGCAAGTGATAATGATTTGCTGACCCAGGGACAATCACGCCCCTTTATTGAACCCTTAGGAACACTCAATATTCCGGTTGAAGCGCATATCTATCCTAAGCAATGGCTTGAGCCACTCACCCATGATTTTGAGTTCACTATGCAGTGCCGCGCGAGCCAGCAGGTGTTCGATAACTCGGTCTACTTATTAGCCGCCACTCAGGAAAATAGTGAATACTAACTAACTTACTATGTTAACTGGAGCATACTGAGAAGTTGCTCCAGTGATTGGGCTGGCTCGCGATAAGTTTGAATTTCAGAGCAACGAGATGATGAAGCCGAGGATTGCAGACAGAAATCAGCAACACACTGGTAATGCTCTAACCCTTCCAGTAACCCCAGGGGCACCCAAAAGTAGGGAACCGATGCTAATGGATTAGGCACCGTACTGCCACAATGCTGACAAAAATCATTGCGATAACCCGAATCCTTTCTCCAGGAGTGAATACTCGCTTCGCCTGAAGACCAGGTAAAATGCTGACTATGCACTAAAGTGGCATAATTCGATTCGATACCTGTTTGACGGCGACATAAAGAGCAATGGCAACGATAGAAAGTAGTTGGGCTATAGGATAAGGTAAATTTAATGGATGTGCATAAACAGGAGCCTTGCACGGGGGCCTCGTCGTGAAGTGTAGGTGGGATGCACAACCAATATACATACACTATGTGAAATTATTCAACGATTACTCCTACCAACTGTGAATTTATCGGTAGCGAGTACTAACATACATATTCTATCGGGTTTAGCGACATTACGACTAAAAGTATAAATGCTAAGGAATGAACACGGCTTCTCCACGTACCTCATTATGGGTATCTCTGTAATTTTATTGTGGAGCACCATCGTAGGACTTATACGACAAGCTACGTTTTACTTTGGCCCTGTATGTGGACCAATGCAGTTCTACCTGGCACAAGCATATTTGTTAGTACTCACTACCGGATTACCTTTACTAAGTTTTATGATGGTGCTTAGAGATAGAGCATTGATAGTAATAATAAGCTGTTTTACTTACAGATAATTCCATAAAACGAAATTATGCATGACACGAGTTTTTTTAATGCCAAGAGCCAATCGATAAACTATTACCCTATACCACATCATCAAGTAGGCAACATTTCTCGCCAATAAATGATTGTGAGACACATTGACAAGTTAATGAACAACATTGAACTTTTGCTGTTACCCCCACGTCGCTGAAATTTGTTTCAGCTGTCTAACACACCTGCGAGAAATTATTTTTCATTATGACCGAGCGTCACAACTTACCTTTAACTAGCCTCGCAGTGACCAGTCTGCACCGATATCAGAGGTGAGATTGATATCCACTTTACCCTCATAAAAGACTGGGTGAGCCAGATAGTTATAATTAGTAGCCGTTTTGTTCTCTAGGTAGATCACGAATACGCAGGGGTAGGTACAGCTCTTAGCAAGACTAAATCTGCTAATAGCAACTAGGGATGAGCGTTCCTGCATGAATTGACACTCAGTTATTTCATTAATTTGTTAATTTGTTAATTTGTTAATTTATTAATTTATAGAGTCAGTAACTCTGTACGCTAAATAGTCGATCACTTTGGAGGAAATCAGTCCAAATTGAGTGATCTGGCCAATCGTAAACCAATCCTATCAACAACCGCACTTAGCGAAGGCGATAATAGCACCAATATCCCGTGACAAACGGCGCCAGATGCAGAAAACTATTCGTAAAACACGAGACAAAGTCCTGCACGTGGAGTGAGTGCCATGTTAATGCTGCCCGGGATGACCATGTCAGTGACGTTGCCAAGATCCTCTACTGTCCCCGTTCACCTGTGGGTGACTGGATTAACAAGTTTACCTTATCGAGTAGTAAAGGTCTAAAATCCTGGCCCGCTGGCCGTATAAGCATCTCTGCATAGTGCATTAGTGACCCGCACAGAGATAAAAAGATGGCAGTAATCCGCAAAACACTAGACGAATACAAAGCATTCGGTCTTTTATGAGGGGGAACTGGATATCCACCTTAATCCCAAAATCGGTACAGACTGGCAACTACGCAGACAGTAAAGACGATCACGCTCACTATGTACAACGACATTATCCACAGAAGCCGTGAAGCTCAGTGCTGGCTGGAAGTAAACCCGAAGCTCAACGTAATTTATCAGTTGGTTTACTCGCCGTGGGTAAACCACATTGAGCGATTGAGGCAGGCGCTGCACAACATGATAACCGGTGAGCACCAGTGCCGCTCAATGCAGCAGTTACTGAGAAAAGTTCATCATTTTATGGAACCTATCAGCACATTCCCTGTAGGAAAACATGGTCTGGCAAAATGTAGCGGTGTTGAGCGCAGCTATTTAGTCATGTGCAATTACATCCACCACACCGGGATAGATTTTATTGACCACCCGTGTTAGGTTAAAGTTTTTTATCAATAATGAGACAAATTATCCCAACGCTTCATTTAGTAGAAAATGATCATATTCAACATCCAGTGGTTATAAATTAGATTTTAATTGACTGTTTTGAAAGAAATTTAGTCAAAAAACGATGTTCAATGACGAAAATTGTCCTCAGAAGCGTTAAGGGGCAAAGCTTACCGGTACTTTTATATTTAACTATTAACATACATAAACTTTAAGAAAAACGTACAAAAAAAATTTCTAAAGCTATATAATCCAACGCAATACGCTAAGTCAATATAAAAAACACATAAAATACAATGGTTTAGCCAAGTAAGATAATCTGAGTAATTACGCAATTTGATAGCGATAGTCAAGGGCGGTAGCATTAATGCTACTGCAAAATTATTAAAAATAAATATATTTTACTTAAGAACTCAGCTCAAAAAACAACCTAATAATATAAGAGCATACTGAAATATCTATATTAAGAATTCACCTATTTAACTTATGAATTGGCTACATTAAAAATCAGTCCGTTCTTTTTATGGTTCAGGGGATACAATTTATTTCTATTTACAATTATTCATTATCCCATTTGTAGACAAAAGGGCACTATTTTCAGACTATTGGTACATTAAAATTAATAACTAAATAAAGACATAAATATTTTAGATTTTTAAATTTAAAAAGGTTAAAATAAAGCCTTTATTAACATTAGATGCCATGCAGTTATAAAACAATGAATTAATGAAAAAGGTTAAAATTCATTACAAAACCTATGACAAGAGACTCACCAAATTAAAATAACACTGAGATTTCATGAAGATATCATATTTTGTCAATGCCTCATGGTACTTTGAATTACATTGGCTAGAAAGGGCTGAAGCTGCAATAAATAATGGACATAAAGTCTACCTTATTAGTACCTTTCCAAACAAAAACATAAGAAAAAATATAGAGTCAAAGGGTATTTGTTGCTTAGACATCAAATTAGAAAGATTTAGTAGCAACCCAATAAAGAACTTAACGACTCTATATCAGTTAGTCAAAATAAATAGAAAAATAAAATCAGACTTATTTCATCTTATAACCATAAAACCAATAATTCTAGGTGGGATCTACGCAAGGCTATTAAAAACACCTTTTGTAGTGAGCTTCGTTGGGTTAGGACGGATTTTCCAAAAACATGAAAGCATTTTAAATAGATTAAAATTTAAAATAGTCACAAACATATATAAAATAATTTTTTCAGGTCGAAATCACAAAATAATTTTTGAGCATGAAAACGATTTTCATTTACTCGATAGCTATGTAAAATTGAAAAAAGAAAACATCTACATAATAGAGGGTGCTGGGGTTAATATTGATGAATATGTATACACAAAAGAATGTTTAGAAAACACTTTCTCAGTATTGTTTGCAGGTCGGCTATTATGGTCGAAAGGACTTGGTGACTTAGTAAAGGCTGTTGATATACTACATAAAAAAAATATTAATATAGTTTTAAAAGTAGCAGGAATATCAGATCTAGAAGATCCAGATGCAATAAGTTTAAACCAAATACATGAATGGGAAAAACAAGGAAATATAGTTTGGTTAGGAAAAGTCGAAGATATGTATTCTCTATTAAAACATTCAAACTTAGTTGCGTTACCTACTAAATATGCTGAAGGTGTTCCAAGAATTATAATAGAAGCTTGCTCGGTTGGGAGAGCATGCATTGTAAGCGACTCAGGGGGTTGTAAAAGTATAATTAATGATGGGTACAATGGTTATCTAATAAATAATGCCACCCCAGAGGAAATTGCAGATAAAATAATTTTCCTAAAAGATAATCCCGACATAAGAGAAAGATTTGGCTCAACTTCATCTAAAATAGTTAAAGATAGATTTAATAGAGATATCGTGATTAAGAAAACTTTATCTGTATACAATCAATTTTCGAATCAGGAATTAAAATGATTTTAAATATACTTAGACTTCTCAATGATAAAAAAGATTTAATCTGGCAAATGACTGTAAGAGATATAATGGGAAGATATAAGGGATCTTTTTTAGGTTTAACATGGTCGTTATTTAATCCTATATTGATGCTTACAGTTTATACTTTTGTTTTTTCAGTTATTTTCAAATCCAGATGGGCAGGAGAACAGAATACTGGTCATGCCGATTTTGCTATCATATTATTTACTGGTTTAATAATATTCAATATATTTTCTGAAGCGATAAATAAATCAACAACCTTAATAACTTCTAATGCTAATTTCGTTAAAAAAGTAGTGTTCCCTATTGAAATATTGCCGATAGTTAGTCTTCTATCTTCTTTATTTCATGCTGGTATAAGCCTAATCGTGCTACTACTAACCATCTTATTTTTTAAACATCAGATTCACGTGACCACGATATTTCTTCCAATTATATTAATACCACTAGTGTTATCTATTACTGGTATAAGTTGGATTTTGGCTTCGCTCGGGGTATACATAAGAGATATTCCTCAGACAATAAGCATTGCCGTGACGATTCTTATGTTTCTATCTCCAGTTTTTTATCCGATCTCTGCATTACCTCTATCTTTCCAAAAAGTTGTTTTACTGAATCCAATAGCTTTTCTTATAGAGGAGACTAGAAAAATTATTTGCTTTGGTATGAGTCCTAATTGGCAAATGTTAACTATTGACTCAGTAATCAGTTTATTAATATTTTTAATAGGTTTTTCTTTTTTTCAAAAGACTAAAAAAGGTTTTGCAGATGTCATCTAACGATATAGCAATAAATGTAAAAAATGTAAAAAAATGCTATAACATTTACCACTCACCTAGAGATAGACTAAAACAATTCGTACTTCCTAAATTTCAATACTTAGTCGGAAAAGAATCTAAAAATTATTACGATGAATTCTGGGCCCTTGATGACATTAGTTTTTCGGTTAAAAAGGGAGAATCAGCGGGAATTATCGGACGTAATGGTTCAGGTAAAAGCACACTTTTACAGTTGATTACAGGAACGCTTACACCAACAAGTGGTGAGATATACACACATGGCCGTATAGCGGCTCTATTAGAGCTTGGATCAGGTTTCAATCCAGAATTTACGGGTATAGAAAATATTTACTTGAATGGTGCTGTTTTAGGTCTTTCGAGACAAGAAATAGATAATAAATTTGATGCAATAGCTGGCTTTGCTGATATAGGGTCACACCTCAAGCAACCCGTAAAAACGTATTCTAGTGGAATGATGGTAAGACTAGCGTTTGCTGTGCAAGTACAATTAGAACCAGAAATTTTAATTGTAGACGAAGCATTAGCGGTCGGAGATGCTTTATTTCAGAAACGCTGTTTCCAGCAAATCGAAAAACTGACAAGTGATGGTGTAACACTCTTATTTGTTTCTCATGATCAAGAGTCAGTCCGAACGCTTACCAATAAATCAATCCTGCTTGATCGGGGAAAACAACTTAACGTTGGATTGTCGTCAGAAATATTATTAGAGTACCGACGACTGCTACATAAAGAAGAAAGCGAGTATTTTTCAAAATTAGCCCAAGATTTAGCTTCAAAAAAAGAAATCGACAATATAGCCACAAATAAAGAAGAGCCATCAGTTATTCCAGACATTTCAAATAATGAAAAAAATGATAATAAAAATCAGTCAAGAACGGATAAATTATCCTTCGGTGAAGGGGATGCTGAGATTGAGAGTGTCAAAATATTAAATAGCAATGGTGAATTTAGTAATGCATTCAACCCAGGCGATAAGATAAAAATTAGAATACACTGCCATATTAAGAGAAATATATCTAAACTAAATGTAGGTATTAGGATACGTAATAAAGAGGGTGTTAAAATATATTCTTGGGGAACTCTTAACCAAGATATGGCAATACGATATAACAATTCAGATTGCACCCAATTTTGGAAAAGAAAATTTAGCGCAGGTGAGCGTTTTTTTGTAGACCTTGATTTCATATGTAATTTAGGTACAAACTTATATGAAGTTCAAGCTGCTGTATCATTAGAAGAGACACCAAATTATTTATCTCAAAGAATTTTACATTGGCAAGATGAGGCCGCTTTTTTTCATGTTAATGTTGTCAGGGATGAGTATTTCTTTGGTGGTGTTATTGATCTAAAAATGAATGCTTCATGGTGAAGAAATGTCTAGTTTATTCGATTATAAGTATCCTGGCCAATATTTATTAATAAATTGCGAAGATGAAATTTATAATGACTTGTTAAACACTGGCTATATTGTGTATCGATTTAATTCATTAGAGGAGATCGATTACAATGAAAGTATAGATAGTATTGATTATTTTTATGTTAGATTTTCTATTGAAAATTCAGACTTCACTAATCTTTATAAAATTATTTGCAATTTAAACATAAAACTTTTTAAAATTTCAATAGACTGTGTTGATAATAATCACTTGGAATTTATTAATTTTTTAGAAAAAAATAACTATCGAAATATTAATAAGGAGATAATCAAAGAGGGAGAAAATCGAGTAAATATTGAATTAATTAATAATTATTTATTTGAATATAATGTTACTCTAGATGAGAAAGTACACTACTTTAGTGAAACACTAGATAAAGTAACTAGCTATATCTGCCCTGGTGATGAAATATTAATATTAGATGACGGAAATGAAAATATTAGAAATTACTTATCATATAAAATAAATTCTAATAATTTAAACTTCCTACATTCAGCTGATATATCAACGAACATTAAAAATAATAACTATAATTTTATTCTATTTATTGATAATGATATTGAATTAAACTCAATAACCCTCGATTTTATATCTAAGTCACTTGTACCCTCAGGAAGATGTGTTTTACTTAAGCAAGAAACCAGCGTATTAAAAATTTTAAAATCAATAAACTTAGATATTGAAAGTTATTCTACTAATGACAATGAAACGCTTTCAATAGTCGATTATACAGGGTCAATAATAAACTCTTATTCTGATATATTAATTTTAATGAAAAACCCTTTGATATTTAAGGGTTTCGAATACAATGAATCAATATACGGTTATAGCTCCCCCCCTGATAATCTTTTGGCATTTCCTAGAGATTATATTAATCCGTGGATTGTTAGATCGTTAGTGGAATTTCCATTCAGAAATAAATCTAGATTCAATTTGAAAAATTATTGTTTACAAATATTGGAAACTTATCCGCCTCTAAGTCCAGATTATGGATCTGCATTAGCGGTCTTAGGCTATCAATATTTAAACAATTATAATCCAGATGAATTTATTATCTATAAAATTACTGACTACTGTTGTGATATTTATAAAGACAGCCATCTTAGCCCCCATCAAATTAGATGGTACATATCTTTGTGCACTTTGTTAGGACAAATTTATAGAAAAAAAAGTGATTTTATAAAATCAATGTATTGGTTCAGTAAGGCCTATAGAAGTTCTACTAAAGAATTTAGCCCAACAATTAGCACAAAGATTTTACAAAGCTACTATATGAATGTAACTATGTTACTTTCCTTGGGAAAAATATCTTGTGCAACTATTCTTCTAAATACATCAATAAACAGAATAAATACTTTCTTCAATGTACATGAAAACGAGTTATTGGGACAAAAATCGTTTCCGCTGAATTTTGTGATGTATATTTATCATGACATTATAGATTGGGTTATAAAACTAATTAATATAAAAAGATCTTTATCTATTGGTAGGTTAGAGTTATTTAGTTTGGTTAATAACAACACATGGTCAGCACTTTTAGCCGAAAGAATGCAAGCAATCAATTCGCAAACTATACTGATTGACGAACGAGATATTACAATTAAAGATCAGGCTAAAATCATTGATGAAAGAGATATCGCTATTAAAGCTCAAACTCTTATGATTGACGAGAGAGATTTAACTATCAGAGATCAAACCCAGTTGATCGATGAAAAAGATAATACAATAGCTAATCAAGAAAAACTTATCCAGAATCTGGAGAATATAGTTAGAGAATATACTGATTCTAATAAAAACTAGTTTTAAACCTTTGCTTAAAATACACACCGGCACTAAAAGTACATCATATTAAGACTATAATATTATATATAAACTATACGCTAAGATAATCCCTCTAAGTATTGAGTAAGTTATTATTTTCAAGCTTCAACTAATCACATCTACAGCAATCAATTATGGTAATTAAATGGCAAATATTTCATGGTTTATTCCTCAGCTGATCGAAGGTTCCGGTGGGCACAGGACTATGCTCCAACATGCAGAGTTTCTAGAATCGAAAGGTCATAATTGTATAATCTATTTAGAAGATAAATCGGGTAAGACCGAGGGATGTGATTTAATTTTCAATCTTTTTCGTATACGTTTGAAAAATGTTTTTTACGGTTGGGATAAATTTCAGCCTTGTGATGTGGCTGTGGCAACTATTTGGTATTCTGCACCTTTTGTAGCGTCATTACCATTCGACTGTAAGCGCTTGTATTTTGTTCAGGATTATGAGGCATATTTTAATCCTGTTGGTGACTCCTATTTGATGGCAGAAAATTCTTATAGTTATGGGTTAATACCAATAACTATAGGCAGGTGGCTAAGATATAAGCTTAAAAATGATTTTTCTATAAATGCTTTCCATTTTGAATTTGGTGTTAATAATAAAATTTATAAAAGAATTAATACTATCCCTAAACAGAAAGCAATCTGCTTTATCTATCAGCCTGATAAACCAAGAAGATGCTCAAGAATAGGTATTGAAGCCCTTGGAATTGTAAAACATAGCATGCCGGATGTTAAAATTTACCTATATGGATCAACGATTAAAGAAAACCTTTGGTTTGAGCATGAAAACCTAGGGTTGCTTCCTTTAGATTCATGTAACGAATTATATAATAAATGTGCTGTTGGATTATGTATAAGTTCATCTAACCCATCAAGGGTCCCATTCGAGATGATGCAGTCAGGGCTTCCTGTCGTTGAAATCTGGCGAGAAAATAATCTTTATGATTTCGATCATGACGCAATGCTTTTATGTAAGCAAACTCCCGAAAGTATAGCAGAAGGATTAATGAAAATACTTAATGATGATTCATTAGCCAAGCATATGGGGGAGTCTGGCGAAAAATTTATGGTGGGCAGAACATTGGAAAATGAAAATGAAGGGTTCTATGATGCCTTCCTTTCCGCTATAAATAATACGGATTCTGTAACTACTGATTTAGTTCGCTCCTATAAAAGACCCCCTTTTGAGACGAAAAACATTCGCCCAGATATAGCGAACACACTCTATAATCAAAATAATAATCTGATGAAAAGAATTTATTCGAAACTACCTCTCTCTATTAAAAATAAAATTAGATCATTTATCAAATCATAAAAGAAAATAAATTATGAAAAAATTTAAACTAAAAACTGTGGATGTTTGGGACACTATACTTAGACGAAAGTGCCACCCTGATTTTATCAAAAGATCAACCGCATATTATTTTTATCTTAAATATCATCACCTTCATAATAATTATGATGTCACCGCCCTTTTTAAAAGTAGAGTTGACTGTGAGTTAGCGATTGCTAAATTATCACGTGATGAGGGTTTTGATGATGAATATCATATAAAAGATGTTTTTTTTCAATGGATTAAAAATAACATATCTAAAAGTGTCAATATAGAGGATATTGTTGAAGACTTATATTCATGGGAAATAAATAAAGAAAAGTCACTAACATACATAGACCCATATATAATAGATTTTTTAAACGAAAACTCATCGGATGAAACTTTATTTTTATCTGACTTTTATATTTCATCTCCCTCTATTATTGATATAATAAAAAACTCCGATGTTAATTTCCCAATTAACAAAGGTATAACATCTGCCGACATTAGACTAAACAAAAGAAGTGGAAAGCTATTCGATTTCTTAAGAAATGAGCATAATATTCAGAGTGATGAATGGCTACATATCGGAGATAATGCTTGGTCCGATGTCAAAATACCTACTGAACTAGGAATCACCTCTAAGTTGTATTGCCCTGATAGTGAAAATAACCTTAGAGTTGAAAGAGAATCATTATGGGGTAATGACCTTAAACTCATTAGTACTCTAACTAATGACTTAACCAAAAATCAAAAAAGTAATGATATCGATGAATCTACATTAACGGGTATGAAAACGACCCCATTTATCGTTGGTTTTTGTACAAAGATATTAGAGGAGGCATTAAGGAATAATTGCAAAAAAATATTTTTCTTTACTAGAGAGGGTGAATTTTTTATCAAAGCTTTCGAAAAATTTATTTCTGAAATCGAAAGTCAAATGAATGATTTAAAATTACCCGAATTTGAAATATTAGAAGTGAGTAGGATATCAACGTTTTCTCCATCATTAAGTGAAATAAGTATTGATGAGATGATGAGAGTCTGGTCTTTATACAGTACCCAATCTATTTCTGCATTATTTAAGACTTTAGATATCGACATAACGATCGTACATTCTTTTATTGACAAATACAATCTAAAAGATAATGAAGTCATTCAATACCCATGGTTGGATGCTAGAGTTGTAAGTTTATTTTCAGATTCCGAATTTAAAGCTATTGTATGGAATATTATTAGTGAGAAAAAGAAGCTAATAATTGAATATTTCAACCAAAAAGGAATAACTAACAATTCTAAAGATAGTTTTTGTTTCGTTGATGTTGGTTGGAGAGGGACTATCCATGATAATATAGCTTTGTTATTCCCTAACACAAAATTTATTGGTGTTTATCTAGGCCTACAAAAATTTCTAAACAAACAACCAGAAAATACTGCTAAATTTTCCTTCGGTCCTGATCTGAACATAAAAGAGGAGTATTCTCACTATCTAGACTCTGTCGCGCCTATTGAAATGATAACTAACTCACCCACAGGCAGTGTCACTGGGTATGTTCGTGAAGGAGAGAAAATTGTTGCTCAACGGAATATTGATTTAGAAGAAAATAAGACCTGGTATAATTTTACCAATAAATTCCAAGAGGGTTTGCTCTCCTGTATAAATCATTTTACTAAATCAGTATTAAATTATGGATTAACAAGCGATAAGCTACGAGATTATTCATTGAATATCTGGGGGGTGTTACTAGATGGTAGTAATACATCATTAATCAATGCTTTTAACAACCTAAATCACAATGAAGTTTTCGGTGTTGGTAGCTTCCTGAAAAAAGATTCAGTGCCTAGTACCATGGATATTTTTCTTTCATTTTTTAACAGAAATAAGAGATTAACACTCATTGATTTCATAAAGCAAAATCAGTGGGGGGCAAGTCTAGACTCTAAAAAAGACATCACTTGGTTAAACAAAAAAATTCTGGTAGTTGCGGCAAAATTTGCTCATTATTATAAGAGAAATTTTTATAGGCGTTAAGTCTATCTTTCGCCGAGGCAATTTGCACTTACAATACCCTCTAAATTGTCGTAGCTTAGGTTGATTGCATTTATCGGTAGAGGTGCAGCTTTTACCCAAAAAGTTGCACCTCTTATTGATATAAAAACCAATGAGTATATTTTGCTCACCAAAATAAATATTTAGCACTAGCCTTTCCTAGGCTAGATTCATATTTATCTGTAAAGCTAAGATCGTCTAATAAAATTTAACAACAGAAATCCGATTAGAATAGCTCCTGCATCATGCATGCATTTCCCGGTAATGACTCCAATTAGTAGAACATATATTTTTCAATGAAGGCCCCGATGACTTTTTCATGTAGCTCTATTGTGCG
>NZ_JABBFR010000015.1 GCF_018494065.1 Rosenbergiella gaditana | reverse complement strand
AGAGTTACTTATAGTAAATATTTAAATACCACCAATACCAATCTTACCTTGGCCGGATACCGCTACGCGACAAAAAACTATTTTACGTTCAATGAAATTAATACTCTTAATAAGAGGACGAAAAATTATCAAAGTAGTGATGAAGATAGGTACGACAACACATCAGACCTATCCTTAAATGAGTGGGATGCTATCCGCTCAGCTCGACCTAGAAACACCTTAACGTTGACCGTCAATCAGAAAATATATGATGGATATGGATCATTCTACATATCAGGAACGCAAAGGGATTATTGGAGTGATAACCAAAAGTCTCGTGAGTATCAAATAGGTTATTCTAATAGCATAAAACATATCAGTTACTCAGTATCAATGAGCAGGACTAGAAATAAAACAAATAATGAAGATAATAGGTTTTATCTAAATGTAAGCTTACCACTCTCCCTATTTGATAATAATAACTGGTTAAGTTCAGGATTATCGACGGTAAATAATAAGTATCAGCAAAGTAATATTACTGTTAGTGGGACTGCATTACCCTCCAACTTACTCAGTTACTCTTTAACGGCTAGTAACCAGAATGATGGTGGAAGTCTTGCTGGCTTCAATACAACCTATCGTTCGCAAGTCGCGACTGTAGGGGGGAGTTATAGTGAGGCCGATGATTATCGACAAGTCGGTCTTAGTGCTTCAGGAAGTATAGTCGCCTCACCTTGGAATGTACTTACAACAAATGAAAATAGCGATACATTGATTATTGTTGAGGCACCAAAGGCCGGAGGTAGAATGGTTAATGGCGATGCCAGTGTGATCACTAATAAAAATGGACTTGCATTAGTTCCTTATGTAACCCCCTACCGTCAAAATAGTATAACGCTGAGTGACACAGAGGGAAGTTATGGGGCTGATTTAGAAGGGAATATAAAATATAGCGTTCCTTTTCAAGGCGCTATAACCAAAGTTACCTTTACAACTGATACCCGTACCACTCGAATATTAAAAGTTAATTTTGATGATTATACACCATTGCCTTTTGGTGCTGAGGTTCTTAACGAAAAAAACCAAGAAATGGGGTATGTAGGACAATCGAGCACTCTCTATATAAAGTATGACCAACCACCTAAAATTATAAAAGTAAAAATGAAAAATCAGACATGTCAATTCAATATGGAAAGATATGAAATGAATAATAGTATTAATCTATGCACAGTGAGAAAATAGAATGAAGTACTTAATATTTCTTTTGACATTATTTTTTAGTGTGACGTCTGATGCTACCTGTTATACTAATCACGTATTGCAGCACTCATCGCCGATATCAATAGATCTATCAGACAAGTTGTCCGCACAATCCCCCACGTGGACAACCACTGTCAATACTACATTTTCAGGCACTTTCACTTGCACAACAAATAGTAGTTCTTTTTTATATACACCATTATTAATTAACAACGGTTCAAATCAAAGCGTCATTGGTTTTAACAATGGAAAATATAAAGTTCTAGCAGAAATAACCAATAGCCTGGATAATAAGACCCTCTCTGGAAGCCGCACGATTGATGCAAGTCAATTAAATGTTCCATTAACGATTAAATTTTCTCTTATAAATAAAGAGGGAAACTCTTCATCCAGTAATGTCGTGAACATAACCGATGCACTCATATTAACTGATACGAGTGGACTTTCTATTTTAGAAATCATCAACTGGCCCTTGAAGCAATTATACAAAATTGTTACTTGGCTATTAAATAACTTCACTTGGCCTTATGATGAAAGAGATATGTATTCTCAACCGATGATATTGACTTACGCCCCTAAGTCCACCTCCTGTAGTTTAACCAACTCTGGGATCACGATAAACCTCCCTAAATTAAGTATTCAGCAGGTTGCTAGTCAACCCACACCTGGGTTTACCTCATTTAATCTTAATTTTAGTTGTAATAATTTAGGAACTAACAATACAACTGATAGAGCTATCGATATTTTTTTATCAAGCTCCACTTTACTGCCTACGGATCAAATGACTCTTATCGATAATAGTAATAACTCAGCAAAAGGTGTTGGCTTTCGTGTTGTCAATATTAAGGACATGAGTAAACCACTTATTTTTTCTACTTCTCAAACAGTTAAGGGAAACGGCACATCTATTTTTTCCATTCCAAGTAATAATAACTTAAACAGTCATTTTAGTATCCCTCTTGGCGCTTATTATTATGTTTGGGATAAGCAAAAATTGTCCCAAGGAACGTTGAACAGTACGGCTGTTGTAAATATTGTTTATCCTTAATGTTGTAATATAAAATGGCTAGCAATAATAAATGCTAGTACAAAAATAATACCCCCTTAACCATTTTGGTTAAGGGGGTAAATAGCTGTACCTAATACCGCAACACTTATTCCAGTTCATGTTTTTGATCTTACCCATCAATGGTGGACACGCAACTAAGTGAGTAAACTCTCAATCAGAGGTGACTCATGACAAAACCAGTATCAACCAACAAAAAGCTCCGTAAATTGCACACGCCCGAGTTCCGTGCCGAAGCCGGCTTTGTTGAATAAATCGAACTTTTGCTGAGTTGAAGGATCAGATCATACATTCCCTTGTATTATCTGTACGTGATAATCGACCTGTACAGCAGGAAAATCACGGGTTACGAAGTGCATGAAGCACAAAGCGGTGACCTCGCGGCCTCCTTGATGCAAAGAACGGTACTGCGTGAAGGGGGCTGGCGTCAGCCACTGGTACTGCATGCAGATAACGGCGCGGCGATGAAGTCACAGACGCTGCAGGTAAAACTGGCGGAGCTGAATATCACCCCGTCACACAGCAGGCCGCGGGTCAGCAACTACAATGCCTATGCAGAGTCGCTGTTCCGGACCTTGAAATATGTGCCGCAGTGGCCATCGTCAGGGTTCGTGGCGCTGGAAGATGCCCAGAACTGGGTAAATAAATTTACTCAGTGGTATAACCGAACCGTGCACGATGACTGGCTGGGACAATACCTGTTTAGATCACTGAATGAATTACAACACTCGCCACGTACTGGCAAGGGTTTTATCATCACGTATGACCGAATATGGCACTGGAGGATGTCACGCCGATGCAGCATATTCAACGTGTTAACTGATTCTACTTATTACCTCCGTTAAAAATGGGGGGATTACCCCCAGACACAGGCCACCGATACAAAAGGTATCGAAATATATTGCGTGACGCGGGCATGGTCGGAAAAGATGCGCCACATAGTTTGCAGTATGCTTATGCTCAGGATAACCCCGGGTAACTACCGATGTTACACCGGGTGTGTTTTCATTGCTATTTAAGCCGAATTAAAGAAGAGCAGTAACATGGTTGAAGAGGCAAAGAGAGGCTTAACCTACAATATGGCATTGCAGGAAGGCCTCGAACCTGAAAGTTATGACTGGAAAAATATACCCGAGGGGGTATGGCGAGCTCGTCTGGAATTTAAAATATGGTCCAATAAATCACGGGCAGGCCATCTTGTCTGTTATATGACGTATCTCGAAGAATCGCGGCGTTACAGGCTATCTGCGTTCCGTCAGGGAAATGGAACGACAAGATATACTCCCAAAGACGGCGGTATTGATTTCTCAGAGAAAGGCCTTGAAGGGCACATCTTTCTTGTAACAACAGTAAGCACATCAAAAGGCGGAAGCGCCTGGATGGCTGCGGAATATGACGATTAGACCCGCCCTGCTGATTAATTTTCAAAATCCTGTTTGGGGTTTATCGCTGACCCGACGCTCCCTCTTCCGCATCCCTTAATCCTTCTGGAGTTGTGTATGTTTTCGCATGCTTACTGACGGGCAGTTGCTGGCTATCAAAAGGCTCTCAATGGACATGAACGCAGGCTATATAAGAGCAGCGCGAATCCACTTACCCAGTGCGGTTGAGAAAATCGCCTTTGACCGTTTCCATGTAGCAAAACAACTTGGCGAAGTGGTTGATAAAAAACTGGCGCTACTGATACCGTGCTCCCGGCAAAGTTCAGGAACCGGTGTTCCGGCTTCCGCCTGCTTAAGAATGGCGATTATCTGGCTGTCAGTGAAACGTGATTTTTTCATAGAAATCCCCCCTGAATTCAGGTTAGTAGAAAATTCTACTTATGAACACACCGATTTTTCGAGGGATTACCCTACGACAATGCCTGTACGGAAAGCTTCTTCCACTCGCTGAAAGTCGAATGTATCCACGGTGAACGCTTTATCAGTCGGGAAACGGTATTTAATTATATCGAGTGCGATTACAATCGGTGGCGTCGTCACAGTGCCTGTGGCGGTCTCAGCCCGGAACAGTTTGAAAACCAGAATTTCGCTTAGTGCTATGTCCACATTACGTGGGTAGCATCACTTGTCCAAGTGAGCTACCAATAAAAAGGACGTCCCCCGTTTTTCGCATTATCTCAAAACTAAACCGATAGAGTGCATTGCACAAATAGACCGGATACGGACCGTAAAAAATAGTCTTAAAGAGTCGGTAATACTCAATTTCATAAAATCGAATACTTACAGTGTAAAGCACCTAAAATGAGGAAAATGAATTGAAAAAGGCTAAGTTAGTAAACGGCTGATAAAACGCTAAGAAGGGCAAGAAACGTCAAGCAGAAGAGTTTAGTAGAGTGGTTGTGACGACCATAAATAGACCATGGCTCAGAAACGACAAAGCCCCGCATTTCTGCGAGGCCTTTGAAATAGTGGTGCCCGAACTCGGAATCGAACCAAGGACACGGGGATTTTCAATCCCCTGCTCTACCGACTGAGCTATTCGGGCAACGGGGCGCATTAAACCTTATTCACGCAGCCTCGTCAACACTCTTTCTTAAAATTAAATCTGTTTGCTCAACTTTGCGACAACTTGCTGCGTTTAACATCATCTTGGCTGTGCTATCGCCGGTTTAGGCGTCGCACTGGTTACTGGCTCCGTCGGGGTGGCTAAGATGGCTCCTGGATGTGCACTCTCTACCGGCAGCATCGCTGGGACACCTTGACCAGGGGTCAAGCTCGTGTCTGACTCATGCGGTAGCATAATATGGTCGAGTATTTTCCTCATAACCGGTGCAGCCACTACCCCATCACTCCCCCCATTCTCCAAAATTAACGTGACGGCCACCTTTGGATCATCAAACGGGGCGAATGCCGTGTAAAAAATATGGTCACGTAAACGAACAGGTATCATTTTGGCATTATAGACTTGGTTTTGACGCAAACTAAACACCTGAGAGGTACCACTTTTTGCCGCAATGCCATAGGGAGCCGTGTGGAAGTATTTGTAACCTGTTCCATTCGGCGCGTTAGCCATGCCGAACATAGCCCGACGTACCAGTCCCCAGTAGGGAGAATCTGTTGTACCCACTTGTGTAAGCTGTTCCGGTACTTTGTACGGCTCGACTTGGTTACCTAATTGCTGCTTTTGCAGTAAGTGAGGGAGCATCACCTTGCCGTTATTCAATAACGTCACCAATGCCTTCTCCATCTGAATAGGCGTCGCAATCCAATAACCTTGTCCGATGCCGACTGAGATAGTATCCCCTTGGTACCAGGCTTTTTTACGCGCTTTGAGTTTCCATTCACGGCTTGGTAGTAGACCGCGATACTCTTCATTGAGGTCAATGCCCGATAATTTTCCGTAACCAAATTGGCTAAGCATATGATGTATTCGATCGATCCCCATCATATAGGCCACTTGGTAAAAGAAGGTATCAGCGGACTCTTCAATAGCTCGTGTTACGTTCAACATGCCGTGGCCAGTCTTTTTCCAGTCACGGTAGCGACGGTCAGTTCCCGGAAGCGTCCAAGTTGGTGCACCGAAGAAACTCGTCTGTGGCGTTATCACATTATTTAATAGTGCAGACATCGCCATATAAGGTTTTACCGTTGATGCTGGAGGGTAGAGACCCTGCGTAACGCGGTTAATTAACGGTAAATCCTTATCTTGTAGTAACTGTTTATACGATTGGTAGCTAATCCCTTTAACAAAAGGATTTGGATCGTAACTCGGACTTGAAACCATCGCTAATACGGAACCGTCGTGCGGGTCTTCAGCTAACACGGCGGCACGCTGCCCGACTAATTGACTTTCAATATATTGTTGCAGATGTAAATCGAGTGTCAGCCAGATATTCTTTCCTGCGGTGGGCGGCACTTCATTCAAAACACGGATAATACGACCGTGGTTATCGACCTCGACTTCTTGATAACCGGTTTTACCGTGTAATGCTGATTCATAATACCCCTCAATTCCCTGCTTACCGATATTATGGTCAGCAGCATAGTTTTCGCCGACGCCCTCTGCATTAAGTCGTTGGGCATCACGGTCATTGATTTTCGAGACGTAGCCCACCACATGTGCTAATGAGGCACCGTAGGGGTAAAAACGATCTTGGAACGAGTCAATACTCACCCCAGGGAAGCGATATTCATTGACGGAAAAGCGAGCAATTTCCTCCTCACTCAACTCCTCTTTCACTACAATTGGCTTATAGCGACTTGTCAATTTGAGGCGTTTTTTAAACTCTGCGACATCTTCCGCCGTTAAATCAATAATCGGTGCAAGTTGGTCCAACGTTTGCTGCATATCACTAATGTTATACGGCGTTAGCTGAAGATCGTATTGTGTCACGTTTTGAACGAGCGGGATCCCATTACGGTCATAGATCATCCCTCGCGTTGGCGCAATGGGGATCATTTTGATGTCGTTGGCATTGGAGCGTGTTTGATAATAGGCGTGCTGCTGAATCTGCAAATGCCAGAGATTGATACCCAGGATAGTAAAGCATAGACAGACAAAGCCCAACGCCACTAGCGCTCGACGGATAAATAATTTTTCTTCAGTTTCAAAATTACGCAGATTCATCGACAACTACTATTGGAGGGCAACAAAATTTCAATGCCTATAATAATGGGATTCAATCTCAGCACCAGTAACATTCGCATCGGAGACTAAATAAAGTGTGTCATTTAATAACAAAGAAGAGCGCCCAAGGCGCCCTTTTGTCTAATGATGATACTGGGTCATTGAGGGTTTAGTCACCTAGCAGCACAGATTCCAGAGCAATCTTAATCATATCATTGAAGGTGGTTTGACGCTCTTCAGCAGTGGTTTGCTCATGGGTACGGATATGGTCAGATACCGTGCAAATTGCCAGCGCTTTAGCTCCAAACTCCGCCGCAACACCATAGATACCGGCTGCTTCCATTTCCACCCCTAAAATGCCATATTTTTCCATCACATCAAACATTTCAGGCTGTGGAGAGTAAAAAAGATCCGCAGAGAAGATATTACCGACTTTCGCTTCTATGCCCAAGGTTTTCGCTGCAGTGACTGCATTATTCACCATATCAAAATCTGCAATGGCTGCGAAATCGTGGTCTTTAAAGCGCATACGGTTTACTTTTGAGTCCGTACTTGCTCCAAGGCCAATCACTACATCGCGTAATTTTACATGTGGCAATACAGCGCCACATGACCCTACACGGATAATTTTCTTAACGCCAAACTCGGTAATTAGCTCTTTCGCATAGATAGAACAAGAAGGAATACCCATTCCATGCCCCATAACCGAGATTTTACGGCCTTTATAGGTGCCGGTATAACCCAGCATACCGCGAACGTTATTCACTTCTACAGCGTTATCTAGGAAGTTTTCTGCGATAAACTTCGCGCGTAATGGGTCACCAGGCATCAAAACGACGTCAGCGAAATCACCCATTTCTGCATTAATATGTGGAGTAGCCATCTTTACATCTTCCTTTCACTTTATCGGTGGCCGCTAATGAGCCACCTTACTATCATTAAAATAGTGCTTTACCGTATTGCATCGGCTCTAGCTCAAAAAATTTTGCTAAGGTTTGACCTATATCTGCAAAGGTATCACGCTGCCCCAACGAACCTGGCTCTATACCCGGGCCATAGATCAAGACCGGAATATGTTCACGCGTATGATCAGTACCAGACCAGGTAGGATCGCAACCATGATCAGCCGTGAGGATTAAGATATCCCCCTCTTTCACTTCCGCCATCAGCTCAGGCAGGCGACGGTCGAATAACTCCAAGCCCCCAGCATAACCCGGAACATCCCGCCGATGACCCCAACTTGAATCAAAATCGACAAAGTTAGTAAACACTATGCTGTTATCTGTTGCGAGTTGCATCTCTTTGATGGTTGCATCAAACAAAGCATCCAGCCCGGTTGCTTTCACTTTCTTAGTGATACCTTGCTCAGCATAAATGTCCGCGATTTTGCCTACTGAAATCACCTCTCCACCAGCCTGTTTAAGCTTGGCTAGAACGGTTGGTGAAGGCGGCTCAACCGCTAGGTCGTGACGATTACCCGTACGCTCGAAATGCCCCGCTTTCTCACCAATAAATGGACGCGCAATGACTCGTCCAATGTTGTAGCCGCCGTCGGTTAATGCCTTACGGGCGATTTCACACAATTGATAGAGACGTTCCAGACCGAAGGTCTCTTCATGGCAGGCAATCTGGAAGACAGAATCCGCTGAAGTATAGAAAATCGGTTTACCCGAGCGCATATGCTCTTCACCGAGGGCATCTAAAATAACGGTACCTGATGAATGGCAATTCCCTAGATAGCCGGGTAATTGAGCCTCTTCCACTAACTGCTTCAATAGGCTCTCTGGAAATGAGTTCTCTTTTTCAGGGAAGTATCCCCAATCGAACAACACCGGCACACCGGCAATTTCCCAGTGTCCCGATGGGGTATCTTTGCCCGAGGAGAGTTCTTGCGCACTAGCGTAAGCCCCTATTACCTCAGCATCTCCATGCATACCCGCCGCTATTTTTCCGGTCGAAAGCTCAGCCGCTTTCACCAATCCTAGTGAGGTCAAATTTGGTAGCGTCAGTGGCCCTTTTCGGCCCTGATCGGCTAAGCCTTGTGCACAGGCTTCAGCAATATGGCCAAAGGTATCTGACCCTTTATCACCAAATTTTTCCGCATCTTGGCTGGCACCAATTCCGAATGAATCGAGAACCATTACAAAGGCACGTTTCATACTCATCTCCTTAATAAGGCCACTGAGATAAAAATTATCGATCAGGCCAGTATGCACCGATTAACAGTAAGAGTCTCAATATTTCGCTTGCAGGTCTTGTTGGCCGACACCACAAGTAGCGAGCAGGCTACTCAAAAGACCTGATGCGCCAAAGCGGAAATGTCTCTTATCTGCCCAATCAGGACCTAGAATCTCGGCAGCTAACGCTAAATAGGCTGCTGCATCTTCTGTTGAGCGTACACCGCCCGCCGCTTTAAACCCGACGCTATCAGCTTTGTTTTTATCACGGATAACCTCAAGCATGATACGAGCTGCCTCAAGCGTGGCGTTGACCGGAACTTTACCGGTTGATGTTTTAATAAAGTCCGCACCGGCATCGATCGCGATTTCACTGGCTTGACGGATAAGTTCAGCTTGCTGCAACTCACCACTTTCAATAATGACTTTCAGTAATACACCACTCAGTGCACAAACGGCTTTACAGTCGCGCACTAAAGCAAATCCGACTTCAGCATCACCTGCAAGCAGGGCTCGCCAAGGAAAAACCACATCAACCTCATCGGCACCGCTGGCAATCGCCGCACGGGTTTCTGCTACCGCAACGGTTATATCGGCGTTGCCATGAGGAAAGTTGGTGACGGTTGCGATTTTAATTTCAGGGGTTTCTTGTAACTGTAACGTTTGCCGAGCCGTGGCAATAAACTGTGGGTAAATACACACTGCGGCAGTATTCCCCATTGCACTTTTAGCTTGCTGACATAGGGTGATGACCACTTGCTCAGTGTCATCTTCATTCAGCGTTGTTAAATCCATCAGCCCTAAAGCAAATTTAGCGGTCTGGGTTAAATCAGTCATTATCCGTTACTCAATCTCAATGTTTTGGTAATTATACCAAACTGTTAACAAATTAGTGTGAGCTATTAGCAAGATGTCGCATTTCACCATGATAATTAGGACAGTGCCGCCGATAGCTTAGGGAAAAGGCATAAACTATTTTGCCAGACGCTTTCCCGCACCGTCTCCACCGATTTACCCTTCAATTCAGCAAGTATCTGGCAGACTACGACAACGCGCTCGGGCCTATTTGCTTCACCTTGATAACCATTAAGCGGCATATCTGGCGCATCGGTCTCTAATACCAAATATTCTAAAGGAATTTTACTCAACGCCTCTCGCGTTTTATGCGCACGTGGATAACTAATACTCCCGCCGACTCCGAGATAAAACCCTAAATCGATAAAACGTTTAGCTTGATGATAACTCCCTGTGAAACCATGAATTACACCTTTCGCCGGCAGATCAGTTTCCTTAAGTAATTTGGACAGTGGGTCATGACTTTTACGGGAATGGAGGATGACGGGGAGATGATACTCTCTAGCCAAAAGCAGTTGTGAAGATAACACCTCCCATTGTCGCGAGGCTAACGCCGCCAGTTCAGCGGTATAAAAATCCACGCCAATCTCGCCAATAGCGATGACTTCCTTATGTTTATCCAATAGGCGTTTCATCTCAACAAGGTCATCGTTGTGATGCTGTGGTGTCCACAGGGGATGTAGACCTAATGCAGGGAAAATTTCTGGGTGAGTTTGGGCAAGAGTTAAAATTAAAGAAAAATCACCAACCTGGGTCGCAGGAGTAATAATGGCTTTAAGTTGAGCCTGTCGAATATAAGTTAGGCTTTGCGTGAGATTGTGAGTAAAGATCGGAAAGTTAAAATGGCAGTGCGTATCAATATAAGACATAGGTTGTAGGGTATTATGCCAGCGTCCTTGCTAGCGGAGCTCATTTTGCGGGCACTATAACTTCTTACGTCCAGTAAAGAGGCTGACTAGGAATAAGATGATACCCACTACGAATACAATTTTCGCGGCCCATGCGGCAGTACCGGCTAAGGAACCAAAACCGAGTGCAGCAGCAATTAGTGCGATAACTAGAAAGATAATTCCCCAACGAAACATAAGCCACTCCTTATTAACATAAACCAGCTCAATAGCGCATAATGGATGTAATAACTCAGCTTCAGACAGCTCAACGCACTACCTTCAGCTCATTTTTGACTTTGTGAACACCTGAAATATCATTGACCAACTCTTCTGCTTGCTGCTTTTCTGAGCGTGTAGGTACTGTGCCAGTCAGAAAAACTTCACCGTGTCTCGTCGCAACATGAAGATGACGAGTCGTGATCTGTTTATCCGCCAAAAGACGCATAATTGCCTCGCTCGTCGTCGCAACATCACTGGCGTAAACCCTTACCGAACTCTCTTTTGAGCGACGTACGCGCAATTGATCGTCGAAATTTTCGACACCAGATACTTTTTGAACTAATAGACGGATATGATCTTTGTCATTCATTGAAGAAACAAAACCACTCACCGTTACCTTTCCTTGTTCAGTGTTAACGGATAAAGACGCAACTTGGGTCTTTTTATCGTCCAAAATAGCGGCTTTAACTTTAGCCGTCACCGCAGTATCACTTATAAAATGGCCAACATGATTAACAGATTGGCTAAATAGTGAGTGATTCTGTTGTGCGGTAACATTTAAGCTACCCAGAGCACCAAGACCTAACAGTATTGGCGCTACCGTTTTAAGCGTTAATTTCACTTTCATATCGTTTTGTTCTCAGTGACTCAAAAGAAACCGTTCACTGAGAAAGTTGTCATCTTTCCTTCAATCGGTTCTGTAATAAGAATAGTAGAGTTTAGATTTTTTGCGGGGTTTTAAGATTTAACTGACTGGCGAGATTAAAAAAAGCCCACCTTTGAAGTGGGCTGATAAAGATTAGTGTTCGCGAGTTTTACGGAAAATAACGTCTGGGTAACGTTCCTGGGTAATATTGAGATTCACCATTGTCGGTGCAATATAGGTAAGGTTATTACCACCATCCAAGGCGAGATTGACTTCATTTTTCCGCTGGAATTCGTCGAATTTTTTTACGTCATCACATTCCACCCATCGTGCGGTCGAAACGTTAATCGATTCATAAATTGCTTCAACATTGTATTCTGATTTTAAACGTGAGACGACGACATCAAACTGCAATACCCCAACCGCACCAACAATAAGATCATTATTGCTGACCGGTCGGAAAACTTGTACAGCGCCTTCTTCAGACAACTGGACCAATCCTTTTAGCAGTTGTTTTTGCTTTAACGGATCGCGAAGACGAATACGACGGAACAGTTCTGGGGCAAAGTTAGGAATACCCGTAAACTTCATTTTCTCGCCTTGTGTAAACGAATCTCCGATCTGGATAGTGCCGTGGTTATGCAAGCCAATAATATCACCGGGCCACGCTTCTTCAACGTGGGCACGATCGCCGGCCATAAAGGTTAGCGCGTCAGAGATCACAACATCTTTGCCCGTGCGGACTTGGTACATCTTCATGCCTTTTTCGTACTTACCGGAAACAATACGCATAAAAGCGACACGGTCACGGTGTTTCGGATCCATATTTGCTTGGATCTTAAATACAAAACCAGAGAATTTATCTTCACCCGCAATCACTTGTCGTTGGTCAGTAGAACGTGGCATCGGAGACGGCGCCCAGTCCACTAAACCATCTAACATATGATCTACACCAAAGTTACCGAGAGCAGTACCGAAAAAGACCGGGCTGAGTTTACCTTGTAAAAAGAGCTCGCGATCAAACTCATGGGAAGCCCCCTGCACTAGCTCCAACTCATCACGTAATTGCCCAGCCAATTCTTCACCAATCGCCGTATCAACGTCAGGGTTATTAAGCCCTTTAATTTTGCGAACTTCTTGAATAGTGTGACCTTTACCTGACTGATACAAAATGACTTCATCATCGTACAGATGGTAAACGCCTTTAAACAGTTTGCCACAACCAATCGGCCAAGTGATGGGTGCACAAGCGATTTTCAACTCGCTTTCGACTTCATCAAGCAATTCCATTGGATCACGAATATCGCGGTCTAATTTGTTCATAAAGGTGAGGATTGGCGTATCGCGTAAGCGTGTCACTTCCATCAGTTTACGGGTCCGATCCTCTACCCCTTTTGCAGCATCGATAACCATCAAACAACAGTCAACCGCAGTTAAAGTTCGGTAGGTATCTTCCGAGAAGTCTTCATGTCCTGGGGTGTCGAGAAGGTTTACCAGTTTGTCGTGGTAAGGAAACTGCATAACAGAGGTCGTGATAGAAATCCCTCTCTGTTTTTCCATCTCCATCCAGTCAGATTTCGCGTGTTGGTTTGACCCGCGTCCTTTAACTGTCCCTGCAGTCTGAATAGCCTGTCCGAAAAGCAGGACTTTTTCAGTAATAGTGGTTTTACCTGCATCAGGGTGTGAAATGATAGCGAAAGTGCGCCGAAGGGCGACTTCTTGCAGAAGGCGTTCTGTAGACATGCTTTTAACTTTAATTCCTGATGTTCGCGAGCACTTAAGCACTCATAAAATACAATTGTTGCTAGTTTACACGATTTCCCTATTGTTCGGTATTACCCAATCACCTTGGTAAGGATAAAAATTGCTCCGATTATTAAGATTAAAAAGCATCCGCTAATACGGACTAAGAATGATTAACAATTACATTCAATTTCTGGAATGAGTTTTATTATTAAATTATTGATTTAAATAGATTTATTTTAATATCGTACTTTATTTACCCCCAAGTATGGTGCATAATTATTAACCATAAACTGATGATTTTACTTTTGGGGACACAACTATGCTGACGCCTGATATGGTTTCTCGCTTAAATGAACAACTTAACCTTGAGTTCTACTCCGCCAACCTTTACCTGCAAATGAGTGCCTGGTGCAGCGATAAAGGCCTTGAAGGGGCCGCTTCTTTTTTACGCACGCATTCACGTGAAGAGATGGACCATATGCAACGTTTATTCAACTACCTAAGCGATGCTGGGGCATTACCTGTACTAGGCACGATTGAAGCACCACCGATTACGTTTGATTCAGTGAGTGACCTGTTTACGCTTACCTATCGTCACGAACAGTTGATTACTCAGAAAATCAATGAACTGGCGCATGCCGCCATGACTTCACAGGACTATTCAACGTTTAACTTCCTGCAATGGTATGTCGCTGAACAACACGAAGAAGAGAAGTTATTTAAAACTGTCTTGGATAAACTGGGTATGCTTGAGAATAGCTCAAATGGACTGTTCTTAATCGATAAAGATCTTGCTGCCATGAATGCCGAATCACACCCTGGCACAGCGCATAATTAATGTCTGCTATTGCGGACCTGAGAAAGGTCCGCAACGACTTTTACGCCCGAGCTTGGTATTTATTGGCGACCACAGTAATTTCAGAAGGCGGTACCGGTCGGCTGAAATAGTAACCTTGGTGCACATCACAGCCTAAATTCACCAAGTGGGTCTGCTGCTCTTCACTTTCCACCCCTTCCGCGACAATATTTAAATTCATATTTTTTGCCAGTTCAATAATCATCGACAATAATCGAGGATCAGTATCTTTATGACCAATACTATTGATAAAGGCGCGATCAATTTTAAGTTCTGTCGCAGGCATATTCTGTAAATAGAGTAAGCTTGAATACCCTGTACCGAAATCATCGATGGCCACCTGCACACCAATGGTTTTCAATTCTTCGAGGATCTTAATGCTCTCTTGCGGATAACGCATTGCCGTCGTTTCAGTGATTTCCAAAATTAATTTCTCAGGGGCCAGACGATACTCTTCAAGCGTTCTGGTTACTAAATAGATTAAGCTTTTTTGCTCAAACTGTTGAGCCGAGAGATTGACTGAGATGGTGAGGTGTTCAGCCCCTTCATTGTGCCAAACAGCGAGTTGTCGGCAAGCCTCATTTAATACCCACTCGCCCAGTAACAAGATCATCCCTGTTTGTTCTGCGATAGGCAGAAACTTATCCGGTGTTTTCAACCCACGTTCTGGATGCTGCCAGCGAACCAAGGCCTCGTAACCCACAATCTCCCCAGACGTTACGTTCAACTTGGGTTGATAGAATAAACGCAATTCATTGTTATGAATGGCACGCCATAACTCATTTTTGAGCTGAACTTGGCTACGACCAATGGGGCTCATCGATGGCTGGTACAGACTGAAGCCATTACGTCCGCTATTCTTAGTGTGATACATGGCCGAGTCTGCATTAAACAGCATCTCTCGTGCTTCAATGCCATGCGCAGGGAACATCGCAACACCGATACTAAGAGAGACTCTCAACTCATAGTTTTCAACACTGAATTCGGGTTCAATCGCCGTGACCAACGTTTCAGCCAAGAGGGAAGCTTCTGATTCCGAATTAGCGTAAGACAATAAAACAAACTCATCGCCGCCGACTCTGGCCAAGATATCGCTTGGGTTAACCGCCGCATCAAGCCGTTTGGCGACTTCTACTAGAAGCTTATCCCCAATATCATGACCGTACGCATCGTTCACCATTTTAAACCCATCAAGATCCATATACATCAGGCTAAAGCTTGAGGTATTTTGCTTAGCACTTAGGATATAGTCATTGAGTTTATCTTCAAACAGGGTACGGTTGGCGAGATTAGTCAGAGGATCATGCAAAGCCATCTGACGGAGCTCTTCATTCTTCAGCTTGAGTTTACTGGCCATACGGGAAACCCGTAATTGTGACTCAATCATCGCACCGAACAGGTTACTGCCCAAGATCACTAGGGTGAACATAAACACCCAAATGGTTAATCGCTGTGAGCCAAGTCCTCCAGGTAAAACCTGCATCGTAGGCTCAAAATGAGCGGCATACATACCGGTATAATGCATACCCGCTATCGCTGCCCCCATGATCAATGCCGCAACAAAGCGTCGGTTTAATACCCCCGCATCATTGTTACGCAGACGAAAAGCCAGCCATAATGCGACGGCAGAGGCGGTATAAGCAATAATAATAGAGATAATGACAGGGGTCTTGTGCCAAACAATGGGTTGACTAATGCGTAGACCAGCCATCCCGGTGTAGTGCATAGCAACCACTGCGGACCCTAATATTGTTGCGCCGATAAGTAGGTTAGTTAACGTAAATTGGTTGTGTCGGAATACCGCCCATAGCGCAATGATGGAACCGACAACGGCAACAATAATCGAAAAAGTGGTTTCACCAAGGTTATAGCGCATCGGCATATGAAAATGCATCGCCATCATCCCGATGAAATGCATCGACCAAATACCGATCCCCATCGCTGCCCCACCGCCAACCAACCAAAATAGGGCTTTCATTCCACGGCTATCGGTCACTCTAGCGACAGTGTCTAAAGCAGAGAAAGAGGCGAGGAATGCAATAAATACAGAGGCCACCACTAAGCCACTATCCCAAGTAACATGCATCATATTCATTTTATTGTATCCAACTGGCTCTTCTACTCAGTATTACAGGACAGATTTATCTTCTTACCGAGCATCGACATGATTAATAAAATCAATAGTACGTGAATCACTAGTCAGTAAACATTACTTTTTAAGTAATATGATGATTAAATTACTTTATATATTTTGCCAGATGCAGATAGCGCTAATAACGCTACTGTACTGTTCGGTTATAGCGTTTAACAAGCCAGCCCAACCAGAGTGATCCCACAAACCCGCAAAGCGCGGCAAAGGTTAACCATGCTCCGGGCATCGCTTTGTCACCTGTACTATGAATTAGATAACTGGAAATCGCTGGGGTGAAACCACCGAACAGTGCAGTGGCCAAACTGTATGCTAGCGAAAATCCTGACGCTTTAACCTCGACGGGCATGACCTCTGCCAGCCAAACCACCATAGCGCCGTTATAACTGGCATAGAGAAATGAGAGCCATAACTCAGTTTCAATTAGATGAGCAAAGGTTGGCGCGGCCACTAGCCAGCGCAACACTGGCCAAGCAGTGAAAATCATTAGTATCGTAAATATAATAAGCAGAGGACGACGACCGACACGATCAGAGAGCGCCCCCATAATCGGTAACCAAAATAAGTTTGAAATCCCGACAAACAACGTGACTAAAAAGCTTTGCTGGTCACTCATATTTAATACCGCTTTACCAAAGGTCGGGGTAAATGCAGTAATCATGTAAAACATTACCGTTGTAGTAACAACCATAAACATCCCTGCGATGACAAGTGCCCAATTACGCAGCACTGAACGCGCAATCTCACGCATTCCAGGACGGTGTTTTTTCTCTTTAAACGCTTCCGTTTCTTCGAGTGAACGGCGGATATAAAATAGAAAAGGTACGACCATGCAACCAATAAAAAACGGAATACGCCATGCCCAGTCGGAGACAACCTGTTTCCCTAATAAATGATTAAGCACCAATCCTAGTAACGCGGCAAAAATTACCGAGATTTGTTGGCTACCTGACTGCCAGCTGACAAAAAAACCACGACGTCCTGGAGGCGCTATTTCGGAGAGATAAACTGAGACTCCCCCTAGCTCAACTCCCGCTGAGAAGCCTTGCAGTAAACGACCTACTAACACTAGTATTGGCGCAAAGATGCCTAAGGTATTATATCCCGGTACTACCGCGATGGTCAGGGTCCCTAGCGCCATCAAAGCTAATGTAATAAGTAATCCTTTACGACGGCCATGTTGGTCAATGTAGGTGCCGAGAATTACCGCACCAAGAGGACGCATTAAAAAACCTGCACCGAAGGTCATCAGAGTAAGCATCAAGGATGCAAAAGGATTACTTCCAGGGAAGAAGGTTTTCGCTATTGCGGTCGCGTAATAGCCAAAGACCATAAAATCATACATTTCAAGAAAATTACCGCTGGTCACTCGGAAGATCGATTTCGCATTTTGCCAAGCTGAAGGACTGGAGGAGGATTCAGAATAACTCATTAGACATTTCTCACTTTTTTTGTTTTTTATACCTAACCTTCCTCCTTTTTAATATTATTAAATTCACTTTTCATTAAAAAAATTATAACAATTAATAAACAAATGTGTACTTGGCAAAAAAAATCCTCCCGCAGGAGGATCGCTTCATGCTGTTAACGACTACTTGGGTGCACTCTCCAAGCCCATCAGTCCTATCTTTAAATAGCCTGCGCTGCGCAGTTCATCCATAATGCTCATCAGTGTTGCATAATCGATACTTTTATCCGCTTGGAAAAAGATGGTGGTATCTTTATTACCTTGAGTCTGAGCAATAATTTTTTGCACCAAATCCTGCTTACTTACCGCATCGTTGCCGACAAAAAGCTGGTTCCCCTCTTTCACACTGAGGTAAACCGGTTTCTCTGGTCTTGGTTGCGGGGTGCTGGTCGATGCAGGAAGATTAACACGCACATCTACCGTCGCTAAAGGCGCAGCCACCATAAAGATGATTAGCAGCACTAACATCACGTCGATAAAAGGCGTGACGTTAATCTCATGCATTTCACCGTCGCCATCTACTTCATCATTGAGTCGCATTGCCATAACAATTAGCCTACACGTAGTTTTTGAGTAGTGGTATTTTGGGTTATTGGCGTATAACCGCTATTTTGCAGATCTGCATCACGGCTTTGTAACAGGATAATCTGTGCGGCACTATCGCCTAAAGAAGCCTTATAACCAGCGATCATACGAGCAAAGACGTTATAAATAACGACAGCGGGAATTGCTGCCACTAAACCTACCGCTGTAGCCAATAGCGCTTCTGCAATGCCTGGGGCAACGACTGCGAGGTTAGTGGTTTGTGTTTTAGCGATACCGATAAAGCTATTCATAATCCCCCAAACAGTACCGAATAAACCGATAAAGGGCGAAATAGAACCAATGGTCGCTAAGAAACCGTTATTACGTCCGGCGTGGCGGCCGATGCGAGCAACTTGGCGCTCCAATCGAAATACTGTGCGCTCTTTAATTCCGGCCTGATCATCACTTTGCGCCGATAATACGCGCTCATCAAGCGCCTCTGCAACGAGCATGGCTGCATGGCTATTTTTTGAGAA
This sequence comes from Rosenbergiella gaditana, assembly GCF_018494065.1. Classification (GTDB taxonomy): domain Bacteria; phylum Pseudomonadota; class Gammaproteobacteria; order Enterobacterales; family Enterobacteriaceae; genus Rosenbergiella; species Rosenbergiella gaditana. Next base: position 52,168 of record NZ_JABBFR010000015.1, on the reverse strand, counting down.
TTGCTGTGCAATCTTTCCTGCATCGTCAAGGGTACGTGCGTCTTTCAATGCTAGCTGGTCTGCTTTAAGGCGACGTTTTGCAGCGCTTAGCTCAGTATACTTTGCAAAGAAAATTGCCCAAGTCGCAACTGAGGCGAGTAGCAAACCTATCATCACAACTTTAACAACGATATCAGCATGTTGGAACATGCCCAATACAGATAAATCTGTCTGCATCAGATTATTGGTCACCACACTCATTCTCTAGCCTCGGTTTGTTGCTTAAAACAATGAGCGCTATGATACCAAAAGCAAATTCAATTGATAGTAGTTATCATTACTATTCACATATTGAAAAAAAAGCACTCGAATAATATTCGCTAAAAACAGCAAGTTATAAACATAGATCGGGCTAAGTTTTTTAAGAGGTTATGAGTATACTGTTATGACTGTTTGACCTAAGAAAATCCTCCCTTTTTCCGTCAACTCTGCATACTCTAGCCTTAAATGAAATTTTTGATCTAGGGATCGCTATGTCCAATAAGCAACATCTTGAAACGACACTCATTAGTGCTGGCCGTAAGCCTCGTTATACGCAAGGAGCGGTGAACGCTGTGGTGCAAAGAGCCTCTTCCCTTGTGTTCCCGACTGTGGCCGATAAAAAAATCGCTACCCTAGGTCGAGCCAAAGGAGAGCTTTTTTACGGCCGCCGTGGAACCTTAACCCACTTTGCCTTACAAGATGCGATGACTGAATTGGAGAATGGTGCAGGCTGTGTTCTCTATCCCTGTGGTGCGGCTGCGGTGGCTAACGCGATTTTAGCCTTTGTTGAAGCGGGAGATCATATTCTTGTGAGTGGGTCAGTTTATGAACCGACTCAAGATTTTTGCTCTACTATTTTAAAGAAACTTGCCGTTGAAACGACTTATTTTCCCGTCCTCTCCGGTGCAGAGATTGCTGAGTGGCTTCGTCCAACGACACGAGTCGTATTTTTAGAGTCGCCCTCTTCTATCACAATGGAAGTACAAGATATTCCAACTATCATTGCTACCGTGCGTCGTATAGCACCGGAAGCTGTCATTATTGTCGATAACACGTGGGCCGCCGGAATTTTATTCAAAGCACTCGATGCTGGGGCCGACATTTCCATTCAAGCTGGGACCAAATATTTAGTCGGTCACTCCGATGCAATGATTGGTACAGCCGTGGCAAATAACCGTTGCTTAGAGCAATTGCGGGAAAATTCCTACTTAATGGGCCAAATGGTTGATGCCGATACGGCATACGTCACTGCGCGGGGCCTTCGCACATTAGCCGTCCGGTTACGGCAACACGAATCGGCAAGTATTGAAATTGCCCACTGGCTGAGTCAACGAGATGAAGTCTTTCGTGTTAATCATCCAGCACTCCCCGAATCGCCGGGACACTCCTTTTGGCAACGTGATTTCTCTGGGAGCAGCGGCTTATTCTCTTTTATCCTCAATGAGAAGTTAGATTCTCAAGCGCTTGGCCACTATCTAGACCATTTTGAACACTTTAGTATGGCCTATTCTTGGGGGGGATTTGAGTCGTTAATCCTGGCTAACCAACCCGAAGAGATCGCTGCCATCCGTCCCGTCGGACAGCTAGATTTCACCGGTACATTAGTTCGGCTTCATGTCGGGTTAGAGCACCCACAAGATTTGATTAATGATTTAGAAAATGGCTTTGCCCGGTTGAAAAAAGCAGTGTAAACACTCCGAAAAACGTTTACCTGCGCCCACAATCTGTCTTTATTGGCTACACTTAGGCTCGTTATCCATGATCAACTGATCGAGAGAAGGAGCCTAAAATGTCTCAGCAATTAGCTATCACGCTGCACGATGGTCGTACCATGCCTCAGCTCGGCTTGGGGGTTTGGCAAGCATCGATTGAACAAACGAAAGAGGCTGTGACCCACGCTCTTAATACCGGCTATCGCTCCATTGATACCGCGGCAGTCTATAAAAATGAAGAAGGTGTTGGCCAGGCACTGCAAAACTCCACACTTGCTCGCGATGACCTTTTTATCACCACTAAACTGTGGAACTCTGATCAGACTGATTGGCAACGCGCATTAGAAACTAGCCTTGGTAAGCTACAGCTTGATTATGTTGATCTGTACCTTATGCATTGGCCCTGCCCGCAACAGGATAACTATGTAGAAGCTTGGGCGGGGATGATCGATCTGCAGCGTCAAGGACTCGTAAAAAGTATCGGCGTCTGTAATTTCCAAGAGACCCATCTTGAGCGAATCATCCGTGAAACGGGGGTGACGCCTGTCGTCAATCAAATCGAGCTTCATCCTCTGTTCCAACAACGCCAGCAACATACTTGGAATGCGCTTCACAAGATCCACACAGAATCTTGGAGCCCTCTTGCACAGGGTGGTGAAGGTGTATTTGACCAAGATATTATTCAAACGTTAGCGAAAAAATATCAGAAATCACCAGCCCAAATCGTTATTCGTTGGCACTTAGATAGTGGCTTAATTGTTATTCCTAAGTCTGTCACACCTAAGCGTATCGATGAAAATTTCGCAGTATTTGATTTTAAACTTGAGAAAGAAGAGTTGAAGGCAATTGCTACCTTAGACACTGGCAAGCGCCTTGGTCCGGAACCGGATACCTTCGAAAAGCGTTAAGCATACAGGCCTCCCGATTGGGAGGCTTGATTAGTAGCTGTTACCCGATGTGGGTGAAGGTTGTACCAACAATTGGCCCACTGCTCCTTGATCGAACTGCTCTAACGTTTGACTCCCATAAATGAAGGGGAAGTGCGCAGAAGAAGTTTGCGGGAAGGTTACCAACAATTCTACGTTACCATCTACCCAGACAGTATCTTTCCAGCCACGGTCTTCGACCATTGGCGGCGCACCGTTCACACTCTTAATTAGGAACATCGCGCCCTGAACTGAGAAGGACTGCGGCAGATCTGCCTCTACCGTCCAACGTTCGAAACTACCTTGCTGGACGGTCATATCCACGCGCTTAACGTCCCACGCCTTATCGTTAACCCCGGCCGGTGAATCGTTTAAACGAATATGCCGCGTTTGACTTGTGAGGCCCGTGTCGAGTGCGGAGACCAAAGCGGTCGGGACACTATCTGTAACCAGGGGCAATAGCCCTGTTGGTCTTAACGTCAACACTAACGTTGAGGTTAACACCGTTGAAGGCTCGAAGAACCCTCGAATTCTCTCCATGATTGTTGCTTCTGTCCCTGCTGTAATGGAGACATTATGACCGTCAGAAAGGTCGATCAACACTTCGCGACGCTCACCCGGCGCCAGAGACAGCTGTGAAGTCGTCACTGGGGCAGACATAAATCCTTGATCACCCGCAATCACGGTAAAAGGACGATTATCGGAGAGTTGTAATAGGTAACGACGCGCATTAGAAGCATTCAACAAGCGCAGGCGAACCCAGCCGCGGGATGCATTGAAATAGGGTTTCTGTGTACCATTGATTAGCAGAGTATCACCGAGAAAAGGTGTTGAGCTCTCTTCATAAACCGGTGTGCCAAAGTTATCTAACCGCTTATCCTGAATAATCAAAGGAATATCGTCGACGCCATAATGCTTAGGCAGTGGTAACTGCTTACTCACTTCATCTTCTACTAACCATAACCCTGCTAGCCCACGGTACACTTGTGAACCTGCATGCTGTGAAGTATTCGAGTGATACCAGAGCGTTGCCGCCGGTTGACGAATGGGTAAAATCGGTGACCAATCAACTTCTGATGAGATCAAACGTGGTGCACCACCGCACAATGGCCCAGGAACATGTAAACCGCTGACCATCATCGAGACAGATTCAGTAAGACGATTACTGTAAATCAATTTTACGTCGTCCCCACTCCACACCTTAACTGTCGGCCCTAAATACATGCCATTGAAGCCAATGCACTCAGCTTGATTACGACCATTGAACGTCCAATGTGCCTCTTGCATCATTAAAAATATGGGCTGCCCACGACGTGACTCGATCAACGGCGGAATATAGAGCGGATTACTTCCCTCATTATCTGCCGCAAAGACGGGTTTAGGAAGCAGTGTGGGACCAACAGCCGCCACCGCTGAAAATTGAATAAATTTGCGCCGGGTAAAGGACATTAACGAGTAGCCTTAAACAAAAGGATAGTGTGTGAGCCTTGGCATAAGCCGTAATTAGTTAACGCGGTCTGTTTCACGACGTTTCACTTCAGCGTTTAACTCATCTAATTTTTGTTGCATCACTTCACGGCAATAATTGGTCAACTTTCTTGCTGACTGATCTTGGAAGGGTGTGGTGTCAATGGGTGGTAACATTTCCACTATCACTAATCCGTTTTTTAAGCGGTTGAGGTTAATTTTCCCATGAGTATCCGACACCACTATCGGGATAATCGGTACACCCGCAGCCAATGCCGCATGGAATGCACCCGTTTTAAAAGGCAATAGCCCACGCCCGCGGCTTCGCGTTCCCTCTGGGAACATCCAAAATGAAACTCGACCCTTTTTGAGTTGTTCAACCACTTGGTTAATACTGCTATGCGCTTTAGCCTTGTTGTCGCGATCAATCAGTAAATTACCGGTTAGCCAATATAACTGACCAAAAAAAGGGACCCATGCTAGGCTCTTCTTACCTACGGTCACCGTCGGTGCTTGAACCATATTCGACACCGTAACCATATCGTAATTATTTTGATGGTTGGCGATATAAATAGCGTTACCGACCTTTTCAATACCTGCCGGCTTACGAATATCTAACGTGATTCCACATACATGGCTCAATTTCCCAAACAGATGGGCGAAGGTCGCCACGTGCTTTGGGTTACGCGGGGAAATGAGGCACCATAAACAACCGACTAAACAGACCAAAATAGAATACACGACGATGATGATCGCTCGTAAAATTAACAGCATATTGCCCTCAAACGAGGAGAGTGAATTCACTATCCCCTTAAATATTCTCAAACCAAGGATGGTACCGTGCAAGCACAAAACTACTCGCTGATACCCCTCACCCTAACTTTCTTCATTCAGCAAAGTACATGCGACTACTCAATATCGACGCGATCGATACGTTGCAGTCCGCGCGGTAATGACGTCCCTTTACGACCTCTTTCTGCTTTGAATTTCTGCAATTCTTCACTGCGGAGTTTCAGTTTACGTTTACCAACGTAAAGCGTGACACTGCTTTGCTCATTCAGCAAAAGTAGCCATAACAGCTTATCTTTCCCTGCAGCAAAATCTGCAGTTGAAATGGAAATAATTTTATTCCCTTTTCCTTTTGATAATTGAGGAAGATCGTTGACAGAGAACAGCAGCATTCGACCCGCTTCGGTAATGGCCAACAGTTGATCTCTCGAAGGATCAATAACTTGTGGAGCCATCACTGTCGCTTGATCGGGTAATGTCAGTAAAGCTTTACCGGTTTTCGTCCGCGATTGTAGGTCAGCGAAGGTACAAATAAAACCATAACCCGCATCCGATGCCATAAGTAACTTGGTATCATCAGGTTCCATCAGTACCTGTTGCACTGTCGCCCCTGGCGGCGGCGTAATTTTACCGGTAATGGGTTCGCCCTGCCCTCGTGCCGACGGTAAGGTACTCGGGTCTAAGGTATAGCTGCGGCCTGCCGAGTCAATAAAACTAACAGGCTGATTGCTTTTACCTTTAGCGGACGCCAAGTAGCTATCCCCCGCTTTATAGCTCAGTCCAGTCGGCTCAATATCATGACCGCGAGCGGCACGTACCCATCCCATTTGTGACAGAACAATAGTAACCGGTTCAGAAGGCACTAAATCGGTTTCGCTGATGGCTTTGGCTTCGCTGCGCTCTTGCAGTGGTGAGCGGCGATCGTCTCCATAGAGTTTGGCATCGGCTTGCAACTCTTTCTTAAGCAGAGTATTCATTTTACGTTCTGAAGCCAATAACGCTTGTAACTCATCACGCTCTTTTTCTAAATCTTGCTGTTCACCCCGAATTTTCATCTCTTCAAGACGAGCAAGGTGCCGTAATTTCAATTCAAGAATCGCTTCTGCTTGCGTCTCGCTCAGTCCAAAACGAGCGACTAATGCGGGCTTTGGCTCATCCTCATTACGGATTATTTCTATTACTTCGTCAATATTCAAGAACGCTACTAATAGGCCTTCTAAAATATGCAACCGGTTTAATACTTTTTCTAAACGATATGAAAGCCGACGACGCACGGTGTCACGCCGATAAGTCAGCCACTCACTAAGGATCTCTCGGAGATTTTTCACGGCTGGACGATTATCCAGCCCAATCATATTGAGGTTAACGCGATAGCTCTTTTCTAAATCCGTCGTAGCAAAGAGATGATTCATCAATGCTTCACTGTCGACACGATTGGAACGTGGCACAATCACAATGCGTGTCGGGCTTTGATGGTCAGATTCATCACGAAGATCTTCCACCATCGGCAGCTTTTTATTACGCATCTGTGTCGCAATCTGTTCCAACACTTTGGAGCCAGAAGCTTGGTGAGGCAGCGCAGTCACCACGATCTCGCCGTCTTCAACCAGCCATACCGCACGCTGACGGATACTGCCGCGTCCCGTTTCGTAGATTTTGCGAATCTCTTTACGTGGCGTAATAATTTCCGCTTCCGTCGGGAAGTCTGGACCTTGCACGATATCCAATAGCGATTCTAAAGAGGTCTCGGGTTTATCGATCAATGCGATGGTTGCCTGAGCCACTTCGCGCAAGTTATGCGGCGGAATGTCTGTCGCCATCCCTACCGCAATACCTGTCGTGCCGTTTAGCAGAATATTGGGTAGGCGTGCAGGCAGCATTTTCGGCTGTTCGAGCGTCCCATCGAAGTTTGGGATAAAATCGACCGTCCCCTGCCCTAATTCAGCTAACAGTGTTTGAGCATATTTAGAGAGTCGCGATTCAGTGTACCGCATGGCAGCAAAGGATTTCGGATCATCGGGCGCTCCCCAGTTACCTTGACCATCAATTAATGGATAACGGTAAGAGAAGGGTTGAGCCATCAATACCATGGCTTCATAGCAGGCGCTATCGCCGTGAGGATGGTACTTACCGAGCACATCACCAACAGTACGCGCCGATTTTTTAAATTTTGCGCTGGCATTGAGACCCAGTTCTGACATCGCATAAATAATGCGGCGCTGTACCGGTTTAAGGCCATCTCCGATATAAGGCAATGCGCGATCCATAATGACATACATCGAATAATTGAGATAAGAATTCTCAGTAAATTCGTGTAGTGCGCGGCGCTCAACACCGTCCTGCGTGATTACACTCATGAATTATTCCTCACTTCACTCCCGGGATACACATTTCTGGCGGGATTGTTTGTCCGCGATAGTACCTTATTAGACATCGTTAGTCACAAGAACTCTGATTCCGCTCTCCCCCTCTACCGCATAGAGCGTTAATTATCTCCGTATAAATCGTGGATAATTTCTACGTAGATTGACCCTAATTTGACATGAGAGAAGACTGATGGGCCATATCCATATTATTGACGGCGGGACCACCTTCGGCCACTCGCAAGGTGAACTCAACCATACCTTGGCCGCCACTGCGCAAGAGACGCTTAAAGCACTTGGTCATAAAGTGACTAAAATCTGTGTGACCGACAACTACGATATTGAACAAGAGATTGAACAGTTTATCGCTGCCGATAGCCTTATTCTACAGATGCCAGGCTGGTGGATGGGCGAGCCATGGACGGTAAAGAAATATATTGATGAAGTCTTTACCTTCGGACATGGACGCCTGTATGCCAATGACGGACGTAGTCGCGCAGATAGCGAAAAACACTATGGTTCAGGTGGCCTGTTACAGGGTAAACATTATCTACTGTCCCTGACCTGGAACGCTCCGCTGCAAGCCTTTACCGATAAAGAACAGTTCTTTGAAGGCGTTGGCATCGATGGTGTTTATCTGCATACCCATAAAGCATTCCAATTTTTAGGCATGACCGCGCATCCAACGTTTATCTGTAATGATGTGATTAAACGCCCTGATGTCCCAACCTATATCAGTGACTATCAGAAACACCTGACCGACACCTTCGGCCAGGCATAATTTTACTGGGAATCAAAGTTCGATCTCGACCTGATCTCCTTGCTCCTGTAACCAATTACGGCGGTCTTCTGAGCGTTTCTTCGCCAGTAGCATATCCATAACGCGTAAGGTTTCGGCCTCATCTTCGTCGCTAATCGTCAATTGCACCAGACGACGAGTGTTGGGATCTAGGGTCGTTTCACGAAGTTGCGAAGGATTCATCTCTCCCAAGCCTTTAAAACGCTGAACACTAATTTTTCCCCGCTTACGGCTAAGCTTATCGATGATGATCTCTTTTTCATCATCATCCAGCGCATAATGCACCTCTTTACCCAAATCGATACGATAAAGCGGCGGCATGGCGACATAAACGTGGCCATTGCGGACTAGGTTGCGGAAATGTTTAACGAACAGCGCGCACAACAGCGTGGCGATATGCAAGCCGTCGGAGTCAGCATCTGCCAAAATGCAGACTTTACCGTAACGAAGTTGGCTCAAATCCTCACTATCTGGATCGATACCGATCGCAACCGAAATATCATGTACCTCTTGTGATCCCAAGACTTCATCGGAAGAGACTTCCCATGTATTAAGGATTTTTCCCTTAAGAGGCATAATGGCTTGGAATTCGCGTTCGCGTGCCTGTTTTGCCGATCCCCCCGCAGAATCCCCCTCGACCAGAAAGAGCTCGGTACGAGACAGGTCTTGCGCCGTACAATCAGCTAATTTTCCTGGTAGCGCCGGCCCACTAGTGAGTTTTTTACGCACCACTTTTTTGGCCGCGCGTAAACGCCGCTGTGCGCTAGCAATGGCCAGCTCCGCCAGTTGCTCAGCAATCTGTACGTTCTGGTTTAACCATAAGCTAAACGCATCTTTAACGACGTTGGCAACAAAGCCCGCTGATTGGCGTGAAGATAAACGCTCTTTGGTCTGCCCTGCAAATTGTGGGTCCTGCATTTTTACCGATAAAACATAGGCACAGCGATCCCAAATATCTTCTGCGGAAAGTTTTACCCCACGCGGTAAAATATTACGGTATTCACAGAAGTTACGCATTGCATCCAACAGCCCTTGGCGTAAGCCATTGACGTGCGTGCCCCCTTGCATAGTCGGGATCAAATTGACGTAACTTTCGGTAAGCAGTTCCCCGCCTTCGGGTAACCAGAGTAATGCCCAGTCAACCGCTTCCGTTTCGCCGGAAAACGAACCAACAAAAGGCTCATCGGGTAAGACAGGAAGGCCATCGACCGCTTCGCGTAAATAATCGGTAAGACCATCCTGATAGCACCAGCGTTGTTCGCTATCGTTAACCTTATCTTTGAAAACAATCTCAACACCAGGGCAAAGAACAGCTTTAGCTTTTAAAAGGTGACTGAGTCGGCTAACAGAAAATTTTGGTGTATCGAAAAAATGACCATCGGGCCAAAAATGAACCCGCGTCCCGGTATTGCGACGGCCAACCGTACCTGTTACTACTAAGTCCTGTACTTTATCGCCATTTTCGAAAGCCATATCATAGACTTCACCGCCGCGTTTTACCGTGACCTCAACGCGCGTTGAAAGCGCGTTGACCACTGAGATCCCCACACCGTGTAAACCACCGGAAAACTGATAGTTTTTATTGGAGAATTTCCCCCCCGCATGCAGACGGCAAAGAATGAGCTCTACTGCTGGCACCCCCTCTTCGGGATGGATATCAACAGGCATCCCTCGCCCATCGTCGATCACTTCCAGTGATTGATCGGCATGGAGAATGACCTCAACACGCTTAGCGTGCCCAGCTAGCGCTTCATCAATACTGTTATCAATCACTTCTTGCGCTAAGTGATTAGGTCGAACAGTATCAGTATACATACCGGGTCGACGTCGTACTGGCTCAAGTCCGGTGAGAACTTCGATATCGGCAGCGTTATAACTTGATTGAGTCATTATCTTCTTTCGTTTATACAGTGTGAGTGGTTAACAACGCGTTAAACCAAGAAATTCGATTATTGATGGAAAGTGACGCTCGACAGTGATGAATGCATGGTTTCCCCCCTGTTCAATCGTTTGACGGCATGCTGAATAGTAAGCAACGGCTTCGGTATAATCTAATACCTCGTCACCGGTTTGTTGCAGTAACCAGAGCAGTCCAGGCTCGACTAACGGGGTAACTTCAAGCGTCTTCAAATCGTTTATGTGGCGAGACTCTAACACATATTTTTGCCCGGTGTATGGATTCTGGTTATCACCTAAAAAATTCATTAATAACTCAAAGGGTCTCACCGCAGGATTGATCACCACCGCTGGAACGCGATAACGTTGCGACAACCAAGTGGCATAATATCCTCCCAGCGAGGACCCAATAATTCCGACCGGAAGTTCATGACATTGTTGAAATTGCGCATCTAAAAAAGCCGAAATATTGTCCGGCGTCGCGGGAAGCTCCGGAATCTGCAAACGGATCGTCGGGGCATGTATTGCCAACCAACTCGTCAACAGTGCCGCTTTTTCAGAGCGTGGAGAGCTATTAAACCCGTGGAGATACAGCAAAGTCGACATCGTTAATACCCTTCAGAATGAAAGTCGGGCTGAAATTGCGCATCCGCGAGACGTTGAACTTCAGTGAATATTTCCCCTTTAGGACGTAATTCTAGCCAACGCCAGCCTGGAGACAGATTATCAATGGTAAAACCGGTACATTGAGGGCGGAATTGTACGCAGGTCGACGGAGTTGAGAGTATACGTCGTCCCTGCCAAAGGGTATCCATTTCTTGATGGATATGCCCACACATCACCGTTTTTGCGAGTGGATAGCCCTGCAATACTTCTGCCAATTGATGCGAATTACGCAGGCTATGGGTATCCAGCCAGGCACAGCCTGAGGGAATGGGATGATGGTGTAGCAAAATGATGGTATGACGATGCGGTTGACGTGCCAACGCATCGCTTAACCATTGCAGTTGATAGTCGCTCAATAATCCATGGGGAACACCGTGAACTTGGCTGTCGAGCAGCAAAAGCTGCCAGTGGTCGCCAAGCAGCACTGATTTTTGTTCACAGATCCCCTCATCCGCCAAGGTGTTGACCATTGCTGGCTGAAAATCGTGGTTGCCGGGTAACCAGACACAAGGCTTCTGTAATCGGCGGATACCTTTAGCAAAAGCATGATACGCCTCAGTACTATGGTCCTGAGCAAGGTCACCCGTGGCAAGAATCAAATCGATATCACGCTGTTCTGCAATAACAGCGTCTATCACCGCTTGATAGCTTTGCCAAGTATTGACCCCTAATAGACTCTCCTGCGGGGTTTTAAAGAGATGCATATCAGTGAGTTGTAGGAGCCGAATACTCCGATGATCAGCGATCTCAGGCACTAAAGAATTCACTAAAACTCACCTTTTATCCGCGTTGAAATCACTATTGTCTCACATCTCGGGCAGTGCCGTCGCCATCACACCTTGTACCAGACAATAGCGTAGCCATTCAGAAAGAAACTGATTAATTTGATGCTTTTCATCACGTTGATGCAGTTTCCGATTAGGGTAATCATAGCGTGCTTTGAAGCGATAGATCTGTTGTGTCGAACACACTTCTGCAACCATCGCATCATGGTATAACCGTACAGACATCGAGGGTAATTGCCAATAACTGACGACTGGCGCGACTTGTTTAATCATAACGCGGGTGGTGTAACGCGTAGATTCCTCGATCACCACTTGATAGTGGATGCCATTCACTTGATAGGTCAAGGCGGCTCCTTCTACCTCTTCTCTTGGGATCAATCTCCGTAATTGCGCATAGTTTGTTTCATTTAAGCGCATCATTTCTGGGAAATTGGGGGTGTATTGCTGTTTCATGGAGATAACCACTCATTACGTATTTGCTCATGATGCAGGGCGAGCCACTGCAGTGCGATAATAGAGGCTGCATTATCGATAATTCCCGACTCGACCCACTGATAAGCGAGCTCACGACTCACTACTCTGACTAAAATGTCCTCGTTTTCACTCGCTAACCCATGATTCCCTTCTGCTTTGGTCGCGTCGACCTCGCCGATAAATATCGCCAGTCTCTCACTGCTTCCACCTGGACTGGATAAGTAACTGAGTAAAGGCTTAGTGCGCCCGACTTCTACACCGGCTTCTTCTTGCGCTTCACGACGCGCCACATCCTCATCCGACTCCCCCGCTTCACAAATACCTGCGACCAATTCAATTAACCATGGCGTTTTCCCAGTCTCTAGGGCTGGAATACGGATTTGTTCAATTAGCACGACTTCATCACGAATCGGGTCATAAGGTAACAAAACGACCGCTTTTCCGCGTTGAAATACTTCACGCTCAACAGGCTCGCTCATGCCACCCGCGTAGAGTCGATGACGGAATCGATATTTAGTGATTGAAAAGAATCCGTTATACATGGGTTCTTGGTGCACAATTTCAACATCATCGCGTGTAAATTGGGTGGGAGATTTTGGCTGTTTGCACATATAATAGACCTCGGATGTAGAGTTACTCCAATGTTCTAGGACGATTTTCACTAGAAAACTGGGCTATTAATTCAATATTTTACGCTAACGCGCCATGTAAGGCACGTTCAGCCAACTTATTTCATTCTGTCTGTCTGCTACAATTCGATATATTTTTGACCTGACAACTTTATTTTTGCAATTTCGCTGCAACACAAAGGAACGCAAATGAAAAAATTGCTCCCCGTACTCGTTGGTCTGAGCTTAACTGGCTTCAGTAATTTAGGCCACGCTGAAAACTTATTACAAGTTTATCAACAAGCACGTGATACTAATCCTGATTTACGTAGTGCAGCGGCCGATCGTGATGCTGCGTTTGAAAAAATTAATGAATCCCGTAGCCCATTACTTCCACAACTTGGCTTGGGGGGTGATTACACCTTTAACAGCGGTTATCGAGACAGCAGCGGTGTACGTTCCAATGCTTGGGCAGGTTCCTTACAGTTATCACAAACCATTTTTGATATGTCAAAATGGCGTGCGTTGACCCTGCAAGAGAAAACCGCTGGGATCCAGGATGTGACTTACCAAGTCGCGCAACAAGACCTGATTCTCAACACTGCCACCGCCTACTTTAATGTGCTCAATGCGATCGATACGCTCTCTTATGTCGAAGCACAGAAACAATCGATTTATCGCGAACTCGATCAAACCACTCAACGTTTTAATGTTGGACTCGTGGCGATTACCGATGTGCAAAATGCGCGTGCACAGTACGATAGCGTGTTAGCGAATGAAGTGACTGCTCGTAATGATATCGATAATAAAATGGAGGCCTTGCGTCAGGTTACAGGAAATAGTTACTTCTCCCTGTCTTCACTTGATATTGGCCGTTTTAAAACCGAAAGACCGCAGCCTATCGATGCGTTACTGACCAAAGCTGAAAACCATAACCTGTCACTGCTCTCTGCACGTCTCTCTAAAGACTTGGCCCGTGAGCAAATTCGTTATTATGAAACCGGGCATATGCCGACCTTAAGCTTGAATGCCTCAACAGGGCTGACCAATACCAAGTATCAAGGCTATCGAGCTCATACCACTACTAGCACCCAAGATGGCATACAAGGTAATAATCAAGTCGGTGTAAGTTTATCTATTCCGCTGTATTCCGGTGGTTCGGTGACGTCTCAGGTAAAACAAGCTGAGTACAGCTTCGTTAGCTCCAGCGAGAAACTTGAAAGTGCGCACCGTTCAGCGGTTCAAACGGTTCGTTCATCATTTAATAATGTCAACGCGTCCATCAGTAGTATTGATGCTTATCGCCAAGCAGTTGTCTCAGCACAAAGCTCACTGGATGCGATGGAAGCCGGTTACCAAGTCGGGACCCGTACCATTGTTGATGTATTAGATGCGACTACCACGCTGTATAATGCTAAGCAACAACTCTCCGATGCACGCTACGGCTATCTGATTAACCAAATCAATATCAAATACGCGTTAGGGACCCTTAACGAGCAAGATATTACCGCGTTAAACAGTAGCTTAGGAAAAGAAGTTTCTACTTCTCCTCAAGCGGTTGCGCCGGATAATCCAGCGCAAAACAATCGTGCGGATGGCGCCGCCCCGGTGCAGACTCAACAGGCCTCGTTAACCTCTACGGCACCTGTTACTCACTCATCCACGCCCCGCGCAGGTAATCCATTTCGTGGATAATTGAATGATAACGTTGGCAAGGTCATTGCGATTTTGCCAACGTTAGTTCGCGACACATCACTGCACCAAGATACTCGTCATACTAATACTTCCCATATCCATCCCGGTGACTGGCACACTTATCGTGTCATCGGCATGCGCAGCGCCTAAAATGTATAATAGGGGCAGAAAGTGTTCAGGGGTCGGATTCGCCAGTTGTGCTCCGGGTAGCTGCTGATAGTCGACTAATTGATGATGACTATCCCCTGTTTCAGAACACAGACTATCTTGCACTCGTTGGTCAAAGGCTTCCGCCCAAGGATAGATACCCCCCTCTTTCCCCCAGCGCGCCATCGATAAATTATGCACGGTATTGCCACTCGCCAATAATAGAATACCTTCGTCACGTAACGAGGATAGCTGTTCTCCACGCTGATAGTGCCCTTCAGGGGATAATGCTGCATCCAGACTCAATTGCACTACCGGAATATCCGCGTCGGGATACATTTTCACCAATACTCCCCAAGTGCCATGATCCAGCCCCCACTGGTGGTCCAACATAACATTGGAGCCGGAGAGTCGTTGCTTCACCCTTTCCGCCAGCTGAGGATCTCCGGCGGCGGGGTACTGCACATCAAATAACGCTTGCGGGAACTGACCAAAATCGTGGATCGTTCTCGGGTGGGTCATTGCGGTCACTGCTGTGCCTTGTGTTACCCAGTGTGCAGAAATCACTAGGATCGCTTTGGGTCGGGGAAGTTGCTCGCCAAGTTGACGCCATACTTCGGTATAACGGTTTTCCTGAATGGCATGCATCGGATTACCATGGCCTAAAAAGAGTGCTGGCATACGCTGAGTCATGATGAATACCCGTCTCAAAAAGAATTTGAGTCTAGGATACGCCGCTGAACAAAAAACACACCTAGGGAGTGGTGATGATCATTTTCAAAAAAATTGAATATCAATAAGTGGTTAATCAAGGGTGATGACAATCATAACTCCCCCCTGTTCGATCCAGATAACAAGAGAATGATAAGATGTTAAATCAATATTCCGAGATACAGAGAGCTCAGCATAATGAATTGGAAGATAACAAGAATTAAACAATGGTAGAGAATAATCTAACGAAGCTTATTATTAAAAAGAGAGAATGAATAAAAAGAGTGATAGTTATTATCAAAATAACCATGATAGGAAAATTTATAGAGGGCTTTCACCCCTTTAACATACCGCGTGCGGATTCCAATACTTATAAAGGCCTAATGCTACCCACTCAAGGCTAATACTTGACCCAAGATCGATAGCAATAGGCTCACACAATAATCTGAACGGTTATACCGCTTTCTGTTGATCGTGCTGTTGTCGCCATGCCACCAGATCATCAATAGTCACAACCGGCATATTATGCTGCTTAGCAAAAACAATCGCTTCAGGCGCACGCGCCATAGTGCCATCATCATTGGTTAATTCACACAATACTCCTGCTGGGGCATAACCCGCTAGTCTGACTAAGTCGATAGTCGCTTCAGTATGGCCACCACGTGTTAGTACTCCACCTTCACGCGCACGTAATGGGAATACATGGCCTGGACGGTTAAGATCGCCAGGAACAGCATTATCCGCAATTGCCGCACGTACAGTGGTTAAGCGATCGGCTGCAGAAACACCGGTCGTCACGCCCTGAGCCGCTTCGATAGTCACAGTAAATCCGGTACCGTAGGCACTCGAATTATTCTCAACCATCATTGGCAATGCAAGTTGTTCGCGACGTTGCTCTGTCACGCATAAGCAAACAATACCGCTGCCATGACGGATGGTTAGCGCCATTTGCTCAACGGTCATGCTTTGCGCGGCAAAGATCATATCGGCTTCATTTTCGCGATCTTCGTGATCTAAAACCATCACGCCTCGGTTTTCACGAAGTGCCTGTAAAGCCGACTCTACACGCTGTTCTGGCGTGCCAAATTCAGATAAAAGTGTGTTCTGATTCATGGTAAAAAATCCTATATATATTAATAAAATTACCAGAATCAGGGCATAGGAGTGACGTCGATTGACGTAGTAATACAGCAGAGATCGTAATGATCGGAACAGTATCTTTACCCTCTCCCGTCCGGACTATTACCGTCGGCCCCGGATTTACACCGGATCTGCTGACCTTTACCAAAGTGGCTAAAGCGCTCGCGGGCTTTCAGAATAACTGATTTACCGCCGGTGGGGAATTGCGCCCCGCCCTGAGAATAAGCCTCTTCACTATATCGGCAAAATAATCAATACGCAATCAAGCACTAAGTCCAAAATTGGCTTTTCGTGTGCTGAAAATTAGGTTTCACCTCGACGAATTAGCGATTACACTTAAGTGACCTACAGCCTGCACGCCAGAATTCTCAGAGTTACTCCGGCGTTAACCTCGGGAAATAATTATGATTGACGCAAAAAAAATTGAACAGATCGCTCGCCAAGTTCAAGACTCCTTACCTCAGGGAATTCGTAATCTTGGTGATGATGTCGAAAAGAAAATTCGTCAAGTGCTTCAAGCTCAGCTCAGCCGTATGGAGTTGGTTAATCGCGATGAGTTTGATGTACAAACACAAGTCTTAGTTCGTACACGAGAAAAGTTGGCGTTGTTAGAAAAGCGCCTTGATGCATTAGAAGGCAAGCAAGCCACTGGGAGTGAACCGCAAGAAGTGAGCCCAGCTGATGTTTCCAGCGAAACCCCTATCGTACCCGATGTAAAGAACGACTAACTGTCTTGACGTCGCCTGTCCTTGGCGACGTCACGTTATCGACTAATGGCGAGTAATCTTTTTGATGATATTGGTGGTCGATAAGCCTTCTTCGAAATTAAGAATACGGACTTCACCGCCATTGGCTATCACCTCTTCGCCTCCTGCCACCTCTTCTGGACGATAATCACCGCCTTTCACCAGCAAATCAGGCAACAATTCAGCAATCAAACGCTGCGGTGTCTCTTCCTCGAAGGGGATCACCCAGTCAACCGCTCCCAATGCTCCTAGCACAATCATCCGATTCTCAAGTTTATTGATAGGACGGGTAGGCCCTTTAAGCCGCGCAGTCGAGGCATCGCTATTTACCGCAACAATTAAACGGTCACCAAGCTTACGGGCATGGGTTAAGTAAGAGACGTGTCCTGCATGCAAAATATCAAAGCAGCCATTGGTCATCACAATTTTTTCGCCGCGTTGGCGTGCAGCATTCAAGGCTTGTTGCAGGGAAGACTGATTCATAATGCCGAAACCGTCTTCTGGACGAGCATGTAATGCATTTTCCAGCTCAATCGGCGTCACGGTTGACGTACCGAGTTTACCCACAACAATGCCTGCCGCGGTATTCGCTAAGAAACTCGCTTCTTCCAAGCTACAGCCACTGGCTAATGAGGCGGCTAATACACCGATAACGGTATCCCCAGCGCCAGTAACATCGAACACCTCTTGCGCTTGGGTAGGAAGGTGTAGCGGCGCCCTATCGGGTTGCAACAGCGTCATTCCTTGCTCGGAGCGCGTGACTAACAAGGCACTTAACTGACAGCTTTTCAATAACGCCATGCCTTTTTCAACTAGCTGCTCTTCGCTATGACATTTCCCCACCACGGCTTCGAACTCTGACAAGTTTGGTGTCAATAATGTCGCCCCCCGGTAGCGTGTAAAATCGTTACCTTTAGGATCAATGAGTACGGGAATGCCTGCCTCTCTAGCTTGAGTGATCAGCGGTTGGATATCCGCTAATGCGCCTTTGGCGTAATCCGATAACACTACCGCCCCGATATTATCGAGGGCAAAAGGCATACGCTCGGCAATTTTCTCACTCTGCTGCTGATCGAATGGCTGTTCAAAATCCAATCGGATAAGTTGCTGGTTACGGGAAAGCACCCTTAACTTCGTAATAGTCGGATGTGTGGCCAACGCCACAAATTGGCAATCGACTCCCACTTGCGTTAACGCCGCACTAAGTTGTTCAGCCGCTTCATCTTCCCCCGTCAACCCGATGATACGAGAGGCTGCTCCCAGCGAAGCGACATTCATCGCAACGTTGGCTGCGCCACCTGGGCGCTGTTCAACCTCATCCACTTTGACGACAGGAACCGGGGCTTCCGGAGATATCCGTTGTGTTGGCCCGTACCAATAGCGATCAAGCATTACATCGCCAATCACTAATACTCCTGCACGATTAAATTCAGGCAGTGAAACCTTCATGCCAGCAACTCCAAGCTAGATTTGTTTAACATTTTACGCCTATCATATCACAGCACATGCAGAATGGCGGCGCTTGCCGCCGCGCTCAGACAAAAGCCTTACTACTCGAGCACTAGCCACTGTTGCCAAGTCGCTTGCGTCACCGATCGCTGCTGTAGAAATTGATGCTCATCCACTACACCATTATCCCCTTGTAGCGCTAAATGATGCAACGCATCGCGCAAAGTAATGTATGCCTGGGTGAGTGCCTGCGCTTTCTGCTCAGTTAATAATCCTTGCTGCGCCAACATTTCGAAAATACGCACATTATCCGACCAGCGCGTTAGCCTAGGGTGATCGGCAGCAAACCGCAGGATCCAATACTGTGCTAAGAACTCAATATCGATAATTCCGCCTAGATCGGCTTTTATATCCCAAAGCGGCAGATGTTTGTTCCCTAAATGCTTAAGCATTTTTTCACGCATTTCTGCCACCTCGCTGGTGAGCTGGGCGACGTCCCGCGGCTGACAGAGAATGGCCTGTCTGATTTGAGAAAATTTCTGTTGTAACGCTTGATCGCCAAATACCGTTCGTGCGCGAACCAGCGCCTGATGCTCCCATGTCCAAGCTTCTTGGCGTTGATAGTCCTCGAACGCGTCGAAAGTGGTGACAAGCATTCCCGCTGCGCCCGATGGCCGTAAGCGTGCATCCACTTCGTATAAAATACCGGAGGCGGTTCGGGTGCTAAAGAGATGGATAATCCTTTGTGCCATCTTCAAATAAAATTGACGACTTTCAATACTGCGCTCGCCAGTGGTGACGGTATCGGCTGGGCAATCATGCAAAAAGACTAAGTCTAAATCAGAACGATACCCTAGCTCCCAGCCACCTAATTTTCCGTAACCCACTACGGCAAAACCTGGGCCCTGTTCTGCGGTAAGGTGATTTGGGCGACCATAGCGCTGCACCATCAATTGCCATGCCTGCCAGACAACCACTTCTAACAATGCTTCGGCCAACCAGGTGAGGTGATCGCTAACTTTCATCACCGGCAAAGTGCCGGCAATATCTGCCGCGGCAATGCGTAACTGCTGTGTGAGCTTAAATTGACGCAGTGCCTCAACTTGCTGCTCTTCATCCTCTTGAGGAATACGCAGTAAATATTCACGAAGCTCTTCGCGGTAACTATTATTAGGCGCGGGCTGATAGAGGGTGTGTGGGTCCAATAACTCGTCAAGGAGTAACGGATGACGAGCAAGCTCTGTCGCAACCATCGGCGAAGCAGCACATAACCTCACCAGATGTTTCAAGGCTCCTGGATATTGGATAAATAACTCTAGATAGGTGCTGCGGCTGGCAACGCTGAGTAACACTTCGGCTAATCGGGAAAACGTTGAGGCGGCGTCGGGACGGGGACAGACCTCCGCTAAGATTACCGGCATTAACTGATCAAGCGCCTGACGTCCCCGCGGCCCAACCGTACGCCGTCTGATATCATGTTGAAAGTGTTGCAATGAAGAGAGTAAATGCTGTTGCTGCTCAATAGTGAGTTGTGGCGTTGATAACTGCAACTCATCGAGGTCGGGGGCTTCTAACCACCAATGTTGGGTGTAATGCTCAGGGCACTCTTCTGTACGAGCCTCTTCCTCACCAATTAGCTCCACAAAGATTGTATGAATCCCTTGCATCACTTGATCGAGGGTGGAGGCTAATAGGGACCAGTGTTCCATACCCATCGCCCACGCCAATCGTTGGCGGTTTAGGTCATCCTCGGGCAATGTTTGCGTTTGTTGATCACCGATGCTTTGTAATAGGTTTTCTAAACGTCGTAGAAAAAGGTAACCGGAATAAAGTGCTTGCGCTTGTTGCTTGGGAAGTAAGCCTAAGGTTTCTATCGATTGAAGGGCGGCTAAAAATGAGCGCGTTTGCAAAGACCGCTCTCTCCCCCCGCGAATTAACTGAAAGACCTGAACAATAAACTCGCACTCACGGATGCCACCAGCGCCCAATTTAATATTGTTTTTTAGCCCTCTACGCCTGACTTCCCGCTGAATTTTACCTTTCATCGACCGTAGCGATTGAATCGCACTAAAATCGATATAACGGCGATAGATAAAAGGCCGTAAAAGCTGTCGTAGCTCCTCACTGTAAGGCGGGTGTTCATCCCCCATCAACCGTGCCTTCACCATCGCATAGCGTTCCCACTCTCGTCCTTGTTCTTGATAATAGTCTTCGAGTGCCGCAAAACTTAATACTAGGGGGCCGCTGTCACCAAACGGTCGTAAACGCATATCCACTCGGTAGACAAACCCATCAATGGTCGGTTGGTCCAAAACCTTAATCAGTCGCTGCCCCATACGCATAAAAAATTGCGCATTATCGAGCTCGCGACGTCCACCCACAGTGCTGCCATTTTCTGGCCATGCGAAAATTAGGTCGATATCTGAGGAGAAATTTAACTCACCGCCCCCCAGTTTCCCCATACCAAGAATCAGTAAAGGTTGAGTCTGTCCCTCAGTGTTAGAAGGCGTTCCCATCTCCTGACAACATTGCTGCCAGCACCAATCACGCGCCGCTGCAATCAGTAATTCGGCTAAGTAGCTCAGTTGCTGCAGTGTCTGCGCCGTAGTCGCAATATTGAGCGTCTGCATCCAAGCAATACGTACCAACATTTCACGACGAAATAATCGTAAACGCCGCATTACCTGTGCTTCGGTTTCGGCAGGTACAGACTGCAAGTCGAGCCACTGTTGGTAATGTTGCCACTCATCCGCCTGCGGGGGGTGGTCACGTAGACGCTGTTGCCACTCCGGATGTTGCTGCACGTTATCCGCGACAAAATCGCTAAAAGCGAGTACGGCAAACAACGGGTCTTGAGGCGAGACTTGATCCTTAATACGATGTTCCGCTTGCTGAATTAATGCTAACGGGAGTGGCAACATAATTTTCTCTCTTAGTGGTTAAGTGAGTCTTTCGCTGTATTGCTCGTCAACCAAAAGGGCGATAAAGGCCGCGATGGAAGTGGCAAGCGGATCACCTCTTGGCCTGCTGAGACGAGGTGTTGTCTGGCGAGTAACCAAGGGGCTAACCAGCCTTCTACCTGCTCTAGCGGGTATGCACTACTCAGCAAGCCTATGGCAAGCGTTAATTTATCAAGCCTAAATAACGTCGTGCTAAGTTGGTTAGAGATGAGCGTTTCTGCCGCAAGAGCATGTAACTCCGCCGCACAACGGCTTAACATCACATCGCAAAAACGCTTGAATGAACCCTCTAAGCGTTTGAGCTGCCGGGTATTGACTGACTGACGCCACGGTTGTTCAACAATCAGTTCGATCAGTTTTAGCTGCCCCATTACCCAATCAGCAGAGAAACAGAGATTCGATGCATCCGGTTTTTTCTGCTGCAACGCTTGGTCAAGCAAGAGCAATTGTTGACGGAGCTCGCTACTTACTGAGCGCGGTATCAGCCCACCAAATAGTGAGAACGTTTCACGAATCGCTAATAACGTCTGCTGCAGTAGCGCAGGCATCTGCTTGTCACCTGCGAGCCAGTGTGATTCCAATAACTGCCAGCGACGAATTAAGCCACTCAATAATGTAGACAGTCCTTGTTCACAAGTTGCTTTTGGCTTAACCGTTAGCTGAGTCAGTGGCTCGACAACTGGCAGGCCATTACCTTGCACTAACTCATAACCCCGCGCAGCTTTACTTTGCCCCCCCAACCTTACACCACCGTCTTTCACTAACTCGTTCGCTAACGCAAAGATATCGGTGCGCTCCCCTTGTAGCAGCTCAAGTTCAAGCTCTAGCAGGGAGGCTGTCTGCTGTTCTGCACTGACGGAGCCTTGGTCGAAAGCGACTTCTATTTCACTGTTGCCGTAGGTAATGACCCACTTCTCACGGGTAAAATTAGTACTGAATAGTGGATTAAGCCGTTGCTGTAATGCGGAAATATCTGTCCCTGAAGGCCAGACATCCTGGGGTAACAAGGCAATATTCAACTGGCTATCTTGAAGGGGGACATTGTATTCTGGACGTTGATGTAACCCACCAATCTCTTGACCAGCCGTTTTCAATGTCATCTCATAGTGGCCATCTTTCCCACGTACACGCAATCCCATATCCCAACCACGCAGTTGGTTGTCTGCCGTTTCATAATAGTGGTTCGTAAGCATAGTTGGCGACGTATAGCGATGAGGGTATAGAGCCAATTGTTTCTTGATCGCATCAATCTGATCAGGGTCGATAAGAAACTTTAGTTCGATTTCAATGGTCATAGTTATCCTGTTACTACTCTTTTGGTGCGGGATCTTTCACTGTTATTGCCATGCAGGGTAATCCACTAAAGACGTGCTGTCTCTGATTTGTTAGGATCTCACTGTGGGGAGAACAGGAAATTTCTCATTTATAACATAACTTGACGCCTACAGACTGTTGCGACACTTACTATTAGAACTGTCATCCAATGAAAAAAATTATTTTTGCAGGTTGCTTACTGCTTACACTAGGCCAATCGGTCACACTCGCTCACGCAGAAACTACCCGATATATCTCGGACGATCTCTCTACGTGGGTACGCAGTGGTCCAGGGAATCAATACCGCTTAGTTGGACAAGTGAATGCAGGGGAAGCCGTGACGCTGCTTAGCACCAATCCTGAGACGCATTATGCGCAGATCCGCGACCAACAAGGCCGCACTAACTGGATCCCAGAATCTCAACTGAGTGACAATCCAAGTTTTAAAGTGCGCGTTCCCCAATTAGAACAGCAGGTCAAAACGCTGAGCGATAAGTTGGCGAATATCGATAATAGCTGGAATCAACGCACCGCAGAAATGCAACAAAAAGTCGCCGGTAGCGATGGTGCAATCGATCAATTGAAAGACGAAAATCAGCGTTTAAAGAACGCATTGATTGTTGCACAGAAAAAAGTCGACGCCGCTAACGTCCAACTCGACGATAAGCAACGTGCAATTATCATGCAGTGGTTCTTATACGGTGGCGGTGTTCTGGGGATCGGCTTAATCTTCGGCCTCTTTTTACCCCACATGATCCCTCGTCGTAAAAATAAAAATCGTTGGATGTAACTCGTGCAAAAATATCTAGTGGGAGGCGCGGTTAGAGACCGTTTACTTGGGTTACCCGTGACCGATCGTGATTGGGTGGTGGTTGGCGCTACCCCCGATGCATTGTTGGCACTTGGCTATCAGCAGGCGGGTCGAGATTTTCCGGTATTCCTCCATCCGACCACTCACGAAGAGTATGCCCTCGCACGTACTGAACGCAAAACCGGTAGTGGTTATACCGGTTTCGATACTCGCTTTACGCCAGAAGTCACCTTAGATGAAGATCTGCAGCGGCGCGATCTGACCATTAATGCCATGGCGCAAGACGCTGAGGGGGTGATTATCGACCCCTGGCAGGGCCAGCAAGATTTAGCACTACACCTCCTGAGGCATGTATCGGTTGCCTTTGTCGAAGATCCCTTACGCGTGTTACGGGTGGCACGCTTTGCTGCGCGTTTTGCTCCACTGGGTTTCTCGATTGCCGAAGAAACGTTGGCGCTGATGCAGCAGATTACCCAGAGCGGTGAATTGGCTTATTTAACCCATGAACGAGTCTGGAAAGAGACTGAAAAAGCGCTTTCAACCGATTCCCCCTCTACTTATTTTTCGGTCTTACGTCAATGTGGTGCGCTAGCGGTGCTGTTCCCTGAACTTGATGCGCTCTTCGGCGTCCCCGCCCCCGCAAAGTGGCATCCAGAAATTGACACCGGCGTTCATAGCCTAATGTCACTGGATATGGCCACCCAGTTAACCGATGATCCTTCCCTACGTTTTTCAGCCTTGTTACATGATGTCGGTAAAGGCTTAACGCCTGCTGAATGTTGGCCTTCGCATCCAGGTCATGGTGTTGCGGGGGTTCCCCTGATTGAGGCCCTTTGTCAGCGGTTAAAAGTACCCAATCACTATCGCGATATTGCACGCTTAATTACTGAATTTCACGATATAGTCCATAGTGTTGAGAAATATTCTGCAGAGCGTCTAGTAACGCTGTTTGATCAGCTTGATGCCTGGCGGAAACCTGAACGTGTGGCACAATTAGCACTGGTGAGCGAAGCCGATGTTCGCGGTCGCCTCGGCTGGCAAAATAAAGCTTATCCTCAATCGGAGCAGTTACTAAAAATTTTTGCTGCAGCCCAAGCAGTCAGTGTTGCGCCAATCGTGGCGGCGGGATTCACAGGTAAAGCGGTGCGGGATGAGTTAACCCGACAACGCATTCTGGCGGTGGAAGGTTTTATGGCTAAGTTGCTGAATGGGTAACGAGAACCTGATATCCCCTTCATCGAAGATAAAGAAAAAGGAGCGATATTTAGGTAAAGAATACCGCTCCTCCCCCCACAAATGAATCCGCTTTATTAGTCAATAAAGTTTCTAATCACCTACATAAACACATACCACACCAGTAATGCCACGAAGAAGCGATAAATCGCGAATGCGATAAAAGAGATACGCTTAATCACGGTAAGGAAAACTTTTATCGCTAACAAGGCAACTAAAAAGGCCGCAAGAAAACCGGTGGCGAACATCGGTAAATCACTCAACGATAGAAGTCCGATACTCTTCACTAAATCAAGGCCTGTTGCGCCAATCATCATGGGTACTGCGAGTAAAAATGAGAACTCAGAGGCAGCAAAACGGCTAACACCAACTAACAATCCGCCGCTAATGGTCGATCCTGAGCGGGAAAAGCCAGGCCATAACGCCAAGCATTGGAAGCAGCCGATTAAAAAAGCTTGTCGATAAGATATGTCATCAACGCCTACCGCTTTGGGTTTAGCGGGCTTCAGCCACTCTGCGGCGATTAATAAAA
This sequence comes from Rosenbergiella gaditana, assembly GCF_018494065.1. GTDB lineage: Bacteria > Pseudomonadota > Gammaproteobacteria > Enterobacterales > Enterobacteriaceae > Rosenbergiella > Rosenbergiella gaditana. Next base: position 26,924 of record NZ_JABBFR010000015.1, on the reverse strand, counting down.
TACCGCCGGCAATTAATGAATAGAAGACATTCTGTGGGGTAAATAAGGCCTTGATTTTATCGTGAAACACTAACCCTAAGACTACGGCCGGGAGCATCCCGCAGAGAATATGGATAAGAGACAACCGCCCTTGTCCGACCCCTTCATGCGGCACTTTTCCAAAGTGAATTCCGATGAGTCCAAATAAACGACGCCAGAACATTACCACTACCGCGAGAATCGATCCTAATTGAATGACTATCTCAAAGGTTTCGGCTTTATCACCCTGAAAACCTAATAAGTGACCCACTATAATTAAATGCCCCGTCGATGAGACGGGAAGAAATTCAGTTAGCCCCTCGACGATACCGAGCAGCGTCGCCACACCCAACGGGTGAATATCTATCATTACTCATTCCTCTTGTCATGACCTAAAAATAAGAAAAGAAAAAAATTTATTTATATTTTAATATTGAGGGAAAATACCGCGGGTAATTTTAACACCAACGCTACGAGCTTGAGCAACGGCTCCCGGTTTGTTGACGGTAATGCGTACTCCTGGCGTAGCAAACTCACGCATCAATAACTCAGCCACTTCTTCAGCAACTCGCTCGACCAATGCGAAACGCTGATTCTCAAGATGCCGCAACACCGCTTGGGCAACCTCGGCATAACTCAAGCAGTCATTCACATCATCGCTTTTAGCCGCCAAACGGTTATCCCATGCAAGTTCAATATCCACTAATAACTTTTGAGTGATCTGTTGCTCCCAATCAAACGCACCAATAGTGGTAAATACAGTTAACTGCTCAATAAAAACAATATCCATCTATCAACTCTCTTTGTTTAATGATGCCTCGGTGATACCACTCAACGATATTTATGCGTATTATCTTAGCTATTGCTAACAACTTTACACCTCTCAGGTGGGAATATTATGACAGCTATCGCCGTAGGAATGATTATATTTGCCTACCTTTGTGGATCGATATCGAGCGCTATCGTGATCTGTACAATCGCACGCCTGCCTGATCCTCGCCTTAGCGGTTCTGGTAACCCTGGTGCCACCAATGTATTGCGCCTCGGTGGCCGCATCGCCGCGCTTGGCGTACTCTTGTTTGATGTCATCAAAGGTATGCTCCCCGTCTGGTTAGCATACCATCTCCATCTTCCTTCAATGATCTTGGGCTTGGTCGCGATTGCCGCTTGCCTTGGTCACATCTACCCCGTGTTTTTTAAATTCCAAGGCGGTAAAGGTGTGGCAACGGCGTTGGGAGCCATAGCGCCTATCGGCTTAGATCTAAGTGTGTTATTGATTGGGACTTGGCTATTAACCGTATTTCTCAGTGGTTATGCATCCCTTGCTGCAATTCTCAGCGCGCTGGTTGCCCCATTTTATGTTTGGTGGTTTAAACCGCAATTTACCTTTCCAGTCGCCATGCTCTCCTGCCTCATTTTGTTGCGGCACCACGAGAATATTCAACGGCTATGGCGGGGGGATGAAAAGAAATTACTGAAACGTCGCTGGTTTTGTCTAAAGAAAAAATAACCCGGCGAGCCGGGTTACAATGATTAAATCGGAGTCAATTCAGATAATGGCCATCGTGGGCGAACGGTGATACGAGTATCTGCCGTGGACCCTGCCTTTAATCGCACCATCCCCGCATAAGCTATCATCGCGCCATTATCGGTACAAAAAGCGGGCCGAGCATAAAAGACCTCACCCCCACGTCCGATCATCATGGCTGACAATTTTTCACGCAGGTTTTGGTTAGCGCTTACGCCTCCGGCAATTACCAGATTCTTAAATCCTGTCTGCTGCAGCGCACGCTTACATTTAATCAATAACGTGTCGACGACCGCATCTTCGAAAGCCCGGGCAATATCAGCGTGGGTCTGCGCATCGCTAGGATTGGCGCGTATGGTGTTCGCCGCAAAGGTTTTTAGTCCTGAAAAACTAAAATCGAGTCCAGGGCGATCGGTCATAGGACGCGGGAAAGTGAAACGTCCGATCGTTCCCGTTGCCGCCATTTTCGCTAATCGCGGTCCGCCAGGATAATCTAACCCTAATAATTTTGCGGTTTTGTCAAAGGCTTCGCCCGCCGCATCATCGATCGACTCACCCAACAATTGATATTCACCGATCGCCGTGACACTGATTAACTGCGTATGACCACCCGAAACGAGCAGTGCAACAAAAGGAAATGAGGGAGGAGTCTCTTCTAACATTGGCGCGAGCAGATGCCCTTCCATATGATGGACGGCAACAGCGGGTACATTCCATGCAAACGCGAGAGAACGCCCAACGGTCGCCCCGACCATTAAGGCACCGACCAAACCTGGACCGGCGGTATAGGCAACAGCATCAATATCGTTGCTAGTCAGATTAGCTTCTTGTAATGCCGCATCTATCAATGGTAGTAATTTGCGGACATGGTCGCGAGAAGCCAGTTCCGGTACCACGCCACCATAATCGGCATGGAGCTCCACTTGGCTATAAAGTTGATTAGCGAGTAGTCCCGCTGCTTCATCATAGATGGCTACACCGGTCTCATCGCAAGATGTTTCTATACCTAATATACGCATGATTTTCCCCTCACTCATTGCCCGCAGTGTAACACAGCGAGCCGTTATGCGAATAATGCAAAGCTGAGCAATTAAATAATTATCGACCTTGCAGAGGAGTTTAGGCTATAATTTGCGCCTTCCTAAAACCGGCATCCACTGCACAGGCATTGTTCCGTTGGTTTGAAATTGTTCATGGTGCTTTACTTTACAGGTCATGCTGAAGTAAAATGCTGCACCATTTTGAAATATGCTGGCGAGACAGCCAGTCGAAATCGAATTTATCGAGGTGAGAGTTACATGCCGGTAATTAAAGTACGTGAAAACGAGCCATTTGACGTAGCACTACGTCGCTTCAAGCGTTCCTGTGAAAAAGCAGGCGTTCTAGCTGAAGTTCGTAGCCGTGAGTTTTATGAAAAACCTACGACTGAACGTAAGCGCGCTAAAGCGTCTGCAGTTAAGCGTCACGCCAAAAAATTGGCTCGCGAAAACGCACGCCGCACTCGTCTGTACTAAGTAGTTTCGGAGGAGTTTTCTTCTCCATTGCGTATTTTACGCAGACCGAGTCAAGTATCAGGCCGTGCTTTCCGAAAGGAAGCGCGGCTTATTGTCGTTTGTAAGCATAAAAACAGGTGTCATGGCTGGTAGAATACCAAGTAGTTTTATCAATGACTTGTTAGCGCGAACCGACATTGTCGACATCGTCGATGCGCGAGTACGCCTCAAGAAACAAGGTAAAAACTTTCACGCTTGCTGCCCCTTTCATAACGAAAAAACACCCTCTTTTACTGTGAACAGCGATAAGCAGTTTTACCATTGCTTCGGCTGTGGTGCACACGGTAACGCTATCGATTTCTTGATGAACTTTGATCGACTCGATTTTGTCGAAACCATTGAAGAGTTAGCCACCATACATGGCTTAGAGGTTCCTCACGAAACCGGGCAATCCGCGACACCGATGGAACGTCATAAACGGCAAAGCCTTTACCAATTGCTGGACGGATTGAGCCAATTTTACCAACAGGCATTGGCTCAGCCGACATCCACCTCGGCGTCAGGATATTTAGAGAAACGAGGCCTCAGCGAGGCAGTCACGACGCAATTTGCGATTGGCTATGCGCCCGCTGGATGGGATAACGCGCTTAAACGTTTTGGAAAAAATAACGACGATCGGCAATCTTTGGTTGAAGCCGGTATGTTGGTCACCAAAGAGAATGGTCAGCATTATGACCGTTTCCGTGACCGTATAATGTTCCCGATACGAGATAAACGTGGCCGAGTGATTGGCTTTGGTGGACGAGTTTTAAACGATGAAATACCCAAATATTTAAACTCGCCAGAGACATCGATTTTCCATAAAAGTCGTCAGCTCTACGGCCTGTATGAAGTCAGTCAGGCCCATAACGCTCCAACACATATTTTAGTGGTTGAAGGGTATATGGATGTTGTCGCCTTAGCGCAATATGGTGTCGATTACGCCGTTGCCTCCCTAGGAACTTCAACAACCAGTGAACATATTCAATTACTTTACCGGAATACGGAGAATATTGTCTGCTGTTATGACGGCGACCGCGCTGGGCGCGAAGCTGCTTGGCGGGCTCTAGAAACAGCTCTGCCCTATCTCAGTGATGGGCGCCAATTGAAATTTATGTTTCTGCCGGATGGTGAAGACCCAGATACCCTGATCCGTAAAGAGGGTAAAGCTGCCTTTGAGCAACGGGTCAAAAGTGCGACCAGTTTGTCTGATTTTCTATTCGACACCTTGTTGCCCCAGGTTGACCTAAGTAGCCGTGAAGGAAGAGCGCGACTAAGCCATTTAGCGATACCACTGATTAACCAAGTTCCGGGCGGAACGTTACGAATTTACCTCCGTCAAGTGCTTGGGCAAAAGCTCGGTATTTTGGATGATCAGCAGTTAGAAAAGTTGTTACCCCAACAGGGTACGAGCCAAAGTTCAACGCCCGCTCCAGCGCTAAAACGGACCACGATGCGTGTACTGATTGCTTTACTGCTTCAGCGCCCGAGTTTGGTCAGTGCCGTGCCAGCTTTGGATGCGCTAAAAGAGGTAAAACTGCCTGGGTTGCCTCTGTTTGTTGAACTGGTTGCCTTCTGTACTGCACACCCGGGTATTACCACCGGACAAGTGTTGGAGCATTATCGTGATAACGAATTGCGCCAGACCCTTGAAACACTAGCCACTTGGCACCATATGATAGTGGATGAAGAAGTTGAAGCGGTATTTATCGACTCTCTTGCCAGTATTTACAATGTTGCACTTGAACAACGTTTAGAATCTCTGATTGCTCGCGAACGCACAGCGGGGTTGAGTAAAGCAGAACGGCAAGAGTTACAAGCTCTTGTTACCGCGTTAGCGAAAAAATAGCCAGAATCTTGGCAAAGTTTACGTCATCACTCTGACATAATTGACAGAGTGGCACTATAATGACAGTTACAGAATTGCGAAAGTACTTATATCCTGCGGCTTAAGTGCCGATTATTGAGGGCTGATGCCCGTTGCTGCGCAAAGGCTGCAGCCCCTTAAACGCCTTTACAGTTTAATTGGTTCTGCCAATTACCTCTTTATACTAACAGAAGTGTGGATACCGTCTTATGGAGCAAAACCCGCAGTCACAGCTCAAGCTACTTGTCACCCGTGGTAAGGAGCAAGGCTATCTGACCTATGCTGAGGTCAATGACCATCTGCCGGAAGATATTGTCGACTCCGATCAGATTGAAGACATCATTCAGATGATCAACGACATGGGTATTCAGGTGATGGAAGAAGCCCCTGATGCCGATGACTTGATGTTGAATGAAAACAGCACAGATACTGACGAAGATGCTGCAGAAGCCGCCGCTCAGGTGCTGTCGAGTGTTGAATCGGAAATTGGCCGGACCACTGACCCAGTGCGTATGTATATGCGCGAAATGGGAACCGTTGAACTGTTAACCCGTGAAGGTGAAATCGATATCGCTAAGCGTATCGAAGATGGGATTAACCAAGTGCAATGTTCGGTTGCTGAATACCCAGAAGCTATTACTTACTTGCTGGAACAGTACGACCGAGTGGAAGCTGAAGAAGCAAGACTCTCCGATATTATTACTGGATTTGTTGATCCTAACGCTGAAGAAGATATCGCCCCTACCGCGACTCACGTCGGGTCTGAGCTGTCTGAAGAAGACCGCGATGATGACGAAGATGAAGACGAAGACGGTGATGATGATAGCAGCGAAGACGATAACTCTATCGACCCAGAATTGGCGCGCGAGAAATTTACAGAGCTTCGCACTCAGTATGAAACGACCCGTGATGTGATCAAATCCAAAGGTCGCAGCCACAAAGATGCAGTGAAAGAGATCAATAATCTTTCTGAAGTCTTTAAGCAGTTCCGTTTAGTACCGAAGCAGTTCGATTACCTCGTCAACAATATGCGTCAAATGATGGACCGCGTTCGTTTACAAGAACGTACTATCATGAAGATCTGTGTTGAACTCAGCAAAATGCCGAAAAAGAACTTCATTACCCTATTTACCGGTAATGAAACAAGCCCAACTTGGTTTGAAGCCGCACTGGCAATGAAAAAACCATGGGGCGAGGCATTAAAACAAAACGAAGAAGAGATCCAACGTTTTGTGCATAAGCTAGTACAAATTGAAGCAGAGACTGGCCTGACCATCGAGCAAGTTAAAGATATTAACCGTCGTATGTCGATCGGTGAAGCGAAAGCGCGCCGTGCGAAGAAAGAGATGGTAGAAGCAAACTTACGTCTCGTGATCTCTATTGCTAAAAAGTACACCAACCGTGGATTACAATTCTTGGATCTGATTCAAGAAGGTAACATTGGCCTGATGAAGGCGGTTGATAAATTTGAATACCGTCGCGGCTATAAGTTCTCAACTTATGCAACTTGGTGGATTCGACAAGCCATTACCCGTTCGATTGCTGACCAAGCTCGTACCATTCGTATCCCAGTGCATATGATTGAGACTATCAACAAGCTGAACCGTATTTCACGGCAAATGCTGCAAGAGATGGGACGCGAGCCTTCTCCAGAAGAGTTAGCTGAACGCATGCTAATGCCTGAAGATAAGATCCGTAAGGTATTAAAAATTGCGAAAGAGCCAATCTCCATGGAAACGCCAATTGGTGATGATGAAGATTCGCACTTAGGTGATTTCATTGAAGATACTACGCTTGAACTGCCATTAGACTCGGCAACTTCAGAAAGCTTACGCTCAGCCACCCATGATGTTCTGGCTGGTTTGACCGCTCGTGAAGCGAAGGTACTGCGTATGCGTTTTGGTATCGATATGAACACCGACCACACGCTGGAAGAGGTAGGTAAACAGTTTGATGTTACGCGTGAGCGTATCCGTCAGATTGAAGCCAAAGCGTTGCGTAAACTTCGCCACCCAAGCCGCTCAGAAGTGCTGCGCAGCTTCCTTGACGAATAAGCCAAACTGACTCAATCAGCCCTTCCTAGTGAAGGGCTTTTTTTTGCTTACCCCAACGCTGGCGTCATCACTGAAACATGAACGGCTGTCGGCGTAAAGGGGGGGACCTTACCCGCTCTGACCATTACTTGGAGTACATCGACTCGCTGCAAGGCCCATTGCGTTAACCACGCTTCACTCACCCACTGCTCATCAATATCCAGCCTCACAAACTCTCCAGCTAAACAGCTGAAAGCCGCTTGAAGAAGTAACGTGAGGATACCGCTATCCTTAACATAGTAAGGACCGAGAGAAAACCCGCGACCAAAGCGGTGACAGCCAATTGAGCCAAGGATTTCACCTTGCTGATCCGTCAGGATAAAGACACGCTGCTCACGTAACAAATAGTCGTAAAGCTGCGGGCGTTTCATTCCTGTCGCACAATACGCTAACTGTGCTAACTGCGGGCGCTGGTCATCGGTCGCTAACCTAACCTGATAACCTTCAGGCAATTCTGGTGAAGGAATTGTCGGTAGCTGCGGTGTCTGGAACTGAGATAGCATACCGCATGGAGCGAAACCTAATTTAGTATACAGGCTCGCTCCCTGTGGGGTAGCATGCAGCCGTAATTGCTGCTCAGGATAGTCCGCCATCAAGGCGAGCATTAATTGCGTCCCAATCCCCTTCCCCTGCCAAGCCTTATCGACCACAACAACGCCAACCGAGGCATGATGCTCGTCCCAGCACCAGGCCATAACCGTACCAATCACCTGACCGTCATGTTCTATGGCATAGCCTTCGCCTAGGGTTAATAGCAATTGCCAATCGACTAAGCGGTGTGGCCAACCATACTGTTGGGTTAAACGAAAGCCTGCAGCGGCATCGGTATAGTGCAATTTACGAAGCTGCATCGGGGTTAACCTCAGCCTTTAATGAAGGCAGCACTGCTTAAATTTTTTACCGCTGCCACATGGACAGGGCTCATTACGCCCCACTTTGGTTTCGACGATCTTCGGTTGTGGCGCATTTTGCTTCGCATGAAATGACCAATATTGGTAAAGATCTAACACTGCTGCAGGAATTGCATCAATATGTTCTTCAAATTGCTCAGCCGTTAGCGTATTCACTTCCTCAGCATGAGCTTCAGAACCATGTAAGGCAATTAATTGGTACGCTGAGTGTAATTGTTCCGACACCGGCTGCAGCTTCGCTAGGCCGATACCGCGCATATAGCCGTAGCACCAATCCCCAATCACCGTAAAGCTTTGTCCTTCCAACTCTTGCTCGCCAAACAGCGGTTCAAATTGCTCAGGAAAATCGACTAAACGCTCTTCAATATCCGCCATATGTTGGAAAGTGAGATCCATAAAGCGGTTACGTTCACGACTCGTTTTCCATTGCGGTATCTGCTTTTCGCCGCCCCATAACGCAACCATCCAATATTCAGGCTCGATAGCGACCGGAGCAGAAAGAATTGCGGTGAGGTAGCCATCAAGTTCGGAAATATCAATCACTGAGTTTTCACTTGCATACTGCTCTAGCGTATCATCAAGCCATTGCAATTCGTTTTCTGTGAGTGGGCCTTGTTTCATTTTCTCTTCTCCGCAAATACAACAGGCGCAAGAAGCGCCTGAAAGGCCTATCATAACAGCGAAGCGTTTAGCACGCTAAATTTAGCTCACTGTCATTGCGTATTATTCCACGTGGGTCGCAGGGAGTACTTTAGCCTTAAAGGGTGCGATGCCTGCCTTAGGGAGTAGGATATTTAATAGTATCGCGACTAAGCCACCGCTGGTCACTGCACCATGCATCAGGCTTTGTAAAAAGACCGGCAGTCCACGAATGATATCGGGTTGCGCCTCAATACCTAATCCAACACCAAAGGCGATGGCGATAATTAACATACTCCGATTATCTAAGGCTTCGCGGGTCATGATACGGATTCCCGCGGCAATCACGTTGCCGAACATCACTAATGTCGCGCCCCCCAGTACCGGCTTTGGTAGCTGTTGTAAGATATGACTGAACATAGGGAAGAAACTGAGCAGCAGTAAAAGCCCGCCAATCCAATATCCTGCATAACGGCTGGCCACTTGGGTCATCTGAATCACACCGTTATTTTGGGCAAAGGTTGTATTAGGAAAAGAGTTAAAAGTCGCCGCGATTAAGCAACTTACCCCATCGCCAATAATTCCGCCCTTAATACGTTGGGTAAATTCAGGGCCTTCTAGCGGTTGCTGGGAGATCATACAGTTTGCTGTTAAATCCCCTACTGCTTCGATAATGGCAATTAAGGCAACCAGGGCGATGGGAACGAACATGCTCCAACTGAAGGCAAAGCCAAAACGGAAAGGAATAGGTAAAGTGATTGCCGGGCCAGCAAAGGATAGTTGTGGGTGGAAGCTTCCTTGCCAAGCAGCAATAATTGTCCCTAATGCAATACCACTGACAATAGATGAAAGACGCAGCCAAGGTGATTTGCAGCAATTTAGGGCAATGATCACGGCTAAGGTAATCCCCCCCAGTAATAAGTGAGAAGGCGCACCGAAATCAGTGGCGGTCGCCCCACCACCCCAATCGGTGACACTCACTTTTACGAGGCTAATCCCAATTAATACGATAACAATACCCGTCACTAGCGGAGTCAGGATTTTAGCAAAAAGGTGAATAAAGCGACTGACGATAATCGGGATTAATGCCGCGACCAAGCTGGAGCCGAAGATCATCGCCAAGATATCTTCAGGTAAAACCCCTTGCTGTTTCATCGCCAGTCCCCCGGAGATAATCACGCCTAAGAAGGCAAAACTTGTCCCTTGTAAGCAAATCATACCCGCGCCAACTTTCATAAAGCGTCCCGCCTGCACGATGGTACCCAGACCCGATGCAAACAATGACATGCTAATTAAGTAAGGTAAGTAGCTATTTAGCCCCAAGGTTGAGCCAATAATTAAGGGGGGCGTGATCACCCCGACAATACTCGCCAAAATATGTTGGATTGCGGTAAACAGCCCCGCCGTGAGAGGCATTTTCTCGTTTAAGCCGTAGAGAAGTTGATGTGGGCGAGTAGGCTGTTCCATGGTCTTGGCTCCAATAGTTGCAATGAAATTTTTTTTGCAATTTCTAGGCCAAACCTAAATAGACTCTTTTATTAAAGACTAATCAATTGAATTATAGATAATAATTATGAAACAAAAATACCAGTTATTTTTTTATTACGTTAAAAATTACAGAATTGCTCTATGGCTATGCACCATTAATTGACCTTGCACCAAAGAACGGCAATTTAGGATGACAGTGCTGCTTCCTGGTTGTTCCTAGAAAACCGCTTATGCCGCTACAGTGATTCCCTTCGTTGCGCAGACATTTGCGGTCGGATACAACGCAATGCCCCCCTCAACTCAGTTGCAATCCCTTCAGCGTTATCAGCCAAAGACTCTCTCTACGACGCCATCGCCGCTGCCTGCATTGACCTTTGCTGCGCCACTTTTAGACAATCGAGAATAACGTAACCATTCCGCATACATTACCATTAGCCGCGCAACGTCGAGTTTCTATGACGCTTGACCAGACTCTATCGGCCAGTAGCGCTAGGTTAACGTCAAGATGATGGTTTCACTCAACAATACTAGCGTTCCTTTCACTGACAAGTTGGCTTACCAGAGCCTTGATGATAGTTTCCGTATTGGAAATATAAGGGGAATTTATCCAGTACTTAACCTAAAAGCATCAGTAAAAAGTGCATAAAAAAACCCGGCTTTCTCCGGGTTCTATCACTCATAAAAGGATTACTTCTTCAGATTTTCTTCGTTACGTAACCGTTCAACTTCAGCATGTTGCTGACGAACTGTATCTTTGATCTCTTCATCATGGTTGGTGTTAACTTTCTTCACCACAACTTCTTCAACAACGTGTGCAGTTTTATTAACGACTGGCTTCTCTGATAATTCGTCAACCACTACACTTTTCTCGCTCCAATCAATGTCTTTACCCGTCACTGGACGGTTTACCGAGTTGCGGACGACTTCAGCATGTTGCTCACGAAGATTAACCTTCTGAGAAACATCTTCAGTGGTAACGTAACGGCGAATACGGGTGGTCCCCTCTTTCACTAAACGCTTACCGACTTCTAACTCTTCTTTTGCCAGTTGTAGGATTTCGTCTTTCGTTTCATTACCGGTCAGATGTGGACGGGTATCACGTGGCGTCGGTGCAACCGGTGCAGCAGCGGTTTCTGTACCGCGCGCTTTCGCTGGTACGTCTACCAATTGGTGACGATTCAGAATCGCTAGCGCTTTAGCATGCTCATCTTCGCCATGCGCAACGACTGTTAAGACTGCACCATTTTTATGGAGGGCTTCGCTATAAAGCTCCGCATGTTCTTCTTCAACATCGTTTCCAAACAGGCGCTTCCAAATACTCGTATCTTTGAAAACGGTGCTGTCGCTATCGAGGTCGCGGCCATGGATCACACTGATATCGCTTTCTTTAAAGTCAGCTTTAATGAGATTACGTTCAGCCGCTTGTGCATGTTCAACAGTATCAAATAATGTGACAATTTTTTCGCTAGACATATTTTTACCTCATTTATCGGTGGATATTCTTTTTTGTGAAACGGTCTGATACTTCAGCGTTTCTTCGGATTTAAATTCGCTTACACTCTCATGACTCTCTATTCTAATCTCCTCCTTAAGATATATTTTTTTCACTATTTCTATATGTTCTTCAAAGATTGGAATGATTTTCACCCCATTCTCTTCACGTACCTGAGGAATATCAGAAATATATTGACCAATAGGGACATGTTTTATTTCTGCCTGACGACTAATTAATTGTTCATTAATCGGGGCTTTTTTTACTTCCGTTTTTCTTTCAACCTGAAATTGACTTTTAACATACTGTTTCTTTTCAATTTCTATTCTTTCTTCCGCCAGAGGAATAATGAATTCCTCTGGCTGTTCATTGGGAGTGCTCTTTATATCTGGGTGCTTATCAGAATTCATCACACTTATTCCCCGATAGCTTATTGAGCCGCTTTAACTTGAATCGCCACACGACGGTTTTGATCACGACCTTGTGCGGTGTCATTATTTGCAACAGCGTGGTCTGCACCTTGACCATCAATAGTGATTTTAGAACTGTCAACGCCGTGTTGGGTTAACCAGTCTTTAATAGCGTTGGCGCGTTGACCCGAAAGCGGTTGGTTAATCGCTTCATTACCGGTGCTATCTGTAAAACCACGCACGATGATGCTGTGATCAGGGTGTTGACTAATTAAGGAAGCCACTTGGTTCAGAGACTGTTCGTCAGTGACCGAGGGTGCTGCATTACCGGTAGCAAAGCTCACTTGGTCCAAATCGATCCATTGGCTGTCGTCGTTACCTTCACCTGCATAATATTGCTGCAGAGCAGTTAGCGTATTGTCGCTATCGGCAGCCGGTGCTGCAGGTGACGTTGACTCATTAGTTACCGCGGGTTGTTGTGCGGGTTGAGACATTGCCGACGAAGAGGATGAAGGTGCCGGAGCAGCATCATTATTATTTCGTTGGGTACTAAACCAAATAGCGAGGATAATAATGATAATGGCTAAAAGTAACCACCAAATCCCTTTGCCTTTCTTCTGTTTAATAATTTGCTGATCGATAACTGGGTCCACAAATTTCTTGTCAGTTCTTTTGTCCATAAATCACCTCAATTAATTCAACGCATCATTTAATAAAGTTAAAAACAAAAGTTTCGTATTCCGTAAACTTACCATTAATCCTAGAACAAGTTGGAATTAGATCAAGCAACAAAAATTTAAAATTTCCCCTTTAAATGTCATAACCTCATGAAATTAATAATAGGTACAGGTAAAAGATATTTTATAAAAAAGTTAAGTTAAGAATTATCTGTATCGGAAATTTTTAGAATAATTAATTAAAAAGACAATGAAATGAGTCAGTTAATCTTCATTAGTGCTGCGCAGGAAGAACTGGTATAGTCTGCGCCTTTTAGCGTTCTCATTGAGGAGTACAGATGACCCATTCGAATAAGACCTCATTACCATCGAGTGCTTGGGGATCAATGATAATCTGTGGCACCGTAGCGGGTGCAGGCATGTTCACGCTCCCGGTGGTAATGGCTGGGGCTTGGTATAGTTGGTCAGTCATCATGCTGGGCGTCAGTTGGTTTTGTATGTTGTTATCTGGATTACTGTTTATGAAAGTGAGTCTCAACTTTCCACTCGGTGCCGGGTACGACACACTCACTCAGGCTCTTACGCCTAAGTGGTGGCGGAGACTTAATGGCCTGAGTATTACCTTTGTACTGGGTATCCTCACTTACGCCTATATCTCAGCCAGTGGCCCCGTATACCAGCAATCATTAAATACTCTTGGTCTCCCGCTCAATAGCGCAGAAGCTAAAGGGTTGCTGACCGCAGTGGTCGCACTGGTCGTTTGGCTTGGTACCAAAGGAGTCAGTCGGCTAATTACCCTCTGCTTAGTCGCTAAGCTATTGCTCTTTTTTATATTATTTGGGGGATTAATCCGTCATGTTGAACTATCTCAACTGCTTACCCCACAAGATAGTGCCGAACATCCTTCTTCTTATTTCCCTTATTTATTCGCGGTAGTACCCTTTTGTCTTGCCTCTTTCGGCTTTCACGGCAATATCACCGGCTTAATTAGCTACTACCAAGGTAATGAGCGTAAAGTGAGGCGAGCATTAATCTGGGGGACGCTTTTTGCACTGGTGATTTATCTTTTCTGGCTGACCTGCACCATGGGCAATATACCGCGACAAGATTTTCCTGAGATTAGCCGTCAAGGCGGCGACATTCATGCGCTGATCCAAGCGATGCACGATCGAGTTTCCCAAAAATCATTAGGGCTGTTGCTGGATATTTTTTCGCACTTTGCGGTGATCTGTTCATTCTTAGGTGTAACAGTCGGTCTGTTTGATTTTGTCGCCGATAAACTCGGGTGTGAAAACAGTAAACAGGGGCGTGCAAAAACCGCCCTTATCACCTTCTGTCCACCGTTAATCGCTTCAATTATTTTTCCTCAAGGCTTTCTGATGGCCATTGGTTATGCCGGATTACTCGCGACGTTCTGGGCGCTGTTTACGCCTGCACTCCTTGCTTGGAACGCCCATGATCGCTTCGCACAGGGCAAGCCCCGTCGCATCAGCCATAAGGTCGCGATATTGCTGGTGGTACTCTTCGGCATGGTAAATATTATTGCGTGGATAGGCAGCCAGCTGCATCTTATCCCTGAATTTTAGGGATACGTGCTACCTGATCAACAGAGTTATAGACCCGCACTATACTTAATCAAAATGTGCATTGAGGGTCTATCATGTCTGAACGGTCAGTGGCTTCACTCATTATTGAACAGCTTGAAAAAGCCGGTGTACAACACTGCTATGGCGTGGTGGGTGATACGCTAAACTACATCACCGATGAAATGAGCCGCAGTAGGATAAAATGGCTGCATGTTCGCCATGAAGAGGTTGCAGGCTTTGCGGCCGGAGCTGAAGCCCTTATGGCTGATAGACTGACGGCCTGCGCTGGCTCCTGTGGCCCAGGTGGCTTACACTTTATCAACGGTCTATTTGAAAGCCACCGTAATCGTGCGCCTGTTATCCTTATCGCTAGCCAGATCAGTAGTGAGCTACTCGGTAATGATTTTCCTCAAGAGGTCGACTTTCTCTCCGTCTACCAGAGTTGCTCCGTTTTCTGTGAACAAATCCTTACCGCCGACCAAGCCCCAGCCGTTATCCGACGAGCCTGCCAAGCTGCACTTAATAAGCGGGGAGTCGCCGTGGTAGTGGTCCCTGTGGATATCAGTAAAGCGAAAACCCAGGCCGTGACACAGACGATCTGGCAGCCACAACCACAATTGACCCCTAATCCTGACGAACTGCGAACTGTCGCCGCATTACTTAATAAAGGGAAACGTGTTGCCTTCTATGCAGGAGCAGGCTGTGAGGGAGTCCATGATGGCTTAGTCGCGTTAGCCGATAAGCTAAAGGCCCCTATCGTTAACACCTCACGCGGTAAAGATTTTATCGAATACGACAATCCTTATTCCGTAGGGATGACCGGCATTTTTGGGTGCGAAGCAGGATTTGAGGCCATTAAACAGTGTGACGTCTTATTATTGCTAGGGGCTGATTTTGCCTGGTCACAGTTCTATCCCGATAAAGCGACTATTATCCAAATTGACCAACAGGCTAGCCATCTTGGTCGCCGACACCCTATTACTTTTGGCGCAGTGGGTCGGGTTACGGATACCCTTACAGCACTGCTTCCGCTAATTGATTCGCACGATGACGATCACTTTTTTCAGCAAATAGCCAAAATACGTGATAAATCAGTCAATCGCCGTCGTAAGGAAGAACAACGCGCCACCGGTCACCCCATTCATCCGCAATATTTAGTGAGTCTGCTCAACCAACACGCGGCAAAAGATGCACTGTTTACCGCCGATGGCGGGTCAGCAATGGTTTGGCTTTTACGTCACATTGATAGCTTAGGCACCCGACGGACTCTTGCCAGTCTGCTGCATGGCACCATGGCAAATGCCATGCCGCAAGCTATCGGTCTACAAGTCGCCTTTCCTGAGCGACAAGTTATCGCCTTATGCGGTGACGGCGGATTAAGTATGCTACTCGGCGACCTGTTCACGCTGGTACAAGAAGCGTTACCGGTTAAACTGGTGGTAATTAATAATGGCTCACTAAACTTTGTCGAGTTGGAACAAAAGGTCGAAGGATTACTTGATCACTACACCAAGTTGAAAAATGATAACTTTGCTAAAGTCGCCGGCGCCATAGGCCTTTATAGCCAAAAAGTCGTCGAAGCCGAAACCTTGGAAGAGGCAATTGAGCGTTTTCTGGCTCACCCTGGCCCCGCGCTCTTAGACGTTCATACTCATCCTAATGAGCTGGTGATGCCGCCTGAAATCTCGTTAACTCAAGTCGCCGACACTGCTCTGTACGCAACAAAAGCGCTATTTCACGGTCGGTTGGCCGATGTGGCCAGCTTCGTTGGCAGTGAGATAAGTCAGAAGCTCGGTAAATAGCTGTTCGATTAATTGTTCACTCCCCTAAGCGACGCTTTGGGGAGAGTAGTCTATGCTTATAGCTTTGCTTTATTCAGGGTCTTAATTACGTAAGGAAAGCCTATGCTGAAAATTAAACGAAAAAAAGTAAAACCTATGGGTATCAATGATGTCACCATCATTGATGATAGTCGGCTAAAAAAAGCGATCACCGCTGCCGCCCTAGGGAATGCCATGGAGTGGTTTGACTTTGGTGTCTACGGGTATGTCGCCACTGTTCTTGGTAAAGTTTTCTTCCCTCATGCCTCACCAGGTATCCAAATTATCGCAGCCCTTGCTACCTTCTCTGTTCCCTTTATCATTCGTCCGATAGGCGGGATGTTCTTCGGCAGATTAGGCGATAAATATGGTCGACAACAAATTCTGGCTATGACCATTATTTTGATGACTCTCAGTACCTTCTGTATCGGTCTGATTCCCTCTTATAATACGATCGGGATCTGGGCGCCAATCTTGTTACTGATCGCCAAAATGGTGCAAGGGTTCTCAGTCGGCGGTGAATATACCGGCGCCTCGATTTTTGTCGCTGAATACTCCCCTGACCGTAAACGTGGGTTTATGGGAAGCTGGCTCGATTTCGGTTCCCTGGTCGGCTTTATTTGTGGGGCCGGTGTCGTCGTCTTATTGAATGCGATTTTAGGTCAAGAGACTTTCAACGATTGGGGATGGCGTATCCCATTCTTCCTCGCACTGCCATTAGGGTTTATTGGCCTATACCTACGCCATGCCTTAGAAGAGACGCCAGCGTTCCAAAAACATATTGAATCGTTGGAAGCAGGATCTAAGCAGGGCTTAAGCGAAGGTCCTTCCGTTCCTTTCAAAGAGGTTGCGCGTAAACATTGGCGTAATCTAATCTCTTGTATCGGTATCGTCATCACCACTAACGTGGCGTATTACATGCTATTGACCTATGTCCCTAGCTACCTGAGCCACGACTTACACTATTCCGAAAATCGCGGTGTGTTGATCATCGTCGTTATCATGGTCGCCATGCTATTTGTGCAACCGATCATGGGACTCCTCAGTGATAAATTTGGACGTCGTCCCTTTATTATTATCGGTAGCTTGGCGATGGTACTGTTCTCTATTCCATCGTTTATGCTGATCACGCAACACAGTTTAGTTGCCCTATTTTTCGGCCTACTGATTCAAGCCATCATTCTTAACTGTTTAATTGGTGTAATGGCCTCAACCTTACCCGCTATGTTCCCTACCGAAGTACGCTACAGTGCACTCGCCAGTACCTATAATATCTCGATTCTGATAGCCGGGATTACACCAACGCTGACTGCATGGTTAGTAGAAACCACCGGGAATCTTTATATGCCGGGTTGGTACCTCGTCGTTGTCGGCATTATCGGTGTCGTCACCGGAATCACCATGCGTGAAACCGCCAATAAGCCGCTGTATGGTGGAACCCCTGCTGCCTCATCACTGGAAGAAGCAAAGGAGCTGCTGCAAGAACATCATGATGGTATCGAACAGCGTATTGAAGATATTGATCAACAGTTAGAAGAGTTGAAAAACAAACGCCGTAATTTAGTCGATCAACATCCAAAAATTGATCATTAATCTCTGCAAACGGCTACCCACTCAGTAGCCGTTTTTAATTATGATTAGCGAATTTAAGGTATCTAGATATAGCGTATTGACGACATTTATCTCACCCACTGCAGGCACTATTCATTCAATACGGCTCCTCCTGACTAAAGAGTTACCCGTGTAAACGGTAGACATTAACCCCCCTACCACAGCATAAATGCTATAACCGATTCACTTTACGTTTGTGCCATTTTTACCTACATCTCTCGCTTCTTTTCGTCATTTGTGTTATGTTATAACAAAACATAAATAAGGATTTACCATGGCATTCACCACCCTATCAAAATGGCTAGCTTTAACCGTACTCTGCTGCGTTCAATGGACAGTCTGGGCACATGGCAGTCACGGCCATTCGATGAGCGCGGAAGAGCAAAAGATTTCGCAAGGGGAGTTTAGCGACCAACAAGTCGCGGCCCGCCCCCTTTCTGATTGGGACGGCGTATGGCAGTCAGTTTACCCTCTATTGCAAAAAGGGGCTTTAGCACCGGTATTTGAAGCGAAAGCGGCCGCACAACAGAAGTCTGCAGCCGAGATCACCCGCTATTACCAAACCGGCTATCAGACGGATATCGACAGTATCGAAATAGAAAATGGCGTGGTCGAGTTTTTTAAAGGCGAGAACAAAACCACCTGTCACTACCAAAATGCTGGCTATAAAATTCTGACTTATCCCTCAGGAAAACGTGGGGTAAGGTATCTGTTTGAATGCCATGATCCTGCGTCGAAAGCCCCGCGATACTTGCAGTTTAGTGATCATCGTATTGCGCCACATCACTCTGATCACTTCCACATTTTCCTCGGTAATGATTCACAAGAAGCGCTATTTAGCGAACTCAATCATTGGCCGACCTACTTCCCGTATCAAATGATGGAAAAAGAGATTATTGACGATATGATCCATCATTAATCTTCTAGCCACTTAGCTTGAATGATCTGGCGTTGCTGAGCAGTAACGCCATATTCTTGTTCAAGCCACTGTTCAGTTGAAGGATAACGCTGCTTTATCGCGATAAAGGCGGCGGTCAACCACGCCTCATCGACAGAGAGTAACTGTTGGAAATTAACCCGTGCGGTGTCGCTGATACTGGCTGGCCACTGGGCTAAAGCTCGCTGGCCAATACTTTCTAATTTCCCGTTGGTCGCCAAATAATCCTCAATAATGACAGACTCTTCACACCCCAATAGCAATAGCGTGATCGCACAGCCTATGCCCGTACGATCTTTACCTACCGCACAATGCTGGATGACAGTATTCGTCTCTACATGGCTTAGGGTGTCGATCAGTTGTTGCCAAGCAGGGTTATTAAAGGGTAACTGCTGATAGAGCTGAGTCATAAAGCGATCAACGTCTAACCCTTCGATGGCGTGCGGTGAGAACTCCACCACTTTGGCATCCACCGCTAGATCAGGCGGATTAGCAGGAATATTAAGGTATTCTCCTCCAGCAAACTGCCGATCAGGTTTGGCCTGCGCTTCATACCTATCACGATAATCCAGAATGGTAACGCCAGAGAGTTGCACTAATTGCTGACAATCTGGCTCATTGAGCCGATCCAGTGCGCTGCAACGGAAAAGGCAATTTGCGCGAATTTTCCTTCCATTTTTCGCAGTTAGTCCACCTAGTTGGCGAAAATTAGCAATACTTTCCAATGTAATGTGTTGAGACATAATGGCGTTTTTCTCCTCTAGGCCGCAGCCTATTCAACGCAATAATGACGAGCAGAGTGCGACATCATACCGCCATTTTACTTACTAAAAGATGCTCAGCATCAGGGTTCATGAGTCGTACTGGGACTTGGCGATAATTCACATTACTTCACTGATACTGAGTCTCTTACGCTTAATCTCGACTTGAAAAGTCGATGACTTAGTGAATTTAACCCCAAAATTTTTTGCTATCTTATTCAAATTTATTCAATTTCATCACGAAACTATTCCGCTATATGATTGGTTTTTCAACAGGAGATGCTGTGATGACACTACTCACCAAATTTAATCATGCCGTGGATCACCCAAACGCTGGGCGCTTACTTATCAGACTATTATTGGGCGGTTTGATGTTATTTCACGGATTTTTCAAGCTAACTCACGGTGTATCGTGGATTGCCCCGATACTCTCAGCTCACCACCTTCCTAGTTTACTCGCTTACGGCGCTTATATCGGAGAGATCGTCGCCCCACTCTGTATTATTGTCGGACTCTTCACTCGTATAGCCGCAGTCGCCTATACCGTCAATATGGTGTTTGCTGTCGTACTGATTGCCGGTGCAAACTTCTGGGACACCACGGATGTAGGAGCATGGGCATTAGAAACCGAAGCCCTTTATTTAGTCGGCGGCCTGGTCGTGATGCTATTAGGCGCGGGAAAATACAGTATTTCTAAAGAATAATCCGTTAGGGGGATGCGCCACGGTCCCATCCCCTCATTTCTAGACACACTTCTCACTCTTGCTTGACATCATTAGGCGCCTATAATTAAGCCAATCCCCTAGCCTATTGGAGTTAACTATGTCGACCAAGCGTCATGTTCCTGGTATTCATCCCTACAATGGACCAGCAGGTGGCTGGGGGGCATTAAAAGCCACGGCTATTGCCGTGAAAACGCAGATGGATACCTTAGTTGCGCCCAAAGCACTCCTTAACACCAACCAGCCCGATGGCTTCGACTGTCCGGGATGTGCTTGGCCAGATAAGAACCACTACTCCACCTTTCAGTTTTGTGAGAACGGTGCCAAGGCGGTAACCTGGGAAGCAACATCTCGACGGGTGACAGCAGAATTTCTGAGTAAGACCCCGGTCAGCACCCTACTGACACGCAGTGATTATGAACTGGAAGGCTATGGCCGCTTAACCCAACCGCTACGCTATAACGCTAGCACCGATACCCTGCAGCCAGTGAGTTGGGAAGAGGCATTTAGCCTTATCGGTAACACCTTACAGGGTATTTTGCCCGAACAGGTTGAGTTTTATACTTCCGGGCGAACCTCCAACGAGGCTGCTTATCTTTATCAGCTGATGATCCGCGAATATGGCTGTAATAATTTCCCTGACTGTTCGAATATGTGTCACGAAGCCACCAGCGTTGGATTACCGCACTCCATCGGTATAGGTAAGGGAACGGTCTCCTTAGAAGACTTCGACAAAACTGAGCTGATCATCTCTATCGGCCATAATCCAGGGACTAACCATCCGCGGATGATGGGAACACTGCATGAAGCCGCGCGCCGTAATGTCCCGATCATCGTGTTCAATCCGATGAAAGAACGGGCCTTGGAGCGCTTCGCTGATCCGCAAAATCCGTTGGAGATGGCGACTTATCAGTCAACGGATATCGCTTCTTCCTACTATCAAGTCAAAGCTGGAGGCGATGCCGCAGCACTAAAAGGTATAGCCAAAGCGTTGCTAGAGGCAGAGGTCATTAATAAAGATGTGCTGGATCATTCGTTTATTGAAGAACACACCCTCGGCTTTAGCGAATTTGCTGACGATCTACGCGCCACCTCTTGGCAAGCCATTGAACAAGCCAGTGGCTTGAGCGTCGCACAGCTGACCCGAGTGGCAGAACATTACGCGAATTCGCAAGCCACCATCATCACCTATGGTATGGGCATTACTCAGCATGAACACGGTACGGAAAATGTGCAATTAATTGCTAGCCTCCTGTTGATGCGTGGAAACTTTGGTAAGGATGGCGCGGGGATCTGCCCATTACGCGGTCATTCAAATGTTCAAGGGAACCGAACCGTTGGGATCTCTGAGAAACCGACCGAGCGTTTTTTACAGGATCTGGACCACTTCTTTGGCATACGCTCACCACGTGAACATGGTCACGATGCGGCTGCCGCGATGGAGGCCATTATTCGTGGCGAGTCAAAAGCGTTAATCTGTTTAGGCGGAAACTTTGCCGTCGCACTGCCCGATCCGAAACACTGCTTTCCTGCATTAAAAGAGTTAGAACTGAGTGTCCATATTGCGACCAAACTGAATCGGAGCCACTTGCTGGTTGCGAAAGAGACACTGATCCTTCCTTGTTTAGGTCGCACCGAAATTGATCGACAAGCAACCGGACTACAATCGATTACCGTGGAAGACAGTATGTCGATGGTTCATGCTTCGGCGGGTAAACTGAAACCCGCCTCGCCAGCGTTACTTTCAGAAATCGCCATCGTTGCCGGCATCGCACAGGCGACGTTACCTCACTCTCGCATCAATTACGCCTACTACGTTGAAGACTATGCCCGCATCCGCGATGCCATTGAAGCAACGATTCCTGGCTTTACGCACTATAACCAACGTATTGAGCAACCCGGTGGATTTCGCATGCCATTGCCTCCTACCCAACGACAATGGCCAACGCCGTCAGGTCGGGCGCACTTTATGGTCTACCCTGGACTTAATGAAGATCACGCCTTGAGTGAGCAGCAGGCCTTGCGCCTGATCACATTACGCAGCCATGACCAATACAACACTACTCTGTATGGCTTAGATGATCGTTATCGCGGCGTCTTTGGTCGACGGGATGTGCTCTTTATGAACCCAGAAGATATGAGTGAACAAGGCCTAGAACATGGCGATGTCGTGGATATTGTTACCGCCTTACCCAATTGCCAAGCGAAAATGAAGAATATTACCGTAATTGAATATGCCATCGCCAAAGGCTCGGTGGGGGCTTACTACCCCGAGGCCAATATTCTTATTCCCTTAAGTTATCGCGATCAACAGAGCGGTACTCCGGCTTATAAAGCCTTACCGGTCAAGCTGTTGGTTGTCGAAAACAACATAGCTTAACTTACTGGCTAGGTGCTCTCCACCTAGCCACCTGTCATCAGTACTTCCCCGAGTTAATGAGGAAAATTTATCAGAATTGTTTAAAAATGTTTTTTTGTGATCTAAATCTTTTTTTTGAGTATTTTTACAAAAAATTACGTTACTCTTTTGTTACGCATAGCGTTCCATTGAATGACTAAATCTAAGAATAAATACGATGAAAGACGAAAAACAAATTTTTGAGCAAGGTCTAAGCAAAGAGGGCGCGGCCCGTCGTCGCCTCTTTGGTCAATCCGGTGGAGTAGTCGCCAGTTTCGCCATCGATAGTGTACTCACAGGGCAAGCCATTGCGGCAACTTCCGAGAAAGCCGCTGTTTTATCCCCGGATCCACAAACTCTAAACTAATTTCTTAAGGTTTCTCGCCTGTTAACCGGCCATCACACGCTTGATACCACCTTAGGTCAGCGTCTCTGGGATGCGCTACATCAGCACTCTGCGCAGTTTTCGGATCAATACGCAGCCTTAAGCCAGTGGATCGACGAGCATAAACCCGCCGATGTGGAAACGCTCGACCAGCAACTGCAAGGGCAACCGCTGCATGATGTGATGATGACTATCATTCGCGGCTGGTATCTTGGCGTCGTGGACAATAGCCACCACGCACAGGTGCTCTCTTACCAAAATGCGCTGATGTACCAGGTGCCTCGTGACGGTATGGTCATTCCGACTTACGCGCATAATGGTCCTGATTACTGGACGGCTGAGCCCCCACCGGTTGATCGTTTATTAATATTTTAATTTTTTGATTGGCTAAGTCGCATTCAAAAAAATGTTACCGATAACTAATTCCACCTTTTGGAGTTACCGTGAGAAATTTTTTTCCACTCGCCTACGTGCGAGTCAATTAGCCCTGAAAATTTCGGCAATCTGTCTTGGTTTAAGCGGCTTCGCTGGCGTCACTTATGCCGCTGAACAGGTTCCTGTACAAGCGCCTTCACCTGAGCAGACGCAACAAGATTTAATTGCTAAAGGGCAATATTTAGCCATTGCCGCAGACTGCGCAGCATGCCATACCGACCCGACCACTCAGCATCCCTTTGCTGGCGGCTATGCCATACACTCGCCGATGGGGGGGATTTACTCGACCAATATCACGCCGTCGACACAATTTGGCATCGGTTCCTACACGGAAAGACAATTTGAGCAAGCGGTACGTCATGGTATTCGTGGTGACGGCGCCCATCTTTATCCGGCCATGCCTTATGCCTCTTACGCCGGGTTAACGAATGATGATATCCATGCGCTCTACACCTACTTTATGCACAGTGTTGCGCCGGTCAATACCGAGAATAAAACCACTGCACTCAGTTTTCCGTTTAATCTCCGCCAGATGATGTTTGGTTGGAACTTACTGTTCCTGAAATCCGGTACTTACCAAAACGATGACTCACAAAGTGCCGAATGGAACCGAGGAAAATACCTCGTCGATAATCTTGAGCACTGTGGTGAGTGCCACTCACCTCGAAACCTAATGATGGCCCAGAAACAAGGGACTGATGCACTGAGTGGCGCCGCATTAGGCAGCTGGTATGCACCAAACCTCACTGCAGATAAATTGAGTGGTTTAGGTAGCTGGTCACGAGATCAATTAAAGCAGTACCTACAAACTGGCGATGTCCTGGGTAAAGCACAAGCGGCTGGTCCTATGGCAGAGGCGGTCACCAACAGTCTCCAACATCTGCATGATGCCGATATTGACGCGATAGTGACTTACCTACAAAGCCTACCGGCCCATTCGCAACCGCATCAAGCCAAAGCGACGGGTGATTTTGGACAAGCTTCCAATGTCGACAGTGAAGTACGAGGCACCGCCGACTTGGGTATTGGTTTACCCCAAGATATGAGCGGTAAAGCGCTGTACGACAGTGCTTGTGCAAGCTGTCACCAGCCTGATGGGCAAGGTACCGCTGACCATTTCTATCCGTCGCTTTCGCATAACACCGCAACGGGGGGGGAATACGCCAAACAACTTGGTCTCCGCCATTCTCTTTGGTGTACAGCGTGAAGTGAAAGGTAAAGAAGTCTTAATGCCGAGCTTTGGCCCTAATTCACAAGTGCAGGCCCTGAGTGATCAGCAAATTGCCAGCCTAAGTAATTATATTTTCCAACAATATGGTAATCCCGATCTGCAGGTAACCCCTGAACAGGTTACAGCGTTGCGTCAAGGAGGGGCACAACCTCTACTCGCACGCGTCGCAGGGCCAGCCACCCTCGGTGGGCGGTGTTGGTGGTCTTGATTATTATATTACTGGTTATTCGCCGTTCGCGTAAAAAGTCCCGTGGATAAGCCATTCGAATTCGTAGTGAGAGGGTGTTATGTCAGAACAATATAGTGCAGATGTCGTGGTTGTTGGAGCAGGGATCTGTGGCGGTACAGTGGCCAAAGAGTTAGCCGAAGCCGGCCTATCCGTAGTAGTCCTCGAAGCAGGTCCGCGTTGGGAACGCGGAGAGGTCGTGGAAAACTGGCGCAATATGCCACCGGTAAACAAGTCAGAATCTGACTATGCGACGCCTTACCCCGCCCAGCCTTGGGCGGTACATCCACAGATGAATCCTTACAACGAGTATCCTGAAGTCTCAGGCCCTGATGCCAGTGCCTTTCGCCAAGGGATGATTAAAGGGATCGGGGGAACAACCTGGCACTGGGCAGCGTCCTGCTGGCGCTTCCTTCCCGCCGATTTACAACTGCATAGCACTTACGGGGTAGGACGCGATTGGGCGGTCACCTATGACGAGCTAGAGGATTATTACTACCGTGCCGAAGTGCTGATTGGCGTTAACGGGCCGAACGATACCTCATTAAAGTATGTTGCGCCGCGTAAAAAGCCGTTCCCGATGGAGCCAATGCCCTATGGCCCTGCCGACCGTCGCTTTACCGAAGTGGTTGCCCAAGCGGGATATATTAACACCCCTGTTCCTCAGGGACGTAACAGCCGCCCTTATGATGGCCGTCCGCAATGCTGGGGTAACAATAACTGTATGCCAATCTGCCCAATTGGTGCGATGTATAATGGTATTCACAGTGTGGTGAAGGCAGAGAATGCAGGAGCGAAATTTATCGCCAATGCGGTGGTTTATCGCATTGATACCGATAAAGATAACAATATTACCGCGATGCATTATTACGACCCAGACAAAGTCTCGCATACGGTAACGGCGAAAACGTTCGTTCTGGCAGGTAATGGTATTGAAACGCCGAAGCTTCTCCTGCTGGCAGCGAACGATCGTACCCCTAATGGTATCGCCAACAGCTCCGGTCAGGTTGGCCGTAATATGATGGATCACCCTGGGATCTTAATGAGTTTCCAATCCGCAGAACCGATCTGGACCGGCGGCGGATCCGTACAAATGAGCTCGATCACCAACTTTCGTGACGGCGATTTCCGACGTGATCACTCGGCGATCCAAATCGGGATGAATAACACCTCACAAAACCATAAAGCCGGCGTAAAAGCACTGCAAATGGGGCTGGTCGGTAAGAAGCTAGATGAAGAGATTCGTCGTCGCGCCGCCTGTGGGATGGATATTTACGTTAACCATGATGTATTGGCCCACCCAGATAACCGCCTTACCCTCAGTACACAGCGTAAAGATAAATTAGGGATCCCTTTTCCACATGTTACCTATGATGTCGGTGATTATGTTCGCCGTTCCGCGGTGCATTCTCGTCAACACCTGATGAACATTGCGAAATTATTCGGTGCAACGGAAATAGAGATGACCCCATGGTTTAACCCTAATAACCATATTATGGGTGGAACCATTATGGGCCATGATCCGAAAGACTCCGTTGTCGACAAGTGGATGCGAACCCACGACCACAAAAATCTCTATATTGCTTCCGGTGGGGCGATGGCGGCGGCAGGAACCGTTAACTCAACACTGAGTATGGTCGCCCTGTCATTGCGTGCTTGCGACAGCATTAAGAAAGAGATGCTCCACGCCTAAGCGTCAATACCGCCCCTTATGGGGCGGTCATACACCTTATCCTGCCAGTTCGGTAATCGGTATTGTATGAGGGAAAAACATTAACAACAGACATACTGAAATAAACCCAGGCCGCCACAGAGCATTACAACCGCGTATCAGTAGGCAAACACGGCCTTACCTTATCTGGTAAAGGTGAATGCCTCAGAGAAGCGCTTGTACATGCCACAGTAAGCTTTGTGACGTTCATGCAAGACACTGGAAAGGCGAAGTTAGACCAGCCTCAACGTGCCCGATCCGCTATGCCATTCCACACTGCATTAAGTTGGATGAGGGGTCTGAAGCCCAACCGTACGAGATCGTACGCTAAGTGTATTTTTTGAGCAGAAAAGGCGAGTAAAGAAAACATAGGTTTTATTTATTCTTATCATTGATGCCAGTATCCATGCAGTTTCAGGCACTTCCGGCGTTAATAAACCCGGAAA
>NZ_JABBFR010000014.1 GCF_018494065.1 Rosenbergiella gaditana | reverse complement strand
AGTCGGTGGAGTTGCATGATAAGGTCATCGGGTACTACCTCACGATAAAGCACTATCAATAAATTGGAGTCATTACCAGCATCTTGGTCATAATATTTTAAGGAATCAAATTTGCTCTCATTAACGAGTGTATGCATTGATTTTTTTGTGATAGAAAGTCGGTACCATTCATTTGTGTTGATTAACATCACTCCAGAATTGAAATAGCCTTTGAAACCGAGCTGGGTCCCAAATAATTCATCAGCTTCAATGATGTTCTTGGCGCCAGGATCGCTTACAGCTGCTACAGTGTACCGACTTACATCTAAATTAACTAAGTAGCTAATATCACCGTTACAGAATACGTCAGAGTCTAAGTAAAGGATTTTGCTAACCTTGCCATAGAAGTAGTCGGCTATCATCAATCGAAAATAGATAGCGTGGTTCCATGTTTTGTTTGTGGGAAGCGTTTTAATAAAATCTGTGTTTACATTATATATATTTATAGTAGTTTTATGTTTTTTGCATACTTGGGATAACTTATCTAAATTTTCGCGTGAAATATCATCAGTAAATATATGGAATTTGAGTTTTCTATCATTATTATTAATGATAACTGATTCGATTGAAACACCAGCGCCAAACATAAATTTATCGTCTGCACCATAGGCGATATTCAACTCTTCTCCACCTTCCAACGATGAAAATTCGACCTTACTTTTGACTAAATCATGACCAAAGAACATTTAAAAGCCCAAATATAAACATAATGAAGAATAATCTTATATTAGGAGTTTGTAAGTTACTATAGGGATTTTGTTAAGATGATAGTCTGTATATGCCATATTTTATAGTGCTGGGCCACTTGTGTAGCATTCGGCGCTGAAAACGACCTTCGTAGTGGGCTGACCGATCTCGCATCGGCAGTTAATCATCTCTGAACGGTGAATTTATGCCGTGGTCCCCTATTGGTATTAGGATGCTCCATTACCCGCCTATGCGCACACCGACTTTGGGGGGTTAACTCTGTTGTGACAAGATAAAAATGGTGGCCTACAAGTTTGGGATCACGAATGTACTGAGCGGTGACAGGCTACACCGATGCCAAGACGTTTTACCTTGAATCTCGAGGAGATGATTGCTGGCTGGACCCATGACCACTTTATATTGACGTTGCATCGGGTTATCAGCACTCGTGGGTTTGCGCGTTACATCATACCCTTCTGCTACAATATTTGGCGCCTAGTGAAGAGAGAAAATACCCACCCGCCACGGTGATCGAGGACAGTCTCAAAAATAGGTAAAAAACTACGGCTAACCGATTATTGGGAGAGTTTCTCACTCGTAATCTCTGACCGGTAGGGCGATTTTTCTTACGTGTTGACGTGATTTGCTACACTACTGAGTAAGTACATTTAGGAGGTCACATGTGGCACCAGAAAACCATTACCTTAACTGAAAAGCGCCGTGGATTTCATCTGGTCACCGATGAGATTTTGCGAGCAATACCTGAAATATCTAGCCTGTCTGCCGGTCAACTGCAGCTATTTCTGCAACACACGTCGGCATCGTTGACGCTGAATGAAAATTGTGATGCAACAGTACGCGCGGATATGGAACAACATTTTCTGCGTTCAGTTCCCGATAATGCTGATTATCAACATGATTATGAGGGGGCTGATGATATGCCTGCGCATATCAAATCATCGTTATTAGGCGTTTCTTTATTATTGCCGATCTCTCGAGGAAAAGTGATGTTGGGGACATGGCAAGGAATATGGCTTGGGGAGCATCGTATTCATGGCGGTAGTCGTAAAATTATCGCCACATTACAAGGTGAGATCTAACGAAAATACCGTTCCCTCAGGGAGGGAACGGTAAGTAATGACTTACTTTCTCAATGAGTTATTGTCGATAACGAAGCGGTACTTCACATCGCTTTTCAACATACGTTCATAGGCTTCATTAATTTGGTCGATATTGATTAACTCAATATCCGCAGTGATATTGTGCTCGCCACAAAAGTCGAGCATCTCTTGTGTTTCCGCTATGCTACCAATAAGTGATCCACCCACAGTCCGGCGTTTAAACACTAATTCTGCCACGCTCGGTGCCGGGTGGTCGTGCTCTGGAACGCCGACTAACGCTAAGTGTCCATCACGTTTAAGTAAACGGATAAATTGCGTTAAATCGTGTTGTGCCGCAACGGTATTGAGGATCAAATCAAAGCTATTGACCTGTGTTTCCATCTGCTCAGCATCTTTAGAAATGATGACTTCGTCAGCGCCTAAGCGCTTTCCATCCTCAATTTTAGAGGCGGATGTGGTAAATAACACAACCTTCGCGCCCATAGCATGGGCTAACTTAACGCCCATATGCCCTAAGCCGCCTAAGCCGACAATGCCAACTTTCTGACCTGGACCCACTTTCCAATGGCGTAGTGGCGAATAAGTGGTAACGCCAGCACAAAGTAACGGTGCCACGCCGGCAGGATCTAAGTTTTCAGGCACTTTTAGCACAAAGTCTTGGTCAACCACGATATCCGTAGCATAGCCGCCGTAAGTGATCGCTTCGGAATGGCGGTCATTACTGTTGTAGGTTGCCACGAAACCATTTTCACAGTAGTTTTCAGCACCTTCCTCACAGCTTGAGCAGGTCCGGCAGGAGTCGACCATACAACCCACTCCGACTAAATCCCCTTGTTTGAATTTTGTCGCTGAAGTGCCTGCATCGACGATACGGCCAACAACTTCGTGGCCTGGAACGATTGGATATAACGTATTTTTCCACTCATTGCGCGCCATATGCAGATCAGAGTGACAAACACCGCAGTAGAGAATCTCAATCTTGACGTCGTTATCGCGCACTTCCCTTGAAGAATATTCAAAAGGGGTTAGGGGGGATTTTTCATCCTGTGCTGCATAAGCATGAATTTCTGCCATGATAACTCCTCATAGTTAGAACAAAATTGCCCAGAATATCTGGGCGTTTAGGTTTATTTGGCGAGTAGAGGTTTAAGGAAGCGTGCAGTATGCGATTGCTCACATTCCGCTACAGTCTCAGGCGATCCTGCAATCAGGATTTCACCTCCGCCACTTCCTCCTTCGGGCCCCAGATCGACAATCCAATCTGCGGTTTTGACCACGTCCAAATTATGCTCGATCACGACAATAGTATTACCTTGATCGCGTAACTGATGTAACACAACCAATAGCTGTTGAATGTCCGCAAAGTGTAGGCCTGTCGTCGGTTCATCGAGAATATACAATGTCTGGCCAGTCCCGCGTTTAGAGAGCTCGCGTGACAGTTTAACCCGCTGTGCTTCCCCTCCAGATAAGGTCGTTGCTGATTGCCCTAAACGAATGTAGGAAAGTCCTACACTGATTAAGGTTTGCAGCTTGCGTGCCAGTGCGGGCACAGCCTCGAAAAAGTCTTTAGCTTCTTCGATAGTCATCTCCAGCACTTCGTGGATATTTTTCCCTTTATATTTGATTTCCAAGGTCTCACGGTTATAGCGCTTACCTTGGCACTGATCGCAGGGAACATAGACATCTGGAAGGAAGTGCATCTCAACTTTAATTACGCCATCGCCTTGGCAAGCCTCACAACGACCGCCTTTAACGTTAAAACTGAAGCGACCAGGGGTGTAGCCCCGTGAACGCGCTTCGGGCACTCCAGCAAACAGTTCCCTTACCGGCGTAAAGATACCGGTATAGGTTGCAGGGTTCGACCGCGGGGTTCGTCCGATAGGGCTTTGGTCGATATCAATCACCTTATCAAAATGTTCGAGACCATTAACCTCATGATACGGTGCCGGTTCAGCAATAGTTGCGCCATTCAGTTGACGTTGGGCTATGGGGAATAAGGTATCGTTGATTAAGGTCGATTTACCGGATCCAGATACCCCAGTTACACAGGTAAATAATCCTACCGGAAGCGAAAGCGTGACATTTTTTAAGTTATTACCGCGAGCACCCGCGATGCGTAACATTTTTTCAGGATCGGCTTTAACGCGGTTTTTAGGAACTTCGATGGCTTTCTTACCGCTAAGGTATTGGCCTGTTAACGAATCTTCGTTGGCCATGATCTGCTCAACATTCCCCTCCGCGACCACAGAACCGCCATGCACTCCGGCACCGGGACCGATATCGATCACGTGATCGGCAGCGCGAATCGCATCTTCATCGTGCTCCACCACGATCACGGTATTACCCAAGTCACGTAAATGGATCAGCGTACTCAGTAGGCGCTCATTGTCGCGTTGGTGTAAGCCAATAGAAGGCTCATCCAGCACATACATCACGCCCACTAGCCCCGCACCTATCTGGCTGGCAAGACGGATTCGTTGCGCCTCGCCACCGGATAAGGTATCCGCTGAACGCGACAGTGATAAGTAGTTCAGACCAACATTGACCAGAAAGCCGAGCCGCTCTCGGATCTCTTTAAGAATTTTTTCTGCAATCTGTGCTTTTTGACCATTTAGCGCCAACTGCTCAAAAAAGTCGCTCGCGTGACCAATACTCATTTCTGAAATTTCTGGCAGCGTGTTCTCGGCAACAAACACGTTGCGTGCTTCTTCTTTTAACCGCGTTCCGTGGCAGCTGCTACAGGCACAGTTACTGATGAACTTTGCTAACTCTTCACGAACCGCATTCGATTCCGTCTCTTTATAGCGTCGCTCCATATTGTGGAGGACGCCTTCAAACGCGTGGCGTCGAACCGAGGTATCGCCTCGATCGTTCACATAATTAAATTCGATATTGGTTTTTCCGGAACCATACAGAATGACTTTTTGCGTCTCTGTACTTAAAGATTCGAAAGGGGCTTCAATATCAAATTTATAGTGTTCGCTTAGTGAACGTAACATCTGATAATAATAGAAATTGCGGCGATCCCAGCCGCGAATGGCACCATTTGCGAGGGAGATTTCGCGGTTCTGGATGACACGCTCAGGATCAAAATATTGTTGTACGCCAAGTCCGTCACACGTCTGACAAGCCCCTGCTGGGTTATTAAACGAGAACAAGCGCGGCTCAAGCTCGCGCATACTGTAGCCACAAACAGGACAAGCAAAATTGGCGGAGAAGAGTAGCTCTTCCGCTTTACTATCGTCCATATCGGCGACAATAGCGGTGCCCCCAGACAAGGCGAGGGTGGTTTCAAAGGATTCCGCTAAGCGAGTACCGATATCATCACGGACTTTAAAGCGATCTACCACGACTTCAATGCTGTGCTTTTTCTGTAGTTCAAGCTTAGGCGGATCAGACAGATCACAAACCTCTCCGTCGATCCGAGCACGGATATAACCTTGGGCCGCGAGGCTCTCTAGGGTTTTGACATGCTCTCCCTTACGATCTTTCACTACCGGTGCGAGCAACATTAATCGTTGTCCTTCAGGTTGTTTCAGAACCTGATCAACCATCTGGCTAACGGTTTGTGCCGCGAGAGGTTGATGATGCGTAGGACAGCGAGGTTCACCGACTCGCGCAAAAAGTAAGCGCAAATAGTCATGAATTTCGGTAATAGTCCCCACGGTGGAGCGTGGATTATGTGAGGTGGACTTTTGCTCTATAGAAATGGCAGGAGATAACCCCTCAATATGATCGACATCGGGTTTCTCCATCAACGAGAGAAACTGCCGAGCATAAGCCGATAACGATTCGACATAGCGCCGCTGCCCTTCGGCGTAAAGGGTATCAAAGGCCAGCGAGGATTTACCTGATCCAGAAAGACCAGTGACGACCACTAGCTTGTCACGGGGGATGGTGAGGTTGATGTTTTTTAAATTATGGGTTCGTGCACCCCGTACTTCGATCTTATCCATTCACATTTCCCAATTTGATTGCCTATACGCTGAGATGACATCGCTCTGCATCGATTTCAAGCAGACTCTATAGTATGGCACAAAAAATAACCTGAATAAATATCCAGTACTTTTTGCTATAATGATTGCCTTTGTGCGCTTGCTCTAAACTACCCAACTTAAGCAGTGACGTGCTATCATCCGTTAGATAGTATCTGTATAATTTTTCATCAGGAGAGAGTGCAATGGCCAGTCGCGGCGTAAACAAAGTGATTCTTGTCGGTAATTTGGGTCAAGATCCAGAAGTCCGGTATATGCCAAATGGAGGAGCTGTGACAAACATTACACTGGCAACCTCTGAAAGCTGGCGTGATAAGCAAACCGGTGAAAATAAAGAAATCACTGAATGGCACCGTGTTGTGTTGTTCGGTAAGTTAGCGGAAGTTGCTGGTGAATACCTGCGTAAAGGTTCTCAAGTTTATATTGAAGGCCAACTCCGTACGCGCAAATGGCAAGATCAAGGTGGCCAAGATCGCTACACCACCGAAGTCGTGGTCAATGTCGGTGGTACAATGCAAATGCTAGGTGGACGTCAAGGTAATAACGCTCCTCAAGGCGGCGGTGCGCCAAACAATAATAATGGTTGGGGTCAACCACAGCAGCCTCAATCTTCTGGCGCGCAATTTAGCGGTGGCGGACAGGCTCCGCAATCACCTAAAGCTCCAGCCGGCGGTAATGAGCCACCAATGGATTTCGATGACGATATCCCGTTCTAAGATGTGATAACGCTGTGTCTGCCTACCCCCGTGATGACGGGGGTTTTTTTATGGTAATTTTATTGTAATGGCTAAAGGTTTTGGATACCAATAGCGATATCGGTCTATAATTAAATATTATTAACCATTAATTATAAATAATTATTACATAATGCTAGTTTGATTTTTAGGAGGCGTAATCATTGACTCCCACGCTGGTTTATTTTGTAGTAGTAATCAGAATAATTATTGGAATTATCGCTAGGCATATTGTCACGGTATTTTCTGATGATGAATACTTGGTATTATTGGTGGGTTTGATAAAGTAGGTCACGTATTCAATATATAGATCCGGTTATTGTACGTAATACTCACGCTCGACGAACGTACCGATGACCTTATCGTGCCTTTCTGCTGATTTTGAGTACCCGACAGTCTTGCGATTGAGTCGTGTTAACCGGTTACGAAGATTCAGGTTTTCTCGCTCAATGCCTTGCGTGTAAAGCTTGCCTGTGATGTGATTTTTACTGGGCAACAGTTCATAAGCGCTGATGTTATCTGTACACCATAAGGCAACATTGAAGCCCGACAGTCACCCCTGTAATTTATGCAGCGTCTTTTTACTCCGGTCCCCGAAAGCATGGGCAATAATGCGTTTGAGACGAGGCACCCCTGCATACCACCGCCAGCGCTGTTGCTTCTTATTGTCAACAAATGACCACATTTCATCAACTTCACAGATAAGCTGAATCTGGAGATTATCCAGTAGGAGTGTGGTTACACATCGCGGCGAGAGTTTTTTAAGGTACGAACAACGGCATTGATACTGATATGTAGCGTTCGAGCGGTGTCACGAATGCGCGCATTGTTCATTGCAAAAGCGACAATCTGTTCTTTCATTTAGGGCTGACAGGTGCGATAGCGCTGATGCCCGGTTTTACCCTGACCCTGTTTTTTTAACGGATTCGGTCTGCTCACAAACAGGGCATTTCACGTCAACGTTAGCCATCAAATGCACTCTGCAAAAAGAGTGATTTTATAACATGATTAACGCTTTGGATACTTGACCGTATTAAGGTATGAAAAATAGGGCAGGTATACAGCGTGAACTTAATAAACGAATAATAAACTCTATCGAGTTCAGAATAACTGCTCAAAGAATAATAACGTTAAATCGAATCCCGTTTATAGGAAGTGGATCTTTCTTTAACATGAAAATAAGCTGCGAAATGCTGTTATTTCTTCACGGTGAGGTATTCATAATGTTTAACTATGTATTAAATTAGATAATTACGCCGATAAACACTGTAACCTGTAATGATAAATATTTTATCAGTCCAATTCACCATCGCCCACAGATTCAACTGACTTTTAGTGCTTAGTATACCTCTTAGCGCATAACCCCCACTCTCGTCCTATTCTGCCGCGCTTTCGCTTCCAATCTTATCAAAAAAAGTTAACAATCAATCTCCTTAATGGTTAATGGAGTAACGGTTGTGTGGCAGCGTTATCTATGGAAAAGGCCTCTGATCGTATTACTGGCTGGGTTACTCACCGGTTGCACACTCTCGCCTGCTATCCCGGTCTTTGGGGCGACTTTTCCCGCATGGCTTTTTTGTAGCGTGGCGGGAGCATTTTTACTGATCCCGACCCATCTCTTGCTGGCTCGACGAGGCTGGCTACGCCCATTTTCCCCGCTGGTCATTAGTTATTTGGCCTTAATGTTTATCTATGCCGCCATCATATGGCTACTTTTGTTTATGGGTTGAGTCATCATGACAACATCGAATACAGCCTTTATCCGACATAAATGGCCATTATTGTTGGTCGTCTGTTTGGCAATCGCGGCCTTGATCGGCGTTATTGCCTACTTACAAACTTCTCCACAGACCAATGATGCTTATGTCTATGCTAGCACCATTGATGTCGTACCGGAGGTCAGTGGTCAGATTATTGAGATGCCAATTCAGGATAATCAGCGGGTCAAAAAAGGCGATCTACTATTTAAAATTGATGATCGACAATACCGTGCGATGTTATTAGATGCCCAGTCACGATTAGCGGCTTTAGATGCCCAAATTCACCTGACAGCGCGTACAGTCAAAGCCCAAGAATACAATGCGCAATCTGTTACTGCGGCGGTGGCGAGAGCGCAAGCCTTGGTGCAGCAAACTACCTCATCGCGTCAGCGGTTAGAACCGTTAGTTCCGCAAGGCTTTGCCTCGCAAGAGGAACTGGACCAAGCACGTACTGCTGAAAAAGCAGCGAGGGCAGAGCTCAACGCGACCTTACTTCAAGCCAAACAAGCGACGGCAGCCGTATCGGGGGTGGATACCCTCGTAGCCCAGCGCGAGGGCGCACTCGCGCAAATTGCGTTAGCTACGCTTAACCTTGAACGCACGGAAGTGAGGGCCCCGTTTTCTGGGACTGTGGTGGCATTAAAAACCACCACGGGCCAATTTGCTTCGGCCATCAAGCCAATATTCACGCTGATTGATAGCGATCATTGGTATGTGGTGGCGAACTTTAGAGAGACTGACCTCAACGATATTGTTCCTGGAACGCCAGCGACGATTCGTGTGATGACTAATCATCATCGCACCTTTTCAGGACGCGTCGACTCCGTGGGTGCAGGCGTTCTTGCCAGTGGCGATAGCGTTATTGAAGGCTTACCGGTAATACAAAAAAGTATTAATTGGGTGCACGTCTCACAACGCTTTCCAGTAAAAATTGCGGTGACTGATGCGGACCCTAGCTTATTTCGCTTAGGGGCTTCAGCGAGTGCCACCTTACAATTAGGGCCATCCCAGCCATGATCACTCGGCAGTGGATGGCGCAAGCACGACAGGTCTCCAGTGAACGTTGTCACACTGCGCTGCGGCTCACGCTCTCGTGCCTGTTGTTGACCTTACTCTTTCTTAGCTTACAGTTACCTTTTTTAGCCGTTGCTATCATCGTCGTATTTTATGTTACACAAAAAAATGTTGTTCTCACCGCAGGAATTGGACTGGGCTTTATTGTCGTTGCGCTGCTCGCACTAGGGGAGATGTTACTGATCATTAAGGTTACCTACGATTACCCCTTAATCCGGTTGGTCACCTCGCTATTCCTGTTTTTTTGGGCGATGTTTTTTATGCGGGTTTTGGGAAAACTGGGCTTAGCCTTTTTTGTTGTCGGCTTGGTGCTCATCTACGCACAAACTTTTCCTTCAATGACCGGTGAGAGCGAAGTTATAGTCCGACTTATCCTATGGTTATGGACGTCGATGGTAGTCGCTATAGGGGTTATAGTGTTAGTGAATGCTTGCTTCGTTCAGGCATATCCTCACTACCAGTTTGGGCAGCAGGTTGCAGATCTTTACGAGCAAGCGGCCGACAGGCTACAGACTGCACCGGCTATTGAAGGGCATGTCGGCATCATCATTGCTGAACATCTCAGCCAGAGACAAACTCTATTTAAACTCGCTTGCTTAACGAACGGTCGCTTTAAACAACAAAAAGAAAGTTGGTGCTCACTATCAAATATGGCCATGAGATGTGTTGAGCTAGCAGAAGCTTATCGGCTTAATCCTACCAAAAATGATTCGTACAGTGCGCAGGCGCTCGCGCACTGTTTTCGGCAGCTTGCTGAGCAAGCTCGTCAGCGACAATTACCAACGCCTCTAGGTTTGGAGATAACCCCCGCAGAGCCAATATTAATTGAAATAAGTGAGCTTTATCATCAGTTTGCCAGCGGACAGGCTATCGTGCCGCCGCCCGGTCATAGCGAAAAGCCGCCACTGATGGCAGCCGACGCTTGGCGTAATCCGATTTATTTACAGTTTGCCCTGAAGACCTTACTCGCTAGCCTCATCTGTTACCTGTTTTATACTGCGACAGCCTGGCAAGGTGTGCATACCATCATGCTGAGTTGTGTCATCGTTGCGCAACCGGGTTTAGGGGCGACTTATCAAAAGGCGATCTTACGGATTACGGGGGCGCTTTGCGCGGCGGGAGCCGCTGTGCTGTGTATGGTCTTTATCCAGCCGCATCTCGACACGGTTGTCGGATTACTGCTGATGTGCTTGCCGATTTTCGCGCTCTCTGCTTGGCTGGCTGCAGGGACAGAACGTGTTGCTTATGCAGGCATTCAGCTAGGGTTCACTTTTGCGCTACTTTTTCTGTCCGGATTTGGACCGATGAGTAATCTGACGGAATTACGTGACCGAATGATTGGAATTGTACTGGGCGTCATCGTCGCCTCAATTGTCTATCTCTATTTATGGCCAGATAGCGATGCCCCACGGCTGCGACGCGGGATGGCTAACCTTTATCGGCAATTATCGCACTATTTTGCTCAGCCAGCGCAAAATGCTACGCCGTTACCGATTTACCAATGTGTGCAGCAGGTTGAAGAACTGGCGAATCGGCTTTGTGCAGAACCACTGGCCAGCACAACCCTTCCCTACCGCTATGCCGCGCAGTGGCCGATTAACGAAAGTGTAGCGCTTGCACAACAGCTAGCAATACTTGCGACGGGTTATCACCGTTGTGCAGGCAGTGATGATCGTTATCTTGCTTATGCGGCAACCTGGTTAGGGGCTTATGCGAGCCATCTAGCAGAAGAGGGAGAGTACCCGCTAGAGGCGTTCCCCCATCCTGATAGGCACAACCCCTATGCCACGGCACTGGATAAAGATTTACGTCGTCTTGCAGTTTGGCCCTCCACAGCTCTTCAAACAACACAGGAAGTCAATGATGGCACTTAAAAAAGGGTTCTCGTTAACGCTTGGCGGGATGCTGCTCAGTGGGTATGCCTTAATCCATGATGAACCCGCACAGGTGTCACAGTTACCGGCGCAGCAGGCGCAATTATCACAGGTTATTCATCTCGCTAACAGCCAGTGGCCACAAGCTCGCTGGTGGGAGGCTTATCATGATCCCCAGTTATCGAGTTTGATTATTCTCGGTTTGGCCAATTCCCCAACCCTCCAAGCAGCTAAATTGCGTATTCAACAGTCGCAGTCATCAGTTGAAGTCGCTCAATCGACACTAGGGGTACAAGCAACGGCAATTGCCGCACAGAACCATATGCGAGTCACTGATCGGCAAACGACGTGGCCTTATTCGATCTCTTTACCGACAGACAAACGTGGCCCGTGGTACACCCTCAGTACGGTAGGGGTGGGAGCGGATCTGAATATCGATTTATGGGGAGCGAATCGCGCAGGGGTTGTTGCCGCAATGGGCGAGCAAAATGCTCAGCTGGCTGAGACCGCAGGGATACAGTTAGATTTAGCATCGAGTATTGCGCAGCTCTATTTTTCTCTCCAAGCCAATTACCGACGCGTTGCGTTATTAAAACAGCAGGAAGCGATTGCAGCATTTTCTCTAAAAGCTCATCAGCAGCGTGCCGCGCGCGGTATTGAAGACCAGGTCAACATCGCCTCCGCGCAATCTGAGTGGTTTAGCGCTCAGCAACAGCTTGTCGCTGCGCAGACTAATATCGTGCGTGACCGAGAAACACTACGGGCCCTCACGGGAATGACCGGACAGCAACCACTGGTGATTGCAGAGCAACCTTGGCCACAGCTTCAGCAAAGTTTACCCGCTTCACTCTCTTTCGATTTGCTGGCGCGCAGACCCGATTTGCAAGCGATGAGTCACACGGTGCAGGCCTCGTTAAGTCGAGTGGATGCGGCGAAAGCGGCGTTCTATCCGCATGTTGATATCAAAGCTTTTTGGGGCTACAACGCACTGAGTATTGGCGACTTATTTAAAAGCGCTTTTCAACAATTCAATATACTGCCAGGGCTTTATTTATCGCTTTTTGATGGCGGACGGTTAAATGCGGCGCTACGCTCGACGCGTACGGCCAGTAATATCCTTATCAAACAGTACAATCAGGCAGTGTTAAATGCCGTAAGGGATGTGGCGATCACCTCGCAGCAACTGAATAACCTCAATCAACAAGTTTTGCTGCAGCAACAGAAAGTTACCGCCGCACAGTTAACGACGGATAGTGTGCAAGCGCATTATCAACGGGGATTGACCAGTCTTTATCTGGCACAAGAAGCGAGACGCACCACCTTAATGCAGCAATTATTATTAATTGATCTTCGTGCCCAGCAATTAAGTAGTGACCTATTGTTAATCAAGGCACTAGGTGGGGGGTATCGCGCTGATCAACCCGTTATCTAAAAGGGTAAACCTTAAGCATGCCCTTGGCTGACATAACGTCGCCAAGGGAACGCTAACCATTATTAACAGGTCTGTACGGGTCCAATTAAGCGGCGTAATAACGGGATTAATAGCGCAAGGATTAATGCGGTTAACCCAGAGGCTATCGCCAGCACGATAAACAGATGGCTGTATCCTGGATTAGTCAACAGAGGGGTGGACCCTTGTGCCGTGGGCATCGCTTGCGATAAATATCCGGCAAGGATGGAAGCAATACCGGAAATCATCATCCAGGATCCCATCAGTAAGCCTTGGTATTGCTGCGGAGCCAGACGCCCAATCATGGCGTAGCCAATCGGGGAGATCAGCAGTTCACCGATGCTTTGTAGCAAATAACTCCAAAATATCCACTGAAAATCGACTAAGCCATTAGAGGCTGCAAGCTTAATACCGATAGGAAGCACTAACATACCTCCTCCCATAAACAGCAGAGATGCCGCAAATTGACTTGGGATATCGATAACCATTCCGCGTGAACGTAGGCGTTTAAAGAGTAAGGCGAGCAGTGGCCCCCCCAATACAATCACCAGGGTGTTAATATTCTGAATCCACTGTGGGGCGATGTGCCAGCCAAAGAGTTGCAAATTAAGATTATTTTCGGCGAATAACATTAAGCCCATGGGGGCGAGTTGATACAAAGACCAAAAAACCAGTGAGCCAAGGGTGAGGAGTAGATAGGCGATCATCCTGGAGCGTTCTGCCGAGACCTTATGCCGCCCTGTAATAATACCAAGTGCAATAAGTACTATTGTGCCTAACCCTAAAACGAAGTAACTACTTACTTCTGAGTGAGTTAGCATAACCTTAACGACTGGTAGGAGCAGCAACAGGATAATACAGCCAATCCCCAGTCGTTGTAACATCGCAGGCCGTGAGGCCTGGCTTAGTGGCGTATTGAGATCGTGTAAATGACGCCAGAAAATAGCGGTGAGTACGATGGCGATAAGGTTACCGAGGGTAGCAAATAAAAATAGTGCATGATAATTAAGGCTTAATTGAAAATAACCGGCGGCCGTAAAACCCATAAAAAGCCGAGATTCATTCCGGCATAATTCCAGAGAAACGCTGATTCGCGGCGTGGATCATTGGGGGTAAAGCGTTGAGTCAGCATCATGTTAATACAGGTAATATTCAGGCCACTGCCGGTTAAAAATAGCGCCAGTCCCCAATACAATCCGTCAATATTGGCACTAGACAGCAGATAACAGCCTATGACCTGCAACACCATACCAATCACAAACAGATTACGGTTACTTAAGAACCGCCCGCCAAGATAACCGCCGAACAGATGCAGACCATAATTAAACGCGCCAAAAATACCCATAATGGCGTTGGCAGAGTGTTCACTGAAGCCCAATTTTTTGGTGGCGTAGAGCACAAGTGAAGAATAGAGTACTGCAAACCCCATGGTGGAAAATATCTGTACGAAGCAAAGAATATTCGCTCCAGCAATTTTATTCTGTTTTTGAAGTGTAACGTCCAACCTAACCCCTTAACGCTGTTTTAGTTAGTGCAAAAAGCTGATAAGGAAAATTGCCAGTTTTTAATAGTTCAAACAACTGTTAATAGGGTAAAAAACCTAATAATTGACATGTTATAGGCGCTTTTACTGTAATTTTTTATTACCGTAGCTAAAAAAGTGAGGAGTATCTATGCAATATATTCTTACCCCAAATCTCAATGTAACCGACCAACAAGAGTTATTTGTCGGGTTACGCCGCTACAACCACACTTTTTTACCTCCCCAAGAGGTGGGGCATTTCGGCGTCTATTGCCGAGATGAGCAAGGCGTCATGTTAGGTGGCCTCAATGCCTCAATCAAAGGACAGTGGTTGTGTATCGATTATCTTTGGGTGGATGAGACGGTGAGAGGGAAAGGTGTTGGCGGGCGGTTAATGCAGCAAGCTGAAAACCACGCTAAGCGTCAAGGGTGCCAATCAAGCCTGGTCGATACTTTTAGCTTTCAAGCCCCGCTTTTCTATACGAAGCTCGGTTATCAGACAGTAATGACGCTGGATGACTTTCCCAAAGCAGGAATGCAGCGCCATTACTTGCGCAAAGCCTTGGTCGATCAAGAGACCTGTAGCGATTGATAACTGATCATGACAT
The DNA here is from genome assembly GCF_018494065.1 of Rosenbergiella gaditana. Taxonomy (GTDB): domain Bacteria; phylum Pseudomonadota; class Gammaproteobacteria; order Enterobacterales; family Enterobacteriaceae; genus Rosenbergiella; species Rosenbergiella gaditana. The sequence goes on along the minus strand of NZ_JABBFR010000014.1, from coordinate 74,552 downwards.
GGCGTTGATAAGCCGGTCGTTGGGTTAAACGGTGGTAGTACTCCTCAAGGGCGGGAAAGGTGCGTACGCCGATCCCTAATTGATAATAACGATAGAGCAGATGACCCAATTGAATATCAGCCAAGCTAAAGTGTTCACTCGCTAAATAGGGGAATTGGGTAAGCTGCTGCTCGGCGCTCGACTTCACATCGAGCAAAAATCTCAATTGTTATACTTTTCATTGAACGTAATGAATTTAACATAAGCCCTTTACGCGCACCCACGTAGAGGGGAGTGATACCTAGTCAGCTCTGCCAGTTAATCATCTCATCAAGACCTGACAGTAATGCAGGGAAGTAGCTTTGATCAAGGTAAAAAGTGTCAGAAACCCTAACACTCTCTGCATGATCCTCTGGTCTCAAAAGCAAATTTACCTCAACTTGCTCAGGGTGATTTTTTATGAAAGAAAGGTTCATCTTTCTTTCCAGACTATCCAAAATCACAGGAGATATTTCACTTATAGAAATCATACTTTGGTAGATATTTGCAATCCCGCTTTTTAATTCCATAATCTCATAAACGGTAAGTGCAGTTTTAAACTGTGTTTTCAACTCAGGTATGGAAAATTCAATCCATAGGTTTATCCAGTCATCATTATCAGGGTTAGTCTCTCTTTCGTAAGGTGTTATTTTTAATGTTCTGGTACCGCAAATTAGTTCGATCATAACTCACCTGCTCACTTGTATAGAAAGTGGCTAATTGTCCAATTTTTCTCTCTGACGATAACTTCCAACATGTATTTTTTATAGGTGTAAGTTTTATTTACCTTATTCTCTACAAGTCTATACATCTCAGTTTCATAACGAAAATATCCTATTTTTTTCTGCGGATCTGGCATCCTACGACCATAGCGAATAGCTTTTTCCTGAAGCTGCAAAGGCACATAGCGTCCGGGATTATGCATATGCTTTGCTGCAGTTTCTGTCATTTTAAGGTTACGGGCGGATAGACCCATTTTTAACCGACCACGCAGGAAGGTGACGGTGCTCTGGCTTAGTTTTACGGTAATAGCCGCTCTGGCCCCGCTTTGTAATAATGACCTTCCCGCCATGAAAACGCGAAATACACCGGCTGCTAGTAACGCAATATCAAGTGGATCAATCAGTAGTGATCCCAGTGGGGCTTCTTCAAGTATGACAAAATTGCCTTCGGCATAATGTCTCCTTACGCACACCGCTCAAACGCTCTAGAAACGATTCTAGGGTGTAATTCCTAATCCCACGTCTTACTCCCTTAAAACGCCTCACAATCTCTGAGATGAATTCTGAACCTATGAATCGTTATGCATCCAACAGACTGGCGACGTATTTCACTGTTTTATTAATGAAATGTCCAATTGAATGATTTCGTATTTAACGAACCTAATACGCTAATTCCTTAAATAATCTTATAAGGAAATCAAAAGGTGAATAAAATATATCTACTTATTATTAATTTAATTATATTTACAGAGCTGATGGAGGGGCTCATAAAAGAGCTGTCTCATCTAGGGGATTTGAGAATAAAATTTTTACGGTTGTAGTCAAGGTTTAACTCCCCGATGCACCACATCACCGCTTGAACATTTGAAGAGGTTTCTCTTCCCCATATTTGCACCATATTTAGCCTCCTGAGCTATAGCCTTTTTACGCATTATCTCTTAACGTAGAAGCTTCGAGGCATGAGGTAAAGGAAAAGTAATGATCATATTGAGTGGTTTTTTACGTTGTCGCACACCTGAAGAGTCCCAGATTGTGAGCCACTATCTCCCCGCACATCAACAGCTATCACGGGCTGAAGTCGGTTGTTTAACGTTTTCGGTGACACAAACCTCAGATCCCTTGGTATGGTGTGTAGAAGAGTCATTTAGGGATAAACATGCTTTTGACGTCCATCAACAGCGTGTGGCTGCATCGGAGTGGGGCGGTAAAACGGGTGGTATCGTTCGAGACTACACCATTAGTGAGGGCTAAAAGAATGCAAGATGCGCTATTGATCATTGATATGCAGCAATTTGTGCAGCAACGCTTCGATCAAGGTATCGATGCATATTCCCATCATGCGGTAGAGAAGGGGCTTTCTTTACTCAAGGCTTACCGACACAGCCAGCGGCCGATTATTCATATCTATCACCACGATCAGGATAGTTGTGGTGCCCTACACCCCGACCATTCGGCAGCCTTACCGCTTGAAGGTTTCCAACCCTTACCTAACGAAAAATTTTTTATTAAACACGGCTCTTCCGCCTTCAGTCATACAGGACTTTATGAGCACCTAACAGCACAGGGTATCTCACACCTCACCGTGATCGGCGCTGTTGCGGGATTTTGCGTGAATTCAACGGTACGCGCGGCGGCTGATTTAGGGTTGAGTGTGACGCTCATTGAAGACGCGGTGTTAAGCTTCGAACTCGAAGGAACGCCGTATCACGCTGAATTATTGTGGAAAACCACGCTAGCCTTACTTGCTGCGGACTTTGCTGAGGTGAACACCCTCGCGCAATGGTGGAGTAAAAATGAAAATAGTCTGGAGTAGTACCTTTACCGGGAGTCGTGCTTGGGACGCGCTCGATATTGCTAATTTTGACGGGACGTCTGTTCGATTGCATTGGACAAACCAACCCTATCAATGGCATATCAACGACGGCCAAGAGGTCTTTACGGTTCTGCAAGGTTGTGTCGAGATGTTCTACCGCATTGCTGGGGAAGAGAAGTCGGTAGTCTTACAGGTAGGCGATATTTTTTATGCCAGTGTAGGAACTGAACACGTCGCCCATCCCCGTGGGGAGGCCAGAATTTTAGTAATAGAAAAAGCCGGTTCAGTCTAAATTATTGAGTAAAACCCTAAAATATGAGGTAAAGATTCGCAAAGTAGCGGGATTTCTGGCATTCGCTCTGGCAGAATTACGATAACTACACTACCGAGGACAACTTTTTTCCGCAATGATGAGAAGCAACCCTGCGGATAAATTGTAATTTTATGCGTATGCCGATCCAAAAAGAAGGATTCTTTTTTTCGACTGTTCTATCTCCTTTCCCTAGCTCTGCGAGTGATCAACACTGGCGCTCGGCGCTTTAGCTCCACTCTTCCTGATCGTTTTTCTCTTATATCTCTCACTCTATTTTGGTGCAGAGCACTTATGCCATGATTTGGAAGAATCACCATGTTTTATTGGATGCTATTAGTACTCGCTATTATTTTTGAAGTTACTGGGACATTATCGATGAAGTGGTCCGCTCTAAGTGGGTCCGCCAGTGGTTTTTACATCATGTTATTCATGATCGGCTGCTCTTATCTCTCTTTATCGATCGCGATAAAAAAGATCGCGTTAGGTGTCGCCTACGCAATGTGGGAAGGGGTGGGAATTATCCTTATCTCACTGTTTAGTTTATGGTTATTTGATGAATCATTATCAGCCGGTAAACTATTTGGCTTAGCCTTATTGATCCTAGGGATCGCTTTGATCAAAATTGGGACACGATCGGCGGATCCTGAAAAAGAAGAGGTGATGCAATGATTGATCTCCTATTTGAATGGCAGCATAGCTTATGGTTGCTGCTGGCGGTGATCGTAGAAATTATCGCTAACGTCTTGCTCAAACTTTCCAATGGATTTGAAAAAAAAGCTTATGGGATACTGTCGCTCATCGCGGTGTTAGCGGCGTTTAGTGCGCTGGGACAAGCGGTGAAGGGGATCGACTTGGCTGTGGCTTATGCCCTATGGGGGGGAATGGGGTTACTCGCTACCATCACTTTTGGCTGGATTTTATTTGGGCAACGGCTTAATTGGATCGGTGGTGTGGGGATCATTTTGCTATTGATCGGGATGACTATTATTAAATTAGCCTAACGTTATATCAGCTGTTCCATTGGTGATTTCATTCACAGGCAAACAAAAAACTTGTCAATAACGCGATAATGAAGGAGTCTAGACGTCTAAACATCCATGCGGTTAAGTGATTTTATGACGGATAATGCTGAGCAGACTTCTTATATCGTTCACAATGCGGCCGATGTTAGCCGTTTGATTAATACCTCTTCAGTGAGCAGCAATAATGCTCGGATGATTGTTGCGTTAGCTCTGGGGGGCATTTTTCTTGATGCTTATGACCTCGGTGCATTGGCCTTTGGAGTGAAAGATATCACTGCGCAGTTTGCGCTCAGTGCAACACAAGTCGGTATGGTGGTTTCCGCCATTACGTTTGGAGCCATCATTGGTGCGCTGTTAGGCGGGTACTTAACCGATAAAATCGGTCGTTACCGCGTCTTTATGGCTGATATGTTCTTCTTTGTCTTTGCGGCTATCCTTGGTGCAATGGCGCCTAATGCAGAAATTCTCACACTTAGTCGCTTTATTATGGGGTTGGGTATCGGTATCGATTTACCGGTAGCGATGGCCTTTCTCGCAGAGTTTTCACGCTTAACGGGCCGCGGTAGTAAAGCGGCAAAAATCGCGATGTGGTGCCCAACGTGGTATGCGGCCATTTCCGTCGCATACCTGTTGGTATGGGTGCTTTACAGTTTTCTCCCCGACAGTCAATCGGCCTACTTATGGCGCTATATTGTCGGTTTTGGTGCTGTACCAGCGTTAGTGATCCTCATGATCCGAAAAAAATATATGACTGAATCACCAATATGGGCGGCTCAGCAGGGCGATCTGGCAACGGCTGTGATAATTTTAAACTCGACTTACCGTATTCCTGCGACAGTGGGCAGTAGCGCGCCGGGACGGCAACAGACTAATCAGGTTCCACGACCTTGGACCGCTTATCGGTCCCTATTCAGCGGATATTACGCAAAACGAACCGTTCTTAGTAGCACACTTTCTTTTGTCTCGCCTTTTGCTTATGCCGCTATCGCTTTTGGTTTACCCATTATTATCTCGACGCTTTTTGCTCAATCGCTATTAACCACTATTTTGGCCTCCTTAGCGCTGAACCTCTTTTTTGCTTTCACCGGAGGCGTGCTGGCCGTGCGGTGGGTGGCGATAATCGGTGCCAGGCCGCTAGCAATGGCTGGTTATGGTTGTCAAATTGTGGCACTGATAGGCTTAGCTTGGTTGGGTAAACCGCAAGATACCTTACATGCCCTCTACTGTTTTGGGTTGCTGGCATTGTTTCTCTTTGGACAAGGTGTAGGGCCTGGGGCACAGTCGATGGTCTATGCTTCATTAAGCTATCCAGCCTCGCTACGTGGGGTGGGAGTCGGGCTTAACCAGACAGTGACTCGAATCAGTTCAACTCTAGCACTGTTTATTTTTCCTTTATTAACTCTCTATCTGGGTACCCAGCTTTTTTGGGTCATTGCGTGTGCCCCAGCGATAGGACTTATTGCGTTGAAGGTATTAGGGTGGGAGCCTGTAGGGTACGATGTGGATGCAGAGGATTATTCGCGGTAACGCCGAAAAGTGGGGGGCGCTAACCCCCCACATCTTACTTATTTATACAGGTCAACCACGGCATCAAAATTAGGGCCGTGTTCACGAGCAGCGATGATGACATAGTATTTCGCGCCTTTATCATCCGCTCGTTTAGAGATTTCTTTGTGTAAATCGGAAGGCGAAGAGATGCTTCCCCCAGTCTCCGCGATAGAAATTTCTCCCACTTTGGTTAATTTAAAATGTTTCACTTCTTCTTTCGAAATGTTTTGAGCAGCTTGTGCAGCAACGCAGCAGGTTAAACCGAACAGACCTGCGAAAAGCATCGAACGTGTTATTTTCACTTTTTTACTTCCTCTAGGTAGAGAAACATGGGCTAGCATCATTGCATCATTGCATCGTTATCTGATCAAGCAAGATAAGGCGATTCTTTATAATTAAACAGCTGTTGAAGTAATCGAGATAAAATTAGCACTTTTAGTGATGTATTTGTGAGTTCAATCACAACAGGTGTTGATCTGCGTCAGCTAATTTTTATCACTGTCGACGAAATTGTGTCGGCGTCACTCCAGTATCCCGTTTAATACGTTGGCTTAGGTGGCTGGTAGAGCTAAAACCACAGTGATAGGCAATATCCGTCATACTGCTGTCGGTGGTCGCGAGTAACTGTTTGGCCAGCTGTAATCGACGTTGCATCACATAGTGATGGGGAGGAACCGACATCGATGCGGTAAACATCCGAGCAAAATGGTATTCACTTAACGCCGCTTCTTGTGCAAGTACCGTCAAAGTGAGGGGATCGGCGAGGTGAGTATCGATATAGTCGCAAACGTTTCGTAAGACATAAGGCGACAATCCACCGGTTACCGTCGGCAGACGCCATTTCACTTGGCTGTAATGTTGAATAAGATGCGTCAAGAGTAATGAACTCGCTGAACTTAGCGCTAGCTGATTAGCGTTGTCCTGCCAATCGTAACTCAGTAAAAAGTGGCGGTACAAGGCTGTTACTTTATCATCACGCTGAAAGCTGGTTTCCACCAAAGAAAATTCCGCTGGGCTACGGTCCCAAATTTGTTCACCGATATGACGCAAATGCTGCTGGGTGCAATAGAGATGCACAAAAGATAATGGCCCGCGGATATCCCAATGGCTCTCTATATCTTTTGGCATAATACAGAGCTTATCGGGACCGCCGCCATTATGCCAACCACCGCGACATTTTTGGAAGCTTTGATAGCCGCCGTGGGTATAGAGACTTAGGGTATGGTGATCACTCATCACCCTGATGTGATCACGCTGGTTTGACCAGGAAGCCAACTGAATACCTGTATTGAGCGCAACCTTTTGATGCAAGGTGGCTCGCTGCTGGCTTAAGATTTCGAAAGTTTGGTAAGGCATTGGCGCACCAGGCAATCGGAGAATAACCCAGTGTATGAATCAAAACGGACAATTACTAGCTTTCAGCCCTAGGGAATAATAAAAACCGCAAGAATATATAAATTGATCTCATGGGGATGACAGCGTTTTCCTGACTCATGTTGCACAGTAGAGGGAGTGAACATAATGGAGATGCTGATGAACAAGTTAGTGTATTTAGGTGTTGTCGTCATTTGGGGAACAACGTGGTTTGCCATTGCCCTACAGCAAGGCGAGGTCTCCATTCTGGTCTCGATTTTTTGGCGTTTTACGATTGCTGGCGGACTCTTATTGCTTATTAATCGCTGGCGGTTGGGAAAAACGCAATTAACGTGGCGAGATCACGGCTTTTGCTTACTACAAGGCCTCTGTGCTTTCAGTCTGAATTTTTACTGTTTTTATCTCGCCGCATCACAGATTACGACAGGTATTGAGTCGGTAATTTTTTCAATGGCAATTCTTTTTAATGCGATCAACCAAGCCATTTTTTATCGCGTAACACCGGTGAAACGCTTCTGGCCGGCCGCCGCATTGGGGATTATCGGAATTACCATACTTTTTAGCGATCAGTGGGGTGCACAGTATTTCTCGGTGTCACTCGGAGTAGGGGTAGGGCTAAGTTTAGTGGGAACCTATGGTTTTTCTTTAGGTAATATGTTGAGCATTAGGCATCAGCGTCGGGGATTAGCCATTCTGACCACCAATAGCTGGGCGATGTGTTATGGGGCTGCGGTGGCTGGGATCCTCGCTTATTTTTACGGGTATTCTTTTACGTTGCCAGCGCAGCCCCTTTATCTCGGGGCCTTATTCTATCTCGCGCTATTCGGCTCAGTGATAGGATTTGGCGCTTATTATTTCTTGGTGGGACGAATAGGCGCAGGGCAAGCAGCGTATACCACGGTACTGTTTCCCTTAGTCGCCTTAACAATATCAACACGGTTTGAAGGGTATCAGTGGCACCCGCATGCAGTGGTCGGGCTAGGCATTATTTTGCTGGGGAATTTCATCATGTTTTTTCCCGTACACAAATTTGGAAAAAGCCGGCTCCGTTTACCCGTCGCTTCGGCAGCGATACAGGGGAAACGGAGCGACCTTCCCTGAGTCTTATCTGTTATAAGCAGCTTTAGCTGTTGCATAAGAAGACAGCTATCTTCTTGCCCTGGTGAGGCCGATAACCCAAAACGTGATACTGCAAATTTAGGGTCTCTTGCGCAATAATTTTTAATTAATGATAAGGACTCAGGGGAGAATTATAGAGATAGCGCGTTAACGCAGCAATATCTAATGACCCCAGGGGTTGATTGATATCAATTTAGTTAGACTTTATTAACAATCGATAACGGGTTATAACATTAAAAAATCTTGTGATTTATATTGAGGCGTTATCGATGCACTCTATCGCATTTTACAGTCGTCATGCTGAAACAGATTTATGGTTGGCTCCCTTACAGACGGCCCTACCTGACGTCACGCTGAATGTCTGGCCTGAGTATGATGAACGGGCGACTGTCGCATTAACTTGGGCACCCGATCAAACTTTTATTGATGCACATCCGAATCTTAAAGTAATTTTTAATATGGGTGCCGGGGTTGATGCGATTTTGGCCCTAAAATTACCCAAGGATATTGCGATTATTCGTATAAAAGATGGCGGGATGGCGGTGCAATTGGCTGAATACTGTTGTGAAGCAGTGATTCGTTTTTATCGTGAATTTACGCAATACGAACAACAACGCCAGCAACACAAGTGGCAAAACAACCTGCTCAAAAACCGTGAAGAGTATCCGGTTGGCGTAATGGGGCTTGGGGTACTCGGTGAACAGATCGCCCAAACCCTATGTCATTTTGACTATCCCGTTAATGGCTGGAGCCATAGCCGTAAAGCACTCCCAGGAGTGACATGCTACGACGGGCAACAGTTAGACGCATTTTTGCGCGCTTCGCGAATACTGATCTGCGTGCTCCCGCTAACCGATAAAACGCGAGGGATCCTGAATTACCAGCACCTCTCACTGCTTCAAGAGGATGGCTACTTAATAAATGTCGCCCGTGGTGGTCATTTGATCGAGGCAGATCTACTCCAACTGATCAAAGAAGGGAAAATGCGTGGTGCAACGTTAGACGTCACTCAGAATGAACCCTTAGGCGACGAGGATCCTCTATGGCAAGTTCCGCAAATTCGTATTACTCCACATATCGCCGGTAAGACGCAGGTTGAGCATGTCTTGGCGCAGGTAGTGCCGCAAATTACGCGCTGGTTTGAAGCGGGTGAAATTGATGGGGCCATAGACTTACATCAGGGTTACTAATCAATTCTATTCGAAATGGCATTTTTTGAGCGGAAAACTCGTCGTGTCGCTTCTATTATCCACAATACTAAAGTTAAATTTATATTTATTTAACTTGTTGGTTACAAGAGAACTTTTCCACTCACTATTTTGCACAGGTCATCACCATGAAAGGTAAATTGATATTACTAAGGATCGTGTCTGTCTTGCTGCTGCTCACTAGCAGCATAATGATTGCGGGTGGAGGGTATTTACTCTCGTTATCAGGGTCTTCATATTATTTGATAGCAGGGATTTTTCTGCTTATCAGTGCGATTCAGCTATTTCGCCGTAAGTCCTCAGGGGCGATACTCTTTTTTGTTGTTTACCTTGCCACCCTCCTCTGGACGATTAATGAAAGTGGTGCGGATTATTGGGGATGGGTGCCTCGCTTATCCTTGCTCACTGTCTATGGTTTCTTATTAGCGCTGAGCTTACCGACCTTACAGCGTCAACCCTCGAATAAACTGAGTTTCGGCTTAGCTGGGATTTTTGTAGTGATCTTTGCTGTCGCATTTGGCATGGCTTTTGTGCCGACTCAGGTGTTCAATTCCGACACCCCTTTTCCACAGCAACCTCTTGTTAAGATGCCTACGCCTTCGCAAGCTGAACAGCCTGATAGTGATTGGACTTATTATGGCAGAGATGCTGATGCCTCGCGGTTCTCACCACTGAGTCAGATCACACCAGAGAATGTCGCCCAGCTAAAACGTACATGGACTTATCGGACGGGTGACTTACCGGCGCCGGGACAGGTTAATAAATGGGCCGCCGAGAATACCCCAATTAAAGTGGGTAATGCGGTGTATGTCTGTTCTGCACGGAACAACATCATTAAACTGGATGCAAAAACTGGGAAAAAAATCTGGGAACATGATACAGGCGTAAAATATGAGAGCATTCCTTATACTGCCGCCTGTAAAGGCTTGACCTATTACACCTCTACCCAAACGCCTGTTGGGCAAGCATGTCATACACGTCTTATTGTTGGGACGTTGGATGAGCGCTTAGTGGCAGTCGATAGTGAGACAGGGCAATCTTGCCAAGCATTTGGCGATCAAGGTCAAACAAACTTACTGAAAGGTTTAGGCTATACCGTTCCTGGTTTCGTTGCCGTGACCGCGCCAGTGCCAATTATCAATGGCACAATTGTCGTTAACCATGAAGTTCTTGATGGGCAGCGTCGCTGGGCCCCTTCGGGTGTTATCCGTGGCTACGATGCGGAAACTGGACAGTTTAAATGGGCGTGGGATGTCAATAACCCTAAGGACCACAATGAACCGGCACCAGGCAAAGAATACAGCCGTGGAACACCTAACTCTTGGGCGACGATGGTCGGTGATAATCGCCTTGGATTAGTGTATGTGCCAACAGGGAACTCGGCAGCGGATTACTACAGTAAATTACGTTCGGCGAATGAGAATAAGGTCTCCTCATCCATTGTTGCGATTGATGTTAACACCGGCGAAGTACGCTGGGTATTCCAAACTGTTCATAAAGATGTTTGGGATTATGATATTGGCTCACAACCTACATTATTGGATTTCCCTGGACCCAATGGGTCGACGATACCGGCGATTATTGTGCCAACTAAACGTGGGCAAACTTTCGTGCTCAATCGTGAAACCGGTAAGTCTTTAACGCCAGTTGAAGAAAAAGCGGCCCCTGCGGCGGTAGTAAAAGAAGATCCTCGTGCATCGACACAGCCTTGGTCAGTCGGTATGCCACGTCTAGGTTTCCCAGATCTGAGCGAACGTAAAATGTGGGGGCTGACTCTGTTTGATCAGCTAGCCTGTCGTATTAAGTTCCGTCAAGCACGTTACCAGGGGGAATTTACGCCTCCGAGTTTAGATAAGCCTTGGATTGAATACCCAGGGTACAATGGCGGAAGCGACTGGGGCAGTGTGGCCTACAACCCGCAAAACGGCGTACTGATTGCTAACTGGAATAACACACCAATGTATGACCAGTTGATTACGCGTAAAAAAGCCGACAAGTTAGGCCTGCAATCTATCGACTCGGCGAAGTATAAGTCTGGAGGCGGTGGCGCAGAAGGTAATGGTGCCATGGCGGATACACCCTATGCGATTCAAGTGTCTCCATTCTATCTAAATAGTACGCAGATGCTGTGCAATGAACCACCTTACGGCATGATTACGGCGATCGATATGCATACCCGCAAAGTGTTATGGCAACATCCGTTAGGCAGCGGTGAGAAGAACGGTCCTTTCGGTCTTCCAACCCATATGCCCATCAATGTCGGAACACCAAACAACGGTGGTCCAATCATCACCGCTGGGGGGTTAACCTTTGTTGCGGCGACCACGGATAATAAAATTCGTGCCTTTGATAACCGTACAGGTAAAGAAGTGTGGAGCGATACCTTGCCCGCTGGGGGACAAGCGACACCGATGACCTATTCAGCAGGAGGTAAGCAATACCTGGTGATTATGGCCGGAGGTCACCACTTTATGCGCACTAATGTGGGTGATTATGTGATTGCCTACACCCTTCCTGATAACCCTTAATTGTTACGGCCCTGCGGGGCCATTTACATATTGATAAAAAGTTTTCATCATTCATCCGACCAGTGTGATCTTCGTCAACTATAGTTATTAACCTAAGTCTAATTTATTTGACAACGGAGCTAACAAATGGTCAAGAAAGTAGAAATTCATGCGCAATCACAAAAGTTACCAGGTTCTGAAGCGAAATTGTCACCAAAAGCGGAAATGATCCGTGAAGATTACCGTGGCAGTGGCAAGCTCGCAGGAAAAGTGGCGTTAGTGACCGGAGGCGATAGTGGGATTGGTCGTTCCGCTGCACTACACTTTGCCCGCGAGGGCGCTGATGTCGCCATCACCTATCTTCCAAACAATGAGGATGAGGCCGCCGATGCGCGTTCAATCAAAGCATTGATTGAACAAGAAGGGCAACAATGTGCTATCTACCCAGTCGATTTACGTAAAGCCGAAAATTGCCGTAAATTGATTGCTGATGTGGTTGAAGCGTTTGGTAAGTTAAATGTTCTCGTGAATAATGCGGGTACGCAATACCCTAACGAAGACCTCACTACGCTGAGCGACGAACAGTGGCTAAACACTTTTGATACCAACATCCATAGCATCTTCTTCCTCACTAAAGCCGCTCTACCGCACCTCAAAGAAGACGACAGCATCATTAATACGACATCGGTAAATGCCTATATCGGTCCCCAAATGTTGATCGACTACACCGCGACCAAAGGGGCTATCGTCAGCTTTACCCGCGCACTGTCCAACCAAATCGCAGGCAAAGGTATTCGTGTCAACGCTGTGGCACCTGGCCCAGTATGGACACCACTGCAACCTGCTACCTTAGGGGATTACAATCCAGAACTACTGGAAAAATTTGGTCACGAAACGCCAATGGGACGTGCAGGGCAACCGTCTGAACTCGGCCCAATTTACGTCTTCCTCGCAAGCCTAGACTCTTCTTACATCAGTGGTCAGGTGCTCCATCCTAACGGCGGTACCATGGTCGGTGGCTAACTTTTACATTCTCTAGAGGTGTTGTTATGTTATTTAGGCAATTTAGTCATAGTTGGCTAAGCCAGGAATATCATCATCACTGGCTGGAAGATCAAGGCCGGCAATTATTAGCGTTTTATAAACGCGCCAGATGTGAACGTGGCGGTTTTACCGCCCTCGATGATAAAGGTTATCAGGCGAAAGGCAGCCAGCCGGATACTATGCAAACGGCGCGGATGACACATTGTTTCGCTTTGGCCTCGCTACAAGGTGAGCCGGGTGCGGCGGAGTTAGCTCAGTGGGGCGTTGATTCGCTGCTCGATGTGTTGAAAGATACTCAGCATGGTGGTTGGTTGAGCACATTACCCGAAAAAGTCGCCGACGAGCGTAAAGCTTCTTATCTGCATGTCTTTGTGACCTTAGCGGGTTGCAGTGCTAGCCTAGCTGGAATCCCCCGCGCCGAAGAGCTTTATCAACAAGCGGTGGAGACTCTCGAAACGCATTTCTGGTTGGCTGATGAAAACGCGTTATGTGAAAGTTATACCCGTGATTGGCAAGATCGTGAAGCCTATCGCGGGGGGAACAGTAACATGCACTGTACAGAACTGTTTCTGCAATTGGCGGACTTTACCGAGGATCCTATTTGGCGTGAACGCGCCTTAGCGATTGTTGATAAGGTGATTCACCAACATGTCCCAGCCAATAACTACTTCTTGGCCGAACATTTTCACGAAGATTGGCAAGAGTGGCATGACTATAATAAGGATAAACCGACTGACAGTTTCCATCCTTATGGTGTTACGCCTGGCCATGCTTGTGAATGGGCGAGGCTGCTACTGCATCTTGAAGCCGCTCTGCAAGCTGCAGGGGAACCGGTTCCAGAGTGGCTACTTACCGATGCAAAGGGCCTGTTTCATGCGGGCACAACCTACGGTTGGCAGGTAGATGGCACACCAGGAATGGTTTATACCCACGACTGGGAAGGTAAGCCAGTGACCCATAGCCGCATCCACTGGACGCTAGCGGAAAGTTGTGGAACCGCGGCAAGCCTGCTGAAACGCACCGGAGAGCAGGTGTATGAAGAGTGGTATCGCCGACTCTGGGACTATATCGGCTGCTACGTCATTGATACGCAGAATGGTAGCTGGTGGCATGAACTGGATCAGCAGCAGCATCCGTCAACAGTGGTATGGGAGGGGAAACCTGACTTATATCATGCTTGGCAGCTTACGCAGATTTCACGTCTACCTCTGACGCCGATGATTGGGTTATCCATCAAGCATGGACATCATCAACGTTAAGCCTCTAGGCCCTGAACCGTTTTACGATTCAGGGCTTTTTTTATTTAATGGATAAAAGTAGTCCGTTTTAATCGTAATGCATTGCCCAACACAAATACGCTTGAGAGCGCCATCGCCCCGGCCGCCAAGATCGGTGAAAGCTGAATCCCAAAATAGGGATAGAGCGCACCCGCCGCCACAGGTATTAACACTAAGTTGTAGATAAACGCCCAAAAGAGATTTTGATGAATATTGGTCATTGTTGCCTGGGAGACATGTAGCGCGTTGAGCACGTTATTGAGCGTATCGGACATCAACACCACATCCGCCGACTCTATCGCAATGTCAGTGCCGCTCCCCAAGGCAATACCCACATCAGCCGCCGCCAAGGCAGGGGCATCATTTATCCCATCCCCAACGAAACTGACGCGGGTAAAGCGCTGTTGCCATCCTTGGATCGCCTCGACCTTTCCTTGTGGTTTTACGTCGGCAACCACTTCGCTGATGGCTAACTGTTTAGCGACCGCCTGCGCGGTCAGACGGTTATCTCCAGTGACCATCGCCACGGTGATCCCTTGAGCCTGTAACTGACTCACCACTGCTTGGCTGGACGCTTTTATCGGATCGGCAACGGCGACCAATCCCGCCAGTTGCTGGTCAATCGCAATATAGAAGGGAGTTTTCCCCTGCTCGGCGTACTGTGTCGCCAGCGACTTGAGAGCAGTACCATCAATAGCCAGACTGTCGAGATAACGCTGAGCACCGATATGTACCAGCCGCTCATTAACCTTAGCACTCACACCCATCCCACTATTGGTGGTGAAATCCGTCGCGGGTAAGGGGTCAAGCTGTTGCGCTTTCGCGGCATTCACCACCGCACTCGCCAGAGGATGCTCAGAGTAACGTTCTACCGCGGCGGCATAGGTTAAAAGCTGTTGCGCCGTAAAACCGTTGACAGGCTGTATATCCGTCAACGCAGGCCGTCCTTCGGTCAAGGTACCTGTCTTATCGAAAGCGATAAGTGTCGTCTCACGTAACTGCTGTAAGGCTTGACCTTGGCGGAACAAGATCCCTTTTTCTGCCGCTCGACCAGTTGCCACCATGATTGAGGTCGGCGTCGCCAGCCCCATAGCACAGGGGCAAGCAATAATCAGCACGGCAACAGCATTGACGATGGCAAGACTTATCCCCCCTTGTGGCGCAAAATAGAGCCAACCGAGCAAGGTGATTAACGCTGCCACAAACACAACCGGAACAAACCTAAGGGTGATTTTATCGACCAGACCTTGGATAGGGAGTTTGGCGGCTTGTGCCTGTTCTACCGCCTGAACGATCTGCGCAAGCACAGTCTGCTCACCGGTGGCGGTTACTTGAAAGCGTAAATAGCCTTGTTGATTTAGGGTACCGCCTGTCAGCACGTCTCCCGGTTTTTTTCGCACCGCTAAGGGTTCGCCGGTAATCATCGATTCTTCAACATGGCTATTCCCCGAGACAACTTCACCGTCGATGGGGATCTTCTCGCCCGGTCTTACCTCGACGATATCACCAAGGACTAAACTCTCGGTGGCAACCTCTTCACTTTGCTCGTTATGCCAACGGTGGGCCACATTGGGCTGGAGTTGTAGTAGTCGTTGCAGGGCTTGTGAGGTTTTTCCTTTTGCGCGTGCTTCGAGTAGTCGTCCAATTAACACCAAACAGACAATCATCGCCGCCGCTTCATAATAGACATGGACACTTTGGGCTGGCAGCCACTGAGGGGTGAAGGTGGCAAACAGTGAATAGCCCCATGCGGCAAGGGTTCCTATCGCCACCAACGTGTTCATATCAGGTGCGCGATGCCATAGGGCGGGCAAACCGAGGCGATAGAATTGTCGACCAGGTCCAAGCAGCACCAGTGTTGAAAGGAGGGCTTCTACATGCCAACGTCCTGGTGTGGGGAGGACGTGATCCATCCAGCGATCTATATCGTGGCTAAGGTGCATCGCCATCTCGACTAAAAAGATGGGCAGTGTCAGTACAACGGCAATCAAGACGTTATGCTTAAGTGCTTGGATATGTTGCTGCTTTTTTTGTTGTTGTAAGGCACGGGTCTGGGCCGCATCGACGAATATTTTCGCTGGATATCCCGCTGCGGTGACCGCTTGAGCCACGCTTTCGCCTTCAACCTCTCCTACGATGGTTGCGCGCTCAGTCGCTAAGTTAACAGTTGCTTGTTCAACGCCGGGTTGAGCCGCTAATACGCGCTCAACACGTCCGACACAGCTTGCACAAGACATTCCCTCAACCGTCAGTTGTAGGGTTGAGCGGGAATGGCGAGATGCGGATGATTGACTAGACATGATGAACTCCTCCTGTTCAAGTAAGCCTAGCCTACAGCTTCCTGCAAGGGAAAGGTCAAGTGAGGAAAAGCTGGACGCACTTTGCTATCTAAGCTGTAATATTAGGTATGAAGAGAGCACTTGTTAGGGAACAGACTATGCGTACTGATCCATGTATTGAGCAGCAAACCGTAGAGCATCCCCCATTACCTGTATTGAGTAGCCAAGATATTGCTCTGCTTGCTGACACGTTTAAATTATTGGGTGATCCCTCACGTCTGCGTATTTTGCTTCAGTGCCTGACCCACCCGGCGGCGGTGAATGATATTGCAGAAGCTTTACAGCTTTCACAATCCTTGGTGAGTCACCATTTACGGCTATTAAAAGCTGCTCGGTTAGTGATTGGCGAGCGCAATGCTCGCCATGTCTATTACCGTGTGGCCGACAACCATGTCAGCCATGTTTTGCGGGATATGGCTATTCACTTGACGGAAGAGCCCGTGCAAGACTAATGGGAGTGGGGATGAGCGGTGCCGCTAGAGTCACCGTGGGCGACCACATCACTTAATAAACAATTTGGCGTAGAAGGCTCATCGGCCCAATCGATCGCAATAGTGCTGTGGCCGATAGAGAATTTTTCCTGCAAGGCAACTTCCACCGCACGAACCACCTGTTTCGCCTGTGCATCTTCCACCGCTCGAATATGTAGGGTCGCCAGTGTAAAGCCAGTGCTGATTTGCCAGACATGAATATGTGAAACATCGCTCAGACCTGAAACATGTTCCAGAAGATGAGTACGGATCAGCGTCGGGGCGGCCTCATCTGGGGCTCCTTCCAGCAGAATATGCGACGTTTTTCGTATCAACTTCCAAGCCCCTCGCAGGATTAATAGTGCTACCACCACCGAGAGTATCGGGTCAATAGGGGCCCATCCGGTGAGTCCAATCACTACTGCAGCAATAATCGCCGCGAAGGAGCCGAGTAAGTCCCCCATGACATGCAGGATAACGCCTTTAATATTGACGTTTTCGGTTTCGCCACGTGTCATAATCCATAAAACAAGAAGATTGATGAACAGTCCGGCACAGGCGACAATAAACATTGGCCAAGGCATAACGTTGGCCGGCGTAGTAAGGCGTTGCCATGCTTCGTAAATGATAAAAAACGCAATTAAAAACAGTGTCATGGCGTTAAATAAACTCGCCAGTACTTCAAATCGAATATAACCAAAGGTCAGGCGGTTATTGGGTTGGCGCTGACCAAAATAAAAGGCGGCCCACGCCAGCGCTAAAGCGAATGCATCGGTCAACATATGCCCGGCATCGGCGATCAAGGCGAGTGATCCGGCATACAGACCGCCCACCAGTTCGACAATCATAAAGGTAAAAATCAATACAAAAGAGAGCAGTACTTTCTTTTGATTGGCTTGATTCACTTTTGGAACATGAGAATGGTCATGGTGGTCATGGTGGTCATGATCATCGTGGTGAGAGTGAGATGACATTGCTGCCTCGCTATAAATAATAAATGAACATATGAATACATATTAATATATAGCGAGCAGGAGAGAAAGGGGTATTTCTGGTTATCGTTGTATTGAGCAGCCTTGAAAAGCTTTGGTCCGTTTACGACACACTACACGAATCAAGCTGAGTAAGGAGACGGCAAGTAGGATAGCACCGGCTAAAATAAAGGCGTTCATCCCTAACCATTCATAGCCGAGAATACCGATCAGTCCACCGGTAAAGAACGAAATAAATGACGTGACATACACACTGAGCAGATAGCGGAACTGCTTCATTTGTGCGGGGGGATGGCGCATGATCGGGTGCAGCAATAAATTAGCCAGTACAATCCCGGCATCGGTTAAGGTTCCCGTAACATGCGTGGTTCGGACTTTACCTTGAGAGAGCTGTGTAGAGGTGGCGTTATGCACACCGAGCAGGAAGCTTAGGCCAAAAATGTAGTAGCCATGTTGTAGATTCTGTGGGTACCAAAAGCCAATCACAACCGGTGCAATCAGGAGTAACCCTTCAACCAAAAGGATATGAGCGTAAATCGTCCGCAGATTCGCTTTTTTAGCCAAGGAGACGGCAACACGAGAAGTAAATGCGCCGGAAAGAAAGCAAGTGAGCAGTAAAATGAGCGGGATCATTTCGAGTTTGTCCCACTGCAGCAATTCTTGAGAAAGTTGCGTCGCATTACCTGTCATATTGGAGGGGAAAAGACCAAATGCCCCTAATGCCAGCACGTTAAGCATACCTGCACACCCAGCTAACGCGATAGCAAGCTGGCGATCTTCATTACCGGTACGGCCAGACTTTTTATCTATAAGCATAATTTACCTTCCCTATCAAAGTAGGAGCTTTACAATGAGCGATATTCTAATAAGGAAGGCACCTAATTACTCAGTAAGTTCAGCAGCAGACTGATTTTTCTTACTTTTCTTAGCCGCACGTGCGTTAAGCGTTCGTTGTAAAGGACGCAGACTATGTATTCGTGGTTTTAATACAACACGATGCATCCGACGAATACGTCGTCCACGTTTTATTAATCGTGGACGTTCTAACCATAATTTTAAGCCAATGACGGTTATGGCTAGCAGGGCGGTAACACCGTTAGCCATCATGACGGGAATATCATGAACGCGGAAACCATAGCCAGTCCAACAGGCGACACCGAAGAACAGTGCCGACCACATACCCAAAGAGAGGGCTTTAGTTTCTTTATTCTTAACAATGTGTAGAACTTGAAGGCAAAAGGAGCCAGTCGTTACCCACGCCGCCAACGTCCCCAGCCAAACAGGCCAAGGAGTAAGCACGGCAATCGACAGTAGGGCTAAAGCGATAGTAATTGCTACAATAATTATATTTTTCATGATATTAGAGTGATTCCTCTAACGTTTTTTCGACCTGCTTGACCACATCACGTAAATCCTCAGTAAACGTCGGATGTTCAGCTAAGCTTCCCATCAAGCTAGAGGATTGCGCAAACGCTTTGAGACTATCCTGTTCAGCAAAAATGTGATCGAAGGGGACACTGCCTATCGCCCGATCTTGATATTCGAAAGGAAGCATTCCGGCCGCGCGGCGTTGCATAAACAGATACCATAGCGCGACTAACACAAGAGTGGCTTTAGGAACGTCACCTTGTTGGTAGCGAGTTTTCAGCGTCGGCAAAATAAATTGCTGTAATTTTGCAATACTGTCGGACGAGACGCGCTGGTTGGTATCTCGTACCTTGGCATTACTAAAACGGTGCAGGGTGGTCGTGCAATAGTCATCAAGGTTGATCGGCCCTTTAGGCAGCGCCGCGCTGACGTCTTGCGCGATATAATCGCGGATCCATTCACGTACCTGAGGAGTGAGGCTCTCATCAATAGCGTGTGCGCCGAGTAACGCACCGGCCCAAGCTATGCCGCTATGACTGGCATTCAATACTCGAATCTTGGCCTCTTCGAAAGGAATTACATCCTCCACAAATTCAACGCCAACACGCTCTAGCTCAGGGCGACCCGCGATGAAGTCATCTTCAATGACCCATTGCGAGAAGGCTTCGCAGGCGACCGGCACCTGATCATTATTGATTCCTTGATCCACCAAACGCTGTTGTAGTGCATCATCACTTTTAGGGGTGATACGGTCGACCATGCTATTTGGCGTGCTGATCGCGGTGTCACACCATGCGGCTAACGCTTTATCGCCCACTGCAGCAATGTACTCATTCAGCCCGGTACGTAAACAGTCTCCGTTATGACGCAGATTATCGCAATTGAGTAAGGTGACTGGCCCGGCTTGCGTGGCTAAGCGTTCACGCAAGATCGCAACGAGAACGCCATAGACCGTGGCAATATTGCTGGGATCGGTCAGCTCCTGAACGATGACGGGATGTTCGAGGTCAAGGTGTCCATCATCTTTCAGGAAATAGCCGCCTTCCGTGACGGTAAAAGAGATTAGCTTTGTTTCCGGGTCTGCGCCGACGTGAATAAGCTGCGCTAATTTAGTGTCCCAAGGGATCACCGTTTTAATTGAGGTAATAGTTTGGTAATCGATGTCGCCATCAGGGCTAATCACTTCCAGCGTATAGACACCTTGTTGGTGGCCGAGTTGATCGAGAGTCGCTTGGCTTGAACTGTTACGGATATTACCGAGGGCTAATGACCAACGCGTATCACCGAGTTTATGCAGCTGATTGAGGTACCAACTTTGGTGAGCTCGATGGAAAGCTCCCGCGCCTAAATGCAGCCACGTTGAATGAACAGAGGGTGTAACCAGTGTAGGTGTTTGCAAAGGGCATCCTTAGTCGCAATCGACAATTGTTACGTTAGAATGTTACTGGTAACCATAGCACAATTAGTCAAAATGCAAAGTTTTAGGCCGAAATAAGTGGTGAATTACGGGTGAGGGATAACTAAGGCTTTACTTTGTAACAAATTTTGATAAACAGTAGCCTAACTTAATTATAGACAGGTTTGGTACTGCTTCGAGGATATTATGGGTGAAATTTTCCAGCATTGGGATTGGGTCGCTATCTTAGCGCAGATCCTGTTAATTGATTTATTATTGGGCGGTGATAACGCTGTTGTTATCGCAATGGCTTGTCGTGGATTACCGGAAAACTTACGTCGTAAAGCGATTATCATTGGTACGCTAGGCGCTATCGTGGCACGGATTGTTCTTTTAGTGGTCGCCGTTTACCTGTTAACCCTACCAGGACTGAAGCTAATAGGGGGTCTGTTGCTGTTATGGATCGGCTATAAGCTAGTGTCAGGTGAAGAGGATGGGGACGAGCAGGGTAAAACCTCTTCAAGCCTCTGGAAAACGGCACTTACCATCACCATCGCCGATGTCATCATGTCATTGGATAATGTGTTAGCGGTGGCTGCAGCAGGCCGCGGTCACTTAGTGATCGTAGCGGTAGGCGTATTGTTAAGTATCCCGATTATTGTCGCTGGCAGTCGTTTGGTACTGCACTTATTGGATCGCTGGCCAGTTATTGTTTTGGTGGGTGGGGCATTAATTGGTTGGATTGCCGGTAGCATGTTACTAACCGATCCGTTGCTGCATCCTTACGTGGCAGGTAAAGACCTAGCGTTTTATGAGCATTGTGCAGGCGGGATTTGCGCGCTGCTTATCTTCATTATCGGTTGGTTTACAACACGCAAAACCGCTTAGCGGTAATAGGGTGAATCAGCCACTAAGGTGATTCACCCTTTTTTATCGATTAACACACATTATGCCGTGCCGGTTCCACCATCAGAACACCAGACTTGGCCAGAGGCAAACGAGTTCTCATCTGACGCGAGTGTGACGTATAGCGGCGCAATCTCAACCGGTTGGCCGGGGCGTGCTAGGGGAGCCTCCTCACCGAAATGCGCGACTTTTTCTTGGGGTTGTCCACCACAGACTTGTAATGCTGTCCAATAAGGGCCAGGCGCGACAGCATTGACGCGAATACCTTTCGGTCCTAACTGTTTTGCTAACGCTTTAGTAAAAGCGATGTTACAAGCTTTGGTTTGTGCGTAATCGAGCAGAATGTCGCTAGGTTTAAAGGCCTGAACGGAAGACGTATTGATGATCGCCGCGCCTTCGCCTAAATGCGCAACCGCTGCACGGGTAATCCAAAAAGGTGCGTAAACGTTGGTTTTAAAGGTGGCATCGAACGACTCAGTAGTCAGTTCACTAATGCTTTCGCAAAATTGTTGGCGACCGGCATTATTGACCAAAATATCTAAGCCTCCGAGCTCCTGTACCGCCTTGTCGACCAGTGTTTGGCAAAAACCCTCGTCAGTGATATCGCCAGGAATGGCAATAGCTTTGCGACCCTCTGCTCGGATCAGCTCGATTACCTGTTGGGCATCACTCTCTTCTGCCGGAAGATAGTTAATCGCCACATCGGCACCCTCGCGAGCATAAGCGATAGCGACTGCACGGCCAATTCCTGAATCGCCGCCAGTGATCAGGGCTTTTTTGCCCACTAAGCGATTGTGTCCCTTATAGCTTTTTTCACCATGATCCGGCAGTGGGTGCATTGCAGAAGCTAAGCCAGGAAATTGCTGAGGCTGTTTGTCAAAAGGCGGGCGTGGAAAACGTGTTTTCTCTGTTGGCATCATTAACTCCCTTACTGTGAAAAAAGAACCTCCGCTAAGGGTAGTTATAATTGAGCGGTTTGCTGCCCGTTTATCCAATTTATTTTGTGATCATGATCACTAATGGTACGGGGGAAAGCCACGAAATTATCATTATTAGCCACACTTACTAAGCCGACAATCACTTTCAAGGAGCCTCCGGTGAGCCACTTTTTATTCAATAAAAAAGCAACAATCGTCGATCAAGCAATAGAAGGCCTTATTCGTACTTCTCCCCATCAAAACTTAGCTCGACTGAAAACGGACGATGGTCTGCGCATTGTTGTGCGTCGAGATTGGGATAAATCCAAAGTGGCAATTATCTCCGGTGGTGGTTCGGGGCATGAGCCGATGCATGTCGGTTTTGTTGGAAAAGGAATGCTGACGGCGGCGGTGTGCGGCGATATTTTTGCCTCACCCGGTGTCGAGGCTATTTTACATGCCATCGTCACGGTCAGTGGGAAAGCGGGATGCCTCTTAGTGGTAAAAAATTATACCGGGGATCGCCTTAATTTTGGGTTAGCGGCAGAAAAAGCACGGGCGTTAGGTTTTAAGGTCGAAATGGTGCTGGTGAAAGATGATATTTCACTACCGAAAAATCCTCAGCCTCGTGGATTAGCGGGCACGATACTGGCGCACAAAGTGGCCGGCTACTACGCCGAGAAAGGAAAATCATTAAAACAGATTGTTGATCATACCCAAAAGATGCTGGATAAGGTTGCCACAATAGGGGTTGCTCTCTCTGCCTGCCACCTACCTGGTAGTGATGAGTCAGAAGGGATTCCTACAGGAAAAAGTGAGCTGGGTATGGGGATCCATGGCGAACATGGGGTAGCGACATTGGATACCCAAAACAGTAGCAAGATTGCAAAACAGCTCGCAAAAAATTTACTCAAACACCTGGGCGAAGAAGATAACCTGCTGTTGCTGATTAATAACCTAGGGGGACTTTCGGTTCTAGAGTTGACGCTTGCCGCGCAGGAAGTTTTACATACGCCACTTGCCGATCGAGTGAGTTATCTCCAAGGTCCGGGTACCCTTGTCAGCGCACTGGATATGAAAGGGCTGTCTCTTACCGTCTTGCCATTAGATGATCAGTTACTGACGGCATTGGAAGCCCCGGTGACTGTTGCTGGGTGGATACCAATCAGCCCTGCCCAACCTATGCAGTGGCAAGAAGCCGACTCCCTGCCCAATATAGAAGTGGGAAAACCTTCACAGAATGCACAGGTCGCCGACGTGGTAAAACGTATTTGCCAAGCATTGATCGATAACGAAGACGCACTCAATAAATTAGATGGACAAGTCGGAGACGGTGATACCGGATCAACCTTGGCCACTGGGGCGAACTATGTGCTGAAAGCCCTGAAACAGAAAAAACTCCCCTTAAACGAGCCACAAGCGCTGTTACATTGGTTAGGTGAGAAGATCACTACCCCAATGGGAGGATCCGGAGGCGTGTTACTTTCTCTGCTTTTTAGTGCTGCGGCCGCGTCGCATCCTGACGCCAAAAATTTGGGCGCTAGCTTACTGGCGGGACTCAAGAAAACGAAAGATTATGGCGGAGCAGATCAAGGTGATCGCACAATGATTGATGCGCTACAGCCGGCCTTTGAAGCCATGGAAGCAGGGAAAAGCTGGTCAGAAGTCAGTAACGCTGCAACCTCTGGAGCGGAGTCGACTAAAAAAATGGAAAAAGCTAAGGCCGGACGCTCATCTTATTTAAATGCCGAGAGCTTGAAAGGGCATATGGACCCAGGCGCTTGTGCGGTGAGTAAAGTGTTTGAGCAGTTAAAGGATTAAGAATAAATAATATTAATCATTAACCGTCAGGAAATGGCGGTGATGAGAACTAATGGTATAGCGGTGAGATACCGCTATACCATTATATTAGACGTCTAAATGAGGAAACTGATCCCCAAGACCTAAATAAGCATGGACTGCGCAATAACCAAAAAAAGCTAAGATAATAGCAAAAATTGCAATGGAACCGATTTCAAATGCGAGCGTAAAATGGCGTCTAGTCATGATTTCCCTCCAGTACCAAAAAGTCACTACATTCTCAGCATAGCGAACTTATAGAGAGAAACAAGTCTACTTTACACTTAGCAATACATTAAGAATTCCATTCATATAATCAATCAATTTAATTAACAACCGTCACTATTCTGTAAAAATAACCCTGAAAATTCTGCGTTTTTGCACCAAAATGATCCTTAGGTAGCAGAGGAATGAATACGGAAGAAGAAAAGGATTTTCGTCTAATATATTTACATATTTAAATGTATAAATATAATAAGCGGAAATTTATCGCTAAACGGGATCGCCATGCAACCTACACTTTTTACCCCACTTGAGTTGGGGGGAATACCTCTACGAAATCGTATTGCGCTTCCACCCTTAACACGCTGTCGCAGTGCCCAGCCCGGTAATATTCCGAATGAGATGATGCGTGACTACTATAGGCAACGTGCCAGCGCAGGGTTTATGGTAACAGAAGGTACGCAAATCGAGCCGCGGGGGCAGGGATACGCCTGGACACCCGGGATCCATAGCGCTGAACAAATCGCCGGTTGGCAAAAAGTGATTGATGCCGTTAAAGCGCAGGGTGGAACCCTATTCTGTCAGTTATGGCATGTAGGGCGCGTCTCTCATCGCGCCTTACAACCTCACCAGCAGCCACCTATAGCCCCTTCAGCGGTTGCCGCGACCAATGTGAGGGTCTTCGTTGAAACCGCACCCGGTGAAGGCGAGCTTGTCGCCCCAAGTGAACCGCAAGCACTCAGTACGCAAGAAATCCCTCAGTTGGTTGAACTGTACCGGCAAGCCGCAGTAAATGCCAAGCAAGCGGGGTTTGATGGAATTGAATTACATGCGGCAAATGGCTATTTGATAAACCAATTTCTTTCGGAACACACCAATTTTCGGACCGACCAGTATGGCGGTAGTTTGACGAATCGACTGCGTTTTCTTAAAGAGATCGTCGAAGCGATCTCGACAGTATTTGATAGCGGTCGGATAGGGGTACGTTTCTCGCCATTATTTTCCACTACCGAGGAAGATCGCGTTTACTTGGGCTTAGTTGAATCGGATCCGGCAGAAACCTACCTGACTGCGGCTAAAATGTTAAACGAGATGAAAATCGGTTATCTATCGATAGCGGAAGCCGATTGGGACAACAGTCCCGCTTTACCAGAGAGTTTCCGTGAAGCACTACGAAAGACATTTACCTCGGTGATCATGGTCGCGGGCCGTTACGATGAAGCAAAAGCGCAGCACGTGTTATCACAAGGTTGGGCGGATTTAATCGGATTTGGACGAACCTTTATTGCCAACCCTGATCTTCCCCAGCGCTTGCGACGTGACTTGGCTTTGAATAATGTCGAACTAAGTTCTTTGTATGGTGGGACAGCGAGAGGGTATACTGATTATCCTGCCATCGACGAATAAATGATAAGAGCCAATGCTTGCTGAAAATGCGATGAAACTGTTAGCCAACCCACTGAGGGTGGCCATTCTGACGTGGTTAAAGCAACCGGACGTAGCCTTTGCCGCCTATAGCCAACTGTATCCGTATGAACAGTATGGCGTGTGTGCGAGTTTAATTCAGGATAAGGCTGGGCTCTCACAACCGGCCATATCACTCTGTTTGAAATCGTTACATGAATTAGGGGTGGTTGAGGCACAGAAAGTCGGAAAATGGACCTATTATCGCCGAAACGATAGCAACATCCAGGCAGTGGTGGAAACTATCACGCAGCAATTACAGCAGCTTTAACGTAGCCGCCGTTTGGCGGCTGCCTATTTTTACCCTTGACGTTGTGCGCAAAACATCAAGGTATCCGTAGAGAACGATCCGTTGTCCTGTAACTTAAAATAGGACTGCACCTGACCGGAGACCGCTTGCTGTAAAGTGCGAATCGTCGCGACGGTAGCGGCCGGAGTTTTCATTCTTGTCACCCACTGCTGAAAATCCAGCGCCAGTCGCCCTGTCACTAACTGTTCAATACGTAAGCCACTTTCTGTTGCCATTTGTAGCCATTCACCCGGTGAATAGTTACGAACATGGGAAGGATCACGCAGCACTTCAATACTTTGTAACCAGATATCGTAAAGCGGTGCGCCCGGTGAGGCGATATCCATCATAATGAGCTGTCCTCCCGGTTTTAAAACACGAAAGACTTCACGCAATGCCTGTGGCACATCTTGCCAATGATGGGCGGAGTAGCGACTGATCACACAGTCAAACTGCTGGTTATCGAAAGGCAATGATTCGGCTACACCTTGCTGGCAGTCAATATTGGTCAATTCACGGCTATCGGCGGTCTCCTTAACCACCTTTAGCATCTCATCCGACAGATCATAAGCCGTGACCTGTCTGACCAGAGGCGAGGCAGTAAAGCTTGCATGGCCAGCGCCACATCCGATATCTAAAATATGCGCATCGCTAAAGGGGGCTAGCCATTGTTGCAGGCGCTGTAAATCTTCACCTGATGCATGCACTGAACTGGTTAAATAGGCGCTGGCTTGTGGACTAAATTGCTCGGTAACACGTTGAGCATGCGCGCTATTGTTCATAGAGTCCTCTTCATATTTATCTGGTTGGTAAAACTAAGTTATACAACCTATTATACCCGTACAATACCTGTAGTTATCCTAGTATAAGAGGTAATAGGCTATGGCTGAGAAGCATGAGAACCCAGCGAAACAATTGGGAGAATTTTTGCGTCTTAGACGGGAGCAGCTCAGTCCAGAGCGTGCAGGATTAATAAAAGGCCCTCGGCGACGTACTCCGGGATTACGCCGAGAGGAAGTGGCTCAGCTCAGTTATGTCAGCACCACATGGTATACCTGGCTCGAGCAGGGAAGGGGCATGACGGTCTCTCCGCGTAGCCTAAGTGGTATTGCCACGGCCTTACAGCTCTCCAAGGCTGAGCGTGTTTACTTGTTTAGTTTAGCGGGGTTAACTGATCCGCTTAACCACGTAACGTTATCGTCTGAGCCTAGTGTGAAGGCGATAGTGCAGGTGATGACGACACCCTGCTATATCATGAATGCAGCATGGCAAGTCGTAGCGTGGAACCAAGAGGCGGCCGCGTTATTTAGCGGTTGGTTAACTGAAGAGTCCTCTCCTAATATGCTTGAGTTTATCTTTATGAATCCCTTAGCCCGCCACGTAGTGGTCGATTGGCCTGAGCGGGCGCAGCAGATTGTGGCAGAGTTACGAGCAGAGTCCCTTCATCTAGAACAGTCGGCACCGTTAAAAGCCACTATCGATGGCTTATTGCAGCAGAGTGGGGAGTTTGCCGAATGGTGGCAAAAACATCACGTTATCCAACGAGAGGGTGGGCAACGTAGTTTTCATCATCCGCAGCAGGGCCTAGTTCATTATCAACAAACGACGTGGCAATTAGCCCCCGATCCCAGCACCAAATTGGTCACGCTTATACCGTTGTCGGAGGTATAGTCCTTATGCGTTGGTAAGCCCGTGACGAGTCGCGGTTGAGGTTGCGGGAAAATGTGTCAAGGACAATCTTCCCGCAAGCCAGTGTTGAAGGCGCTTTTCTGAGAATTAAACTTCGATAATTTCATGAAAACCGATCATTATTCCTCACAAATTTCGTCGTTCTGGTTTGATAAGAAAGTGTGATACACAAGATTATGGATTGGCCTCGATTAGGGGTAAAAGCTGATATCGAGTGAGTGGGGCTAGGGAGAGGTGTTCGCAGTCTTTTACCGACAGCAGATCGCTTCTTCTATTTCTGCAGCGGGGGCGAAGGCGAATGACGCCTTTTCTACTCGAAACATATGCGCGGTTAACTGATGATTTGCTTCATTCGCTGCGACGTCGTGAAAACAGCCCATTGGCACTAACTCTTTTTTCTCTACAACCAAGTTTAACTCTTCGAAAAGTTCTCTTATTAGCGCATCTTCTGGGGTTTCACCCTGCTCAATTTTGCCCCCTGGCTGCATAAAAAAAGAGGTACCGCGTTTTCTCACGAGTAGGACATTTTTATTCGCATCAATGATTAACGCCGCGGCGATAGTGATCTGATGAGTATTCGTCATTGTTTCACCTAAGTAGGGTTAGTGAAGGTAAAAGGGAGAAAAGTGAGTCATACGACCCGCGATAAATACAAAAGGATAAGAGAGGTAGATTCTCACTCTACCTCAATCGAGCTTTACCCTGTATGTGCCTCATCGCTTTTTAAGATAAATAATGTAATTTCTGAAGGGTAGCCCAACCGTAAGGCGAAGCCATTCCATAGCCCCGTTCCGTTACTGACATAGAGGTGGCGGTTATTTAGCGTATAGAGCCCTGACGAGAACCCTTGGTTGGCCCGTTTGACTAGTGTTGCTAAGCCGTACACCATCCCGCCATGGGTATGGCCGGAAAGCTGCAAAGCAACGCCGGCGGCCAGGTTTTGACGGGCATTTTCAGGGCGATGATCAAGCAGAATAATCGGTGATTGTCGATCGACGCCCGCTAAAGCCTGTTCCAAGTTAGGGCCTGCTTGGCCGTAACGCAACGCTGCTTCATCGGTAACGCCCGCAATATAGAGCCGACGCCCTTCTTTTTCGATCGTCACCGAACGGTTAATCAACTCATGAAATCCCAACTGCTGCATACGCTGCATCCATTCGGGGTAGCCTGAATAGTATTCGTGGTTACCGGGAATAGCAAAACACCCCTGTTTCGCCTCTAACGCGGCAAGGGGAGCGACATCGTTAAAACGCTTCTCGATACTACCGTCCGCGACATCCCCAGTGAAAAGGACCACATCTGCTTGCAACTGATTGGTGCGGTCGACCACTTTTTTCATCCAGCGTCCGGTAAACAGGGTACTGGCATGCAAATCGGTCAGCTGGACAACACGATACCCTTCAAAGGCTTTAGGTAAATTTTGTAGCGTCAAGGTCACGGTTTTAACGCGAGGGACCTTAACCGCTTGGTAGGTGGCGTAACCTGCGGTAACGAGCGAAATGCATAACAAGACATAACGGGTGGTTTGATGAGTCGGCCAGGCTCCTCGTAAAGCAAATTGAACTGCACTGACGATGTCGCACAGGATCAGCAACAGCGTAAAGGCAATCAAGGATCCGAATAAAAAGTTAATGGCGACCATCACCCCATGGGGGAATTCCGGCGCGAAACGATTACCAAACACAAATTTATAAACAAGATGGCACTCTGCCACGAGCACAACAGCAATGAAAAAGAGCAGCCGAAGTATGAGAGGAAGAGGGAGTGGCAAGATAAATCGCCCACCAATGTACAGTGCGGGTAAAAGTGTTATCCAAGCAAACACAGAGCCTCCAGGATAAATAGTATCGATTCACTTACTGTAGCACTGCGCCAAGGCGATGTAAGCAAAGGATAAAGAATAAAAAAAGTTAACCCTTATATCAAATGATATTGGTAATAATTATCATTATAATATAGATTCGTATTCAATAAAATAAAGGCCGTTAATACTAGTTATTTGTCACCTTTTGCGAATTGCCGCACCTTTAGGAATACACAGCTCTATGCGTAAACTCTCTCAGACTGTAATGCTCATACCTACTCGTCCTTGCTTATCTGTTTTGGCGCTTAGCCTCAGTAGTCTTTACTGCTATACGGCGGCAGCCGACAACCTTCCACTCGCGGGTCAAACCAAACAGCGCGATACGTTAGTGGTGACCGGTGCGACGCCGAAAATTGAGGCCAATAACAAAGTGGTCGTCAGTGCCCAGCAGATGCAAAAAAATGGTTCTAACGATTTTGGTACGCTCATGCGCTATCAACCCTTGGTCAGTGCGACGGGGAGCAGCGGTGGGTCAGGAAGTGGAAAAAGTGGCTTTGATCGCAGCGGATATACCGGCTACAACATCCGTGGTTTAGAAAATAACCGTGTGGGGATTGATGTCGATGGGGTATCGATGCCACAAGCGACTGGACGGCCTTATGCTGGGCGAACGGGGGTGAATAGCTTTGGTATTGGCCGTGACTACATTGATCCTTATCTTTTAAGCCAGATGGATATTGAAGCTGGAGCGACTGCTGTGTCGCAGCCGAATACCGCGATGGGTGGGCTAGTGGCCTTCCACTCAAAGTCTGCTGATGATTACTTATCTCCCTCGCGCCAACACTATTTCGGCTACCAAACTGATTACGACTCGGCAAATCGTGCTTGGCATAATGGAATCACCGCCGCGGCAGGCGATGACGCTTTGCGAGGCATTTTTGTTTATAGCCGACGTGACGGGCAAGAGACGAGGACTCAAGGCAAGAATCAAGCTTGGCCAGAAAATTGGCATTCTGATGCCTTTGCTGCCAGCACTATTTGGCAGCCAAACGATGAACATAAACTGACGACCAGTGGAAATTACTACCAAAAAAGTAGCCATACCCACTTTGATACGTGGGACTCATCAGGAAAGGACGTTATAGGGACCAGCCAACAGTCGAGCCAGACGCGTCGCTTTGGTGTCGCCTTACAAGATGAGTATACGCCGCTGAATCAGTGGGTGGACCAGTTAACTAGCCGTATTTATTGGCAGAAGACACAAGCGCACGATAATACTTTCGGTCCGAGTGACATGTTAATGCCGACCCGAACGCTGTCTGATTTTAATACCAATAAATTTGGTTTTTCGTCGGAACTGGCAAAAACGATTGGGCGTCATGATATTCGTGCTGGCTTAAATGGTGAGATGACACGGACTGAACGACCCTTTTCTCAATCTCCGGCACCCCTGGTGTATTTCCGTGTGATGCAACCGCAAGCGGACAGCCAAACGACCACACTCGGCGGTTTCATTGAGGATAAAATCAATGGTGACTGGCAGGGACATCATGTGGCGATCACCCCCGGTATCCGTGCTACCTACATGAAAAATAAGCCCCGTAATCTTGGCAGCTTAGCGGCTGGAAGCAGCGTATTGACCGAAGAGAGTGTTTCGACGCTCTATAGTCGCCAAAGTGATACACAACTCTTACCGTCGCTGGGCCTTGAATACTCGCTGACGCCGCAATTATTAACCTACATTCGTTACCAACGGGGGGCGCAATTCCCAGAAGCGAGCCAGCTTTACGGTTCATGGAATTTAGGCTCAAGCTATGCCGGTACGCAACAATATGCCTTGATTGGCAACAACTCCCTTAAGACCGAGACCAGTAATGACTTGGAGTGGGGCATAAAGGGGCAAGCCCTACCGGGAATCGATATCCAGGGGTCGATGTTCTATAACGATTACGATAATTTTATCGCCTATAACCGTTATACACGCAGCGGCTCACCGAGCAAATTTACCCATGTACCGTCCAATATTTATACCGTTTTCCAAGCAGAAAATCGTGATAAGGCCTTTATTTATGGTGGTGAGCTGACGACTAAAATTCATTATGGAGAATGGTTCCCTACGGTGAGTGGCTTAAGCACAAGTTTTGCTCTGGGGTACACCAAAGGAATGTCTAAATCTTCACTGCAAGGCGATAAATATATCGATGTAGACAGTGTTGCACCAATGAAAGCGGTAATAGGTGTCGCCTGGGATGATCCGGCGCAACGCTATGGTGCGGCAGTCACGGCGACTTTTGTGAAGGGGAAACAGGCGAAACAAACCACCCGTGATACGACGACGAACGATCGTGCGACAGAGAGTGATAACAGTAAATATCTGCGTATCCCTGGCTATGGCATGGTGGATATGACGGCTTACTGGCGAGTCACACCAACGGTGAAACTGAGTGGTGGTGTTTATAACCTGACCAACCGTAAATATTGGGATTATTTGAGTAGCCGTGATTTAACGACCGATAATGCCCAGCATCAAGCGGATATCGCGCTAGCGACTATGCCGGGAAGAACCTTCCAACTTGGCTTAAATATTGATTTCTAATTTTCAGCCCCGGTTCGCTGGGGCGTTATCGAGGACGTAACCGATGAATAAACAGTATCTTGATTATTTAGCGTTAAAAACGGAACACCCGCACCTGTATGTCCGTGATCTCGCGGCAATGATGGCGATCAGTGAAGCTGAATTAACCTTGATTCGTTGCGGTCACGATGCACTATCGTTACAACCCAAATTTGAAGCTCTACTTAACGGATTAGCTGTGGTTGGCGAGATCAAAAGTTTGGTTCGTAACGATTACGCGGTACATGAGCACATTGGACGTTACGAGAACGTGCACTTTGGCCAACATGCTGGCTTAGTATTAAACCCACGAGCCCTTGATCAACGTTTCTTCCCCAAGCAATGGCATAGCGTTTTTGCCTTAACGGAGCTGAGTGCTTCGGGTGAACGTAAAAGCCTGCAAATCTTCGATGTTCAAGGCGAAGCGGTCGTTAAAA
Organism: Rosenbergiella gaditana; assembly: GCF_018494065.1. Taxonomy (GTDB): domain Bacteria; phylum Pseudomonadota; class Gammaproteobacteria; order Enterobacterales; family Enterobacteriaceae; genus Rosenbergiella; species Rosenbergiella gaditana. The sequence continues at coordinate 41,841 of NZ_JABBFR010000014.1, read as the reverse complement.
TTTATGTCACAGCACAAACAGACAGTATCGCGTGGCAAGCACTGATCGATCAGTGGCAGCAAGCGACACCTTCCAGCCTCGCATTACAGCCGCCATCTGCGGTCAAGCAAACCGGTAGCAGTGACCCACAAACAGTGGAGCAAGAGTGGCGAGCGATGACCGACGTGCACCAATTTTTCCAATTACTGCGTCGTCATCAGCTTACCCGTCAACAAGCCTTCACGCTGGTCAGCGATGAGCTCGCACACCAAGTCAGTAACGAGAGCATTGCACTATTACTTGAGCGCGTACAGCAGCAGCAAAACGAGATCATGATTTTTGTCGGGAATCGTGGCTGCACACAAATATTTACTGGCCGCTTAGCGAAAGTGACAGAGATGAAAGGCTGGCTCAATATCTTTAACGATAATTTTACCTTGCATCTCCAAGATAGGAAAATCGCTGAAACCTGGATCACCCGTAAGCCTACCGCCGACGGTCACGTCACCAGCCTAGAGCTGTTTGCCGAAGATGGCACGCAAATCGCCCAACTCTATGGACAACGTACGGAAGGGCAGCTGGAACAAAGCCTCTGGCGTCAACAGCTTGAGGAATTAGCCGGAGAACTCTGCTAATGAAATTCGCCGTATTGTTACTCTGCTTATCCACGCTGCCTGTGACGGCTGCACAACGGTTAGTCTCTATAGGCGGCGATGTGACCGAGATTATTTATGCGCTGGGCAGTGGCGACCAATTGGTGGGGCGTGACACAACCAGTCAGCGTCCTGATGCGAGCCTTAAGCTTCCCGATATTGGATATATGCGCCAGTTAAACAATGAAGGAATATTGGCGCTCAAGCCTACTTTGGTACTGACCAATGCACAGGCACAACCTTCTCAGGTCTTCCAGCAAATCGAAAAAGTCGGCGTAAAAGTGGTGACTGTCCCTGCGCAGCCACAGCTCTCGATGATTAGGGTAAAGGTCAGCACGCTCGCACAAGCGTTAGGTAAAACCGCTCAAGCGCAGCCTATATTGCAGCGATTAGCACAACAGGTAAGCGCGCTTAATCAAGCGTCCACCGGGATCAGTCATAAGGCGCTTTATATTATGGCCAATCACGGTATGCAAAGCTTGATTGCAGGCAAAGAGACTGCCGCTGATGTCGCCTTACGTAGCGCTGGACTGACCAATGTGATGGGGCAGGTGGCACACTATCAGCCGATGTCGCAAGAAGGTGTGATCGCCGCAGCGCCTGAGGTCGTCGTCATAGACCAGCACTCGCTCCAGCAGATGGGGGGAGCGAGTCAGCTATGGAAGCTACCCGGTTTAGCCTTAACTCCTGCAGGCAAAGCCCATCGTGTCGTGGTGATCGACCAAATGGCCCTGTTAGGTTTTGGGATCGACACCCCACAGGCTATCCTCAAACTTCGTCAAGATGTGGCAGGCAGCTATGCGCGTCAGCCTTAGCCGCCAGACTAGGCTGCTACTGTTTATCGCCTTACTGGTTATCAGTGCTATTGCGGCGACTCAGCTAGGGGCGATGAAACTCTCGTTGACGGAAATTTGGCAGCAGCCGCTCGACAGTATTGTGTGGCAAGTGTGGTTAACGATTCGTGTTCCTCGGGTTCTGCTGGCACTACTGATTGGCGCCGCGCTAGCAGTATCCGGAACCATTATGCAGGGGCTTTTTCGTAACCCTCTTGCCGATCCTGGGCTATTGGGCATTAGCAGTGGTGCAGGCCTTATGGTGGCTTTGGCTTTACTCCTGCCGCTGCAATTACCGCTCTTCGCCAGTTTATGGTTGCCGGTGATTGCGGCCTTTATCGGTAGCTTATTAGTGACGGCGTTAATCTTTCAATTAAACAAGGTCAGCCAAGGACAGCTATCACGGTTATTGCTTTTAGGGATCGCGATCAATGCACTCTCTGGATCGCTGATCGGCGAACTGTCGTGGCTGAGTAATGATCAACAGCTACGCCAGCTTTCACTCTGGGGCATGGGATCCTTGGCTCAAGCCCAATGGCCAGTGGTTGGGCTTTGTGCGATCATCATCCTTCCCACCTCTGTTTTACTTTTGCGCTCTGCACGTGCGCTAAACCTCTTACAATTGGGTGAAGAGGATGCCTTTTACAGCGGGTTAGATGTGTTACGCACTCAGCAGTGTTTATTAATCGGTAACGCCTTATTGGTCGGAACCGCCGTCTCTTTCACCGGTATAATTGGTTTTATCGGTTTAGTGATCCCGCATCTGGTGAGAATGATGTTTGGCAGCGATCATCGCTGGTTATTGCCTGGGGCGATAATTGTCGGTGCGTTACTGTTACTCCTGTCAGATACCTTGGCACGAACCCTAGTCCAACCTGCCGAAATGCCCGTAGGCTTGCTGACCAGTTTGCTGGGCGCACCGTGGTTTTTTATGTTGATCCTTAAACGCTTACAGGCCAGTTATGCTTAAAACGCTTACCGCTAGGCAACTCGAACTGCGAATCGGATCGCAGACCTTAATTAACCCCCTAGATCTCGATCTTAAACTTGGCGAATTTGTCACCATAATGGGCCCGAATGGCGCAGGAAAGTCGACGCTATTACGCTTATTAACGGGTTTTCTCGGTGCAACAAATGGAGAGTGTTTGTTGGCTGGCAAGCCGTATGCACATTGGGACAGACGGCAACTCGCTGGGCAACGAGCCGTTATGCGCCAACATAATCAGTTAGCCTTTGCTATGTCGGCTGAAGAGGTGATCTTGTTGGGGATCAGTCAGTACGCTATCCGACGACAACGTACGATCTTGGATCAAGTCGTGTCGCTGATCGGTTGCCAAGCGCTCCGTGATCGTTATTACGCAACCCTGTCAGGTGGGGAGCAGCAGCAAATTCAGTTGGCGCGGGTATTGGCACAATTATGGAAAGATAAGGAACCGGAGGGGTGGTTATTTCTTGATGAGCCAACCTCGGCTTTAGATCTCTATCACCAACAACATTTGTTGCGTTTACTTCATCGATTAACGCGAGGCGGAAAGCTAATGGTCTGCGCGATACTGCATGATGTCAATTTGGCGGCAACCTGGTCAGACAGGATTGTGGTCATGCAGCAGGGGACATTGGTGGCTGACGGTTCGGTACAGCAGGTACTTACCGAATCGCAATTAACCGCTTGGTATCAGGCTGAATTAAGCGTCATTCAGCCTGCCTCGTCTTCCCATCCAATCGTTTTATTGAATAAGTAATGACTTAATCATTAAATTGCAGCTCATGGTACTCCCCCTCGTCAGGGATATGGCGTCGAGGTACAGCCGCGCTCGATTCTTCAGGAAAAGGGCGTTGACGGGTGGCAAACAGCGTCTCATAAAGATCGTAATCATAATCGCTCATAGGTAAACCTCTTCAATATGCCGATGACTCCCGCTAGCTTGCCGCACAAAGATGACAGATTAATGACGTAAAACCGTTTTTACGGTCTGCGACCTCATAATAGAGGTTGGCAGACCGAGCCACTCACTTTAACAAAGCGGATAACCAAAGGTCTGCGCAGCAAGAGTCAGCTTACCGCTGAGTACTGGCGTGAGCGCATCGGTGGCTTGGTAGATCTCGTATTCTTCTCCGGCAATCGACCAGTACTGTTGTGCACTCTGCCATTGCGCCACCACGCGCGGCTCAATACGTAAACTGATACGTTGTGCCTCGTCCGGTGCCAAGGTGATTTTACGAAAGGCCACTAAGCGCGAAGGATAACGTCCTGATGTTGGGCGCAGATAGAGCTGTACCACGTCACTGCCACTTCGTTCACCACAGTTGGTTAAAGTTAGGCTAGCGGTTATTTCGCCTGAGGTCTGGCAAAGCTGCAAATCCTCATAGCTAAATTGCGTATAAGAAAGGCCAAAACCAAAGGGAAACAATGGCTTATAGCGTTGACGTTCATACCAGCGATAGCCAACATCCGCCCCCTCGACGTCGTAATCGATCGTAAAGATCTCACCTTTTACTTTAACGCCGGGTAAAGAGGTTGTGGTGCTGGGATCGATTTGATCAGGATGAGGCAATTGTTGTTCGCTGGCCGGGAAGGTGATCGGTAAGCGTCCTGCAGGGTTTACTCGACCAAATAATACACCGGCAATGGCTTCCCCACCCCCCGAACCGGGATACCACGCTTCCAGTAGAGCGGGTACTTTATCAAGCCAAGGCAAGGTCACTGCTCCCCCGGTTTCTAGCACTACCACTACTTTTGGGTGGGCGGCGGATAAGGTCTCAATTAACTGGTTTTGGTGATCATCAAGATCCAAGCCTTGGGCATCGAGTGCTTCCGAACGCCACTCCTCGGCGAAAATAATCACAGCATCACTGCCTTGGGCGGTATCGAGTGCCTCTTCGATCGATACTCCCGATACATAATCAACCTGTTTAGCCAGTGAATTACGGCGAATAGCCGCCAAGGGTGAGCTGGGGTGATAGACTTTGGGGGTTTGTATCCCCATAAAATCGACGCCTTCTTGCTGTAAGCTGCCTTGTGGAGTCACCGCCGATGAGCCACCTCCCGCTAACACGCCTTTATCGGCATGGGCGCCTATTACCGTAATGCGGGTTAGCTCGGGCGGCAGGGGGAGAATATTTTGTTGGTTTTTCAGTAAGACGATGCCTTGTTCCGCTGCACGTTGGGCGATCAATTGATGCCAACTATAGTCGAGGTTATTACCGCGTTGAGCGGGATGTTGGATGGCTCCGCAGGCAAATAGGCTACGGAGGATCCGCTTGATCATCTGATCAATCTGCGCCGGGACGATCTCGCCTTGCGTAATGGCATCGCGTAGAGGTTGATCGAACCACACACATTCATCGAGATTCGCACCCGATTGGACATCCAACCCAGCCAGTACAGCTTTCGTCGCGGAGTGTGTCGCTCCCCAATCAGACATCACCCATCCCGGATACTGCCAATCACCTTTTAACACCTGCGATAACAGAAAATGATTTTCAGAGGCCCAATCGCCATTAACCAGATTATACCCTGGCATAACTGCGCCGGGTTTACCGATATCGATGGCCAGTTCAAAGGCTAAGAGATCAGATTCACGTAGTGCGGACTCACTTATTCTTGAGTCAGCAACCACTCTCCCGGTTTCTTGGGCATTGACTGCGAAGTGTTTAACGGTCGACACCACATGTTGAGATTGAATACCGCGCACACTGTGCCCCGCTATCACGCCAGTCAGCAGAGGATCTTCGGAAATATATTCGAAGTTACGTCCACCGCGAGGCTCGCGAATAAGGTTAGCTCCACCGGCAAGTTGAACATTGAATCCTTTGTTAAAAGCCTCGCGCCCAAGCATCTCCCCCGTGGCTTCTGCCAGTTCTGGATCGAAAGAAGCCCCTAACGCTAAGCTACTAGCAAGAGCGGTAGCGTGATCACCAGAACGAATTCCCCCCAATGCACTGACCCCTAAACTGGCATCACTCTGTTGTAAGGCTGGGATCCCCAGGCGAGGAATAGCCGGATAGTAAGCGGCTGATCCTATTGCCTCTGGCGGCAGTTTATCGTCTTTTTTTAACGGAATGGCCATCGGCCCAGAGAGCCAAGCAAACTTTTCATCAGTAGTCATTGCGGCGACAACCGCTGCAGCTTGTTGATCGGCATTTAAGCCAGGTTTTTGCCATGGGAAAGACATAACATAAGCTCCTAAGCGTAAGAGTAAGTCCTTTTAGCCTAGTCGCCTATGTCATAAGAGAGGAGGTATCCGTGCGCTTAAATTTGAAAATCGTAACCGAGTTCTGAAGGTTCAGTGATACCGCGTGCCATCTGCTTTAATTCGTCTTCAGACAGATTCGGGTTACAGAGCGTCATAAATTGCCACAAATAGTCCCGCTGCAATTGTCCCTGCTTCACCCCTAACCACACGGTATTACTATTAAACAGGTGACGGGCGTCCAAAGAGATCAACTCAGGATCGTCGTGATCGGCTGCTGTCTCGGCAATGATACCGATCCCCATCCCGAGGCGAACATAGGTTTTGACCACATCAGAATCTTGAGCACTGAGTACGACATTGGGCAGCAATGAGACGGTTTGAAAGGCTTCATCTATCACGGAGCGCCCGGTCATCCCCGCGCGATAAGTCACAAGCGGCCACTGCGCTAACTGCTCTAGGCTGAGTTTATCCTCCTGCGCTAAAGGGTGGTCATGCGGAACTAAAATACGGTGGTTCCATTTGAACCACGGAAAAGTGGTTAACTTTCCATTATGAGCTAAGCCCTCGGAAGCAATACCGATATCCGCTTCACCGGAAATTACCTGATCGCGGATCTCTTCCGGCGTCGCTTGATTAAGAACGACTTGAATATGCGGATAGCGACTACGAAACTGCTTTAATATGGAGGGTAAGGAGTAACGTGCTTGGGTATGGGTGGTCGCAATAGTCAATATTCCGGCTTCTTGTGCGGTAAATAATTGGCCTAAACGCTTGGCTTTCGCCGACTCGTCTAATATCCGTTGAGCGATCACTAACATCTCTTTTCCCGGACCGGTAAGACCGAGCATACGCTTACCGTGACGAATAAATAATTCGACCCCTAATTCGTCCTCTAATTCACGAATATGACGGCTAATCCCGGATTGGGAAGTAAAAAGGGTTTTTGCTACCTCGGTGAGATTACACTGGCAACGGGCTGCTTCACGGATAATTTTAAGTTGCTGGAAATTCATAAGGCATACTCTTTATGCATTTAATGACTCCCACAGTAGTGAATTGGTCTTCATTACATAAATAATTAAAACGAAAACGTTATATCACAAAGATATAACGGCGATAATTATCGGAAAATAGCCGTCCTACATCGGTTAATTGCAGCCAATAAATAAAAATCAGCATAAAACGCTGTTAACTCGAAATATATTCTTAGCAAATTAATGGTAATCGTTAGCATAGTTTGTGTTATTAATCAGAAAGTATGCGTTAAATAGGAGAAACCATGATCGATAAGACAACGGCTGAACATTATCAGTGGGGTGATAAGTGCGATGGCTGGTATTTACTTCAACGCCAAGACTTATTAATTATTCATGAGAAAATGCCTGCTGGTACCGCAGAACGCCGTCACTACCACCAACAATCACGGCAATTTTTCTTTGTATTAACCGGTGAACTGATAGTGGAATTAGCAGGAGATAAACATCGGTTACAGGCTCAGCAAGGCCTAGAAATTCCGCCTACTGTTGCCCATCAAGCACTCAATGCTTCTCAGGAAGCGGTGGAATTTTTAGTCATTTCCCACCCCAGCACGCGGGGAGACCGACAGGATTTACCTATCTCGACCTCATAGAGGAATGTTATATTTACGTCACGAATCAGCGATTAGCGAAATATATGATTTTTAATGCCTAATTAATTATTTCCAACAATTTCTCTTTTCTTTTAGAACTAAGGCATGGTGATTAATAAAGAGAAGCCCTATGCCTTTTCGTCTGAGTATTCTGGATAAGTGCCCGCGACAGCCGGAGGAAACTAGCCAGCAAGCGTTACAAAATAGCTTAGCGCTTGCCCGTTTAGCTGAACAAGCGGGTTTTTATCGTTACTGGATTGCAGAGCATCACAATACCCCTGCGCTGGCTAGCCCGTCGCCGGAAATTGTACTGGCGTGGTTAGCTGCTCAGACAAAGACCCTGCGTCTGGGGGCCGGTGGCGTAATGTTACAGCGCTATAGTCCTTATAAAGTGGCTGAAAATTTCCATCTATTGGCAGCGATAGCCCCAGGCCGTATTGATCTCGGGGTGGGAGGACGAGCAAGAAGGGGTGACGCATTCACAGATTAACCCTCCCGGAATCACCTACCCATAAATAATTTCTCTCGGCAGGTCACTCCACGCTAAGCTATAGTTTCAGCGTCTCTGTTCGGGAGTTAAGTCATGTTACGTGTGGGATTATTGTTGCTTGGGATCTTGGGGGGAGTACTTCCGATCTATGCCGCCCCAATTCCTTTTCAATTAACCGATAGCAGCTATGTATTGCTGCGTTGGAATATGATTGGTAAATCCGATTACCATGCACGGATCACTGGGCTTCGCGGGGATATCGTGGTAGACCCAGAGCAAGATATGGCAGACCGGCTACGAATCGATATGCCTATCGCAAATCTTGATGCTCACCACCGCGTGCTGACCTGGGCCTTAAAGAGCCATCAATTTTTTGATCAAGCTCAATACCCTAATGTGACCTTTACCAGCAGTCGTATTGTCGACGTGGGCGAGGGGCGTTATCGGGTATTAGGGTCTCTAAAAATCAAAGAGATGACTCGGCCAGTGATGCTCTATGGTAAGCGGAGCGACGATTCACGTTTACTCCCGAGTGGAGGATATTTACGACTTTCTGGTACGATCACTCTATCGCGCCAAGCCTTTGGTATGGGACAATACCCTGCGCTGGTCGCGGACCCTATCCAAGTTGATATTGTCCTCGTCGCGACGACACCTTAATCTTGGATACATTTGCTTTCATTATTTAACGCAATATTTCGGTGACATTCTCTGCTTTCTGCGGTCAAACTCTTTACCGAGGCCATACGTTGCCAAGAAATGTGGAGTTTCTGGCGTAGAGGCTTCTTTTATTGAAGGCTTTATGAAAAAAACTGGGCAATTTCAGCTTAAAATTTTACATCCACGCTATTGGCTCACCTGGTTCGGACTTGGTGTGCTGTGGCTACTCGTGCAACTCCCTTATCCAATTTTGATTCGATTAGGGGCGAAGGCCGGTAAAATTTCACGTCGTGTATTAAAAAGACGTGAGTCGATTACTCGGCGTAACGTTCAACTGTGTTTTCCCAATATCCAAGAGCAAGAATTGGAAGTGCTCATTGCCAAAAACTTTGAATCTCTGGGGATGGCCCTGGTCGAGACAGGCATCGCATGGTTTTGGTCAGATAAACGGGTACGTAAACTTTACTCCGTCTCTGGGCTAAATAATCTGCAACAAGCGCAGCAAGAGCAGCGTGGTGTCATGGTGATTGGTGTGCATTTTATGTCGCTAGAGCTAGGAGGTCGGATTACTGGGCTTTGTCAGCCGATGATGGCAATGTACCGGCCGCATAATAACCAAGCGATGGAATGGGCGCAGACCAAAGGGCGTATGCGTTCGAACAAAGCGATGATCGACCGCCGCGACCTGCGCGGGATGGTCCATGCGTTGAAACAAGGCGAAGCGGTATGGTTTGCCCCAGACCAAGATTACGGCCCCAAAGGCAGTGTTTTTGCGCCACTGTTTGCGGTCGATAAGGTCGCGACAACCAATGGTACCTTCGTGTTATCGCGATTGGCCAAGCCTTCAATGCTGACTATTGTTTTGATCCGCAATACCAATAAAAGTGGTTATCAATTAATTATTCAACCGCCACTACAAAATTATCCTTATGAAGATTCGCAAGCCGCGGCGAGCTATATGAATAAGGTGATTGAAACCGAGATACTCCGCGCACCAGAGCAATACCTTTGGTTGCACCGTCGGTTTAAAACCCGTCCACCGGGTGAAGTGTCACTCTACAGTTAATCAGAAAAAGCGCCGTCAAGGCGCTTTTTTTATACTGGGGAACTTGGCCTCGTCTATAGTTAATCCATTATAAATTAACGGGGAATACCCATGGAAATTACGCAGTGTGGGCCGGACGAGTGGGCTGATTTGGTCGATATTTTTTCCGAAATGGAACGTTATCACCATCCGCAAGCCGTTATCGCCGCGGAGCAAATGGCTAAGTACTTAAAAGATAGGGTATTCCCTGCCCATTCTGGCACTGAAATTTATAAAGGTATGAGTGAAGGGCGTATCATTGCCTTTGCCTGCGTAACGATACTCTATCCTGTTCCTCGTTACAGTGGGCAGATGTTTATTAAAGAGCTATTCGTCTCAGAGAACTATCGACGTAAAGGTTTTGGCCATCAAATGATGGGCTTTATCGCACAGCGTGCTCAAGAGAAGTCCTGTAGCCGATTAGATTGGTTATCAGTGCGTGAAGATAGCGCAGCGCAAAGCTTTTATGCATCCCTCGGAGCAAAGGTGGTTGAAGAGGTCAATTATCATCGCCTTGATCAACACTTTTTAGCGCAATTAGCCACCGGTTCTAAGCAAGAATAGCCGGTTAGTCAAAGGCCTAACAGGTTTTGAGCACAAACTATTTTTTATTGGCAAGATAGAGGGTGAGAAATCTCTGTGTAAGCGCAAAGTCCTGACCAAGAGATCAGGACTTTATCGGTCATCTGAAACCTGCTTTCGCAGGTTTTTACTTATCAGCCTAACCTTTACTGCTTACGTAATTTGGGATCGAGCGCGTCGCGCAAGCCATCACCTAATAAATTAAAGGCCAGTACGGTGAGAAAGATGGCAAGAATAGGAAACAGGGCGACATGCGGTGCCATCACCATATCGGAACGTGCCTCATTGAGCATTGCGCCCCATTCAGGTGTGGGCGGTTGAGCGCCTAATCCGATAAATGAGAGACTGGCAGCCGAGATAATCGATACCCCAATACGTAGTGTAAAAAAGACAACAATCGAGGAGAAGGTGCCCGGCAGAATATGCTTGAGTAAAATATGAGTATCTGAGGCCCCAATACTGCGTGCCGACTCCACCCAGGTGAGTTGTTTCAGCACCAAGGTATTGCCACGAACCAGTCGTGCAAACGCCGGAATACTGAAAATCGCGACGGCAATCACGACGTTTGACATACCCGGTCCCATCAGTGCGACCACCGCAATCGCTAACAGGATCCCCGGGAAAGCGAACAGCACATCGCAAATACGCATAATGCACCTATCTGCCCACCCCTCGTAATACCCTGCAATTAAGCCTAGTACTGTCCCAATAACAGATCCCAGTGCAACGGAAAAAACCCCAGCCAATAAGGAAATACGCGTTCCTAACATAACACGGCTAAAGATATCTCGCCCTAACGCATCCACGCCAAACCAGTGCATCAGGCTTGGGCCTTGGTCTATACGGTCATAATCAAAGTAATTTTCTGCATCAAAAGGCGTAAGCCAAGGTGCAAAAATCGCGATAATAAAGAGAACGATCACAAACAGCGCGGCAATAACCGCCACGGGTTGCTGACGAAAGCGCAGCCAAAACTCGCGCAAGGGCGGTTGCGGGGCTGTCGGATCAAGGGGTGGAAGGGATTTCATAGCCGCTTCGCGGCGCCAATGTTTCATGACCTTTCCTCAGCGGTAGCGGATGGTGGGGTTAACCACAGCATAGAGGATATCGACGACTAAATTGATCACGATAAACTCACAGGAAAACAGCAGGACCAATGCCTGAATAACGGGATAATCCCGGTTTTCGACGGAATCGATCAATAAACGGCCCAGCCCTGGCCAGTTAAACACCACTTCAACCACAATCGCGCCGCCTAATAGTAGGCCAAACTGGAGTCCCATCATGGTAATGACCGGAATAAGCGCGTTACGTAGGCCATGTTTAAAGATCACGCGACTTGGGCTTAAGCCCTTCGCGCGAGCCGTGCGCATATAGTCTTCACCCAATACGTCAATAAACGAAGCACGGGTAAAACGTGCCATCACCGAGGCAACTGACGCGCCGAGGGTAAGAGACGGCAAAATATAGTTGCGCCAGCTATCGGCTCCGACCGTCGGTAGCCATCCGAGTTGTACGGAGAAAATCTGCATGAGTAGAATACCTAAAGCAAAGGCGGGGAACGAAATACCCGACACGGCGATCAGCATCCCCAATTTATCCGGCCAACGGTTACGCCATACCGCGGAAGCGACACCGATTAATAAGCCAAATAGGCATGACCATGCCATGCTACAGAGGGTTAACAGTAGCGTTGGCGTAAAGCGACTGGCGATCTCTTCACTTACCGGTCGCTGTGATGACATCGATTGACCAAAATCGCCATGCAGTAATCGAACGATATAGTGCCAGAACTGTTGCGGCAGGGGTAAATCTAGACCAAGTTGATGGCGAACCATGGCCACAACAGTGCCGTCAGCATTAGGCCCCGCTAACAGGCGAGCCGGATCGCCGGGTAACAGGTGGACAAATAGAAAAACGAGAATGGCGACAATCAATAACGTCGGCAGCATCCCTAGCAAGCGTTTAAGAAAATAATTGAGCATGCGTATTCTCGGGTTGTGGGCAGGGGGTTACCTGCCCAATACAATCACTTCAGATCAGCATTATCAAAATCAAAACCGGTATCTGGCATGACATTGAAATGGGTGAGGGCCTTATTATTGGCGGAGACTAACTTTTCGACTACCAGCGGGATCCAAGGTTGGTCATGCCAAATCTTATCTTGCGCATCTTTATAGAAGGCATTTTTCTTGGCCGCATCGGTGGCATTTAATGCATCGGCTAAATCTTTATCCACCTGAGGATTACTGTAAAAAGCGGTATTAAAGATTGCCGGTGGCCATGAGCTGGTCGCAAACAGCGGTGTTAAGGCCCAGTTAGCCTCGCCAGTTGAGGCGGTCCAACCGGTGTAGAACATCCGCACTCCACTCTCTTTCTGGCCTTTGTCTTCGACTTGTGCGGCACGTTGTCCTGCATCCATCGCCGTTACTTGGGCCTTAATCCCCACCAGTGCGAGCTGTTGCTGTGTGAACTGTAAAACCTTCTGCGCCGTAGAGTGGTTGTGTGACGACCATAAAGTTGTTAGGAAACCTTGTGGGTAACCAGCCTCTTTTAATAATTGACGCGCTTTGGCCGGATCATAAGGAATAGCCGGGTAGTGTTGGGCATCAGCAATAGCGGGCGGTACAATGCCGGTAGCAGGGGTAGCATAACCCGCAAACGCAACCTTAGCTAAGGCTTCACGATTGATCGCATAGTTAAGTGCTTCACGGACTTTTGGATTATCAAAAGGTTTTTGTGTCACGTTTAGACTAATGTAACGCTGCATAATGGATGGCCAGCTCACCACATCCAACTTACTGTTCGCCTTTAAGCGGGGGGCTTGCTCATAAGGAATTGGGTAAGCAAAATCCGCTTCCCCTGTCTGCAACATTGCCGCTCGGGTATTGTTATCAGCAACAGGACGCCAAACGATACTGTCTAACTTAGGTAATCCTTTTTGCCAATAATTGGGCCATTTCTTCACCGTCATCGCATCGGTCTGGTTCCAGCTGATAAATTGATAAGGGCCGGTTCCGACCGGATGAAAGCCAATTTGCTTACCATATTTCTGTAAAGCGGTGGGCGAGATCATCACAGCAGAGGGGTGAGCTAGGGTGTTAATAAAGGCTGAGAACGGTTTTTTCAGGGTGATTTTCACCGTGAGCGGACTCACTACCTCTGTCTTGGCGATATCGTTAAATAAATTATAACGTTTTAAGTGGCTATCCGGGTTGCTGGCGCGATCAAGGTTAACCTTAACTGCCTGTGCATTAAAAGGGGTGCCATCTTGGAAAGTCACATTCGGACGTAATGTTAGCGTATAGGTCAGGCCATCTGTACTCACGTGGTAGCTTTCTGCGAGCACAGGCTTAATCTTCATCGCTTCATCGAAGCCATAGAGTCCTTGATAGAATGATTTAGCGACGCTTTGGGAAAGGGTGTCATTGGCATCATAAGGATCGAGCGTGGTGAAATTAGATCCGACCGCGACGACGATATTTTTTGCGGCGAAGCTCGATACACTGAGTAGACTTGCGGTCATTCCTACCGCAATAAGCCAAGGGCGTTGGCGTGTGGTCATAATAAAGTGTCTCCTGTCTGCAATGAAGGGGATGCCGTATGGGCCGGCGATAAAGGTGAGGTCGACGCGTTTGTCGCAACATAATGCCCAGGGGCCACTTCATTGAGGGTTACGCGTTCGGGGCCTTTTCCTAAGGGATAGATGGCACTGGGAATCTCTTCAACGGCTGAAGAGAGGGGGGGTCGCTGACTTCTCGGATCCGCAACCGGTACTGCCTTAAGTAGTTTTTGAGTATAAGGGTGTTGAGGCGTGGCGAAGACAGCAGCACGTGGCCCCATCTCCACGATTTGTCCTTGATACATAACAGCCACCCGGTGACTGATACGCTCGACAACCGCCATATCATGGGAAATAAATAAGAAAGCCAATCCCTGCTCCCGCTGTAAATCGAGCAGTAGATTAATAATTTGTGCCTGCACAGAGACATCTAATGCCGAAACCGACTCGTCGGCGACAATTACTTTGGGATTAGAAGCCAGTGCGCGAGCAATACAGATACGTTGACGCTGCCCACCCGAGAATTGATGCGGATAACGCAAGGCATGCTCTGCCGATAAGCCGACTTTTTCCAGCAGTTGATGTACCCGCTGTTGTGCTTGCGCAGGTGAGGCCAGTTTATGCACTAACAGCGGCTCCATAACTGAGTAGCCGACCGTTTTACGTGGGTCGAGCGATGCATACGGGTCTTGGAAAATAAACTGGATTTGCTGGCGTAATCGGTTGAGTGCCGAGCCAGTTAGTTGATCGATACGTTGCCCATCAAAGGTGATTGCCCCCTGTTGGCTCGTCACTAATTGAAGAAGCGCCCGACCAGTGGTCGATTTACCGCAGCCAGACTCGCCAACTAACGCCAGAGTTTCTCCTGCACGCAAGTCAAAGTTGAGATGTTCTACCGCATGCACTTCATTGACGACGCGATTAAGGAGGCCGCCACGTAGCGGAAAGCGGGTCACTAGATCCCTGACTTGTAATAGCGGGGGAGAGTGCCTATCGACCGTGTCGTGAGTGCTCGCAGGGGGATTCTCTGTTGTGAGTAAAGAAAATTTTTGTGGTTGATCGTAGGGTTGCATATCCCCTAGACGCGGTACCGCCGCGAGTAATTGCCGAGTATAGGGATGCTGTGGCGCGTAGAAAAGCGTATCGACTGCAGCGGTCTCCAGCGATTGACCTTGACGTAACACGGTGACCTCATCAGCCATTTCGGCTACCACGCCCATATCATGGGTGATAAAGAGCACGCCAGTATCCAGATCTCGCTGTAATTCACGGATCAGCGTTAATATTTGTGCCTGTAAGGTGACATCAAGTGCCGTGGTTGGCTCATCGGCAATCAGTAGTGCCGGGCGACAGCTGAGGGCCATTGCAATCATCACTCGCTGACGCATTCCCCCGGACATCTGATGCGGGTAGCGGCTAAGTACCTGTTTAGCCGCCGGAATTCTCACGCGTTCTAACAGTTGTAGACTTTGTTTAAGCGCTTCGGTTTTGGAGAGGGGTTGATGCTGACGTACTGATTCGGCTAACTGCTGACCAACGGTAAAGACAGGATTGAGTGAGGTCATCGGCTCTTGAAATATCATGGCAACTTCTGCGCCACGCACCCCTTGCCATTGGGACTCCGTAAGCTGACCCAGCTCTATGTGCTGGCCCGCTCGGTTACGTAACAGACGCTGGCCCTCGACCACCGCTTCTTTGGGTAATAGGCCCATCAACGCCAGAGAACTGACGGATTTGCCTGACCCCGACTCACCGACTAGGGCGAGGGTTTTTCCTCGGTAGACCGATAAATTCAGGTTATCTACCACGGATTGTAGCCTTCCCTGTTGAGGGAAACGAATGGTCAGATTTTCCACTTGTAGGATGGGCTGAGACTGATGAGCTTGTTGATCCGTTTCCGACACCCTTAACTCTCCCTTTTATGACTGCACTAAAAACGGCAACGTTAGTGATGAAAGTGTGCCACTCACCGCGCGTAAATCGAATAACGCCTTATCAAAAGTATATGATGTTTCTGAAGTTATGCCATTTTGACTATAAGAAGTCTTACTTGGCTTGTAAATCAATAACCTCAAGCGATTAATAACGTTTTGTTATGTTCATCGCTAAAAAAATCTAATAGAGGGTGGGCGAAACGAACGCAGGCGCTGACCTTAAACGACAATGCTGTAACACCGGTAATTGCTGACGCACCGCAGTGAGATGTGTTTTATCGAGCTGGGCAAAAATAAGTTGCGGCCGCTCTCCCGCTTGAGCGATGACTAAGCCGAGAGGATCCACGACTAGGCTATGGCCAATATTTTTAACGCCACATTCACCGCTTGCCGCGATATAGCAGGTATTTTCGAGCGCGCGTGCCCGTGTAAGTAGCTCCCAATGCAGTTCTTTATTGGCACCTTTTAACCATGCGGCAGGTAGAACCAGTAACTCGGCGCCTTGTAAGGCTAAGGCCCGTGCCATCTCTGGAAAGCGTAAGTCGTAGCAAGTCATTACACCAACCTTAAAATCATCGATCTGTAATAAGGGGGGTAAGGTTTGTCCGGCGACGACGCTATCTGATTCACGCACCGTAAAAGCATCATAGAGATGAATTTTATCGTAGGTCAGTAAGATCTCACCCTGACGCAGCGCCACTAATACATTACGCGCTTTATTATCGCCAGCCGGAACATGCAGCGTGAAAAGGGTGGTCAGTGAGAGCGTACGGCTGGCAGCCAGCAACTGACTGATAAAGGGGCCATCGAGGGGTTGCGCTGCATCGATCACCCAATGGCTATCTTGGTTATCCCGAGCTAATACCGCTTCAGGTAGTACCAGTAACCGTGCAGCTTGCCGATCGGCATCCTGCATTAGCTGAATAATGGTATTGGCATTTTCTTGCCATTCTCGACTGACTTGCCATTGACCCAATGCGATATTCATTGCTTCTCCTGGTAGATCGAGTGATAGAACGCGCTGTAAACAATGTAGAGGCTTTTGAGCGCTTCCCCAAGGTAAATTATTGCAATATCACTGCTGCTCAAAGCATGATGTGAAAAACGGATAGCGAGGAGAGTCGGCATGACACCTTTATTTGTGTACGGCACTTTACAAAAGGGCCGTGAAAATGAGCATCTACTCACCCGCATCGGCGGCAAGTGGGTAGCTGCGACTATTCGAGGCACTTATTACCCTAGGGCATGGGGATTGGCGGCGGATTTTCCGGGAGTCGTCTTAGATGAGCAAGGGGATAAGGTGGCGGGCTATTTATTTATCAGTCCACAGTTACCGCATCACTGGCCCGAATTGGATGAGTTCGAGGCCGGCTATGATCGCGTGCTGACCACCGCCACCACTGCTGAGGGGCAACAACTTGACGCTTGGGTCTACCAAGTCCAACCTCGTTCCTCGACATACTAGGACGGCTTTGTAAAATTCTTAGTGATAGCAGATAATCTGCCTTAAAAAACAGCAACTAACTCGACAGTACTGGATTCGACTAATCGGATGCTTTATACTCCCTGCCACATTAAGGCCCCTTAGCTCAGTCGGTTAGAGCAGACGACTCATAATCGTTTGGTCCCCAGTTCAAGTCTGGGAGGGGCCACCAAATTTTTCCTGTTAAATCAGGACATTAAGCCACTCGATTGAGTGGTTTTTTTGTTACCTCATTTTCGAGTGGCGATAAAATGGCGGTGGATTTTTCACCGTCACGTTGTATCGCACACCTGCCAGTGTTCGATATTGCCCACAGCTATTTATAGGGGCGTTAATCTGAATTGTATTATCGTAATAAAGAAAATAATTTCTATGCTTACCCATAAAAATTATAAGGAAATTTAGTTATTTGTTATAGCGTATGGTTGTTAGACACCGGATCGGGAAAAGCTTAACGTTCAGTTTTTGTAAATTAACGTTGCAATAATATTGATGAGGGTTTCTTTTGGTCAGGTTAATCAACAAACATAATATCCCATTCCATCTTAAAACAGCCCTCTTCAGCGGCATGATAGCCTTCAGTACCATGACTTTTGCCGAAAGTACCCTTAAGGAGGGCATCACTCCGGCCACCGATATCAGTCAGATCCCAACAACTGCCAAGCTGCGCAAAGATACGGTGGTGGCGGGGATTTCTGAACCTCAGGGGATTTTTAATCCCTACTTCTTTGTCAATGGCTGGGATGAAAACGTTACTAACGTCATCTTTTCACGCCTGATTGACTGGGACAGCCACGGTAATTTGGTACCGGGTTTAGCTGAAAGCTGGACCGTAAGCCCAGATAAAAAAGTCTATACCCTTAAGCTGCGCCACAATCTGACGTTTAGCGACGGCTCACCGCTCACCGCCAAAGACGTCGCCTTTACCCTGACGGTATTGTACGACCCGAAATATGATGGCGACACCGATATCACGTTGGCCAATATCGCGGGAGGTGCTGAATATAAAGCAGGTAAAGCCGACAGCATCAGTGGTCTGAAAGTGATCGACCCACTCACGCTTCAGGTTACTACCACCCAACCAGGGGCCACCACCCTGGCAAAAATTGGCGGCCCGGTGCTGTCTGCTGCCTATTATGGCAAGGGCTATCAGCGTGGTAACCTTGACTACCTGCGGACCCTACATGGCAAACCGCTGGGAAATGGCCCCTATGTTTATGAAAAATATATACCTGGGCAGGAAATTCGTTTTCATGCCAATACCCACTTTTATCTTGGCACTCCGCCGACGCCACGTTTTATTTATCGCATCACTAACCCCTCTACCAATTTCCAGTTATTCCAGACCGGTGAAACAGATTACGACAGCTTCACTTCACGACCGGATGATATTGAACAACTAAAACTGCTCGGCTTTGCCAATATCAATCTCTATGGGTCCAGTGATTACAGCAAAATCGAATTCAATGTTCACCGTCCTGCGTTGCAGGACGTCAAGGTGCGTCAAGCGCTGATTTTTGGACTGGATCGCCAGAAGCTGATCGATGTGGTGTATCAGGGGTATGGTAAGGTTGCGATTGAACCTATCGCGCCAATTTCCTGGGCCTATAATGCGGATGGCGTAAACCCATACCACTATGATCCGCTGCAGGCGAAAAAATTACTCGATGAAGCGGGCTGGAAACCCGGCCCAGATGGCATTCGGGTGAAAGACGGTAAACGTCTTGAACTGACCTTACTGGCCAGCAAAAAAGTATTAAATGATGCGCTGATTCCCATCGCTAAAGAGAACTGGCAACAAATCGGAGTATTGCTTAAACCCCAGGTCGTGGACTTTAATGCCCTGATGGCCCAGCGCAAAGCCGGTAATTACGACCTAGCATCCTTTAGCACCAGTACGTTAAACGATCCTCATGACGGGGTATGGGATTACTACAGCACCGAGGCTAAGGTCTCCGGCTACGCAAATCCGCAGGTGGATAAGCTGATCAATGAAGGTAACGCAGTATTGGATGTGGCACAGCGTAAGCCAATATACCACCAGCTGTATAAAGTGCTGGCAGATGACCCTCCAGTGATTTTGCTCGGCTATCGCCAAGTCCTTTCCGCCAGTAGTGCCCGTGTAACCGGTTTCAAACCGGATATCTATAACGGCCTCACAGGCAGTCTGCCGGACGTCAAGATCGTTCAGTAACCTTGTCAACGAATCAGTCGTCGGCACTTGCTGGCGGCTGATATGAGAACACCATGAAAAATTTCATCCTCAGACGACTGATCCACACTCTACCCATGCTGCTGTTTGCCTCCTTCATCATCTTTATGTTGTTTGCAAAAACGCCGGGCGACTTTATCGATGGCAACGTGACGCTTACCGCCGCGCGCGCGGCTGAACTAAAAGCGATTTATGGTCTTGATCAACCGCTGCTTACTCGCTATCTGCACTGGCTTGGCCAACTGTTGCGGGGTAATTTGGGTTTCTCGCTGCAATATCAAATCCCGGTCACACAGTTGCTCAATCAATACATCTGGAACTCATTCCTGCTGGCGAGTGTCGCACTGGTGTTTTACTGGGGGATTGGCCTGTCTGTCGGTATCGCATCGGCGATAAAAGCTAACTCGTGGTTCGATCATCTGGTCAGCGTGCTGGTATTTGCCGCGATGTCTTTTCCGACATTTTTTCTCTGCCTATTGTTAATTAAATGGTTTGCGGTGGATCTACAATGGTTACCGGTCGGCGGCATGACCAATACCGGCAGTAACGACACGGGCTGGGCCTATATCGTTCAGGTAGCGGCACATCTAGTGTTGCCTGTGCTGGCACTGGTAATGTTACAGGCGGGCAGCCTGACGCGCTATTTTCGCGCCAGCATGCTCGATGTTATCAAAATGGATTTTATTCGGACCGCGCGGGCAAAAGGTTTGCGCGAACGCACCGTGATCATGAAACATGCGTTACGTAATGCGCTACTGCCGATCATTACCTTGCTTGGCTTTGAGCTCCCGGGGCTGTTTTCTGGTGCCATCATCACCGAAAAAGTCTTCAACTGGCCCGGTGCGGGGCATATCCACATCGATTCGCTCGCCGCTCGTGACTATCCGGTGTTGATGGGTTTTACGTTATTCCTAGCGGTGTTAACTATCCTCGGCAATCTGCTGGCTGACGTACTTTATGCGTGGGCAGACCCGCGTATTCGGGTAAGTTCATCATGATCCGTTCCCTTTTTTCCACTCATCGCCGGCTACGCAAAGCGGTGATCCCAGCACTGGCTCAGGCAACCCCCTCACTATGGCACCAGGCTTGGCAGGCGTTACGACGTAACCCACTGGCTATGCTGTGCCTCGTTTTATTGATTATTATGGCGATCTGGTGCGTATTGGGGCCGCTCTGGTCGCCGTGGCAGGATGATGCCACGGATGCCCTTATGATTAACAAGCCGCCAGGGGCACAGCACTGGCTGGGGACTGATTTCTTGGGGCGGGACGTCTATACGCGGTTACTCTTTGCGGGGCGTATTTCGCTGACTATCGGCCTGTTAACGATGTTACTGTCGGTAACCCTAGGCTATCTGCTCGGTGCCGTGTCAGGCTACGCGGGGGGGCTGACCGACAAACTGATAATGCGTTTGGCCGATTTGGTGATGACCATTCCTAGCCTGCCGCTGTTGATTGTCGCTGGCGCCATGTTGTCGGAATTCGATTTCTCAGCGGATGCGCGTATCTATATGGTGATCATCATGTTGAGCCTGTTGGAGTGGCCTAAACTGGCACGGCTAGTGCGGGGGCAAATCCTTTCACTGCGCGAACGTGATTTTATGCTGGCAACGCAGGTCCTGGGACTCTCAGCACGTCGCCGTCTGTTTGGTCATCTGCTACCGAATACCGTCCCGATTCTGGTGGTCATGGCGACAATGGCGGTGGCGAATGCCATTCTGAGCGAGTCTGCACTGAGCTATCTCGGTCTTGGTGTCGTCCCGCCAACTCCCTCATGGGGTAATATGATGGATGCCGCCAACAGCCTGATCGACTTTCAACGTCGCCCGTGGTTGTGGATGCCGCCGGGCATCGCCATCTTTATTACCGTGGTTGCCATTAACGTACTCGGCGATGGATTGCGTGATGCACTCGATCCCCGCATGAAACGGAGCCTGAAATGAGCCAACCACTGATCACCTTTGAACAGTTATCCGTCTCCTTTGCTGTCGAACAGGGCCGTGCGCGCGCCGTGCAAGAAGTTTCTTTCACCCTTGATCCCGGACAGACCATTGGTATCGTCGGCGAATCCGGTTGTGGCAAAAGCGTCACCGCCCTGTCGCTAATGGGCTTGCTGCCACCGCAAGCGGCACGTATTGATGGTGGTGCAATCCGCTTTCAGGGGCAGGATCTGCTCAGGCTCTCTCCCGCCAAGATGGCCGACCTGCGTGGCAACCAGCTAGCGATGATTTTTCAGGAACCGATGAGCGCCCTGAATCCGGTGTTGACCATTGGCGAACAGCTGTGCGAGCCATTGATTCACCATCTTCGTCAATCGCCTAAAACCGCTTGGCAGCAAGCCATTGCGTTGATAAACCGTGTCGGGCTCGCACGTGCGGAGAGTGTGATGGCGAGCTACCCGCACCAGCTTTCCGGTGGCATGTTGCAGCGCATAATGATCGCAATGGCCCTTAGCTGCCAGCCGAAACTGCTGATCGCCGATGAACCTACCACGGCACTAGACGTGACCGTTCAGGCCCAGATTTTACGCTTGCTGCGCGATCAAGCCCGCGCGAACCAGATGGCGCTGATGCTGATCACCCATGACTTGGGGGTCATCGCCCAGATGACGGAGCAGGTGGTGGTAATGTATGCCGGACGGGTTGTCGAACAAGGGCCTACGGCGGAGGTACTGAGTGATCCGCGGCATCCCTATACCAAAGGTCTCATTGCTTCACGACCCGTGCCCGGCGAGCGGCGACGTCGGCTCTACCCGATCCCCGGTCAGGTACCGGATCTGGCCGCGCTACCGGCCTTCTGCGCTTTTTTTGACCGCTGCGAACGCGCCAGCGAGATTTGTCAGGCAGGTATTCCACCACTTGTTGGGCAAACGCGGCGGGTCGCCTGTTATCACAGTGAAAAAGTAGAATCCTTATCATGAGTGACGAACACTTAATTGAAGTGGAAGGGCTGAAGAAGTACTTCCCAATACGTGATGGCCTATTTGGGCAGGAAACGGGTCAGTTGCGCGCCGTTGACGGTGTTAGCTTTCGTATCCGCCAGGGGACTATTTTCGGTCTAGTTGGCGAGTCCGGCAGCGGTAAAACCACCGTGGGTCGAACATTGCTGGGATTATATGACCAAACTGCTGGCAGTATTAAGTACCGGGGACAGGCGTTGTCTAGCCTGACGGCGCGGCAGAGGCAGGCGCTACGCCCCAAAATGCAACTCGTGTTTCAGGATCCCTATAGCTCACTCAATCCGCGCATGCGTATCGGAGATGCCATTGGTGAGGCGCTTCTAGCACATAAGCTGTGCACGAAAGCAGAGTTGTATGACAAAGTGATCGCAGTGATGAAGATTTGCGGACTGGCTCCGCAGCATTATCCCCGTTTCCCGCACGAATTTTCAGGGGGACAGCGCCAACGCATTGGCATTGCCCGTGCACTGATCCTTAATCCGGATTTTATTATCGCTGATGAGCCAATTTCGGCGCTGGATGTCTCTATTCAGGCGCAGATTATTAACCTGTTCTCGGATCTGCGCGATGATCATGGCGTCACCTTTCTCTTTATTTCTCACGATCTCGGCGTGGTAGAACATCTTTGCGATGATGTAGCGGTAATGTATCTCGGCCAGCTGGTGGAGACGGCCAGCCGCGACACGCTGTTCAGTCAGCCTCTGCATCCTTATACCCAAGCGTTACTCGCTGCCGTTCCGACGCTTGATCCAGAAGGTGAGCCGATAGCGGTGGTCCAGGGAGAGATTCCGGATCCGTCACGTCCCCCTTCCGGCTGCCGTTTTTCGCCACGTTGCCCGCAGGCGAAAGCGCAGTGCCGCGAGCAGGTGCCGGCGTTGCGCGAAGTATCATCCGGACACTGGGTGGCGTGCCATGTAATTTAGCTAAGTAAAGAGTAAGCCCTACCAAAGATCGCAAAAATAAGATGATGGCTTTCACTTACTCTCAGTGATAGCCGATTCCTTACTTTGATAACGCTGTGACCTCCGGTGCCAAGCTTGTTTACCCATCAATGGTGGACACGCAACTAAGTGAGTAAACTCTCAATCAGAGGTGACTCATGACAAAACCAGTATCAACCAACAAAAAGCTCCGTAAACAGCACACGCCCGAGTTCTGTGCCGAAGCCTTGAAGCTTACCAGTCGCATCGGTGTTACTGCCGCCGCCCACGAACTCACCCTGTATGAATCCCAACTTTATGCCTGGCGCAGCAAACAAAAACAACAAATGACCACATTTCATCCACTTCACAAATGAGTTGACTTTGCAGATTATCCAGTGGACGAGAGGTTACATTTCTCGGCGAGAGTTTTTTAGCGTGCGCACAACGGCATTGATGCTAATGCGCAATGCGCGAGCGGTATCCCGGATACCGGCATTGTCCATGGCAAGGTCAACAATTTGTGTCTTCATGCCCTGTTGGCAGGCACGGTATTTATATTCGAGTTGAAAGCTTCTGCAGTATGCCTGGCAACGATAACGCTGATGCCCGGTGCTTCCCAGCCCATGCTTTTTCACTGGACTGTTTGCTTACAAAACGGACATTTCACATCGACCTTAGCCATCAGAACCCCTTTCGATAAAAAGGGGGAATTTATCTGATTATCACCGGATTGAATACGTGACCCTATTTTTCAAACGCAAAACCGAATGGACGACTACAGCGCTAACCTTTGCCAACGGTCAGTCGACGCCTTGTGGCTTAAAAATCATGCTTTCGAATCGACTCGATCCAAAACAAAATCCGACGCCGGCTCATGAGCCTCTCACCTTTATCAATACGGTTACGCACTCTTTAAACAGCGTTGGTATTTAGAAGGGATGGCAAAATGGATGGAGACGGTATTTAAACCTGAGGAGCCAGTCAGTGTTGCCATGACCGCGCCAGTCGATTGCCATGCGTGGTATCCACAAGATTATAATGCCGCTATTTTTTGGCAAAGTCTCGCTAATCACTATCCAAACTCGCCGGTCACCGTCGGCCCGATGACCTATTCAAATCAGCAACCGGTGTTCAAAAAATCCGTGTTTAACGGCGGGGCGGTGGCCACCCCTTACTCACAGCCTTGAGTCAGCAGAGCCTAGCCCTGACGCAACAGTATCACTGCCCGATGCGAGACTGGAGTGAGAAGCAACAGCACCAACCGCAAGATAACGAGACGATTTGTCGGGTAGTCAATCAGTTATTGACGACCGCTCCTACTCAAAGCAGAGGGTAAAACTTCATTTTTTATGCTCTGCCGCCGTTGTTTGGAGCCGAGCGTGAAGAGACCGGTGCAAGCCACAATAACAGCGTCGAAAAGCGCGAAAGTATTAGGATAATCCCACACTCATGGCCACCCAGCGTGAAATATATAGAGTCTTGACGTCGGGTGGCCGCCACGATGAACCTATTGACGTGAATCGGGATCAGCGACTGGCGTCGATTACCGGCGCACATCGAAAATCGATGAATTTCGTCGCGGGATCATACTATTGGTGCAAAGTAAGTGAAATCCCTAACGGATACGCCTTATAATTCTACCCCTCTGTTCGTAACGAAAATTACCCTACATCACAGGTTTTGGCCTACCGCTCTGCCTTCACCTTGCAGCAGAATAGTGAAGGCCGACGAAGAGGAAATGGAAGCGACCGGTTTTGATGTCAGACGCCAGCAACGATCAGCGATTGAGTTCCGGCCTGTCTGTCATCAACTCAGGTATTACGGTCGCTCTTGGGTCCCAATAAGGCACCGCAGAATCTTTTCATACCAGGGGAAATTAGCGCGGTGATAAGACAATAAGTCGATCACGACACACTGTTATTCGCCTGTGAGATTAGGCAGAAGGTTCCCATACCGCCACAACGCTGACGCCCATAATGGTCAATAGCCGGTGATGGATCTATTTTAGCGTGAAGAAGGAGTTTCTTAATGAAAATAAAAGTGTTAGCTCTGGCGATGTTAAGTATTTCGCCGAACTGTCTTGCGTTATCTGCGGGGGCACCCCCTCAACACACCCAACTGACGCATAGTATTTCTGATTACCGGATATCCCTTGCGGCATTGCCTCTTGATTATTCTCTGTTGGAAAAAAAGTCGCTACCGGGTGTGACGGTGCAGAGATATAACTTGAACTCACAAACATGGTCACCACAAGGTGTGGTTACGCCACAACGTTGGCAGAACGGGGTGGATATCTATATTCCTGATTCAGCCAGAAATAAAAATGCCCTGGTTGTTATTAATAACGGCAGCAACGTTAATAGTTCAGGTACGCCTGTAGCGCCGACTAACTTTAGTCAAGAAGAGCTTTCACGTATTGCGGTCGCTACACGAACAGTGGTGATATCAGTCAGTAATGTTCCTAATCAGTTGTTGACGTATCGGGGCCTGCCAACCCCTCTGGGTGAAGATGACAGTGTGGCCTATTCTTGGCAACTGTTTATCGGGGATACGCAGAAATACCAAAATGCATCCCTCCATATCCCGATGGCGGCGTCAGTGTCGCAGGCATTTAGGCTGGCAAAGCAAGAGCTGGCACCACTGAACATTACGAAATTTATCGTTACCGGCGCCTCCAAACGTGGCTGGGCCGCGTGGCTAACCGCGCTGTCGGATCCGGATGTTGATGCTGTTGTGCCTTTCGTCATGGATTTGTTGGACACTAAAAAGTCTCTCGAACACATGTATCAGTCATACGGAAAAAACTGGCCTATTGCTTTTTATCCTTACTATAAACAGGGCGTTGACCAGCAGATTGGCTCGGATAACTTTGCAAGCCTGATGACGCTTGAAGACCCTTTGGCTTATTTGAATACCGATTTGGGTGATCGACTCACTATTGCTAAATATATTATCAATGCCAGCGGCGATGATTTCTATGTCCCTGATAATAGTCATTTCTATTATGGCCAGTTACCTGGGGTAAAATCCTTGCGAGTTGTCCCTAACTCCACACATAACGGTATTCTCGCTATTGCGGAGCAATCGCTGATCACCTTTGTTAACCGCTTTCAAAATCAGCAAAAACTGCCGGTTATGACAGAAACAGTACAGGGTAGCAAAGAGGGAAAAAAAGCATTGACGGTCAGTTTTTCAGAGAAGCCGGTAACCGTTTTACAGTGGACCGCCACTAACCCAGTCGCAAGGGATTTTCGCTATGCCTGCGCGATTAGATACCGCTCCGCACCCGTTAATTTGGTCGGCCACGAGAAGCCTAGTATCCCGCTGCCCTCCCCAGAACGCGGATGGCAGGCCACCTATATTGAAGCAACCTTTAGCGATGGATATGTGGCGACATCACAAGTGTATATCACACCGGACGATAAGTATCCGCAAGTCGCGCCGCCATCGACAGGGGGAGCCTGTCAGACACTACCTGGTCGCGGACTGAACCCCGTGTCAGTGAAGCGCTAACCTGTTCATCGCTAAGGTGGGTAAGTGTGTGATGAAAGGCCCACCGCGAATCGTCGACGCCGGTAATACCGCTTAGACAAGGGCTAAGCGGTATTACCGGTGTTACAGTGAAAGTCACTATTTATTACACATTTACTTAAGCCCAACTTTTTAAATGTTTACTTCAAGGTAAAATTTATTAGATTGATTATAACGTGATGATCACAGGGAGTTTATTTATTACTCGCTGAAAGTTATAGTCTCTTTTTGACCTTCTCTTATTGAATAGAGAAATAATCAATCTACTGAATCTACGTGACTTATCATTAAATTGTTCGGTTAATTAATTGGTTATAGACCATAGCGGTTGTCTTGATGTGTGGGAAATTTAGTCTGCAGAGGTGTTTTTTTCAAATACGTGATCAGCTAAAAAAGTAAGATTGTTACGATTGATAATTAGTACTAAATCATTCATTTTTTCTTCGAGAGAGAATGCTTGAGCACGGCTTATGTCATCGGCATTTACTGTTGCCCCAATGTACTGAGCAAGTAGGTAGATAATGCTTTTGTTTTCAAGAATTTTCCCGCTAGGAAGGGTAAATATAATTTCATTTTCTGGTACTATCGATAGGATTTTTGGCATTAAGTCACCTTGTAGAAGAATATCAGTCGATCATACTGATTATGTCAAAGTGCTGCATCAACAAATTAAGAAACACTTCATCACTATTTATGACGAGGGAAATTTCTTGAAAAAAATATTGAGCAATTTGAGTAGATAGAACCTAAATATTTAGCTATATAAAGGATTAACTTTATGAAAATAATGGTTTAATTTCTAATTCAAGGGCGTGTGAGTAGATTTTCACTTAATGATACGATTAATTTTATTGATAGGATTAAACTAAGTAATTGCCATTTATAATAGATAATATCTTTGTTTCTTGTTGAGAAAATTTGCTGGATA
Organism: Rosenbergiella gaditana; assembly: GCF_018494065.1. GTDB lineage: Bacteria > Pseudomonadota > Gammaproteobacteria > Enterobacterales > Enterobacteriaceae > Rosenbergiella > Rosenbergiella gaditana. The sequence goes on along the minus strand of NZ_JABBFR010000014.1, from coordinate 14,203 downwards.
TTTCAGTGCTAGCGCAGCTTGGATTTATTGCATTGATATCGATGGAGCATTAGTCGACAAAAAATACATAAAAATATTTTATCGGTTAAAAATAAGCAGGTGCAGACGTTTTCGTTAAAGCCCTTCAATTTTATATTATCGGCTTAATAAAATTGAGCACCCGCTTATTTGATCTCTAAAGCGTATAAAATAGACCTATCCCTAATCCCAATAAGAAAATATAGAGTAAACAATATTTTAATGTAGTAGACATTATTTCGCCGCTGAGGTGCTCTAATTTACTGGCAGAAACGGCAATCGCGATGCTCTGTGGTGAAATCATCTTACCACCTGTTGCCCCTGCAGTATTTGCGGCGGCCAGGGCATGGGGATCAATGCCTAATTGCTGAGCGGCAGTAGCCTGGAGTTTACCGAATAACACATTTGCATTGGTATCGCTGCCGGTTACAAAGGTTCCCAGTGCGCCGATCAAGGGGGAGAGGAAGACATAACCGATCCCGGTTGTCGCGACTAAAGTTGTGGCGATGACGGTGATCATACCGCTTTTGTCCATCACGGTTGCCATCGCGACAATGGCTAAAATGGCGATAATCGATTTTTTGAGTTGTCGCAGTGTCGTGAATAATAGAGAGACCATCTCCTTCGGTTGGCTACCTTGAATTAAACCACCGATTGTTGAGGCTAAGAGTATCAGTACACCTGGTGTGATAAGCCATTCAATTTTTAATTGCAGGGTATCTGTGGTACTTAATGGGAAATTAATTTGGCTGTAAAACGCCCCTAAACTCTGCTTAATGGTGGGGAAGAGCGGGGAGCAGAGTACAATAAATATAAAGGTAAAGAGGTAAATAAGACTCGCTTTAAACAGCTTAGGGAGCGCGACACGTTCAGTAGTACGGTCGGTTTTTTGGCAGCGAGCAAGAATAATGGTAATGATTAAACCGCCCAAACTGCCGGCGAATGCCGGTAATTCTGCGCCTAAATAGCGTGCAACAAAATATTGTGGGAGTAACGAGGCAACACCACAACAGAGTGTGATCCAGAATACGCCACGGATTGCCTTTACCCCGCCGCCAATTATTGCCACCAAGACAAAAGGCAAAAGAATATTAAAAGCGGCAAGTTGCAAGATGATATGCATACTTAGCGTGTGTACTGCTAAGCCAGTCTGTTCTGCTAGCATAATGACCGGGATCCCCACCGCGCCAAAGGCCGTTGGAACGGAGTTAGCAATTAACGAGACGACTGCGGCTTTAAGGGGTTGGATGCCTAATGCGATCAGAATACCGACGGGGATCGCGACAGCGGTTCCATAGCCAGCCACCGCCTCAAGGAATCCACCAAACCCCCAAGCGATAATTAAGACTTGTATTCGTTTATCGTCACTGATTGCCGCTAAGGCCTGCTTAATAATCGCCATACTGCCATTACCAAACATTAGGTTATAGCCATATATGGCGGCAAAAATCACGATCACAATCGGCCATAGCCCTTTAGCGGCACCATAGAGTGATGCGACGCTTAAGGCTTGAAGGGACAAATCAAAGTGCCAAGCGGCAATACACCAGGTGATAAGGAGAGTGATGAGCACTGCGTAATGCACGGCGACTCTGAGCATCAAAATAAGGAAAATTAATAGGGCAAGGGGGGTGATTGCAAGTAGAAAGGAGAGTATATCCGTCATCATTTTCAGTTCCTTGAAGAAAGCGAGTAAAAATTAACCGCTGAAAAACTATACGGAAGTTGCAGCTTCTCTTTATTGATTTATGGCATAAAGACGAGTATCGGCATACATAACGGGTGAGATTCCCGCTATATGAGTAAGGATAAGTCGATGACGTTATCGGCTTAATGACCTTGGGCAATGCCTTTAATGCGTTGATCAATAATATTTATGGGTCGGTGGTCATTGATGTTACGCCGAAATCGTCGGTGGGTGCTTACAGTGGGTTGACCTTAGCGATAGCCAATAGCTTTGCAATTATTTCACCTATCTACCCCTCAGTGTCAGGATAGTTGTCACCCCCTCTGAAAATAAACCGGAGGGTGATGGAGTGACAAATGAAACGTATTTCCCCTGAACGAAAAACCAGCATACTGGCAAAACTGCTGCCGCCCTACAATATGACCGTCGCGGCGGTTGCTCAGATGGAAGGGATGCCCTCTGTGGTGCGCTCGCCGAATATGATGGCTACAACGCGATGTTTTGGGTGACCGGAAGTTTTGCTTTGTTGAGTAGGTGTGCCATGGCCTTTCTCCAACCGGAAAAGTAGTTAGTTGCCCGCCATGCAGCGGTTTCTCATTCAATCACCTCACCCAAGCTATAACGGTAAGCTATGCTTGAAGCAGTGATCCTAGCCAAGGCGTGTTAAGCGATGAAGAAAGTTAGCAGTGGTATGGTCTGGATTGCCGGACTCTCTCTCTTAATTCAGACGGCACATGCCGAGCTTCCGCATGTGGGGACGTTATTACCGGCCGTCACCGTGCAACGTGGCGGGGAAGTTATCCTTAATGCAGAAGAGATGACGCGCCAACCGTGGCAACCATCGTGGCCTCAATCACGTCCACAGTTAATTATCCATGTTGCGGGGCGTCTGGCAGCAAAACAACAGCTTAATTCGGTTGTTACGCGGCTTGAACAAGCGCAGTGGGTGACTAAAAGCGTCACGATGACGACCATTGTCAACACCGATGACAGTATTTGGGGAAGCCAGCCCTTCGTTGAACACAGCATTCTCAACAGTAAAAAACATTCGCCGACGAGTCGTTTTATTTTAGATAGCAGCGGCGTGGTAGCCCACCAATGGCAATTACAGCCAGAGAGTGCCGCAATAGTTGCCACTACTGGGCAGGGGCAAGTGATTTTTTTCCAGCAAGCGCCATTTTCTGCGGCGGACATTCAACGACTTCTTGACCGTTTACAATATGCGCTAAAGAGTGGATTAAATTCATCTTTTCACTAACATTTTACACTGGGTCAGCTACGCTTAGAGTAATGATAAATAATCTATTCTTTTACACTGTTTGCAAAAAGGGGCGGCTATGTCGATCGGTACTGAAAAGAGCGAAGGATGGGTAACCGATCCGATTACGCTCACCCTTAACGCTATTGAACAGCGGTTAGATCAATTACTCCCTAACACTTCTGAGCGAGAACAAGTCAGCCTTGCGATGCGCGAAGGGACTTTGGCACCGGGTAAACGTATTCGGCCTCTATTATTGTTATTAACCGCTCAAGATTTGGGCTATCAATCGTCTCAACAGGGATTACTTGATTTTGCCTGTGCAATTGAAATCGTTCATGCGGCCTCGCTGATCCTAGACGATATGCCCTGTATGGATAATGCCCTAGTGCGTCGCAGTCAGCCCACTGTCCATCGAAAATTTGGTGAAGCGGTGGCGTTATTGGCGGTGGTGGCTTTGGTGAGTAAGGCGTTTCAAATTATTAGTCAAGCGGAAGGTATCAGTGAGTTAGCAAAAAATCTTGCTGTCGCGGAACTCTCTCATGCTATTGGGGTACAAGGGTTAGTGGAAGGGCAGTATCAAGATTTAAGTGAAGGGGAGAGTACTCGTAGTCCTGAAGCGATCGCCCTGACCAACCACTATAAGACCAGTACTCTATTTTGTGCAGCCTTACAGATGGCCGCTATCGCGGTAGGCGCTGATGAGGCAACGCGCGATCAACTACGCCATTGCTCATTTAACCTAGGTCAAGCCTTTCAATTGTTGGATGATTTATCCGACGGCTCGATGTTGACCGGTAAAGATCCTTATCAAGATCTTGGGAAATCGACGTGGGTGAATGTGTTTGGCGCGAAAAAAAGTGAAAAACAGCTCCGCGATCATTTAGGGCATGTTAGCTTGCATTTTTCTCAAGCTTGCCAGCATAGCCGGCAAACTCAGCAATTTGTCGAGCAATGGTTTGAACAAAAACTGACTGCGGTAGGCTAGGAAACATCCATGAGTCATTATGCGGTGATCGCTCCGCCCTTTTATAGCCATATCCACGCCCTTGAACAGTTATCACTGGCATTGATCTCGCAAGGCCACCGTATTACTTTTTTTCACCAGGCTGATGTCCGTGCACTCATTCGTTCGCCATTGATCGGTTTTTATACGTTAGGGGCAAAAACGCATCCGGCAGGGAGTTTACGCCATACCCTATCTCTCGCGGCAAGACCCTTTGGACCCTCGATGTTTGGTCTGATCGCTGATATGGCGGAAAGTACCGCGTTATTTTGTCGTGAATTACCGGCTGCCTGCCGAGACATAGCAATCGATGGACTGATCGTTGACCAGATGGAACCCGGCGGGGCGCTGGTGGCTAAGAAACTGGATCTCCCTTATATTTCCGTCGCTTGTGCACTACCGTTAAACCGTGAGGCGGGATTACCCTTGGCAGTCATGCCTTTTACCTATCAACAAACTGCACAAGCCTATAAGCGGTATGAAACCAGTGAGCGTATCTACGATTGGATGATGCGTAAACACGATCAAGTCGTCGCGCATTATGCCCAATCCTTTGGAATTACAGGGATCACACAGTTACATCACTGCTTTTCTCCGTTAGCGCAGTTGAGCCAGTTGGTCCCGGAGCTTGATTTTCCTCGCCATCATTTACCCAACCACTTTCATTGCGTAGGCCCACTGCGCGCAATGAAGGGTAGCGCCACCACGACCGCTGCATTAAGCATGGGGCGTCAGCGGTGTAAGGTCTATGCGTCATTAGGCACCTTACAAGGGCATCGCTATTCGGTGTTTAAAAAACTGGTCGCAGCCTGCACCCATGCTCAGGCGGATTTACTGATCGCCCATTGTGGTGGGCTAACCCCTAAGCAAAGTGAGACGTTAGCTAAGACGGTAGGCGTCGAGGTGGTGGACTTTATTGATCAACCGCAGGCAATTGCGGCGGCGGATATCACGATCACCCATGGGGGAATGAATACTGTTCTGGATAGTATTCAACAGCTAACCCCTTTATTAGTCATGCCGTTGGCGTTTGACCAACCGGGAGTCGCCGCGCGCGTGCTGCATCATGGTGTTGGGCAGAAGTTATCACGTTTTGCGAGCAGTAAAACCTGGAGTGAGCAACTTACCGACTTGCGTGAGCAGCCAGAGATAAAGCCTAATCTTTTACGGTTACAACAAGCGCTTTCTCAAGCGGGCGGCAGCGGTTACGCTGCCTCCTTAGCCAGTAAAGCATTGCGCTTCGGACAACCGATAATGGCGCGAGGTGTACATGGCTGATTACGATCTGATTTTGGTCGGCGCAGGGTTAGCCAATGCGCTGATCGCATTAAGATTAAAAACGAAACAACCTCAGCTTTCGCTACTTCTTATCGAATCAAGCGAACAGCCGTTAGGAAATCACACTTGGTCCTTTCATCGTGATGATTTAACCGATAGCCAATTTGCATGGATAGAGCCCTACATCCGTTATCGCTGGTCGGGATATGATGTCCGATTCCCCAAGCTAAACCGAACACTGACGGGGGGATATTTTACCCTCACTTCCGAGCAGCTCGCCAGTCAACTTGCCGAGTCATTATCCGGTCAGATAATGACGGATTCACCGGTTAAAGCGCTCACCGAGCACTCGGTCAAATTAGAAGATGGTCGAGAGATCTTTGCGCATGCCATCATCGATGGACGGGGGTTTCGGCAAGACCAATCGATGGCCATTGGCGTACAGGCTTTTGTCGGTCAAGTGTGGCAGCTTGCGGTGCCGCATGGCTTAACTCGTCCAATTTTAATGGATGCCACGGTCGACCAGCAGCAAGGTTATCGGTTTGTTTACACCTTACCGCTGACAGAGGATCAATTGTTGATCGAGGATACCCACTATATTGATCATGCTGATCTGGCCCTAGAGCAAGGACGAAACAATATCAGTGACTATGCTGCGGCTCAGGGGTGGCAACTGGCCACACTGCTTCGTGAAGAACGCGGGAATCTGCCGATCACCTTAGCGGGAAAAATTAAGCGTTTTTGGTCGACCCAACCTATTGCTGCCAGTGGCTTACGGGGTAATCTCTATCATGCGACAACCGGATATTCACTACCTCACGCTGTGGCGTTAGCCGATGAGATCGCCCAGATGTCATGCCTTACCAGTGCATGCCTGCGCTTACTCACCTACCAGTTTTCACGCCAGTCATGGCGCAAGCAGCGTTTCTTTCGCCTGTTAAATCGTATGCTTTTTCTCGCCGGCCCTGCGACGCAGCGTTGGGAGGTCATGCAGCGTTTTTATCGTCTCAGTGCTCCGCTGATTACTCGCTTTTATGCGGGACAGTTAACGCCATGGGATAAACTTCGTCTTGTCAGTGGCAAACCTCCCGTCCCGGTGATCGCCGCGATAAAAGCCATTATTACAACGCTTATAAAATGAGTCTTTGAATGAAAAAAACAGTCGTTATCGGTGCAGGATTTGGTGGATTAGCGTTAGCCATTCGTTTACAAGCAGCGGGCATTGCAACGCTATTACTCGAGCAGCGAGATAAACCGGGTGGACGCGCGTACGTTTATCAAGAAAAAGGATTTACCTTCGATGCCGGGCCAACGGTTATTACTGATCCCACGGCATTATTTGAACTGTATGAACTGGCAGGTAAACGGATTGAGGAGTATGTCGAACTGCTGCCGGTGAAGCCTTTTTATCGTCTTTGTTGGGAAAACGGTAAAGTCTTCGATTACGACAATGACCAAGCCGAGCTTGACCGTCAAATTTTGGCGTTTAACCCTGCTGACGTGCAAGGCTATCAGCGTTTTTTAGCTTACTCACAAGCCGTGTTTAAAGAAGGTTACTTAAAGTTAGGGGCGGTGCCTTTTCTCTCCTTTAAAGATATGCTGCGCGCCGCGCCACAATTGGGACGGCTACAAGCCTGGCGCAGCGTCTATAGCAAGGTGGCGAGCTATATTCAGGATGAACATTTGCGACAAGCGTTCTCCTTCCACTCGCTGCTGGTGGGAGGAAATCCTTTTGCAACCTCATCAATCTATACCTTGATCCATGCTTTAGAGCGGGAGTGGGGCGTCTGGTTCCCACGAGGCGGTACCGGTGCGTTAGTCCAAGGCTTAGTGAAATTATTCCAAGACTTGGGTGGGGAACTGCTCCTTAATGCCAAGGTGGATCGTATCGATTGTGCCAATCAACGCATTACTCAGGTGACACTGGCGGATGGGCGTGAGTTTAGCGTTGCGGCGATCGCCTCCAATGCCGATGTGGTGCATACCTACCGACATCTGTTACGCGGACATACAGCTTCAGCGGAGTACGCTGAGCAATTGGTGAAAAAGCGCATGAGTAACTCGTTATTTGTCCTCTACTTTGGCCTTAATCATCATCATGATCAATTAGCGCACCATACGGTCTGTTTTGGTCCACGCTATCGCGAATTGATCGATGAGATCTTTAATCACGATGGTCTGGCAGAGGACTTCTCACTCTACTTGCACGCTCCTTGTGTCACCGACCCTTCGCTTGCGCCAGAAGGGTGTGGCAGCTATTACGTCTTAGCACCTGTTCCACATCTCGGTACCGCTGAGTTGGATTGGGAAGTGGAAGGGCCAAGATTACGGGATCGGATCTTCGCTTATTTAGAACAGCACTATATGCCGGGGCTACGCAGCCAATTAGTGATGCATAGAATGTTTACGCCGTTCGATTTCCGGGATCAGTTACAGGCGTGGCAGGGGTCGGCATTCTCGATCGAGCCGATCTTGACGCAGAGTGCGTGGTTCCGTCCGCATAACCGCGATAAAACGCTAGAAAACCTGTACTTAGTCGGTGCAGGCACCCATCCTGGTGCAGGCGTACCGGGGGTACTGGGCTCGGCTAAGGCGACTGCCGGCTTGATGATTGAGGATAATCATGGATAACCGCTCTCTCGATGAATATGTTAAACAGACCATGGAAGTGGGTTCAAAAAGTTTCGCGGCGGCCTCCGCGTTGTTCGATCCCGCTACGCGACGTAGCGTATTGATGCTTTATGCCTGGTGTCGGCATTGCGACGATACCATTGACGATCAGGTCTTGGGGTTTAATACCGATCAGCCAGCAAGCTCCACTGTCGAAGAACGTTTGGCGACCTTAAAGGCACAAACTGCCAGTGCTTTCGCTGGTGAGAAGCAGTCGACTGCCGCGTTTGCAGCGCTACAAGAGGTGATCAGCGAACATGGCTTAACCCAACAATTCGCCTTCGATCATCTGCAAGGCTACGCGATGGATGTCGACCAAACTCATTACTCCACCCTCAACCAAACCTTGACCTACTGCTACCACGTTGCCGGGGTCGTCGGCCTGATGATGGCGCAAATTATGGGGACGCAATCCCCCGCGACCCTCGACAGAGCCTGTGATTTAGGCCTAGCCTTTCAGCTGACCAATATCGCCAGAGATATCGTGGAAGATGCCGACGCAGGTCGTTGCTATCTTCCCGAGCAGTGGCTAATCGAGGAAGGCTTGAATGTCGACAATTTCGCCGCACCAGAGCACCGCCAAGCCTTGAGCCGTGTCGCGGCACGATTAATTGATTACGCCGAACCCTATTATCACTCTGCCTATCAAGGTCTCGCCGCGTTACCGTGGCGTTCGGCGTGGGCGGTGGCCACGGCACGGCGTGTTTACCGTAAAATTGGCTATCGGGTTAAACACGCGGGGGCTGGCGCGTGGCAGCAGAGGCTTTCGACCTCTAAGGTGGAAAAACTCCTTATGCTTGGCGCGGCAGCGGGTGATGTATTAATCAGTCGTTTACCGTTGGCGACTCAGCGTTCCGCTGTTTTGTGGCAGCGGCCGTAGCGCGTTGGCGTTTTTTGTAGTCTTTAAGCTGAGCTTGAATTTTTTCCACAGGGGGGGCGTAGATAAAGCCAAATGAGACACAATCTTCTTTGCCTCTGACTGCATGATGAAAATGGTGGGCAAGGTAGAGGCGACGTAGATAGCCTTTACGCGGGACATAGCGGAAAGGCCAGCGCTGATGCACCAATCCATCATGCAGTATAAAGTAGATCACACCATACAGGGTCATGCCAGCACCAATCCACTGTAGTGGCCAGAGGCCGTGACTCCCCGCGAAGATCAACACAATGGCGATCCCAGCAAACACCAGCGCGTAGAGATCGTTGACTTCAAAAATACCGTGGCGTGTCTCGTGGTGAGATTGATGCCAACCCCAGCCCCAGCGATGCATCACATATTTATGCATTGCAGTGGCGACGATCTCCATCACCAGTACCATTACGACGACGATCAATAGGTTGATGATCCACGGCATTCAGTTAATCCTTGTTAACAGATAATGATTGAGTCGATCGACGACCCGGCGTTATATTTTCTAGGGTTACCCAGAAGTCAGTCGTCAAAAAAATAGCATAGTCAATAAAGCGCCCCGTAGCGAGCAGTGTGATGTATTAACGATTTCGTCGGCCGCTAACATTTTTCCCGTGCAAAATAATTAAGAGGTGTTTATGTATAGCCATGTCGTGGTGGGCGCAGAGGATATCGCGGTTGCTAAGCGATTTTATGATGCAATTTTTCGCATATGCCGCTTGATGAACAGGGGTATGACAAACTTGACCGTCCTTTTTATCGGCAGGGTAAGCAGCGTTTCATTGTCACGCTGCCTATTAACGGTCAGCCGGCTACGGCGGCAAATGGCGGAACCATTGGCTTTGAGCTAAGCAGTTGCGATGCAGTGTATGCATGGCATCAGGCGGGTGTGGATCACTGCGGAAGGAGTGCTGAGTCGGCACCGCATATCCGTGCAGATGGAAATGTGTCGCTTACTTGCGTGATCCTTCTGGAAACAAGCTTTACGCATTTTATCAAACAGAGAGGTAGTGTGTTAGCACGCCCACTGGGTGATGAGGGGGCGTGCCGAGTGTATTACCGCTTATCGAGTGAGTAGCGACCTGCACCGGCCACCGAGAGCAGTAATAACCCACCAATAATACTGATATTCTTATAAAAATTAATTTCAGCTGCCATCTGTTCTGTTCCGCTCATCGACCAGAAAGGGTGGCCAATAATCGCCGTCGCTAAGGTATAGATCGCCAGTACTAAGGCGATAGGGCGAGTAAAGTAACCCAGCATAATGGCCAATCCGGCAAAGAACTCCAGTCCCACCGCGATCAGCGCGGCAACGGTCGGCAAAGGGGCTCCCAATCCACTCATATAGGCAACGGTGCCGCCGAAATGGATCAATTTTTGATAACCAAACATCACGAATAACAGCATTAATAAGAATCGTGCGAGTAATAGCACGGTAGGTTGCTGCTTAGTAAAAGTGAAATACTGCATTGAATTCCTCATCTTTTTTTCTATTTGAAGGTAAGCGATGGCTGCAGACTTTAGCGCTGGCGGCATGTGGAATAAATAGCTAAAATGAATAAGATAATTTCATATTTGGAATAATAGATGCGCGTCGATGCCAATGATTTGCTGATCTTTACTCGGATCGCGGAGGAAGGCAGTTTTACTAAAGCCGCCGACCGTCTCGACCTCCCTGCTCCCACCTTATCTCGACGTATTGCCTCGCTCGAGCAGCAGTTAGGTGAACGTTTATTCATTCGTACAACACGGAAAATGACCATTACCCCTTTCGGACAAGCGATACTCAGGCATACGCAGCAAATGGCTGCGGAACTTACCGCTATCTATGCGTTAATCGAGCACCGTAGCATTGCGCCTAGCGGAAAATTACGGGTCTCATTACCGGGGGATTTTACCCAGGCGCTGATTAGCGAGTTTTTGGCCGACTTTATTGCCCATTATCCGCAGATCACTCTTGATATTGACGTGTCGCAGCGGCGAGTTGATTTAATCGCGGAAGGGTTTGATTTAGCCCTGCGGATTGGTACTTTAGCGGACGATGCGTCGCTGGCCGCGCGTTTGTTAGGATATTTCGAATTAGGGCTCTACGCGGCACCGAGTTATTTGCATCAAGCCCCAAAGATTACGGAACCAGACGATCTGCTCCCCCATCCTTTACTACGTTTACACAGCGATAGCGGTCCCTTATCGTTATCCACCTCTCAGCGCCAGTGGCAAGGTGAGTTAGTCACTAAAACGCTGGTTAATTCACCCAATATCTTGGTTAATCTAGCGTTACGTGGGGCGGGGGTGACACGGATAGCCGCCCATTCAGTCCGTCATTATGTTGAAAAAGGGGAGTTAATTAGGATCCTCCCGGAGTGGCAAAGTAAAAAACGTCCCGTTTGGATTGTCTTTCCTGCTACGCGGCTAATGCCGTCACGAACGCGTATTTTTATTGATAGTTTGGTGAGTTGCTTCGAGCAGCTGAGTTGAGGCCCCTTATGCTTATCCTGAGGGACTTAGGGTTTACTGATTGTCGCGCGCGGAAGGCTCAATAGGAAGAGGTAGTTTGTCGTGGATCACAACATTAGCACACTGGAATAACCTGTTTCGATTTTTTTCATAGACGCAAGGCGGTAATCCTGTAGTGGCTCAAGAATTCAGGACTGTACTTTTCTACGGATTATCAAACGCTGTTGAAACGATATACACTGCGCCGGAGCATGAACGCCAGAGGTCACTGTAATGATCGCGCCTGTGCAGGAAGCTTCTTTCACACGTTAAAAGTTAAATATATTCACGACGGGCGCTTTATCAGTCGGGAAATAATGCGGACAAAAGTGTTTAATGATATCGAGTCCGATGACAATCGTTGATAACGATAATACAGTTTAGGCTAGGGCTGATTTATATCAGCCTTTTTCAGTGAATATCATTCGACATCATTCCAAATATTCATTAATTTTTTTTCTAAAAAGTGGGTAGCCAATTCTTTATATTTTTAATTCAATATTAAAATTATTAGAATGATTGTGATTAGATGATTACAGTAAGTTTAGTTATTTATTTGTCACTATCTAAAACTCATATCCTATTACTGTAATTATCTTATTGACATAATTTTTACTCGAGGTGAGAATGTCATCCCAACGCCAAAGCGTACGCCTGTACCAACAGGTATCCTTTATTTAATTGGAAGCTAAAAATTAATATAGAGTGTGAAATTATTTATACATTGTATTATTAACTTGCTAACTTTCTTTTTTCGCCCTTTAAAGGATAAAGCTCCAGCCAGCGTACTTTGATGCAAATTATTGGTGCCAAAACTCAGTATCGAATCAAGGATACGGGGTTTTTTAATCTCTTAAAATAAGCATTAAAAAAATTTGTAAAATTAAGTCTTAAATGATCATTATTTTATAATAATAAGGATGCTTTATATTTAAAAAATTAAATTATTCTTTAACAACTATTATGGTCATCGCCTAATTATAAGAGTAAGAGCTAAAACTGATCGTCAAAAAAATATCTGGATTTTGAATAATATAAAAAGTTTCCTGACTGGAATAAGTAGACTTTGATTAAAAATTATCAAAGAAATTATTAACATTATTTAACTTTAAGGCTATACAACCTCGAGAGGAAAAAATGAAAAATTACAAAGCACTATCAATAATGGCAGTAAGTATTTTAGCTTCAACCCAAGTCATGGCTGATACGCCATCAGCAGGTGGAACCATCAATTTTAGTGGGGCAATTACCGATACGACCTGTACTATTAACGGTGGGAAAAGTGCTGATTTCTCTGTCGCGCTGAGCCCGATCTCTGTGACAGATGCAGGAACAACCGCGAATTCAGTTATTACTAAAAATAAAAAGAGTATCTCGTTAACATTCTCTGACTGCTCACCAGCAGGCGCAAACGCAAACTCAGCACTAAAAATATATTTTTCTTCAGCACAGAATATTTCTAATGATGGCAGATATTTAATCAATAACTCAGTTAACGAAAATGATCAGGCAGTTGCTAAGAATGTTGGTTTTGCATTAACTAACTCTGGTTCAACTACGCCAATCCAACTTAATCAGCCTTTAACCACAACGTTAACGGGCAGTAGTAAAGCGCCGTCTGCAGAGACTCTAAATTTAGATGTCTATTATTACAAACCTAATTCTGAGCCCGCCAAGGTAGGTGCTGTAAACTCAAGCTTAATTTACACCGTATCGTATTTATAATGTAAAAAGGCCAGAAATTACCTGGCCTTAAAGGTTTTCATATGAAAAAAATCTTTTTCACTACTATCGTTTTTTGTGTTTCTTTTGCAGTTAACGCAAATGTTATTATTAATGGTACCAGAGTTATTTATCCAAAAGATAATAAGGAAGTGATTGTTCAACTTTATAACAATGGCGATAGTCCCTCTTTAGTTCAGTCTTGGATAGATGATGGTGATATTAACTCTACACCTGAAACCTCTAAAGCTCCATTTTTAGTCTCCCCACCAGTGGTGAAAGTTGATGGTCATTCAGGACAGCAAGTTGGTTTGAAACTCCTAGGAAATACACTGCCTTCAGACAAGGAATCAATGTTCTACCTGAACGTATTAGACATCCCTCCTACTCCAGATAATTTAAATGGGATGAATACGATTCAAATGGCAATACGTTCAAGAATAAAAGTTATTGTGCGACCTAAAGAGATTTCTTCCATAAAAAATACGCCATCAACTCAATTAATCGTTTCGAAGAACAGTAATGGTGTTCAACTCGACAATAAAGGCGCTTATTTCATAAACATTGCCAATATAATCTGTGGGCAAGATAGCTTTCTAAAAGAACCTCTTATATTACGCCCCTTTACCCGTGAGAATATTGATACGATAAGGAAAGTGGATGTTGAAGAGAAATGCAATTTAACGTATGTAGATGATTTGGGTGCTTACACTAAGGTAGTATTTACTATAAAATAGAATGGGACGAGAATGTATAGAAAACATAAAAAAATCCTATTACTTCTTCTTCTATGGGATGTAAAAGCATATTCAGTGTCGTTTAACACTAATCTACTTGCGGGTAATTCAAAAAATACTGACATCTCTCACTTCTATAATGAAGGAAATATACCTCAAGGTATCCAAACCCTCGATATCTACGTTAATGATCAGTGGAAATGTCGATGTGATCTTATTTTTGATGATAAAAAAAACATTAGCATAAAATTAGAAGATGCAAAAAAACTTGGTATAAAATTTAAAAATGAAAAAAATAAAGTAATTTTACTATCAAGTTTAGTTCATGATGGTAGTATTTCAGTAAGAATAAAAACATTGAGTCTATATCTGACTATTCCACAGAAATATATACTTGACTTACCTGCAGGATACCCACCCA
>NZ_JABBFR010000013.1 GCF_018494065.1 Rosenbergiella gaditana | reverse complement strand
CAGAAGTGAAACGCCGTAGCGCCGATGGTAGTGTGGGGTCTCCCCATGCGAGAGTAGGGAACTGCCAGGCATCCAATTAAGACCTAAAGGTCATGACCACACCCTTGACAAGGTGCGGGAGAAATAAACAAAGCAGCGGTGCTGCTTTGAGACAGAATCGGTGGAGCGGTAGTTCAGTTGGTTAGAATACCTGCCTGTCACGCAGGGGGTCGCGGGTTCGAGCCCCGTCCGTTCCGCCACCTTTTTAGGGGCGTAGTTCAATTGGTAGAGCACCGGTCTCCAAAACCGGGTGTTGGGGGTTCGAGTCCCTCCGCCCCTGCCAGAAATTGAAATCCTTTACTTATGTAAAGGATTTTTTTTTGCCGAAAATTTATGCCATTCTACCTCATTTCAACTAAACATGGTGTTATCCGCCTTTTGACGTCTAACACCAAGTATCTAAAGCACGCTGACAGGTATATCCATTAACTGCTTTAATTCTTGTAAATGGTCACTGTTTTGCAGCCATATAGCGTAAAGCGTTCTTGGGATGAGAGGGGAATTATCGATCTTTATAATGTCGGGATAAATTTCATCCCAATAGTCAGGAAGAAAAGCACAGCTGTTAGTTGAGCCAAGTAATTCACGTGCTATGTTGGCAGAGGTAGTTGTCAATAGATAAGAATCATCGATCTCTGCGAGATATTCGTCGTGGTATTGGAAATCGGCTCCCCATTCTACTTTTATATAACGGCTTTTTGCTCCTTCAGCACTGTTTTTCGAGCGAAACAAGGCTAAATTCAGAGAACCGATAGGTTGACTGGCTAGCTCATCCATTTTAGGTGCTTCAGTCGTTATGAGTAAATCTAATTGCCGCTCATGTATCTGTTTTACTAATAGATGGCGTTGTGCCACCCTTGCTTCGATATGCAGCCCGTCATACTCTCTGTAGAGCGATTTAAGCCAATTGGTTAGGTAGCCCTCCCATAAGGCTGTGCTAGCGCCAACGGAGAGCTCATGATGCTCTAGGGCTAATGCGACATCTTTCTTAGCCTGAGCCCATGTAGACATTAGTGCATCAGCGTAAGGCCTTAACTTTTCACCTGCAGTCGTTAATCGAATATTATTGCGATGGCGGGTAAATAAGCTGACTCCCAGCTGATTTTCTAGCTGCCTAATTCGAAAACTTACCGCCGATTGTGTGAGATATAGCGCCTCAGCAGCACGACCAAAGTGTCGTGTACGACTGACTTCTAAAAAAGTTTTCAGTAATTCAGTATCCAAAGTACTTCTCCAGAAAAATTTATCGTATCAATTTAAATCTTTTGTTTTACACTTTGTCAAGCCTAACTAATACTCCGCGGCATGAACTATACAGCTATTAATAGAAGCAGGAGCGTGTTATATGGCGGAAAGCTTTGTAACTACCCACCGTTTTTTTGATAATAAGCATTACCCACGTGGATTCTCTCGTCATGGAGATTTTACGATCAAAGAAGCTCAACTTTTAGAACGTCATGGATTTGCTATGAATGAGCTCGATCTAGCAAAGCGTGAGCCGGTTAATGAAGAAGAAGAACAATTTGTAGAAGTATGTCGTGGGCAACGTCCTGCAGCGACTGAAGCAGAGAAAGTTTGGTCCAAGTATATGTCCCGCATTAAACGTCCTAAACGTTTTCATACCTTATCTGGTGGTAAGCCACAAATGGATACGGTTGAAGACTACAGCGATAGCGATGATTGATATAAAGGCTCACCTAGGTGGGCCTTTTTTATTGGTAAATCTGTATGAGGTATTGAACAATACGATCGGTATAACGATAACTTAATGCCTCTTGTAGCGCAGGTCTTGTTATCTCAGGGTCACCATTGAGGTCAGCAATAGTTCGTGCAACTCTTAGCACATGTAGAAAAGCTCTATGAGATAGCGATAACTTATTAAGACAATTTTTTAACCAACCCCAATCCTCAGACGTTAAACTACAATAGCGGCTCACGTCACTTGAACAGAGCAACGCATTCTCTCTACCTTGTCGGCGAAGCTGGGTATCTCTTGCCAAGATAACTCGAGTCTTAACGCTTCGACTACATTCATTATTAGGCGATTTTAATCTTTCTAACGGCGCTGAAACCTCCACAGAGAGCTGAAAGCGATCCATCAAAGCGGCAGAAAGAATATCTAAGCTTTTACTCATAGCAACTTTAGCGCGATTGACCTTTAATTCTGATACGGCATAGGCAAAGGGAAGATTCATTGCTGCCACTAGCTGAAATTTTGCAGGATAAGTCACATGCTTTTTAGCGCGTGAAAGTAAAACAGATCCTTGCTCTAAGGGGGTTCTCAAAGCATCTAATGTTTTCTTATCGAATTCCATAAGCTCGTCTAAAAAGAGCACCCCCTGATGTGCGAGTGTAATTTCACCTGGCGATTCAGGGTGAGTACTTCCAATCAAGCCAGCCGCCGTAATGCTGTGGTGTGGGGCTCTAAAAGGCCGTAGCAATGGTAGCTCTATATGATTTTTAGTTAGGTTTTCGACTTGTGCGATAGCGATCTTTTCTTCAAGGGTGAGATCGGGGAGCAGACTGGGTAAACAATTGGCTAAGGTTGTTTTCCCCGAGCCGGGGGGGCCGATCATCAATAAACTATGTCCGCCTGTAGCTGCGATTTCAAGGGCGCGTTTAGCGTGATGCTGCCCATTAATGATCTGTAAATCAATGTTAGGGTATTCAGTGCTTCTTGATGATTCTACTAACCAGTTAGGAGATAAAATTATCTCGCCTTGAAGGTACCGGCAGACTTGTTGAAGGTTTTCTGCGTAGAAAACCGTACCTTCTTTGAAACTAAATTCTGGAGAAAAGAGCTTGTTGGCTACGATAATGGGATGTTTTGAATTGATTGCAGCAAGAGCAACAGAGATAGCCCCCTTACAACTGGTGAGTGAGCCATCCAGTGAAAGCCCTGCGTAGTATTCATATCGACCACGATGCGCTAAGTGGACTTGTCCTGAAGCGAGCAGTATTGCGATCGCTATCGGTAAGTCATAGCCATTTGTCTCAGTAAAATGAGCATCAGGTGTAAGGCTCAAGGTCATTTTCTTCGCGGGGAAATGATAACCACTGTTAATGATCGCGCTGCGTACTCGTGCTCGGATTCCACGAGAAGTGCTATCAGAGAGCCCGATCAGAATAAAACCTGGTAACCCCTGACTGATATCAATCTCAACAGTGACAAGTGTGGCCTCTATGCCCACGACGTATCGAGTAAGAACTTCTGCAAGTGCCATGATCATCTCCTCCTTATCGAAGTATGCCAAAAAGAACCTGGTCTTCTACAAGAGATAACCTCTACTGCGAGACTTATCGATAAATTAATTAATAATTTCAGGATAATTGTTTTTTTACGGAATCTATTATTAGTTGATACTAATCAGATAGTTATATCTACCTTTAAAAGGTGGTAGGGTGAATAAAAATAAAAAAATATTGCATCATATCCAAAAACTATGATAAGTCTGTAGGTATTGATTCGATTAAGATGAATATCTGAACTGATTATGAAAGTCCTTTTACGAGTGGTTAGCCTTATTCTCATTAGCGTGGTGGTGATTATTCTCCCATCCTGCGGGGCTATGTTCGGAAGAGAAAAGGCTTAAAAATCAAGTCGTAATCTAAAGAAAACCCCCGCACTTAATAGTCCGGGGGTTTTTTTTTGGTCCAAACACAACAAAATAATAAAATATGAGGCAGCAGAATTTATAGCATAAAATTCTGTTCAACCCAAAAAAGACAGAGGTTTAGTGATGACTGGAGCGCAATGGGTAGTTCATGCCCTAAGAAGGCAGGGGATCAAGACAGTATTCGGGTATCCGGGTGGCGCAATCATGCCTGTCTACGATGCTCTATACGACGGTGGGGTTGAACATTTATTATGCCGACACGAGCAAGGTGCGGTTATCGCCGCAATTGGCTATGCGCGAGCAACCGGAAAAACGGGCGTCTGCATTGCAACATCAGGACCTGGGGCGACTAATCTAATTACCGGCCTGGCTGATGCCATGATGGATTCAGTCCCAATTGTCGCCATCACTGGTCAAGTCTCTTCGGCGGTGATTGGTACTGACGCCTTCCAAGAAATCGATGTGCTAGGTCTCTCTCTTGCCTGTACCAAACATAGTTTTATGGTCCAAAGTGCTGAGGAGTTACCACAAATCCTTGCGGATGCCTTTGCGATTGCTCAATCTGGCCGTCCGGGTCCTGTATTAGTGGATATTCCCAAAGATATCCAAATGGGTGCGGCCGATTTTCAGCCTGTACTCAGTGCGGTTGCTCAGGACAATGACTCTTTCCAAGGTTCAATCGACGACGCGAAAAATTTACTACAAAACGCTAAAAAACCGATCGTCTATATTGGTGGCGGCGTAGGCATGGCCGGAGCGGTCGCTGAGCTAAGAACCTTTTTGTCGACCACCTCTCTACCTTCTGTGTGTACATTGAAGGGCTTAGGGACCGTTCCCCACAACGAACCTACCTATTTAGGGATGTTGGGCATGCATGGGAGTAAGGCGGCGAATTTAGCGGTACAGGAAAGTGATTTACTGATTGCTATCGGAGCCCGTTTTGACGACCGAGTGACCGGAAAACTTGATACCTTTGCCCCGCATGCTGCAGTCATTCACATCGATATTGATCCGGCAGAATTAAATAAATTACGTCGCGCACACGTTGGGTTGCAGGGAAGCATGGCGATGCTATTACCGCAGCTGGCGACGACATTATCTATCGGTCCTTGGGTAGAACACGTAAAAGCGTTGAAGTGTGATAGTGCGCCAAATTATGACCATCCTGGTGCACCAATTTTTGCCCCAGCGTTACTTAAAAAACTAGCAGAAAAAATGTCACGCAGTGCAGTGGTGACAACCGATGTCGGCCAACATCAGATGTGGGCAGCGCAACATATGTTTTTTCATCAGCCGGAAAACTTCATCACATCAAGTGGGTTAGGCACAATGGGGTTTGGCCTGCCTGCTGCGATTGGTGCACAAGTGGCTCGACCGGAAGATACGGTGATTTGCGTATCGGGTGATGGTTCGATCATGATGAATATCCAAGAACTGGGGACCTTAAAGCGTAAGCAATTGCCGGTAAAAATTTTACTCTTGGATAATCAGAGATTAGGGATGGTGCGTCAATGGCAAGAACTGTTCTTTGAGGAGCGTTATAGCGAAACACTGCTGACGGATAATCCCGATTTTCTGATGCTCGCTCGAGCCTTTGATATACCGGGTAAAACCATCGACAAGAAAGATCAGATCGACGCGGCATTGGATGAGTTTTTAAATGCGCCCACCGCCTATTTTTTACATGTTCAGATCGATGAAAACGAAAATGTTTGGCCTCTCGTTCCACCGGGTGCGAGTAACACTAATATGATGGAGAACAGCGCATGAACCAGCACCAACTTACAATCGCCGCGAGTCATCGTCCTGAAGTATTAGAGCGCATCTTACGGGTTGTACGGCATCGTGGATTCGAAATCAAAACCATGCAAATGGCACAAACTCTCGGACCTGAGCAGGTCAATATTGAAATGACAGTCGCCAGTCACCGTGGTATTGAGTTACTTTCGACACAGCTGACTAAATTAATCGACGTAAATAGCGTTCACGTCACACAAAATAAAACACAACAAATACGAGCATAATCGTAAGGGACAGACAATGAGTACAAAAAAAGCAGAATTCATTTGGTTTAATGGCGAAATGGTTAAATGGGAAGAGGCTAAAATCAGCGTTATGTCTCACGCCTTGCATTATGGCACTTCAGTATTCGAAGGCGTTCGCTGCTACGATTCGCACAAAGGCCCAGTTGTTTTCCGCCATCGTGAACATATGCAACGCCTACACGACTCCGCCAAAATTTACCGCTTCCCTATTACCCAATCTGTAGAGGAACTGATGACAGCCTGTCGCGAGGTGCTGCGTAAAAACAATTTAAAAAGCGCTTATATTCGTCCTTTGGCCTTTGTGGGTGATGTGGGCCTAGGTGTTAATCCCCCAGATGGCTTTAGCATGGATGTGATTATTGCTGCTTTTCCGTGGGGTGCGTACTTAGGTGCGGAAGCATTGGAACAAGGTATTGATGCGATGGTTTCATCTTGGAATCGCGTTGCGCCAAATACCCTTCCCACCGCCGCGAAAGCGGGGGGTAACTACCTATCCTCATTACTAGTAGGAAGCGAGGCTCGTCGTCATGGTTATCAGGAAGGTATCGCGTTAGACACTCAAGGTTATATCTCTGAAGGAGCGGGTGAAAACCTATTCGAAGTGAAAGATGGCGTCTTATTTACTCCGCCATTTACCTCTTCCGCTCTGCCTGGTATTACCCGCGACGCTATTATTACCTTAGCAAAATCTTTAGGTATTGAAGTCCGTGAGCAGGTCTTGTCGCGCGAGTCGCTTTACTTGGCTGATGAAGTCTTCATGTCCGGCACTGCCGCAGAAATTACCCCAGTCAGAAGCGTGGATGGTATTACCGTAGGGGCGGGTAAACGTGGGCCAGTGACTGAGCGTATTCAACAAGCCTTCTTCGGATTATTTACCGGTGAAACTGAAGATAAATGGGGCTGGTTAGATCCTGTCAACGCGTAAACCTTATTCATTTTATAACGGGCATGCTGCGCCCGTTTTTCAGTTATTTGGAGTAGATTGAGCATGCCTAAGTACCGTTCTGCAACGACCACCCATGGCCGTAATATGGCCGGCGCTCGTGCCCTATGGCGCGCAACCGGAATGACAGATGATGATTTTGGGAAGCCCATTATCGCCGTCGTTAACTCCTTTACCCAATTCGTACCTGGTCATGTCCATTTACGGGATCTTGGCAAACTCGTCGCGGAACAGATTGACGCGGCGGGTGGCGTGGCTAAAGAATTCAATACCATCGCGGTCGACGATGGCATCGCGATGGGACATGGAGGTATGCTCTATTCCTTACCTTCTCGAGAGCTCATTGCCGACTCCGTGGAATATATGGTTAATGCACACTGTGCCGATGCCATGGTCTGTATCTCGAACTGCGACAAAATCACCCCGGGGATGTTAATGGCGTCAATGCGCTTAAATATTCCAGTCATTTTTGTCTCAGGTGGTCCGATGGAAGCAGGTAAAACTAAGCTTTCTGATCAAATTATCAAGCTCGATTTAGTCGATGCGATGATTCAAGGTGCCAATCCTAATGTGAGTGATGCAGACAGCGAACAGATTGAGCGCTCTGCTTGCCCAACCTGTGGATCATGTTCAGGGATGTTCACGGCTAACTCCATGAACTGCCTGACTGAAGCCTTGGGACTTTCTCAACCAGGTAACGGTTCGCTATTGGCTACACACGCTGATCGTGAACAGTTATTTATTAACGCAGGTAAGCGTATCGTCAGTTTGACTAAGCGCTATTATGAGCAAGACGATAGCAGTGCTTTACCTCGTAACATCGCGTCGAAAGCTGCGTTTGAAAATGCGATGACTTTAGATATCGCGATGGGTGGGTCAACAAATACTGTATTGCACTTACTCGCTGCGGCACAAGAAGGGGATATTGATTTTGATATTTCCGATATTGATCGATTATCTCGTCAAGTACCGCACTTATGCAAAGTCGCCCCGAGTACCCAAAAATACCATATGGAAGATGTACACCGTGCAGGAGGAGTTATCGGTATCCTTGGCGAGCTTGACCGTGCAGGGTTATTGAAAACGGATGTACCTAATGTACTGGGTTCAACGCTGAAGGAGACCTTGGCGGAGTACGACATCATGCTGACTCAGGACGAGGCGATCAAAACAATGTACCGGGCAGGGCCTGCTGGTATTCGTACAACCAAAGCATTTTCACAGTCTTGTCGTTGGGACACGCTCGACGATGACCGTCAAAATGGCTGTATCCGTGAACGTCAATATGCCTTCTCACAAGATGGTGGCTTGGCTGTACTTTACGGCAACTTAGCGGAGAAAGGGTGTATCGTTAAAACAGCGGGCGTTGATGAAGAGATCTTAACCTTCCGTGGTCCAGCTAAAGTTTACGAAAGCCAAGACGATGCGGTCGAGGCGATCCTCGGCGGTAAAGTTGTCGCGGGCGATGTTGTCGTGATCCGCTACGAAGGTCCAAAAGGTGGGCCTGGCATGCAAGAGATGCTTTATCCTACGACCTATTTAAAATCCATGGGTCTGGGCAAACAATGTGCCTTAATTACCGATGGACGTTTCTCAGGTGGAACATCCGGATTATCGATTGGTCATGTCTCTCCAGAGGCCGCCAGTGGAGGCATTATTGCATTAGTGGAAGAAGGGGACATGATTTCGATTAATATCCCACAGCGCGGGATCACGTTAGATATTAGTGATTCAGAGCTAGCACAGCGTCAAGCTTCACAAGTTCAGCGTGGCGAGCAAGCTTACACGCCAAAAAATCGTGAGCGTGAAGTCTCGTTTGCTTTACGTGCGTATGCTTCTTTAGCGACCAGTGCAGATAAAGGCGCAGTGCGTGATAAGAGCAAACTTGGGGGATAAGTCGATGGCGACAGTTAAACCCTTGCCTGCTGAGCCCTCAGCAGGCGAATATCTTCACGCTATCTTGCGGTCTCCGGTGTACGATGTTGCACAGGTTACTCCGCTACAAGTGATGAACAAGCTTTCAGATCGTCTAGGTAATACCATCCTGGTCAAGCGTGAAGACCGTCAGGCAGTACATAGTTTTAAACTGCGTGGCGCCTATGCCATGATCGCCGGCTTAAGTGAAGAGCAGAAATCTCGCGGTGTGGTAACGGCCTCAGCAGGAAACCATGCACAAGGGGTAGCACTTTCGGCCGCGAAACTGGGTATTCAGGCGAAAATAGTGATGCCGCTGGCGACAGCGGATATCAAGGTCGATGCGGTGCGTGCTTTTGGCGGAGAAGCGTTATTACATGGTGCTAACTTCGATGAGGCGAAAGCGAAAGCGATCGAACTTGCTGCCGACCACGGCTTTACTTTTATCCCGCCTTTTGATCATCCTTCAGTGATTGCTGGACAGGGCACCTTAGGTATGGAGCTTTTGCAGCAAGATGCACACTTGGACCGTATTTTTGTGCCCGTGGGTGGTGGAGGTCTTGCAGCAGGAGTCGCTGTCTTAATCAAACAGCTGATGCCTGAAATAAAAGTGATTGCTGTCGAGGCAAGTGACTCCGCTTGTTTGGCGGCCGCACTGGACGCAGGACATCCAGTTGAGTTATCGCGCGTCGGACTCTTTGCCGAAGGGGTGGCAGTCAAACGAATTGGGAATGAAACCTTCCGTTTATGTCAGCAGTACCTCGACGACATTGTCACGGTTGATAGCGATGCAATCTGTGCAGCAATGAAGGATCTGTTCGAAGATGTGCGTGCAGTGGCTGAGCCTTCTGGTGCGCTAGCCTTAGCTGGAATGAAAAAGTACATTCAACAGCATGGAATCGAAGGTGAACGCTTAGCGCATGTCCTCTCTGGTGCTAACGTTAATTTCCATGGCTTACGCTATGTCTCTGAACGCTGCGAGTTAGGCGAGCAACGTGAGGCGCTTCTGGCCGTGACTATCCCAGAACAGCAAGGGAGTTTCTTAACCTTCTGCCAAACGTTAGGGGGGCGCTCAATAACTGAATTTAACTACCGTTATGCTGACGAAGGGAAAGCCTGTATTTTCGTGGGTGTCAGATTGACGCGGGGGGATGAAGAGCGCAAGGAGATTGTTACCGAGCTGCAAAATCACCACTATCAAGTCGTTGATCTCTCCGATGATGAAATGGCCAAGCTGCATTTACGGTACATGGTGGGTGGACGTCCTGGTAAAGCCCTGCATGAACGCCTCTTTAGTTTCGAATTCCCTGAGTCACCTGGTGCTTTACTCAAGTTCCTTGAAACCTTAGGTACCCATTGGAATATCTCGTTGTTTCACTATCGCAGTCACGGCACCGATTATGGGCGAGTCTTAGCAGGGTTCGAACACAATCCGCGAGAAACGGATTTTGAACCCCACCTTGACGCCTTAGGGTATGCGTATCACGATGAAACGGAAAATCCCGCGTTTAAATTCTTTTTAGCGGGCCAGTAACTACAGAAGATTCCAAAATGCATCAATCAGCGGCTCTCGTAGCCGCTGTTTTTGTACACAAATTCCCAATTCCAATGGTGCCCCTAAATCCTCCCCCTCTAGCATCATGATCCGGTTACGGACCATCTCAGGACTGTTTTCGATCACTACCGCAGGAAGCAGTGCGATCCCACAGCCTAGTGCAACCATTGAGACGATTGCCTCATGTCCAGCAACTGTGGCGTAAATAATGGGGTTTGGCATACGCTGGCGGCGAAACCACAGATCGATACTGCGTCTTATAGGCCCCTGCTCGGGAATGATAAAAGGAATGTCTTGCCAATTACGGGCTTCGTGATTCATCGCTAGCTGGCGTACCGGACAAGGTAATGCAGGCGCGATCATTATCAGAGGTAAGGTTGCAACAGGGGTGAAATCGATCCCTGCAGGAAGCGAAAGAGGCTTACCCGCAATAGAGACATCAGCATGACCGGAGCTGACAATCTCAACCGCGTCAGCGGGGTCGCCAGTGAAGAGTTTAATTTCGACTTGCGGATGGATGATTCTAAAACGATCTAATATGGGCGGTAAATGACTATAGGCGGCAGTCACTGAGCAGAAAATTTTCAGCTCACCACTCAGTGATGGGCTATCGACCGCCATCGCGTGTTTCAACTGCTGGTACTGTAATAACGTTTGCTGTGCAAACACTTTTAATTGCTCACCCGCTTCGGTGAGTGATACTGAGCGATTATTACGTAGAAACAATGGGTAACCTAACTCATCTTCCAAACGTTGGATCTGCCGGGAGAGCGTTGATGGACTGACATGCATTGCCCTAGACGTCTGCCCGAAATGGCAAGATTCAGCCAAATGGAGAAACAATTTTAAATCACGTAAATCCATCATTATCGTGCCTTTTTATGTTGCGTTAACTGCAATGTAATATTGTTAATATATCAATTTAAGCAATGTATTTCCTGTCATATGATGGGGTCATAATGAAGCGAAAGACGTTTCAATAACTACACAAAATATGCACAACATTATCTGGAGTATTCATGGCTAACTATTTTAATACGCTGAACTTACGTAATCAGCTGGCGCAATTAGGCAAGTGTCGTTTTATGTCTCGTGAAGAGTTTGCTGATGAAGCTAACTATCTGAAAGGCAAGAAAGTGGTTATCGTGGGTTGCGGTGCGCAAGGGTTAAACCAAGGATTGAATATGCGCGACTCCGGATTAAATGTTGCCTACGCACTGCGTCAAGAAGCAATCGATGAGAAACGCGCATCATGGCGTAAAGCGTCAGATAATGGATTTACAGTCGGTACTTATGAAGAGTTAGTGCCTGAAGCGGATTTAGTGATTAACCTGACTCCAGACAAGCAACACTCTGCAGTGGTTCAAGCGGTTCAACCACTGATGAAAGAAGGTGCAGCATTAGGGTATTCTCACGGTTTCAACATTGTTGAAGTCGGAGAAACCATTCGTAAAGATATTACTGTGGTAATGGTTGCGCCAAAATGCCCAGGTACAGAAGTTCGCGAAGAATATAAGCGCGGTTTTGGTGTGCCGACGCTGTTAGCCGTCCACCCAGAAAATGACCCGCAAAAAGAAGGATTAGCCATTGCTAAAGCCTGGGCAGCAGCCACAGGCGCCCACCGTGCGGGTGTTTTAGAGTCTTCTTTCGTTGCGGAAGTTAAATCTGATTTGATGGGCGAGCAAACTATCCTTTGTGGCATGCTGCAAGCGGGTTCCATCCTATGCTTCGATAAATTGGTCGCCGAAGGCACTGATGCGGCTTACGCAGAAAAATTAATCCAGTTTGGTTGGGAAACTATCACCGAATCTCTAAAGTTTGGTGGCATCACCCTGATGATGGATCGTTTATCTAACCCAGCGAAATTACGTGCTTATGCGCTTTCAGAACAGCTGAAGACGTTAATGGCACCGCTATTCCAAAAACATATGGACGATATCATCTCTGGTGAGTTTTCATCCGGTATGATGGCCGATTGGGCTAACGATGATAAAGATCTACTGACTTGGCGTGAAGAGACGGGTAAAACCGCTTTTGAGAACGCGGCCCAGTATGATGGTAAAATTGCTGAGCAAGAGTACTACGATCAAGGTGTGGTGATGGTCGCTATGGTGAAAGCGGGTGTTGAGTTAGCCTTCGAAACTATGGTTGATGCGGGGATCATCGAAGAGTCAGCGTACTACGAATCTCTTCATGAATTACCCTTAATTGCTAACACCATCGCACGTAAGCGTCTATATGAAATGAACGTCGTTATTTCTGATACGGCAGAGTACGGCAACTACCTGTTTAGCTTCGCTGCAGTACCATTATTAAAAGACTTTATGGCTAACTTGAAGCCTGGTGATTTAGGTAAGCCTGCCACGACGGATAATAACGTCGATAATGCACAGTTACGTGAAGTGAACGAAGCGGTTCGCCATCACCCAATCGAAGAAGTAGGCCGTAAACTACGTGGTTACATGACGGATATGAAGAGCATTGCCGTAGCAGGCTAATATCCAGTAGCATCGGACGTCCTTTTTAAGCCCCTATATTGTTTAACAATGTAGGGGCTTTTTAGTCTCTAAAAGGCTCTGTTGAATAAATAAGATTTGAATTAAACATTCCCGTACCCGATGGCTTTTTCAGGCAATACACACGCCTTCAGGCATATCTACCTTCGTCATTTTGTTCAGCGCACGCAGCATGTGGCCAAAGCCTCCGCAACCTGACCATCGTAATCACGTTCCTCCAGAGACGACGCCGTTCTTTGCCATATTGTTTTACGTTCCACTCGTTTTCACCCCGGGTGGGCGTTTTGAAACTGACACTGACCTATTTTGCCCGCTTACTGACGCTGCTGTAATCCGGACTGTGCAGCGGAACGCCCATCAGGGCAAAAATGGGATAAATGAAGCCCTGCGCAGCCCGCAGGGTAAGTCGGAATATAAGTTTGATCACCAGAACAGTCCTTAATAAATATATATAAAATATCATTTATAATTAAGCCAGTTCGAATGACTCTTTATAAACCTCGTCGTTATATGGCTGACAACCGTTTTCAAAGAAAATGATTGCTTTAATTATTTCGACCATTATCGACTTATGGCTTAATTCTATTTCGCTATCGACAGCAATCCCAAGTCTTTTAGCGACATAATCAGCATATTTATCCACATCATTCTCAATGGCTGGTGCCCATCGGTTAATAATCTCGTAAATAGTTTTCAGCCCATGTTTACTCTGATATTTATTCAAAATAATAATAATTGCTCTAATACCATAAGCAGCACAAACAAACTGACAAAATGACGTATCAGTACGCTCAGCTACAGGAACAAGACCATGCCAGTTGTCGCCCCATCGAATATTCCCTGGATTATGATTACGGATACCCCTTGAGAGATAACTCATGTTATTTACTCCTCTATATTTATTAATGGTCTGTATATGAAATAAATGCCTATCGACAGTATTTTTAATTATTTATCACTAATGTTAAATTTCATTTTAATTAACTTCATTACGATAGAACGGATACAACCAACACCAATCAGGCCCACGACACCACCTACGGTAATTGAAAGAGAGCGTTGAAACTCAAAATGATCTAATGTCGATGATATTGTCATCGTTAACAGGCCACATAATGTTGCTTCTAATATAATTTTCTTCCAGTTACCATTGAAATAAGCGATTCGCAATCCGGCCATCAGTATTGACATGATGATTGCTCCTGATAATTGCTCACCACGCCACCAACAGTCGAGTAACCATAATATGGTTGAGAAATGCTCAGTACACATTGATTCCCTCCTCCCTAAAAAGTATTAGGGATAGCCAATTTATTTCCTCTGCATCACTGGTGACAAGGAGGATGATTATTTTAAAATCATCCTGCCTTATTTCTACGCTATGTCACTACTATGAAGACTTAATCAATTGCCACACATCGTAAGCACCACAATTAAGGTCTGGCTTGTCGCCTTGAGTCCACCATTTACATTGATAGATATGGCCCTTCCAAGCCACTTTTCCTGAATCCGTTGTGTATGCGATATTGGCATCCCATTCTGGAATCTCAGGATCAGGGGTAGGAATTGGGTCCGGTGTTGGGCCTGGATTAGGCGTTGGTGCTAAATCTGGATAAACATCGAGACTGAAGGCTTTCACTGTCGATTGTGCCCCTTTTGTATCCATAACCGTCAGGGTAATCTGGTGCGTCATTTTTTCAGACACAGCTGGCACGGTTAATTCGATAATTTCAAGGTCTGTCGCAGTGGCCTTAAATTCTGCAGGAATAGCCCATGAATAAGATAATTCATCGTGGTCTTCATCACGGGAATTAGCTCCCGATAACTGAATATGACTCCCTGAAATAACGCCCATTTCAATAACAGCAACAGGAGGTTGGTTATTATCATCATCCTGATCCTGATCCTGATCCTGATCCTGATCCTGATCCTGATCCTGGCTCTTATCAACGTTAATCCCCTTGAAGTAAAATGGCGACATATCGATAGTTTTCTGAACCAGGTTATATCCCAGGCCTTCGCGAGCAGCATTGACCAGCACGCCATTATCCTGATCAACGGTCCAGGTAAACAGTGCACCAAGATTCTTCTCAACCGCATAACGTCCTTTCTCTCTCACCGTACGCGGCGTATCTAGTGACATGAAAAATTGTGTCTCAGGATTGTAAAGATAATCAGCATCTGCAACTTCATCGGTATAAACGTTAAAGCCATTGCGGCCTTTCTGAGATTCCAGATCCAGGTAGTTATAGATAAGGTCATACCATTCACTACACCCGCTTTCAAAAGTACCGGTAGCAACACCGACAATATTCCCTTTATCATCGGTCTTCTTCTCGCAAGTATATGAACCTTTTAATGGAGAAAAACTGTCGATTTTTGCGGATGGCGCATTACGAGAGTAACCTGCATAACCAATGTTGATACGATCCGATGGGAAGCCTTCTGACACCAGATAATCAACAATGGTGTCCACTCCCCAACCACCTTTAGCCAGGGCATGTAGATTGGTATGGTGAGCTAATTCTTCAGCCCATGGAATACCAAAGAAATCATAGGTCATCACATTAATGCCATGCAGACCAGCATCCATGAGTCCCTTAATATTCGAACCTGACAGCGTTTTAATAACCGCTGAAGAAGCGATGGAAATTTTGACATCCTCACGCTTGATGGCAGTTAACTGTTTTTTTAGCTCAGCGATCAGCAGTGCATAATTTTGTCCATCTTCAGGACTATTGGGATTGTCGTTGCCATTGGCTGCTGGATATTCCCAGTCAATATCTACTTCACTGAACATTGGGAATTTTTGGAATAAGGTGCAAACGCCTTCAGCGAAACGCTGACGAGATGCTTCAGAAGCCGCGACTTGATGGAAACGATTACTCATTGTCCATCCGCCAATGCTCATTGACAGAACAAGTTCATGATTAAGTGCTTTCGCTTTTTTCTGCAGCTCACGCAGACCACCAAGAACACCTTTAGTGTTTTCCTGAGTCACGGTCGCAGGATCGACATCCCAACCACTTGTGGTAAACCCACAGTTACGGTACGACTGGAAATCACCCCAAGTATCGAGGAAAGAAGGCGCATCAATGCCAGTTTTAGTAAGTGCTGCTGCTTTCTGAATGGTTTGACCGTTATGTTTATTTTTAGGTTCTGCATTTTGCGTGGCAGCATCACCCACAATGCCTAAAAAACCAATAATGATCTTGTCATAAGCAGTTGGTGAAACATTTCCCAAATCATACCCACGTCCGCGATCTGCGTTACCAGCATTTGGATTATCCAGTCGCGCATCATATTGTGACCAATCGGTATAATAGCCAAATACTTTAGGCTTATTACTCGCCTGATACTGATTATATACAGGCTTATTCACCCTAGCAGAAGTGTAGCTATTATTTTTAGTTTCTTTTGCAGGATTAAATCCATTGATTTGATAGCTGTTTTCTGTAGCGCTATCAATTTTAATCAATTTAGACATATATTTTATCTCTGTAGTTTTAGAATATGACTTAACTTTAGAAGTCGTTTAATTTATTCATCATTCAACCGCATAATGACAAATCAGATATTATCTAGCTTTTGAAATAAAATCGCATAACTTCTTATAACAAAAAAAACACGGTAAAAATAAAAAATAAATAAACTTAAGTGATGTTAAGTAAGTGAGTAATAAACACAAAAAACAAAATCACTTCAATTAATAATGAAATTACACGCTAAAAATAAAAGAGTTAAAAAATATAACAACAAAAAAATTAAATGTTAGTAGATAAAAAGCGTCACATCTTTATCTTAGTAAGAATATTACTGTCCAGTAGAGAATAAGTTTAACATTCAAGGTGGCTTGATAAATACGTGGGAATTGGCTGCAGTATATATATTATCAGGGTAAATAAATCATTAATTTATTTTTTCAATTAAAATGACTTACTGACTTTAATTCCCCCAAAATTAACCTATTATAACAGAGTTTTTTCATATAGTTTTTAAAATTAATGAATAGATCAAGTAATTATTATTGGGTTAAGAATATATCTTGCAGGTCAGTATTATTTCACTATTATTGATTTGATTGGATAATTAACAGAGATATTTGAGGTTTGTTAATGTTAATAGTAGGAAAAGGCTGTTTTACTTATAATAGAAAAAAAA
Source organism: Rosenbergiella gaditana (assembly GCF_018494065.1). GTDB lineage: Bacteria > Pseudomonadota > Gammaproteobacteria > Enterobacterales > Enterobacteriaceae > Rosenbergiella > Rosenbergiella gaditana. The sequence goes on along the minus strand of NZ_JABBFR010000013.1, from coordinate 81,712 downwards.
CCGAGCTCACTAGAAATGAGAATAGAATGCTTTCATTTTTGTTAAATACAACTAAATCGGGTAGAAACTATGATGCAATGGTTGATTATATCTGGGGAGATAAAAAATGCATTGTCTCTATAAATACGGTTTCTCAACTGGCTTACAGGCTTAGGTCCAAGCTGAAAGGAAGTCATATTCCATTGACGATAAAAATATCTAAATATGAGGGGCCTTTTTTAAAGCCAAAAAGAAAAATGGTCATTATAAAAAGAACAGAAAGATTTTATCGGTGGAAGTTCTACTATATCAGATAGCACACTACGTACAAAGCATTTGAAAATATTGACGTAAATCAATTAATAAAAAACTTATAAAATTTAAATAATTGTCAAGCCAATAGTTAAAATAGATCAATGTGATGCCTCACATGTATAAAAGAAAAAATAAATTTAAATTCATAAAAATTAATTTCACTTATTTATTTACCCAAGGGGATAAATTATCTCAGGTAAATCTTAACGCCGTATTCATCGAAAGATGAGGCGGATAACCACTGTGAATAAAAAAAGTAATCACAATAATATCGTAGGATAAAAAGGTAATATTATGTCAACTCCATATTTTGAAAAAATCGATAAAGAAATTAATTTTTCTGATGTTTTAAGCTGGCCAAAATCTCCCGACAGAACAGCTCATGGTTCCGGAAGAGAAGCTTATGCGGATGAAATTATTCAGGAGGCGCTAAGTTTAACACCCCCAGATTCGTCAATGTTTTCCTATGAAATGTCAGATATTCTCGATAAATATAAGTCATTCAAGTTGGGAAATGCCATACTGTATGAAAATGATCCCATTCCTGAATTAATTAAAAATCTTCATTATGTTAATTTATACTTTGAAGACGAAACCTTTCCACCATCCCAGTGGAAGGGCGGGAGTAAGGTATCCCACAAGAGAATCCATGATATTTGTGCTTCTCCAGAAGTATTCATTAATGGAATATCATTCAAGGATATGTGCCAGCGTGGCCTTGGTAATTGTGGATTCGTGTCTTCAATTGGTGTCATTTCTGTTCACCCGCAAGGGCACAACCTTCTTTTTTCTTCAATCTACCCTTGCGTATTCAATCCATACGGTGTCTATTCTGTACGTATTATCGATGGCAATCGAATTGGTTATGTTCTTATAGATGATTTATTCCCAACAGTAGGGTTTTCTTCCATGCTGAATAGCAATGAATTTTGGTATCTTATTATCGAAAAAGCGATATCTAAAATATCAGGTGGTTATGGAAAACTGGGTGGAGGAAAAGAGGGTTACTTTGGTATCGAGTCCACAGCCAATACATCCATTTCTGATGCGAATAAAGATGATGTTTGGAAGAGTAAATTTATAAACATTTTTCAGCATGAGCAGCATGCAACCTATCAGGGAACAGGTAGTAAAAATAAGTATATTACGAAAGGGCATGCATTTGCCGTTATCGATGCTCAGGAATGGAATGGTATTCGGTTGGTTCGATTACATAACCCATGGAATAATTCAAATCCAGGTTATCAAGGGCCATACTCCCCTGGTAGTAAGGAGTGGGATAACATTCCTAAGGATATCCAGGAGTCTGTATTCCAGGTGAATCGTTGGGATGGCTATACTTTTTGGATGCCCTATGATTTATATGTCTCTGAACTACCAAAAATCAGCGATACCCACCTCTCTGCCAAAATTCCAGAAACACTTAAGGAAATTGCTAATACATCGATCATCCAGGGATAATAATTAAAATATTCAGTAGTTATTTTTTTAAAAAAATATTATGTGTCATTCTATCTATAAATAAATACACATAATATTTCTCACAATCATAAGTAATCTAATGTAACTTTGATATCAACATTTAGATTTTTATACTCATAGTTCATTTTGAACAACAAGGATAAATATCATGGGTAAGAAATTTTCAGAAAGTAAAATAATGGTCGGCTACTGGCATAATTGGCCATCAGCAGGTAAAGATGGTTACCAACAAGGTTCATCATGCAACCTAAGTTTACTGGAAGTACCGCATGAATATAATGTTATTTGTGTCTCTTTTATGAAAGGCGTGGGCATTCCAACCTTTAAGCCATTTCATTATTCAGACGAAGAGTTCCGTCAGATGGTTGATACACTGCATAGCCAAAATCGGTTTGTACTACTTTCTCTTGGTGGTGCGGATGCGCATGTCGAGCTGACTGAAAAAGATGAAGATGCTTTTGTAAGCGAAGTGATTCGCCTGGTGGAAACTTATGGTTTTGATGGCATCGATATCGATCTTGAGCAAGGCGCAATTGGTGCTGCGAGTAATAAAAAAGTTATTCCTGCTGCGCTGAAAAAAGTGAAAGACCATTATAAAGCAGTAGATAAAGAATTTGTGATTAGTATGGCGCCAGAATTCCCCTATTTGCATAAAGATGGCAGCTATATTGATTATATCACTGCGTTAGAGGGTTATTATGACATGATTGCCCCACAATTTTACAACCAGGGCGGTGATGGCTTATGGGTTGATGAAGAAAGTCTTTGGATTGCACAAAACAATGATGCATTAAAATCTAAATTTCTCTATTACCTCACAAAAAGCTTAGTAACAGGCACTCATGGTTTTATTTCTATCCCTCCACAGAAGTTTGCTATTGGCCTTCCGGCAAATATTGATGCAGCAGCTACAGGCTATGTCATTAACCCTGAGGATGTATATGATGCATTTTCTAAATTGGCAAATGATGGGATTAATATTAAAGGACTGATGAGCTGGTCTATTAATTGGGATAATGGCGTATCCGCATCTGGTAAAAGCTACGACTGGGAATTTGCTAAACGCTATAGCAAACTTATCTCGTATGATGAAGATAATAACGATAGCGACGGCAGTAGTGACAACAACGATAGTAATCATACTCCTACAGCAGCGATTGATTTAAGTGTCGTCGGGGGAGATAAATTTATTCTCTTAGGACACAATGGTAATCCTGACAACCATGAAGTCTTAACTTTCCATTGGGACGTGCCATTTGATATTGATGGATCAACTGTTACAGATGACCAGATTACATTAAGCGCACCAGAGGTGACTGAAGCTACGGTCTTTGAGATTAAGCTAACCCTTACTGGTAAGGATCAGACATCCACGTCGATCCAGCGCGTCAAAGTTGTTCCTGGCAAGATTGATCCTAAACCTGAAAACAAAGCGCCGGTTGCTGCGATTAGTTTCTCTGTTTTAGGTGGAAGCCAATTTTTACTGTCAGCAAGCCAGTCATACTCTGAGAGCGATCAGAAGCTGACTTATGTGTGGGATATTCCAGGAGGAATCGATGTTAAGAATAAACAAGCTTGTGATCTTGAGATTATTGCTCCAATGGTTGAAAAAGAACAGCAGCAGACTTTTTCACTGGTGGTGATGGATGAACAAGGAAATACCTCTCAACAGGTGAGTTATAAAGTGAATATTGCCCCTAAACTGGCGTAATCAATACTCTTTCTCCCGGCGATAGAGTTCAAAGTTGTCGGGGGTAAGATCAATTTATGTAAGCCTATCTCTTATTTGTAGATACCTCTACTGTCTGGTGTTTCAGGGGGCTACTACAGGTATGAGCTGTATGTTTCAATCTTGTCACCAGGCAGATGCAGGATTATACATAAGATTTATCTCCTCAATCCTTCGCTTATTCATGTTTATGATGCATGAAACATTTCCGACAAATGCACTATCTCCGGTTAGTGCTCCTGATACTATATTTTTACAGTAACTGTCTCTATATGTAATCCATGTTGCCTGCTCGGTCTTGTATGATCGTTCAACTTTTGGTCTCAAGCTTTTTCTAGTATCGTTAATGCTGTCATAAAAATCATAGTCTGATGAGGTTCTTATTTCTTCTAGCTTTTTATCGTATTTGCTGCGTAGCGCTCGCGATGATTTCAATAGCTCACTATTAAGACACTCATGGTATTTAATATTGTCCCCCCCCTGAGTTTTATTCATACAATTTTCATTTTCCTGACTGTCGAGTATGGATTTTTGTGATTCCGAAACGGTTGCCATTGCTAATGGTGATAGTATCAATGCGGTGATTACACATGTAATTAGGTAATTTTTCATTTTTTAAGATACCTTATTCTTAATAAGTCACGGCTTGTTCCATTTCCCGGGTGATGTTTTTCGATATATTTAACCACCTCGCTTCTATTATTTGATGAGATAGCTTTAACCATTTCCTTTGCACTTGTATTTCCTTGGTATAAGGTATCGTAGAATATTTCTTTTATTTTATTATCAATAGAGTCCCAGTTTGATGGGGTTGGTGAGTTTTTTTTATAAATACGTGCTGCGGTTGATACGTATACTGAAAAAGTATTTTCGAATAAACGAACCTGCTGAAGATGTGATATTTCCCCAACCAGTGGTCCGTAGTACTTTACGAATTCCGTTGCATGACGGCCATAGAGACCAGCAGCTTTTGAGCAAATGAGGGATTTGTAGTCTTCCACTCCAGCTTTTTTCATATCACTGAAGATTACACCTGAACTTCTCATTTTCATATCGTAACCTCGGCCGATAGTTACACCAGATGGACCACCAGGCGAGTGAAGTATCCTGGAAAAATAAGCAGTGTGTGCTGGCTGTCTGAATGGTTCTACTGTAGTTAGATAGTCACGCCCTTCCGCATCGAAGGTAAATTGTCCTTCTCTGACTTTTAGTGGGCCGGATGTGTTAATAGGCCTCCAATGGGGGGATGTTGCTTGGCTGAACATCATATAAAAAAGGGTCTCCATCGGGTGTATCACTCCGGTTGGGGACATATTGAGAAGCTGTTGATACCATAAAATAGCTGTTTTGGTTTCTTGATCACAATTTCCGCTGGCCCGAAGGTGGGTACCGTGAATATGGTTATATCCTGCATCAATCATCATATTCTGGATAGTTTTAACTTCTTCTGGCGTATTAGCTTGGGCATTTAAATTTACTTGATCACCCTTTCGTATTTTAGTTGATCATCATTCGCAAATTACTTGGACACATCCAAAAAATATCAGAAGACATTAACTAGATAGTATGTGCTGATTTATAGTTTCTGTTAAAAAATTTAACACTATGCGAAGGACCGGTGATGTACGCATATCTGCATGTACTGCCAACCAAACTTCCGGTGAATAGACATCCTCGCTACAGGCTAGACGTACTAATTTAGAATCATCATCACCTATGAAACGTGGAATAGACCCAATACCTACTCCCGTTTTCACTGCCTCGATTTGACTCGTAATATCACTTAGTGAACAGACTATTGGCCTATTCCCCGCTATTGATGTAATCCATTTAGCATGAGGCATTTTAGCAAAATCATCATTATAGCCGATGAAATTCCACCTTTTCGGGTTATCTTTATGTGTGTAGTCGTTTGATGCATAAAAAGCGAAAGGAATGTTGCCTAATTTACGAGATACATCATTATTATCGTTCGGTCGAGCCAAGCGTAGGATTATATCTGCCTCTTGCTTGCTTAATGATGCCAATGTAGCTGAGCTGACTATATGCAGATGGATTTCTGGATAGCGTTGGTAAAATGTGTTCAGATATTTAGCGAGGATGTGTGTTACAAGTACTGGTGGCGCACTAATTGATACCTTTCCTGCTACTGTGTGTTGAGCTGAAAGAGCTAATCGGTCTATAGCGAAAGATGCATTTTCCATTTGCTTAGCAGCGATAATTACCCTTTCGCCAAGTGGAGTTACACTACAACTTCTGGTATTTCGAATAATTAGCTTACTGCTCAAACTCTTCTCTAAAGAATTAATACGCCGACTTACTGTGGCATGATCGACATTCAATGTTCTAGCAGCCCCTGATAAGCTTCCTGAGTCTGCTACTGCAAGAAAAAAACGAATATCTTCCCAATTTTTCATCTGTGCAAATATCCATAATCTATTGTGCGCGTATACGGAATTTACGCATAGCTTAATCGTCTTTATCCTTAGTCTGATCAGTATTATCAAAGGAGTAAAGAACATGAGTGTAAAAATAACTTATCGTACAAGACTTATACAAATCGCTACATGCCTAGCGTTCGTTATGGTGTTATTAGATACAAGCGTGGTTAACGTAGCTGTAGATTCGATACGCTCTACTTTTCATACGGATATGCTAGGTATTCAATGGGTTATCAATTCTTATTCCATAGTATTTTCAACATTGCTATTAACTGCTGGAAGTTTAGGGGATCGCTACGGTAGCAAACCTATTTTTCTAGCTGGATTTTTTCTCTTTACTATTGGATCAATACTTTGTGGGTTTTCCGGGACTCTGGGAGCGTTGATTTTTTCTCGAGTCATTCAAGGTCTTGGGGCGGCTCTATTAGTTCCCACGTCTTTATCTATAATACGCACCATATTTGAGGATCCTACGTCACGAGGAAAGGCTGTTGGTTGGTGGGGAGCCAGCGGGGGTATAGCTCTCGCAGCAGGGCCTGTCGTTGGAGGACTATTCATTTCACATTTTGGATGGCCTTCAATTTTTCTACTAAACGTACCATTAGGTATTATCAGCTTTGGAATAGTTTTAATTTATGCGCCATCAAAAAAAACTAAAAATTCAGAAAAATTAGATAATTATGGTCAATTATTAAGTGCGTTTACGTTGAGTTTACTGACGTATGGACTTATCGAGGCTAGTCAATCTGGGTGGGGGTCCTTAGCCGTTATCATCTCATTCATTGGCTCCGCATTAAGTGCTCTTTTACTTATCTTAGTAGAGCGTTCTCACTCTAACCCTATAATTCCATTAAAACTGTTTCGCAGTTCTGTCTTAGGTGTGGCTATTATCATTGGCCTTATTGCTAACCTAACGTTTTACGGTATTATTTTTGTATTAAGTCTATATTTTCAATTGGTTAAACACTTTACGCCAGAGGAAGTAGGAACTGCATTTCTTCCAATGATGTCTTCCTTATTCCTAGTCAATATTATTGCTGGAAGACTATTACCGCGTGTGGGTCCAAAATTTTTGACATCCTTAGGATTAATTATATCTGCACTAGGATATTTATTACTTTTATTGGCTATACAAAGCCCTCATCAGTGGGAAACTTCAGTAGCTATGCTACTTTCTGGAAGTGGAATAGCGCTTGCTATTCCATCTATCACAAGTGCAACACTACATTCTACACCGGTGGAAAAAGCAGGAATTGCTAGCGGTTTACTTAACTCTGCAAGACAAGTGGGGGGTATTATTGGCGTGGCGATTTTTGGAAATTTAATTAATGTATCTACAAGCACTCAGTTTATTGGAGGGGTTAAAATAGTGTTAGTAGTTTCATGTATCCTCTTAATTTATGGTGCTATTTTGAGTAAATTAAAATTGGCCTAATACCTTTTACTAAAAATAAAAATAGCATAGTGGCTCTACCAGAGATAGAACCCCATTGAAATTATTTTAGGCCAATAATTTTTGAGGCCAGTCAAAGCGGACTAAAATATTGTGGCATAACTGAATGGGGGTCAACGATCCTCGTTATCTTACAAAACTTTTTGACCAAGTAGAAACTCCAATTGATATCGTCAAAAATTTTTATTGAATGGCTAAAAAAATTTTTGTTGGAGGTGTCCAAATAATTTGCGAATGGCGATCAACTAAAATGCGAAAGGGGGTCCAAGTAACGTGCAATTACGCAATTAGCTCCCAAAACACCAATAGTACCTGATGGTCTGAATACTCGGGGGGCGTGATAGAGGTTTTTTGACATGAATAACTCCGTTTTATCGTCATCACCTGCTAGATAACGATTCCTTTTTACTTATTCACGGAAAATAACATTTAGGAATGTGATCTGCGTTATCGTCTGCATTCTATACAGCACTATAGAAAATATAATGTCAACCATGTCAGCGAACGCCATACTATTCGTCTCTCAGTGGAAACGCTCAGAAAATGGATGACTGCTGAGGGGCTCGGGGTTTCGCATTCGCGGCGTAAACCCTGGGTCTATCAACCACGTTACCGACGTGATTGCCTTGGTGAGCTTGTTCAGATTGATGGCTCTCACCACGACTGGTTGAAGGCCATGCATCAAAATGCTGGATGCTACTGACCGTGCTGAGAGTGCTAACCAGACACTTCAGGACCGGCTAATAAAGGAAATGCGGCTCGAGAACATTACTGGTATTGAAGAAGCAAATGTCTGGCTTGAAACCTTTATTCAGGACTTTAACCGACGCTTTGCTAAAGTACTTCAATACCCTAAAAACCGCCACCGTACAGTAGATGAATCACAGTCTGAACTGGATGATCCGAATGAAGAAAATACACACGTTGCCAATGAAAAATCATGATTCTCGATTATCCGGATGGTACGCTTGCATTTTAAATACGGCTACCGGACGTTGTCATATCAGGTCTATGACAAACTTGTTATTAAATTCGAGGTTTTGGTTTGGGGAACATTAGCGATTCAAAGAACTAGTTATTACAGAATAACCTGCAATAGTTGCTCATGTACGCGATAAGGAGAAAACGGAATAAGCACATCAACAGTAGATGTAATGACTTGAGGGGGGAGCAACCTGATACTAACCCCTTACAGGAGGCACTTTCAAAAAAAACATTTTTGAAGGTGCCTTTTTACTGATGATATATCCCCCCGTACTGGGGGGAGGGTGTTAAGAACGGTGCGGATAGAGCGTCGTATGTCGTGTCTCTTTACTGATGATCAGCGCGATTAACGTCAGTACAGCCATGGAAGCAAGGTAGAGGCCAACAGCGAATAGCCCCCACTTGGCATTTAACCATGTGGCAATATACGGCGCGACAGAAGCACCCAATATAGACGCTAAATTATAAGAGAACGATGCGCCGGTATAGCGAACCTCGGTAGGGAAGAGTTCGGGTAACAAAGCTCCCATTGGACCGAAAGTTAAGCCCATAATCGTCAATCCAACAGTCAGAAATACCATCACCAACCACTGTGAGCCGCTGGCCAATATAGTCGGAAAGAGTAAAGAGAATACAATGATCAATAAGGTAATAGTGATCATTGTAGGGCGACGACCAAAGCGATCCGCCAAGATCCCGGCGATAGGGATCGCGACGCCGAATCCGATCACGGCCACCATCAACATCCATAAGAAACTATTTCTAGAAAAACCTAAGCCTAGCGGGGCAGGGGCGGTTCCGTAACTCATTGAATAAACAGTCATGATATAAAACAGGGTATAGGTCGCCAGCATAATAAAAGTGCCTAATACCATCGCCCGAAAGTGTTTTTTGAACAAGGTTCCAATTGGCAGGCCAACGTGCTGCTGTGATTGTTTCGCTTGGGTAAAGACTGGGCTTTCATGTAACGATACTCGAACATAAAGGCCAACAATGACGAGCACAGCAGACAAGATAAAGGGAACACGCCATCCCCACTGCATAAATTGTTGGTCAGTGAGCAGCCACGAGAGCAATAAAAAAGTGCCATTGGCAAAGAAGAAGCCGATCGGTGCGCCCAATTGTGGGAATGACCCATACAACGCCCGTTTTTTTGCCGGTGCGTTCTCCGTTGCGAGTAATGCAGCGCCCCCCCATTCTCCTCCTAGCCCTAAGCCTTGACCAAAACGGGCTAAGGCAAGGAGTAGTGGTGCAACAACGCCGATAGTTTGGTAGCTAGGAAGCAAACCAATGATGACGGTGGAGATGCCCATCGTGACTAACGAGGCGACCAATGTTGCTTTACGGCCGACTTTATCACCAAAATGTCCAAAGAGTGCTGAGCCAATAGGACGTGCTACAAAGGCAATGGCAAAGGTCGCCAATGATTGTAAGGTTGCAACCGTTGGGTCAACTTGTGGGAAAAATATATGGGGAAAAACAATGACCGCTGCCGTGGCATAGATATAAAAATCGAAAAACTCAATTGCCGTGCCGACTAAAGAAGCGATGATGACTTTATTACGTGGATTCAAAGGGGGGGCTTGCTGAACGTGTTCAGCCAAAGTTTCTGTAGTTTGCATAATTCCATTTTCTTATTTTTGTTACATCGAAAAATCATATTACGCAGCCATGCTTCATGGTTCAATTAACCCACGTGCAGGTCTATCAGCTTGATAGCGAATAATCGCAGTAATGCGGCATTATTCAAACGAAGTCATGGTCTAATGGAGTCGAAGCTGGTGGGATAGACTAAAAATAGGCTAAAAAAAATAGTTAATTTCATTTAGCCTAACGGAATATTAGTGAGTTATTGACGCTTTTTTCTCTTCATCAGAAGAAGGGGGCGTCGCAGTGGCTATCCACGCAGCACAAAACAGTGTTAATCGGGCGAAGAAATAGAAAAAGGCCATTAATCCCAACACTGAACCAAATGCTGCACCTGAAGGAGAAGAGGCTAATTTAGGTAAGGTGAAGGTCATAATAAACTTAATCAACTCAAAACCTATCGCAGCCAATAGCGTGCCACGGAAAAGGGCCTTTTTATGGGGCTTATGGCGTGGAAGGATCCAGAAAATCCATAGAAATATAAGGTAGTTACACCCTATTGATATACATAGAGCACTGACAGTAATCAGGGGGCGTAACCAACTGATATGATCTAATCCTAAGACACTGATCAATGTAGATTGTGCGGATCCTGCAATTGAGTTCAGGGAAATGGAGATCACTAACGCAATCACTAATCCGGTTAACGAGACAAAATCGCGTAAATATTTATGCCACACTTTTTCCTGATCTTTCGGGGCCCGTTCCCACACGTCGCGGGATTGCGCGCGAATGGCTTCGCGTAAGTTACCGACCCAGCTAATCCCCGAATAAAGAGCCAGTAATAATCCAGTTATTCCCACAGTAGTACGCTGTTGAATAGCAGTATTAACAGTATTTTTTAGCGTTGAGGTTAAGGTTGGATCACTAATACTGTTGACGATTTTATCAATTAACGCTGAAAGTAACGCTTGGTTTGAGGCAAGGACAAACCCGAGTGCCGCAAAGGAGACCATCAATATAGGAATTAACGAAAGAAAGGAAAAATAGGTAATTGCGGCACCGAATTGGCTCCCTAAGCGATCGTTAAAACGCTCAATAGCGCGTAAAAAATGGGCCACTGGTTTGAGGGAAGTAAACCAAATATAGAAGCGTGAGGCTTGCTTAATAGAATGATCCACCGAGGCATTTCCCGTTTTAATGGGAATGATCGACGCTTCTTGATCCTCGTTATCCTTCTTTGAATTATTTTTTGTCTCAACCATAAAAATTCCATCATTGTGGTTAGGGCGATAAGGGCATTATTTACTACAGTATAGCTTATGGTTCACTGTTACCTTCGGTGAGGGTCACTGAACTTGTCGTTTGAAAGTCTTGAGCCGGGATCCCCGTAATTTCGCAAGCCAGTTCACCAGTACGACGCAGTGCATAGCGGTAGCGCTCATCAAAAGGATAGCAGCATGATAAGCGTAACGCATGATGATAGTGATCGCTGAGCGAATAAAGGGCCCCGGGTGTAACACAAATACGCTCATTCAATAACTGTTCAAATAAATCAACAGTATTAATTTTTCCCGGCAGTTCAGCCCAGAAAACGAATCCTCCCATTGGCCGTGTCGCTTGTGTCCCCTCCGGAAAATAACGTGAAATCATATCTCTGACTTTGTCCATGTTGCTGCCATAGCGTCTACGCAGTGAACGCAGATGATGATCATATCCGCCATTAGCCAAGAACTCAGCTAAGGTTGAGGTTAATAGAGCCGATTCGCCTAGTGTACTGAGGCCTTTCAGGCGAGAGATGGCTTCATGAAAACGACCTGCCATCATCCAACCAATACGGAAGTCCGGAGCCAAGGTCTTGGTAAAGCTGGTGCAATAAATCACCCAACCTTCTTTATCGAAGCTCTTAACCGCTGGTGACTCTGGAGTGTGAAATTGTAATTCGCTATAAATCCCATCTTCAATAATCGGCAACTGATAGTGTTGTGCTAGCTGCGCGAGTCTTTTTTTATCCGCGACAGAGGTTGTAAAACCCAATGGGTTGTGGACCGTAGGGATAGTGACTAATGCTGAGATCCGTTTCTCTTTTAGCATCAATTCAAGAACATCCATCTTGATCCCTTTTCGTGGATCGGTTGGGATCTCGACTGCTTTCAAACCGAGCTCAGCTAATAACGGAAAAAGGAAAAAGTAGGTAGGACTCTCGACGCCAATACAATCCCCAGGAGAAGTGATTACTCTTAAGGCTAATTGAATCGCTTCTGAACAGCCGTGGGTGATAATGATTTCTTCCGCGGAAAGCGACAGGCCTGAGTAGAGGGCACGCTTCGCAATTTGCTCGCGCAGAGGTTCCCCATTATTGGGTAACGCATACTTGGAAATTATTTCAGGCTTTCTACGTAATAGGGAGGCGGCAATTTTTGTTAGTTTGGCGGTGGGGAAAAAATCTTCATGCTGTGGACAGGCGAGCGAAATATTCGTGTAAGCGGGATTACGCTGAGCGGAGAAAGCCGCTTCAATTAATGCCATTTTTTCCCGACCTAACTCGCGAGGCTTTAATTGTCTTGGGGCAGAGGTGGCGACCTCAGCTAAGACACTACGCACGTAAAATCCTGATTGGGGTCTTGCTTCGACCAATCCTCGGTTTTCTAGACGCTGCCATGCTGAAAGTACCGTATTAACGCTAACTTGATGCGTTTCTGCTACGCGTCTAATGGCTGGAAGCCTCTGGCCTGCCTTGATCTTTCCTTGATGAATTAAGGTTGCAAATTCATCGGCAAGTTGCTGATAGCGAGTCGTTACTTCTGTCATGGATACACCTAGTCACTCATTTAATGGGTACAATTTACTATAACTAAAATTGTACTCATTACAATAAACCTTTTTTGTCTCTGTTACCCCTTCTACCCCTGCTGTAGCATGGGCTTATACTTTTTCGCAGGACATTCATCATGCTTGATCCCTCTTACATCAGTTATGTCGTAGTCATGTCGGTCACACCCGGTCCAAATAATGTGATGTTGGCGACCTCTGGGGTTAACTATGGTTTGAAAAAAACCTTACCCATGGTCCTAGGGATCATTGCCGGCTGTTTAGTTCAGCTGTTATTTTCTATTTTAGCCTTTGAGCAACTATTACACTGGATGGCAATGATCCGTATACCGCTGACGCTATTGGGGAGTGGATACCTCTTTTGGCTTGCATGGAAAATTTTTCGCTCAGCAGCACCCCAACTCACACAAGCCTCAACACCGATGAGTTTTCTTGGGGCTGTCTTGTTTCAAGCGGTAAATCCTAAAGCATGGCTGATGTGTTTGAACGTTGCGCTGGTCTACGCAGCAGACGTTCCACTGAGTTGGATGTTGTTAAGCTATGGTCTGATGACACTACCTTGCGTCATTATTTGGGCGATGTTGGGAGATAAGATGAGTGGCTTGCTACAAGATGCCAGTAAGCGCTGGGTATTTAATAGCGTGATGGCTCTGACTCTAGTCATGACAGCCAGTTGGATGCTGGTGGAAGTGATCATGGCATAAGGTAGATGGCCTGCGTAAAGCAGGCCATTATCGGTCATACAGAGAGGGGCTCACCCTCGACTGCAGGTAAAGGGGTTAGGTTGACGGTGACTTGATCGTTATCAGGGGCTGGATAGGCCAGCCCAAGTACTTCGCTAGTATGTTTCAATACCTGCTCAGTGGCTTGCTCATCATCATTCAGCGCCGTTTTCCAGTAGGGGATCAGTTGCTTAATCTTTTGTTGCCAGCTTGCCGAAGCGATTTCATCTTTAAAAATCCTTCCCATCACATCAAGCATCGCTTGAGCTGCGGTTGACGCACCGGGTGAAGCCCCTAACAGTGCCGAAATAGTCCCATCCTGCGAGGTGATAATCTCAGTACCCAGTTTTAGGGTTCCCCCTTTGCTGGCGTCGTTTTCAATGACTTGTACACGTTGACCCGCCACGACTAAGCGCCAATCTTCAGCCTTTGCGTGAGGAACATATTCACGCAGCGCTTCAAGACGGTCTTTGTCAGTTAATAGAACTTGCCCGATAAGATATTTCACTAAGCTGAAGTTACGTGCGCCGACTTGCATCATTGGCACGATATTGTTTGGCGTCATTGAACCAAACATATCGAGCAAAGAGCCTTGTTTAAGAAACTTCGTGGAAAATGTGGCAAAGGGCCCAAAGAGCAGCACTTGTTTACCCTCGAGCACTCGGGTATCCACGTGAGGAACCGACATTGGTGGCGCCCCAACACTGGCTTTACCATAGACTTTGGCTAAATGCTGTTGCACTAATGTTTGGTTTTCGGTCACTAAAAAAGAGCCGCCTACTGGAAAGCCCGCAAATTTTTTCGCTTCTTCAATCCCTGTTTTCTGTAGGAGTGGCAGCGCGCCACCGCCGGCGCCGATAAAGATATGCTTTGCGGTAACCGTTCGCGAAGTATTATTCATCAGGTTTTGTAGCGTCACTTGCCACAAGCCATTCTCTAAACGAGTCATCGTCCGGACTTCTTGGCGAAGTGATAACGTAAAGTTGTCATGTTGGCTTAAACTTTCAATAAGTTGCTTAGTCAGCTCGCCGAAATTAACATCAGTACCAAAAGCAGAGTGCGTGGCCGCGACTTTTTCCCCTGGTCGACGCCCTTTCATAATCAGTGGGGCCCACTGTTGGATCGTTTCGACTTCATCAGAAAATGCCATACCACGGAATAAGCAACTATTACGTAAACTTTCTGCGCGTTTTCTTAGGAAATTGACATTGTCATCACCCCACACAAAGCTCATATGTGGCGTGGTATTGATAAAACTATTCGGTTTACCTAGGCGGCCTTGCTCGACTAATGAAGCCCAGAACTGACGAGAAACCATAAAAGCTTCATTAATCGAAATCGCTTTAGAGATATCAATCGAGCCATCTGCACGTTGTGGTGTATAGTTCAACTCAGCCAAAGCCGAGTGGCCAGTCCCAGCATTATTCCAACCATTTGAAGACTCTTCAGCAACGCCCGGTAGGCGCTCTACCATCTCTAAACGCCAAGTCGGTTCAACTTCTTGCAGGAAGGTTCCCAGTGTTGCGCTCATAATTCCGGCGCCAATCAATAACATATCAAGGGGGGCGGATTCGGGTAGGTTAGCAGTCATAGCATGGCTCGCACTCATAGAGAGTGGTAGGTGTAGTGGTGATTTCGACATGAGGCAATATCCTCTTCTGTAAGACGCTTATCGGCTTACAGCGTGGTGACAGTAAATGAAGCACTCGGTAAGATGCCGATAAATATAACATTTCCCCGTTCAATTTAAACATCCGATTTGAAGTGTTTTTAAAGAAAATGCCTTAGTGGAAATCGTATAAAAATTATTTTTTAAGAAATTTTTATCATTCAATTCAGAGTATTATGGTAATAGTTTGCTAGTATTATTCAAACTACTGCTATTATTTCTTTGACTACTAATAATAAGATTTTATCTCTATAACTCAATGATAGTTATGAATATAAATTATCGTTTCGATAAAAATTAGTTTATGTCAAATAACAGTTAACTAACTGTTAAAATTATCACTTTTTAATCATGATGCGCGGGAGATAAAATGTCGCCATACAAAACGTATCAATAGGTATTCCACGGTTCCTAGAAAGAGAAACCATAAGGCGAAAACGATGGTATAGAGCTGATTAAGATCCATGAGATGAAACCACTTCATAACGGATTGTGCTAAGCCAATACCGAAAGTGGGGGCGGGTAATAATAACGCAGACAGGAAGCCTAGCAACAAGATTCCAGCGGGAATAAACAGTGTTTCAAGCGGGTTTTTCATAAGGCACTCATAGTTTTCTTCGAGTCGAACGTAATTTCAACCAATCATATTACAAAAAATAATTTTACCAAGAATATCCTCGGCTTGCGCCTCGTTTATGTATTAGGGTAAGAGTTATAGCCTTTGCTATACTTAACTACATGATTTTATTGCTTTTTTATTTGCGTCTTTGCGTGGTAGACTCCTGCCCATGACGAATTCCCCTTGAGGGAATATCACTGTTACTTTGTATAGTTATTCAGATTATTATGAACATACTGACAACACTTATTCTTGCTTTGGGCATGTCGATGGATGCTTTTGCTGCCGCGTTAGGAAAGGGCGCTGTACTGAAAAAAGTCACCTTCAAAGAGGCATTACGCACTGGACTGATTTTTGGAGTGATTGAAACATTAACCCCCTTACTCGGATGGGCGCTCGGTATTGCGGCAAGTAAATATGTGATGGCCTGGGATCACTGGATAGCATTTGTATTGCTGACCGTACTCGGCGGGCGCATGGTCGTCGGTGGATTACGTCATCGCAATGACGAGGAGATTTGCCAACCGGAACGTCATGGTTTTATGGTTTTAGCCTTGACGGCTGTCGCGACAAGTCTTGATGCATTAGCGGTTGGCGTCGGGTTAGCCTTCCTACAGGTCAATATTGTACTGACAGCATTAACCATTGGTATTAGTACCACTATTATGGCAACCACCGGCATGCTTATTGGGCGATTTATCGGTCCGGTGCTTGGTAAATGGGCTGAAATCTTAGGGGGTATCGTGCTTATTGGTATTGGTACATCGATTCTAGTTGAACACCTAGGCTTACTAAACTAAAGGTACTCACGACTAATACTTTAAGGAATACTGTATGAAAATAATCACCCCGCTGCTTGCAGGAGCCATTATGCTTTCA
Organism: Rosenbergiella gaditana; assembly: GCF_018494065.1. Classification (GTDB taxonomy): domain Bacteria; phylum Pseudomonadota; class Gammaproteobacteria; order Enterobacterales; family Enterobacteriaceae; genus Rosenbergiella; species Rosenbergiella gaditana. The sequence continues at coordinate 65,021 of NZ_JABBFR010000013.1, read as the reverse complement.
TCGTTACCCCTATTCGCCGCCGATACCGTACCTCCACTTCAAGGTGAGAAAGGAAAGATCGTCCGAGTAGTTGTCGAGAGTAATCCCACTACGGGTTATCAGTGGATGATTAGACAACTTCCTCAAGAATTAATTTTTGTTGCGAGTGACTATCAACAAAATACAGATTGTCCTAAAGGTGCGGTAGGCTGTTCAGGAACGCAAACTTTCACCTTTATTGCCCAGCAAGCAGGGACAGCAAACTTACAGCTTATCTATGGCCGTTCTTTCGATAAAACATCGTGGAAAGATAAAACGATACCAGTGATCATTAACTGACCACTATTGCCAATGGAGTGTTTCAGATAAGTGGACAGCTTCTTACACAGAGAAGTAGAAACGCTTATCTATTCCTATCCAAGCTCACGGATTTCGCGCTGAGTCCCGCTACAGACAGGTAAATACCCGGATAATCTTTGCTTAGGGCGGAAGTTCGGATGATTTTACAGTAAACTTATCAATTCATGCACTGCGTAGAGTCGATATAGTTATGGTTTCTGAGCGTTTTGAACGATTAATTGATATTTTTCGCGAGGCACCGAGTGCGGAGCCACCTAAGGCTATTGGTGCTTTCTACCTTTACTACCTACGGCAGGTTTGGCCTTGTTTTGCCGGATTGCTCGTCGTCGGTTTTCTTGGTGCGCTCATTGAAGTCGCCCTCTTCAGCTACTTAAGCACTATCATCGATTTAGTGAATCACAGTCAGCCTGCGACGATATTCCGTGAACATTGGCGTATTCTGTTGTGGATGGGGGCAGTTGCCTTGGTGATCCGTCCGGTGATGATTTGGTTACATGATTTACTTATTCATCAAACCATTAACCCGCGGATGACCAGCATGATCCGTTGGCAAAATCATCGCTACGTGTTGCGCCAAAGTCTGTCCTTTTTCCAAGGGGATTTTGCCGGGCGTATTGCACAACGAATTATGCAAACGGGTAACTCAGTACGAGACTCTGCGGTGCAGCTTGTGGATGCCATTTGGCACGTCGTCATTTATGCCGTGACCTCTCTGGTTCTCTTTGCAGAGACGGACTGGAAATTGATGATTCCATTAATTGTTTGGATGATTATCTATGTCGCTGCACTGCGCTATTTTGTGCCAAGAGTAAAACAACGTTCGGTTGTCTCTTCGGAAGCTCGCTCTAAATTAATGGGGTTTATTGTTGATGGTTATACCAACATTGCTACCCTAAAACTTTTTGCTCACAGTGCGCTTGAAGAGCAGAATGCACGCGAAACCTTACGAGATCAGACGGAAAAAACGCAATTAGCCGGAAGAATGATTACGGCAATGGACGTTACGCTTTCTACAATGAACGGCGCACTGATTGTGACGACAACGGGACTGGCGTTATGGCTTTGGAGCCAATCGTTGATCTCTGTAGGAGCTATTGCGTTAGCGACGGGGCTGGTCATCAGGTTAGTGAATATGTCCGGTTGGATCATGTGGGTGGTCAATGGTATTTTCGATAATATCGGTACTGTCCAAGATGGGATGAAAACGGTATCTCAACCTCTCAGCGTGCAAGATGTTCCTCATGCGAAGCAATTAACGGTCACGCAAGGGCAGATCATTTTTGACCACGTACGCTTCGGCTATTCGAAAGAGAGAACCATTATTGATGACCTCAATTTGACCATTCAGCCTGGCGAAAAAATTGGCTTAATTGGCTCCTCGGGAGCGGGTAAATCGACCCTCGTGAACCTCTTACTGCGAATGTATGATGTGGACCAGGGTGTCATTAATATCGATAAGCAAAATATCGCCCAGGTCACCCAAGACAGTTTACGCAGTCAAATAGGGATGATCACTCAAGATACCTCACTGCTGCATCGTTCTATTCGCGATAACCTGTTGTACGGTCGCCCTAATGCAACGGAAGAAGAGCTTGCGGCGGCAATCACTGGCGCTCGTGCTGACGAGTTTATTCCCCAACTCTCTGATAACGAAGGGCGTGTCGGTCTGGATGCGCAAGTGGGCGAGCGTGGGGTTAAATTATCCGGTGGACAGCGTCAACGTATTGCTATCGCCCGTGTGCTATTGAAAAATGCACCGATATTGATTATGGATGAAGCCACGTCAGCCTTAGATTCCGAAGTAGAAGCGGCGATTCAACAGAGTTTAGAATCGTTAATGAGTGGGAAAACCGTTATTGCTATCGCGCATCGTCTTTCAACTATTGCACGCATGGATAGGCTTATTGTGTTACATCAAGGGCAGATTGCTGAACAGGGAACGCACCAACAGCTCTTGGCGCAGCAAGGAATATATGCCCGCTTATGGCAGCGTCAAACCGGCGGATTTGTTGGAGTTGATGAGTGATTGAATAAGATTTGTGGGTCAGTTTACACGCGCGGTTTGCTATACTGGCCCACACGTCTTTTTTCTTGCTCGGATTATTATGGAACGTTTTGTAGAAAATTTAATGTATGCCACCCGCTGGATCTTGGCACCTGTCTATTTTGGCTTATCAATTGGGCTGCTGGCGTTGACGGTAAAATTTTTCCAAGAAGTGATTCACGTCTTACCTGAGCTATTTACTGTAAGTGAAAATGACCTCATCTTATTACTTCTCTCCCTGATTGATATGTCGCTGGTGGGCGGATTACTGATCATGGTGATGTTGTCTGGGTACGAAAACTTTATTTCTCGGCTGGATATCGATGAAAGCAAAGAGAAATTGAGTTGGTTAGGAAAAATGGATGCCGGCTCGCTGAAAAATAAGGTCGCTGCGTCGATTGTTGCGATCTCTTCAATTCATCTATTACGTATCTTTATGGAGATACGCACCATCGATAACACCAAAATACTCTGGTATGTCGTGTTACACGTTACCTTTGTTTTCTCTGCATTTGTGATGGGATATTTAGATAAATTGTCTCGTTATGATAAATCAGCACACTAATTATTAACGTCCTCGCCTCGGGGCAGTTTATACTCTCGCCCCAAGGTTTTAAAAATAGATAGCGCTCATGTTCCTGACACCCGTAAAATATCGACTTGCCGCAGTACTTGCCGTACTGTCGATCTTACTGTTGTTCATTGCGCCATTAATATCGCAGTCACTCTACCTCTCCCATGCCACGCGCGTTTCACATACTGCACAAACCTGCACTGACTCAATGGGGGGGGGGAGATGTCAGAAACGATGATGGCACATAATATGTCAGCCAAAAAAAGTGACCAGACTCAGTTCCCCGCATCGGGCATGCTTTGTGGTTACTGCGAATTACTCGTTCACTTTCCTTTTTTTGTGTGGATTGCTGCAGCAATTCTTTGGCTCATCACCGCTTTATCTCGTACGCCTCCACTATTACCTTATCGGACGATTATCTTAACCCCCTGTTATCCACCACAGCTGTCGAGAGGTCCACCGCAGGTCATCAGTTAATCAATGTTGCACTTAATGAAGTGCGTTGACTTCCTTTTTGACCAGCGAGATCGCTATGACTCACTCTGTAAAAGCGACGTCGAACAGCAATAATGCATTTATGCTATTGCTACGTCGTTTACATTTTTATATTGGCTTATTTATTGGGCCGTTTATTTTTATCGCATCCCTGACCGGTATGCTCTATGTCATCACCCCCAGTGTGGAGGGCTGGTTATATGCCTCGACGCTTAAGGTGGTTCCGCATGGCACGGCTAAGCCTCTTTCCGAACAAGTAGAAGCGGCGAAGCGTGCGATTCATCAACCTGCCACGCTTGCCGCGGTGCGTCCTGCGCCGAGCGCTACGGATACCACTCGTGTTCAATTCACCCAGGTGGGACTAGGCCCTTCGGAAACCCGGGCTATCTTTATTGATCCTTATCGCCTTACGGTGACTGGTGATTACACCGTCTATGGGACATCGGGAATATTACCGTTTAGAACCACATTGGATCATCTCCATCAAAGCCTGCTACTAGGGAATGTCGGACGAGCATACAGTGAACTTGCCGCCTCATGGATGTGGATTGCCGCTTTAGGGGGATTAATCCTCTGGGCTGCCTCTCGTCAACAGCAGAAGCTAAGTACGGGTAAAATCCCTTTTAGCCAGCGCTGGCATCGTCGTTTTGGCGTGGTATTACTATTGGGTATGCTGTTTCTTTCCGCCACGGGGATAACGTGGTCACAGTGGGCAGGCGACAACGTCAATCAGCTGCGGCATGCCTTCGGGTGGTTAACGCCGCAAGTCACCGCAGTCGTGGGCGTGCCACCGGGACCAGCATTAATGAATGCGCACGCAGAGCATCAAGCGCTGGATATGGGCAGCATGCCAGGAATGGATATGAGTCAGCCCTCGTCGATACCTCAACCTACTTATTTCGTGGCGGATAATGAATGGGATCGCGTACTCTCAGAAGCCAGACAAAGTGGAATACAGGCCGCTAAAATTGAAATCCGTCCGCCCAAGGATAGCCATCATACTTGGACAGTGACTGAAATTAACCATCGCTGGCCAGTGCAGGTAGATGCCGTCGCAATGGATCCTAAAACCCTCGCTGTTATTGATCACGTCGAGTTTCACGACTATCCGCTTCTGGCAAAATTAACCCGCTGGGGCGTCGATGCACATATGGGGCTATTATTCGGCTGGCTGAACCAGTTGATACTGGCCCTGTTTGCGCTAGGGCTCTGTACCATGATTATTATGGGCTACAGACAATGGTGGCGGCGTCGGCCTCATCCAGCCGACCACTCGCCGGCGCAGACGTTAAGCGAAGCTTGGAGAAACTGTCAGATTGCTACGCGCAGTATCGTTATCGTCTTCGCTGCGCTGCTAAGTTATGCCTTACCTGTTCTTGGGGTGAGCCTTGTACTCTTTATTTTGATCGATATATTTCGCTGGAAGAGGGCGTTAACCATGCAACATTCACCGACAGACGCGTCATCATATAACGCGACTGAGCAGCGTAAGAAGAAGCGTAATTTTATCCGAGGTGTCATCGTTATCTGGTTAATAACCTGTACAGTGATGACGCGGGCAATCATCGGTGGTGTGATTGATGAATATCATATCCCTTTTACCGAATGGTCGGGTGGCATGTATATGATGCAAGGGATGATGATTATTATCTATACCAGTGTATTCACTGGCTTGATGTCGATTCCGCTCTGGTATTTTTTCTTAGGTGAAAGCGATCCCCAAGGGGAATAACAAGCGCTGGCGCTGAGCAAGGAAGCTCGGCGTAATACCGCATAATAAAGTGTCCAACAAATGGGGTTCACTTCACTTAGGTGGTTTTTTCTTATCAAGCGACTTAGCGCATCGTCATGCATTACTGAAACACGTAGAATCTAGAATACTTCTGTAAATCCTTTAACTAATGGCTGATCTTACCGATCAATGGTGGACTGACGCCGGAAGAGTAAGAGAACAGATACCATTTTTACTGTAAAACAGTGACCAAATTTACTTGACCACTACAGCCCGGAGATGGTGGGTCAAGATCACTTTATCAGGTTTATTAATCCCGCAGGATCCGACAGACGCGGAAAAAACAGAAGAGTTTGAACCGCGATACTGATTTTTAAGCATACTGTTTCCTTTACATAGTGAAATTTATAATAAATTACTAAAAAACCTATTATTACTAGTAATTTATGCAGATTTTTGCATAAAAGAGGACATCCCTATTTTACTTTTCACTCTGTTATGGCTAGAAAACTTTCGTCGTATGACCCATAAGTTCGAGCAACAGGTGTTATGGTAAATTGAGTAAGGAAATAACAAATACACGGAAAGGATACTCAGGATGAGTAAGCGATCAGAAATTATTGATGGAATATATGCGCCTTCTAGACCTAAGGGTTTAGTTTATACAGAAGTACTGGGATGGGTAGATCTGGGACATGCACAGGGGACGGATATTCGAAATCTCTTATCTCAGATTACACAGGGTGAGTCTTCAACGAAGGAATTTTATGACCTCCGGTATTCGCAGGGGATGTCAGGATTGTTAGGGCAGGTACGAACAGGGAAAGTCATGATTTGGCGAATTCGTCGAGGAAGACCTTACTGGGAGCAGAAGAGTATTGCGCTGGCGATGATGATGCATATGGCACGCAAGTTTGAAGCTTTTCAGGGGAATTTTCCCAACAATCTGGTTACTGATAGTGGATTCAGCGGTGAGGACTTGGTGTCAGATTTGCTGGGATTTTACCGCGTCGTGTCAGTTCAGAATCCGTTCAGTATGCTGCGGCCTGTCAGCAAAGAAGAGGCGCTAAAGCGCTGGGATCACTATGGGAAAATTGGTAGCTGGAAGAATGAGACGTTCCAGCCGCTGTTATTTCCTGATCCGGCTAAAAATCCACACGCCCGGCCATACAACGGGATACTTCCCCCATTCATGAGAACCATTGTTCCCTATAACGATTTTTTGTCGGGTAATGTGATACTTCCAAGACATAACAAAACCTTCGTTATTCTGGGTAAAGGGAATGGCAGGATGGGGCTGTGAGAAAATTTACAACCGTATTTTCTGTTGTATTACTGTTTGTTGGTGTTGCGCTGACATTGGGCTGGCCATATCTGAAGATGGGATTTGCCAGCAGTGCTAATTATACCGAAAGAGACAAGCGGGAATACGATTACTACACACCTGAATTAATTAAGAAAATGCCACGTATATCTGATAACTACGAATTCAGTTATAGCAATATTAGTGGTCCTCAGGCATATGTTTTTTCAGTTCACTTTCAGGGGGCTAGGGACAGTATTAAAATTCAGAATTACTTAAAAACGGAAGGGTATGAACTGCAGAAAACGTGTGATGTTGAAGCCGAATGTTGGCGAAGCCATAAGACAAATGACGTTATTTCAATTGCTAAATTTTTGTCTTCAAATGAAATTTTTGTCGATTTATATCGTAGTTCATATAATGAACCCTTGGCTTATGATGAATGATCTTCCTGAGAGCCTTTTTCTTCGGGCGTAATCTCTTGGCATGTAAACGAAAAAGCCACTTGCTAAGGTGGCCTTTCGATGGATCAGTTGAGCGGCAACTCTTCTGAACCGAGGTAACTGGGAGTACAAGACCGCAATTACCAAAACTGTTCTTCCAGCGTAGCCGCAGTCAGGCCATAACTTCAAGACTTCTGTAAATATCCTTCTTGTACACCCCAGTTACTAGTGGCTACCGCCAAGGGCGATAAGTTGTGCCTTTCAGGGTTGGATTCAAGTGATGAGTTAGCGCTACGTGACTGGTTCAGGGCTGCGCCCCGACACCCAGCCCACACCTTACGGCACCGGATTAAAATCCGTTCCCGTTTACTGTTTCCTCTTCCGAAAGTCGTCCGTTCAGCTTTTGATACAGCGCTTCGGCTTGTTCGTGCAGTTTTTTATCTACACGACAAACCGCTGTGTTCACTATCAAATCAATAAATACTGTTTCTACCTAGATTCGACGCTATGATGAACATGGCCTATAAGGTCTTAATTATCAAAAGCCAGAAAGAAAAAATATGCCCAAACTGCCAGTTCGTCGTAAGCCTCAGAATCAAACATCTGGACTTACGCCAGATGAGAGAGAAGAAGTGGAACAGTTAAGAGCAGAAAATGCCTATCTAAAAAAGTTAAAGGCCTTAATTTGTCAGCAGTAAACATCTGGGCAAAAAAGAAAGCCCAAATAGTCGATGAATTAAGGAATGACCACCCTCTGAAATGGCTACTTCATGCAGCAAAGCTAGCACACAGCATGTTCTATTATCATGCGGGCGAAGAGCTGCGTGATCCTTGCCATCTCGAACGGAAACAGGCTATTTCGGTGTCCTGAGTGACTGATCCACTACAAAGAGTATTGGCAGATAACCAATATTGTCATTAGCTGCTGGCAATGAAATGTTAAATCATCTAATTTTTATTGCTCAGTCTTTTTGAAAACATCGTTGGTGGGCACAAGGTATGTCATATATTATCCTGAGAAATTTCACTGCCCATATAAACATAATGGACAGTGGTTGATTATTTTCTAGGTTTAAACATGTGTGTGATGGTTTTCCTACACTAACCCCGCATCGTCACAAACTCTTCTGCAGAGGTCGGGTGAATCGCCACGGTATTATCGAAGTCACGCTTAGTTGCGCCCATCTTCAATGCCACGGCAAAGCCTTGCAGCATCTCATCCATACCGTAACCGATACCGTGGATACCGACGATTTTCTCTTCTTTACCGACACAGACTAACTTCATGCGGCAAGGTTGGCGATATTGTGTCACCGCAGTGTACATCGCCGTAAATGAAGAGGTGTAAACCTTCACCTGTTCGTCACCGAATTTTTCGCGTGCTTCCGGTTCGCTTAGCCCGACAGTACCAATCGGCGGGTGGCTAAACACGACGGTCGCGATATTTGAGTAGTCTAAATGCTCATCAGGCTTATTATTAAACAAACGCTCAGAGAGGCGGCGACCCGCTGCCACAGCTACTGGAGTCAGTTCAATGGCGCCCGTATTATCTCCAACAGCATAAATGCCTGGAACAGAGGTATTTTGGAACTTATCGACGTTGATATAGCCTTTATCGTTAAGCGCGACACCCGTAACGGAAAGATTAATGCGATCGGTTGAAGGCGCACGGCCAATTGCCCAAATTAAGCAATCAGTGTTGTGTTTTGTACCATTGGTGAAATGAATGGTTAAACTACCATCACTGTTTTTCTCGATACGCTCAGCTTCACACTGTTTGTGCAGGTGAGGTCCCTCTTTTTCCATCACCTCAACGAGGGTGTCGGAAAGTAGGGGATCGAACCCCCGCAAGGGTTTGTCTTTACGCAAGAAAAGATCGGTTTCCGCGCCCAGTGAATTTAAAACACCCGCCACTTCTACTGCGATATAGCCTGCACCGATCACTGCAACACGAGACGGGAGTTCATCCAACTCGAAAAAGCCATCGGAATCAATGCCGTATTCAGCACCCGGGATGGCAGGAAGGATCGGATGACCGCCGGTCGCAATTAAAATATGGTCAGCAGTATAGGTTTCACCATTGACTTCTACCGTGTGGGCATCGACAAAGGTCGCAAAACCTCGGATAACGTCGACATTATTTTTTCCCAACACATTGTCGTAGGAGTGATGAATACGATCGATGTAGGCAGAGCGATTTTTGATTAGGGTGTTCCAATCAAATTTATTCACTGTGGTATCAAAACCGTAATCCGGGCCGTACATGTGGATAGCTTCTGCAATCTGAGCAGCATGCCACATCACTTTTTTAGGCACACAGCCTACGTTAACACAGGTTCCGCCTAACGCTTTTGCTTCAACTAACGCGCATTTCTTACCGTGCATGGCTGCTCGATTGATTGAGGCAATACCACCACTCCCGCCACCAATAGCGAGATAATCATAATGTTTTGTCATCGTTCCTTCCATCTTAGTTGAGGTCGATAAATGAATAAATGTCTAAGTACAGTGTAACCTGTGGCAGAAAAACTATGCAAAGTTTGCTTCTATAGCTGTGATAGGCTTAGATCATGAAATAAAATCTAATGGGATGCAGCGATGTATTTAACTTTTCTTGGTACCTGTGCGGGCGCACCCAGTTTACAACGTAATGTTACTAGTATAGCACTCACCTTCTCTCCAAAGGGGGAGACATGGCTATTCGATTGCGGTGAGGCGACGCAGCATCAGTTTATGCGAACCGAGTTAAAACCGGGGCGTTTAGAAAAAATTTTTATTACGCATCTTCATGGTGATTACATCTTTGGTCTCCCCGGTATATTGACCAGCCGTTCGATGAGCAGCATTGTTACGCCTCTTACTATTTATGGTCCAAAAGGGCTAAAGACTTTTATCGACACGGCGCTCAGTATCAGTGGGTCGTGGGTGGATTTTCCGCTTGAGATTATCGAAGTGGAGCCAGGAATCATTGAAGAAAATAATGAATTCCGTGTAATCGCCCAACCTTTGAATCATGTTATCCTCTGTTTTGGCTACCGAATTGAGCAACGAGATCGACCAGGAAAAATAGATGAGCTGTTATTAAAGGCGGACAATATCCCGGCTGGCGCATGGTTACAGCAGTTAAAAAAAGGGAAAAATATTCGCTTGCCGGATGGGCGTGAGATCATCGCTGAACGCTACCTTGGACCGAGCAAAAAAGGGAAGGTTGTGACCATTCTCGGCGATACCGCACCCTGTGATAACGCCATATTGTTGGCTGAACATGCAGACATTCTTGTGCATGAAGCCACCTTAGAAGCCGCGATGGCGGAAAAGGCGAATGGTCGGGGTCACTCCACGACGGCACAAGCGGCATCCATTGCTCATCAAGCAAAAGTGGGGAAGTTGATCGCTACGCATTTCAGTTCACGTTATCGTCAACAGGACATGCCACGACTCTTGGCAGAATGCCGAGCGGAATTTACAAATACCGATTTAGCCTACGACTTTATGATCGTAAATCTCTAGCGTTGCGCGGTAGCCTGCACGTAAGGATTTTAATGAGCGCTAAGCGTAATAGCGCTCAGAATCCATTACTCAGGAACAATCCACTCCACTAGAGTATGGCCTATACCTTGTGGAACTAATTGTTCATGCAACCAAGGGAGAACTGATTTCATTTGTTGTTCTAACTTCCAAGGTGGATTGATAACAATCATGCCTGAGGCAGTCATCCCTCGTTGGTCACTATCTGGCTTGACGGCGAGTTCGATTTGCAGAATACGGCGGATACCGGTGTCTTTAAGATCGGCGATCATGCGTTTGATTTGCTGGCGTAATACCACCGGATACCACAGTGCATACACACCGGTTGAGAAGCGTTTATAACCCTCGGCGATCCCCTGCACTACAGCCTGATAATCAGTTTTGATCTCGTAAGGGGGATCGATAAGGATCAGACCGCGACGAGAGGGTGGAGGCAGCTTCGCTTTCAGTTGCTGATAACCGTCGCCCCGCGCAACGATTGCACGAAGATCTTTTTGGAACTCACCTCGTAGTAGCGGATAGTCGCTAGGGTGCAACTCCGTCAGTTGTAACTGGTCTTGCTCACGTAATAAATGGCGAGCAATCAACGGTGATCCAGGATAGTACTTAAGTTGACCAGAAGGATTTAAATCACGTACCGCTTGAAGATAGGGCGCGAGTTCGGCAGGCGTATGACTTTGCTGCCAGATACGTGCAATACCTTCCACATACTCGCCTGTCCGCTCAGCGTGTTCGCTGTTAAGAAGATAACGGCCTGCTCCTGCATGAGTATCCAGATAGAGAAAGGGCTTATCCTTCTCCTTTAACGCCGAGATAATAAGGCTTTGCACGGTGTGCTTTAAAACGTCGGCATGGTTACCCGCGTGGAAGCTGTGGCGATAGCTCAGCATGTGATTTCCTTTATAACAAAACACGTATAAAAAACGAGACAGGCGCAGCTGTCTATGAAGAGTGAGTATAACAAATTGCACACTGTGGCAGTAGCATTACGCAAGATAAGCAGGGGATGATTGATATTTTTCTATTCGTCCCCATATCTTATGAATACGCCCAGCGTTTAACTCAAACTTTTATAGGATGGTGCTATGACAAACCCACTACTCACCCCTTTCAGCTTGCCACCTTTCTCTGCGATAAAACCCGAGCATGTTGTGCCAGCGGTTACGGCGGCGCTAGACGAGTGCCGTGCAACGGTTGAACGAGTGGTCGCCCAACCCGGCCCCTATACGTGGCACAATCTTTGTCAGCCCTTGGCAGAAGCGGATGATCGCTTGGGACGAATTTTTTCCCCTGTCAGCCATCTTAATTCTGTAAAAAATAGTCCTGAGCTGCGTGAAGCTTATGAAGGGGTATTACCTCTTTTATCTGAGTATGGAACCTGGGTAGGGCAGCATGCCGGTCTTTACCAGGCGTACCGTAGCTTAAAGGATAGCGCTGAGTTTGCAGCATTAGCGTTAGCTGAACAAAAAGCGGTGGACAACGCACTGCGTGACTTTGAACTCTCCGGAATTGGATTACCGAGCGATAAACAAAAACGCTATGGGGAAATCTCTGCGCGCCTGTCAGAGATTGGCGCTGCTTACAGTAATAACGTTCTAGATGCGACCATGGGTTGGAGTAAGCTGATCACTGATGAAAGTGAGCTGGCCGGTATGCCAGAAAGCGCTCTTGCCGCCGCGAAAGCACAAGCCGAGGCGAAACAGCAGCAAGGGTGGTTACTGACCCTAGATATTCCAAGCTATCTACCAGTAATGACCTATTGTGATAACCAAGCATTACGCGAAGAGATGTATCGTGCCTACAGTACCCGGGCATCAGACCAAGGGCCAAATGCCGGGAAATGGGATAATGGCCCATTAATCGAAGAAGAGTTGGCACTGCGTCATGAAATCGCGCAGTTACTAGGTTTTAGTTCCTTCGCAGAGAAGTCGTTAGCCACCAAAATGGCAGAGTCAACGGATCAAGTGATTGGTTTCTTAAACGACCTTGCTGATCGTGCTCAGCCGCAAGGTCAGCGAGAGCTCGCTCAATTACGTGAATTTGCTCAGCAACACTACGGGGTTAGCGATTTGCAACCTTGGGACGTCACGTGGTATGCCGAAAAACAAAAACAGCATCTCTACACGATTAGCGACGAGCAGTTACGTCCTTATTTCCCTGAGCAACGTGCGCTAAGTGGTTTATTCGAAGTCATCCGCCGAGTATATGGGCTGCGTGCAGCAGAGCGGCACGATGTTGATGTGTGGCACCCTGAGGTACGTTTCTTTGACCTCTTCGATGGTGACAACCAGCTAGTGGGGAGCTTCTATCTAGATCTTTACGCGCGTGAACACAAACGTGGTGGCGCTTGGATGGACGACTGTGTCGGACGCATGAAGAAAGCGGATGGCTCGTTACAAAAACCGGTTGCTTACCTCACATGTAACTTCAACCGTCCAATAGGCGATAAGCCAGCACTCTTTACTCATGATGAAGTGGTTACCCTGTTCCATGAGTTTGGTCACGGGCTTCACCATATGCTGACGCAAATCGATACCGCAGGTGTCTCCGGTATCAACGGGGTTCCTTGGGATGCCGTCGAACTGCCTAGCCAATTTATGGAAAACTGGTGCTGGGAGCCTGAGGCGTTAGCCTTTATCTCCGGCCACTATGAAACGGGCGAGCCGCTCCCTCAAGCTTTACTGGAAAAAATGCTGGCAGCAAAAAATTACAATGCAGCGATGTTTATTTTACGCCAGCTTGAATTCGGGCTTTTCGACTTCCGTCTGCATGCTGAATATCAGCCGGAGAAAGGGGCGCGCGTACTGGACATTCTGCAAGACGTGAAGAAAAAAGTGGCTGTGATGCCTTCACCGACGTGGGGACGCTTCCCACATGCTTTCAGCCATATTTTTGCCGGAGGCTATGCAGCGGGCTATTACAGCTACCTATGGGCAGATGTTTTAGCAGCAGATGCTTGGTCGCGCTTTGAAGAAGAAGGGATCTTTAACCGCGAAACTGGACAGTCATTCTTAGATAATGTGTTAAGTCGTGGTGGCTCTGAAGCGCCAATGGCACTGTTTAAGCGTTTCCGTGGGCGTGAGCCTCAAATCGATGCAATGCTCAAGCAATACGGTATCGAAGGCTAGTAAGTGAATATTTACTTACTTGACGAAACAGGCACCCAATCGGGTGCCTTAACTGAGATCGCCGAACGCTGGCATTTAGTCCACGATGAGAATGCGCCATTGGCTCTCGTGTTAACCGATGAGCAATTAGAACTGCGTAAACGTGATGAGCCTAAGCTCGGTGGCGTTTTCGTCGACTTTGTCTCCGGTGCAATGGCACACCGCCGTAAATTTGGCGGAGGCCGCGGTGAGGCGGTAGCGAAAGCCGTTGGTATTAAGGGAGGTTATCTTCCTGATGTTGTCGACGCGACCGCGGGTCTAGGAAGAGATGCCTTTGTGTTGGCATCACTTGGATGCCGAGTGCGAATGATAGAAAGACACCCAGTTGTGGCGGCACTGCTGGAGGATGGTTTACGGCGGGGGTATCAAGACCCTGAAATCGGTGAGTGGTTACGGCAGCGGTTAACCCTCATTTATGGCCCGAGTGTGCAACAGCTTAACACTTTGACTCCGCGTCCTGATGTCGTCTACCTCGACCCGATGTATCCCCATCGTCAGAAAAGTGCATTGGTCAAAAAAGAGATGAGAATATTTCAATCGCTGGTTGGGCCAGATGAGGATGCGGATGCATTACTCGCTCCAGCCAGAGTCTTAGCTAAACGGCGAATTGTGGTAAAGCGCCCCGACTATGCGCCCGCACTGGACGGAGTAGAGACAAGTTCAGCTGTGGTGACTAAAAGCCATCGCTTTGATATTTATCCCTCTCTTAATCCAGAAACACCTTAAAAAGCGCTCCCGATCAGTGCCGGTACAGGCACGGCCGGGAGACGTTCATTGGCTATTCTTCGTCACGAAACGGCACAATCAACATATCTACGTGAACATTGTTAATCAGTTGTCGCGCTGAAGACATCAATTTGCTCCAGAAATCTTGATGATGGCCACAAATAACTAAGTCTATATTGTACTTATTGATAGCGTCGATCAACACCTGAGCTAATTCGCCTGTTCCACTCAGAATCTCACTAAAAGGGTAGCCTGCTTGGTTGGCTAAAGTAGTCAACGCTTGCGAAGTCTCTTGTGAGATACGTTTTTGCATATCGCCTAAGTTAACGTCTATCAGCCCGGTGTAGAGATCGGAGTAATTAACATCCACATGAATAAGTGAGACTTTGGCATTGTAAGGTTTCGCTAAAGAAACCGCTTTCTGGACTAATTCTTCGCTTTCTGGTGAGAGATCGACGGCCACCAAAACATGATGATATGACATGATAAACTCCTTATTGGCGCAATAGTCACGACACAGCGGTTCGCTCTTATTGATGTTTCTGTGAAGTCCCAATCATAGCGTTAAGCGCAGGGACTGTCATGGTGAAACGATGGAATAAACTTAAGAGAAGTATAGTCTGACTTGGCAAGGTGAGCGGTGAATCTGAGGGAAAAGTAAGACACAGATCAATGACCTGTGTCTTAGTATGCTTAGAGCAGTTGCAAGGCTATCCAGTACAGCGCACCCGAGAGTAGGATGGAGACCGGTAAGGTCAAAACCCAAGCCAACGCGATACTGCGAATGGTTTTCGACTGTACGCCGCCGCCATCAACAATCATGGTTCCTGCGACCGAAGACGAAAGAATATGCGTTGTGGAAACGGGCATCCCGGTATAACTCGCTAAGCCTATCGACACGGCAGCAGTAATCTGGGCTGACATACCTTGTGCGTAAGTCATTCCATTTTTACCAATTTTTTCGCCAATAGTGGTGGCAACACGACGCCAACCGACCATAGTTCCTAAGGATAATGCGAGAGCCACCGCTAAGATAATCCAAATCGGTGCATACTCTATTGTTCCGTTAAGGTCACTTTTCAGATTACCTAGGAAACGCTTATCGTCGGAAGAGGTCTCCGGTAACTTAGCAATCTTATCGGCGGTATCCGACATGCATAACAACAAGCGACGAACTTGAGAGCGGTTTTCTACACTCAATTGATCATAGCTTGACAGGTTATTCAGCAAATCTTGCGCATGGTTGACGGTGGCCAACCCATTCTCACTGCTACAGTGGAAAGGTTCGTTTCGATCAATCGCTACCTTATCGGCAGCAGGTGGCGCAATCAGTGTTGATACTTGCGGATTATGTTGTTGATAATATTGCTCAAGGTGATTGACGGCATCGCGGGTTCTCGTGATGTCATACCCTGAGGCATTCATATTCACCACAAATCCGGCCGGCGCAACGCCGATCAGTACAAGCATGACAAGACCAATACCTTTCTGACCATCGTTCGCACCATGCGAGTAGCTCACGCCAATCGCTGAAACGATTAACGCGATACGTGTCCAAAAAGGCGGTTTCTTTTTACCATCTTTTTTCTCACGTTCAGCAGGTGTCATATGATTACGACGACGTTTCTTAGTCCCACTCCAATACTTACGAAGTAAGAAGATAAGGAAGCCAGCAATCACCATCCCGACAATCGGCGATAGAACCAATGAGAGGAAAATATTGATTACTTTCGGTAGGTTAAGCGCTTCGACTAACGAGCCCCCTGTGACCAAGGCATTCGTCACAGCAATACCAATAATGGCACCGATTAACGTATGCGAGCTTGATGCAGGCAAACCAAAATACCAAGTCCCTAAATTCCAAATAATTGCCGCGAGCAATATCGAGAATATCATTGCCAGCCCATGAGAAGAGCCAACATTCAGCAGAAGATCGGTAGGCAGTATATGCACTATTGCATAGGCAACACTTAACCCGCCGAGTAATACGCCAAGGAAATTGAATAAACCAGCCATCATTACGGCGAGTTGTGCACGCATAGCACGGGTATAAATAACGGTAGCAACCGCATTCGCCGTGTCATGGAAGCCGTTGATTGCTTCGTAAAACAGAACAAACAGAAGTGCCAGAACTAAGAATAGACTGGTACTTAAATCAAGACCGGTAAACAGATGAAACATAATGTTACGCCATTTTAAGGGACATACCCGAGGCATTATCGGCGAGTTAGGTCCTTGCAGGAAAGTAAAATATCACAATTTTTTACCTTACCCTTCCATTTACCCTAATAGACACATCAATTTTCTTATAAAAAAGAGTAAGTTATTTAATTATTGTTTAACTTTTTTTTTTCTAACTAGCCAGCAGCCTGTCAGGTCACTACAATCTGGCCTTTTAGAGGGGGTTGTGTGGAAAAATTTGATGTAGTGGTGATTGGTGCAGGGGCTGCAGGGTTATTCTGTGCCGCGCAAGCGGGCCAACAAGGGCTGAAAGTTCTGGTGGTGGATAACGGCAAGAAAGTCGGACGAAAAATATTGATGTCCGGTGGCGGACGCTGCAACTTTACTAACTTATACATTGAGCCCGCAGCCTATATCTCTGCTAATCCTCATTTTTGTAAGTCAGCACTTGCTCGCTACACACAGTGGGATTTCATTGATCTTGTAGGCAAATACAATATCAATTGGCATGAAAAAACTTTAGGCCAATTATTTTGCGATGATTCGGCTCAGCAGATTGTGGATCTGTTGATGGCTGAGTGCGAGTTAGGCAAGGTCACGATACGTCTACGCAGTGAAATTCTCGACCTGCAGAGAAGTGAGTCGGGTGAATACCTATTAAAGCTTAATGGTGTAAATGTAAGTACTCGCAAACTTGTCGTTGCTTCAGGGGGGCTTTCGATGCCGGGCCTAGGCGCAACACCTTTTGGTTATAAGGTTGCTGAACAATTTGGCTTATCGGTAAAACCGGTCAGTGCAGCGTTAGTGCCTTTTACCTTACATAAGCCGATACTCGATACGCTACAACAGATTTCTGGCGTCGCCGTTCCCATTACGGTTGATGCCGCTGACGGAACGCGCTTTAAAGAATCGATGCTATTCACCCATCGCGGGCTTTCTGGCCCTGCGGTACTGCAAATTTCCAGTTATTGGCGCCCGGGGCAAGCGGTCACTATCAATCTTGTTCCTGATACTGACGTTAATCACTTTATTGAAGCACAGCGCAGCGAGCATCCGAATCTCTCATTAAAAAACAGCTTAGCCCGTATCTTACCTAAACGTCTGGTGGATAGTTTAGTCGAACTCTCTCTCGTACCTGAAGTGACGCTTAAGCAGCTCAATTCGCGCCAACAGCAACAGCTCGTCGAACACCTTACGGGTTGGGATATTTATCCAAATGGCACAGAAGGCTATCGTACCGCGGAGGTCACCTTAGGCGGAGTCGACACGCAACATCTCTCGTCTCAAACCTTTGAGGCTCGCGATGTACCCGGCCTTTACTTTATTGGTGAAGTGGTGGATGTCACGGGCTGGTTGGGGGGATATAACTTCCAATGGGCGTGGAGCTCGGCGTGGGCTTGCGCACAGGCGTTAGGTAATGCTGCAGGTCGATAAAATCAGCCAGAACCTGTGGTAAAAACTTATCTGACGCAGTTTTTCGCCCTCACTCAGCGATAGACGTTGTCAGGGTATAGAAGATAACAATCAGTTAGCACAGGCTTGTCAGCTAAGGTACCTGTTAGTTATCTTCACTGTACTCATGATATGAGTCACTTACTCGGGTAACACCAAGGCGCTGCGATCGATTTGGTTAATTGACGTGACGCCGGTGAGGGTCATTGCAACACGCATCTCCTTGGAGAATATTTCCAATAAATTTTCAACGCCACGTTGACCATCCGCTGCCAGTGCATAGGCCGTTGAGCGTCCTATTAGGCAAGCTTTGGCGCCTAATGCCAGCATACGCACCACGTCCAGTCCGGAACGAATGCCTGAATCGACCAGTACGGTCAGATCATCGCCAATTTTGTCGGCAATGGTAGGTAATGCTTTCGCAGTGGATAAGACACCGTCCAGTTGGCGACCGCCATGGTTTGAGACGACTATCCCATCAGCCCCGAAATTGACTGCGTCTTTAGCATCTTCTGGATCAAGTATTCCTTTAATAATCATGGGGCCTTTCCAGAACTCTCGAATCCACTCTAGGTCTTTCCAACTGATCGATGGATCGAAATTATGCCCCAGCCATCCAACGTAATCTTCCAATGTAGTGGCTTTACCTAAGTATTTTGAGATATTACCCAAATCATGTGGGCGACCCAGTAGGCCAACGTTCAATGCCCAGTCAGGTCGCGTACAGGCTTGCAAGATCCGTCGCGATGCTGCAAAGGGGCCTGACATTCCCGAGTGAGCATCACGATAGCGAGCGCCCGGTGTTGGCATATCGACGGTGAAAACAAGCGTAGTAATCCCCACGGCTTGCGCCCGTTCTAGCGCGTTGCGCATAAATCCACGATCTTTCAGCACGTACAGTTGAAACCAGAGCGGTTGTGAGCTTTGGGAGGCGACCTCCTCAATCGAGCATACCGAGACGGTTGATAAACAAAAAGGGATCCCTTTCGCTGCTGCGGCGTTTGCCGCTTGGACCTCTCCACGGCGAGCATACATGCCCGTTAACCCGACAGGGCTTAAAATAATAGGGAGTTCGTGCTGCTGCCCAAAGAGCGTTGTCTTAAGGCTGAGATGTTCAACATTACGCAGGATGCGTTGACGTAAGCTAATCGTGGCGAGGTCTGAGCAGTTCGAGCGCAGGGTATGTTCTGTATAGGCTCCGCCATCGATATAATCGAATAAGAATCGGGGTAGCTTTCGTCTCGCCGCTTCCCGGTAATCTGATGCCGAGGAAATAATCATAGTCATCGTTCCTATGTTTGTAGATATTCAGCCAATCAAGGGGCGACTTGCGTATAAGGTAAAGTAAGGTATTTTTAGTCATGATAAAAACAACTTTTTCAACTCAAAATAAGTCAAAAGTAGAATAGTGATGAACCTTAGAACGTTGCGAGCATTTGTCGAAGTTGTCCGTCAAGGCGGTTTTACCCAAGCCGCCGAAGTTGTTTCATTGACTCAATCATCGGTAAGTAAAGCAGTAAAAGCACTTGAAGTTGAACTGGGTGTTCCTCTTCTATACCGTATTGGCCATAAAACGGAGTTAACGGCCGCGGGGGAAATCACCTATCGACGCGCACTCGTCATACTTACGGAGAAAAACCACCTTCTCGCAGAAATTGAGGCGTTACGGGATCTCAAGGGCGGTACACTTCGAATTGGCTTACCGCCAGTCGGATGTGGCGATTTATTTGCCAAGATGTTTACAGAGTATAGAAGTCGCTACCCGCAAGTGGATATAGAGCTGATAGAACATGGCGGTAATAGATTACGTGAGTTCTTAGAGGCCGGAGCGATAGACATCGCCGCATTGTTGGTGTCGAAAGACGATGCCGTGGCATACCAAGATGTGCGTAATGAACCACTTGTCGTCGTCTTACAGGCGGACCACCCGTTATCACAATGTCACCTGCTTGATTTTAGGGATTTACAAGCAGAGCCATTTATTTTGTTTGAGGAGGGCTTTACGCTAAACCAACTGATATTGGCGGCTTGTGAACGGAGAAAGATCAGTCCTCGGATAACGGCTCGGAGTGGACAAATTGATTTTATCGTCGACCTCGTGACAGCAGGATTGGGCGTCGCATTTTTACCGCGAATGCTTGCGAATAAGCATAAACATCCAGGTATTTCATTAGTGCCTCTTAACGAGCCACATACTGACTGGCGTATAGCATTAGCTTGGCGTGCTGGAACGCAACTACCCCCCGCAGCAATAGCTTGGTTGGAGTTGGCAAAAACGCTGGCACTTTCAAAGGAATAGAGATTCATCCTTTTTTCAAAAAGAGCCCGTTATTAACTAGGAGCATAATCTTTCCTACCACTTTATCCGGTAGGTACTACAATATTTACCCGTTTTTTAAATTTAATAGGGTCGTTTATAGTTCCTCACCACAGGAGGAGCTTATGTCGCTAACAATAAAAAAAATGAATAAACCTTTTCATTCCTTGGCCTCGCTCACCGAGGTCGTGCGTTTTTTTACGCCCAATTGGTTTGCGGTAACCATGGGAACCGGTGTGCTTGCCTTAGTTCTGGCGCAAGTTGCTACGCCGGGAGGAACTCTGTTCGCTCTAGCGCGTACTCTCTGGGCGATAAATATTGGTCTCTTTACATTGTTTACTTCGCTTTATAGTGGCCGCTGGATCCTCTATCCGCAGGAAGCTTCTAAGATTTTCCAGCATCCCCAAATGTCGATGTTTCTCGGGACGTTGCCGATGGGGTTGGCGACGATTATCAACGGCTTTATTAGCTTCGGTGTACCTCTCTTTGGGAGCGTGGCGGTCGACATTGCCCATCAACTATGGAAAATCGATGCATTCCTCGCCATAGGGTGTGGCATTGGACTCCCTTTCTTTATGTTTACGCGACAATCCCATCAACTCTCCTCGATGACAGGCTTATGGTTATTGCCGATAGTCGCGGCAGAAGTGGCCGCCGCCAGTGGCTGGATTGTTGCGCCACATTTGATCGACTCCACACAGCAACAGGCGATGGTTATTATTAGTATGATTTTATGGGCATTTTCTGTGCCGGTCGCCTTATCCATGCTCGCCATTTTACTTCTGCGCATGGCCCTGCATAAGCTTCCTCCTGTTGCCTTATCTGCTACCACATGGCTAGCGTTAGGGCCGATAGGGACGGGATCATTGGGGATGTTTTTATTGAGCCAGCAGAGCATGCTACTCGCGAGCAATCCGATCTTTGGGTCTTTCAGCCATGTTGTGTCAGGATTTGGTTGGGCAATGGGGATCTTATTATGGGGGTTTGGTGCGTGGTGGTTACTTTTAGCGCTCAGTATCACCTGCCACTATTCAAGACAAGGAATTCCCTTTAATTTAGGTTGGTGGGGCTATACCTTCCCCTTAGGCGTATTTACCTTAGCAACCTTCAAACTTGCACAGCTGACCACCCTCTCATTTTTCTCAACCCTTGCGATAGTGCTTCTTATTTTGTTAAGCGGAATATGGACGCTGGTCATGGCTCAAACAGTACGAGGTGCATGGAGTGGAAAGCTATTTTTCGCACCCTGTTTACAGCAAAGTAAGGTGCTTAATGAAGATCGTGAAGAAAGGTTACTGTAAAGAATGACTGATGTGTTCTTCAAAAAATGGTTGAGGTCTAATGGAAGTGAAGAAAGGGCAAGGTAAGATCTTAGCGATACCCGATTCCGGCAATATCGATCATGTCGAAGATAATGCGCTTGCCTTACCACTTGAGAGCAGTGAGCAAGATTGTGCACAACTTACGCGTTATTATCCGGCACCTCACACGGCAGAACGTCTTGAAATTCGTTAAGTCGCGTCAAAAAAGAGGTGATTCTTGGTAAAAGTGTGGTGAAAAGATTAGCTGCGTGATCGTCGGGCTGATAGAATCAGCCGTTCACGGCGTCACCACCGCAATGCTCAACCACTCAGAGAGTTCGCTTGCAGGGATATGACGATTTTCTAATAGACATCAACGAAAGCCGAATTTTATGCAGGTATGTAGCTTTATTATTAATAGTAGTGGCCATGAAACCTTTGGCCTGGTCTGTGAACAAGGTGTGATTGATGCAGGAAAACTGCTCGACTATCGCGATTTGAAACACCTACTGGAAAATGATGGCCTTGTAGCCTTGCAGCCATTTTCTACGCGTTCAGCCGATTATGCGTTTCATGAGATCAGTTTTCTACCGGTGATTAAGACCCCAAATAAAATTTTGTGTGTAGGGATGAACTATTCAGAAAAGCGTATTGAGTTTGGTGAAACTAACCCCGCGCCAACGTTATTTATTCGTTTTGCTGACAGCCTCACCGCGCATCTCCAGCCCATCCAAAAGCCAGTCAGTAGCGAGCAGTTTGACTACGAAGGCGAGCTTGCGGTAGTGATCGGCAAGCCGGCTCACCAAGTGACCGAAGCCGAAGCACTAGATTATGTTGCGGGATATAGCTGCTTTATGGATGCCACGGTGCGTGACATGCAGTTTACCTGGTTTACTGCCGGGAAAAATTGGCCATCAACCGGTGGCTTTGGTCCATGGATGACGACTCATGATGAGATCCCTGACCCTCAGCAGCTTGAATTAAAAACGTTTTTAAACGGCGTACAAGTTCAAAAAGATTCCACTCAGAATATGGTGCACAGTGTCGCGGCAATTATTGCCTACGTTACGCACTTCACACCACTGTCACCCGGTGATGTCATTATTACCGGGTCGCCAGGAGGGGTCGGTAAATCTCGGACCCCACAACTGTTTATGTTCCCCGGTGATGATGTTGCTGTGGAAATTAGTCAGATTGGCCGCTTATCACACATTATTCGTTAAAAAGAACCGATAGCAGGGAGTCGCTATCGGTTGAACTGCGGTAAGCAACCCTTACCGCAAAACACTTAACGATTAGACGCGGCGATCCCCTTTCCCGAAGGGGTGACCGCCTCTTCGTCAGGCTGTATATCACACTGTTTAGGTAGCGTTATCGATAAGATTGCCGCAATAAGGAGTGAAACTGATAGCGCATAGATGGCGACATTATGCCCGTAGAAGTTAATCATTACGCCCACTAAGTAGGGGCCACAGAACCCCCCTAAATTACCTAAGCCATTAATTACACCCCGTGCAGCACCCGCGGCCTCTGCCGAGGCGATTCGTCCTGGAATACTCCAAAATGGACTGGTGGCGGCTTTCAGGAAGAATCCACACACGACCAAGGCGATGTAAGCGGCGACCACATGATGACGCAATACGACCGAGGCGACCAATGAGGCAGCAAAGCAGAGCAGTGACACGCAGACCCATAAGCGACGCTTTCCTGACCGGTCACTAAATAGCGAAATCACATAGATACCCGCTGCCATTGCGACAAAGGGAAGAATCGCCAAGCCGCCGACATCGGCCATGTTGCCACCCGTCAGATTCTTAAGAATGGCAGGTAGCCATAGGGTGTAACCATAGTCGCCAGTTTGGTAAAAGAAGTTCAGAAAAATTAGGATGACTAAACCACGGTTCTTAAAAACATCTCTTAATGGCGCCTTACTGACTTCGACTTTTGCTTCACGTGCTTCACATTCTGCTTTTAATTGGGTTAGTAAGTATTCACGTTCAGAATCAGGTAACCAATGCGCTTCTTCCGGACGATCACTTATCAGCGCCCACCATAGCAGCATAACGATAGCGGATAGAATCCCTTCAATAAAGAACAGCCAGCGCCAATCTAAGGCAGAAATGATTGCACCGGAGACCGGAGCGGTAAAAATACCGCCTAACGGGGCAAACATCATAACCACAGCATTAGCACGACCAAGCTCTTTTTCGGGAAACCAGTTGCTGACCATAGTTAACACTACTGGCAGCATCCCACCCTCGGCAATACCGAGTAAGAAACGTAAAAAGAGGAGTTGATATTCGTGCGTGACAAAGCCAGTAGCGATAGAGATAACTGCCCAAGCGGTTAACGAGGCTGCAATAAATTTCTTACCACTACCGTGGACGGCAATACGCCCACCTGGAATTTGTAGGAAGAGGTAGCCAATAAAAAAAATTCCGCTCACCACCCCAGCCATTTGGCTGGTGATCCCTAACTCTTGATCCATCCCCCCCGGTAAGGCAAAACTGATGTTTACCCGATCCATAAATGAGATGATACAAGCAATCAGAATGGGCACAATTATCCGATACCAACGGGTCCTTGGAACGTTATGACTCATAGTACTCCTCCCTTCAGAAAATAGATTCCTGAAATAAATCTTCGCTTATCTTCCATGAAAAATTATCCATTATCGTCTTCTTTTGCAGTCTAAGTTTATAAGCATAGTCATTATTTTCGGCAAAAGGACGGATATTTTGTGACGACTATGAAACAATGTTTTTACAAATGTTTTTGCGAGTTGTATCACGCTGAATGGTGTTAAGAAATGATGTTACGGATAACGTGATCCGACTGGGGTTTTACATAGCAATCAGGTAAGCGAAAAAGTGTCTCCCACAAGAAAATGAGTCTCAAGAATCACTTGGCTAGCGGTATTGAGTCCTTGAATGCGCTGCAGCAATAACTCGGTTGCCTGCTTACCGACTTCGTAGCGCGGGGTTGTGATACTGGTAAGACGGGGGGTAGTAATCTGCCCTATCTCCAAACCATGAAAGCCAACAATAGCAATACGCTCTGGAATATCGATACCGGCGGCTTGGCAAGCGCGTAAGACACCTATGGCTAAATCATCGTTGGTACAGAAGATGGCATCAAGATCGGGAACGCTGTGTAGCGCCTCTTGCATCATCATCGCGCCCGTTTCGATGGAGGATAGTTTCTTAGGGCTAACGTGTATGGTGGATAACCCCGTGGCGTCAAGCGCGTTGCAATAGCCCTGAAACCGTTGTTGATCGCGTAAATCAGCCATTGAACCGAAGTAGGCGATATGCTGGCGTCCCGCCTTAATCAAGGCTTGGGTCGCTTCATAGCCGGCGCGAAGATTATCAAAGCCGACGTTAATTCGATCAGGATGTGCTGCCATCCCCATCACTTCTGCCACCGGGATTTTTGCCGCCTGGAGATATTTTTCTGCTCTTAGGCTGTGGGCGGTATCCGTGAGAATTAACGCCTTAATATTAAAGGCGAGCAACGCCGCAATTTGCTCTTCTTCTTTTTGAAGAGAGTAGTCGTAGGTGACGACCAGCGTTTGATAACCATAAGCTTCAGTCACTGCCTCAATTCCGGCCAGTAGTTCGCTAAATATTTGATTATTAAACGAGGGGATAAGTACGCCAATCCGTGGGATCGATTGGCTAGTGATCTGAGGGTTATCAGTATCGGGTTTAAAACCCACCTCTTCAATAACACTGGCAATCCGTTTGGCCGTATCGGCTTTCACTTTCTCGGGGGTACGTAGAAAACGGCTAACCGTCATTTTGGTCACACCCGCTAACACAGCGATATCATTTAAGGTAATACGTTGTTTTCTCATAAATTACGTATTGAGAGAGTGGGCCCTCATTATGCCGTGAGCGATATAAAAAAGATATCTCTAGGCCCTAGACCGTTAAGTTATTTTTATCTATTGAGAGTGGCACAGCCTTTGCTTCGGTTATCGTCTAGACACTAGGGAGAAAAGCCGATGAGCGTACAAACCGAAGTAAGTATTAACCCGATACAGATCCGCTCCGCACAGAAATGGCAACAGATGGCACTAGGGCTGCTCTGCATGGCATCGATTTCCAGTCCGCAGTATGTCTGGGCGCTGTTAACCAAGCCACTCCTCGAGCGTCTTGATGTTCACTTACCTATTTTGCAAGTGACCTTTTCCTTACTGATTATCTTTCAAACTTTCTTATCACCATTGCAGGGCAAGCTGATTGATCGCTTTGGTGCACGGCGGTTAATTGGCTTCGGAACGCTATGTACCGGCGCGAGTTGGGTTGGGGCAGCTTATAGCCACTCACTTTGGATGTTATATGTGTTTTATGGGGTTGTTGGCGGTATCGGCACCGGTATTGTGTATATCGGGATAGTCGGGCAAGTGGTACGCTGGTTTCCCGAGCAACGCGGCTTTGCGGCGGGCATGGTCGCTGCAGGTTACGGTATGGGGGCCATCATGACGACCTTACCCATTTCTTTTTCGCTTAATCATTACGGGTTAACCACAACATTGGTCTTATTTGGAGTGGGGTTTGCGGCGTTCGGTGGGCTGGCCAGCCGGGGATTACGTGATGCTCCCAGCGCCAGCCCTGTTGTGAGTTACCACTCTTCAGCTCAACGTCACTACACACCCTCACAGATGCTCAAGCAGCCACTCTTCTGGCTACTATTTTTTATGATGGCCTGTATGTCCACCTCGGGACTGATGGTGACCTCACAGCTGGCGAATTTTGCGTCAGATGTCGGCGTGGGACAAATCTTGATTTGGGGAATGGCTGCGTTACCTTTGGCCATGAGTTTAGATCGCTTAACCAATGGTCTAACACGCCCATTATTTGGTTGGGTATCTGACCGGATTGGCCGCGAAAATACGATGTTTGTAGCCTTCATACTCGAAGCTGGGGCGATGACGCTATGGCTAGCATTCCGGCATGATCCGCTGTTATTTATTTTACTTTCAGGTGTCGTTTTTTTAGGGTGGGGTGAAATTTTCTCTCTTTTTCCTGCTACGTTAACCGATACCTTTGGCAGCCAACATGCGACCAGTAATTATGGCTGGTTGTATATGTCACAAGGGGTGGGTTCAATACTGGGTGGCCCGCTCGCAGCGTTACTCTATCAAGTCAGCCACGGATGGGTTCCTGTATTTAGTTTGGCTATCGGCCTCGATATTGTGACCGCATTATTGGCGATCACGATCTTAAAACCATGGCGTCAACGCTTTATCACTCGTTAGAGAGCGCATGCTGTTGCGTGGCTAATGCTTGAATATCTTTGGGTGATGTTCGGCAGCAACCGCCGATAAGTTTGGCGCCCGCGGCTACCCAATCGGACAGATAATCACTTAATTGTTGGCAGTGAGCTCCCCCATGATGCCATGTTTTACTCTTCGCATCGTAGGTCTCACCAGAGTTAGGATAGACAACCAAAGGTAAAGCGGTTAAGGCCTGCAGATGGTTCAATGCCGAGGTGGTGTCTGCTAAGGCAATACAATTAATGCCGATAGCCACGACTTGTGGCTGAGTAGCCAAGAAATTGACAACAGTTGCTAACGGCGTGCCATCACTCAGGTGGTACGCATCCTTTAGCGTGAAACTGAACCATGCTGTCGCCTCTGGGAATTCAAGGAGCAACTCACCTAACGCTTGGATTTCAGCAAAAGAGGGTAGTGTCTCGCACGCCAATAAATCAGCACCTGCGGCCAGTAGCTGCGTAATCCGTGGGCGGTGAAAATCGATAAAGGCCTTGTTGCTCAACGTATAATCACCACGATATTCTGAACCGTCGGCTAAGTAAGCTCCGTAAGGCCCAACCGAACCGGCAACCAGTGGGCGTAGTGACGCCGGGGATTCTAAAAGAAATTCCGTTCGAGCTTCTACAGCCAGCGTCACGCTACGCGCGATTAACGCTTCAGCGCGCTCGGCGCTCAGCCCTCGTTGTGCAAACCCTGCTAAGGAAGCCTGGTAACTGGCGGTAATAGCACACTGCGCACCGGCCCTAAAATAATCGAGGTGAACTTGACGAATAATGTCGGGTTGATTAATCAAGGCATTGGCTGACCAGAGACTGTCGGTGATCTGGCAGCCTCTCGTTTCAAGTTCGGTCGCGAGGGCACCATCAAGTACGATAAAGGGGGACTGTTCAAGTAGCGCATTGAGTGGATTAGTGAGAGGCATGCTTCACGTCCTTAGATTTTTTTGCAGAAGTTAAATAGTAGGCCGCATAACAACACGCAATAAAGGGAATCCCGCACCATAACGCTATTCTTTGGCTGGGGTCAAACGCTAAGCCAATACAGGCGATAAGGCATAAAATAAAGCCCAAAATAGGCAAGATCGGGAACCAAGGGGCACGGTAAGCCAGCGCCTCAACTTTTTGTCCTGAGGCCAAATAACGACGACGGAAACTGTAGTGGGAAGCACAAATACTTAGCCACACGGCAACTACCGCGAATCCAGAGATTGCAGAAAGCGCAACAAAGACAGTATCAGGAGCGATGATACTGGTGAACAGCGCTAAGATCCCGCCGAGCATGCTAATACTGATTGCGAAAACCGGTATTCCCCGTCGGTTAACCTGTGCAAACACACGAGGCAGTGTGCGTTGGTTTGCCAGCGACCATAGCATCCGTCCCGAGGCATAAAGCCCAGAGTTCGCTGCAGAAAGAATTGCTGTCAGAATAACGAAATTAAAGATATCAGCTGCATAAGGAATCCCTATTTTCTCAAACACCAGTACGAAAGGACTCTTCTCGACCCCGGCCTGTTGCATCGGAATAAGTGCCGCCAACACAAATACGGTCCCTAAGAAAAAGATAATTAAGCGGGCAATAGTGGTACGGATGGCAACCGGGATGACCTTTTCTGGGTTTTCTGTTTCTCCCGCGGCAATACCAATCAGCTCGGTACCTGAAAAAGCAAAATTTACTGCCACCATGGTCATCAAAATGGGTAATGTGCCGTGTGGGAACCAGCCTTGAGCGGTGATGTTATGTAAAAAAGGCGCAGGGGTTCCATCATGCATCGGTAATATTCCGAATGTGGCGGCAGCACCTAAGATAATAAACACTAAAATAGTGATGACTTTAACAAGTGAAAACCAAAATTCGCCCTCTGCGAAAAAGCGGGCCGAAATAATATTTAATCCGAAAATGATAATGCAAAAAAGCAGACACCACTGCCAAATAGGGACATGAGGGAACCAATACTGCATACAAAATCCAGCGGCGGTAAAGCTTGATCCTAGCGCGACTGTCCATGTCAGCCAATAGAGCCAAGCAACAGTATAGCCAGTGGCAGGCCCTAAATAACGAGTTGCATAGACATGAAATGCGCCAGTTTCTGGCATCGCGACGGAGAGTTCTCCTAAGCTTTGCATCACTAACCATACCACTAAAGCCCCGATCAGGTAGGCGAGTAGCGTTCCCGCTGCACCAGTGGTGGAGATGATATAGCCCGTGTTGAAAAATAATCCAGTTCCGATAACGCCACCCAGTGAAAGCATCACTAAATGACGGGCTTTCATTGAGCGTTTTAATGTTCCACTCTGTTCTGCTTCTGGTTGCATATGACCTTCTAAACGTTTAGACATCTAAATAGCTATCAACACTTTATACGTTGAATTTTTTTAGAATGCAAAACTCAGCCTAGGGTGAAATAAAAAAACCGGCAAAATTTTATATTTTTTTTAGTTCCTCGCTGTGGGGCCCAAATGCGGAGGACAGCCAATATCTACGGGTATATATTGGTCATTTACGTAAAAAGCTGGAGCCGGATCCGCGACGTCCTCAACACATCATTACTGAAAATGGTGTCGGTTATCGCTTTGTAGAATAATTACAGGCGAGTCTTCGTAGTCTTACCTAGGACTAATCGCTATTTTTATCGACGAAGATCACTATCCGTTATCGAGGAGTGTGCTTAAGTGAGTCGAGAGCGGGGATGACATTTGTAATGAATATGTTAATAATCACCCCACGAATGTTTCCCGGTAAGTTTGCCCTAACGCTCCACTGATAAGGAGCGGTATTGGGTGTCCTGATAATAAGTCAAGTGAGCTGAAGAATGTCGAATAAACCGTTTTTTTTCCAAGAGCCCTTTCCCCTGTCTGAAGATAAAACTGAATATTACTTACTGAGCACTGACCATGTTTCTGTCGCTGAATTTGAAGGGCAATCGGTACTGAAGGTTGATCCTGCCGCGCTTACGCTACTTGCCCAACACGCCTTTCATGATGCTTCATTTTTATTACGGGCCTCGCACCAACGACAAGTCGCCGCGATCCTCGACGACCCCGATGCGAGCGAAAACGATCGTTATGTGGCACTACAATTTCTGCGAAACTCTGAAATTGCTGCCCGTGGGATCCTGCCAACCTGCCAAGATACCGGTACCGCGATAATCGTCGGGAAAAAAGGACAGGCGGTATGGACAGGTGGGGGCGATGAGGCCGCGCTCGCACAAGGTGTCTACAACACTTATACCGAAGATAACCTACGTTACTCGCAGAATGCGCCGCTAGATATGTACAAAGAGGTCAATACGGGAACCAACCTTCCGGCACAGATTGATTTATACAGTGTAGACGGAGACGAGTATAAATTTCTCTGCATGGCGAAAGGGGGCGGCTCTGCCAATAAAACTTATCTTTTTCAAGAAACGAAAGCGTTGTTATCGCCGGGAAAACTCAAAGATTACTTGGTTGAGAAGATGCGTAGTTTGGGAACCTCAGCCTGCCCGCCTTACCATATCGCCTTTGTTATTGGCGGAACGTCTGCTGAAGCCACACTAAAAACCGTTAAACTCGCTTCTGCCCATTATTACGACAATTTACCGGCCACCGGTAATGAGCACGGGCAAGCCTTCCGTGATCATCAATTAGAGCAGGAACTGTTAGAAGCGGCGCAGAATTTAGGGATTGGTGCGCAGTTTGGCGGTAAATATTTTGCTCACGATATCCGTGTCATTCGTTTGCCACGACACGGGGCTTCCTGCCCTATCGGTATGGGCGTCTCCTGTTCCGCTGACCGAAATATTAAAGCGAAAATTAACCGTAAAGGGATTTGGATTGAAAAGCTGGAAGCGAATTCTGGTCGTTTTATTCCTGAAGCGATGCGTCAACAAGGTGAAGGGGATGTGGTCAGTATCGATCTGAATCGTCCCATGAGCGACATCTTGGCACAGCTCGCGCAATATCCGGTTTCCACGCGGTTATCATTATCTGGAACCATCATCGTGGCACGTGATATTGCGCATGCAAAATTAAAAGAGTTGATGGATAACGGTGAACCGCTACCGCAATACGTGAAAGACCATCCGATCTATTATGCGGGGCCGGCGAAAACCCCTGAAGGCTATGCATCCGGCTCATTAGGGCCAACGACTGCCGGTCGCATGGACTCGTATGTTGATCAGCTCCAAGCCAATGGCGGCAGTATGATTATGTTAGCGAAGGGAAACCGTAGCCAACAAGTGACGGATGCGTGCCATCAACACGGTGGGTTCTATTTAGGCAGTATCGGCGGACCTGCCGCAGTGCTTGCCCAACAAAGTATTACCAAATTGGAGTGTGTCGCCTATCCTGAATTAGGCATGGAAGCGATCTGGAAGATAGAGGTGACAGATTTTCCAGCCTTCATTTTGGTTGACGATAAAGGCAATGATTTCTTCCAAAATATTCAAAACAGTAAATGTCAGGGATGTGCCATCAAGGGTTAACATCAAAAGGCGTGTTTCGACACGCCTCCATTTTGCAGAGAGAGGATAAAATGTTCAGTCACGTTATGCTAGGTTCTGATGATATCGCCGTATCGCAAAAATTTTATGATGCGTTATTCACGGTGATTGGTGCTGACGCGCAAGGCATCGATGATAAAGGTCGCCTCTACTATATTAAAGGACAGCAAATGTTCTTGGTTACGCGTCCGATCAATGGCGAGGCTGCGAGCGGTGCTAACGGTGGGACGATCGGTTGGGCTCTTCCCAGTGAAGAGGCGGTGAACCAGTGGCATCGAGCAGGTGTAGAAGCGGGTGGCAGTGCAATTGAATCGCCTCCAGGCATCAGAACAGTGGGAGAGCGTGAACTCTATCTCGCCTATTTACGCGATCCTTTTGGCAATAAGCTTTGCGGCTTATACAGCAAGGCGTAATAACTGCCCCTAAGTTGGCTTATTGTTGAGTTTCGACCGTATTTGCTAAGGATTTGCGGCTGCATATCTTACAGTCAGAGGGTATACTAGCCTCCACTTTTTTTAGCGTATCGCGTGCGGAACTCATAATGCAAAAGTTTGATACCAAAACCTTTCAAGGACTGATCCTGACTCTGCAGGATTACTGGGCGAACCAGGGCTGTACTATTATCCAGCCTTTGGATATGGAAGTAGGCGCTGGCACCTCTCATCCAATGACTTGTCTGCGCGCGTTAGGGCCAGAACCTATGGCGTCGGCCTATGTGCAACCTTCTCGTCGCCCAACTGACGGTCGCTATGGTGAAAACCCTAACCGCTTGCAACACTATTACCAATTTCAAGTGGCCATCAAACCTTCACCGGACAACATCCAAGAACTTTACCTTGGATCGTTAACGGCATTAGGTCTCGACCCCACGGTGCATGATATTCGTTTTGTTGAAGATAACTGGGAAAACCCGACACTTGGCGCTTGGGGCTTAGGGTGGGAAATCTGGTTAAACGGAATGGAGGTCACACAGTTTACCTATTTCCAACAAGTGGGTGGACTTGAGTGTAAGCCTGTAACCGGTGAAATTACCTATGGTTTAGAACGACTGGCGATGTATATCCAAGGTGTTGACAGTGTTTACGATCTCGTTTGGAGTGATGGCCCACTGGGTAAAACCACCTATGGGGACGTCTTCCATCAAAACGAGGTGGAGCAATCGACCTATAACTTCGAATATGCCGATGTTGACTTCCTATTCAGCTGCTTTGAGCAACACGAAAAAGAGGCCCAACAACTTCTGGCTTTAGAGACGCCGTTACCTCTCCCTGCGTATGAACGGATCTTGAAAGCGGCACACTGCTTTAACTTGTTAGATGCCCGTAAGGCGATTTCGGTAACAGAGCGTCAACGCTATATTCTGCGTATCCGTACCCTGACAAAAGCGGTTGCAGAAGCATACTACGCTTCTCGTGAAGCCTTAGGCTTCCCAATGTGTAATAAAACGAAATAAGGGACGGGGATGAGCGAAAATACTTTTCTGGTGGAAATTGGAACTGAAGAGTTACCACCTAAAGCGTTGCGCCAATTAGCGCAAGCCTTTGCAGATCAATTAACGCAAGAGATTGACCAAGCAGGACTCTCGCACCAAGCCGTAGAGTGGTATGCGACACCGCGTCGTTTAGCCGTAAAAGTGCTTAAGTTAAGTGAAAAACAAGAAGACCGCATCGTTGAGAAGCGTGGCCCCGCGATCAGTGCGGCCTACGACAGCGAAGGTAAACCGACCAAGGCTGCAGAGGGTTGGGCTCGCGGTAACGGGATCACCGTTGATCAAGCCGAGCGTTTAGCGACCGATAAAGGCGAGTGGTTGGTTTACCGCGCGCAAGTGCCGGGTGAATCTGCTGCAGCGCTATTACCGGATATGGTTGCAAAAGTCTTAGCTAAACTGCCAGTCCCTAAACTGATGCGTTGGGGAGCCAGCAGCGAGCAATTTGTTCGTCCAGTTCATACATTGACCTTACTCTTGGGTGCAGACGTCTTACCGGCGACCATTTTAGGGATTACGTCTGGGCGTACTCTTCGTGGACATCGCTTTATGGGTGAGAGTGCTTTCGATATTGCTCACGCCGATGAGTACCCAGCGATCCTTGCCGAGCGCGGTAAGGTGATGGCAGATTACGACGCGCGTAAAGCGAAGATCGAAACTGACGCTAAAGCGGCTGCACAACAGGTAGGCGGTATCGCGGATCTGAGTGACAGCTTATTGGAAGAAGTGACCTCGCTCGTTGAGTGGCCAATTGTGCTGACGGCGCAATTTGAGCAAAAATTCTTAGCAGTTCCGAAAGAAGCCTTAGTTTATACGATGAAAGGCGACCAGAAGTACTTCCCTGTTTATTCCGAACAGGGTGATCTCTTGTCGCACTTTATTTTTGTGACCAATATTGAGTCTAGCGATCCACAACAAATTATCTCTGGCAACGAGAAGGTCGTGCGTCCACGCTTAGCCGATGCCGAGTTTTTCTTTAATGCTGATCGTAAGCTACGCTTGGAAGATCAACTTCCGCGTCTCGAAACGGTTCTGTTCCAAAAACAACTCGGGACGTTGCGGGATAAAACTGACCGTATACAGACGCTAGCAGGATGGATTGCGGGTCAAATTGGGGCCGATGTTAATCACGCAACGCGTGCGGGATTACTCTCCAAATGTGATTTGATGACCAACATGGTGTGCGAATTCACGGATACGCAAGGCATCATGGGCATGCACTATGCACGTCACGATGGTGAAGCTGAAGATGTGGCAGTAGCCTTAAATGAACAGTATCAGCCGCGCTTTGCCGGGGATGCACTGCCTTCGAGTTTGGTGGCTTGCGCTTTAGCTATCGCGGACAAAATGGATACCTTGGCCGGTATCTTCGGTATTGGTCAACATCCTAAAGGGGATAAAGATCCGTTTGCCCTACGTCGTGCGGCCTTAGGCGTATTACGGATTATTGTCGAGAAGGATCTTGCCTTAGATCTTCAGTCACTGACGGAAGAGGCAGTAAGATTATACGGCGATAAATTGACTAATACTGCGGTAACCGTGGATGTCATTGATTTCATGTTAGGACGCTTTAGAAGCTGGTATCTTGAAGAGGGTCATAGCGTTGATACTATTCAAGCCGTATTAGCGCGTCGTCCAACCCGTCCTGCTGATTTTAATGCGCGGATGAAAGCAGTGTCTCACTTCCGTACGTTGCCTGAAGCGGAAAGCTTGGCTGCAGCGAATAAGCGAGTCTCCAATATCCTCGCTAAATCAGATGTTAAGGTGGATACTGCAGTGCAAGCCTCTTTATTGAAAGAGAATGCTGAAATCAAATTAGCCACCTATGTCAGCGCCTTGAACAGTAAATTACAGCCTTATTTCGAGCAGGGCCGTTATCAAGAAGCACTGATCGAGTTAGCACAATTACGCGAAGCGGTGGATAACTTCTTTGTACAAGTGATGGTGAATGCGGAAGATCAGGCAGTGCGTGTCAATCGTCTCACGCTGCTAGTAAAATTACGTGAGTTGTTCTTACAAGTCGCCGATATTTCACTGCTTCAATAGCCATTAGGCGTACAGTGATAAAGCCCGGAGAGAGTCTTCGGGCTTTTTTTTTAATAGGGTAAAATCATGACAGCGAAAACCTTTCCCATCGTTGAGTGGTCACCAAAGGGAACAAGACATCAAGAGGATTACCTCGCAGAAGAGGTGGCGGTCGCCTTAATGTACAATGGCATCTCCCATGTCGTCATGATGTGTACACCCCACAACTTGGAGGCTTTTGCGATAGGGTTTTCACTGTCGGAGGGGATCATTGAGCGTCCTGAACAGATTTATGGAATCACTCTCTCACCTCATCCGCTCGGGGTAGAGGTGCACATTGAGTTAGCAAGCCGCTGTTTTATGGCATTAAAACAGCGACGGCGGTCGCTAGCAGGGCGGACCGGCTGTGGTCTTTGTGGTACAGAACAGCTAGCGATGTTAGCTCATCCTCGGCAGCCCTTACCTTTTACACAACGGTTTTCCTTATCCCACCTCAGTTCGGCATTCGAACAATTAAAACATTTGCAACCTATTGGCCAGCAGACAGCGTGCACGCATATTGCGGCATGGGTTGGTTGCCACGGAAATGTCTGTGCAGGGTATGAAGATATTGGTCGGCACGTTGCGTTGGATAAATTACTTGGGGCACGAGCCAACGCCGACTGGGGAGAAGAGGGGTGTGTACTGATCTCCAGTCGAGCAAGTTATGAAATGGTACAAAAGGCCATCAGCTGTGGGGTTGAAATCCTCTGTGCGGCGTCAGCAGCGACCCAACGTGCGGTAGATATCGCTCAAGAGTACGGCTTAACGTTAGTGGGTTTTAGTCGCGGAACGCGTGCGGTCATTTATACTCATGCTCAGAGAGTAATCAGTTAGTTTAGGTATTATCGGCGATAAGCTTAGTCAAAAAACAGGATTATAGAGGTATGAGGTGACAATTTGCGGTGAAATGGTTCAATTGTCGGCCAATATAATGGAAGTATGTGATGAATCATAAAAACCTTACCTTTAATAAGGCATTGTTTCTTCTTTTCCAGATCAATTATTTAACTATAATGAGAGAACAGTCTGAACAGTATCACTTTATTGACGCTGTATGATAAACACTTAATTGGAGAGGTTGAACATGAGTTATTCACTGCCATCCCTACCGTATGCTTATGATGCGTTAGAACCACATTTCGATAAAGAAACGATGGAAATTCATCATACTAAACATCACCAGACTTATGTAAACAATGCTAATGCTGCCCTTGAGGGGACGCCATTTGCTGATCTGCCTGTTGAAGAGCTGATCACTCAATTAGATCAAGTTCCTGCTGATAAGAAAGTGTTTTTACGTAACAACGCAGGGGGTCATGCCAACCATAGCTTCTTCTGGAAAGGCTTGAAAACAGGTACCACTCTGCAAGGTGAATTAAAAGCAGCTATCGAAAAAGACTTCGGTAGTGTTGAAAAATTCCAAGAGGAATTCGAAAAAGCGGCGGCAACTCGCTTCGGTTCAGGTTGGGCGTGGCTGGTTAAAAAAGGTGACAAATTAGCCGTCGTCTCAACGGCTAACCAAGATAGCCCATTAATGGGTGAAGAAATCTCTGGCGCATCTGGCTATCCAATTATCGGGCTAGATGTATGGGAACATGCTTACTATTTGAAATATCAAAACAAACGTCCTGACTACATCAAGGCATTCTGGAACGTTGTGAACTGGGACGAAGCTGCAGCACGTTTTGCTAACGCAAAATAAGTGTCGTACACAGTTTAGCCTCATGCAGATTGAGAGATCTGTATGAGGCTTTCTATTTTTAGTATTTATCGCATTTTATTTAGTACAAGTTTATTCAATTAGACATAAAATCGACTCAACACACATCATTTAGCCCTAGAGAGACCTATGTCTACTTCGATCTCTTCGAATAAGCCCCTTACTCATAAGCAATTATTAGTTGATTTGCTGTTGCGTAAATACAAGCCACATCGGGCTTGGAAACGTGGGCGCTTTTATAATAAGTTCATTTTTCGTAGCGCTTGCTCGCCTTTCGTGAGTTACCGTTATTTTTCCTCGTTGGCGCGATTGAAAAATTTACCGCTGATTTTGGAAACCCACGGCATTTTGCCGGCAAAAATTCATCGGCCCTATTTGATTGGTGGTTTGAAAGCTTCGCAACGTGCTGAAAAGATTATTTCGCATTATCAGCGTATTGAGCAACTTGGCCAGAGCGAACTGACAGCATTTTTATCAGGTCAACGGTGTGAAACGCCCCTATTGAGCTGGCTTGGGAAAAATGATGAACCAATCAATATTTATTGCGTGCCGGCAATATTTGACCGTGAGGGTGAACTGACGCTTATGTTTCACTTCCGCGAAGAAGCCATTACCAGTCTCAGTTTCTCCTTAGCCGATTACCAACGAAAACCGAGTATTATCATTGCCGGTCTACAAGGACCAGGTCGCCATCTTGACCAGAATATTATTCGTGATGCGACGAAAGCCTGTGAAGGCATTTTTCCAAAGCGTTTGTTAATTGAAGCGATAATGTTGATTGCCAAGGCCTGTAATCTTACGCAGATCTGTGCAGTGGGAGATGATTCTCATATCTTCGTCAAAGAGTTACGTTACCGCTTTAGTAAGCGCGAGCTGATTCATGCGC
This sequence comes from Rosenbergiella gaditana, assembly GCF_018494065.1. Classification (GTDB taxonomy): domain Bacteria; phylum Pseudomonadota; class Gammaproteobacteria; order Enterobacterales; family Enterobacteriaceae; genus Rosenbergiella; species Rosenbergiella gaditana. Next base: position 27,499 of record NZ_JABBFR010000013.1, on the reverse strand, counting down.
GTTATAACGAATTTTGGACGACCTTGGGTGGGGAAGAGCAGTCTACTAAACTTTTCTTATTACCGTTGACTCAGCCAAGAAAAAGTATTGAGGATATTGCCAGTAAGAAGCGTGCAGAGTACCGTCGACGTTATCAATTATTGGACGATTTACAGCAGCAAATAGATCAAAAAGGCGCACAATAAATAATGAGGAGAAGTCGGTTATCGACCTTCTCCTCGCGTAATGACTTAAAACTTCTCGCGTGCAAAGCCTGTAACGGCTTCTAAGCCCATTTCACGGCCCAGTGCAGTCATTGGGTGAACAACGATAATACCACGAACACGCTTCTTTAATGCTCCCATGTCCGCTTGCTCTTTCTTAGTGATTGCTCGCTGAAAACCGAGTTTCTGTAGTTTCTGCGCTTCTTTACTCAAACTTGCGGTATGAGCTTCACGTAAACGTTGAAGTTCTTCTTCAATCGTTAATTTTTCTTTCATTAACTCGCCTAACTTCTCCACATTACCGCTTTCTAACAGCGGTTGTGATTTGTGGTTAATGCTATCGAGTTGGTCGCTGAGACGTTTAATTTCAGCCTTGATGGTGTCTTTCATAATGGGCTCCTTTCTGCGTTGAGATAGGATACACGAAAAATGAGGCAGGAGCAGCGTAGGTGGAGCAGAATCCACCTACGGCGAAAGCTTTATTACTGCAGTAAACCTTTTGCTTGGGTCAGAGAATTAACATGGCTGCTAATATTACCGACTAAAGTGTTGTATTGATTTACTTGATCCTGCGTTGGGAATTGGACAGCATTATTATTGAAGCTGAGATGAGAATCTTGTGCTTGTAAAAAGTCAGCAGTGTCCAGTACCGCCTGCGCTAACGCTTGCAGTTCAGGTAAAATAGGCTGCAAGTTATCTGCTGGGGTAGTAACCGTCTTCTTGTAAGCCTCTTCGTACACTTTCTGTAGATCTTCCGGCAGTTTTAAAGAACTTTTGCTGCTATCCGCTAAATTGCGTGCATTTTGTACTTGTTGAGAGACTACATTGAGTGCACCACCTGCCTGACGTAATGCATCACGTTGGGCTAAATAATCCTGTGGGGTGTGAATAGCTGAAAGTTGATCAGTCACAGGACGGATACCATCGTTCAGCGCGCGGGTAAGCTGTTGTGAAAAACCATAGAGAATTGCGTAGTCGCCCACGTAGTTACCGAACGATTTCTTTTGGTTCTCGCTCAGTGCAGGTAATTGAGTTCCGCTACGCATTACCGTATTTTGCAAGAAGTCACCAAATGCCTTACGTTGGTTCGCATCTTTATCGCCACACGCAGTGAGTTGACACATCACCATCAGTAACGCAATTAACCCACCTACTTTTTTCATCATTTGTGAAAGTCCTGATGCCATTGATTACAACTCCTGAATTAAACCGGTTTGCAGCCTATGAGATATCTCAAGCGCGTGATCAGTAGAATAGAGCAAACAGCGCCTAACGCCAACGGGGCAATATGAAAATTACGCTAAAAATTAATGGTCAGTAGCCAGAGTTCAGTCTGGCGGAGAACCTGATATTTTGGTCAGGATGTGAAAAATGACCTGTGCATAATTTTAAAATGGGCTTTTTTTCTTATTTTTTTGTGCTTTTTTCTTTTTTTTCGAACTCATTTTTATTCTAATACTCTCAGTCTTGTCCTGATAGAGGACATATTTTTTACAAGTTGGGTGTAATGATAAAAGTTCGTACGTTGAGTCAAGCTCAAGTATCTCTCTTTCTCGCGATGTACGTGGGGTGGTTTTTAAACAGTGTAATACTTTACCGACATATAAAAGTGGCGTTTCAACAACCGACGTTACTGACTTGGAGTTCGGTTATAGCCGAAGTGCTGGCGACTTTTTTTGCTACTTTTTTAGTTTTACGCTTAACGTCTTTGGGGGGGAGATGGTGTGCCAAAATTCTCTCTTCCGTAATAGTGCTGGTCTCCGTTGCCAGTGCTTATTACATGTTTATGTACAATATCATTATTGGCTATGGGATTATCGCTTCGGTACTCACGACCACAGATACGGACTTAACCACCGAAGTGGTGGGAATATGGTTTTATCTATGGCTAATCGTCTTAGGTGTACCGCCGCTCTTTTTGATCTGGATAAACGAGTGCCGTGCGAGTTTAGTGGTGCAATCGCGACAGGTTAAGTCAGCGGCAGTGAGCTGGGGAATCTTATGCTTAGCGTTGGCTCTAGCGTGGCTGCCAATTCGTACCCTTGATAAAGCCTATAAAGTACAAGAACATCAAACAAACCGCGATTTGCCAAGTTATGGCGGAACCGTCGCACATACCTATTTGCCCGCTAACTGGTTATCTTCATTAGGTATTTTCGCTTGGTCACGCTTAAATGAAGATGTCTTTTCTGAAGACCTCATCGATCCTGCAGCACGTTTTCACTATACGGCACCAAAAAGTCTCGACGATACCTATGTTGTTTTTGTGATTGGCGAAACAACGCGCTGGGATCATATGGGGATCTTTGGTTATGGTCGTGATACTACCCCAAATTTAGCAAAAGAGAGTAATTTAGCGGCTTTCAGAGGGCAGTCCTGTGATACGGCGACGAAATTATCGTTACGTTGTATGTTTGTGCGTGAAGGCGGTGCCGCAAATGATCCGGGTCGTACCCTTAAAGAAGAGAACGTGTTCTCAGTATTACGTGAACTCGGGTTTACCTCAGAGCTTTATGCGATGCAGGGAGAGGTATGGTTTTATAGTAAGACCGATGCAAACAATATCGAATTTCGCGAACAGATCGGTTCCGAACCTGAAAATCGAGGGAAAACGGTTGATGATATGTTGTTGGTTCCTAAGGTCGCGCAATCATTGAGTAATTTTCCAAAAGGAAAGCATCTGATAATTTTACATACCAAGGGTTCACACTACTTGTATTCGCAGCGTTATCCAAGAAGTTTTGCTAAGTACACGCCAGAGTGTATTGGCAGTAACAATTTCTGTTCCAAAGAACAATTGATAAACGCTTATGATAACTCTGTGAGATATGTCGACCATACTTTGGAGGCAATTTATGATCAGCTGCGTGATAAGAAGGCGATTGTATTTTATGTGGCTGATCATGGTGAATCGATCAGTGACAACATGCATTTCCATGGAACACCGCGTGAAATGGCCCCTCCTGAGCAATTCCGCGTGCCGATGATTGTCTGGGCCTCTACTCCTTACCTGGAGGATAGCGATAACAAACAGCGTTTTAGCCTATTACAACAGCAAGCAAGAGCAGGTGTGATGCATAAACATACTGAGATTTTTGATTCATTAATGGGCTGCTTAGGATATCGTTCAGATAACGGCGGTATCAACGCAAAAAATAACTGGTGTGACCGGGCAACGGCTGAAGCGGCGATTAAGGCTGCCACGGCGCAACATTAGACCCTGCTGTGTTTTTAGGCACTCGCAACCGAGATCGTTAAAAAGCGGTTGACGCTAGGCGGGGAGCGCAGTAATATGCGCCCCCATCGGCGAGTAGCGCAGCTTGGTAGCGCAACTGGTTTGGGACCAGTGGGTCGGAGGTTCGAATCCTCTCTCGCCGACCAAATTTAAGAAACCTGAACACTATGTTCAGGTTTTTTTTGCGCGAAATGCTTAGCTTGGCGCAAATAGCGGCACTTCACATCGATATCCTTCCTACCTAAAATAAACGCAGTATTGATATAGATATTTATCGATGATGGCAGAATAAATCCTAGTCCAGATAGTATTCCATGAGTTCGTGTTACGCGGCTCTGATAGCCTGCCCACAGTACTTGAATGAAAAAATTCCTCATTTATCTGAGTAGTAGGGCTTTGTTTAAGCACGCCGGAGTCAATGCACCCTAAAGTTTATATTCTGCTAGAAAGACGACACAGGTGTAAAAGGACCCGTAAGCTTGAATTTTAAAATTCAAAAAAACTTAATCAAAATAACTAGATTGATGGATAATTGCTGACAATTAAGGTAAAAGGCTGGGATATACTCAATATCGAAAAATTTTTTGTAATTTGAGAAGGATGGCTATCTATTGCGCGTGCATCGCTCACTGACAATCAAACAAATGGCAACAGTTTCCTCTGTTGTCATTGTGGTTGTCTGTATTTTTACCATTATTCAGTTATTCCATTTTGTTGGGCAGCGTCGTATTGAATATGCACAACAAATGGAAAATATTGCACATACCATTCGTCAACCCCTGTCGGATGCAGTACTGCGTGGAAATATTGAAGACGCACAGCGCTTATTAAACTCCCTAAAACCGGCTGGTGTCTTGGGTAAGGCAGAAATTACACTGCCTGATGGATTTCAGGCGCTACAAGTCGATTTTACCGATTACGATACCGTTCCAGCCGTGATCACTCGTCTCTTTAATCTCCCGGTGATTATTTCATTACCGCTTTATTCGCCAGAACATACAGGAATGCCTAAGCCCCTGGCATCGTTGGTGTTAGAAGCTGACTCGACGCGTGTCTATCAGTTTATCCGTTCAACGATCGGAACAATGGTTGTCACTTATCTGCTGTTAGCGTTAGTGCTCTCAATATCAATCAGTTGGTTTATTAACCGTTTAGTGGTCTATCCGTTACGTCATGTGGCTCGTTCTCTACAAAGCCTGCCGTATTGTGGGTCTGAAGTAGAAGTCCCCCTGCCAGCGGGGCATCGCGGTGATGAAATTGGCGTGTTAGTAAGGGGAATTAATCATCGACAGCGAATGAGCGGGACTATCTATGAGCAGCTTGAGCAGGCGACCACCCATGATGTGCTGACGAAACTGCCGACCCAAGCGTTGCTGTTGGGCATAATGGAGCAACATATGGGCTCGCAATCTAGCCATGTGGCATTAATGGCCGTTAGGGTTGCGCCATTAGACAGTCTTCTCGGTTCTGAAAACCAACGTGAAGTAAAACGACTGTTCGCAAAAAAAATCCGCCAACTGGTCAACGACGATATTTTGGTTGGGCAATTAGCGGATAATCAGTTCATTCTCTTTTTTAAATATGCCCCAGCGCCTTTAGCCTTAATCGGCCACGCCGAAGCCTATATTGAAGCGCTTATTGAACCTTTTCATGTAGAGAATCTGTATTTACAGGCACAAGCGCACATCGGTATTGCCTACACCACTCCTGATGAGATGAGCGCGGAGTCATTACTTGAGTCCGGGGTCGCCGCAATGCAAAGTGCAGTGACGAAAGGCGCCAATCAAGCACTCTTTTTTGATCAAGAAATGACGGAAAGGTCACATCGGCGCTTAGTGCAGATTAGAGAGATCTTGAAAGGGATACAGCAGAAGCACTATGCGCTTTTCCTTCAACCACAAATCGATATGAAGACTGGGAAAATCAGTGGTGCCGAAGCATTACTGCGTGTTTGTCGCGATGATGGGCGCTATTCGCTGCCAGAAAACTTTATTACGACAGCCGAAGAAATTGGGGTCATGCCGGAAATCGGGCGCTGGGTCTTTCAAGAAGCCTGTCGTATGCTCGCCAGTTGGCAAGCAAAGGGGATAGACCTACCCCTGAGTGTTAATCTTTCTGCTGCACAATTACGCGATAGTTCAACGGTGGAATTTTTAAAACAGCTTCTCACTGAATACCGCATACAGCCAGGAACCTTAGTCCTTGAGCTTACGGAAACAGCACAAATTACCAACACCGCTTGGGTGATGAAGGTACTGCGTCCTATTGAGCAAGCGGGCGTATCGATGGTGCTCGACGATTTTGGGATGGGTTACTCTAATCTCCATTATCTCCATCAGTTCCGTTCATTGCCGGTTCGCAGGATTAAACTGGATCGTAGCTTTGTCTCTGAACTTCCGGTTGACGATAAAATGGTACGGGTGATTGCGGCGATATCAGACATTATCCATGTTGACGTGGTCGCAGAGGGGGTTGAAACAGAAGTACAACGCGATTGGCTGCTTGAGCGTGGCATTCGTATTGCCCAAGGATACCTCTACTCACCAGCACTTCCTGAAGCAGAGTTTACTGAGCGTTGGCTATCCTAAAGCGTCGTACAATGGAATAGGCGTTTTTTTACCCGCTTTTGAGGTTTTTTCGTTAAAAAATGTTTATTGAGAAGCCAGAGACTTGCCCTTGTGGCTGAGAATAGGATAATGGCGAAAGACACACAACATTTTTTATTCGCCGTTGAATATTTGGCGTTTCATGTGGTCTTAAGGTTTAACTATTCCTATTTTTACTACTAATCTCAGAGGTCTTCATGCCGGGCATTAAATCACTGCTTTGGGTTGGCGGAGTGCTATTTTCAGTATTCAGCCTAACGGTCAAAGCAGAACCTTTATATCCTGATCCGGCTTGGCAACAAGGTCAGTTGAGTAATGGTTTTGGTTGGCAAGTGCTGACTACCCCTCAGCGTCCTTCAGATCGTGTTGAATTACGGCTCGTCGTTAATACAGGTTCGTTGAGTGAAAGCTCTTCACAAAAAGGCTTTAGCCATCTTATCGCTCGCCTAGCGATGGTACATAACCTTGCTTTGACGCCTGAACAGCAACGCACGCTTTGGCATGCCGATATGTCGAAGTCCGGTGTTTTACCCCCAGTCATTACTTCTTATCATTACACGCAGTACAATTTAAGCCTACCAATCAATCGACCTGAACTGATCAAGTCAGCACTCGAGTGGTTGGCGGCAACGGCGGGTACGATGCAAGTCACGCCATCTACCGTTGCGACAGCATTGAACGCCACTGACCCGACGGCAACTTGGCCGGATAACACGCAGGACCCGTTATGGCGTTACCGTTTGCAGAATTCAGCGCTATTGAGCCATGATCCGAGTGAACAACCTAGCGCGATAACCAATACGCAGCCCCTAGCTCAGTACTATGATCAGTGGTACACACCAGATGCGATGACACTTTATGTTGTCGGCAACGTTGAAAACCGAGCGATCATCGAGCAGATTACTAAAACCTTCAGTGTACTGAAAGGTAAACGTAAACTACCGACCCCTGTCCCGGTGCTGTCGCCCCTTTCAGCGCAACCTACTCATTTGGTGGATAATACTCTTCATACACCGCGCTTGGTGATGAATTGGGATGCGATGTGGTTGCCTATTCAAGACTCACAAACTCTTGAGCATTATTGGTTATCAGATTTAACCCGTGAAGCCCTATATTGGCACCTACAAGCGGGTACGGAGTCGAAACAGGCAGGGCTCCCCGTGGATTTACAATGCCAAGTTCTATTTTCTCGCGCGCAATGTGGCTTGAAAATTGATGCCGAAGGCGATGCATTAACTCAACAGCTTGCAACTGTCGGACACGAGATCGCTCGATTACGTGATCAAGGATTAACACAAAGTGAATTTGACCAATTGCTTACCAAAAAAACGACTGAACTAGGGGGGTTATTTGCCACCTATGCACGTACTCCTACAGACGTTTTAATGATGCAACGGTTGCGTTCTCAGCAAAATGGAATGGTCGATATCGCTCCTGAGCAGTATCAGAAGCTGCGCCAAGAATTTTTGGCTAATTTGACCCTTGAGGCGGTAAACCACGAATTGCATCAGCAGCTATCTCAACCGGCAAGTTTAGTGTTACTGCACCCGGAGACGACACCAGGACCTACCGTTGAGCAACTACAAGCCGAATATAATGATTTGATTGCCGAGGGTAAGGAAAGCGTTGGCGATATGGCCACTACCACCTCGTCTGCGAGTCATTAATTACGCCATAATACCTTGATAATATGGTAGCCAAAGGCAGTTTTTATCGGTCCGTACGGTGTTAACAACGGACAGGTAAAAGCCGCCTTATCAAAGGCCGGAACCATCTGTCCTCGCCGAAACTCGCCAAGATCGCCACCCTGTTTACCGGAAGGACAGGTCGAATACTTTTTCGCCAGCGTTTGAAAATGAGCGCCTTGTTTTAAGTCGACTAATAATTTTTCGGCTTGTGCCTTCTGTTTCACTAAGATGTGCAACGCGGCTGCGGTTTTCGCCATAATATTTTTTCCTAAGCGTCGTAAGTGTATACTTGCTGCCTTATATACCACTTTCTCCACAGTTCACTGAGCGATTTTTTTATGCGTCTTAATCCCAGCCAGCAGCACGCGGTAGAAGCCGTAACCGGCCCCTGTTTAGTCTTAGCAGGTGCAGGCTCCGGAAAAACACGTGTGATCACGAATAAAATCGCTTGGCTGATCAGACAGAGTGGTTACCAAGCACGGCATATTGCTGCCGTCACCTTTACCAATAAAGCGGCGCGAGAAATGAAAGAGCGCGTTGCACAGACCTTAGGTCGTAAAGAGGCACGTGGTCTGCAAATCTCTACCTTCCATACCTTGGGATTAGCGATCATTAAACGCGAAGTCAATGCGTTAGGGATGAAGGCCAACTTCTCGTTATTTGATGATCAAGACCAACTCGCCTTATTAAAAGAGCTGACTCAGCCTTGGTTGCAAGAAGATAAAGATCTGTTACAGCAGTTAACGTCGACTATTTCAAATTGGAAAAACGACCTGATTGACCCAGGGCGAGCGACTGCGGTAGCAAGATCCGAGCGTGATCAGGTCTTCGCAACATGCTACCACCTGTATGAGCAACATCTACGTGCCTGTAATGTCCTCGATTTTGACGACCTGATCCTAAAACCGACGCTGTTATTACGGGATAATGCTGAAGTTCGTGAACGCTGGCAACAGCGTATTCGCTACCTGCTAGTCGATGAGTATCAGGATACGAATACCAGTCAATATCAATTAGTGAAGTTATTAGTGGGTGCACGGGCACGTTTTACGGTGGTTGGTGATGACGATCAATCTATTTATTCATGGCGGGGAGCCAGGCCACAGAACCTTGTTTTATTGAAAGAAGATTTTCCACAATTGGAAGTGATCAAACTTGAGCAAAATTATCGTTCTTCTCAACGTATTCTCCGTGCAGCGAATATTTTAATCGCGAATAACCCTCACGTTTTTGAAAAGAAATTATTTTCTCAGCTCGGCGAAGGGGATGCGTTGAAAGTGATCCACACTAACAATGAAGATCATGAAGCAGAGCGTGTTGCGGGAGAATTGATTGCGCACCACTTTATTCATAAAACAGCCTATCGGGATTACGCGATCTTATATCGCGGCAATCATCAATCGCGTGTATTTGAAAAGCTATTGATACAAAACCGTATTCCCTATCGAATATCGGGCGGGAACTCCTTTTTCTCGCGCCCCGAAATTAAAGATATCTTGTCCTATTTACGGTTGATGACCAACGTCGACGACGATAGTGCCTTTTTACGTATTGTGAATACCCCACGCCGTGAGATAGGTTCGGCAACGCTACAAAAACTGGGTGAATGGGCGAATCTGCGGAGTAAGAGCCTATTTCGTGCCAGCTTTGACCTCGGTTTAGCCGAGACGCTGTCAGGACGAGGACTTAACAGCTTACAAGCTTTTACGGAGTGGTTCTCCTCACTGATCACCTTGAGTGAACGCGAACCTATTACTGCGGTACGAGATTTAATTCGTGGTATCGATTACGAGAGTTGGCTATACGAAAGTTCAGCCAGTACCAAGGCTGCAGAAATGCGGATGAAAAACGTTAATACCCTGTTTCAGTGGATGACTGAAATGCTTTCAGGTTCGGAATTAGATGAACCGATGACCTTAATTCAGGTTGTCACTCGCTTCACATTACGCGATATGATGGAACGAGGGGAAAGTGATGAAGAGCTTGACCAAGTTCAGTTAATGACATTACACGCCTCTAAGGGACTGGAGTTTCCTTATGTCTACTTAGTCGGGATGGAAGAGGGGCTACTTCCACACCAAAGTAGCATTGACGAGAATAATATCGAGGAGGAGCGTCGGTTAGCTTATGTCGGAATAACGCGCGCACAGAAAGAGCTTACTTTTACTTTATGCCGAGAACGTCGGCAGTATGGTGAGATCAATCGCCCTGAACCGAGTCGTTTTTTATTGGAACTTCCGCAAGATGATTTGCAATACGAAGACCAGAAAAAAGCGATCAGCACTGAGCAGCGAATGATCAATAGCCAGAGTCGCGTCGCAGGACTCAGAGATATGTTAAATCGTGCCAAATCCAATCAGTAAGTGAGCGTGAATCCCCAGTGGACATAACTCTGTAGATGTTCTTCCTGTTGGAGTAATTCTAAACGATAAGGGTGACGAGTTGCCCATTGCTTATCAATTTGTAACGCCAAGTGGTTTCCTTTTGCCGATAGGTGAAAGGAAGCGAATTCACCTGACGAACGTGTACTACAGAGAATGACCGCTAGACGGAAAAGTCGGCAGAGCTGCTCTGCTTGTTGCAACGGTAATGCACTCTGTTGGCTTAGGCTGGGTAGGTCTATATTGCCTTTCTGGTTCATGACAATAGCCGCGACCAGCTGCTTCTGGGCAGGAGTGAACCCGGGAAGCTCTAACTGTCTAATCAAATAGGCGCTATTTTCTACGCCATGGCGATAATTAATCGCTAATCCTAGCTCGTGTAACGCTGCAGTGCTAAACAGTAACTGTTGGCAATATTCACTTAATCCCCAACTTTCATTGATTTGTTGAACGAGTGCAGCACAGGTTTCTTTGACTCTATCCGCTTGCTCTAAGTCCACGGCAAAACGCTGCTGAGTGATTTCCAACGTCCTTTTGCGGATATCTTTATCAACAGGAAGCGTGATCATTCCGTAGAGTAGACCTTCCCGTAATGCACCGCCCGCCAGACTCATGCGTGTGATGGAGAGCTCGTGAAAGATCGCTAAAAGGATAGATAATCCGCTAGGAAAAACCAGTGCGCGTTCAAGGGTTAACCCCTCAATTTCGAGCTCTTCAAGCTTGCCACACTGAATCGCACGTTGTTTTAGTTGTTCAAGTTTAGCGAGAGTGATTTGCTCATCCATCCCCTGAGCAACCATAATCTCTTGCAAGGCTTGTACTGTGCCCGAGGCACCAACACAAATCTGCCATCCTTTAGCGAGTAATGTTTTTTTCACCTTACTAATTTCAGCACGTGCGGCGACTTCAGCCCGTTCAAAATTATCACGAGTCAGGTAACGATCGGTGAAATAGCGTTCAAGCCAAGTGACACAGCCCATGGATAGGCTGAATAGGGCAGTTGCTTTTGTACCTGTGCCCGTCACTAATTCTGTACTTCCCCCGCCAATATCCACAACCAAACGCTGATCTGAGCCACTAGTGGTTTGTGCCACCCCTTGGTAAATCAACGTAGCCTCTTCCTCACCTGAAATCACTTTGATAGGTAAACCTAATATATCGTGAGCACGGGAAAGGAAGGCATCGGCATTGGTCGCAATACGTAGCGTAGCGGTTGCCACGGCACGAATTTGCGACAAGGGGATATGTTCTAGCTGCTCAGCAAATAGAGCTAAGCAGTTGAGGCCACGCTGCATTGCCTCTTCAGAGAGCTGATTGTCCGCATTTAACCCTGCGGCCAAACGTACCTTACGTTTTATTTTGGCCACCGTCTGCAGTGACCCTGAAATCTCGCGCACCACCAACAGGTGGAAACTGTTTGAACCCAAATCAATGGCAGCATGGAGTGATGATGCGCTTCGCATGGTGATTAACCTGTACGTTTGTTACGGTTGTTGTTACGTGGTTGATTACCACGACGATTATTATTATTTCCACGACGTTGGTTATTTTGCGAACGAGGACGTGAGAAACGTTTTGGTGGCGGTAAGTCGGTCAAGAGTGCATCGCTGTTGTACTTACTCACAGGGATATTGTGACCAATGTACTCTTCGATACCCGGCAGATTCAGAGAGAACTCTTCGCAGGCCAAGCTGATAGAGTGCCCACTAGCGCCGGCACGGCCTGTACGGCCAATACGGTGCACGTAATCTTCACGGTCATCAGGCAGATCGTAGTTAAAGACGTGGGTGACTTCTGGAATATGTAAGCCTCGTGCCGCTACATCAGTTGCGACGAGGATGTCGATATTACCTTGAGTAAAGTCTTCCAAGATACGCAGGCGCTTTTTCTGTGGTACATCACCGGTTAGTAATCCAACGCGATGACCATCGGCGACCAGATGACCCCAAATATCTTCACAGCGGTATTTAGTGTTAGCAAAAATTACCGCACGGTCAGGCCACTCTTCTTCAATCAACGTCTGCAACAAGCGCATCTTTTCTTCATTAGAAGGATAGAACAGCTCTTCTTTGATGCGATGCCCGGTTTTTTGTTCAGGTTCGACTTCTACATATTCCGCATTGTTCATGTGTTCAAATGCCAGTTCACGAACACGGTATGACAATGTAGCAGAGAATAACATGCTTAAACGCTGAGTCGCTGGCGGCATTTTACGGATTAGCCAACGAATATCTTTGATAAAGCCTAGGTCAAACATCCGGTCCGCTTCATCAAGCACTAATACTTGTAAGGCACCTAAGTCGACGTGATTTTGTTTCACATAATCAATGATACGACCCGTGGTACCGATAAGAACATCAACACCTTGGGCAAGAACTTTCAGTTGTTTGTCGTAGCCGTCGCCACCATAAGCGAGACCGATTTTTAAGCCTGTTTCCTGCGCTAATGGCTCTGCATCGGCATGAATTTGTACTGCTAATTCACGCGTAGGGGCCATGATCAAGGCGCGAGGTTGGTTGACTTGACGCCCTTCGGCAGCAGGTCGAGATAAGAGATAATGAAACGTTGACGTAAGGAACGCCATCGTTTTTCCGGTACCGGTTTGCGCCTGACCTGCGATGTCATGCCCAGCAAGAGCATAAGGCAATGTTAAAGCCTGAATGGGCGTACATTGCGTAAAGCCTTTGGTATCAAGGGCATTAATCACCGTAGGGTGCAGGGCGAAGTCGGAAAACTTCTTTTCTGTTAAGTGTGTTTTGCTCATAGTGTGGTAGAATATCAGCTTATTGGCGCTTTACGAAAGCGTATAAATTGAAATAAAGTTAACTATATTGATTTAACAGAAGCCGATTCACCAGGCATAAATTTGTGGAGCCAACTATGAGCAGCGAAAAAATTGTTCACCTAACCGACAGTAGCTTTGATACTGATGTACTTAAAGCTGAAGGCGTTACCCTGGTCGATTTCTGGGCAGAGTGGTGTGGCCCTTGTAAAATGATTGCTCCGATTCTTGATGAAATCGCGGAAGAATACGAAGGCAAACTGACTATCGCCAAACTCAATATTGACGATAACCCAGAAACTGCCCCGAAATACGGTATCCGTGGAATCCCAACTTTACTGCTTTTTAAAGCCGGTGAAGTGGTTGCCACTAAAGTTGGCGCACTGTCTAAGGGCCAACTAAAAGAGTTTTTAAACGCTAACCTCGGTTAAGGCTCTTCGAGATGCCAGTGATGGTTTATTTTTGCGCTATCACTGGACGTCTCTTGAGTGGCATGCTAAGTTACTATCACTGCATTACGATCTTACCTGTAGTCAGAATCTAGATTTCTAATCGAACTTGTTGTCCACCCCCGGTGTATAGACAGGTTTGGTAACATCAGTGGAATCTCCACTTTAATTAATAAATTACGCAGCCTCATTTCTTCCTATGAATGACTAGGGCTGATACCTAAACGATATTATCTATAACAGGCGTGGGACGTTTCTGACCACTCATGACTAACATTTCAAGAAGTACCCCAAGTCAAGAACCCATCACTATGAATCTTACCGAATTAAAAAATACTCCAGTGTCTGAATTAATTTCACTGGGTGAAAATATGGGGTTAGAAAACCTCGCGCGCATGCGCAAACAAGATATTATTTTCGCAATCTTGAAACAGCATGCAAAAAGTGGCGAAGACATCTTCGGTGATGGTGTGCTGGAGATACTGCAGGATGGATTTGGTTTCCTCCGCTCTGGAGACAGTTCCTACCTCGCCGGTCCCGATGATATCTACGTTTCTCCAAGCCAAATTCGACGTTTCAACTTAAGAACAGGTGATACCATCGCCGGTAAAATTCGTCCACCAAAAGAAGGTGAGCGCTATTTTGCATTGTTGAAAGTCAACGAAGTTAACTTTGATAAACCTGAGAACGCCCGTAATAAAATCCTTTTTGAAAACCTTACGCCTTTACATGCTAACAGTCGTTTACGCATGGAGCGGGGAAATGGTTCGACCGAAGATTTAACGGCGCGAGTATTAGACCTAGCTTCGCCAATTGGACGTGGTCAGCGTGGACTGATCGTTGCACCGCCAAAAGCAGGTAAAACGATGCTGTTACAAAATATCGCGCAAAGCATCGCATACAATCACCCTGACTGTGTCTTAATGGTTCTGCTTATTGACGAGCGCCCAGAAGAAGTGACCGAAATGCAACGTCTGGTCAAAGGTGAAGTTATTGCTTCTACCTTTGATGAGCCAGCCTCTCGCCACGTTCAGGTTGCCGAAATGGTGATTGAAAAAGCTAAGCGTCTGGTCGAGCACAAAAAAGATGTCATCATCCTGCTCGATTCAATCACTCGTTTGGCTCGTGCTTATAACACCGTTGTGCCGGCATCAGGTAAAGTACTAACAGGTGGTGTTGATGCCAATGCGTTACACCGTCCTAAGCGCTTCTTTGGTGCCGCTCGTAATGTTGAAGAAGGGGGCAGCTTGACGATTATTGCTACCGCCCTAGTCGATACTGGCTCGAAAATGGATGAAGTCATCTACGAAGAGTTTAAAGGTACTGGCAACATGGAATTACATCTCTCTCGTAAAATTGCTGAGAAGCGTGTTTTCCCTGCGATCGACTATAATCGCTCCGGTACGCGTAAAGAAGAGCTGCTTACTTCTTCCGAAGAACTTCAAAAGATGTGGATTTTACGTAAAATCATTCACCCTATGGGCGAAATTGATGCGATGGAATTCCTCATCAATAAGTTGGCGATGACCAAAACCAACGATGAGTTCTTCGATATGATGAAACGTTCATAATTCTGAGAAGCTTAACCGCGCGTTAAGATCAGATTTATTGTAAAGTTAGGAAACGTCACGTGTTTACGTGGCGTTTTTTTTTTAATGCATATAGCATTAACAATCTGAAATGGATTTACTCCGCGAGTGTTACGATAGAGAGCTTGAATGTGAATATGCTCAATATGAGTGTTGAATTAGGACTGATATTTCTCTTTTCGCTTATCTTTCTTTTTCTGGCACGTAAAGTTGCTAAAAAAATTGGATTGGTGGATAAGCCTAATTTTCGAAAACGCCATCAGGGAACAGTACCATTAGTGGGGGGGATTTCCGTGTTTGCGGGGGTCTGCTTTGCTTTCCTGATCACCAATTATTATCAACCGCATGATATGTTATATCTCTGCTGCGCGGGGGTATTGGTATTAGTTGGGGTCATTGATGATAAATTTGATATAAGCGTCAAAATTAGGGCTGCAGTACAAGCTACTATTGCGATAGTCATGATGTCTGTCGCCAATCTCTATCTGCATTCTTTGGGATTTATTATCGGTCCCATCGAGCTTCGTGTTGGCCCATTTGGTTATGTGATCACGCTCTTTGCGGTATGGGCTGCAATTAATGCCTTCAATATGGTCGATGGCATTGATGGATTGTTGGGTGGGCTCTCCTGTGTCACGTTTGGCGCGCTGGGATTAATTCTTTACAACCAAGGTCAGCCCAGTCTGGCCTTTTGGTGCTTCGCCGTCATCGCAGCAATTATTCCCTATATATTACTCAACTTAGGCATGCTCGGGCGACGCTATAAAGTTTTTATGGGCGATGCAGGCAGTACGATGATTGGCTTTACGGTAATCTGGGTATTATTGGATGCTAGCCAAGGTGAATATCATCCCCTACGCCCAGTGACAGCGCTATGGCTTATAGCCATTCCGCTAATGGATATGGTTGCCATTATGTATCGTCGCTTACGTAAGGGGCAAAGCCCCTTTACCGCTGATCGTCAGCATATCCATCACTTGATTATGCGTGCTGGCTTCACATCCCGCCAAGCTTTTGTATTAATTACCTTAGCCGCTGCTATTTTAGCGGGTATTGGAATGTTGGGCGAGTTTTTCAGCTTTATTCCAGAATGGTTCATGATGTTATTGTTCCTCATGGCCTTCTTCGTTTATGGGTACTGTTTGAAGCACGCGTGGCGTGTGGCACGACGTATTCGGCGTAATAAACGCGCATGGCAATTACGCCGTAAAGCACGTGATGGACAAACACAGGATTAAATCATGCATTCTTCTATTGATAACGAGCTCGATGTGGAAAACTGTGTGCGGCGTCTTTGGCGCGGTAAGAAATGGATCGGCTTGGGCCTGTTATTGGGCATCATCCTTGCATGGGCTTACACGATGTTTGCCTCGCAAAAATGGGTTTCAGTGGCGCAATTCAGTCGCCCAGATTTAACAAAAATCACGCGCTACTACCAAGAATTATCGAAATTAAATCAATTCAGTACCGATTCTGATCCGGCGACCACCAGCGATATGGGCGATATAGATAGTGTGTTGGAGGCGGTTTACCAAACTTTTTTACAGCAGGTTGCCTCCGTCGATAATCGCCGTCGTTTTTGGCTACAACAAGGCAATACTGACTCCTTGACGCCAACTCTGCTTGATCGAAGAGTTGCAAGTATTCAATTTGCACCGGGAGATAAGTTGCATGGTACCGTCGATACGCTAATGCTCACCTCCGAGCATGCTGCGACCAGCAGTCAACTCCTTAAACAATATCTTGCTTTCACAGACCAGCAGGTTATGAATCAAGTCCAACAGCAGTTATCAGCTGCTTGGCAGTCTGAAATTGCGAAGATTGAACAGCAGATTGCTTTCGAAAAATCAGTGGCACAAGCGGCTTATGACCAACAGGTGAAACAACTGAAAAACGATGCTACCCAATCTGGTGATAATCAAACGAAAGCTGCCATTAATATTATCGAGCAAACGGGGCCAGTAGCCTCGGATAGCCTGCTGCATGATCAAGCCCGATTAACGGCGCTCCAAAGCGGCCCAACCTCCCTCAAGCCTTTCACCAGCTGGACGTATTTGCAGTCACCAGAGCCGCCTATTAGCCGCCAAAGTCCTCGTTTACCTTTACTGATGGTGATGTGGGGGCTAGTGGGAGCCATTATTGGTGCTGGTATTGCCCTCACCCAGCGTGAAAAGAAAAAGGAATAGGAAAGCGTGAAGGTATTAACAGTCTTTGGTACTCGACCTGAAGCAATTAAAATGGCGCCTTTGGTGCAAGCGTTGCAAAACACCACGGAAATCGAGTCTCGACTCTGTGTTACCGCACAACATCGTGAAATGCTTGACCAAGTACTGCATGTATTTCAACTTGTCCCTGATTTTGATTTGAATATTATGCAGCCAGGGCAATCGCTTAGTGATATCACTAGCCGGATCCTCGTGGGAATGGCTGATGTTTTCCAACATTATAAACCCGACTTAGTTCTCGTTCATGGCGATACCACCACGACCTTAGCGGTGAGCTTGGCGGCCTATTATCATCAGATAAAAGTGGGTCATATTGAGGCTGGCCTGCGCACGGGGAACCTCTTTTCGCCTTGGCCTGAAGAAGGGAATCGTAAAGTGACGACTCACCTTGCTCACTGGCATTTCGCGCCGACCCAGCATGCAAAACGTAATCTTTTAGCTGAGAACATTAATGAAAGCGCTATCACTGTTACCGGCAATACGGTAATTGATGCGCTACTGTGGGTACGCGACAAAATTGTCGGAGATAAAGCGTTAGAACAGCGTCTCGCGGCGGAGTTTCCTTATTTAATGCAAGGACGTCGTATGATCCTCGTCACGGGACATCGGCGGGAAAGTTTCGGCGGCGGCTTTGAACGTATTTGTCAGGCGCTCGTTGCTTTAGCAAAACGCTACCCGCAGGTCGATATTGTTTATCCTGTCCATATGAATCCGAATGTTCGCGAGCCGGTTGAACGCCTATTACAAGGCGTAAAAAACATCCATCTTATTCAGCCAAAAGAGTATTTGCCTTTTGTTTGGTTGATGAATCGCGCTTATTTAGTGCTGACAGATTCTGGTGGTATTCAAGAAGAAGCGCCCTCACTCGGTAAACCGGTATTAGTGATGCGTGAAACAACCGAGCGTCCAGAAGCCGTTGAAGCAGGAAGTGTTCGGTTAGTGGGAACAGATAGCGAAACCATTGTTGAGGAAGCGGCACGGTTGCTTGATGATGAGAAGGCGTGGCAAGCGATGAGTCAAGTCAAGAACCCTTACGGTACCGGTCAAAGTTGTCAAAAAATTGTCGAATTTATTAAACACTCATGGGTTGAGCATGCACACTAAAACAGTCTCCATTTTTGGTCTTGGATATATAGGATTACCCACCGCCGCGATTCTTGCCGATGCGGGGTGCCAAGTCATAGGTGTTGATATCAATCCAGTGGCCGTAGACACCATCAATCGTGGTGAAATCCATATTGTTGAACCAGAATTGGCCGCCGTGGTGGCGAGAAATGTCGCTGAAGGACGTTTAAGGGCGACGGTAACACCAGAACCAGCAGAGGCTTTTCTGATTACGGTACCGACTCCGTTTGAAGCGGATCATCAGCCAGACCTCAGCTATGTGAAGAATGCAACCTTAGCGATCGCTTCACAGTTAAAAGCGGGGGACTTGGTCATCTTAGAATCCACCTCACCCGTTGGCGCAACTGAACAAGTCGCAGCATGGATTGCCGAGCTTCGACCGGAACTCCACGTCCCTGGACACAGCGACCAGCCGAATATTGCCATTGCCTACTGCCCTGAGCGTGTGCTTCCCGGAAAAGTAATGGCCGAATTAGTCAGTAATGATCGTGTGGTAGGGGGTATTACGCCAGAATGTTCGGTACAGGCTAGCCAGCTCTATCAGTTATTTTTGCAAGGTCAATGTGTGACGACCAATGCGCGCACGGCGGAAATGTGTAAGCTCACTGAGAACAGTTTTCGTGATGTGAATATTGCGTTTGCTAATGAGCTCTCTTTACTCTGCCACTCGCTCGATATCGATGTTTGGGAGCTGATTCGATTAGCGAATCATCATCCACGAGTGAATATCTTACAACCCGGTCCAGGGGTAGGCGGACACTGTATCGCTGTCGACCCGTGGTTTATTGTTTCGCAGTCACCCGAGCTGGCTCGGTTAATCCGCACTGCACGTGAAGTGAACGATAGTAAGCCATTCTGGGTACTTGATCAGGTCAAAAAAGCGGTAGCTGACTGCTTAATGGCCAATGGTAAGAAAGCGGTTGATATTCGAATTGCCTGTTTTGGTTTGGCCTTCAAACCGGATATTGATGATTTACGCGAAAGCCCAGCGATGCAAGTTGCCGAGTTAATTTGTGACTGGCATCAGGGAGAAACCTTATTGGTGGAACCGCATATTCATCAGTTACCTAACAAATTTATAGATAAAGCCTCTTTGGTCGGTATTGATGAAGCGTTTGAGCGCGCAGATATCCTCGTTCTCCTCACGGACCACAAGGTATTCAAAGCGTTAAGCAGGTCACAATTAACGGCTGACTTTGTGATTGATACCCGTGGTGCTTGGGGCAACTGAAATGGCAATTAACGTTTTAGCATGGGAAAGTACTTTTTTCTCTCAGCGCGTGGGTAAAGTCGACCTGGCTCAACTTGATCGCCTCAGCGTAGAGGAATGTGCTGACTGGGATTTGGTTCAGGCCAAGGTTTCCAGTACAGACTATCAGTCATTAGATAAACTGACTGCCCAAGGCTTTGCGTTAGTTGAAGGGGAAGCTGAACTGGTTGTCGCCATCGCTGACACGTCGCGCCAATCGGGTATTCGTATCGCTCGACCCACTCATATCGAAGCATTACGCCATCTGGCCGCCAACCTATTTACAGAAAGTCGATTTCGGACCCCTTGGTTTGATCATCACTTAACGCAACAGTTTTATGCCCAATGGATTGACAATGCGGTGCAAGGAACCTTCGATGACCAATGTTTAATCAGCCTTGATGAGCAGGCTACTGTCACTGGATTTGTCAGTTTACGCCAATCTGAAGGTGTTGCCCGTATTGGATTATTAGGGGTGGCGAGTACCCACCGAGGGGCAGGAATAGGTCATCAACTGTTGCTTGCTGCTGCAGATTGGGCTCGGAGTAAAGGTCTGACTGAACTGCATATCACTACCCAATTGAGTAACCTGTCTGCGATGCGTCTCTATTTGCGTCAGGGTGCGCGTTTAACGTCTACGAGTTATTGGCTCTATAGGAAAAGAGATGATTCCGTTTAATGCTCCTCCGGTAACAGGAAGTGAAGCCGAGTACATGCATTCAGCCATGGAGAGCGGCAAATTATGTGGCGACGGTGGTTTTACGCGCCGAGTACAGCAATGGTTTGAACAGCGTTACCATGTGCCTAAAGTCTTATTGACCCCCTCGTGCACAGCGTCTCTGGAAATGGCGGCCTTACTGATCAATATTCAGCCCGGTGATGAAGTAATCATGCCGAGCTATACCTTTGTTTCTACCGCCAACGCCTTCGTCTTACGGGGTGCGAAAATTATTTTCGTCGATATTCGGCCTGACACCATGAACATCGATGAAACATTAATTGAAGCAGCAATTACCGAGAAAACGCGGGCCATTGTGCCGGTTCATTATGCAGGGGTCTCCTGTGATATGGACAAAATCATGGCGTTGGCGGATAAATATAAGCTGTACGTGATTGAGGATGCCGCGCAAGGGGTGATGAGTTGTTGGAAGGGTCGAGCGCTGGGATCGATTGGTCATATCGGTTGTTTTAGTTTCCATGAAACGAAAAACTACACGGCAGGGGGCGAAGGCGGGGCGACATTAATTAACGATCCTGCATTAATTGATCGGGCTGAGATTATTCGTGAGAAAGGGACTAATCGTAGCCAATTTTTCCGTGGGCAAGTCGACAAATATACTTGGCGTGATTTGGGATCCAGTTATCTCATGTCTGACTTACAAGCGGCGTATCTTTGGGCGCAATTAGAAAATGCAGAGGTCATTAATCAGCGTCGCTTGGAATTATGGCAGAATTATTATGATGCGTTACGGCCCTTAGCCGATCAGGGGCGGATTACATTGCCTACGCTACCGGCGGACTGCCAGCATAATGCCCATATGTTTTATCTTAAATTACGTGATCAAGATGATCGCGATCGCCTGATTACTTGGTTAAAAGAAGCAGAGATCCTCAGTGTCTTTCACTATATACCTCTGCACAGTTCACCAGCAGGCTTACAATTTGGTGAGTTCAGCGGAGATGATCGTTATACCACCGCGGAGAGTGAACGTTTGGTTCGGTTACCGATGTATTACAATTTGACGAATAACCAGCAAAAAATTGTCATAGGTTCACTGTTGAGCTTCTTCTCCTAATGTCATTTGCTCGAGCCTCACTCTGGACCGCAAGTTCAACCCTAACCAAGATTCTTATCGGGCTAGTTATTATCAAGTTACTGGCGGTCACTTATGGGCCGGAAGGTATCGGGCTTGCGAGTAATTATCGGCAATTGATCACCGTACTCAGTGTGATGGCTGGAGCCGGTATTTTTAACGGTGTAACGCGTTATGTGGCGGAATACCAAGACTCCTCCCATCAGTTACGCCTGCTTTCGGCCACCGCCTCGACCCTAGTATTGGGGGCGGGCATGCTGATTGCGCTGCTTTTTTTACTGTTCGCCGAGCCTATTAGCCGAGGGTTATTTGGTCACCATGACTATGCACAGGTCATCCGTTATCTGGCTTTTTTGCAGTGTGGTATTGGTTGGGCAAATCTCTTACAGGCAAAATTAAAGGGGATTAAGGACGCACGAAGCAATGCCATGATTATTATTGTTGGTTGTCTTCTTGCTATACCGGGTTACTTGGTTTGTTGGTCTCTGGGCGGCTATGCCGGAGCCTTGGTGGGTTTGGCTGTGGTGCCAGCCATTGCGTTACTTCCTGCTGCATATTTCTATCAACGGTCAACTCAAGACCGACTTGGGCCTCTACGCCTAGGCTGGAATACCGTGATGGCGCGCCGTTTACTGAAGTATACGCTAATGACAGGGATCACAGCCGTGACATTGCCCCTTGCATGGGTAGTAATGCGCCATCAGCTGGCGACCCATAATGATTGGCAAGCGGTGGGGTTATGGCAAGGCGTTGCGAGTGTTTCCGATGCGTATTTACAGTTTATTACTGCAACCTTTAGTGTGTGGTTACTCCCAGCGTTGAGTCGTTTGCAGGATAAGAGGGAAATTGCCGCAGAGATTCGACAGACATTATTGCGTGTTATCCCAGCACTTATCATATTAAGTCTAGGGGTTTGGTTATTACGCGATCAGGTTATCGCTATACTCTTTTCCAGTAAATTTACGGCTATGCGAGATCTATTTGCCTGGCAACTTTCTGGCGATGTCTGCAAAGTGGCCGCTTATGTATTTGGCTATTTAGTGATTGCACGGGGAAGTTTACGTGCTTACCTCCTGACAGAAGTAACACAATTTTGTTTATTATTGGCCACCAGTCATTGGCTCATTGCTGAGCATGGTGTGTTGGGTGCAGTGCAAGCGTATTGTGCCACTTACAGCTGTTATTTACTGTTAGTTATTGCAGCATTTTTTTATTGGTATCGAAAATAATGGCCATTATTCATGTACTAGGGGCGGATATCCCTCACCACAACAAGACGTTGTTAGCCTTTTTTAATCATGTCTTAACCACTGAGGTTCCTTGTTCACCAGCGAGGAAGTTTATTGTGGTGACTCAGGATATCGCACTCACTGAGCAATTTCCGAACCTGTCAATTGAGTGTGTTGCGTCGAAAAAGCAATTAGCCCATGTGGTCACTCAATTAGCAAAAAATCGGCAAACGCTATTCTTTTGTCATGGCCAATTCAATCCCTATTTATGGTTAGCTTTGCTCAGTGGTAAGATAAAAAAGCATCAATTGCATTGGCATATCTGGGGAGCAGATTTATATGAAGCGTCGCGATCGCTGAAATTTAGGCTTTTTTATACCTTAAGACGCAGAGCACAAGGTCGGATCGCAGCCGTCTATGCCACCTTGGGCGATCTCAGTGTTTATCAGCAAAAATACCCTCAGATACCGGGGCATAAGCTCTATTTCCCGACAAAAATGGCGACAACGCCGCAAAACAGTGCTGAGGAATGCTCGACTCTGCCATTAACGATTTTATTGGGTAACTCGGGTGATCCGACCAATAGACATTGTCAGGCATTAACGCAGATAGCGCAGCGCTTTGGCCAGCAGGTTAAGGTGGTTATCCCTATGGGCTACCCTGATAATAATCACGATTATATTGCGAGGGTTAATACACATGCCTCACAACTCTTCCCCTCAGGGCAAGTTGAGATTTTAACGGAAAAGTTAAATTTTGATGAGTATTTAGCAGTTGTTGCACGCTGTCATTTGGGATACTTCATTTTTGCGCGACAGCAAGGGATTGGTACGCTCAGTTTATTAATTGATAAAAATATTCCCTTCGTGATAAGTCGTAAAAACCCATTTTGGCGTGATCTGGCTGCACAGCAATTACCGGTGTTATTTGATGAGGACCCGATTGATAGAGAGATTATTCAGCGTGCGCGCCAACAATTAACGCATCACGATAAAGCGACTATTGAGTTTTTCTCACCCGCCTATTTACAGGGGTGGCGGGATATTTTACAGAGATTAGAAGGGATGGAGTTATAATGACGGGTGGGCAGTTCACAGGCTTAGCCTTGGTATATGTGCTTTCTCTTTACTTTATCTTAACGGTAATGGTGAAAGAGTTCCGTCGCGAGCGTTTTAATTTTCATCTGTTTTTTTCTTTGCTCTTCGTCCTGACCTTCTATTTTGGCTTTCCTCTTACCTCAATATTAGTCTTTGGTTTTCAGGAATCGGTGGTTGATCCCCTCTATTTATTGCAAGCCTTATTATCTGCAACAGGGTTTTATGCCATCTACTATGTGACCTATAAAATACGGTTGACGCGCAAGCCAGTGGCTCCGGTAACAGGTTTTTTTACTATGACCCGCTTAGAGACGCGTATTTTCTCAGGGTTGTTAGTACTGGTAGCGCTGGTGAGTTTAGGGATCTTTTTTGCGCATAACGGACTACTACTTTTTCGACTCACCTCCTATAGTCAGATTTTTTCCAGCCAAGTGTCTGGCGTCGCGTTAAAACGCTTTTTTTACTTTTTTATACCGGGCATGTTAGTGATTTATTTCCTTAAACCCACTTTACGGCAATGGTGCTTATTTCTTTTTGTCACCGTGGTCTTTGGTCTGATCACTTATATGGTAGTGGGCGGAACCCGTGCCAATATTATCATCGCTTTTGCGCTGTTTTTATTTATTGGTATTAGTCGTGGATGGATAACGCTATCGATGTTACTTGGCGCAGGTGCTATGTCGATAGTGGGGATGTTTTGGTTAGCTTTGCGGCGCTATAACCTTAATGTTACAGGCCCCGAGGCTTGGTACACCTTCCTTTATCTGACTCGCGACACTTTTTCTCCTTGGGAAAATCTAGGGCTGATCTTTAGTCACTACTCGCAGCTCGATTTTCAAGGCCCAGCACCGATGTGGCGAGACTTTTACGTTTTTATCCCAAGCTGGTTATGGCCAGACCGGCCATCAGCTATTTTAAATAGCGCCAATTATTTTACTTGGCAGATTTTGGATAACCACTCAGGTCTAGCAATATCGCCGACCTTAATCGGTTCGTTACTGGTGATGGGAGGCGTTGGCGCTTTAGTGCCTGGGGCACTGTTAGTTGGCTTGATAATTAAAGGTTTTGATAGTCTCTACTACCGTGCTCGCCAAGAGCCGAATCGCTATACCGCAGCGCTGATCAATAGTTTTTGTTTTGGTGCGGTGTTTAATATGATCGTTTTAGCCCGTGAAGGACTCGATGCCTTCGGTTCGCGCGTGGTTTTTTTCGCGATTATTTTTCTGCTGTGTCTGATGGTGACTAAACTCATATTTTGGTTTCTACAACGCGTAGGGCTCGTCAAACAACGGCTAGGGGTTACGTCAGTGCCTTCCGTGAGTCCCTTTTACTCAAAACAAAAGGATATCTGTGAGTAACCGTCCGATAACGTTGCCAAGTTTTATTATTCGTCAGATCCCGGTATATGGCTTTCCTTCAATGCAAGCCTTCACCGATTTCTTACTCCCAAGTCTGCAAGTGCATACTGGGCGTCTGATTGCACTGAATGCCGAAAAGATATTAACCGCTGAACAGAATGAACAATTGCATCAGATTTTGACCAGCGGGGGCATTAATTACCCAGATGGGATCAGTATCGTACGTTCTATACGTAAAAAGTATCCCAAGAGCCAGGTTACGCGTATAGCGGGGGCTGATTTATGGCAGTCGTTGATGCAACGTGCTGGCGCACTATCCATACCCGTTTATTTGGTAGGGAGCCAGCCGGACGTATTGGCGCAGACCACAGAGAAGCTTCAGCAACAATGGCAGGTACCGATTGTGGGTCAACAACAGGGTTATTTTACTGAGGCCGAGGTCGATCACGTTATCCAACGCATTAAAGCCAGCCAAGCAAAAGTCATTACTGTGGCGATGGGATCTCCGCGACAGGAGCTTTTTATCCAGCGTTGTTATGAGGTATACCCTGATGCGCTGTATATGGGGGTAGGAGGTACCTATGATGTCTTTATCGGTAAAGTGAAGCGTGCACCACTACTTTGGCAGAAATTGGGGCTAGAGTGGCTGTATAGACTGATTAGGCAACCTTCACGATTAAAGCGCCAGTTAAAGTTGTTAAAGTACCAAGGTTACCACTGGCGTGGGGAGCTTTGAGGACAGAAAGAGACCAAAGTGCTGAAACTTCACTCAAACTGAACAAAGCGTAATCAAACGATAATTTAATTCAAAAAACCACTAGACAGCTAGGCAACACTACCGTAATATCCGCATCCGCAACGGCGCTAAGCGCCCGTAGCTCAGCTGGATAGAGCGCTGCCCTCCGGAGGCAGAGGTCTCAGGTTCGAATCCTGTCGGGCGCACCAGTTTTTTAGGTGTCGAGCTGCGGTGGTGTTTTACCGCGTTAGGCTGATGTGTTAACATCAGTGGTAGTAAGAAGTTAGGGGTGGTGGCTATAGCTCAGTTGGTAGAGCCCTGGATTGTGATTCCAGTTGTCGTGGGTTCGAGTCCCATTAGCCACCCCAATTTTTATCTGATGAGCGACGGTGGCGGAATTGGTAGACGCGCTAGCTTCAGGTGTTAGTGTCTTAACGGACGTGGGGGTTCAAGTCCCCCCCCTCGCACCAGATAAAAAAAAGTAGTACCGCAGTATTTCGGCGAGTAGCGCAGCTTGGTAGCGCAACTGGTTTGGGACCAGTGGGTCGGAGGTTCGAATCCTCTCTCGCCGACCAAATTTAAAGAAACCCCGCTTCGGCGGGGTTTTTTGTTTTTGTCGTACTTAAGCTGTCGGGAGTGTGATTTCTCCACTGATAACGGTGGTTGAGCGCCCGCCAACAAAGATCTTCCCGCCAAGTGTTTTTATCTCTATTTCACCCGCGGCACCTACACAAGCCCCCTGTTGGGGGTTGTAAGCGGGAAGCCGCCAAAATTTTGCGGGCTTCCCATAGACAACGTCAGTCCCTCAATCATGGCGTCCAGATCGAGTTCTTTCCCTTCACTGATAAAGGCGTAATGGCCATTAAGAAAAATATGCTGCCAGGCTACGGGGGACATTTGTAGTGGTCAATATTACTTGACCACTACAGATCGCTGAGCGAACACTAAAAAAGTTCTATGCATCCACGCTAAATCATGGATAACGTTGTCTCATATAAATGGTACGGTTTTAATACCTTTGATGGTCCCTTAAACGTACATTTATGACTGAAATACGCATTGGCTATGCACGCTGCTCTACTGACCGACAGGATCTGGCTGCACAGCAGGGAGCCCTCGTCAGCCTGGGCGTTTCCCTGAACCGGATTTACACCGACAAAGGTCTCACCGGTTAAAACCGTCAGAGGCCCGGTCTGGACCATACGCTGGCAGCAGTACGAGAGGGAGATCCCCTGGTTGTTCCAAAACTGGACAGACTGGCACGCTCAGTTCCGGACGCCAGAGTGTAGTGGTCAAGTAATATTGGCCACGGTTTTACAGTAAAAATGATATCTCTTCTCTGACTCTTCCGGCGTCAGGCCACCGTTATAATGGTGAGGTCTGATACTGTTGTAGTAATTCACTATATAATCATTAATTTTTTGCCGGGCCTCTTTCTTACCTACATAACTCTCCGTCGGCACCCATTCTGTTTTCAGACTACGGAAGAAGCGTTCCATGGGACTGTTATCCCAGCAGTTTCCCCGCCGACTCACGCTTTGTTTTATTCTGTAGCACCAGAGAAGTTGTTGATATTTCAGACCTGTGTACTGGCTTCCTTGGTCGCTATGGAACATAACACCACGTGGTTGACCACGCATCTCGTAGGCCATCCGCAGAGCGCTGCTTATTAGTGCTGTATCGGCATTCGCTGACAAACTCCAGCCGATAACCCTACGGGCAAAAAGATCCAT
>NZ_JABBFR010000012.1 GCF_018494065.1 Rosenbergiella gaditana | reverse complement strand
CATCCGTAGCTCAGCTGGATAGAGTACTCGGCTACGAACCGAGCGGTCGGAGGTTCGAATCCTCCCGGATGCACCATAATGGTTGTTACACACTTCTTTGGTAAGTTTGTTACCTGTCAGTTACAAGAATTCTGCAATGCATCCGTAGCTCAGCTGGATAGAGTACTCGGCTACGAACCGAGCGGTCGGAGGTTCGAATCCTCCCGGATGCACCATTAGTCATGTAGTTCCCCAGGCTATAACTCGCATTACCCCATACTCTGCATCCGTAGCTCAGCTGGATAGAGTACTCGGCTACGAACCGAGCGGTCGGAGGTTCGAATCCTCCCGGATGCACCATTAGTCATGTAGTTCCCCAGGCTATAACTCGCATTACCCCACACTCTGCATCCGTAGCTCAGCTGGATAGAGTACTCGGCTACGAACCGAGCGGTCGGAGGTTCGAATCCTCCCGGATGCACCATTCGCTTTTCTTCCCTAAATCTATAATCTTTATTAAATAATTCAATTGTTCTGCGCTAAGATAGCTTTTTACCGCCATAGCATCTAAGGTTTACTCATGTCCGCGACAACGGGCCGACAATCGGCTAGAGTATTGCCTGACTAATGATTGAATTAAAAAGACTTTCACCAAGGGAGGTGTCAGTGTTACCTGACGTTACTAACGCGTTACGCTGGCTACAACAACAGCCACAGCTCTTAGCTGGGATCGGACGAGGAATCGAACGGGAATCCCTGCGTGTTCGGGCTGATGGCTCATTATCGGAACAAGGCCATCCTACAGCGCTTGGATCAGCACTGACCCACGATTGGATAATTACTGATTTCGCCGAATCATTAATGGAGTTTGTCACACCTGTTGATCGTGATATCCCTCATCTACTGACATTTTTACGAGACCTGCATCGCCATGTTGCAAAGAATATTGGTGAAGAGAGACTTTGGCCGTTTAGTATTCCTGGTACCATTGCCGATGCGGAAACTATTGCGCTAGCCGATTATGGTTCGTCTAACCTTGGTCAGATGAAGCATATCTATCGTCAGGGCTTAAAACACCGCTATGGCTCGTTGATGCAGGTGATTTCAGGTATTCATTATAATTTTTCCTTACCGATCGCCTTTTGGGAAGCGAGAGCATTAGCCTATAACGATTCCCGCCCTGTACAAGTGATCGCTTCTGACGGCTACTTACGTCTAATTCGTAACTACTATCGCTTTGGCTGGATTATTCCTTACCTTTTTGGTGCTTCGCCGGCGGTCTGCGAAAGCTTCCTGGGTGACAATCCGGTATTGAAGACGATGGAAAGCGATGGGCAAGGGGCACGTTGGTTCCCTTATGCGACGTCGTTACGACTGAGTGACCTCGGTTACACCAACAAATCCCAAAGTGGTTTGGAAATCTCATTTAATTCATTGGATGAGTATGTTGCTGGTTTAAAACGAGCGATAGCCACCCCATCAGAGTCTCATGAGAAAATGGGATTATTTGATGCGCATCAGCGCCGTATTCAACTCAATACTAACGTGTTGCAAATTGAGAATGAACTCTATGCGCCAATCCGTCCTAAGCGAGTCATTCGTCCGGGGGAAGCACCTTCGGATGCCTTGATGCGTGGGGGGATTGAATATATTGAAGTGCGTTCATTGGATATCAATCCATTCTCCGCCACGGGCATCAGTGAAGAGCAGGTACGTTTTCTTGATCTGTTTCTCATCTGGTGTGCATTAATTGATTCACCTGATATGGATCAAGCGCAACTGAGCTTTGTTAAGGGCAATTGGAATACCGTTATTTTAGAAGGGCGTAGACCAGGCCTTAAATTGAAAGCGGAGTGTGGACAGCAGGATTTCTCGTTGCAAGAGGCAGGGTCAGCACTATTCGATGGATTAGCCTTAATCGCTAAGATCCTGGATCAGGGAGCGGACACCGCTTATCAGACGACGTGTCAGACATTACATGGCATGATTACTGATCCTGATAGCACGTATTCGGGTAAAATCTTAAGTGTAATTAAGCAAGAGGGTTTTATTGGTAGCGGTATCACCTTGGCAGAGAATTATCGTCAAGCATTGATACAAGAACCTCTCGAAATTCTGACTGCGGAAATTTTTACCGAAAAAGCAATTGAATCGATTACCGAACAGAAGAATATTGAAGCGAGCGATACGCTCTCGTTTGAAGAATATTTAGCTTCCCGAAACGGGTAGGCAAGAAAAGAAAATGGCCACATCATTGTGGCCGAATAACATCTTAGTTGTCAGGATGATGATAACAAATGCGCGTCTTTCATAGATTAAGACGTCGTAGCGTGTATAAAGTTCATCAAATCGAAAATTTTTTTTAGCGAGGTGAAATATGCCATTATTGGATAGCTTTACAGTAGACCACACACGCATGGCTGCCCCAGCAGTTCGTGTGGCGAAAACCATGAATACTCCACATGGCGATACCATCACCGTATTCGATCTCCGTTTCTGTATTCCTAACAAAGAAGTGATGCCTGAACGTGGTATCCACACGTTAGAACACCTATTTGCCGGTTTTATGCGTAATCATTTAAATGGTGATGGTGTGGAAATCATCGATATTTCTCCAATGGGTTGCCGTACCGGTTTCTATATGAGCCTAATTGGAACGCCAGCTGAGCAACGTGTTGCCACAGCTTGGAAAGCGGCGATGGAAGATGTATTGAAGGTTCAGGATCAAAAGAAAATTCCTGAATTGAACGAATATCAGTGTGGCACTTATGAGATGCACTCCCTGAGCGAAGCGCAAGATATTGCGCGTCATATCATTTCTCATGATGTGCGTGTTAACCATAACCAAGAGTTAGAACTCCCTCCTGAAACACTTAAAGAGTTAGAGATCTAACACTTATCATTTAGTTATTCGCTTCAAAAGCCGCGCCGGGTATTACTGTGTCGCGGCTTTTTTCATTGGCGCTGACAATAACAAAGTCATTTTGTCTAAGACGTTGCAAGAAGTTGAACAAGAGTGGAAAGCGGTCTAAAGACTCTTGCTACCAGCCTTCGGCTGGTAGCATCCTGATCATAAGCCCGACAGTGACTGGTTACCCAGAGCTTGTGCAGCACAAATTAATGCTAAATGACTCAATCCTTGCGGCAGATTTCCTCGCCATTCCCCGGTTCGAATATCAAACATTTCATTAAATGTTTCAACATTTCCCCTATCACACAATGTTTTAAGAATTGTTTCCATATTTTTCTGGGCCAACGCATTGTCGTCTAAAGCGTCCAGTGCTTCGACCATCCAAAACGAGCAGGCAACAAAAGTACTCTCCTCTTTTTCAACGTGGCTGTAGCGATACAGATGAGGTCCACCGTGACCCAGCTCTTCGATGATGGCATGATATGTTGAAAGCATGCGTGGCTTATTGATGCGTGCACCATAGCGATACACCAAGGTTAGCGCTGCATCCAGTTCATCATTATCGTCAGAATAAAATCGGTAAGCTTGACGTGTTTCAGACCAGCAATGGTGTTCAACCCATTGTGCAATGTGATCACGTTCAGCCGCCCAACGATCACGCCATGTTGCTTCTAAATGACCAGCGTCGGCTAATTCTACCGCGGCATCAAGGGCTAACCAGCAGGCCATCTTAGAATGGGTGTAGTGCTGCAGATCCGGCAATTCCCACATACCTGAATCCTTCAAGCGCCAGCGATCAGCACATTGATTCGCTAAGCGACTCAACAACCGTGAAGTCTCTAAATCAAGGATATGCCCAGATTCTACGAATAATTGCCCGACGGCCAACATATCACCATACATACTGAGTTGGCGTTGGTCGCGTGCGTTATTACCTTTACGGACCGGTAACGAATTTTTATAGCCCTGTAAGTCTAAATAAGTTTCAGCTGGTACCTCTCCGCCTTCTAGCGTGTAGCAGGTGAGCAGTTCTTCACCATGGCGCATAATGGTTTTTGACAGCCAAGAGTAAGCGGCTTGGCAATCTTCTAGCGCGCCTAAGTATACGAAAGACTTAATAATTAGACAGGCATCGCGGATCCATGCATAGCGATAATCATAATTTTTTTCTCCGCCAATCCCTTCTGGAAGTGAGGTGGTGGCCGCTGCCGCCAGTGCACCGGTTGGCGAAAACCATAAAAATTTTAGGGCGAGGGCTGAACGGGTAACATATTGTGGATAGCTTCCCTGATAGCTCAAATTATCCACCCAGCTTTGCCAAGCAAGGTGGCTAGTTTCGATACGTTTATCAATCGATTGTAATGTGGGGACCGCTAGGGGTTCTGACCGCGAGACCAAGAGGGCGCACAACGAAGACGAAGAGGGATGAGTGGTTAATAGCGCTCTCACCTCATTGCTTTCGCACGTTTCAACCTCAAAATCATCACTGCAGCGGAGCATGACCATCAAGTCGCCGATATGGAAGACATTCCCTTGGTCAGTGGTGTCGAGCCAAGGTGAACGGGTTTCGACTTGTGTCCCAAAACGAATGCTGAGTCGAAAGTCGATTTTTCCTTCTTTCCCTTCAATTCTTCTGGCTAATTCGTTCCAGGGAAGGGGGCCGGCAAGATTACTGTTAATGGATTCCGTTAATAAGGCGCGGCCTGAAGCGGTAATATATTCAGTTTCTAAGATATTACTGTTTTCGCGATAGCGTCGTTGAACACTATATTCTTCGATAGGCGTCAAACTGAAGTAACCGCCAATGTCACTATCCAGTAATCGGTCAAATAATGCAGGCGAGTCTATATGGGGTACGCACCACCAGTCGATGCCGCCATCAGGCGCAATGAGTGCGACGGAACGTCCTTCGCCAATGGCGGCATAGTCGCCAAGACCGACAGTTCCCTGCTGGCGAATAGGTGAATGATATTGACTATTCTTCAAGCGTTTCTCCTTGTGGCGCACGAACGAGCTAAGTGAAATCTGATTGTTAATGAGTCATTTAAGCATGGCACAGAAAGTGATTTTGTCTTGAAAACAGGAAGATATTGCGGGATAAATAAAAAACGCGACCAAGATGTCGCGTTTTAAGGAAGGGGGATTAACTCTGTTTCAACGGTTTATTTGGCACGACACGTACCTGCTTCACCCTATTATCTTGTACATCAAGAATATCGATAGCGAAGCCACTCAGAGTTACTTTGGTATTCGTTTCCGGGATTTCTTCTAGAAACTCAAGCAGCATTCCATTGATGGTTCGAGCACCATCTTCTGGCAGGCTCCAGTTAAACGCTTTATTGATCTCTCGTATATTCGCACTGCCGTCGATCAATACCGAACCGTCATTTTGAGGCATCACTTCTTCGGCTAAAGAAGGGGACATCGACGTGGTAAAATCACCAACAATTTCTTCCAAAATATCTTCGATAGTCACCAACCCTTTAATATCGCCGTACTCATCAATCACAAGGCCAGTTTTTTTCTTATTACGCTGAAATTTTACTAACTGTTGGTTTAGCGCTGTACCTTCAGGGATGAAATAGATTTCATCTGCTGCACGCAGCAAATTCTCTTTAGTAAATTCACGCTTGTCGTTCATGATACGCCAGGCTTCACGTACACGAAGCATTCCGACACAGTCTTCAAGGGTATCTCGATAAAGCACTATACGGCCATGTGGTGAGTGGGTAAGCTGGCGGATCAACGTTTTCCAATCGTCATTGATGTTAATGCCGACGATTTCGTTACGCGGGATCATGATATCGTCAACGGTGACTTTTTCGAGATCCAGTACGGACAGCAACATATCTTGGTTGCGGCGCGACATCAGATTCCGCGACTCATAAACAATGGTCCGTAACTCTTCCTTACTGAGTGCAGAACTCATTGAATTCTCAGTTTTAATACCGACTAAGCGCATTAAAAAGCGGGTAATGGTATTCAATAACCAGACGATAGGCAGCATGATCGTTTGAATGGGACCCAGTAATAAGCTGCTTGGGTAGGCAACCTTTTCCGGGTAGAGCGCGGCAATCGTTTTGGGTAAAACCTCTGCAAAAATTAAGACTACAAAGGTTAATACCCCGGTCGCAATCGCGACACCGGTATTACCGTAAAGGCGCATGCCGACAATGGTCGCCAGCGAAGAGGCCAGAATATTAACTAAGTTATTACCGATAAGGACTAAGCTTATCAATAAATCAGGGCGCTTTAGGAGTTTCTCCACACGTTTAGCCGCTCGGTTTCCCTGCTTTGCATGATGCCGTAACTTATAACGGTTAAGTGTCATCATGCCGGTCTCTGAACCGGCGAACCAAGCAGAAACTAAAACCATAACAACTAAAATAATAATCAACGACGTGGTCGAGACAGAGTCCACTGAAACAATCCTTAATGAGTGAGTAATTGCTGAAGTACGCGGCTACCAAAGTAAGCCATCGTTAGCAGAAGGGCGCCACTACAGTTGAACCAGACGACACGGCGTCCTCGCCAACCTTTTTGGTAATGTCCCCACAGTAAAATGAGATAGACAAACCAGGCTAAGAAAGAAAGGATAGCTTTATCCATGTTCTCAGCGCTAAAAAAATTCTGTAAATAAAAAATACCACTGGCCAAGACTAAGGTGAGTAAGACAAATCCAACTTGAGTGATATGGAACATCTTACGCTCTAACACCATAAGCGGTGGCATTTCATGGTTAAAAGAGAGTTTTTTATTTTTAAGCTGATAATCAATCCATACCAGTTGCAGGGCATACAACGCAGCAATAATCAGCGTCGCGTAGGCAAATAGCGCTAAGCCGATATGCACTAAAATCCCTGGGGTCGCTTCAAGATGCGTTAAAAACGCATTGGGAACAAAGGTTGCAAAAGCGAGATTAATTAAAGCAAAGGTATATACAAAGGGTAGCAACAGCCAGCCACGATTACGCGAAGCGACTACGGTCATCACCGCACAAATGATCAGGCTTATCACCGAACCAATATTAAGCAGGCTAAAGTTTTGGCTGCTTTCAAGGTTAAAGATCCGTTGCTCAATAGCGACGCCATGACAAATGAGCGCCACAATGGCTGAAAGCATAGCCATCATCCGCCAGCCATTACTGCGAGTCAGCAGGCTCGGTATGATTAACGCAAGACTTAGGGAGTAGGCGAATAACGCCACTATCGCAAACAAAGACATAGATGATGGATTCGTTTAAATATTGCCATTAAACGTCCAGTATAACGTTACCTGCTGCCCGCGCCAAACGATCTCAGTACAATTGCAGAGATCTCTGTAACTTCATGCTATGATAGGCACAATATGTCTCACAGGCGGCTTCGCCAGCCTATATCTGAGTAGTGGATAATGTTTGATAACTTAACAGATCGATTGTCGCAAACACTGCGCAATATCAGCGGTCGCGGCAGGCTGACCGAAGAAAATATTAAAGAAACACTGCGCGAAGTGCGCATGGCTCTGCTTGAAGCCGACGTCGCACTTCCCGTTGTACGCGATTTTATTGCTCGGGTAAAAGAGAGTGCCGTTGGGCATGATGTCAATAAAAGCCTCACGCCGGGCCAAGAGTTCATCAAAATTGTTCGTGATGAACTGGTTGCCGCCATGGGCGCTGAAAATAACGCACTAAACCTCGCTGCACAGCCTCCTGCGGTCATCTTAATGGCGGGCTTACAAGGTGCCGGTAAAACCACCAGCGTGGGTAAACTCGGTAAATTTCTGCACGAAAAGCAAAAGAAAAAAGTGTTAGTGGTGTCGGCCGACGTCTATCGCCCCGCGGCGATTCGTCAACTTGAAACCTTAGCCGAGCAAGTGAATATCGACTTCTTTCCGTCTGATGTCAGTCAGAAGCCAGTTGATATCGTAAACCTTGCTTTGAAAGAAGCGAAGTTAAAATTTTATGATGTCTTAATCGTCGATACCGCCGGTCGTTTACACGTCGACGAAGCAATGATGGACGAAATTAAAGATGTCCACGCTGCCCTGAATCCAGTCGAAACACTGTTTGTGGTCGATGCCATGACCGGTCAAGATGCGGCAAATACGGCTAAAGCCTTTAACGAAGCGTTACCGCTCACCGGTGTGGTCTTGACCAAAGTTGATGGTGATGCGCGGGGTGGTGCGGCACTTTCTATTCGTCATATCACGGGTAAACCCATTAAATTTATGGGTGTGGGTGAAAAGACGGAAGCCTTAGATCCTTTCTATCCCGATCGGATTGCTTCGCGGATTTTAGGGATGGGCGATATGCTCTCTCTTATCGAAGATATTGAGAGTAAAGTCGACCATAAAGAAGCTGAGAAGCTCGCGAAAAAGCTAAAAAGCGGTGATGGCTTCGACTTAGACGACTTCCTGCAACAACTGAAGCAAATGCGAAACATGGGCGGACTCACCAGTTTAATGGGGAAACTGCCAGGTATGGGACAACTGCCCGACAACATGAAATCGCAAATGGACGATAAAGTTCTGGTGCGTATGGAAGCCATTATCAATTCCATGACGCGTCAGGAACGTGCCAAGCCTGAGATTATCAAAGGATCACGTAAACGCCGTATCGCCACAGGCTGTGGATTACAAGTACAAGATGTTAACCGCCTGCTTAAGCAATTCGATGATATGCAGCGGATGATGAAGAAAATGAAGAAGGGTGGTATGGCCAAGATGATGCGTGGCATGAAAGGCATGATGCCGCCTGGATTCCCTGGGCGTTAAGCCTAAAACGAAAAGACTCGAGCGTTTTTACATTATCGGTTGCTTTTTGCGCCAAAATAAGTAAAATTTTCGGGCTTTTATATTGCACCTGGGCCCCGTTCCTCGATGGGGCCCAGTTGTTTTATTAACTCAAGAGGATGTTATGGTAACAATTCGTTTAGCACGTCACGGCGCAAAAAAGCGTCCGTTCTACCAAGTGGTTGTCACTGATAGCCGCAATGCACGTAACGGTCGTTTTATCGAGCGTGTTGGTTTCTTCAACCCGGTTGCTTCTGGCCAGGCTGAAGGTCTGCGTCTTGATTTAGATCGCATTGAACACTGGGTTGGTCAGGGTGCAACTCTGTCTGATCGTGTGAATGCACTGATCAAAGAAGCAAAAAAAGTAGCTTAATCTGTCACGGTGGTGAGCATGACCAAAACTAACTCCGCACAGCCTCCGGCTAACCCACTCATTTTGGGTAAGTTGGGTGCGCCCTACGGGATTCGCGGTTGGCTCAAAGTGTTTTCCTCCACCGAAAATGCTGAAAGTATTTTTGACTATCAACCTTGGTTTATTCAACACGCCGGTAAATGGCAGTTGATTGAACTGGAGAGTTGGCGTCATCACAATCAGGATCTGATCATCAAGGTCAAAGGTATTGATGATCGTGATACAGCAGCTCAATTGACGAATGCCGAGATATCGGTTAACGCTGCTGACTTGCCTGCGTTGGATAATGGTGATTACTACTGGAAAGACCTAATGGGTTGTAAGGTAGTTAACCTCCAAGGCTACGAGATGGGGAAAGTCATTGATTTGATGGAAACCGGCTCGAACGATGTATTAGTCGTTAAGGCAAACCTGAAAGATGCTTTTGGTGCGAAGGAGCGGTTAATTCCGTTTCTTGATGAACAGGTTATCAGAAAAGTCGATCTCAAGACTTCAACTATTGAAGTCGATTGGGATCCTGGTTTTTGATCTCCGGATATCACGGTAACTGAGCGACGAAATATGTGGATTGGTGTTATCACCCTGTTTCCTGAAATGTTTCGTGCAATTACCGAGTACGGGGTAACTGGCCGAGCAGTCAAAAATGGCCTGCTAGACATTCAATGCTGGAGTCCTCGTGATTTCACGCATGACAAGCACCGCACCGTGGACGATCGTCCTTATGGTGGGGGGCCTGGAATGTTAATGATGGTACAACCCTTACGGGATGCCATTCATGCAGCAAGAGCCGCAGCGGGTGATAATGCGAAAGTGATTTATCTTTCGCCTCAAGGTCGCAAACTCGATCAACAAGGGGTTTGTGAATTAGCGACACAGCACAAATTAATTTTTGTCTGTGGCCGTTATGAAGGGATTGATGAACGTGTAATCAATGCCGAAATTGATGAAGAATGGTCAATTGGCGATTACGTGTTGAGTGGTGGAGAGTTACCGGCCATGACGATGATTGACTCAGTCTCCAGGTTTATCCCTGGGGTATTGGGAAAACAAGCGTCGGCAGAGGAAGATTCGTTTTCTGAAGGTTTACTCGACTGCCCACATTATACCCGGCCTGAGGTGTTAGAAGGCGAAGAGGTCCCAGCAGTGCTGCTGTCGGGAAATCACGCTGAGATAAAGCGCTGGCGCATGAAGCAGTCGCTAGGACGTACTTGGTTAAGAAGACCTGAACTTCTGGAAAACCTGGCTCTGACTGAAGAGCAAGTAAAATTGTTGAAAACGTTCCGTGAGGAATATCAACAACAACATGATGATGAGGAAGTCTGACTTCCCT
Organism: Rosenbergiella gaditana; assembly: GCF_018494065.1. GTDB lineage: Bacteria > Pseudomonadota > Gammaproteobacteria > Enterobacterales > Enterobacteriaceae > Rosenbergiella > Rosenbergiella gaditana. The sequence continues at coordinate 95,075 of NZ_JABBFR010000012.1, read as the reverse complement.
TAATATCAGTTTACCCAGGAAAAGAGATACAATTATGAGCAACATTATTAAACAAATTGAACAAGAGCAGATGAAACAGGACGTACCTTCCTTCCGTCCAGGTGACAACGTGGAAGTGAAAGTATGGGTCGTTGAAGGTTCTAAAAAACGTCTGCAGGCATTCGAGGGCGTGGTTATCGCTATCCGTAACCGCGGTCTGCACTCTGCATTCACTGTTCGTAAGATTTCAAACGGCGAAGGTGTTGAGCGTGTTTTCCAAACTCACTCACCTGTTATTGACAGCATTACTGTCAAACGTCGTGGTGCTGTACGTCAAGCTAAACTGTACTACCTGCGTGAGCGTACTGGTAAGTCAGCTCGTATCAAAGAGCGTCTTAACTAAGGTCTCGCTAACGCGACATCGAAAAGTTAATAATGAACAAGGGGTTGGCCAATGGCCAGCCCCTTTTTTTATTGGCTGGTCCACGGATTGGCTACGCAGATTTTTTGTGGTCAGTCGTGGGTATCATCTTGGTGAATGCTGCTACCTACAGCCCGAACGGGAAAAAGGATGGAATCCAGGTCATCCCGCTTTCAGAGGTGGCGGCAAAGGATGAATTCCTGAACATTAAAAACGTGAGCTGCGACAACATGCTGGTCGTAAATCTTATGCCGCCTTAGCTGATGAGGGTTATCCCCAGCAACACGGGCGGGTTCGGTGACGTGGAAAAGGTTAGCAAGGTTTTTGTGCGTAATGAACTCACGTACCGGCATGACATACGAAAAGCGTACCAGAACTGGCGCGCTTCAGCATCAACGATTATTTTGGGGTCATGCGAATTCATGCCGCGTAGATATGCACTTTGCTAGCCTTCATGGGTTAGCTCAGAATTTCGACAATTCTGATGAATGCCCATGAGCATAAAGATGTCCGATTACCCTTTCTTTAACGGCATGAAGCCACTGGGCGGAAGTCATCTCCCATCGGTCAGGCGCAAAATCAAAGTTATATCGTTTGTCAAAGATATGTAAACCTTCAGGCTCCTGCTCAAACTCATAAATATTAGCCAGTAGCATTCTCAGGTTGAAAGGAGGCGAAGTATTCAGATATTCATTCAACAGATTGTCAAAATCACAATCTGGATCGAATATATCGCAATCCTGACCGAAATATGCCCCAACGAGATTGTCCATTTCACAGGACTTAGTCATATCAGTATCCATGAAATTCCTTATAGCGTAGGAAACGCAGTAACTAGGTAATATTGCTTGCCATTGTATGTAGTTGGCCTGATGACTATTCGAACACCGTAGGCTTTCTTAACCTCACTCGCGCCTCTTTCAATATAAATACCAATTGAAAAATTAAATTTGTGTTCATAAACAAGCGTCGTACGCGCATTTGAATACTTTAAAGCATATTCAATCTGCCTGCTTTTAAGCGACAAAACATCAGATATGACCCGCTCAGCCTGCTTGAGATTTTTAAAACTGCTTACTGCACGGGGCGCGCGAGGCTCAGATAAACGGGCGATAAGCTGTTCTGGCGTTTTTCCAACATGACGCGCAATCGTATGACCCAGCGCCCCTCCCTCATGTTCCATCAGACTGATACGACCTGAATACACTGAGGCAAGTCTTGCAGCCCCCGCGGCTGAGGCAAAAATAAAGGGTACAGCAAGATCAACGGTTACTCCGATTTTGTAAGCCGTTGCAGAATCCGCACCTAACTCACCCGCCGCTATTTCAGCTAATTGCGCTGTGGCAGTTTCCCTTTTACACCCGGTCCAGACTTGTTTTAAAGAAGCATTGAGCGTATCTAGACTATGGGCACCCACTACAACGCAGCCAGCTTTAGTGATCATGGTCGGTTCTGGCACAATACATAAAACGCCAGCGCCAAATATTTCAGCAACGCTGCCAACTACACCAAGGCCACCCCAAAGCCGATTACTTAATATTTCACCTTTGCTAACGTTCTTGCGCCGAACGATTGCGGCCATTTGTACGGGTGATAAAGCAAATGTTAACCCTTCATTCTCGTTCATTTTTAAATCCTTTTAACAGTGAACATGAGTTTAGAACCGCGGTGAGGGTATCAGTCTGCAGGCAGTCACTCAATAACCAATATGAACTAAGGTCTCGCTAACGCGACATCGAAAAGTTAATAACGAACAAGGGGTTGGCCAATGGCCAGCCCTTTTTTTCTGGATATAAGCATTACTACCAAACCATTCTCTGAGTTATTATTATTTATTAGTATAATCTTCGAATTAAATACGATTAAGCAAAACTGAAAACTTTCGCTACACTCCTTCCTTCGGTTAACACCCCTATTTAGCTTCACCACGACAAGGAGATACCATGAGCGATCGTAAAACACTCAACACGGCACAGGGCGAGCACGTTCTGCATCCGCAAACGCTGATGACCAGTTATGGCTATGATCCCATGTTGTCGGAGGGGGCGGTTAAACCGCCCATATTTTTAACCTCAACATTTATTTTTCGTACGGCAGAAGAGGGTAAAGAATTCTTCAACGTCACCAGTGGCCGAACTCCGGCACCAGAAGGACAAAAAGAGGGCTTAGTCTATTCACGCTTTAATCACCCTAATAGTGAAATTGTTGAGGACCGTTTAGCCCTTTATGAAGGGGCTGAGCGATGTGTGCTGTTCTCCTCGGGGATGTCTGCGATAACTACTGTCTTGATGGCTCTCTGTCAGCCAGGCGATACAATATTAAAATCCCAACCGTTATACGGTGGAACGGAAACTCTCTTTAACAAGACACTCTCTCGTTTTGGCATTAATACTTTCCCGCTACAGGATGCAAGTGATGCCTCTGCATTGCGACAGGATGCTATCCAAGCTAGTAAGCAAGGGCCTATCACCGCAATTTTTGTCGAAACCCCCGCCAACCCGACTAATTCCATGGCCGACATCAGCCTGCTTGCACAGTTAGCGGATGAGCTTGAGCACCAACAGGGTGTCAGACCGGTGGTGGTTTGTGATAACACCCTATTAGGGCCCATTTTCCAGAAGCCTTTGGCGCTGGGTGCCGATATTAGTGTCTATTCGTTAACTAAGTATGTAGGGGGCCACTCAGATCTGGTCGCAGGCGCTGCAATGGGAAGTCAAAAGAGGATTGCACAGATTAAGCAAATGCGCAGTGCAATTGGCACCCAGTTAGACCCTCATACTAGCTGGATGTTGGGTCGCTCATTAGAAACGTTACAACTTAGAATGGAAAAAGCTGCGGCCAATGCGCAGCAGGTCGCGCAATATCTTAGCCAACACCCGAAAATCTCAGCCGTTACTTATCCGCCTCTTTTTAATGCAGATAGCCGAATGAGTGCGCTTTACCATAAACAGTGTACCGGCGGTGGCTCCACCTTTTCATTTGAAGTCGGGAGTAATGAGGCAGACGCTTTCCGTTTTCTCAATGCATTAAAAATATTTAAATTAGCGGTGAGTTTGGGAGGTACGGAGTCATTGATTAGCCATCCAGCCTCGACGACTCACTCTGGCGTAGCAAGGGAAGTGCGTGAGAAATTTTCCATCTTTGAGACCACGATTCGTATCTCGATAGGTATTGAATATGCCGACGATCTGATCGCCGATATAGGTCAAGCTCTGGATACATTATGAAGCGTATCGACAGGTAAGAGAGTAGATATTATTGAGTATCCGCTTGGTAATATTTGATCTTAATCAATTTACTCTATGATCAACGGCGTAGAGTGGAGGGTGAATTGTTAATAACCTTCACTGAGAGGTACGAGATGAAAGCCGCTATAGTCACTCATGATCATCGAGTAAGTGTTGAAGATAAACAACTAAGATCCCTAGAGTATGGCGAAGCGTTACTCACTATGGAGTGTTGTGGCGTTTGTCATACCGATTTACATGTAAAGAATGGCGATTTTGGGGATAAAACGGGGGTGGTCCTCGGTCACGAAGGTATCGGTATTGTTAGCGAGCTCGGGCCTGGGGTCACCGCCTTAAACCTCGGTGATAGGGTCAGCGTTGCATGGTTTTATCAAGGTTGTGGACATTGTGAATATTGCAATACTGGAAGAGAAACGCTTTGTCGCTCGGTAAAAAATGCCGGATACAGTGTTGACGGCGGGATGGCTGAGCAATGTATCGTTCAAGCCGATTATGCGGTAAAGGTCCCTGACGGTTTAGCCTCTGCTGCCGCGAGCAGTATCTCCTGTGCAGGTGTCACCACTTATAAAGGGCTTAAAGTCAGTGAAATCCGTCCGGGAGAGTGGGTAGCAATTTACGGCTTAGGGGGCTTAGGCAATCTTGCCTTGCAATACGCGAAAAATGTCTTCAATGCCAAAGTTATTGCTGTCGATATTAATGAGCAGCAATTGTCCTTAGCCTCCTCCCTAGGCGCAGATTTAGTGATTAACTCTCGTGATCAGGATGCGCAAGCGATCATTCAAGAAAAATGTGGCGGGGCCCATGCAGCGCTGGTGACGGCGGTGGCAAAATCGGCGTTTCAATCGGCGGTATTCAGTGTCAGGGCGGGGGCTAAAGTGGTCGCAATAGGTTTACCGCCAGAATCTATGGCATTGGATATCCCCCGTTTAGTCCTTGATGGTATTCAAGTGGTCGGCTCCCTAGTGGGAACACGTACTGATTTGGCGGAAGCGTTTCAGTTCGCTGCAGAAGGAAAAGTCGCCCCTAAAGTCGCACTGCGTCCCATCGAAGCAATCAATACCATTTTTGACGAGATGCAAGCAGGAAAAATTGCAGGCCGAGTGGTGATTGACTTTAAAAATAGTGCAAGGTCATAGGCGAGGTTGAAGAATTGGTAATCACTTCTATACTGAGAGAAACATACCTTGTATAGGAGTGGTTATGACGATTCTGAAAAGTGGTTCAGCACATTGGGAAGGTCCAATCAAAGAAGGTAAGGGCACCGTAAGTACCGAAAGTGGTGCATTAAGTGCTCAGCCTTATGGGTTTAATACCCGCTTTGAAGGCAAAACTGGCACAAACCCGGAAGAATTACTGGGCGGTGCACATGCTGCGTGCTTCTCCATGGCGCTATCGCTAATGCTTGGGAATGCAGGGCATACCCCAACAAGTATTGATACCACCGCGACTGTGTCTCTAGATAAAGCTGGTGAAGGCTTTAAAATCACCAAAGTCGCACTGAACAGCAAAGTCGATCTGCCGGGTATTGATGAGAAAGAGTTCGATAAAATTATTAATCAGGCTAAAGAGGGTTGCCCAGTGTCACAACTGTTCGACACGGAAATCACTCTCGACTACACGCTCAACGCGTAATCTTTTTAGTGGCGTTCAGGCGCCACTTTACTCTTCCCTACCTTGTAATTTTTGCTCTCGCAAACGGGCCACGGTCGCTATTGTCGATACAGCCGTCTTAGGTCTTTTCACTACCTTGGTGGGATCCGCAGCAATATAATCCAATGTCGGTGAGCAATAAAATGGAAGCCAACCGCCATAGCTACTCTCCCATTCCCAATGGACTGGGCAGGGCCATAATAACCCCTCTTCGAGCGAATAGTAGACCCAGTGACCAGTAGGCCTGCGTGGACGGCGAATCGTAGCTTTCACGTTATTAATTTCCGAGGGTTGGGACGAATCGTCGAGCATTATCAATCGGGGTGATCCCGATGTACCTCACCACAGAGCAATACAACATGGGGTCTAACCTTGTGGACACGCGCTTCCATTTGTTGACACATTGCCAGAGTGGGATAAATAGTCTCTGTCACTGGTAGGGCATCGCAAGCATCATTTCCACAAGCACTCACCAGTAATACAAATCCTATTAGCATACCTGACTCCTGTGTGGGTTTAGGGAAGGCTCATTGTGATTAAATGAGATAATCTGATTTTCAATGCCACTATTCTGCCAGAAAAGCGTCAACTGAGTTACACTATCCTTGCCATTACGTTTAAGAAAATAAGGTTTACTATGTCGGAAATGCCTTCACGTCCACTTGATAATGAAAATATCGCTCACCCGGACAAACATCCTAAACAAGCCGCTCTGCAATTAGTGGTCGAACTCGTACGAGCCGGAAAGTTAAGCCCTCTGCAGGGCGACGCCAGTAATATGCTATCGATTTATGAGCAGTTCAAAAAACACTTTGAACAGGATTGTAATAAGTGACCGCTTACTCGGGAGTATGGGAACAATAAATAACCAGGCTCCCGAGTGAGATGAGGTTATATGAGGCTTTTATGAAACCTTTCATCCTACTTTCTTCCCTTGCACTCTGTACGTTGATTACCGCTTGCAGTCATTCTCATCAAGTTGCCAGTCCGCGTTATCTCCCTGATGATGATATGTGTAGTGCCTCGCAATTCCAGAAGTATGTCGGGAAACCGTTAACCGCAGTCGATGACTTACAACTCGATGAGCCTGTACGGGCGATCCCTGCTTATGCATCTGTCTCTATGGATTTTTCTCTGCGCCGGATTAACTTCTTAGCGGACGAGAAGGGGATAATTACCCGAGTGTATTGCGGGTAATCGGTTAAGAGTGCAAGCGTATAATTAGCCAAATGTTGGGTTTGGGTAAAATAAGGTTATTAAGTATTAACCCAAATCAGTTGCAGATTTTTCTGGTTCATTCTCGCGATAGCGTTCAATTTCTGAGAAAAATAAGGAGGTGCAGATGAAAACATTAATTAAATTGTATCGGTGCTGGTACTCACCGCCAGCTTAAGTGGCTGCATTATGTCCCCTTGGGGAGGGTCAGGTGGTGGTCATCACTATGGTTTTAGCCAATCACGATAATTAACAAATAGTTTCTTCGAACCTTCATAAAAGCGGTGTATTCTTATAAATAATTCTACAGAGTGTCTGTGAATTACATTATTGACCCATAAGGAGAAGTAGAATGAAACAGATGTTAATGACGCTTGCCTTAGCAACAACTTTAGTCGCTGGCTACGCTTCAGCGGCTGAAAAAACCGCCCAGCAGCAAAAGATGACGGTATGTAACCAGCAGGCCAGCTCGCAAAGCTTAAAAGGTGATAGCCGTAAGAGCTTTATGAGTAATTGTTTGAAAAAAGACAGTAAAACAACAGGCCTGACAGCTCAACAGCAAAAAATGAAGACCTGTAATGCTACGGCTAAAGATAAGAAATTAGCGGGTGCAGAGCGTAAGTCATTTATGAGTGGCTGTCTGAAAAAGTCTTAAACTCTATTCACCCAATACGGCGTGTTCAGTATTGGGTGAATTTTTATCTTCAGGATCTTGGCCAGAGCGAAACGTTAGGCGGATAAAACGCCCATATCACTTTCCCCGAGTAATCGCTATTTGCTGCTTAGCGCATCAGACTTTGCAATACATGCCTGCATTGCTTGCATAATCGATGAGCGAAAGCCGGTCTCTTCCAGCATCGCAACCGCTTCAATAGTGGTACCGCCTGGCGAGCAGACATTATCTTTTAACTCTCCAGGATGCTTACCGCTCTCTAGTACCATTTCAGCAGAACCTTTTACCGCCTGCGCGGCAAATTGATACGCTTTGGCGCGAGGCATTCCTGCCAATACCGCCGCATCCGCCATCGCTTCAATTAATATATAAATATAGGCGGGTGCAGAGCCACTGACACCCACAACCGCATGGATTAAGGATTCACTGACCACTTCAGCTTTACCAAATTGGCTAAATATCGTCACCACCATGTCAGTTTCTTGCTCGGTCACCTTAGCGTTAGGAGTGACTGAGCTCATTCCTTCACCCACTAAACAGGGGGTATTTGGCATTACACGGACGATTTTTTGCTCTTTCGGTAAGGCAGAGGCTAAAGATGCCAGCGTCACGCCTGCTGCAACGGAGACAATCACCGTCTCGTTACGCAGATGACTGGAAAGTTTGTTGAGCGTATCCAACAACACATTAGGCTTTACCGCAGCAATTAAGTAGTCAGCTTTTTCGGCTAATTGATTTGCACTGTCCATAGCGGTGACGCCAAATTGGTCGTGGAGATCACTGTTTGTTTTCGGTTTACGGTCAAAGACGAGAATATTTTCAGCGGGGAGGGCCTTACTGTTGACCAAACCACTGATCATCGCACTCGCCATATTGCCGCACCCTAAAAAGCCTATCGTTAAGTTTTTCATATTGCTGTTAAACCTTCTCTATGACAAATCCACTAGAAGTTATTACTATACACAATTATCTTTCACCATAAGTATAGATGGAGAATAAACATGATATGGGTCGATGCCGATGCCTGTCCGGTAGTCATTAAGGAAGTGCTCTACCGTGCTGCTGAAAGAACCAAAACCGTGGTGACCTTTGTGGCTAATCAGTCCTTACGCGTACCGGCGTCAGAGTATTTACGCACGCTTCGAGTGGCAGCGGGTTTTGACGTGGCGGATAACGAAATTGTAAAACGTGTCGGTCAGGGGGAATTAGTGATCACCAGTGACATTCCTTTAGCCGCAGAAGTATTGGAAAAAGGAGGAGAGGCGCTGAATCCGCGAGGAGAACGTTATTCTCGTGAGACAATTAAACAACGTTTAGTCATGCGTGACTTTATGGAAACGCTGCGTTCCAGTGGGATACCCTCTGGAGGGCCCGCAGCGTTAAGTCAAAAAGATCGTCAGCTCTTTGCTAACGAACTTGATAAGTGGTTTCGGGCAGGATAAACCTTAGTATCGAGTTTATAGGAAACTATCGTCATCATCACCAAAGCTGCTGTCACCAAAGAAGCTACTGCTATTGTCATTCTGTGGAGACTCCCAGTCATTATTGAAATCACTGGAATCTGCTTGCTGATTGAACGTATCTAAGTTTGAATCGAGGTTAGGTTGTTCGAGCGGTGGCTCGTTAATAATATTCACGATCTCTTCGGGTTGTGAATGGTGGAACATGCTGGTCAGCATATCTGCCATGACTACCCCTCCTGCAACGCCAACGGCCGTTTGTAATGCCCCGCCTAAGAAGCCGGTGCTGCGCGCCGCAGGTTGCTGAGGTGCGCTATTGTAACCTTGCTGAGGGGCAGTGTTTTGTGTGTTGCCACCCCAACCGCTATTTTGTTGGGGAGCGCTTTGCGGGCGACTATTCCCGCCTCCAAACAGGCCGGAAAGAAAACCACCACTGCTCTGTTTTGGCTGCTCGGCGGCCTGACGTTCAAGTTGCGCCACGCGGTCATTCAATTTCTTTAACGCCGCTTCCTGAATAATAATGGCTTGAGCCATATAATAAGGCGCGTCCGGTTGGGACTGTAAGTGCTGTTTAATACGCTGTTCCGCACCGCTATCACGCGCGCTGGATTGCGTTTCTGCCTGTTGCAGGCGACCAAACAGGTCATCGATGAGTTTTTGTTCTTCAGTTTGCATCAGAAACCTCTCTTTTCTTAAAAGCAACAAGATACATTGGCACTCCTGCAAAAGGCTGGAACGCTCTGCTTAGCTGATGATATGGGGATACTTAATCCAAAGGGAAGGGGGAAGCCGTAAATAAATGTGTTTTCTTACCCTAAGCGGGATAGCCGTTAACCGGTAATAAAGTTATGATGCCTACAGATCACTTACTATGGAGACGTCCGCCAAGTGGCGGTAGAGGATGTTCTGATTATGTCATTTCCGGTATACCTCATCGGTGCCCGAGGCTGTGGTAAAACGACTGTGGGGAAATTACTCGCTCGTCAACTCAGCTATCATTTTTGCGATACAGACCAGCAGCTGCAACAACAATTAGAACAAAGCATAGCAGACTACGTCGCGCAGCACGGTTGGGGCACTTTTCGCCAACAAGAACATCATGCACTGCTCACTGTCACTTCAGACAATACCGTCGTAGCGACGGGGGGAGGCATCATTCTTCGCGACGATAACCGTCAACATATGCGTGAATCCGGTGCAGTGATCTGGTTAAGTGTAGATCATCATGTGCTAGTTAACCGGCTTACCGCCGATCCTGAAATTGGACAACGTCCAACCTTAACCGGAAGACCGATTACGGAAGAACTTTACGATGTTCTCCAACAACGCCTTCCGCTTTATCAGCAGGCGGCACATCATATTATCGATGCCAATCAACCGCCGGAAAAAATTGTAATAGATATTTTGACGGCATTAAGTCGTGATTCGTTGACGGCTTAGTTTCGCGCTATCTTCAGTAGGCCATTAATCACTCACCCTTATTTCTAAAAAGGAAATAGTATGCTTAAAGCGAACGAGTATTTTGAAGGTAAAGTTAGATCGATTGGATTTGAAAATAGCCAATCTGGCGAAGCCAGTGTTGGGGTGATGGAGAGCGGCGAATATACTTTTAGCACGGCAAAGGCTGAAGAGATGACGGTTATCAGTGGCGCACTAAAAGTGCTGTTACCAGGTGAGACTGAGTGGCAGTGGTTTGAAGCGGGTACAGCCTTTAATGTGCCGGAACACAGTGAATTTCACTTACAGGTCGCAGAACCTTCTGCTTATCTTTGCCGCTATCTTTAAGCGAAAAGGCTGCCGACTCTCGGCAGCCTAGTTAAGTCAATTAGTGCTCGGCCTCACCACCTAGGCTTTCCGTAAGTGAATCAATAAATGCCGCTAATTCGCCAGTCATCAGTACGAAATCAGCATCGAAGCGTAAATCGGCCTCTTCACGGCTAATATCATCATTTTGTTCACGCAACGTGTCGCTAAATTTTATCCGTTTAATCGACACATCTTCATTGAGTAAGCACTGCACGCGCTCTTGCCAATCAATTCCCAGCTTAGTCACACGTTTACCCGACTCAATATGGTGGGCTATCTCATCACAGACTAACTCTTGTTTCTTACAGCGAATCACACCGCCTTCTTCCAAGGTCGCTTTTAACTCGGCCTCGTCCAGCAGTGTAAATCCAGCACTTGGCGTTCCAGACTGCACCCACTCAGTAAGCGTTATTTCCACTGGGGTTTGCAGAGTAAGAGGCACAACCGGTAAAGAGCCGAGGCTTTTACGTAACAAGGCCAAGACATCTTCCGCCTTTTTAGCGCTGCCGCTATCCACGATGACTCGTTGATGTTGAACATCGATCCAAATCCACGTTTGGCTGTAGCGGCTAAAGGCACGAGGCAGCAGACTATGGATCACTTCATCTTTTAAGGAATCTTTTTCCGTCTTCTTTAAGCGACGCTGTTGCTCAGTTTCAAGTTTATGGACTTTTGCCTCAAGCGCTTGCTTGATCACGGTGGCTGGCAGCATTTTCTCTTCTTTGCGTGCGCAAAGAAGAAGTTGACCTTGGCTAGCATGAACTAAGGTTTTCCCTTGCGGGCCGAGGGGGGAAACCCAGCCCATGGCGAGTTTATCTTGGCTTCCACAAGGCGTGAACTGGCTGGACGCTAATTGCGTTTCAATCTCTTCAGCAACTAGAGGGATCTCTCGGGTTAATCGGTAGACCATCATATTTTTAAACCACAACATTCGCTTTCCTCTGTTTGCTTTTGGCTGCGTGTATCATACTGAATTTACCTGAGGGTTTCAGCCACTATAGCACGCGATTACTGACTGATGACCAAGGAAGAAAAGCCTAGGCCATTGACCTTTTTCACCTTAATCTGCACCGGAATACGTTCTTTCATCGCCTCCACATGGCTAATAACACCGATCATTTTACCCGAGGCATTAAGGCTATCGAGCGCATCCAGCGCGGTATCCAAGGTGGCGGAGTCAAGTGTCCCGAAGCCTTCGTCCAAGAACAGGGAATCGATATGGTTCTTTTCACTCATCAAGTCGGATAGCGCTAAGGCGAGCGCAAGGCTGACCAAGAAGCTCTCGCCCCCAGAAAGCGTTTTAGTATCGCGGCACTCATCGGCTTGCCACTGATCAACCACTTGCAATTCAAGTAAGTCGCGTTCGGTCCGCTGCAAACGATAGCGGCCGTGTAAGCGTTCAAGTTGTTGATTCGCGAGCCAAACGAGGTGCTCAAGCGTTAAGCCTTGTGCGAAACGTCGGAATTTATCACCGCTGGCCGATCCAATAAGATCGTTAAGGTGATCCCAGGTGGCAAGGTGTGTTTGCCGTTCGGCAATCGTTGCCACAAGGGCTGATTGCTGCTGGGTCAGCTTATCGTCTGATTGGAGCTGTTGAGTCACTTCACCTAGCTGGACTAACACCTGTTGATAGCGTTCCTGTTGCTGAAGGCGTAACACCGTGAGCGGCTGTTCAGCTTCCATCGCAAGGGGCGGAGGTGTTTGACTGTGCTGTTGCACGGCCTGTTCCGCCTGCTGAAGCCGGGTTTTTGCACGATCAATCTGCTGCGCAGCATGATCTAACTTGAGTTGATATTCACTGACTATCGACTCTGGCAAAATAGCGTTAAGAAACTGCTGCTGGTCGGTGAAAACTGATGCTTGCAACGCTTGAGTAAAGTGTTGTGCTGCCTGCTGATACTGCGACTGCAGGCTATTAAGATGCGTGGTGATTTGACGCATCTCACCACTAATCTGTTGCTGACGGTCCTTACTGTGTTGCCACTGTTGCCGATGTTGTTGTTCATCTTGGCGATGCCGTGCAGCGAGTTCATCAAGTGCTTGTCGCAAGTCGTGCACCGACTGTTCACCGACCAACGCACGGCGCTCTTCGAGGCTATGCCGATGAGCGTTTTGCGTGGCGAGCAGCTGTTGTTGACGCTGGTTTATATCTGCTGAACGCAAGGTCTGCTCGCGCTGTAGAGACGCCATCCGTTCAGTCAGGGCATGGTGGGCCGTTTCACACTCTAGGCGCTCTATCTGCCTCTCTTGGTACTCACGCCAAATCCTCTGGTATTCGGCTAAGGTTTCAGTAAGTTGCGCTAAAGGCAATGGCGGTAATTGATGTTGGGCCAGTTGTTGTAACAGATTGTCGAGAGCCTGTTGGAAGGCTTTATGAGCCGTATCAGCCTGCTGTGTCATCGTGTTCAGCTGTTGCTGTTCAAGCTGGGACTGCTGATCAATTAAAGCCGCTGCTTGCTGTTGCTGTTGCAGGCGTTGTTGGTGTTGATGGAGCGTTTTCTCGGTTTGATAGCGCTCTGCTTGACGGCTTTGCTGTTGCTGAAGGGCCTGTTGATAACGCTGTTGGTGATCCTGATGTTGGGCATAAGTCTGTTCAAGACCTTGGCGATCATCAAGCGTTAGGGGGATTTCATATTGCAGTGTCTCGCTCTGCCAGGTTGAGTGCAGCGCCGCGATACGCTGTTCCACTTGTGTGAGTGTTTCGCGTTGCTGTTGTGCCTCGCGCTGACTATTTTCACGATCGGCCTCCAAGCGCGTGAGTGCTTGCCTAAGGCGATCGACAGCTTCCCTTTGTGCATCGCGAGAAGAAAAGTGGTTAGTCGAGACTAAAGAAGCGCTATCCTGATGGCCAGGGTGGGTAGTTGACCCGCACACCGCACAAGGTTCTCCATCCTGTAAACTTTCTCGTAATCGTTGTAAGTCCGCGACCTGTTGCTCTAATACACAAAGTTTTTCTAAGGCACTGAGTTGCGCTGTCTCATTATTGAGTTGTTGGGACTGAACATCAAGTTGCTGTTGTAATAGGGTCAACTGCTGTTCACTGCGGGTAAGCGCCTGCTGAGCTTGATGACCTGTTGTCGTCAGTTCTTGCCATTGATCGGACCAGCGTAATAATTGCTGGTAGCTGGGGGTTAAATGGCCCTGTTGTTGATGCCAGCTCGCTAAGGCTTCAAGTACCGTGGCGTCTGCTTGTGCCGCCGGATGTTGTTGCAATGCCGTCAAGGTGGCTTCACTTTGTGTGACAAGACGTTGCGATTCATCAATGAGCTGCTGTTGGCGGATCCGATCAAGACTTAATGAGTGCAGCTGTTGTTCGCGCGGTTTTACCTGATCAACAATAGCTTGGTGAGCATTCATATCCCGTAATAGCTGCTCGGCATTATGCTGCCAGCCAACCAGTTCAGGCCCCCAATGACTCAGTGTGGCATAACGGTTTTGCCAGTTATCAATCGCGCGAATACGTTGCTGCTGACTTTCCGCTTGTTGAGTCAATAAGGTGATCTGCTGAGCCGTATCGTGGTAAGCCTGTTGCAGCGGACGTTGTTGGTGTTCGAGTTCCTGCTGTTGTTGAGTTAACTGTTTGGTCCGCTCATCAAGAGGAATAATTTTCTCCACCAGTATCTGTTGTTGTTGCTGCTGGTGGTTCTGAAATTGTTGCTCCGCTTCGACCTTGGTTTGCCAAGTTTGATAACGGACCTGTAGCTGCTGTTCTGCTTGTTCATACTGCTGTTGTAACGCCGACTGCTGAGCGCGCGTCGCCTCTAAGGTATGCGTCGACTGCTGCAGGGCCTGCCATGACGGCAAAAGCTGAGCCGCGGGTTGATAAGCAGCAAGTTGGGCACGTATCGGCGCGAGTGCTTCTGCCTGATGCTGAGTTGTGGCTAACTCGTGGTGGCTATGGGTGACCTGTTGACTCAGTTGCTGATGATAGTGCTGCCAATGCAAAGCATTCTGTAATTGTTCAAGTTGTTGATGCAGGGCATCGCGTTGCCGCGCTAAGTCATTATGCTGCTGATGTAAGGCTTCACGCTGTGTTTCGTCAAGTAACGTCACGCCAGAGAGCTTGGCATGCAAGTGGTCTAGCTCAATTTTATAGTGTTTATGTTGCTCATAAACCTGCTGTGAGATGCGCCCATAAATGGCTGTGCCGGTTAATTCTTCAAGCAACTCCGCCCGTTCAGTCACAGGAGCATTAAGAAACGCGGCAAACTGCCCTTGTGAAAGCATCATTGAACGGGTGAATCGTTGGAAGTTGAGGCCGGAGAGCGTTTCGATTGTCTTCAGCTTGTCTGAGACCTTATCCGCAAAAATTTTGTTATCGGCACACCGGGCCAGTTCAACTTTGGGTGGCTGTAGCTTACCGCGATGATCGTTTCTCGCACGGTTTTGGCTCCAGAACGCTCGCCAAGCTTCCCCTTTAATTTCAAACTCGACTTCTGCCAGACAATCGCTGGTTCCACGAGTCATCAGCTGATTTTGAGTGGGCGAGATAGCCCCCAAGCGTGGCGTCTGGTGATAAAGCGCCAAACATATTGCATCCAACAGCGTGGTTTTCCCGGCGCCGGTTTCCCCGGTAATGGCGAATAAACCATTATCGCGAAAAGGAGGCAGCCTAAAGTCGATAAACCATTCGCCGCGCAGTGAATTTAAATTTTTAAGGCGTAACGTTAATATTTTCATCGGTTACCCCTGCTCCTCATCAAGCTGTGCAGAGACTTCTCGGAACATTTGCAGCATGGTGCGTTGTTGGGCATCGTCCAGTGTCTCTTGTGCTAAGCGCCGACGAAAAACCTCTTCTGGGGTCAATTCGCTTAAGGTCTCTTTTATTTTTGTGGAGAGGGCGGCGGCGGCCTGCACACGTTTACGGCGTAGTAATAGAATTTCTACTGCAAGGTTCTCAGTCATCTTTTCGACCCGTTGTTGCAAATCGCTGAGATATTCTTCGTGATGGATTTCAATATCGAGCCAGATTTTCTGTCCATTTTTCGGCTGCTCCAGTACTGCAAGCTGTTCAGCAAGCTCACCTAACGTCCCTTTCAGTACCTGCATGGGTTGAAAACATGGGATTTCGCAAGTCTGCCAACTTAGGGGTTCTTTTTCCGTCAGAGTAATCAGCGTAATACTCTTTGGCGAACCTAGTTCGTCAAAACTCAACGGAATGGGGGATCCGGAGTAGCGGATTGGCTTATCACCGCTGACGTTTTGTGCCCGATGAATATGCCCCAGTGCAATATAATCAGCTGGTGGAAAGGCACTCGCAGGAAAGGCTTCTAAGGAACCAATATAGATATCGCGAACGGAATCACTTTTCGTTACCCCTAGTGCGGTGAGATGTCCGGTCGCGATAATTGGGAGGTTATCGCGTTGATTCTGTTGTTGATAGTCACGCGCTTGCTGAAAAATATCATGATAATAGCGCGTGATGGCTTGCAACAGATCCTGTTGTTTCTCTCTTCCCGAAAGTCCTGCTTGGCTAAGCTGAATATCTCGCGGGCGTAAATAAGGTATCGCGCAGAGTAATGCAGCAATATTGCCTTGCGCATCTTTCAGTGGGAACAGCGTTGAGTCGGCCCCCTGCTCAGAAGGACCAGTGATGATATGGGTATTGAGGCAGGCAACGAGATCTCTCGACTCATTGAGCGTCGCCACAGAATCATGATTTCCCGCGAGAAGATAAAGCTGACAGCTTGTCTCTTGCAGCGAAACAATAAATTGGTTTAACAGTTCACGGGCGTAGCTGGCGGGGGTGGCGGTATCGAAAATATCGCCGGCCACAATGATCGCCTCGACACCTTGATCGATCACTAAGGCCTTCAACCAGTGGAAAAAAGCCTGATGTTCCGCTGCGCGACTCCGAGCATAAAAAAACTGGCCTAAGTGCCAATCAGAGGTATGAACTATTTTCATCAGGCTTCACTTCTTGAGTTATAAAGCCACGAGTATAGCCTTTAGCGATAAGGCAAAAAACACCCTAGCACAAACTTGCATTAGTTAAGCGAAGATGATTAGTTACTAACGTTATTCATAAAACTGTAATAAAAGTGACAGATAATGGCGTTCATGCCTAAGTAAGTGGTTAATTTTGGAGATAAAATGGCCAAGCGGATCTTAGTAGTAGAAGATGAAGCCCCCATTCGTGAAATGATTTGTTTTGTATTAGAACAGAATGGATATGACGTAATCGAAGCAGAAGACTATGATCGTGCTCTCCGACAATTAATTGAGCCTTGGCCAGATTTAATTTTACTTGATTGGATGCTGCCTGGCGGCAGTGGTATTCAGTATATTCGGCATTTGAAAAAAGAGGCCTTCACCCGCGATATTCCGGTATTGATGTTGACCGCGAAAGGGGAAGAAGAAGATCGGGTTCGTGGTCTTGATGCCGGAGCTGACGATTACATGCTTAAGCCTTTCTCGCCTAAAGAGCTGATTGCACGGATTAAAGCGATCATTAGACGTATTTCGCCGATGCCTGAAGATGAAGTGATTGATGTTCAAGGACTCATTCTTGATCCGAGTTCGCATCGTGTCATGGCCGGTGAGGTGCCAATTGATATGGGGCCGACAGAATATCGCTTATTACACTTTTTCATGTCGCATCCCGAAAAGGTTTACACCCGTGAACACTTGCTCAATCAGGTCTGGGGAACCAATGTTTACGTGGAAGATCGGACGGTGGATGTCCACATTAGACGGTTACGTAAGGCGTTAGAAACATCTGGCTATGAAAAGATGATTCAGACAGTCCGTGGCGCAGGTTACCGCTTCTCAGTACGCTATTAGGGGATAATGCGGTGCTTGATAAATTATCGCTTAAATCGTTATTGCTTGAGCTGTTTATTGTCCTTATTGTAGCCTCGGTCATCGGATTTTTTTTTCATCAACCGGCCATCGCCATTATTTTGGGGCTTTTGGTGTTGATAGGCTGGCACTTTAGACAATTGCTCCGTCTGTCACATTGGCTCTGGACCGACCGAAGTATGACGCCCCCCTCTGGACGTGGTAGTTGGGAACCACTCTTTTATGGCTTGCTGCTGATGCAACAGCGCAATAAGCGTAGAAGGAGTGAATTACGCTCTTTAATTCAACGCTTTCGAAGTGGTGCAGAGTCGCTGCCTGATGCATTAGTCTTGGTGACGGAAGAAGGGAATATCTTTTGGTGTAATGGATTAGCCCAACATTTGCTAGGGCTTCGTTGGCCCGAAGATAGTGGTCAAAATATTCAAAACCTCCTGCGTTATCCCGAATTTTCTCGCTATCTCCAGCAGCGCCAGTTTACTCAACCTTTAGTGCAAGCATTGAATAATGGGCAGCAGATGGAGTTTCGGGTGATGCCTTATAGTGATCAACAATGGTTGATTGTGGGTAGGGATGTGAGTCAAATTCATCAACTCGAAAATATGCGCCGTAACTTCTTCGCTAATGTCAGTCATGAACTGCGTACTCCGCTTACCGTGCTACAAGGGTATCTGGAGATGATGGAGCAGGGGGAAATGCCGCCCGCTAGCCAGCAAAAAGCGTTGGCATCTATGCAATCACAAACCCAGCGAATGGCAGAACTCGTTAAGCAGCTCCTAACCCTCTCAAAAATCGAAGCAACGCCTGCTTATGAAATGCGTCAGCAAATCGACGTTCCCCATCTATTGGAACAGGTATATCACGATGCGACAGCCTTAAGTGAAGGACGGCATCAAGTGATCTGTGATGTGGATAAAACCTTATCTGTGCGAGGAAATGAGGAGCAATTACGCAGTGCGCTCTCTAATCTCGTGTTTAATGCCATCAATCACACCCCGACTGGCACAACGATTTCGATTAGCTGGCAGAAAACGCTGTATGGTGCCGAGTTTAAGGTCAGTGATAATGGGCCGGGTATTGCCCCGGAACATCTATCGAGGCTGACTGAGCGCTTTTATCGGGTGGATGGTGCCCGTTCACGCCATTCGGGAGGCAGCGGATTAGGTTTAGCAATAGTCAAACACGCCCTAGGCCATCATGGCAGTAAATTACGGATTGAGAGCCAGCCCCATCAACAGACCGTGTTCAGTTTTCAACTGAGTAAAGCCCATATCCTGTCTGAAGGGCATTAACAGTGGGCGAGTCTATCACGGTAATACAAGTAACGACTGGCTATTATCGTGACGAGATCCGCCACGATAACAACCAATTCCTATTCATGATCACCCGTTGAGGTCTGGCAGCCATTACCCTCAATTTTGGGAAGTGATTAAGCAAGGAGCTATTCGCCAAAATGGTGTAGGCATAATAGGTGGTTGTGATCCATTTTTAGGCTATGATATTATACTGAACAAAAAACACTCATATCATTTTCTAAATGTCTCGCTCTACACTTAGCATAATTACTGTTTTAATCCTCTTTTTTAGAATATCCTCCTGCATTGCTGTGACTCTGTTGCCTTTGTTTGTTATAAAAGATTTACTTATGACCTTGACGGAGCTTGTGGCTCAACGCCATCTCACTTTTTACCCCCGCTGGCGTGCGCCTATAGAGAAGGGGAAGTGATCGTCAACAAACTATAACTTTTATAAACGACAGGGCGACATAGAGTATTTATGATGAAACGTTTAACAACTAGGGACATTTTAGCGCTGGGGTTTATGACTTTTGCGCTGTTTGTCGGTGCGGGTAATATTATTTTCCCACCGATGGTCGGTATTCAATCAGGCGAACATGTGTGGGTTTCTGCTATTGGTTTCTTGATTACCGCAGTAGGATTACCCGTTGTCACCGTGATTGCACTGGCACGCGTGGGGGGAGGGGTGGATAGCCTCAGCACTCCAGTTGGTAAAGCGGCAGGTATTGTGTTGGCGATGGTCTGTTATTTGGCCGTCGGACCGCTTTTTGCTACCCCACGTACCGCAACCGTCTCTTTTGAGGTGGGTATCGGTCCGCTGGTGGGTATCGGTCCTCTTCAGGCACAAGGCTCATGGGCGCTAGGGATCTACAGCGCCATCTACTTCAGCTTAGTTATTTTCATCTCGCTCTTCCCAGGAAAGTTACTCGATACGGTTGGCCATTTCTTAGCGCCAGTAAAAATTGTGGCGTTAGCCATCTTAGGCGTTGCGGCCTTACTTTGGCCGGCAGGAAACTATTCACCCGCGACGGAAGTGTATCAACAAGCGGCCTTTTCAAATGGCTTTGTAAATGGTTATCTCACCATGGATACCCTAGGAGCCTTAGTGTTCGGTATTGTGATCGTTAATGCCGCCCGTTCTCGTGGTATCGATAATCCTAAACTCCTTACCCGTTACACTATTCTGGCAGGGTTAATCGCCGGAATTGGGTTAACCTTAGTGTATCTCTCGCTGTTCAAATTAGGCGCAGACAGTGGCAGCTTAGCGAGCCAATCGGATAATGGTGCTGCGATTTTACATGCGTATGTGCAACATACCTTTGGTGCAGGCGGTAGCTTATTCTTAGGGGTACTGATTTTTATCGCCTGTATGGTGACGGCGATTGGCTTGACCTGCGCCTGTGCAGAATTTTTTGCCCAATATATTCCACTACCTTATAAGGTGCTGGTGGTGATCCTCGGCGTGTTTGCGATGATTATCTCAAACCTTGGCCTAACCGATCTGATTGCTATTTCAGTGCCAGTGTTAACCGCTATTTACCCTCCGTGTATCGTATTAGTACTGCTAAGCTTTACCTTAAATTGGTGGCAAGAAGCGGGGCGTATCATTAAACCAGCTATGGCGGTTAGCTTACTCTTCGGAATCATCGATGGATTAAAAGCAAGTTATCTCAGTTCATGGGTGCCGGCAAGTTTGCAACACTTGCCTTTATCAGAACAGAGTTTATCGTGGTTACCCCCTGCGTTAGTGGTTATTATTGTGGCGGCTATCATCGATAGAATGAAGGGCAAGGCTGTTAGCGTGAAAACCACGCAGTAAACAGTGTTGAAGTGAACAACCACGGGCTAAGGCTCGTGGTTTTTATTTGTGGGATCGGAAAATGACGCAACAAAAAAATACCCTAAAGCGGGGATTGAGTATTCGGCATATCCGTTTTATGGCGTTAGGGTCGGCGATAGGTACGGGTTTATTCTATGGTTCAGCGGATGCGATTCGTATGGCTGGGCCAAGTGTACTGCTGGCTTATATTATTGGTGGCTTAGTCGCTTACATTATCATGCGTGCGCTAGGTGAAATGTCGGTAAATAACCCCTCAGCCAGTTCGTTTTCGCGTTATGCCAATGATTACTTAGGGCCTTGGGCGGGGTATTTGACCGGCTGGACTTACTGTTTTGAAATATTGATAGTCGGTATCGCTGATGTCACGGCATTTGGCGTCTATATGGGAGTCTGGTTTCCGGAAGTCCCTCATTGGATCTGGGTGTTGAGCGTCGTCTTTATTATTGGCGCGATTAATTTGATGAGCGTGAAAACGTTCGGTGAAGTCGAGTTCTGGTTCTCATTTTTCAAAATTGCCACTATCACTCTAATGATTATCGCTGGGTTTGGGATGATTATTTGGGGGATTGGTAATGGTGGGCAGCCGACGGGTATCTCCAACCTGTGGACTCATGGCGGATTTTTTGCTCATGGCTTAGTCGGGATGTTACTCTCCTTGCAAATGGTGATGTTTGCCTATGGCGGTATTGAGATTATTGGGATCACGGCGGGTGAGGCTGAAAATCCTGAAAAATCGATTCCTAAAGCAATCAACTCGGTGCCTTGGCGTATATTGGTTTTCTATGTTGCGACGCTGTTCGTGATTATGGCTATCTACCCGTGGAACCAAGTGGGGACTCATGGCAGTCCGTTCGTATTGACGTTCCAACATCTTGGCATTGCTGCCGCGGCCTCTATTCTCAATTTCGTGGTGATCACGGCCTCATTGTCTGCCATCAATAGTGATATTTTCGGCGTGGGTCGTATGTTGCATGGATTGGCTGAGCAGGGGCAAGCGCCGGCTATTTTCCGTAAAGTCTCTTCACGCGGTGCCCCGGCGGTCACGGTGGTGGTGATGATGGCCGCATTATTAATTGCGGTACTACTAAACTATTTGATGCCGGAAAAAGTCTTTTTAGTGATCGCCTCATTAGCCACCTTTGCAACGGTGTGGGTGTGGATCATGATCCTACTTTCTCAAATTGCATCACGGATTAAAATGGGGAAAGAGGCGGCAAAATCGCTGAAATTTGCGCTACCCGGCGGCATCGTGCTGTCGAGTGTTGCGGTGCTGTTTTTGGTGTTTATTATCGCCCTAATTGGCTATTTCCCCGATACACGCCTGTCATTATATGCCGGTGCGGTGTGGGTGGTGGTCTTAATGTTAGGCTATCCATTGACTCGCCGTAACAATAAGTCGACGAAACCCTAGAGAAGAATCGCTGCCGAGACGTCGGCAGCGAGTTGTACTAGGCAGGAATACGCAAAGATTGACCTGGGTAGATCTTATCTGGATGCGAGAGCATCGGTTTATTTGCTTCGAAGATTTTGTTGTACTGGTTAGCGTCTCCGTAGACGTGCTTCGCAATACTACTCAGCGTGTCACCTGACTTAACGGTGTAGAATTTGCTCTCAGCCGCTGCATCGCTCACTTTAACATTGTCTTCAACATTACTAATCCCCGCAACGTTACCGACAGCAACCAAGATTTTCTCTTTCAGCTCTTGGCTGATTCCGTCGCCACTCACTGTTGCTTTATCGCCATCAACATTCACTTGCACGTTGTCTGCGCCAGGGATACCCAGTTTCTTGAGGTGGTCCTGAATTTTAGTCGCTGCATCGTCATGTGAGGAGACTGAGTCCCAAATTTTTTCACCTGCTTCTTTAACAAAATCAAATAAGCCCATTGCAAACTCCTGTTTTTAGGTCGTGAAAACATTAAGTATTTCATCGTAAAGTATAGACTATTTCATTCCACAATGAGAGATATCTGGCTGTAGCGAATAAATTTATCGGTAGACGTTTCTGTCAAAAGGGGTTCGCGCTACACTAGTTGACCCTGCTGCCTCAGTTTAGGAGCCACTATGTATTGCCCTTTTTGTAACGCTGTTGATACTAAAGTCATTGACTCTCGTTTGGTCAGTGAAGGGTCATCAGTGCGTCGCCGCAGGCAATGTTTACTCTGTAGCGAAAGGTTTACCACCTTCGAGATTGCTGAGCTAGTCATGCCACGGGTTATCAAAAGTGATGAGGTCAGAGAGCCTTTTGATGAAGAAAAAATGATGCGTGGATTAATGAAAGCGCTGGAGAAGCGCCCGGTCAGTGCCGATGCATTAGACAATGCAGTGCATAGAATTAAAGCGAGATTGCGGGCGACAGGAGAACGTGAGCTACCAAGTAAGGTGGTAGGGAATTACGTAATGGACGAATTAAAGTTATTAGATAAAGTGGCCTATATCCGCTTTGCCTCTGTCTACCGTAGTTTTGAAGATGTACGCGAATTCGGTGAAGAAATTGCTAAACTGGGGAGCGACTAATGTCAGACTATGATTTTATGCAACAGGCTTTGCAACTCGCTGCACGCGGACGTTTTACCACCAGTCCTAATCCGAATGTAGGATGTGTCATTGTCAACGCTGGTGAAGTCGTCGGACAAGGGTGGCATAAAAAAGCGGGTGAGGGGCATGCAGAAGTCAATGCATTGCGCGAGGCTGGTGATAAAGCGCGAGGAGCCACCGCTTATGTCACCCTCGAACCTTGTAGCCACCATGGTCGAACGCCTCCCTGTTGTGAAGCCCTTATCGAGGCCGGCATTTCACGGGTGGTGGTGGCAATGCAAGATCCTAATCCGCAGGTTGCTGGTAGAGGTTTACATCGTTTACGTCAAGCGGGTATTGAGGTGGAATTTGGCGTATTGGCCGCCGAAGCGGAAGGTTTAAACCGTGGTTTTCTCAAGCGGATGCGCACGGGCTTTCCTTGGGTACAACTAAAAATGGCTGCCTCACTCGACGGCCGCACCGCCATGGCGAATGGCGAGAGTCAGTGGATTACCTCGTCCGCAGCACGACAAGATGTGCAGACATTTCGCGCGCAATCCTCAGCGATTCTCACCACCAGTCAAACCGTACTTGCTGATAATCCGACCATGAATGTACGTTGGGCGGTGTTAACGCCTGAGATCCAAGCGGTAATCGGTGGAGAAGATCTGCTGCGCCAACCGATTCGTGTGGTGCTGGATCGCCACCGTCACGTGAACGACGATCAGACACTGTTTACGACTACTGAGGCGCAGACATGGCGAGTGGTAACCCAGCCCGCGGAGGACTCCTCTCGCTGGACGAAAACGTTAGTGGTTCCCGAGCACCAAGATAATATCGATTTAGTCGCATTGATGATGGTTCTAGGTAAACAGGACATTAACAGTGTGTGGGTGGAAGCCGGTGCCACGTTGGCAGGCCAGCTATTACAAGCAGGTGTCGTGGATGAGTTAATCCTGTATATGGCACCGACCTTAATGGGAACGGATGCACGTGGGCTTTGTGTGCTACCCGGTCTTGAGCACCTTACACAAGCCTTACGATTTGAGATACAAGATATTCAACAAGTCGGCCCTGATTTACGTATTATTTTACAGCCAACCTCAGTGTCTGCGTAAAAGCCTAAGCAGTTCGTTAAACATTATGCTAGAATTCGCGCCCTGTTGGGCGTCTAACTCTTAACCTGAAGGATATTTATGAAAATTATCGAAGCGCCGGTTGCTACGCCAGAAGCAAATATTGCGATTGTTATCGCTCGTTTCAACAACTTCATTAACGATAGCTTGCTTCAAGGTGCAGTCGATGCGTTAAAACGTATTGGTCAGGTCAAAGACGAAAACATTACCGTGGTGTGGGTACCGGGTGCTTATGAACTGCCACTCGCCGCACGGGCCTTAACACATACCAAAAAATATGATGCAGTTATTGCGCTAGGAACTGTAATCCGCGGCGGTACTGCACACTTTGAGTTTGTGGCAGGAGAAGCCAGTTCGGGTATTGCGAATGTTGCGATGAACAGCGACATCCCAGTCTCCTTTGGTGTATTAACAACAGAAAACATCGAGCAGGCTATTGAGCGTGCTGGAACTAAAGCGGGTAATAAAGGAGCAGAAGCTGCTCTAACCGCACTCGAAATGATTAACGTATTAAAAGCGATTAACGCCTGATTCTGAGGGGATTTTAGTGAAACCTGCTGCTCGCCGCCGCGCCCGAGAGTGTGCTCTTCAAGCACTTTACTCTTGGCAACTATCTAATAACGACATTGCTGATGTTGAATATCAGTTCCTTGCTGAAAACGACGTCAAAGACGTTGATGTGCTGTACTTTCGGGAGATCCTGACAGGCGTCGCGAACAACAGTGATTATCTTGACAAGCTGATGCAACCGCACCTGAGCCGTCGTCTTGATGAGTTGGGTGAGGTTGAAAAAGCCGCTTTACGCATCTCGCTTTACGAATTAAGCAAGCGTGATGATGTCCCGTACAAAGTTGCTATCAACGAAGGTATTGAACTGGCCAAAACATTTGGTGCAGAAGATAGCCATAAGTTTGTAAACGGTGTATTGGATAAGGTTGCTCCACAAATTAGACCCCGCCGTAAATAACTCTATGAGGCCGGATATTCCGGCCTTTTTTTATGGCACAGCAAGACAAAAAAGGTAAGCGTGATGGCTGGCGGAGAATTTGAGATTATTAGTCGTTATTTCAATCGTAAAACGACTTATAGACGAGATGTAGAAACAGGGATTGGTGATGACTGCGCATTATTGAATCTTGCTCCCAATCAGACATTAGCCATTAGTGTTGATACATTAGTGGAAGGTACACACTTTTATCACGATATTGCCCCAGACGACCTTGCCTATAAGGCGTTAGCCGTTAACCTTAGTGATTTAGCTGCAATGGGCGCAGACCCTGCTTGGTTGACGTTAGCAATTAGCCTCCCTCACATCGATCACCCTTGGCTCCAAGCGTTCAGTGACGCGTTATTCGAGCAATTAGACTACTACCATATGCAACTGATCGGTGGCGATACGACGCGCGGTCCACTGTCCATGACATTAGGGATCCATGGGTTGGTGCCTGCGGGGAAGGCGTTGAAAAGAAGTGGCGCACAACATGGTGACTGGATTTTTGTCACTGGCACGTTGGGCGATAGTGCGGCGGGGCTAGCCCTATTACAAAATAAGTTAACCACTTCAACGAGTGAGCAGCGTGATTATTTATTAAAACGCCATCTTCGTCCGACGCCCCGTATTTTACAAGGACAAGCATTGCGCGATTTGGCCTCTTCAGCGATTGATGTGTCAGATGGGTTGCTGTCGGATCTAGGACATATTCTGCAAGCCAGTGGCGTTGGAGCGAAAATCGAACAGGCTCATCTACCGTTATCAGCTGTTCTACAAGAAGTGGTTACACGAGAAGAGGCGATAGATTTTGCCTTAAACGGTGGGGAAGACTATGAACTCTGCTTTACTGTCCCTGAGGTCAATCGTGAGGCGATCAAAGTAGCGCTAGATAATCTAGGCGTTGAGGGGCGGTGTATTGGACAAATTTTACCCGCATCCGAAGGTATTGCTTTATTTGATCAAGGCAAAAAATTGGCTTACCAGCCGAAGGGCTTTGACCACTTCTCCGTATAAAAAAATCCCCGATAATAGGTTGTCCAACTATCGGGGGTCACTTCAGATTGGCACTTTTTTTTATTCAGACCACTGCTGATAGCTGTCGGTGATCCCCTGACTGTCTAAGCCGAGAGAGGCTCTAACTTCTTCCTGCGTACCCTGTGCGATAAATTCATCCGGTAAGCCTAGATTAAGGACAGGACGCATGAGTCGATGTGCCATAAGCAGTTCATTAACGCCACTCCCGGCACCACCTTTGATTGCCCCTTCTTCGAGCGTGATAAAAGTATGATGTGTTTCAGCCAGTGAAAGCACTAAGGCTTCATCTAGAGGTTTAACAAAGCGCATATCAACTAGGGTCGCACCTAATTGCTCAGCCGCTTGTTTTGCTTCTTCAAGCAGCGTACCAAAGTTTAAAATAGCCACTTCAGTACCTTCTCGTACAACATGACCTTTACCGATGGGTAGGCCGCTTAGCGGACGTTCCACCAAGCCTATACCGTTTCCCCTTGGGTAGCGCACGGCACTGGGCCCTTGACGATATTGGTAGCCGGTATAAAGCATTTGTCGACATTCATCTTCATTACTCGGTGTCATAATAACTAAGTCAGGCACACAGCGTAAAAAGGCAATATCGAACGCCCCTTGGTGGGTTTGACCATCGGCGCCTACAATTCCGCCACGATCGATGGCGAATAATACCGGGAGCTTTTGAATCGCCACATCATGAATCAGTTGATCGTAAGCGCGTTGTAAAAATGTGGAGTAAATAGCGACCACGGGGTGATAACCGCCGATCGCTAACCCTGCAGCGAAGGTCACAGCGTGTTGTTCGGCAATGGCGACATCAAAGTATTGTTCCGGGTATTCACGTGAGAAACGTACCATGCCTGAGCCTTCACGCATCGCTGGAGTGACGGCCATCAGTTTAGGATCTTGCGCCGCGACTTCACATAACCAGTCGCCAAAGACTTTTGAATAGGTAGGGGCGATACTCGGCTTACTGGCGGGTAACACACCGCTCGCGGGATCAAATTTAGGGACAGCATGCCAGCTAATAGGATCTTTTTCAGCTGGGGCATAGCCTTTCCCTTTCTGCGTAATAATATGCAGGAATTGTGGGCCTTTTAGCTGACGCATGTTGCATAAAGTACTGACTAGGGTGAGTACATCGTGGCCATCCACTGGGCCGATATAGTTAAACCCTAACTCTTCAAACAGGGTCCCAGGGGATACCATACCTTTGAGATGTTCTTCCGTACGTTTAAGAAGCTCTTTAATCGGAGGGAAATTATCAAAGGCGCGTTTACCACTTTCACGCAGTTTAGAATAGGTTTTACCCGAGAGAAGCTGAGCGACACGATTATTCAGCGCACCGACATTTTCAGAGATAGACATATCATTATCGTTAAGGATAACTAACATATCGGGTTTGATATCACCTGCATGGTTCATCGCTTCAAACGCCATCCCTGCGGTGATCGCACCATCACCAATAATGCAGGCAACTTTACGGTCATTTTGTTCTTTTTGCGCCGCCACCGCCAGACCTAAACCTGCACTGATGGAGGTTGATGAGTGCCCAACACTTAATACATCGTGTTCGCTTTCGGCACGCCATGGGAACGGGTGAAGCCCCCCTTTTTGGCGAATAGTACCAATACGATCACGGCGACCAGTAAGAATTTTGTGGGGGTATGCTTGGTGGCCCACATCCCATATCAAGTGGTCGAAGGGCGTATTATAGACATAGTGCAATGCGACAGTAAGTTCAACGACACCGAGGCCAGAGGCAAAGTGCCCACTCGATTGACTCACACTATTAAGCAAATACGCACGTAATTCTTCGCAAAGCTGTGGCAACTTCTCTTTAGGAAGTTGGCGTAATTGCTGAACGGTCTCAGCCAAGGCCAGAGTGGGATATAGTGTATTGTCAAAACTCATCAGAGACTCATCATAGAATTTATTTATTACGTTCAACGATATAACTCGCTAACGCCTGTAATTGCTGGGTGTTAAAACCATGCTTTTCAAGCTGTGTTAAGGCATTAATAGCTTCTTGGTAAAGCTCTTGGGCTTTATTACGTGCTTGGGCAAGCCCGAGTAATCCAGGGTAGGTACTTTTGCCGAGTGCGACATCCATCCCCTGTTGTTTACCCGTTACTTGGCTATCGCCTGTGACATCCAATATATCGTCTTGTACCTGAAAGGCGAGACCAATCGCTTCTGCGTAACGGTCAAGAATGGGTAAGTATTGGCGGCTCTCTTCACCCGCACACAAAGCCCCTAACCGAATAGCGGCACGAATTAACGCCCCGGTTTTATGACGGTGGATAGTCTCTAACGCTGCCAAATCTAACGTTTTACCTTCTGCTTGTAAGTCTAAGGCTTGACCGAGAACCATACCCGCTGCACCGCTCGCGCGGGCCAATTCGCTGACCATCGCAAGCCGCGTTGTATCCGAGACACCTTGCATCGCATTGTCGCTCAATATTGTGAACGCCTGCGTCAGTAATCCATCACCGGCTAAAATAGCCGTATCTTCGCCAAAAGCAATGTGACAGGTAGGCTGCCCACGTCGTAGGCTATCATTATCCATCGCGGGTAAGTCGTCATGGATGAGAGAGTAAGCGTGAATGAACTCAATCGCTGACGCTGGAATATCAAGGACTTTTGGGTCAATACCGAACATCTCTCCTGTGGCATAGACCAGAAAAGGACGCATTCTCTTTCCCCCTAATAATACGCCATGATGCATGGCTTTATATAAGGGAATAGACTGAAAAGTAAGATTCTCTAAACATTCTTGTAGCACCCGATCAATACGGGTGCGGTAATGCGTTAAGGTGGTGGAGAGATCCATTATCAATTTTCCGGTGTGAACGTTGATAATTCAGCATGCTCATCTTGAGCGAGAAGAATTTGAACCCGTTGCTCGGCTTGCTGTAGCTGCTGTTGGCCTTGGCGTGCAAGGGTAACCCCTTTTTCGAATTCGTTGAGGGCATCCTCTAGCGGCAGTTGACCGCTTTCTAAGCGTTGTACAATGACTTCCAACTCAGAAAGAGATTGTTCAAAGCTGATCGTCGACGCAGGTTTTTTAGGCATATGCAGTACCGGCTTGGTGAGTGAACGATAATTGGGATATATGTTAGCTGACTAGAGGGTTTTCGCAAAATACTCTGTGTCGCACGACTAAAACAAGCTATGACAATCTAATAGTGATATACTACGCGCGCTTAAATCAGAGGGTAACCCTGAAACCTATTTTAACATATAAACGATTAATAATTAACGTTTATTCCCACGTAAGTTAGTGCCATTATGAAGTTTATCGTAAAATTATTTCCAGAAATAACGATCAAAAGCCAATCTGTACGTTTACGCTTTATTAAAATTTTATCCAGTAATATACGAAACGTACTGAAAAGTATTGATGAAGATATTGCAGTTGTCCGCCTTTGGGACCACATTACGGTCCGTACGCGAAAACCAGAACTCAGTTTAGCTGTGGCGGAAGCGCTCACCCGAATACCGGGAATCCATCATGTGCTCGCCGTTGAAGATCGTACCTTTACCAGCTTGCATGACATCTTTGAGCAGACGTTGGCCATGTACCAATCACAACTAGAGGGTAAAACCTTCTGTGTACGTGCCAAACGCCGCGGTAAGCATGAATTTACCTCTCATGAGGTGGAGCGTTATGTGGGCGGTGGTCTAAATCAGCATATTGAGTCAGCCTCAGTCAAGCTTAAACACCCTGATATGACCGTTCACTTAGAGATTGATGAAGACCGGTTATTGCTCATTACTGATCGTTATGAAGGGCTCGGCGGTTTCCCAATTGGTACGCAAGAAGATGTCATTTCGCTTATCTCCGGTGGGTTTGACTCAGGTGTATCGAGTTATATGCTGATGCGTCGTGGCAGCCGGGTTCACTACTGCTTCTTTAATCTCGGCGGTGCTGCTCACGAAATTGGCGTACGTCAAGTTGCTCACTTTTTGTGGAATACCTTTGGGCGCTCCCATCGTGTCCGCTTCATTGCTATCGACTTTGAACCGGTTGTGGGGGAAATTTTAGAGAAAGTCGATGATGGACAGATGGGAGTCGTACTGAAGCGTATGATGGTACGTGCAGCCTCCCAAATTGCGGAGCGATACGGTGTACAAGCGCTCGTCACGGGTGAAGCGCTTGGCCAAGTCTCAAGTCAAACCCTAACCAATCTGCGTCTCATCGATAACGTTTCCGATACCCTAATTCTTCGTCCACTTATCTCGCATGATAAAGAACATATCATCAAAGTGGCACGCCAGATTGGTACGGAGGATTTTGCGAAAACCATGCCTGAGTATTGCGGTGTGATTTCAAAAAGTCCTACTGTCAAAGCGGTTGAGGCGAAGATCGAAGAGGAAGAGAATAATTTTGATTTTACTATCCTCGAGCGCGTAATCTCTGAAGCACGTAATATCGATATTCGTGAAATTGCGGTCGAAACGACAGCAGAAGTAGTGGAAATTGAGTCAGTCAGTGAGTTGACTGGTCAAGATTCCATTCTGGATATTCGTTCGATTGATGAGCAAGATGATAAGCCATTAGAGATCAGTGGTGTGGAAATCAAATCGATACCTTTCTACAGACTGAGCACACAATTTGGTGATTTAGATCGCTCGCGCACATGGTTGCTCTATTGCCAACGTGGCGTAATGAGCCGATTACAAGCCTTGTACTTGCACGAGCAAGGGTTTACTAACGTTAAAGTCTATCGCCCATAACGATAAAGGCCTCAATAATGAGGCTTTTTTTTACTCTTGATAATTATAAATTCCGATGGGTAAAGCAAGATCATGGGTGATTGCGTGGGCATCCTGTTTACACTTCAGAAGTTCTATTATCTTTAGCGCCATATCGGTTGCACACAAAGGCCCTTGTCCGGTAAGCAGAAGATAGCGGGGATCAACAACAACGCGTCGCTCTTGCCATTGAGTATGCTGCAGGAGAGAGGACTGTTGAGGGAGGCAGGTAACGTTCGCCCCCTGATAGCGTTCACTCTTATCGATTAGTCCCGGTACAACATGGCTCATAGCAGCCACATAACGTTGAGTGGCAGTAAATTGAGCCATCGATTCTACTACCAAGTCGCTACGCGCGTAGGTATCACAACTCTCTTTACCCCCCAGTAATAGAAGTAAATCAGACGCTTTATCGACAGCTTGGCAGAGGGGGATGTCGGCCTGAAAAGTGAGCCCCTCTGCGCTTTGAATTGTTAGCGCACCGTCTCCTTCTACACTCGCAACGGTAACAGTAATACCGGCACGTGGCAGTAGACTTAAAAAAGTGGTGATTTCTATGGCATCATTACCATGAGCGAGGCAGAGTAGCACTGAGGGCATCGCCGACATATTCGGATTCCTTCTGTTTAATCCATTGATAAAGAGCCGTGTGGTGGGCAAGAGTCAACCCATAGCAGCGCGCACGTTTAAGTAGATAGCCATTGATATAGTCGATTTCAGTTAAGCGGTGTGCTTGGATATCTTGTCGCATTGAACTGATGTTAGTCGACGTGTTTTGGATGACGTTGACGACATCGTCGAATAACTGATGGGGGTCGGTATGGATCCCCTCACGGTTCATCACCGTTGCGAGCTCACGACAAAGCGTATTCACCTCGTTGAGAACACTCATTAACTGTCCATTATGACAGTCATATTTTACGGTTAAAGGATTAATCACCGCATTGACCGCTAATTTTTTCCATGCTGAGATTTTAATCTCGTCATACCAAGCTACATCGGGAAGGGCTTGATGTAACACATCAGCAATATGACTAACCGATTTAGCAGCATGGTTCAAAGGACCTAGCTGGGTGATTCCCCAAGCTTTATGCAGTGTAGCAACTGAAGTACGATAGGCCGCCTGTGTGGTAACGGCGTGGCAAAGGGGCTGAGTGAGAGCGGGGAGATCATCCATAACACCCAGCCCATTATGCATTAAGACAATAGGGCAGTTAGCGGGTAGCGAAGATAAAAGCGGTGTTAATCCCGATTGTAACTGTTGTGCTTTCAACGTAACGAGTAGCAGCTCACACTGCTGTAAGTGCTGACTATCGTTTACGGTGATGACGTGACTAAAAGAGTCTTGTTCAGGGGTGAATACCTTTATCTGAAGCTGTGGTTGTGGCACCTTAAGCCACCCTTGCATATCGTGGCCAGCTCTTGACAGAGCGGATAACCATATCTGACCTAGGGCACCACAGCCTAGTATTGTTATTCTCATAAAATTCCCTCGCAATCCTTCGCCATTTTTTGCTGAACAGTTGTGTCGTCTTTACAGATCGGTATTATGCATGTCAACGATTCAAGAGGAGAAGAAAATATGCCATCTTTCGATATAGTTTCAGAAGTGGAAATGCCAGAAGTGAAAAATGCTGTAGAAAATGCGAACCGTGAGTTATCTACTCGTTTCGATTTTCGCAATGTGACTGCAGAAGTGACACTCAATGAAAAGAACGAAGTTATTACGGTAAGCAGTGAGTCTGATTTTCAAGTTCGTCAAATTATCGACATTTTACGCGAAAAAATGCTAAAGCGCGGCATTGAAGGAGCGGTGCTAGATGTTCCCGAAGAAATTACCCACAGTGGTAAAAGTTGGAGCCTAGACATTAAGATGAAGAAAGGAATTGAAACGGATATAGCCAAGAAAATCGTTAAAGTTATCAAGGATGCCAAGCTGAAAGTGCAGGCCCAGATTCAAGGGGATTCTCTGCGCGTAACCGGTAAGTCCCGTGATGATTTACAAACCGCAATGGCGACAGTGAAAGGCGCTAATTTGGGGCAACCGTTCCAGTTTAAAAACTTCCGCGATTAGTGTTAACTATCTACCACTTACCTGGAATAAGTTTCAGGTAAGTGGTCAAGAGGGGAGGGGACTAGTTTGCCGCAATCAGTGCTTCGATTACTTGGCGGTTAGTCGTTTTGCTATCAATTTTGATATAAGCCGCCCGCTCTTCAGGAATAATCAGTACATTACTTACCCCTGGTGCTTGACGTAATCGCTGTTCAAGCAGCTCAGTATTGCCAGTGTGTTGGAGAACCACGCGAAGGCTGCTGACGTAGGGAGGTTCTTGCATGGTCAAACTGACAAGTAACCACACTCCAGCAATCACTGCGCCCAACAGAAATACCGCTTGAGCATCTAGGTGTTGGAAAACCCAGCCACCCATACTGCCACCAATGGCAACGCCGAGAAATTGGCTTGTTGAATAGATTCCCATCGCGGTGCCTTTATAACCCGCAGGAGACTCTTTACTGATCAGCGATGGTAAGATTGCTTCCATCAAATTAAATGCAAAGAAGAAGAGTTGAACGCCAATGACCAGTGTCCAGAAATGGGCTCCAGCTTGCCATAAGACTAACTCAGCAACGAGTAATAGTGCGACGCAGCTAACAAAGACCAACTTCATCTTGCGTTTAACTTCAGCAATAATGATAAAAGGCACCACACCAACAAAAGCGATCAGCATGGTGACAAGATAAACCTTCCAATGATCGGCAGCAGGTAAGCCCGCTTGTTCAAACTCTCCGGGTAGCGCAACAAAGCTCGACATTAATAAAATGTGCAGAAATAAAATACCGGCATTCAGCTTGAGTAATTTGGGGTTGGCTAAAACGTTACGAAAACTGCCTTTTACCATACCCGATTCACGGTTTAGCACATGCTCTGTAGTAGAAGGGACGATTAATAGGGTAATAATGATCCCTAACGTCGCCAGCACGGCAATCATCCAAAATAAAGCGTGTAGTCCAAGGAGATGAGTCACAATAGGGCCGAGCACCATAGCAATGGCGAAGGTTACCCCGAAGCTTATACCAATAAAGGCCATCGCTTTAGTGCGGTTTTGCTCGCGGGTTAAATCAGACAATAGCGCCATGACCGCGGCTGCAATAGCGCCAGACCCTTGTAAGGCTCGACCAAGAATTATTCCCCAGATCGAGGTGGTCGTCGCGGCAACGATACTTCCTATCACAAACACTAGCAATCCGCCCACAATAAGAGGCTTTCTCCCTACGCGGTCGGAGAGTAATCCAAAGGGAATTTGGAAGATGGCTTGTGCGAGTCCGTAAATACCGATGGCTAGTCCAATAAGACCTTCCGTTGCGCCCTGTAAAGCCATGCCGTATGTGGTCAGTACGGGTAGTACCATAAACATACCCAGCATGCGTAAAGAAAATACCGTGCCCAATCCCCAAGTTGCTCGCAACTCGAGCGGGGTCATTTTATTATCGTTCATTACAACCTCTAATTTAATTCTGTTTCTAGTCTAAGGAGTTGTGTAGGTTGGGTAAATGAATAGATCTTAAGCTTAGGTAACAAAAAGAAAAGGCGCGAAATTCGCGCCTTAAAGCTAAGAGTGGGATTAACGCACGTAGGTCAGTAGCTCAGGGGAGCCCGGGCCCATAAAGTCGACTGACATCATGACGCTTAACGCGGTGATGGCGACAATAGAGAAGACAAACAGTTTGCGCGCCCAGACCCGGTCGTCATTTTCTGATTTATAACCAGAGAGCGCCATCCCTAACCACCATAAGCTGACTGCGGCGGCAACCACTAAATATTTATAGCCAGCATAGCCCCCTAAAGAGAGCATTAAGGTCGCTACCATAAACGCGATGATATACAGCGTAATATGGTTTTTCGCGACGGAGATACCTTTAACAACGGGTAACACCGGAATATTTGCCGCTTGATAATCTTTAAAGCGGAAGATAGCGATGGCATAAGAGTGAGGCATTTGCCATAAGCTGAAGATAGCCAGTAGGATCAATGCACCCGCATCGAAACTGCCCGTGACGGCACAGTAGCCAATCACGGGAGGAGCGGCACCTGACAAGCTTCCAATTAACGTTCCATAAACAGAATTACGTTTCATGTAGAGACTGTAGACACCGACATAAACCACGAAACCCATTACCGCCAGCCACATAGCCAGCGGATTTGCACCAAAGTAGAGTACCGCAAAACCAGCAATACCTAACAAAGTGGCATATGCCAAGCTCACTTTTGTTGAAATGAGCCCCTTCACCAGAACTCGGTTTTTCGTCCTTTCCATCTTATGGTCAATATCGCGGTCGATCACGTTGTTATAGACACAACCTGATGCGACGACGAGAGAAACGCCAATCAGTGAGACGAAAAATAAGCGGAAGTCGATGCTGCCTTTAGAGGCGAGCAAAAAACCCCCGATCACAGAAATTAAATTTCCGAAAATAATTCCTGGTTTTGTCACTTGTAGGTATTGCTTAATCATTACGGTTAACTCAGTTAGTGGGGCATCATGTTGTAGTTAAGGTTCCACATGATCCACAGCGAGCCTACCACAACAATCAAGATGATGATTGCTGAGAAGACAATGGCTACTAGGTTCCAGCCGCCCTCAGACTTACTGTCGAGGTGGAGGAAATAGACCAGATGGACAATAACCTGAACTACGGCACAGATCACCACTACAGCCAGTGTAGTGGAGTGTGCAGAACTTCCATCCATTACCATCCAGAAAGGGATTCCAGTCAGGATGATAGAAAGGATGAAGCCAATCATGTACGACTTCACGCTACCATGCGATGCGCCATGTTCGGTTGCTGAATGACTCATTACATGACCCCCATCAGATAGACAATGGTAAACACACAGATCCACACCACATCTAAGAAGTGCCAGAATAAGCTTAGGCACATGATACGAGTGCGGTTAGTTGCTGTCAGACCACGAGTCGCGATCTGGAACATCAGAACCAGCATCCAGATCAGACCACAAGTTACGTGAAGTCCGTGGGTACCGACTAAGGTAAAGAACGCAGACAGGAAGCCGCTACGCTGAGGGCCAAAGCCTTCAGAAATCAGGTGATGGAATTCATTGATTTCCATCCCGATGAATCCTAGACCACACAGGAAAGTTAATACTAACCAAGCATTAACCGTTCCTTTATTACCTTTATTCATGGCAATAACTGCCATGCCGTAAGTAATAGAACTTAGGAGGAGTAGGGCGGTTTCACCAAGAACATAAGGCAGTTCAAAGATCTGACGTCCTGCAGGACCCCCTGCGGTGCTATTCATCATCACTGCATAGGTTGCAAACAAGGTTGCAA
This sequence comes from Rosenbergiella gaditana, assembly GCF_018494065.1. GTDB lineage: Bacteria > Pseudomonadota > Gammaproteobacteria > Enterobacterales > Enterobacteriaceae > Rosenbergiella > Rosenbergiella gaditana. Next base: position 58,906 of record NZ_JABBFR010000012.1, on the reverse strand, counting down.
AGATAATGCAGTCACTCATCAGGTAGATCCAGAAGCCGAAAATCTTATTGGCTCCTGCATCGTGATGCCCATGCTCTCCATGGGCGTCGTGGTGTTTAGATAGAGAAGACATTATTTCACACCTGCTTTGCTAAGTTCTTCAAAGTGTTTGTTCTCAATCTGTTCGATCTCTTCAACGGTAACGTAGTAATCCACGTCTTCGTCAAAGCTCTTGATGATCCAGCTCGCCAAGATTCCAACAAAAGAGACAACCGCCAACCACCAGATGTACCAGATCATTGCGAAACCAAAGATAGTTGCGAAGGCAGCGATAACTACTGCAGCACCACTATTTTTAGGCATATGAATTTCTTCATAATGCGCAGGTTTCTTATAGGCTTCACCTTTTTGCTTCATTTCCCAGAATGAGTCACGCTCATTGATTTCTGGAATAACCGCAAAGTTGTAGAACGGAGGTGGAGATGATGTTGCCCACTCAAGAGAACGCCCGCCCCATGGATCCCCAGTCAGGTCACGATTCAGTTCACGGTCACGGATTGAGACATAGAACATGATCAGCTGGCAGAGAATACCCAGTGCGATCAGGCCAGCACCACAAGCTGCAACAACAAGCAGTGGGTGGAACTGTGGATCAATATTTTGACTTAAACGACGGGTCATACCCATGAAGCCTAATGCGTAAAGCGGCATAAAGGCAACGAAGAACCCGATGATCCAGAACCAGAAAGAGCGTTTGCCCCATTTCTCGTCAAGCTTGAAGCCAAAGGCTTTCGGGAACCAGTAAGTCACACCTGCCATACAACCGAAGACTACACCACCGATAATAACGTTATGGAAGTGAGCAATCAGGAATAGACTGTTGTGTAATACGAAGTCAGCACCAGGAACCGCTAACAGAACACCTGTCATACCGCCCACCGAGAAGGTGACGATAAAGCCGATGGTCCATAGCATAGGCGCAGTCATTTCGATACGGCCTTGATACAGCGTAAACAACCAGTTGAAGATCTTAACCCCAGTTGGGATTGCGATAATCATTGTCATGATACCGAAGAAGGCATTGACGTTGGCACCGGATCCCATAGTGAAGAAGTGGTGTAACCAAACGATGAATGACAGGACGGTGATCGCAACAGTTGCCCACACCATTGAGGTGTAACCAAACATGCGTTTTTTAGCGAAAGTCGCAGTAACTTCAGAGAAGACACCGAACACAGGCAGAACAAGGATATAAACTTCTGGATGTCCCCAAACCCAAATCAGGTTGACGTACATCATCATGTTACCGCCCATTTCATTAGTAAAGAAATGGAAGCCAAGGTAACGATCCAAGGTCAGCAGTGCTAAGGTCACAGTCAATACTGGGAACGCCGCAATAATCAGGACGTTAGTACACAGCGCGGTCCAGGTGAAAATTGGCATTTTGAACATAGTCATGCCTGGGGCACGCATTTTCAAAATTGTGACGAAGAAGTTAATCCCTGTCAGCGTTGTACCAATACCTGATAGCTGTAAACTCCAAATCCAGTAGTCAACCCCTACGCCTGGGCTGTATTCAGCACCCGACAGAGGAGGGTAGGCCAGCCAACCGGTTTGCGCGAACTCGCCCACACCCAGTGAAAGGTTTACCAAGATGACACCGATTGCCGTGAACCAGAAGCTTAAGTTGTTCAGGAATGGGAAAGCAACATCACGTGCACCGATTTGCAGCGGTACAGCAATGTTCATCAGACCAACAACGAAAGGCATCGCTACGAAGAAAATCATAATCACGCCATGCGCGGTAAAGATTTGATCGTAGTGGTGCGGCGGAAGGAAGCCCGCTTCACCCGCTGAGGCAAGAACCTGTTGGCTCCGCATCATGATGGCGTCGGCAAAACCACGAAGCAACATCACGAAAGCCATGATGCAGTACATGATGCCGAGTTTTTTGTGGTCAATAGAGGTAAACCACTCTGTCCACAGATACTTCCACTTACCGTAGTAAGTGATGGCGGCAACGAGTGCCAGACCAATAAGGATAATAGCGGAGATGGTCACCATGACGATTGGTACGTCGAGGGGAACCGCCGCTAATGTTAATTTTCCTAACATGATTATTCCTCTGCTCCGGCTGAAGCGGTGTGATTCATGTCCATACCAGCGTGAGCAGGCATGTTCATTTTTCCGTGGCTAGACATAAACTTGTCAACAACTTGTGTAAACAGTTCAGGATTAGCATTTGAGAAATATTCCACTGGATTGTTTTCGCTTGGCGCAGCCAACTTCTCAAACTGATCCATGGTAGTCAGTGTATTAGGTGCAGTTTTGACCTTATCTACCCACTGCTGAAATTCAGCACTGGTGTTGGTTGCAATGGCTTTAAACTTCATACCAGAGAATCCACGACCACTGTAGTTAGAGGAGATCCCATCAAAAGTCCCTGCTTCGTTCGCAATCAAGTTCAATTGCGTTGTCATTCCTGCCATAGCGTAGATTTGGCTACCCAGTGTTGGGATAAAGAATGAGTTCATCACAGAGTTTGACGTGATATTGAAATGCACCGGAGTATTTGCTGGGAAAGCAATCTCATTAACTGTTGCAATACCTTGCTCAGGGTAGATAAACAGCCATTTCCAGTCTAAAGCAACGACATCAATTTCGACAGGTTTTACATCAGAAACGATAGGTTTACTTGGTTCTAGAGAGTGAGTACTTTTCCAAGTCAGCACGCTTAAGAAAACAATAATCAGGATCGGAACGGTCCAAACTACTGCTTCCACTTTATTAGAGTGTGACCAGTTAGGTGAGTATTTAGCATTTGTATTCGATGCCCGATACTTCCAGGCGAATGCAATTGCCATGAAGACTGCTGGAATGACGACAATCAACATCAAGCCGAAGGCTGTCAGTATTAATGAACGTTGCTCCAGTGCAATCTGACCTTTAGGATTTAAAAGCGCACTATCGCAACCACTCATGAGCAGAGTGGCTGAAATTAATGACAAAATCCCCAAACTATTTTTGTATTTCTTGAGTCTCATTTAACGACCTCAATGACAAAGGGCTGTATTGTCGTTTAAGTGTATCGGTATTTTACGGTAACGTTGGAGTAGTGTAAACCTGCTTGAGGTTCTGTCAGTAAAGTGTAGATGGTTATTTGAGACATTTAACAAATTTTATTCACAGGATGAAATTATCAACACCATCAATTAGTTGGCTTTAATATAACAAAATCCTATTGATAAACTGCGTTCATAATTTTTAGAGCTATAACCACGAAGTTTGTGTATCATTTATTTAACATAAATAACCATTGATTGTATCATTTATTCACATTCCCTCATCTTGTCTTTCATTCCCTGCACCCAAAGTACCGAATGAATTATTAGTTCGATAAACAGAATTTTTCCTAATAACAAAAAAAATAGCATTTTATGCTGCTTTTTCCCTCGAAAGGATATCCAGTGTCACCCCCCCCACTGTGGCAATTGCAGCGACCATCACCCCATAGCGGATCAGTGGCTGTGTTATGACCAACTCGGGCAAATCGAACAGGTAAGTGATTAACATTATAATCAGCCCCGACGTCGCCAATATAGCGCCAAGTAAAAAACCTTTAGCCGTGAGTGAATAGCCAGTGGCGTAGTGGCAACGAGGCGTGAAATGGGTGTTATCATCAAGCTTAAGCAGTGAGGTCTTCGCGGCGCGTAGTAACAGTAACCCCGGCAGAGAGGCCAGTACTGTAAAGGCATAGAAACCTGACCAGTGCCAAGAGTCCACCAGCCAGCCAGCAATAGGTCCCACGTACACGCGACCCATGGCACTCAGTGCAGAAAGGAGGGCAAATTGCGTGGCTGAAAAGCGGCGATTACACAGAGACATTAACAATGCCACAGCCGCAGCAGTCCCCATTCCACCACATAGATTTTCGATAAATACCGCGCTTCCCATGGACCATATATGGCTAGGGATCACTGTCAGTAGCCAATAGGCTAAGTTGCTAACGGCTTGAGCTATACCGAAAATCATTAAGGCACGATACAAGCTCCATTTTCTCATCATCGCACCGCCGTACAAGGCACCGATAATGGTGGCGACTAAGCCCAATGACTTATTGACCAGTCCAACATCCCCAGCACTGAATCCAAGCCCTCTAATCAGAAAAGAGGTACTCAGCGCCCCCGCAAATGCATCGCCTAATTTATAAAAGATGATAAGCGTAATCATTAACCAGGTGTTGTTGCGGGTGAAGAAATCCTTGAGAGGATCGACCACAGCATGACGTAACGATAGGGGAGGTGAGACAGGTTGCTCCGATTCCTTAGCGAGTAGCGTCCCTAATAGACCCAGCAACATTAGCCCAGCCATTAGAAAATAGGTGTTATGCCAGCCGAGATAGCGGTCAGCAAGCCATAGCGCTAAGCCTCCAGAAACTAACATAGCGAGGCGATAACCGAGTACTGTTAATGCAGCACCGTTACCCCGTTCTTCTGCAGAAAGAACATCGGTTTTCCACGCATCAAACACGATATCTTGTGATGCAGAGAAAAAGGCGACAGCCACAGCGAGTATCGCGAGTAACAGTAAACTAGAATTCGGGTTAATTGTACCCATCATGACAATTAACAGAATTAATATAAATTGGCATACCCCCAACCACCCACGTCGCCGTCCAGTGAAAGGAAGAGAATAGCGATCCATCATGGGTGCCCAGAGAAATTTAAAAACGTATGCTTGGCCTACCATAGAAAAAAAACCAATGGTTTTCAGATCGATATCCTCAACTGTCATCCAAGCTTGCAGCGTTCCTGACGTAAGCGCCAAGGGGAGTCCAGAAGAAAATCCGAGCAGTAATAGGACCAAGGTAGTACGAGAAAAAGTGACAAATCGTGAGGGTGTGGTCATGATGAATGGCTGTAGGCAGAAAACATACAGCCATAGTATCAGTTAGTGAGCGTTTTGTTTAATAAACTCGTGAATTGAGGTGTCATCAGCCATATCGCTCATTACATCGGTTAATGCACTGTTGACTGCCGAAGTAATTTTGGCGTTCGTGGCGCTAAATGGTCCTTGTATACTGTTACTTTGACGATAAGTTTTAACCTGCTTATTCCCATTTTTCGCTGTGGCGATGATGGAGACGTCAGCTTGAGTAGTGATGCTGTAGCGCACATTTCCTTGCGTAACGTCAGCGTAGAGTTTGTTAACAATGATCTGTAAATCTACTGCCCCTGAAGGGCCGACCATATAACCGCGAGCCGTCATCTGTTTTTCTAACACTTCTTGTAAAAGAAAGCGCAGATCGCGTGAAGGGGTTAGTGTCACTAATTGACCGTCGCGGTTCACTTTTGCTAGCGCTTGGTCGGTACGCTGATCGGCACCATTAATACTGATAGTGACACCCATCAAGCTAGGATCTTGCTGAGGTAGACGAATTTGGGGAGTTACATCAATGGTGTTGCTTGGTGCGGCGCAACCCGCCAGTAAAAATAAGGCCAGTAACGGGAAACCAAACTTTTTCAAAAGAGCCATGAATTTGCCACTCGATAGTTCATAGAGGAATTAAACCGCTTATGCGGAACCGCCACTAAAATAGCACGTTTTTTTTTCGCAAAAGTAGTATGTAACAAGAAATAAACGCTACAATTTATTTAAGGTCATTGGATGCCTTAATAGCGAGGGACTTATTATGATACGTCAGACAATTGAAGAAAAATTATTTCAGGCTTTTTCCCCTTCTCACCTTGATGTGCAGAATGAGAGCTATCGCCACAATGTTCCGGCGGGTGCTGAAAGCCATTTCAAAGTGATCGTCGTGTCAGAGCAATTTACTAATCAACGTTTTCTTGCTCGACATCGTTCTATTTACAGCATTCTGAGCGCTGAACTGGCTGGCGGAGTGCACGCCTTAGCATTACATACTTACACGCCTAAAGAGTGGGAAGGATTACAAGATACGGTATTGTCCTCACCCGACTGCCGTGGTGCAGGAATGATTGCTTAAAAAAAAGACAGTTTGATCATCTATTTTCTGATTTGTCTCAAAATGTGCCCTTAATTGATAAAATTTTCGCAGAATCTCCCCTCGAAACCCTGCCAAATCTCGACTCATATCGCTGATGCCGCTATAATGCGGCGTCTATTTTTCCAGAATGTCTTCGTGAAGCTTCTGGTAACAGGGATGTTGTTCAAACCGTATCAACATGTTCTGTTGCGGAACAGTGGGTCACCTCGCTGTTCTCCATGAGGCCAATCGAGCACGTGATTTTTTGAGGTAACAAGATGCAAGTTTCAGTTGAAACAACTCAGGGCCTAGGCCGTCGCATTACCATGACTATCCCTGCCGACAGCATTGAAGGTGCGGTGAAGAAAGAACTGGTTGATATCGCTAAAAAAGCGCGTATCGATGGTTTCCGTAAAGGCAAAGTGCCAATGACCATCATTGAAAAGCGTTACGGTGCTTCTGCTCGTCAGGATGTTCTGGGCGAACTTATGTCTCGTCATTTTATTGATGCGATCATTAAAGAGAAGATCAATCCAGCGGGTGCACCAAACTATGTTCCAGGCGAATATAAGTTAGGTGAAGATTTCACTTACTCTGTTGAATTCGAAGTCTACCCAGAAGTTGAATTGAAAGGGTTAGAGAACATCGAAATCGAGAAACCTGTTGTTGACGTTAACGATGAAGACGTTGATGCAATGCTGGACACTCTGCGCAAGCAACAAGCAGATTGGAAAGAAACAGATAAAGCGGCTACCGCTGAAGACCGCGTTACTATCGATTTCTCTGGTTCTGTCGACGGTGAAGAGTTTGAAGGTGGAAAATCTTCTGACTTCGTTCTGGCAATGGGCCAAGGTCGTATGATCCCAGGCTTCGAAGAGGGCGTAGTGGGTCATAAAGCAGGTGAAGAATTTACTATTGATGTTAAATTCCCTGAAGAATACCACGCTGAAACCCTGAAAGGAAAAGACGCTAAGTTCGACATCGTTCTGAAAAAAGTTGAAGAGCGTGAACTGCCAGAATTGACTGAAGAGTTCATTCAACGTTTCGGCGTTGCGGACGGTTCTATTGACGGCCTGCGTGCTGAAATCAGCAAAAATATGCAACGTGAGCTGAAAGGTGCTGTGCGTAACCGTATCAAGACCCAAGCTATTGACGGCTTACTTGCACAAAACGAAATCGACGTTCCTGCTGCATTAATTGATGGTGAGATCGATGTATTACGTCGTCAAGCCGCACAACGTTTTGGTGGTAACGAGCAACAAGCGTTAGAGCTGCCTCGTGAGCTATTCGAAGAGCAAGCGAAACGTCGCGTAATGGTTGGCTTACTATTGGGTGAAGTCATCAACACCAATGAGCTAAAAGCTGACGAAGAGCGTGTGAACACCATGATTGCTGATATGGCTGCCGCGTACGAAGATCCACAAGAAGTGATCGAGTACTATAGCAAAAATAAAGAGATGATGAACAACATGCGTAACGTTGCGCTAGAAGAGCAAGCTGTTGATTTAATTCTTGAAAAAGCAAAACTTACTGAAAAAGCGACTAAGTTCCAAGAACTGATGAACCAACCGGCTTAAGACGTAATAGCTTAGCTATTGAATTAGGCTCGTGATCCCAAGTCACGAGCCTTTTTTTGTAGTGCCCCTTGAAAAGAATTTTCTGAACCTCAGTAATCTACTTCGCGTATTAATAAAAACCTTGTTATGCTTAAATGAATGTAAAATACGCTGCATCAATGGCTGCTGTTACTTAAGGCGACAAGCGTTGCTCAAGAAATTTACCCAGGAGATGGTTTATGTCATACAGTAATCAACCCGAAATGACGGCTGCCCAAATGGCTCTGGTTCCCATGGTTGTCGAGCAGACTTCGCGTGGCGAACGTTCTTACGATATCTATTCACGCTTATTAAAAGAACGCGTTATTTTCATGACCGGTCAGGTTGAAGACCATATGGCAAACCTGATCGTCGCGCAGATGCTCTTTCTTGAAGCTGAAAATCCTGAGAAAGATATCTATCTCTACATTAACTCGCCAGGTGGTGTGATTACGGCGGGAATGTCTATCTATGATACGATGCAATTCATCAAACCTGATGTTAGCACTATCTGTATGGGACAGGCCTGCTCGATGGGTGCCTTTCTGTTAACAGCAGGGGCAGAAGGTAAACGTTTTTGTTTACCGAACTCTCGTGTGATGATCCACCAACCGTTAGGGGGTTACCAAGGCCAAGCTACCGATATCGAAATTCATGCTAAAGAAATTCTTAAAGTTAAACAGCGCATGAATGAGTTAATGGCGAAGCACACAGGTAAAACCTTAGAAGAAATTGAGCGTGATACTGAGCGGGACCGCTTCCTCTCTGCAGCAGAAGCCGTAGATTATGGACTGGTTGATTCCGTCCTGACTCACCGCAAGTAAAAGCGCTAAGCGACACTGTACACCTAAACGTCGAGCATTATCCAACAATGATAATGCTGGCACTGATTACACTGAGAAGAGGCTAACTGATGACTGATAAGCGCAAAGAGGGTTCAGGTAAATTGCTGTACTGCTCTTTCTGCGGCAAGAGCCAGCATGAAGTACGTAAGCTAATTGCCGGACCGTCAGTGTATATCTGCGACGAATGTGTTGATTTATGTAATGACATTATTCGTGAAGAGATAAAAGAAGTTGCTCCACATCGCGAGCGCAATGCACTGCCGACGCCACGCGAGATTCGTACACATCTCGATGACTACGTGATTGGCCAAGAAAAGGCGAAGAAAGTCCTTTCTGTAGCGGTTTATAACCACTACAAGCGTTTACGTAATGGTGATACGTCAAATGGTGTTGAGCTGGGTAAAAGTAATATTCTACTGATCGGGCCAACCGGAAGTGGCAAAACGTTATTAGCTGAGACATTGGCGCGTTTACTGGACGTTCCTTTCACTATGGCTGATGCAACAACCCTTACAGAAGCGGGTTATGTTGGTGAAGACGTTGAAAACATCATCCAGAAATTGCTACAAAAATGCGATTATGACGTTGAGAAAGCCCAACGTGGTATTGTCTACATTGATGAAATTGATAAAATTTCTCGTAAGTCAGACAACCCTTCCATTACGCGTGATGTCTCTGGTGAGGGGGTTCAGCAAGCCTTGCTGAAGCTCATCGAGGGCACCGTGGCAGCAGTTCCTCCACAAGGTGGTCGTAAACATCCCCAACAAGAGTTTTTACAAGTCGATACGTCAAAAATTCTGTTTATCTGCGGTGGTGCTTTCGCTGGATTAGATAAAGTTATTGCTCAACGTGTAGAAACGGGATCAGGTATTGGTTTTGCTGCAACGGTAAAAGATCCATCTAAGAAAGCCGCAGAAGGGGAATTACTGGCACTGGCTGAACCAGAGGATCTGATCAAATTTGGACTTATTCCTGAGTTCATCGGGCGTCTACCTGTCGTAGCGACCCTCAGTGAATTGAGTGAAGAAGCTCTGATTCAGATCTTGCGTGAGCCTAAAAATGCGCTAACCAAACAGTATCAAGCGCTGTTTAGTCTTGAAGGGGCAGAGTTAGAGTTCCGTGAAGAAGCTTTAGTGGCTATTGCTGAGAAAGCGATGAGCCGTAAGACTGGCGCACGTGGGCTTCGTTCCATCGTTGAAGCAGCATTGCTCGAAACCATGTATGAACTTCCTTCAATTGAAGGCGTTGAAAAAGTGGTTATCGACGAGAATGTTATCGGGGGAACCTCTGAACCGATGCTAATTTATGGTAAGCAAGAAGCGCAAGCCTCTGGCGAGTAAATAGCCGAGTATTTAGAGTAATACGCCTATAAAGGGGAAATTCAATTTCCCCTTTATTTTTCTTACGTATAGACCGTTGAATATCATAATATCACCCCCATATGTTGATCATCTAGACGTGATAAGTCACAGAGTTAGGCCTATCACACTCCGGCGGAAATTAAACTAAGAGAGAGCTCTATGACTTCTGAGCGTTCCGAACACATTGATATTCCCGTGTTACCTTTACGCGATGTAGTGGTTTATCCGCACATGGTGATACCGTTATTCGTGGGTCGCGAAAAATCTATCCGCTGCTTAGAGTCAGCGATGGATAACGATAAGAAAATTCTGCTGGTGGCGCAGAAAGAAGCGACAACAGATGAGCCGAGTATTGACGATTTATTTACTGTCGGAACGGTCGCTTCAGTCCTACAGATGCTAAAACTACCGGATGGTACGGTCAAAGTACTGGTCGAAGGGGTACAGCGCGCAACATTGACCTCGCTCGATGATAGCCAAGAATATTTCACGGCTCAGATTGAGTACATTGAAAGTCCTGAGATTGATGATAGCGAGCAAGAGGTATTGATCCGTGCAGCAGTTAGCCAATTTGAAGGCTACATCAAACTCAATAAAAAGATCCCACCGGAAGTGTTGACTTCACTCAACAACCTTGAGGATGCTGCACGCTTAGCCGATACCATTGCCGCTCATATGCCACTTAAGTTGGCAGATAAACAATCAGTACTGGAAATGTCAGACGTGAACGAACGTCTAGAGTACTTGATGGCAATGATGGAATCAGAAATTGATTTGCTGCAGGTTGAAAAACGTATTCGCAATCGCGTTAAGAAACAGATGGAGAAGAGCCAGCGCGAGTACTATCTGAATGAGCAAATGAAGGCGATTCAGAAAGAACTTGGCGAAATGGACGATGTTCCGGATGAATTTGAAGCGCTAAAACGCAAGATTGATGAAGCGAAGATGCCTGCGGAAGCGAAAGAAAAAGCGGAAGCCGAATTACAAAAGCTTAAGATGATGTCACCGATGTCTGCAGAAGCAACAGTCGTGCGCGGATATATCGACTGGATGGTTCAGGTTCCTTGGGTAGGGCGCAGTAAGGTCAAGAAAGACCTGCGTAAAGCGCAAGAAACCTTAGACAAAGACCATTTTGGCTTAGACCGAGTGAAAGATCGTATTCTTGAATACCTCGCGGTACAAAGTCGAGTGAATAAAATTCGTGGACCGATTCTATGCTTAGTTGGACCGCCAGGCGTCGGGAAAACCTCATTAGGCCAATCCATCGCTAAAGCGACAGGCCGTAAGTATACTCGTATGGCCTTGGGTGGCGTACGCGATGAAGCAGAGATCCGCGGTCACCGCCGTACTTACATCGGTTCTATGCCGGGTAAACTTATTCAAAAGATGGCTAAAGTAGGGGTGCGTAATCCTCTCTTCTTGCTCGATGAAATTGATAAGATGTCCGCAGATATGCGCGGCGATCCTGCCTCCGCACTGTTAGAGGTTTTAGATCCAGAGCAAAACAATGCCTTTAACGATCACTACCTCGAAGTGGATTACGATCTTTCCGATGTAATGTTCGTGGCGACCTCTAACTCTATGAATATTCCGGGTCCATTGCTGGATCGTATGGAAGTCATTCGTCTTTCTGGCTACACCGAAGATGAGAAGTTAAATATCGCAAAAGATCACCTCCTACCTAAACAGATGGAGCGTAATGCGCTGAAAACGGGTGAGCTGACGGTTGAAGATAGCGCCATCATGGGTATCATCCGCTTCTATACTCGTGAAGCGGGAGTACGTAGCTTAGAAAGAGAACTCTCTAAGCTCTGCCGTAAAGCGGTGAAAGCGCTATTGTTAGATAAAAAGCTAAAGCACATCACGATTAATGCAGATAATCTTAGTGAGTACCTTGGCGTACAACGCTTCGATTATGGCCGTGCCGATGAGAAGAATCGTATCGGTGAAGTAACAGGGCTGGCATGGACTGAAGTGGGTGGCGATCTGTTAACCATTGAAACAGCAAGTGTCCCAGGCAAAGGCAAGCTCTCTTACACCGGCTCATTGGGTGAAGTGATGCAAGAATCTATCCAAGCAGCGATGACGGTTGTGCGTTCTCGTGCAGAATCATTAGGTATTAATAATGATTTCTACGAGAAACGTGACATTCATGTGCATGTACCGGAAGGCGCAACACCAAAAGATGGCCCAAGTGCGGGGATCGCAATGTGTACTGCCTTGGTATCGAGCTTGACCGGTAATCCTGTCAAAGCAGAGGTAGCGATGACGGGAGAGATTACATTACGTGGTCAAGTCTTACCTATCGGGGGTCTTAAAGAGAAGCTGTTAGCAGCACACCGTGGTGGTATCAAAACGGTGTTAATTCCTTATGAGAATAAACGCGATTTGGAAGAAATTCCTCAAAATGTCATTGCTGATTTAAGTATTCATCCGGTGAAAACGATTGAGGAAGTGTTGAAAATTGCCCTCGAGCGCGCACCTGAAGGGATTGAAGTTGTTAACACGTCAGCATAACATGAAGAAATTATCGAATACCGAGAGTCGGTATTCGATATAATAAAGTTGATCTTTGCGAGCCATTAAGAGCATTTACGTTGTTTCGCGCGTCGATGCCTGCTATAACAAGCAGCTCATAAGTGAGAGGGGAGACTCTCTGCGACATGAAATAATAAAGGGGATGTTAACGTGAATAAATCACAATTGGTTGATAAAATTGCTGCTGATGCAGATATTTCCAAAGCAGCTGCAGGACGTGTTTTAGACGCATTTATTGGTGCGGTAACTGAATCATTACAAGCTGGTGATGACGTTGCACTAGTCGGTTTCGGAACTTTCGCGGTGAAAGACCGTGCTGAGCGTACTGGCCGCAATCCGCAAACAGGTAAAGAAATTACTATCCCTGCAGGTAAAGTCCCTGGCTTCCGTGCAGGTAAAGGATTAAAAGACTCAGTTAATTAAGTCTTACTGAACCATGAAACTATTTCTTTCATGGAATGAGGACGCGATAACGCTTCTCATGTAACATAGAGGCACATCAAGCGATGTGCCTTTTTTTCTGGAAAGTTATATGGGTTGTCAAAGGCCACATCGGTCAGCGTTAAATTTACACCACAGTGGAGTGTTGCCAAATCATGATGGACAATTTACGCTCAGCGTCTAATCACGTTGTGCTTAAAATCATACTGGGAATAATCATTATTTCGTTCGTACTGACCGGTGTCAGTAATTATTTGATCGGCGGAAATCATGATTATGCTGCAAAAATTAACGGTGAAACAATTAGCCGAGCTCAATTCGAAAATGCGTTTAATAATGAACGCGCACGTCAGCAGCAGCAACTGGGTGAACAATATGCACAACTTGCGGGCAATGAGCAATTTATGCAACAGCTTCGTCAGCAAGCGCTCTCCCAACTTGTGGACCAAACGCTTTTACAACAATACGTGCATTCACTCAATTTAGCAGTGACGGATGCACAGATTAAGCAGGCTATTTTTGCTGTACCGCAATTCCAGACGAATGGTCGTTTTGATAACGCTCTTTATAACTCCGTGTTAAGCAGTGTTGGCTATACACCCGATAGCTACGCGGCTTCATTGCGTAAGAGTTTAGCTAATCAACAGTTGGCACAGGCGGTTGGTAATACTGACTTTGTTCTGAAAAGTGAAGCTGACCGGATCGCAAATCTCGTCTCCCAGCAACGTCAAATTCGTCAAGCTACGTTAAATATCGATGCCTTGGCTGCTCAGCAAAAAGTCGACGATGCTGAAATCAAAGGCTATTACCAATCTCATCAAGCCTCTTTCAAACTGCCTGAACAATTTAAAGTCAGCTATATCAAGCTGGATGCTAAGGCGATGCAAAAAGCGCCGACTGAGCAAGAAATTCAGACATGGTACGATAGCCATAAAGCCGATTACAGTCAGCAAGCACGTCAACGCTATAGTGTTATACAAGTCAAAACTCAGCAACAAGCGGACGATTTGTTGAAGCAATTACAACAAGGTGCTGACTTTGCTGATCTTGCGCGTCAAAACTCTCAAGATTCGGTTTCGGCTAAGCAAGGTGGCGATTTGGGATGGATGGAGAAAGATTCTATTCCTGACGAACTTACTTCGGCGAAGCTGACTGAAAAGGGTGCGCTCTCTGGCGTGATCAAAAGCTCTGTTGGATATTTACTTGTTCGTTTGGATGATCTCCAACCGGAACAACAGCAAGCGCTTTCAGTCGTTCATCAAGCCGTAGCAGATAAAGTGCAACAAGAGACGGCTATAAGTCAGTTTTATGCATTGCAGCAGAAAGTTAATGATGCTGCGAGCAATGACAATGATTCATTGGCTGCCGCTGAGCAGGTTGCTGGAACGAAAGCAGTTGAAACCTCTTGGTTCAGCCAGCAATCTGTACCGGACGCGCTAAACTTTGACCAAATCAAAGATGTTATCTTCAACGGTAGCTTATTGGGTGAACAAGGTACTCCTGGCAGTAACTCCAGCATCATCACCGTAGAGGGTGACCGTGCTTTTGTCGTGCGTATCTCTGCACATCAACCTGCTAAAGTGAAACCTCAAGCAGAGGTTACGGCGCAAATTACTGATGCCATTAAACACGATAAAGCGGTTACTGCAGCGAAAGCCCAGGCTGACTCGATAGTCACCGAGTTACGCCAAGGAAAAGAGACCCGCTTTACACAAGCAGGATTACACTTTGGCGCTATGCAAACCTTGCAACGCAATCAACAATCTGCCTTATCAGAGACGGTATTTGGCTTAACGCCGCCGCAAGGTACCACTCCAAGTTATAGCTTTACCCAAGGCAGCAACGGAAATGTTGTGATTATCGCCTTGGATAAAGTCATTACTGTAGAGATGCCTGCAGCGCAGAAAGCACAAATGGTCAACGGCATTGCGAATAATAATGCGCAGCTTGCCTTTACCTCACTGCTTGAGCAATTACGTCAGGAAGCGAAGATTAAGTATGGCGATGCGGTACAACTGCAATAACGCTCACAAATTCTTATCGTTTCTATGATAAATTAAAGGCCGCTTATGCGGCCTTTTCCATTTTTTTATGAGCTAAATTGGCAACCTCTTCTCTTCGGCATAGCCTGTCTATTCACCAAATAGGAGAGCTTTTATGTATCGTAAAAAAATGAATATTCTCGTTATAGTGTTCGCTGTGGTAAGTACTTTTACGCACGCTGGCAATCAACCGTCGGTAACGCCTAAACACACGGAAAAAAATGCTGAAGTCACGCAAAAATCGATCACAGATAAGGTCAATCTTAATACTGCGGATGCAGCAACCTTAGCCGATAAACTCAATGGAGTCGGGTTAAAAAAAGCGCAAGCCATTATTGAGTACAGAGAAAAATATGGCTTATTCACCGATGTAAAGCAGTTAGTTGAAGTACCAGGTTTCGGCGAAAACCTGGTAAATCGGGTGATTGCAAAGCTAACTTTATAGAAAGAGAGGGGTTACCGAGGTAACCCCTCTCTTTCTAGTTAAGCTGGTTTTTTTGCTTTAATTGTTGCAGGATTTTTTCTGGGGCATTGAGGTATTCATCTAGCCCTTTGGCCCGCAAATGGCAAGCGGCACACTCTCCGCAGCCCGAGCCGGCTATTCCATTGTAACAAGTCAGCGTATGGTCTTTAATTAAGGGCAGTTGCCCCCAATAGTCGGCAAGTGCCCAAGTTTCTGCCTTATTGAGCCACATCAATGGTGTTTCGAAACGAACGTCTTTAGCCATCCCGAGAACTACGGCTTGATTCAGCGCTTTGACAAATTCATCGCGACAATCAGGGTAGCCTGAAAAATCGGTCTCACAAACACCGGTGATCACCGCTTCTGCTTCCACCTGATAGGCATAAATCGATGCTAAGGTGAGAAACAGGATATTACGGCCCGGCACAAAGGTACTGGGTAGTTCAGTAGTGTCAGGTTGATAGCCGGGAACGGGAATATTGTCCCGCGTCAGACTACTAATAGCCAATTCGTTGAGCAAGGTCACATCCATGACTTTATGCGCAGCCACTCCTAATCGTTCAGTGAGTTGCTTGGCGATATCGACCTCTTGCTGATGACGTTGTCCATAATCGAACGTTATACAGTGAACCTCATCATAGTGTTGCATAGCTTGCACTAAACAGGTGGTTGAGTCTTGGCCACCACTAAATACGACAACTGCCTTTTTCATCTTTAGGGCCTCTATAGAAAATTTTCGCTATTTTACCTCGATAAGGGGAGTCACAGCAAAATTAGCAGTATGATAGTTCTCATTTCGCCCTGACCATAGGTATGTGCATGATAGATAAAACAGATCGTAAGTTACTCGCCTTACTGCAAGAGGATTGCAGTCTCTCTTTACAGGCCTTAGCTGATGCCGTGAACCTAACGGCCACGCCTTGTTGGAAGCGACTAAAAAAATTAGAAGAAGAGGGCGTGATTCGCTCACAGGTTGCGCTGCTAAATCCAGAAAAATTGGGACTCACTCTTACTGCATTTATGTTTTTAAAAACGTTACATCATAATCGTGAATGGTATATTGATTTTGTTCACCAGATCAAAACGATGCCTGAAGTGCTGGCTTGTCACCGCCTGACAGGCGAGTACGACTACTTATTACGTGTTCAGGTCAAAGATATGAAGTGCTACGACAGCTTTTACAAAACGCTGGTTAATAGTATCGAGGGGTTGAGTGTGGTGACATCAAGCTTCTCAATGGAGGAAATTAAATACACTACAGCCTTCCCGCTGTAATAGGTGCACTAAAATAGTTCTCACTGCTCTCGGGACGCACCCATTCGGTGCACCTTCCCTTCGCTCGCTTTAGCCAGTATGCCCTTATCATCCTTTTCTGAATGCCGGCATTGATTTGCAACATGGCACGTTTGTTGCTTAATCAGAAGAAATGTTGGCAGGATGTTTGGGGAAAATAAATGAAACTAGTGACGGTAGTGATCAAACCTTTCAAACTCGAAGATGTCCGTGAAGCGTTATCTTCTATTGGGATTCAAGGTCTAACAGTAACGGAAGTTAAAGGCTTCGGTCGCCAGAAAGGGCATGCAGAGCTCTATCGCGGTGCAGAATATAGTGTGAATTTCCTGCCTAAAGTCAAAATCGATATTGCGATTGCTGAGGATCAGCTAGAAGAAGTCATCGAGGTCATTACTAAGGCGGCTTATACCGGAAAGATCGGAGATGGCAAAATCTTTGTCTCGAATCTGGAGCGAGTGATCCGTATCCGTACCGGCGAAATTGATGAGTCGGCACTGTAATGTTATGCAGCGATTGGAGAAAAATATGAAAAAAATAGCATCACTACTCAGTTTCTTCGTTGCGCTAGGGCTACCGAACTTAGCCTTTGCAGCACCTGAGCCTACGGTTAGCGGCGCTGATAATGGCTTTATGATGATCTGCACGGCGTTAGTATTGTTTATGACCGTTCCAGGGGTGGCACTGTTTTACGGTGGCTTAATTCGTGGAAAAAACGTTTTATCATTGATGACCCAAGTATCAGTCACTTTTGCCCTAGTCTGTGTCGTGTGGGTGGTCTATGGCTACTCGCTGACCTTCAGTGAAGGGAACAACTTTTTTGGCGGGTTCCAATGGACACTATTAAAAGGTATTGAACTGAAAGCGGTAATGGGTAGCATTTATCAATATATCCATGTCGCCTATCAAGCCTCGTTTGCTTGTATTACTGTTGCCCTGGTGGTGGGGGCATTAGCTGAACGGGTTCGTTTTTCTGCGGTACTAATTTTCTCGCTATTATGGGTAACGTTCTCCTACTTCCCTATCGCTCACATGGTCTGGGCAAATGGTCTCTTAGCAAAAGATGGTGCCTTGGATTTTGCTGGGGGGACTGTTGTTCATATTAATGCAGCAATTGGTGGACTGGTGGGCGCATGGGTGTTAGGTAAACGTAGTGGTTTTGGTAAAGAAGCCTTTAAGCCTCATAACCTCCCAATGGTATTCACCGGAACCGCTATTCTCTATATTGGTTGGTTCGGGTTTAATGCAGGGTCGGCAGCATCAGCTAATGAAATTGCAGCTCTGGCTTTTGTGAATACTATCGTTGCGACAGCAGGTGCTATTCTATCCTGGACGTTTGGTGAGTGGGCCGTTCGAGGTAAACCCTCATTACTGGGTGCTTGCTCAGGTTTTATAGCGGGTTTAGTGGCCATTACCCCGGCCTGTGGCTATGTTGGGGTTGGTGGTGCGCTGGTCATTGGTGTTGTGGGTGGACTAGCAGGTATTTGGGGCGTCACTGGCTTGAAACGCTTCTTAAGAGTTGATGATCCTTGTGATGTATTTGGTGTACACGGTGTTTGCGGTATCGTTGGTTGCTTGCTCACGGGCGTTTTTGCATCGTCCTCGCTAGGCGGCGTAGGCTACGCAGAGGGTGTTACGATGGGGCATCAGGTTTGGATTCAGTTACTCAGTTGTCTAGTAACGATTGTCTGGTCCGGTGTCGTGGCATTCATTAGTTTCAAGATTGCCGATATGATGGTTGGTCTAAGAGTGAGTGAGGATTTAGAACGCGAAGGCCTTGATGTTAACAGTCACGGTGAAAACGCCTACAACCAATAATCCTGAATTGATGAATTATTTCAGCCTGGCAACGGACCAGGCTGAGTTTTTTATTGCTTATCACCGCGTTGCCGAATAATCCCTTCCTGTGCCGTTGAAGCAATTAATCTACCTTGCCGATCGTAAAATGCACCCCGTACAAATCCACGACTATTTTGAGCTGTAGGGCTCTCAATGTCATAGAGTAGCCAATCATTAATATTGATAGGGCGGTGGAACCACATTGAGTGGTCAACGGTCGCGACTTGCATATCTTCCTCTAAAAAACCTTTACCATGCGGCTGTAAGGCCACGGGAAGAAAATTTAGATCTGCAGCGTAGCCTAATAGAGCGCTGTGTAACGAAGAGTGCTCAGCAATCTGACCATTAGCTTTTAACCATAACTGACGTCGCGCTTCACTCACATGGCCTTTTAAGGGATTAAAGGGTTGAACGGGTCGGATCTCTAACGCCCTCTCTGCACTGAACGCTTTAACAAAACGTTGATTAATGGCGGTGGGTGATAACTGGCTAACCAACTCTTGCTCCGTCGCTAGCATCAGGGGGGAGGGGGCTGAAGGCATTATAGCCTGATGCGAAAAGCCAGGTTCTTCAGCGTGGAATGAAGCAGTCATAGTAAAAATTAGCTGTTCATTCTGTAAGGCTTTAACACGCCTTGCACTCAAGCTTCTGCCATCACGCAACACTTCCACTTCATAGTTAATTGGCAGAGTGCTATCGCCAGGACGTAGGAAATAGCTATGGCAAGAGTGGATAAGGCGTTCGTTGTGGGTGCTTTGTTGTGCGGCACTGATCGCTTGAGCAATCACTTGTCCCCCAAATACTTGACGAAGCCCTAGATTTTCACACTGCCCAATAAACTGCAGGGAATCGATTTTTCTTAGGCTGAGTAATTCGGTTAACGCGTTAAGCGCTTGACTCATTTGTCTATCCTCTTGAAGACTCATCCGACATAACATTAATTAAAATCAAAAAATAGCGGATTTAACAGGCATATTTTCGATTATGTGCCACAATTATTTTGTTACGATAGCTACCCTATTGGCAAAATTAAAACAATATTGTGGTTAGATTGGTTCAAAAGGAGAAGACATCAATGAAAACAAAACACGTATTGGGCGGATTACTTATCTCACTAGCAGTTACATCCTGCGCGAGCCACAGCGGTTCACCTGTGCCAATTGCTAACGACCCGACTACCAAAGCTGTTGCACCATTCTCACTAAGCGGTTCAGTCTTTGTCCATCAGCGTATGGCGATTCCTGCGAATGCCGCGCTAACAGTAACGCTATCTGATGTATCAGGCGGTCCTGGACAAACTAAAGTATTAGCGCAGCAAGTGCAGACATTGTCTGGTAAACAATCACCGTTTAACTATGTACTCCCGCTACAAGGCGTACAGCTTGGTGCGAATAGCCAAGCGTTGTTAACCGCAGCAATTACCTTGAACGGTAAAGTGATTTTTGCGTCTGAGAAACTACAATCTATCACTAGTGTAGCGAGCCAGAAAAAAGACATTAATTTAGTGGCTGTTCCACAAGTTGCTCTTCCGGTATCAGGGCAGTAGTGAGTAAGCGAGTATCGTTGGCGGACTATGGCCGCCAACGATATCTTTTCATATCAATTTTTCCTGCCTGAGTAACGTCAATCCCTTCCTTACGTAACGCATCGATTTGCTTACTTCCCTGCGAACCCGGTAATGAGATTTTTCCTTGCTGCGAAATAACACGATGCCAAGGTAACAGAGAGGTGTTGGGGAGAGACTTAAGTATTCTCCCTACTTGTCGTGCAGCGCGAGGATGACCTGCTAACAGTGCAATATCGCCATAACTGGCCACATTACCGTAAGGTATGGCATCGACGACTAACCAAACGCGCTGTTCAAACGAGGGTTCTTGAGGAGACATGTGAATAATTCATCCGTTGTGTAGTGGAATGCTTAATAAAACAGCGGTTGGTGCTATCGCGCTTGCATTTCTAACGCCCATCTACCATAATCTCACTCGCTCTTATGAGCAACTCAATGGGGACCTTGTTGGTTCTCCCGCAATGTTAACCTGTTAACCCGGTCAGGTCCGGAAGGAAGCAGCCGCAGCAGGTAACACATGTGCCGGGATGTCGCTGGCAAGGGCCCCACCCAATCCTTGTACCATCCTATAACATCACGTTCATAGCATCCTTGCCATAGACTCCTTTCACCTTGAGTGTTTCGCTAGCGGACGTATTTCCATACCGTTGCAGGAACTTTGTCGTATAACTTATTCATTGTTAGCTCAGCGAGACGGTGATCAGCGGCGGAGTAAAAAACCACTAATTCATCATCGGCTAACTCATATTTATTCTTCTCGATCACTCTCTCAAGTGTTTCAAGAGAGCGGCAACGTCTTAGACGCATCAAATAGTCATTCTTAGTCAATGGCAAGGTGTTGGTATTCATTATTATTAGTTACTCATACTTATTTATTGTTTTAATGAAAATATTGGAAAAGTGTATCGGACATTTGTTTCCATTGCGTTATTTCTTTGGGTGTTACGCCATAATTTCCCAATAACTGGGATGAATGGTCTAAAAATTGATCAAGCGCTTCGGTTAATGCAGTATCCCGTGAATATTTGATTCTGTAATTGATTCCTACATTAGCGATATGTTCAATGAAGTCGTTCAATAACAAAGATTCTATTGCGGTAGGGTCGTTCACAGTGAAAAGTGTATTTTCGCTGAGTAACAGTTCACATTCAGTATAGAGTTTTTCACAAAGATATTTTAGTTGCGCAATATCGAAATATTTTGGCGTATATTCATCCATCATTCACCTCTTCATCTTCAGATTGAAAAGTGATCGCGTAGTCGACACCAAATTTTGTCAGTCGCTTTATATTTCTGTCCTAGTCGGATGACGCTTGAACACATCACACCCTTACATTGGGTAAGATTACTTCAATTGTACGTGTATTCATCCTTTTAATAGATGGGTTTTAACTATCGACGACGACATATTTATTATAAACCACTTGGCTAAATTCAAAAAGCCTCAGTCAAAATCAATGGACAAAAATGATTAATAAATGATTACATTGTGGCGAAAAAAGGGCTGCCTAAGCAGCCCATGATAAGAAGAGAAGGGGATTACTGTTTTTTCTCTTTTTGTCCACCAAAGCGTCGGCGAACAACGACAAAGAAGACAGGTACAAGGAAGATCGCTAAACACGTCGCTGTCACCATTCCCCCAATAACTCCAGTCCCTACAGCATTCTGAGCACCGGAGCCTGCACCTGAACTGATCGCTAAGGGGAGTACACCCAGCATAAAGGCCATAGAAGTCATTAAGATCGGACGTAGACGCATGCGTACCGCATCCAGAGTTGCCTCCATAAGACCTTTGCCTTCCTTCATTAAATCGACCGCGAATTCAACAATCAAGATAGCATTCTTTGCAGATATCCCGACAGTGGTTAAGAGTCCGACGACAAAGTAAACATCGTTACTCATACCGCGAAGCGTTGTGAAGGCAAGGGCACCGATAACACCGAGTGGTACCACCAACATGACAGCGAAAGGTATCGACCAGCTCTCGTAGAGTGCGGCTAAACAGAGGAAGACTACA
Organism: Rosenbergiella gaditana; assembly: GCF_018494065.1. Classification (GTDB taxonomy): domain Bacteria; phylum Pseudomonadota; class Gammaproteobacteria; order Enterobacterales; family Enterobacteriaceae; genus Rosenbergiella; species Rosenbergiella gaditana. The sequence continues at coordinate 36,922 of NZ_JABBFR010000012.1, read as the reverse complement.
ATCAACGAGATAGCATATAACGCTGGCGCTTGGTTTCCTGACATACGCTCTTGGTATGACATACCGGTCCACTGGTAACCAATACCTTGTGGCAGCTTGGAAGCCAATTGTTCCATCAAGTTCATGGCTTCACCGGAACTCTTACCGGGAGCTGCCTGACCGAGAATTTCCAATGAAGGTAATCCGTTATAACGTTCTAAACGTGGGGAACCGTACTGCCATTTCGCACTAGTGAAAGCTGAGAAGGGCACCATCTCGCCGTCACTGTTGCGTACATACCACTTATTGATATCGCTAGGCAACATACGGGAATCAGCTTCACCCATCACGTAAACTTTCTTCACCCGTCCACGGTCAATAAAGTCGTTGACGTAGTTACCGCCCCAGCTCGCACTGAGCGTGGTATTGATATCAGAGATTGACACGCCAAGCGCACGCGCTTTTTCTTGGTCAATGATGAGCTTATATTGCGGTGTATCTTCCAAACCATTAGGACGCATACCTACTAACACGTCAGGATGTTGAGCCGCCATACCCAGTAATTGGTTACGGGCTTGCATCAACTTGTCATGACCTAAGTTGGCATTATCCACCAGTTCAAAGTCAAAGCCTGTCGCATTACCCAGCTCGATAATTGCAGGAAGGTTGAACGGAATGACTATCGCATCTTTAATCTGGCCTAAGGCGACCATAGCGCGGCCTGCAATCGCCTCGACTTTGTCAGCGGCGGCTGTCCGCTCTTCCCAAGGCTTTAAGCTTAAGAAGGCGATACCGGTGTTTTGTCCGCGTCCGGCAAAACCAAATCCGTTTACCGTAAAGACAGATTTAACTGCCTCTTTCTCATGAGTAAGGAAGTAATCAGTAACCTGATCAAGCACCTTTTCGGTACGTTGTTGCGTCGCGCCTGCAGGTAATTGTGCCTGTACCACTAATATACCCTGATCTTCTTCAGGTAAGAAGGAGGTCGGTAATTTCATAAACAACCAAACCATTCCGGCCACGATCACGACGTAAATAATTAAGTAGCGGCCGGTACGGCGGATAATATGGCTGACACTGTTTACATAGTGGTTGGTGCTCTTATCAAACATTCTGTTAAACCAGCCAAAGAAACCTTTCTCTTTGTGGTCGTTATTATCATGTTTTTTAAGCAAGGTCGCACAGAGAGCAGGGGTCAAGATCATCGCAACCAGTACCGACAACACCATCGCTGAAACAATGGTAATCGAGAACTGACGGTAGATTACCCCGGTGGAGCCACCGAAGAATGCCATGGGAATGAAGACGGCAGAAAGGACTAAGGCAATCCCGACTAACGCACCTTGGATCTGCTCCATAGAGCGCTTAGTTGCCTCTTTAGGATCTAATCCTTCCTCCTCCATCACCCGTTCGACGTTTTCAACCACCACAATGGCATCATCGACCAAGAGTCCTATGGCGAGGACCAGTCCGAACATGGTGAGGGTGTTTATCGAGTAACCGAAGGCGCTAATTATGCCGAATGTTCCCAATAAAACGACCGGCACCGCGATGGTCGGGATTAGCGTGGCGCGGAAGCTTTGCAGGAACATATACATCACTAAGAAAACCAATACGATGGCTTCAAAGAGTGTTTTGACTACCTCAAAAATTGAGATTTTTACAAATGGAGTCGTATCGTATGGGTAAACCAACTTCATGCCATGCGGGAAGAAAGGTTCCATTTCTTTCAGGCGTGCTTTCACCGCGTTGGCGGTATCCAGTGCATTAGCCCCAGTGGCAAGTTTAATCCCTAACCCTGATGCAGGGTGACCATTGAAGCGTGCGACTACCTCGTAGTTCTCTCCCCCCAACTTAATTGTTGCAACATCACTTAGGCGGACGGTTGAACCATCGGTGTTAGTCTTTAACAAAATTTTCCCGAACTCTTCAGGACTGGTCAGTCGAGTCTGAGCAATAATTGAGGAGTTCAACTGTTGATCAGCAACAGCTGGCGCTCCTCCCAATTGCCCCGCGGAGACTTGGGAGTTTTGGGCTTTGATAGCGGTGATGATATCACTCGGGGTGAGGTTATAATTGACTAGCTTCGCAGGGTCCATCCAAATACGCATCGCGTATTGCGCACCGAACAGCTGCGTGTCGCCCACACCAGTCGTCCGACTGATCGGGTCTTTGACGTTAGAGGAGATATAATCGGCAAGGTCATTCATATCCATAGTGCCGTCTTCACTCACAAACCCCGCAACCATCAAGAAGCTACTGGAGGATTTTTGAACGTTAATCCCCTGTTGTTGGACTTCTTGCGGCAGCAATGGCATCGCTAGCTGCAGTTTGTTCTGAACCTGAACCTGCGCAATATCTGCATCGGTTCCTGACGCGAAGGTCAGCGTTAACTGCAAGTTACCAGAAGAATCACTGTTAGAGGACATATAGAGCAGTCCATCTAATCCATTCATGTTCTGTTCAATAACCTGAGTCACAGAGTCTTGTAATGTTTTCGCATCAGCGCCCGGATACGCAGCGCGAACCTGTACGGCGGGTGGTGCAACTTCGGGATACTGCTCGATCGGAAGTTTCATGATCGATAGCGCCCCGACCATCATAATAACGATGGCGAGTACCCAAGCAAATATGGGGCGATCTATAAAGAACTTAGCCATATGTCAGTGGCTCCTGTTAACGCAAAAATTATTCAGACTGCGTCGATGCAGTATCATCTTTCTGGTCAGCGCTGACTTCTTTCGGTGAGACTTTCACACCTTGAACGGCACGTTGAACACCAAGAGAAATCACGCGATCTCCCGCCTTGAGGCCAGAGGTTACCAGCCATTTATCACCAATTGCCTCTTGGGCAGTCACTTGGCGAACGTCGACTTTGTCCTCAGCATTGACGATCATCGCGGTGGCTTGACCAGTAGGCGTACGGGTAATGGCTTGTTGTGGAACGAGCAGGGCATTTTGGTTAACGCCTTCCTCTACACGTGCGCGAACAAACATCCCCGGCAGCAAGCTGTGATCAGGATTAGGGACAATGGCACGCAACGTGATGGAACCCGTAGTTTGATCGACAGTCACATCAGAAAACTCTAAGGTTCCCTTTTGTTTCAAGGTGGTACCATCGTTTAACACGATAGTGACAGGGGCTTTACCTTCACCTTGCGTCAGCTCACCGGACGATAACTGATTACGTAAACGCATAAAGTCGTCGCTGGATTGCGTTAAGTCAACGTAGAGCGGGTCAAGTTGCTGAACGGTCGCCAAGGCAGTAGTTTGACCATTCTGTACCAAAGCACCTTCGGTGACGGCTGTTTTACCGATACGACCAGAAATCGGTGACGAGACTTTGGTGTAGGCGAGGTTAATGCGCGCATTTTCCACCGCAGCCTGCGCTGAGCGAACCGCTGCATTATTCTGCGCTAAGGTAGCGGCTGCCGTGTCGTAGTCTTGTTGGCTTATGTATTTTGTGCCTAACAAGGGTTTATAACGGTTCAGCGTCACTTGTGCGATACGCGCGTTCGCTTGGGCTTTAGCGAGATCTCCTAGCGCACTGTTATAGGTTGCTTGATAAGGTGCTGGATCAATTTGGTAAAGGGATTCACCCGCTTTAATATCAGTCCCTTCTACGAAATTGCGCTTTAAGATGATCCCTGAAACCTGAGGGCGTACTTCAGCTACACGATAAGCAGAGGTTCTTCCTGGTAACTCAGTAGTCATATCTATAGGGGCGGCTTTCAACGTGACAACACCGACTTCAGGCGCAGATTTTTGTGCGGACTGTTGCGATTTATCATCACAACCACTTAGCACAACTGCGCCTGATAACATCAGAATTGCTGCCAGAGGTGTCAATCCTCTGTTCATTTTCATAGTAAAACCTCTACTCGTCCGGAATTAAGTACGCGACAATAAATGGTGTCGAGAAATGTGTGTAAAGATAATGCGTGTTATAGTACATATATACATGAATGTATGTAAGCATTAGTGCAACAATTATTCTAACAATAACGCAGAATTTAAAGCTAAATAATTCACTATGGCACGAAAAACTAAAGCACAAGCGCTGGAAACCAAATCTTTACTCATTGAAGCCGCGATCGATTGTTTCGCCGGTCGAGGTGTTTCCGCCACATCGTTATCTGATATCGCTGAGCATGCAGGCATGACCCGCGGTGCTATTTATTGGCACTTCAAAAACAAGACGGAACTATTCAAAGCGATCTGGGTAAACAGTGATGAGGAGATCGACCGTCTACACCTCGAGTTTGCTTCTCTCTATCCTAACGATCCGCTTGGGCAATTAAAGCACTTTTTAATCTCTTTTTTGCAATCTTTAGTCGTCGATGAGCGTCGGCGTAAAATTATGGAAATTATTTACCATAAGTGTGAGTTCGTAGGGGAGATGCAATCTATAAACCAACTTGATCAAAAATTAGTTTTAGAAGATTACCCTAAGATTGCCGAAAAACTGTCCCTCTGTATTCATGCTCAGCAATTACCGAGCACTCTGGATACGCAGCGTTCTGCTGTGGTGTGTAGAGCCTACATTACAGGTATCATTGAAAATTGGTTATTTTCACCCGCTAGTTTTGATATGAAGGCACTTGCCCCAACGTTAGTGCAGGCTATGATAGATTTATTACAATATAGCCCGTCTTTGCGTATTACGCCTCACGCTGAATCCGATGATAACGTTTCTTGATCTAATTTATGTTGAAAATCTCGCTCTACGATTTTTAAGGCCTCTAACACTACCTGAATTGGAAGATTATGGTTTTCCAGCAGCATAATGAGATCAATCGCTAATTGAGTTTCGAGGGGAGCGGAATGTAACGACATACGTAAAGCGCCTGCAATAGTAGAAAGGAGTGAGTAGCCGTCGAGTTCATCAACTCATTACGACATATTTTTCTTCCAAGAATAGTCTTTTTGCGCAGTTTGACAACGGGTTAGACGTTGTCGAGTGCTCGCCAAGGTTGACAGCAATTGCTGCTGTTCGTGAAAACCGCTAGCGGTAGCCACCTGATGCTCAAGGTCGGCAACCATTTTCAACAACCTGCGCTCATAGCCAGCCAGCTCTTCTTGTGGTGTGACGATATTGATTTTTCCAGCTGGAAGGGTGTGAATGACTTTCTGTATCGCCTGACATTGTTCAACCAGATGTTCGAGTTGCCACTGTTTGGTTGATAGACTGGGATCGCTTTGCTCAAGATTATTGAGCGTATGAGCACATTCTTGTAAGTAGCCGTTCAGCGTGGCGTAATGATTTTTGAAGAGTTGTCGTTCGAAACCGATAGCTTTTAAGCGAGGGTTGCCCAGCCCCTTAACCTGATTGGTTAGATGATCCACGAGTTTACGTAGCTGGTTAATGACGACTTTCTGGTTCATAGAGTTGCATTTATCCTTTACTTTGCTTAAATTTGACGGTTTTGATGCGTAGGCGGCAATTTCTTCATCGCACATATCCTGTTAGTACAGGGCGCCTCACTCTTCACATGTCACCAGGCACAATATCATGACCACTACACACCACGCTCAACTCGCACTGATCAAAGACAGCATTTGCAGTGTACCCGACTACCCAAAGCCAGGCATACTGTTTCGCGATGTCACGAGCCTATTAGAAGACCCACAGGCCTACGCTGCTACGATTGAACTTATCGTCGCACGTTATCGCGATAAAGGGATCACCAAAGTGATAGGAACTGAAGCGAGAGGGTTCTTATTCGGCGCGCCGGTAGCTTTAGGATTAGGGGTTGGATTTGTTCCGGTTCGTAAACCCGGTAAGCTGCCTCGTGCGGTTTGGCAGGAAACCTATGTGCTGGAGTACGGTACAGATGCCCTCGAAATCCACCAAGATGCACTCACTGAAAACGATAAGGTGCTGGTTGTTGATGACTTACTCGCAACAGGTGGGACGATAGAAGCGACAGTTAAGCTTATTCGTCGCGCGGGTGCTCAGGTAGAAGATGCTGCATTCGTGATTAATCTTTTCGATCTCGAAGGAGAGCGCCGATTGAATCAGCTTGGCCTCAACTGCTTCAGTGTTGTTGACTTCCCGGGTCACTAATATCCTCATTCGGGCTTGGCTTAAAATAGATGGGCAACGCTCGACCAGACTGCTAAACTGAGCGCATTACGCTACGGTAAGCATCGTCATGTGACGGCCGCGTGAGTGAGCGCGGTTGTCGGTATTTAACTCCTATCAAGTGATACGATCTCCATGAGTTATCAGGTTCTCGCACGAAAATGGCGACCACAAATTTTTTCTGATGTTGTGGGTCAGGAACATGTATTAACCGCGCTGGCTAACGGTCTAAACCTTGGCAGACTGCATCACGCTTATCTTTTTTCTGGCACACGCGGTGTCGGGAAAACCAGTATCGCCCGACTGTTTGCCAAAGGGTTAAATTGTGAAACGGGTATCACGGCTACCCCTTGCGGAAAATGCGATAACTGTATTGAGATAGAGCAGGGACGTTTTATCGATTTAATTGAAATCGATGCCGCTTCGCGTACACGTGTGGAAGATACTCGGGAGTTACTGGATAACGTCCAATATGCGCCGGTTCGTGGCCGCTTTAAAGTTTACCTTATTGACGAAGTCCATATGCTGTCACGGCATAGTTTTAATGCATTACTAAAAACGCTTGAAGAGCCGCCTGAGCATGTAAAATTTTTACTCGCGACCACTGATCCGCAAAAACTTCCCGTCACTATTCTGTCCCGCTGCTTACAGTTTCACTTAAAAGCATTGGATACCGATCAGATTCAACAACAACTGTCTCATATTCTGAATAGTGATCAGATTAGTTTTGACGTACGGGCATTGCAATACTTATCGCGCGCGGCACAAGGTAGTTTGCGCGACGCACTGAGTCTGCTTGACCAAGCGATTGCCGCAGGGGATGGGCGCGTTACCGATCATGACGTCATGCAGATGCTAGGCACCCTTGATGATGAACAGCCGTTAGGGTTAGTCGAAGCATTGGTTAAAGGTAATGGCGAGCGTGCCTTGTCTCTGGTGGCGGAGGCAGCTAGCCGAGCGACTGAATGGGATGCCTTGCTGGCCGAAATGCTCAGAGTTTTGCACACCATTGCGATGTTGCAACTGATACCCGACTCATTGAATGAAGCGTATCGACAACATGAAACCCAACTACGCGAATTAGCGCGTCGCGTCCCCCCGGAAGATCTCCAGCTTTATTACCAAATTATCTTAACCGGGCGTAAAGAGCTACCCCTTGCGCCTGAAGCGCGTATGGGGATTGAGATGACGCTACTGCGTGCGTTGGCTTTTCATCCTTTAAACGCTGGATCGCCGAAGCCATCGCCCGCGCCACAGACTCGAGAAGCGATACCGGAAAAACCCGTCGCGCCCACCCCAGCCGAGGTATCATCGCCAACACAGGCGGTGGGAAATGATGCCACCAGTCAATTACTGCAAGCGAGAACGGCTTTGATGCGGCAAGGGGCTTCCCAAGCAAAAAAGAGTGAGCCGGTTGCGTCGAGTCCGCGACCGGCACAATCGGCGCTTGAGCGATTAGCGACGCTCACTGAGCGTAAAGCGTCTGCAGTGGGACACCCCCCGAGCGAGAACGTTGTTAAGAAAAAAGAGAGCTACCGGTGGACATCGCAACGTACTGAAGAGGCGACGGTAGTCTCTGTTGCAACCCCTAAGGCGCTGCGTAGCGCACTAGAGCACGAGAAAAATCCAGAACTCATGCAGCAATTGATTGTGGAGACCTGCCAACGCGATCCGTGGGCGGCACAGATTGCTGGCATGTCGCTCCCTAAATTGGTGCAGCAATTGGCCCTAAATAGCTGGAAACAGCAGATCGATAAGCACATTGTGATTAAACTGCGCAGTCATCAGAAGCATTTAAATTCCAGCTCGGCGCAGCAGGTACTGACCAACGCCTTTCATCAGTTATTGGGAGAAACGGTTGAACTCACGATTGAGTCCGATGATAATCCTGAACACTTAACGCCACTCGAATGGCGTCAGGTCATTTATGAAGAGCGTTTACTGCAGGCTAAAGAGGCTGTCATAAATGATTCACATATCCAGACTTTGCGTAAAATGTTTGATGCAGAGGTGGATGAAGAAAGTATACGTCCCGTTTAACACCGCTACAGGCCATCATAGGATGGCTGTGGCCTTAGCAGAGAGAGAGCGATATGTTTGGTAAAGGTGGTCTGGGTAACTTGATGAAGCAAGCCCAGCAAATGCAAGATAAAATGTCACAAGTTCAGGAAGAGATCGCCGCGTTAGAAGTGACGGGTGAGTCGGGTGCTGGCCTAGTGAAAGTGACCATCAACGGTGCACATAATTGTCGTCGTGTTGAGATCGACCCTAGCTTATTCGACGATGATAAAGATATGCTGGAAGACTTGGTGGCTGCGGCATTTAACGATGCAGCACGTCGTATTGAGGAGACGCAAAAAGAGAAAATGGCTTCTGTCTCAAACGGCATGCAGTTACCGCCTGGCTTTAAGATGCCATTCTAATGCAATCCAGCCCATTATTGGAAACTTTGATGGAATCCCTACGCTGCTTACCGGGCGTAGGGCCTAAATCAGCACAGCGGATGGCGTTCCATCTCCTGCAGCGTGATCGCAGTGGGGGAATGCGCTTGGCTCAAGCCTTAACGACCGCAATGTCTGAAATTGGTCACTGCCAACAGTGTAGAACTTTCACTGAAAAAGAGATCTGCGCGATCTGTACCAATAGTCGCCGTCAGGAAAACGGGATTATTTGTATTGTGGAAAGTCCTGCAGACATCCAAGCGGTTGAACAAACGGGGCAATTTGCCGGGCGCTATTTTGTCCTGATGGGGCATCTTTCACCCTTAGATGGTATTGGTCCTGACGATATCGGCCTAGATATACTCGAACAGCGCCTTCAAACGGAAACCTTAACGGAAGTGATTCTTGCCACCAATCCCACTGTGGAAGGTGAGGCAACGGCAAATTTTATTGCTTCCCTTTGTCGCCAATATGGGGTGGAAGCCACTCGTATTGCGCACGGTGTCCCTGTCGGGGGTGAATTAGAATTGGTTGACGGTACCACGCTTTCCCATTCGCTGGCTGGTCGCCAAAAGTTTAAATATTAATCGCTTGCTGATGTTATTCACGGCATCAGCTTGAAAAGCGAAAAACTGTCCCCATCTCCTTAAACAACATTGTTAACCCGTCATTTTGTTGAGGATGAATAAAAAATGAAAGGACAAGAAACCCGTGGCTTTCAGTCAGAAGTAAAACAACTTCTGCACCTGATGATCCATTCTCTCTACTCAAATAAAGAAATTTTCCTCCGTGAATTGATCTCCAATGCCTCAGATGCCGCAGATAAACTGCGCTTCAAAGCACTTTCTGATGCGAACCTCTACCAAGGTGATGGTGATCTACGTGTTCGTTTATCAGTAGACAAAGACGCCCGTACGCTCACGTTAAGTGACAACGGGATCGGTATGACGCGTGATGAAGTGATCGAAAACTTAGGAACCATCGCAAAATCAGGAACCAAAGCTTTCCTTGAGTCGATGGGCTCTGATCAGGTTAAAGATAGCCAGTTGATCGGTCAATTTGGTGTCGGTTTCTACTCAGCATTTATCGTGGCAGATAAGGTCACGGTACGCACGCGTGCTGCGGGCGCGGCGGCAGACCAAGCGGTCTACTGGGAGTCAGCGGGCGAAGGGGAATACACCTTAGCTGATATCGAAAAAGCGGATCGTGGAACTGAGATCACACTGCACCTACGTGAAGGTGAAGACGAGTTCTTAGATGCTTGGCGTGTGAAAAATATTGTTGGTAAATACTCCGACCATATCGCTCTACCTGTTGAAATCGAAGAAAAAGACGACGAAGCAGAAACGACGACCTGGGAAAAAATCAACAAAGCACAAGCGCTGTGGACCCGAAATAAATCGGAGATCAGTGAAGATGAGTATAAAGAATTCTATAAACATGTTTCTCATGACTTTGCCGATCCACTGATTTGGAGCCATAACCGCGTAGAAGGTAAACAGGAATACACCAGCCTGTTGTATATTCCTGCTCAAGCACCTTGGGACATGTGGAATCGCGACCATAAGCATGGCTTAAAGCTTTATGTGCAACGCGTCTTCATCATGGATGACGCTGAACAATTTATGCCGACTTACTTACGTTTCGTTCGCGGCCTGATTGATTCAAATGATCTTCCTCTAAACGTCTCTCGTGAAATTTTACAAGATAGCCGCGTGACACAGAGCCTGCGTACGGCACTGACTAAACGTACGCTGCAAATGCTTGAAAAGCTGGCGAAAGACGACAGCGAAAAGTACCTGACGTTCTGGAAAGCTTTCGGGATGGCGCTGAAAGAAGGCCCTGCAGAAGATCCTGCTAACTTGCAGACTATCGCTAAATTACTGCGCTTTGCGTCGACCAAAAATGACAGTGCGGAACAAACCGTCACGCTTGAAGACTACGTGGCACGCATGGCAGAAGGGCAAGAAAAGATTTACTTTATCACTGCGGATAGTTATGCCGCTGCGAAGAACAGCCCGCACTTAGAGTTATTCCGTAAGAAAGGAATTGAAGTGTTACTGCTCTCTGATCGTATTGATGAGTGGATGATGTCTTACCTTACCGAGTTTGATGGAAAAATGTTCCAATCGGTCAGTAAAGCGGATGATTCTTTAGACAAATTAGCCGACGAAGAAACAGAAGCCCAAAAAGAGAACGAAAAGGCGCTAGAGCCCTTTGTTGAGCGGGTTAAAAGCTTACTGGGCGAGCGAGTGAAAGAGGTGCGCTTAACACATCGTCTCACCGATACCCCAGCAATCGTCGTGACTGATGCGAATGAAATGAGTACGCAGATGGCGAAACTCTTTGCCGCAGCAGGCCAAGACGCACCTGAGGTGAAGTATATCTTTGAGATCAACCCTGAGCACCGTTTGGTGAAACAGGCCGCTGATACTCAAGATGACTCGCGCTTTGCAGACTGGATTGAACTTTTACTCGATCAAGCGCTGTTCGCTGAGCGTGGAACCTTAGAAGATCCGAACCAATTTATTCGTAGAATGAATCAGTTACTCCTCGCGTAGCCCCCCTCCAAGGCGTCGTGAAAGCGACGCCTTGTCTTGTGGTGAATGCAACATAGTGTTATTTTTGCCACTTCATAAGTTTAGTGCAATTCGCAAGAGGTATTACGCAATGCGTATTATTTTGCTCGGAGCCCCGGGCGCAGGTAAAGGTACTCAGGCGCAGTTCATCATGGAGAACTACGGCATACCACAAATTTCAACAGGTGATATGCTGCGTGCAGCCGTGAAAGCAGGCTCTCCATTAGGTCAGCAAGCCAAAGAACTAATGGACGCTGGGAAATTAGTGACCGATGAACTGGTTATTGCCTTAGTCAAAGAACGCATTGCCAAAGAAGACTGCCAAAAAGGATTCCTACTTGATGGTTTCCCACGGACGATTCCGCAAGCCGATGCGATGAAAGAAGCCGATATCGCGATTGATGTTGTTTTAGAGTTTGCGGTTCCAGATGACGTAATCATTGGACGTATTGCGGGGCGTCGTGTACACGCACCTTCTGGACGCGTTTATCACATCGCTTATAACCCGCCGAAAGAAGCGGATAAAGATGATCTCACCGGTGAACCCTTAACTATCCGTAAAGATGACGAAGAGGCGACGGTTCGCAATCGTCTTGTTGAATATCATCAAATGACTGCACCGTTAATTAACTACTATACTCAAGCTGCGGTAAACGGTGAAACGCGCTATGAAAAAATCGACGGCACACAACCCGTCGCGCAAGTGAGTGCCCAACTCAAGTCGTTACTCGGCTAATCCTAAGTGCCGAACTGTCTTTAACTGTTCGGCCTCTCACCGCTGTTTGCCTTAACTGATTCGCTTTTTTTAAACCAGGAAAAGTATATGACCGTAGATAAACCGGGCGTGTTATTAGTTAATCTCGGCACGCCTGATGCCCCGACGACTGCCGCGGTAAAGCGTTATTTAAAACAGTTCTTGAGTGATAAACGGGTTGTAGATGTCCCTGACCTGTTCTGGCAACCTATCCTGCGAGGAGCAATCCTGCCTTTTCGGTCTCCGAGAGTCGCCAAGCTATATGCCTCGGTATGGATGGAAGGGGGCTCTCCGCTATTAGTCTTTAGCCAACAGCAACGTGAAGCATTGGCGCAAAAAACGGATATGCCGGTTGCTTTAGGGATGAGCTATGGCAATCCCTCCTTGGAACACGCAGTCGATACGTTGCTTGATCAAGGTGTAACACGTTTGATTGTTTTGCCACTCTACCCGCAGTTTTCGTCGTCGACGGTCTCCGCGGTATGGGACGGTCTGTATAACACTTTCCGTAAACGTCGCACGATGCCAGCCATCAAGTTTATTCGCGATTATGCCACGCATCCTCTTTATATTGAGGCGTTGAAAGACTCTGTTCAGCGTAGCATTGCTGAGCACGGAAAACCTGACTTATTATTACTTTCGTTTCACGGTATACCTCAACGCTTTGCTAACCAAGGTGATGACTATCCCAAACGTTGCGAACAGACTTATCATGCCTTAGCACAAGCACTGGGTTTATCCTCGGAGCAGATTATGATGACTTATCAGTCACGCTTTGGCCGTGAGCCGTGGTTAATGCCTTACACTGATGAAACGATTAAGACCCTACCCGACAAAGGGATCCGTCATATTCAAGTGATGTCTCCAGGCTTCTCTGCGGACTGTCTAGAAACGCTTGAAGAGATTAACGAACAAAACCGGGAATTTTTTATGCATGCGGGAGGTGAAACTTTCCACTATATTCCAGCGCTCAATGCGGATCCCTTGCATATTGATATGATGTTGGCACTCGTAAATCAATTCAAATAATCTCAACCCAACGAGATCACTTAGTAAAGAACAGGGGAATTATGCTACTATTCTGCGCCTATTTCCCCTGATTAATCTCCACTATGAAATTTCCTGGTAAACGTAAATCAAAGCACTACTTCCCTGTTAACGCACGTGACCCATTACTGAACTCAGTGCCGGTTGAAGCTGAATCCATGGGCTGGTTGGTCGGCATTGACCAAACAATGGTTGATATTGAGGCAAAGGTTGATGATGACTTTCTCAGCCGTTATGGATTAACTGGGGGATATTCTTTTATCCTTGAAGACGACGTCTCTGAGGCGCTTTACCAAGAACTTCGCCAACGTAATCTCCTGTCACATCAATTCGCAGGCGGCACGGTAGGTAACACGCTGCATAACTACTCAGTCTTAGCGGATGACCGATCGATTCTTTTGGGCGTCATTTGTAATAACATCCATATCGGTGACTATGCCTATCGTTATCTCTGTAACACTTCTAGCCGTATGGATCTTAACCATATGCAAGGCGTGGAAGGGGCAATTGGTCGCTGTTATACCTTGATTAATTCGGCAGGAGAGCGAACTTTCGCCATCAACCCGGGCGATATTAATCAACTACGGCCAGAAAGTATTCCTGAAGAGGTGATTGCTGGCGCTTCAGCACTATTGCTCACCTCCTATCTTTTACGCGCTAAACCCGGTGAGCCAATGCCACAAGCGGCAATGCAGGCCATTGAGTATGCGAAAAAACACCAAGTCCCGGTCGTATTGACCCTTGGGACCCGGCATATTATTGCCGACGATCCGCAATTCTGGCGTGATTTCTTACGAGATCATGTGTCCATTTTGGCTATGAACGAAGAAGAAGCCCTGGAGCTAACCGGTGAAATCGATCCGCTTTTAGCGACAGATAAAGCGTTAGAATGGGTCGATTTAACCTTATGTACAGCAGGGCCTGCGGGCTTATATATGGGCGGTTATACCGAAGAAGCAAGCAAGCGTAACACTAATCTTCCTTTACTTCCTGGGGCAATTGCCGAATTTAATCAGTATGAATTTAGCCGAGCGATGCGTGCAGACGATTGCGAGCAGCCCTTAAAAGTCTATTCACATATTGCTCCCTATATGGGCGGCCCTGAAAAAATAATGAATACTAACGGGGCGGGTGATGGCGCCTTAGCCGCCTTGCTGCATGACCTTTCGGCTAATATTTATCATCGCCATAAAGTCCCGAATTCCAACAAACATCAGCATCCATACTTAACCTATTCTTCGCTGGCGCAAGTTTGTAAGTATGCCAACCGAGTGAGTTATCAAGTGCTGAACCAACATTCACCTCGATTAAGCCGTGGTCTGCCTGAGCGAGAAGATAGCCTAGAAGAGGCTTATTGGGATCGTTAATTGATCGCCCCCGTTAGCGGCGGGGGCGAATACTACGTCAGGGGGCAAAAGGCGCTCTGTTGCTGAGGCAATGTTCGTTGAACCGCTTGCTGTAGACTATAAGCAATTTCCCTTTCCCCCATGACAATATGATTACAGCCGTGTGCTTGCAGGTAATCCACTTCATCATCATGGTGAGCCCGAGCGAAAATAGATAAGTCAGGGCGTTTCTCGCGTGCAGTGATGGCGATTTCCCCCGATTCATAGCCATTAGGGATGGTCAGTAATAACCATTGTGCGCAGTCAATACGCATTAACTCCATCACTTCCGGTCTCGCTGCATTCCCATAAATCGCTAAGATACCCATTTCGCGCATTTCATCAATCCGGCTACGATTATTCTCAACCACCACTACCGTGATCCCCTCAGCGGTTAGCTGCTTATAGAGTAGGCGTCCGACGCGCCCATAGCCGACAATTAAGGCATGATTGCATAGGGTGATCGGCACTTGCGGTAGCTCTGCCACCAATTCAACGTCTTGCTCTTCTTTCGTTTCATTCTTTTCTCGCTTCATCCAGCGTTCAGCTAGGGTGAAAAGAATCGGATTAAGCATAATAGAGAGGATTGCTGCGGCCAGAACTAAATTCTGCCCCTGTTTACTGAGCAGATTTAAGGTTATTCCGAGGCCTGCAAGAATGAATGAGAATTCACCAATTTGCGCGAGGCTTACGGCGATAGTCATTGCGGTACGCTTGGAGTGACCTAAAGCTTTAACCAGCAACCAAGCGGCAACTGACTTTCCAAAAAGAATAATAATAAGTGCGGCGATAATCGCAAAAGGACGCTCAATTAAAATATGAGGGTCGAACAGCATGCCTACCGAGACGAAGAAAAGTACCGCGAAGGCATCGCGTAAGGGCAGTGTATCGTGGGCGGCGCGATGACTGAGTTCTGACTCGTTTAATACCATACCGGCGAAGAAAGCCCCGAGCGCAAACGAGACATCAAAAAGTTCCACTGCGCCAAAGGCGATACCCAATGCGAGGGCGAGTACTGACAGTGTAAAAAGCTCTCGTGATCCGGTTGCCGCGCTACGTGAGAGGATCCAAGGGATCACCCGCCGACCGACAATCATCATCAGCAGCATAAAAGCGATAACTTTGCCAATGGTGAGTAAAAGATCCCAGGCGAGAAGGGTAAAACTGGCATCTCCTTTTTCTAATACGCCCGCCATTGCAGGAAGCAGTACTAACGCCAGAACCATCACTAAATCTTCTACGATCAACCAACCGATAGCGATGCGTCCGCGTTGACTGTCTAACAGTTGTCGTTCTTCCAAAGCTCTGAGCAAAACAACGGTGCTGGCGGTGGATAAGCAGAGACCAAATACTAGTCCGCTCATTAATGGCCACCCGAGTAAGCTAGAGAGACCCATGCCAAGTAAGGTGGCGACAATGATTTGTGCAACCGCACCAGGTATCGCTATTGATTTCACCGACATCAAATCTTTGAGCGAAAAATGTAAGCCCACGCCAAACATTAACAAGATCACGCCTAACTCTGCGAGCTCAGGGGCAAGATTGGTATCGGCCACAAAACCAGGAGTGAAAGGCCCTGCTAAAACACCGGCTAACAGATAACCCACTAAAGGAGAGATGCGTAGGCGGTTCGCGAGCATCCCAAAAAGAAAGGCAAGCACCAATCCGCCGACAAGTGTCGTAATTAAGGGGGTGGTTGAATGCATCGGCCTCTCCATTTTGCAGGGAATAATGTCTTACCTTAACAAATAAAAGGAGTGAGCAGGCGAAACCGTGAGTAAGTATAAGTAAAGGTTACAAAGTATGACTGATGCGCTGCCGTAGTGCGCAAGACGTTATCTATTTTCCGCGACGTTACGTTTCAAATAATGGTTCACTACGCTGTCCCATACCCAGTTATAGAGATAGGTGTAAGGGAGATAAAAAAAGAGTAACCCAATATCCATCGTAAAGGCTTTTTGTAAAGACATCTCCATGCACCAAGCCGTTAAGGGTAAGGCCATACCCAATAGTCCTCCTTCAAAGCCAATCGCTTGTAATGATCGTACATAAAAATTACGAGGTGCACGTGGAGGATAAACGCGATCAAATAAGGCGTTAAACACCATATTCCAACCCATCGCCAATAAAGCAATGGCAATGACTGTTACCCCGATGTGTCCGATTGGGCGCTGTAAAAGCAGCGCAGCACCAGGGATGGTGATTAATAGTGCAGTGACTTCATACCCTACGGCGTGAAGAGTTCTCTCTTTAAGCGATTTGTGACTCATTTTTCTAGCGCTATATTTTCGATGGTAAGGGTGTATAGTACAAACTAGCTTGTATCGTAAAAAACGATAGGTAACGATGTATTACTCCCCCGAATCTCTGGAAGCCTTTGTTCAATCTGTTGCAAGCAGATCCTTTTCAGGAGCTGCCCGTGCGCTAGGAAAAAGTCAATCAACCATCAGTGTGGCCGTATCCAGCCTAGAGGACCACCTCGGGTTTGCGCTTTTCGAACGTACCTCAAGGCATTTAGTGCTGACAGAAGAGGGACGGAGAGTATTAGCCCAAGTACGGGACATTTTAGCGGCAAACCGACGCCTTGATGATGTGGCCTTGCGCCTGGCTCAAGGCATTGAACCACGTGTGACATTAGCGATTTCTGACCATTGGCCGGCTGGTCACCATGATCGATTATTAAGTCAATTTGCTCAGATGTTTACTGAAGTCGAATTCGAGTGCTTAATTGCTGAAAATGAAGATGTTATTGAGTTACTAAAAAGCGGTCGGGCGCAACTAGGGTTGATTACTAAGCAACCGCATCTTCCGACTGAACTGGTTAGCCGAAGTTTAGCGATTTCCGGGCATACCGGAATCTACTTGTCTAAAGACCACCCCCTCTGTCAGCAATCGACATTAACACTTGACGATCTGAAGGGAATACGTCAATTACAGCTTAATACTTGGAGTCGTGCGGGGATCCAACGTAGTGAGGGACTTGTTTGGTCGGCCTCTTCCTATATTCTTTTACTGGATATGGCACAGCAAGGTTTTGGCTGGGCGAAACTTCCCTGTTGGATGGTGGACTATTTCGGAAATGATAGTTTAACATTACTCCCCTTAGCTGGCTGGCCGCAAAAAATTAACCTAGACATTATTTGGTCAGCCCGCCATACGTTAGGCCCAGCCTGCTTATGGATGGTCGATCAACTTACTGCGGCGAAAGATTAGCGGTCACGTGCAATAGCCACAAAGTGGGCACGGAGTAGGGAGGCCAAGTCTTGCGGTGAAAGGCTGATATCCAGCCCGCGTTTTCCGCCGGAAATATAGATCTTGGGTAACTCTTCAGCACTACTGTCTATCAAGGTGGGTAATCGTTTTTTTTGACCGATAGGACTGATCCCGCCGACTTTATACCCAGTAGTCCGCTCAGCTATAAGCGGATCGGCCATATCGACTTTCTTACATTGCAATGCCTTGGCAACCTTTTTTAAGTCAAGCTGACTTGATACCGGCGTCACCGCCACCGCCAACTGCTTATTATCGCCGTTCATCGCGACCAATAAGGTTTTAAAGACACTCGACGCCACTAATCCTAACTTTTCAACGGCCTCTTCACCAAAATGTGTCTCATTAGGATCATGATCGTAGCTGTGTTGTTGGTAAGTGATATGTGCTTTATCGAGTTGTAGGATAGCAGGTGTCATAGTGGCTCTCTGGCATAAGAAGAGGTGAGAAGGTCAATCAAATTTTCTGGGCCACTTAGGTGTAATGCGCCCACGGCGACGAGATAGCGTCCTGCTGGCAGTGCAAGCAGATGTCTTGCCCACTGTTTATTACGTTGAGTAATAAAAGTATGTTGTAAATCATTACCGAAACTTCGCGATAACTCAGGTAACGACGAATAAGGTTGTTGGCTTTTCGATAGCCACCAATCGATCATTTTTTGAAGTTGCCGGGCATTGCTGCGCCAGTGCGTCAGACTATCCAACAGTAAATTGAGGCCATGGTCAGGAAGGGTGGTCAATAGATCGAGCTGCTGCTGCTGACTTTCCAAGGCAATGACCTGCTGATTGGCGTCGTGGGCAAGAGTCAAGAGCTGGTGATCGATACCAAACTCAGGGCGTAGCCCCAATAAATAAGCCTGTTTTTGCTGCAAAGTCAGGCCGATTTGCCACGCGGGGAACTGTGCAAGCATTTGGGCATCAAGATGACACTCTTGGCAGGCGGCATCGAACATTTGCCACTGCTCAGAGGTTAATACCTGCTGTAGAGGAGGAGCTTGCGTAGAAGACTCGACTTTAGGAGCTTGCGTATAAGTGATATCCGCTTCGACAACCAATGCGTGACACTGCGAGAGCGCTTTTCGCAGTCCACCCGGAAGGGGGGCCATGGCCGGCACCCCCATATGGATACTCCCGACTAAGATAAATTCTCTTTCCCCTGACGAACAGGTGAGGGAAAGCCATTCGCGGTTTGGCCTGAGCCACTGGCGAATTTTTGCCAAAAAATGAGGCTTAGTCATCGAGATGGGCTTGGTAACCTTCATCGCTAATCACATCGATTAACACTTCTGGCGCTGCCGTGGTGACCACCGCGGCGTGGTTAATGCTCACTTGCGCTGAGGTGACATCAGAGCGTTGTTCGAGTATCTTTTTAACTTGTGAGACACAATGATTGCAAGATAGACCACTGAGAGTGAATTGTAATGTTGTAGACATCGTCGCTCCTAATTCAGAGGGTATAGAGTTTGTAGTGTAGACCTTATCCTTAGGGGGAGGTCAAGTCTTGCACACTAATCCAAGAGTAAAAAAATGAATATTAGCCAAGCAGCACAGCGGACAGGATTGACCAGTAAAGCCATACGCTTCTACGAGGACAGAGGGTTATTCACTCCACCACCACGATCCCTAAATGGCTACCGAGACTATCATGAGCAGCACATTGAAGAGTTGACCTTGATTAGACAAGCTAAGGCCGCTGGATTTTCTTTGGAGGAGTGTCGCGAATTAGTTGGACTTTACCATGATCCTCACCGCCGCAGCGCGGATATTAAAGCCAGAACGCTGCAAAAAATCGAGCAACTGACTCGCCAGCTAGCCGAAATCACCCAGATGCGGGAGCAGTTAATTCGTCTCGCCGCGCATTGCCCAGGGGATGACAATGCAGCGTGTCCTATTATTTCTGGATGGACAAAGGGTTGCCAGATAGACAACCCTTAGCAGCTTAGTAAAGCAGAGAATAAAGCTGTCGACGATAACGTGTGGCCAACGCATCGCCCGTGCCTAATGCGGCAAGAATTTCTTGGAAGGTATTTCTCACTTGACCTTCACCACAGCTAAGGTCTTTGCGCAGCAGGGTAAACAATAATTCTAAAGCTTCTTCATGACGTCCTACTTGCTGTAACTGAATGGCGAGGTGATTAGCCACCGTAGCATTCTCAGGATCGGTGGCGAGTTCGGCCTGGAGCTGTTGAATTTCCGGCGAGTCAGCGGCTTGCTTGAGGAGATCAATTTGCGCAAGAAGTCCTTGATAGCGGCTATCTTGATCCTGCAAGGGGACATTTTTTAACACTTCTTCGGCTTCTTCACTGCGATTAAGGTCGAGTAGCGTTTTGGCATAGATAAAGCCAATCTCGCTATTCTTTTCACTCAGTTGCCACGCATCACGAAGCAATGGCAGTGCATCCAGAGGTTTATCTTCGGCTAACAGGGCTTGCGCTTGTTGCACTTTCAGTTCTTCTTCGCGGGGTAAGACTTTGGCGAGAAGTTCGCGAATAGCGGCTTCAGGTTGTGGCCCTTGGAATCCATCCACCGGTTGGCCATTTTGGAAGAGATAGACGGTGGGAATGGCACGCAGTCCAAACTGGCTAGCAATATGTTGCTGCAGATCACAGTCGAGGCGCGCTAATATAAATTGTCCCGCGTACTCATTGGCCAGTTTTTCTAATACAGGGGTAAGCTCTAGGCAATGCTGACTGCGTTCAGACCAAAAGTAAAAGACTACCGGCACGTGGGTCGATTGTTCTAATACTTGTTGAAGATTGCTCTCGTCGATCTCGATAATCGAAGCCTGGGGTGACATCATAATATTCCTCATCTATTAACTCTTCGCTTGATGCTAAACATGGGGATGTTTGCGTCCAGCTTCAAGGTAAACTCACGATTTCTTCGTGCGATTATTAAGAATCATATCCATCAGGCAACTGGGTAAAAGGCGTTTTGCGATGGCCATAGCGTGAGTCACCAAGGTGACCGGATAGCGATGTTGCGGTGAACGGCTCTCTAGCGCGTGACGAATTTTGGGAAGCAACGCTTCAGGGGGGAGGGCGAATCTTGCCGCTATCCCTGGATTTTCAACCGGATTGGCGTCATCGCCTTGATGGACATTACTTGAAAAAGCCGTCGTTATCGGCCCGGGTTCTAGCAAACTCACATAAATCGGTTCATTAGCCAGCTCCATCCGTAGGGTATCGGTCCACGCCTCCAATGCATATTTACTGGCGGCATAGGCACCGCGTCCCGGTGTTGCAATAAAGCCCATCACTGAGCTTGTATTCACGATCCGTGCGGTACCATTCGCACGCAGTAGCGGGAGTAGGCCGAGGGTGAGCTGATGAACGCCGAAGAAATTGGTCGAAAATTGCCGCTCCATTTGCTGTCGGCTAATGGTCGTTAAAGGACCATATTGGCCATAACCTGCGTTATTAAAGAGGGCAAACAATTTTCCCTCGGTCAGTGTGTGAACGTTTTCAATGGCCTGCTCAATAGAGGCTGGATCATCCATATCAATCTGTATTGCTGTTAATCCCAACGCATTGAGTCGTACCAGATCGTCGGGTTTTCGACACCCAGCGATAATACGATACCCACGCTGATTAAGGTCGAGGGCGCTAATCAGGCCGATGCCACTTGAGCAGCCAGTAATAAGGATGTTTTTTTGCACAGGTTCTATGGCTCACGATGATAAGAGGTATTCTACGCTAGCATAGAGAGAGGGATAAGTACCAGTAATGCTGGGGGATTAGCCCCAGCAAGGATTGACTATTGGTCTTTCGCCCACGAAATTGCAGGGGCATATTCGGCAGGTAGTAACGTACTGAGGTGCGTTAAGCTCTGATGCAAGGCACCCCTGTTTGCACTGCAAAGCGTTAAGTGGCCTACTTTACGACCCGCACGAACGTCTTTGTCGTACCAGTGCAAGTGTATAAGCGGGTCGGCTAGCCAGCGGTAATCGAGCTCGCAGCCAATCAGGTTAATCATCACCGCGGGGGATTCCACCACGGGGCGTGGCAGAGGTAAACCACAGATAGCACGCAGATGCAGAGCAAATTGGCTGATCGATGCGCCATTCTGTGTCCAATGTCCGCTATTGTGGACGCGTGGGGCTAATTCATTAATTAATAACCCGTCGTCTGTGACAAAGCATTCCATGGCCATCACGCCAACATAATTCAATTCAGTCAGAATTGCGGTCAGCATCGCTTCGGCTTGTTGCTGATGCGCAGAGTTTGCCTGTGGATGGGCGACACTCGCAAAGAGAATACCCTGTTGGTGTAGGTTGTGTGTGACTGGATAAAAAACGATCTCTCCCGCGGCGTTTCTTGCACCGACCAGTGAAAGTTCACCCTTAAAGTCTATCGCTTGTTCAACAATGCATTCGCCATAGCAATCGCTCGGCAGTTCGGCAGTGGTCTGTGCTGTTAGTCGCCATTGGCCTCGGCCATCATAGCCGCCAGTACGGCGCTTAATAATGGCGAGTTCACCAAAATGTGAAAAAATTACTGGCCATTGCTCGGCAGAGCGCAGGAGTTGCCAAGGGGCAGTGGCTAAGCCAAGTTGATCAAGTAATTGTTTCTGAGGCAGACGGTCAGCTAAGCGAGGAAAAATATCACGATTGATAAAAGCATCGTGGGAGGCTAGCTCACGGGTAAGAGGCGTTTGTGGCCAACGCTCGATTTCAGCGGTAATAATACTTTGCTTAATCGGAAGTTCATCAGGATTGGCATCAATCCCAACGGGATAGACGGAAATTCCTAAGGGTTCGCCCGCTTGGCGCAGCATTCGGCCCAACTGACCATTTCCGAGCACGCATACCGACTTCATACGTCCTCCCGCGGATCAGGATTTTGAAGCACCGCATCAGTTTGCTGATGTCGCCACTCTGTCAAACGTGAAGCGAGAACCGAGTCATGCAAGGCAAGAATTTGTGCGGCTAGGAGGGCTGCATTCGCTGCACCGGCTTTACCAATCGCTAAGGTTCCTACCGGAATTCCCTTAGGCATTTGTACAATGGAGTAAAGGCTGTCGATACCACTTAAGGCAGCGCTTTGTACTGGGACACCTAAGACAGGCACTAAGGTTTTAGCCGCTAACATACCGGGAAGGTGCGCTGCGCCGCCTGCGCCTGCAATGATAATAGCAAAACCTTGTTGTTGAGCGTTCTCTGCAAAACTAAAGAGTTTATCGGGGGTACGGTGGGCGGAAACCACTTCCACATGGTGGGCAATTCCTAGCTCTGTTAATACCTCTGCGGCAGACTGCATTGTAGCCCAGTCACTTTTTGAACCCATTACTATTGCTACTTTGGCGGGGGCAGAACTTAACGACATGAACTCAACTCCTCGATCCTAAAACCTACACAAGCTTGTATGACTCGCGATAATTAGGGCGCAAGAATAGCATGTCAATTCGGGGAGGAAAACGGTTGCGTGGTATTATTACCAAGGAAAATGACTAAGCGTTAACCCTTTTTCTGTCCACTCGATCATCGATCCCTCATGGTGCCAAGCACCCAGTACCGCCCGTTGTGCTGACGGGGAAACCTCTGTGACTGAATGGATAGCGGGCTGATGAGTATGACCGTGCACCAGTAACGTTGCCTGATGACGGTTAAGGACCTCGATCACCGCGTGTTGATTCACATCCATCACGGCCATTGTTTTATGTTGGTTAGCGTGTTGGCTGCTTTGACGCATTTTTGCAGCGATACCAAGTCGTAATGCGAGAGGAAGACGTAAAAAGAGCCATTGGATCCATGGCGTATGAACTTTTTTACGAAATTTTAGATAGCCCACATCATCGGTACAGAGAGTATCGCCGTGCATGATGACCAGACGTTGACCAAAACGCTCAAGCACAACCTCTTCGGGAAGTCGTTGCATACCGGCTTGATGGGCAAACTGTTCACCGACTAAAAAGTCACGGTTCCCATGGATAAAATAAACGGGGATGGGTAACGCAGCAATAGCCTGGGCAATTTGCTGGTGGAGTGGGGCGGGGTCATCATCCCCGATCCAAGCTTCGAATAGATCCCCCAAAATATAGAGTTCACTGCAGTCTAAGGCTTGTTCGGAGAGAAAATGCAGAAAACCGGCAGTAATTGCCGGTTCTTCCTGACACAGATGAAGATCTGCGATAAACAGGATTCGTGACATTACTCGGTCACGATCGCTTTTTGAATCACAACATCTTCTTTAGGTACGTCTTGATGCATACCGCTGCGACCCGTTGAAACGGCTTTGATTTTCTCAACCACGTCCATACCTTCGATAACTTCAGCGAACACGCAGTATCCCCAGCCTTGAACGCTTTCGTCACGGAAGTTGAGGAAATCGTTGTCTGCAACGTTGATAAAAAACTGTGCAGTGGCGGAGTGAGGTGCGGAAGTACGCGCCATCGCTAACGTACCACGGGTGTTTTTTAGGCCATTGTTAGCTTCATTACGAATTTCTGCTTTGGTATTTTTCTGTTGCATACCAGGTTCAAATCCGCCGCCTTGGATCATAAAGCCATTGATTACACGGTGGAAAATGGTGTTGTCGTAAAACCCTTCGCCGCAGTAGCTTAGAAAGTTTTTTACTGTCTCTGGTGCTTGCTCATCAAAAGTTTTGATGACGATATCGCCAAAATTCGTTTGGAAGGTGACCATAATGATTTCCTGTCAGGGTTAAAATGACTACTTGCTAATTTTCTCCAGCGGTTTGTCCCGCCAGAGACCCTATTTTATAACATAAATTGATGCATTACGTCAGTATTGTCCAAGTCGAGGTGAGAGGGCTTGCATTCATTCGCTTGAGGAATAAAAATACGGCACAATACGCAAAAAAGTCGCGACACATCAATACGGAAGAGTTACATGCTGAAAATTTTTAACACGCTAAGTCGACAAAAAGAAACTTTCACGCCAATTCATGCGGGTAAAGTTGGAATGTATGTCTGTGGCATTACGGTTTATGACCTGTGTCATATCGGGCATGGTCGCACTTTTGTGGCGTTTGATGTAATTTCACGTTATCTACGTTATAGCGGCTATCAGCTTAATTATGTACGCAATATCACCGACGTTGATGATAAGATCATCAAGCGTGCTAATCAAAATAACGAAACGATCGAGCAACTGACCGACCGGATGGTTGCGGAGATGCACAAGGATTTCGCTGCACTCAATATTCTCCCTCCAGATAGCGAACCGCGAGCAACTAAGCATATTGGTGATATTATCACCTTAACCGAAACACTGCTGGCACGCGGTCACGCTTATGTCGCAGATAATGGCGATGTGATGTTTGATGTGATGACCAACAAACAGTATGGCATCCTGTCTCGTCAAGATCTTGAGCAATTGCAAGCCGGTGCGCGGGTCGAAGTAGCCGAAGTTAAAAAGAATCCAATGGACTTCGTGCTGTGGAAAATGGCTAAACCGAATGAACCAGGTTGGGATTCTCCTTGGGGGATAGGGCGTCCAGGTTGGCATATCGAATGTTCTGCGATGAATTGCCAGCAGCTCGGCACGCATTTTGATATTCACGGCGGCGGATCCGATTTAATGTTCCCCCACCATGAAAATGAGATTGCGCAATCCACCTGCGCACACGATGGTCCTTACGTTAACTACTGGATGCATTCTGGCATGGTGATGGTCGATCGTGAAAAGATGTCTAAATCCCTAGGTAATTTTTTCACGGTTCGGGATGTGCTACGTCACTTTGATGCGGAGACTGTGCGTTACTTTCTGATGTCAGGACACTACCGTAGCCAGTTGAATTATGGACAAGAGAATTTGGAACAAGCACGGGCGAGTTTGGAGCGCCTGTATACCGCCTTACGCGGAACGGATCCTCAAGCAACCCCTATGGCTGATGCGGGCTATGAACAGCGTTTTCGTGAAGCGATGGATGATGACATCAATACACCTGAAGCCTATTCGGTGCTATTCGATTTAGCGCGTGAAGTGAATCGCTTGAAAAATGAGGATATGCAGCGGGCAAATGCGGCTGCGGCAAAATTAAGAGAATTGGCGGCCGTACTCGGTATTTTACAACAATCGCCGGAAACCTTTTTACAGCAAGGGATCCAAGATGAAGATGTCGCGGAGATTGAGGCACTGATTGCGATGCGCAATCACGCACGTCAAACGAAAGATTGGGCACAAGCCGATATTGCGCGCGATAGATTGAATGCATTAGGTATTGTTCTTGAAGATGGCGCGCAAGGTACCACCTGGCGTCGTCAATAATCGACATAGCCATTCAAGGGGAAATCTTCTTGAATGGCTAATTAATCACCGTTTACACCTTCTTCAACGCGACGTTTTGAGTTAATTCCTCAACCCATAGTGCGCATCATCACTTTTCGTTTTAATTATTCATACTCATCACTACAAATTATTATAGATGATGTTAATTTATGCCCTAGACCGTTTCGAATATATTAATGCTCGGAATAATCTTATACCCTTAGCGTGTTTTCATTCTTATTTCGTTATTTTGTCTGTCAGCGTGCCATACAGGGCTTATGCTGCTTTTTACAGGACTCTTTATGGATATAAATCAGTCTGCGTCCCCCAAATTCAGTTGGAAAGCATTGGGGATAGCGCTCATTTACTTTTGGTTTTTCTCAACTTTTTTACAGATTGTGATTGTCGCAAGTGGCTATAGCGGAACAAATGGATTACGGGATTCTTTATTATTCAGTTCGTTATGGTTGATTCCCATTCTGCTCTTTCCACGCTTAACGAAAGTGCTGGCAGCGCTTATCGGTATTGTGCTGTGGGCCGCCTCGGTTGCCGCGTTAGGCTATTATGTGATTTATGGGCAAGAGTTTTCACAAAGTGTTCTTTTTGTGATGTTCGAAACCAATGCTAATGAGGCAAGTGAGTATTTAAGCCAATATTTCAGTCTGAAAATGATTGCAGTAGTGGTGGTTTACACGCTTATCGCCCTGTTTTTATGGACTCGTTTACGCCCGGTTTATTTGCCTAACGTTTGGCGATGGGTGGTTAGTTTTGGATTACTTTATGGTTTGATTTTGAACCCCATCGTAATCAATACGGGGATCAACCATCGACCGTTCGACAACACATTAAATAGTCTTGCATCAAGAATGGAACCTGCTGCCCCTTGGCAGTTTGTGACGGGGTATTATCAATATCGTCAACAGTTAACAGAGATGGATAAGCTGCTTAGCAAAAATAACCAGCTCCCCCCTTTAGCTGATTTAAAAGACAGTTCAGGCAATGCACCTCGTACCTTAGTGTTAGTCATTGGTGAGTCGACGCAACGTGGCAGAATGAGTCTTTATGGCTATCCGCGTGAAACGACGCCAGGTTTGGACGATATGCATAAAACCGATCCGCGGTTAACTGTGTTTAATAATGTTGTGACTTCTCGTCCGTATACGATTGAAATACTACAACAAGCGTTAACCTTCGCGGATGAGCAATATCCTGATCGTTATCTCACTCAACCTTCGTTGATGAATATGATGAAACAAGCAGGGTATAAAACGTTCTGGATAACCAATCAGCAAACGATGACAGAACGTAATACGATGCTGACTGTGTTTTCCAAACAAACCGACCAGCAGTACTACATGAATCAGCAACGGACGCAAAGTGCGCGTGAATACGACACCAATGTGCTGGGGCCATTCCAAAAAGTGCTCAATGATCCGGCGCCGAAGAAGTTTATTATTATCCACCTACTTGGCACCCATATAAAATACAAATTCCGCTATCCAGAAAACGAAGGTGTGTTTGACGGCAATACGCAGCACCTGCCTGCAGGGCTAACGCCGGAACAAGTGGCTACCTATAATGATTATGACAGTGCTCAACACTTTAACGACAAAGTGGTGACACAGATTATCAAGGATTATCGGGCGACTGATCCGAATGGTTTCTTGCTGTACTTTTCTGACCATGGTGAGGAAGTGTATGATACGCCGCCGCATCAGACACAGGGACGTAATGAACAGACACCGACCAGGCATATGTACACAATTCCTTTCTTATTGTGGACGTCCACCTCTTGGCAAGCTGCTCACCCGCGTGATTTTTCGGCGGATATTAATCGTCAATACAGCAGTTCACAATTAATTCATACCTGGTCTGATCTCGCTGGACTTAGCTATCAAGGCTATGATGCAACGCGGTCTATTACCAGTCCTGACTTTGTGAGAGTGACACGTTGGATCGGTAACCCTTATAAAAAGAATGGATTGCAAGATTACGACGCTTTACCTTTCGGTGACCAAGTCGGTAACCAGTAAAAAAACTATCCCCCTTCGGGGGGATAGTCATTCACAAAAAATTCAGTCAGTTTCCTAGATACCGCTCATTCGCGCTTAACATGTAACTCAGATTATTTTTTTACACTGAGACTGATAAGCTAAATCTGGTTGCTTAGAGGCTTACCATAAAATGAGTAGAACCGCCCTTGGTTCTGTCTGGTGAATTATTGATTACTAAAGGCGATCATCGTGCCTGTTATCAACATCCTGAACTTTGTATCAACGATGACATCGTTCATGGGACTTAGAGATGATCAGAGAAGTTCGCTATTTCAAGTGGCTACTTAAAGGTAATACCAACCTCGACGGTATTGCTGACTCTTGTGGAAAATTCCCCATAACGTTAACGGATTGTCCAGTGTTCTGCCAGTTCATCAATATTCCAGTTCCGTTTCATTTTGCCGCGCCATTATCAGTGTTACCATAACGTTAATTTAAATATAATTCTGAATTCAGCGAGATTGCCACGTGCAGGATTTTGGGGGATGCCCTGACTAAACTCACATATTGAAGACACTGAATTTTTTTGTTATTAAAGACAATACCTTGGGGAACAGAAAGCTGCTAACCTCACTCGTCTCGTTATCACGGTATTCCGCGCTCCGTGAGGCCTGAGTTTTTCATTATTGGCCCCTTCAGCATACAATGGAAGTAGATCATGGAACAGACATGCAGAAAACGCTTATCAGTCATTGCGTTATTATTTTTTATTTCTGGTGTTGGAGGCTGCGTCAGTCATCAAATCAGTCATAAGGAAGGGGAAATACAGTCTGTCCCCGTACTGGATACGCATTTCGAAACCAGCCTCATCATACCTGTCACTATAAAAAGCAAAAATTATAAATTCATTGTAGACACTGGTGCTAGCCTTACAGTGATTGATAAAAAATTGGCTGAGAAGTTGACCCGACCAATGCGGCCCGATGAAATACCGCCAGACTATCGCGAAGCACTGTCAGGTATTACTGCCGTTAATGGTGTACTTGAACAACAGCATTATACGCTGGTTAAGCCTGTACCATTTTTCATTGGCAGTGAGGAAATTAGGGATAACGATGTCTGGATTGCCGCTGACACCACTCTGTTCAGTCAGGCTCTGGGAACCGAGATTAGCGGGGTCATTGGTATTGATACAATTCGAAAATTAAACTGGCAGGTAGATAATAACAAAAAACGCCTGTTACTGACCAAAGATGCTCCTTCTGCCCGCGACTGGAAACGGTGTACGGGCTATGATGACAGCTATAATCGCTCACCACTACTCTGGCTTACGTATGGCAATGACGATGTAGGTTTTCGCGTAGATACGGGTGCCAGCGGTAGCTATGTAGGTAAAGAGTTTATAGAATTTGCAAAAAAACAAAAAGGGACTCTAGTGTTAGATAATCCAGTCTCCCGTAATGGAGATATTATTGGTAATTATAACACTCCGCTTTATATTCTAAGGGGATTAAAGTTCAGTAATATGCCGCTGGGTGAATTAAAGGTATCAGAAAACCCGAACCAACTTTATGCAGTAGGAATGGATTTTTTGTCGCGTTTTACACGTTATGCATTTATCCCGTCCAGAATGATGTTTTGCTATGATGTGTCTTCGATTGAACGATATGGACTAACTTCGCAGCGTAGTCTCTCCATCCGTTATACAGGGCAGCATATAGAGATTTTTTATAATTCTGATGATAATTTAAAAAATACCGGACTACGCAATGGAGATATTTTGCTAAAAATCAACGGTACGGCTTACCCTCCGACACAGATTGATAAGGTCAGGGAAATACTGGAACTGACCCCGAAGGGAAAACTCACACTTACAATCCAGCGAGAAACTCAACGTCAGGAAGTTCATTTGTAATTGCACCTTAATTTGAGCATATTAATATGGTGCCTGTGTTGATATGCTTTCACCCATGCGGTGTCTGGCTAGGAGTCGTACAACGGGTGGAAGGGTGAACGCGGAACAGGCGGGCGGCATCAGCGCCTGTTTTATGGCCCGACGTGACGAGCAAGATAATCTCTTTTTGCTGCTGTGGCGTTAATTTGGGGCGCCGTCCGCCAACCCGACCTTCCTGGCGTGCCGCCGCAAGCCCGTTCTTTGTCCGTTCACGAAGCATGGCGCGTTCAAATTCAGCAAAGGAGCCAACGATCTGCATCATCATCCTTCCTGCCGGAGTGGATGTGTCAATATTTTCGGTAATACTGCGGAAATCAGCCCCCGTGTTTTCAATCTTCTCTAGCGTCAACAATAAATCCTTCAGAGAACGGGAAAGACGATCCAGTTTCCATACAATAACCTGATCACCTTTACGTAGCTGCTGCAAAAGACGTTGTAGCTCGGGTCGATCCCATCGTCCTCCCGAAGCTTTCTCCTAGAATCTCAATTCACACCCGGCTGACTTTAGTGCTGATATCTGAGACTGAGTCTCCTGCTCCTGTGTCGAAACCCGGGCGTATCCGATGAGCGTGATTGCGATTTCCTGTTGCCATTTGATTTTATATTGCAATACATTTTTGCAATGTATAAGGCCGCAACGTTACGTTGGGACGGGGATGGTTACATAAACGAACGTTTATGCGTGAAGTTGGAGGGGAGAATAGTTGGCAGTTATCGCCGTTACCCGGTCACTCCCCCTAG
This sequence comes from Rosenbergiella gaditana, assembly GCF_018494065.1. GTDB lineage: Bacteria > Pseudomonadota > Gammaproteobacteria > Enterobacterales > Enterobacteriaceae > Rosenbergiella > Rosenbergiella gaditana. The sequence goes on along the minus strand of NZ_JABBFR010000012.1, from coordinate 6,464 downwards.
TAGTACCGGGTTCATTATCCACATTAAGAATAATATTCTAGGTTAAATAACGCTCGATAAGACTGATCGAACGCTGATCAAAATCAATCTTAATTTTCGTCCCCAGGGGCAGGGTGAGCATTGGGTGGGTATGGCAACAATCGAAGCCATTAACGATCGGGATAGTTTGACCACCAAGCACCTCTCGCAGTACATCAATAGGCTGCCGACCACTGTCTGCCGCATCAAATTGCTCATGTTTGCCGAGTATAATTGCGCTGACTTTATCGAAAATGCCACTCAGTTTAAGGTGAGAAAAAGAACGTTCAACCGTAGCAATATTCTTGAGGCTATCTTCGATAAACAGAATATCGCCATGATGGATGCTGGGCATCCAAGGTGTACCAAAAATACCCGATAAGGTGTTTAAATTTCCCCCCAGCACCCGCCCTTGAACAGTGCCACTGCCGATGAACTCACACTGATTTTTATAGAGTGTTTTGCCTCTGTCCGCTTCTATATGGTCCCAGTTTAACCGCTCATCAGTCCAATATTCCGGCAGCGAATAGGGGTAAGGTAGCTTGGGCTGGGTGAGGCAAATAGTGTGAAAACTATGGTAGGTGTGTTCAACCAGAGGGGCTAACTCACCAAATGAGGCAACCAGCGCTGGGCCATAAAAGGTGATGAGGCCGGTTTTTGCATAAATGCCTGCTAACAGGGCTGTGACATCCGAGTAGCCAATGATGATTTTTGGATCCTGTCGCAACGCATCGTAATCAATGTACGGTAGCAGGGCATTACTATTGTTACCCCCGATGGTGGACATAATACAACGCACTTTCGGGTCACGAATGAGCTGATTTAATTCTGCTGCTCTGTCTTGAATTGTGCCGGAACGATAGTAATCCGATTGCCCAGTGAGTCGCCCAGCGTGAAGTAAAAAGCCTTTTTTTTCTAGAAAATGTTTAGCACGGGTAAAACGTTCTGGAGCGCTCACCGTCACGGGTGAGGAGGGTGAGAAAAAACCAATGGTATCGCCCAAGGCTAATCGAGGAGCGAGTAAAGGAGAGGGAGCTTTCACTGTAAAGAACCTCAACGCCAATCTGATGATGGTTCAACCATAAAGCAGGGAATGCTAACTGTAAATATCCTGATGATAGCAAGAATAGCTTTTATCAATATTCTCTGCTCTTGTTATGACTCATTCCTACCGACAATGATCGTGCTAACCCGCGGTTTATTATACACTAGCCCTCAGCATGGACTGTTAACCCTAGGATTTTTGTATGTCTTTGAACAAGCTTTTGCATTCACCCTTAGCGGCAGGGGTTTTGCTTATTATCACCTCTTTCGGGGCCATTATTCTCTGTAATACTGGCGGCGAAAACGTTTATTCTGCATTTATCCACACGTCGATCGCCGGCTTGCCGATTGAAAAATGGGTCAATGATGTATTGATGAGCGTATTCTTTTTAATGGTTGGCTTAGAGATTAAACGCGAGTTCTTAACCGGGCAGCTTGCACAATGGTCGCAACGTGTTCTGCCAGGCGCGGCAGCGGTGGGGGGAATGGTGTTTCCAGCTGCCCTCTATTTACTGATTAATCGACATGATCACCAAACCTTATCGGGTTGGGCAATCCCCTCGGCAACCGATATTGCCTTTTCTTTAGGGATATTATCTTTGCTTGGCAGCAAGGTACCGACATCGTTAAAAGTTTTTTTAGCGGCACTGGCAATCATTGATGATTTAGGGGCAGTCATTATTATCGCGTTGTTTTACACAGCAGGGATTAATAGTGAAATGCTTGGCGGCGCTTTAGTAACGGTTATTATTTTGATGTTACTCAATCGGCGTGGCGTGATCGCCTTACCCCTCTACTTATCCTTAGGTGTATTATTGTGGTATTTCATTTATCAGTCGGGGATCCACGCGACGGTGGCAGGCGTCATACTCGCATTATGTATTCCGCACTCGGGGCAAAAACTTGGGCAGGCCTCACCCCTTCTCAAGCTTGAACACTGCCTTGCCCCTTGGGTGAGCTTTTTGATTATCCCGATTTTTGGTTTTGCGAATGCGGGTGTCAGTTTTATCCATGTAACCACTGACCAGTTATTCAGCGCAGTACCGCTCGGTATTATGCTCGGGTTATTTGTTGGTAAACAGCTTGGGATTGGCCTGATTGCTTTTCTGTTGATCAAATTTGGGGTCGCGCAATTACCTAAAGGCGCGAGCAACCTACAATTTTATGGCGTAGCGATGCTATGTGGAATTGGTTTTACCATGAGCTTATTTATTGGTGGGCTTGCGTTCCCAAATGCTCCCTTACTGCTAGACGAAGTAAAAATAGGGGTGTTGGGCGGCTCATTACTGTCGGCAGTGGTTGGCGTGGTGCTCTTGAAAGTGGCCTATCGTCGCAATGGGAGAACATAACGCTGATCGGGGGGGCGGTATCGAGGGCTCCTTCTTAAAGAAGGCGTCTTCAATGCTGTGGTTTATACCAAAGGCCGCAAGCCCGACACAGGAGTATCACGTCGTCAGAGGGTGAGATCTCAGTAACTATAGCCGGTCTAAAAGCGTGAATTCCCAGTAACTGTTCAATATTTCTCATTACAGATTCGGCAATAGGGAAAATCGCACGGATAAATCCCCCGGAGAGTTTACCGCAGTGAGAATGTGTAAAATCACTCGTTTGAAATAACGAGTTTAGCCTTCGTGCACCACACGCTGTGACTTTTTTACTGTTACATATCTGACATTTTTGCATTGTAATCTCCCCTGTCGATAACCATAGTTGATTAATAAATTATTACCAGATTTAAACGATACAAATCTGATAGCCAGCACAAATCCCTCAGGGAGGCAGTGCTTGCTGCAATGTATAGGGGAAATACTTGGCTATAGCTTATGCTACACAAGACCGCATTATGCGGTCTGAGTCAGTGAATGTAGGATTTTTTGACTGTGGGCATGGACGGATAGCGCCGTTTTTAAGTTTCCTGCATAAGTAATAATCAATACTGTGTTTTACTCGGGAGCGTTGGCAATACCTCTGTGACATAACAAATGGCGCAAATTATCTGAAGCCTTAAATTTAACGCTAAAAAATTTATTCAGTACTATCTTTGTGGCGGGGCACTATATTGGTAGTAAGACAGTGAGTCCTCTCGTTGAAATTTATTTAGGGCTTTACGATAGTCAGAAACTGGATGCATTTAACGCTATCCCACTTCTCTTCATATCGCGCTGATTAGTGCGTAGAACTGATTAAAACAACTGCTTTTGATCTGCAACGGATAAGCGTATCGTTCAGATAGATAATAAATTTATGTGGATTAGTGATGCGGAAAGCAAAAATTAAGCAACATTCCTTAAGTCGTCGAGCCAGACGACGCCATCGAATTATGCATCGGCTGTTAACTCGTGATACCGCATCGATTAAAATATTACTTCTCTCCGCAATTGTGGGGAGTTTGGTGGGGTTATTAGGGGTAGGATTTGCTAAGACGGTAGATTTTATTACCTTTCACCGAGAACTATTTTTAGCGTCAAAAAGCGGAGAGCCTCAATGGTATGGGAATCACCGTCCATGACATAAACAGCACAGAATTTTCTATTGAAAGCTTGACCTTCCAAGGCAATAAATATACTGCGGTTGTCAAATATAGAGCACAAGACCATTTTGGCTTAGATAAAGAAGATATCTTAGAGGCTAAATTCAACTCAATTAGTTTCTTTAGAATATGGTTCGTTCTACAGAGGGCTAAGGATGTTGCTCAAAAGCCATTTTTCACAAATTTCGAAGCAACCATAACATTGACAGGAGAAAACAATGTTTAACTATAAAAGGATTGGAGCAATTTTAGTATTTTTAATAATAGCATACTGCATATGGATTACTCTAAGACCAGCTAAAATAATCAGAGTTGATAATGGTGCGGTTTTTGTAGAACATTTACCGATGACTAAGGATGGAAAACTAAATTGGTGGTTGAAAAACAAAGACTCAATTCAGAATAAATATCATATTATCAACACTCCTGATAACTTCACAGTAATCGTCATGAATTTCAGTGGTTATGAAAAATTACCAAAAGGAACCACAAATGGTTCAATTGATGACTATACCTGCTTTGATGATACCAATGGCGAGCATAATAAATGTGTTTATAACAGCATAGCATTAATCGTAAGAGGGAGCATCGATGGAGACGCATTTATAAATATAGGCGATAAAACGTATATCCAAAATCCTAATGGCAGAGTAATACCAAAATAAAAAAAGGAAATTTTTCATTAATCATCATTACAGGTCACGTATTCAATATATAGATCCGGTTATTGTACATAATGCTCACGCTCGATGAACGGGGATAATGACTCCAATTATTAGAACATATATTTTTCAATGAAGGCCCCGATGACTTTTTCATGTCGCTCTATTGTGCGTGAGAAGCAGATTGTTTTTCGGGCTAAACGCTTGATATGGGTTCTTAGCGTAAGATTGTTACGCTCAATACGCTGAGTGAATAGTTTGCCTGTCAGATGCTTCTCCTTTGGTACTTCTCTGGCATAACGTCCCCAGTCATCGCTTGTTATCATGCCGATATTAAACGGAGTGAGCAGGGCCAGAAGTTCACGACAGGTACCATCCGTCCGTGGTCCGAATGTATAAGCCAGAATGCCACTTGTTTTAGTGTTGTATGCGTACCAAAGCCAGTGCTTGGGCTGACCCCAAAAAGTGAACCAACCAAATTACGATTTGAACCCACATTAAGTAAGACTGAACCAACATTAAAAATACCCAGACGCGGCATTTCTATTCCACGGCAATACCAAAGAAGGCCATTTGCTGTCTGCTGAGTATAGTAAGCAGTTGCGAAAATTCTGCCAGCGTACCGGATTCAGTAATTTCACACCTCGTGACATCAGACGGACGTTTAAGACTTTGGCCTGGAATATGGGTATCAGTTCAGAAATTCGCGACCGGCTGCAAAATCACAAAAAACCGGGGGTATCGACCAAGCACTATAATCGTTACGATTACCTGAGAGAAAAACGTGAAATTATTGATCAATGGGAAGAGAAATTAATGTCTTTAACAAATTTAGGTTCACATAATGCACAAATTGGCATAGATTCATAAAGTTAAACCTTGGCGTTCCAGAGGATAACCGTTCAGGGAAGGGGCGCAAGGAGCTATATTGATTTTTCAAGGAGGATATAATGGCAACAAAATCGTTTAGGTTTTCGACTTTAGGTTATTTGGCTCTCGAAGGGGTCGGTGCTTTACATGCATCTTATACTTTGCTTCTGAATGTAACTGAAAGTGATGTAAAAGAAGAAAAAAAGTTATTTTTATCCGCATCGATGTTATGTAATGCAGCCAGAGCTTACGGATCAGGCGCGATTAAACCCTGGTGCACAGTTGAAAATAATATCGATCATAAAAAGCACGTTTTAGATTCCAGAGATAGATCTTTTGCTCTCACTCAGGATGAAATTCTTATTGGAGCCACCCAGTTTACTATAAAATCGAGCAAAAAAATTCAGCCCGTTTTAAAAATAGAAACCGGATACGTTTTAAACACAGGATATACGGGGTCGCTAGCTCCAATCCCCAAGAAAGCAACACATTATATCTCACTGAATAGATTCAAGCAGGTTTAATATGAAAGCCATATTATCCCCTTTCAAATTAATGGCACTTTTTTTTCTTCTGTGCAGCTATACAAATTCTTATCCTGAACCTCTTTCAATCAAAAACAGCCCTATAGCTGAGGTAGCTCATTTAGTTGAAAAACTAGTTATGGCTGACTCCAGGCAGAGTACCGAAATCCTTTTAAAAATTAATTCAATTCGCAAAAAACATCCCGAAAATACCGACATTCTTTTAATGTATATTAATAGTCTCATAGGCGAAAAACACTATAAAGAAGGAATTAACTTCCTTAAGATTCTCTATGAAAAAAAACCAATTCGCACGTATTTACTGACACAATGCATGTTAACACAAAGATTAGGAGGCAAGGAAAGAGGTTGCTACGAAGATGTTGTACATCTTTCTGAAAAACAGAATTTGATAGATTCAGATTATGTAACGGCACTCTTCTTTACCGACACAAAAAAATTTAACACAGTAAAACACCAGCTCATCAAAGAAAATAAATTCAAAGAGAGTGATTTCTTAATATTCACGTTGGGTAAAGAAAAAATGTTGCATGAATTTTTTCCATAAATCATTTCCGGGAGAAATGTCCCCCGACAGTTCCGTCAATATGTTTTCATCGCTGAAAAAACAAGCGGTTCACCGAATGCATACCGTCTATATTGGACTGTCGAATTATAGCTGTCTCATTTTAGGGGGAGTGAACACTATCTCGACGTTTTGCGGGTAATGACTCCAATGAGTAGAACATATATTTTTCAATGAAGGCCCCGATGACTTTTTCATGTCGCTCTATTGTGCGTGAGAAGCAGATTGTT
>NZ_JABBFR010000011.1 GCF_018494065.1 Rosenbergiella gaditana | reverse complement strand
AGTACTTTTGCCGTTACAGACAACGCCTTTAGTCACGGAACAAGAGGGACAGCACACGGAGATGGAAGCCACAGAAGCACCTCAAAAACACCATCATACACTAAATCAATAAATTGGAGTCATTACCTAACTTACTTTAACATTTAAATGTAAAATAATATTACTGAAAATAGGTTATCATCAACTGGATTTATTACTCATATCGCTAATTAATAGCTAGGTTTGATTTATTCGAACTAGCAACTGTGTAAATACGTATATATATACAATAAAAATCTTTTCTATATAAGCACCTTAATTTTACGCCATATAACTAGTCAGCTAATTAACAATACTTCCTAATGCTTTGTGTTTTTTATCATTTTTGACTCGCCATCCGTAAATTGCTATTATTTTTTCATCGAGTTAGAGGTCCTTTTTAGATTCTATTGGAATAATTTCTCTCTTCGTTATAGAGGATTTATTTTAATTTGAATATTTCATTCATTTCATGAAATTATTTTTTGGTGAAATTAAAGGGTAATTTATCTCGGTGTAAATTATAAAATTGGTAATGTTATAAATAGACACTCTTTAAGTGGTGAGTTTATTTATATAGGGTTTTTATTTTAACCACTCTAATAAATAGTTTGCTAAGAAAGTTGTCTGTGAACGTATTACCAGAGTAATCATTACAGCATAAAAATAAAATTCGGTATAAAGAATTAACCGATATCTATTAACTAGCATATATATTGTATTAACGGGATAGAAATGAAATTAAATAAATTGGTATTATTATTAAGTACTGCAATGACTTTATCTATTGGTACAGCTTTCGCAGCGGATGATGGTGGGGATACTCCAGCTCCAGCTCCAGCTCCATCAACTAAAGTTGTAAATGGTGGTACTGTTCACTTTACGGGTTCATTAGTTGATGCGGCTTGCGTTGTTAGCACCAAATCTGCTGATCAAACTGTTGAGCTAGGACAATATACCCTAAATCACTTTAAAAAAGTTGGTGATAAATCTGCAACGGTACCTTTCCAAATCCAATTGGAAGACTGTGATACTTCTGTCGCAACTACCGCAGCAATCGCTTTTACTGGTCAGCAAGATACTACCAGTTCTGATTTACTGGCTATCAATTCAGCAGGTGATAATGCGAATACAGCTTCAGGTGTAGGTATTCAAATCCTTGATGAAACCTCTAAAGTTTTACCAATTGATGGTTCTAAATTCTCTGCTGCGCATACTATCATTGACGGAAGTAACACCCTACAATTCGCCGCTCAATATGTTTCCACTAGTGCGAAACCTACAGCCGGTCAAGCAGATGCAGATGCAATGTTTGTACTGCAATATCAGTAAGTACTGATTCGTTAGATTTTTTCCTCGGTTAGCTTAAGCTAGCCGAGGAAACTATCGATGAGGTCTTATTTATGTGGTTCAGTAATCTGTTTGTTAATTCATGTATATTAATTGTATTAATTAGTGCTTCATTTATTCCTATGGCCGAGGCTCGAAAACCCCCTATAGTGACCGTTTATGGTGGTGATGTACACATGAAAGGGCTCATTAATGAAGGTGCTTGTGTCGTCTCAACAGAAAGCCAAGAGATGCTTATTAATATGGGGCAATATAGAACGGATGCTTTTCACCGGGTTGGTGATATGTCTTCGGTAGCGGTGCCTTTTAATATTGTTCTTACTGATTGTGATCCCCAAATAGCGAACCATGTTGGTATTAGTTTTTTTGGTGTAACTGATAGCAAAGATCCTGATTCTTTTCTTGTGACGGGTAGAAACGATATTCCTATCGGTATGACAGGTGATGGGGGATATACAGGGTTAGATTTAATGTTATTCGACGAATCAAATCAACGTATTAAACCCAACACGGTGATCCCTAGCCAAACAAGCTTAGATGGCTTTGATATGATTTTACATTTCACGGCTCGATATCATGCCAGTGCCAGAGTTTTAAATCCGTCTGAACTCAATAGTGAGGTTTGGTTTAGCCTTGTCTATTGGTAATAATCACTTTCTATTGGGGTATTAACATTATGAATCTAAAAATGAATTTACTAAAAAGTCTCTTTTTTTCATTAACTATGTGCGTGAGCACATATACGATGGCGAGTGGAATTGGCTTAGGCGCAACGCGTGTCATTTATGATGAAGAATCAGCACAAAGTTCACTTGCGATTCACAACAGTGACGCGCACGAACGGTTCCTAATTCAAGCATGGGTGGAAGATGAAGGCGGTAATAAAACGGCAGATTTCGCTGTAACGCCACCACTGTTTACCTCTTCACCTAAGAGTGAAAATTCACTTCGAATTATCTATACTGGTAAACCATTGCCACAAGATAAAGAAACCGTTTATTGGCTTAGCGTGAAGGCTATTCCAGCAGTTGATAAAAATTCAGCTAAGTCCCGAAATACTTTACAGCTTGCTGTACTCTCTAGAATTAAATTGTTTATGAGACCTCACTCAATTGATATGAGGTCAGAAGATGCTCCTAACCATCTTATCTTTAAAAAAGAAAATAGTAAGTTAATAATAGAAAATCCGACCCCTTATTATATTTCTTTAGTGAACTTAACTGTTGGTGGTAAGAAAATAAATAATGAAATGATTGCGCCTAAAAATAATATTTCTGTAGTTTTACCTTCAGGTGTTACGGGTGAGGTTCGTTATCAGACTGTCAATGACTACGGTGCTATAACAGCTTCACAATTAGGAAAATATCAATAAATATCTATTGTAAGAATAAGTTGGTCAATATGTTTTATAATCAAATACTATTTAGAAATTTCTTTATGTTAATGAAGAATTGTAGCAGCGTATTGATTATTTCTGGTTTGCCAGCTTTTTCTTCCTATGCTGAGGACTGGTTTAATCCTGCATTTCTAAGTTCTGATGGAAATACTGTTGCGGATCTTTCACGCTTTGAAAAAGGTGCAGACCAAGCACCCGGTCTTTATCATGTGGATATTTGGTTTAATGATGAATTTATTACCTCAAAAGATGTACTGTTCAAGATAGATGAAAAAAACAATGATAAGAACAATATTCAGAATGATAATATAAAAGAAAAAAGTTCTGAAAATGAAAACCTCTCAAACAGTGAAATTGCTCATATTGTAGAAAATTTTAAAAAAGATGAGACCGGGTTAGTTCCCTGTTTGACCATCGATTTCCTAAATCGGGTAGGGGTAAAAACTTCTGATATCGCTGCTCAAAAAGATGGTATAGACGCAAACAGCTGTATCGATTTTAGAACTATCTATCCTGGGGCTAATTTTTATTATGATTTCCCTAAGCAGCGATTGAACTTATTCTTTCCACAGTCCGCGGTAAAAAATAATATCGCTGGGTACATTCCTCCAGAAGAATGGAATGAAGGTATTAATGCTGGTTTACTCAATTATTCGCTGACCGGTGAGCAAAGTAAGTTAAATAAGAATATCTATGCAAATTTGACTTCTGGAATAAATATTGGCGCTTGGCGACTTCGTCATAACGGTGTTTGGAGCTATGCATCTTATAAAGGTACTGAGGCTAAACATTATTGGCAGAATGTTTCCACTTATTTACAGCGTTCGGTTATTCCATTAAAAAGTGAACTCATCCTGGGTGATAATAATACTGCTGGAAATGTTTTTGATAGTGTTAACTTTAGAGGGGCACGTATCTATTCGTCCGAGGCTATGCTCCCAGATAGCCTACAAGGTTATGCTCCTACAGTTAAGGGTATAGCTTCAGGTCGATCAACAGTTGAAATTCGTCAAAATGGTTACTTGATCTATCAAAATATTGTGCAATCAGGTGCATTTGAGATTAATGATTTAAACTCCACCGCCTCGAGTGGAGACCTTGATATTTTGGTAAAAAATGATGCGGGTGAGACGCAGCACTATCTCGTACCTTATTCGTCAGTGCCATTACTGGAACGCGAAAAACATTTCAGTTATGAAGCTGTAGCCGGTAAGTACCGTACTGGTCTGAGTGAAAAAAATGCACCCTTTTTTGGACAAGCTACTTTTTCTAAAGGGTTATCGGGAGGTTACACTATCTATGGCGGCGCTCAGCTAGCTGACAACTACCGCGCTTATTCAGTAGGACTCGGCCAAAACCTCGGTGATTGGGGGGCATTTTCTTCAGATATTACAGCGTCTTCCAGTCAGCTGGCAGACGGTAGCCGTCATCAAGGACAATCTGTAAAATTTTTATATAATAAAACACTTAATGAATTTGGTACGAATGTACAGCTTTTAGGTTACCGCTATTCAACGCGTGGCTTCTATACCTTAGATGAAACAGCGTGGAGTAACATGGAAGGTTATCAGTACTCATGGCAAGATAAAGGTGATGGAAAGGGCTATAAATATGAACCCTTAAGCTACCATAACTTGCGTATGAGTAAAAAAGGGCGCTTTCAGTTAAATATTTCGCAGCAAATTAACGATTTTGGGTCAATATATGTTTCGGGGAGTCAACAATCGTACTGGAATAGCCCCGATAAAGATATTTGGTATCAAGCTGGTTTATCCAGTTCTTTTAAGTATGTTAATTATAATATTTCGTACTCATTAAGTCGTAATACAGGTATCGCAGGGACTGATCGCCAGATTTCATTATCAGCGTCAATTCCTTTAGGTAGATTGTTTAACAGCAATCGCGCTAATACAGTCGCTGATCATATGTATGCCACGTCCTCTGTGAGTCATCAGCAGGATGGCACTACTCGGATACAAACCGGGATTAGTGGCTCTTTGCTTGAAGCGAAAAATTTAAATTATTCATTGACTCAAAGTCATATGAATAATTATGGCGACAGTTACTCAGCCACGGCTACATTACACAGTAGCTACGCTGAGGGTACGTTCGGTTACAGTTCGAGTAAATCGGATAAGCGTGCTAATTGGAGTGTTGCCGGGGGAGTATTAGCCCATGCTGATGGGATTACCCTTAGCCAATCGCTAGGTACTACTAATGTATTGATAAAAGCGCCTGGTGCTAAAGGTGTTCGTGTCGGGAGTAGTGGGTCCGGTATGAAAACAGATTGGCGTGGATATACGGTGCAGCCTTCTGCAACAATGTATCGAAATAACCGGATTGCACTGGACGTTGATAGCCTCGATTTACATACCGATATTGAGAACAACGTTCAAAATGTCGTCCCGACTGAAGGGGCGGTTGTCAGAGCATCTTTTGTTGCTCACACAGGTTTACGTGCTCTTTTCACTCTACAACGCAATGGCCGTTTTTTACCCTTTGGTTCAGAAGTGACTGAGAAAAACTCAGGTGCGACAGGCATTGTTAATGAAGCAGGCCAGGTCTATTTATCTTCCATCCCAATGAATGGAAAGATTGACATTGTGTGGGGACCCTCTTCATCTGAACGGTGCAGTCAACATTATGTCGTGACGAAGGCCGATGCAGAAAAGCCTATAGTACAATTAAATCTCGACTGTAATACTTAAGGTAAATCAGTGAGTCGCGCTGGCAACTTTCAGAAAGCGTTTACTTTGTAGTTTTAGTATGGATTGAATAAGGAATTATCATTCAGTTAGCCAGGCAAGTAGAATATCGCTAGAGATATCTGAGAGGTGAAAATGATTGTTTTTTCTAACGGGGATTTCAATACTTATACAGACTATTGCTACGGGTGCCAGTTACTTATATAGGTAAACAATAATTTACCATGAGGATAAAATTTTGAAAAAAATCTATTGTATCATAGCACTTGTTTTATGGTGTGTGGCGGCACCATCTATGGCGGCTGCTTGCCCTACACATTATTCTAATGACCACTACGATATTTCTATTGATTTAACTGCAATGGTAGAAGATCCTAAAAGTAACACTCCTGGGTATATTTTAAATCTCAGCCGGACTAATAATACTGGTATTCACGCATCGTGCCTATTTCCCTATTCACATGATGGTCGCCCGTACAAAAGCTATGACACAAAATTTCCAGTTGTAGAGCAAATTGGAGAGATGAAATACATTAAATTAAATGATTATCTGGAATTAGGGAGTGAAATCGTAGATTCTAAAGGGATCACTTTTTATCCGCCTGTACTAGATATGAAAATGGGGGATGTAGCATGGAAGGACTCGCCTGATGAGTTTTTAGTCTGGGAGTCTCATTTTGTTTTTAGTATCAAAATAATTAAGCCTTTTGTTGGCCGTGCGGACTTACCCAACGATACAGTATTTCAAGTTTATTTGAATACAGAAAAGGGTGAACCGCACACCCACGTGCTGTATACGGTATCAATTGGTGGACAAATAGAAGTCCCACAAAGTTGTGAGTTGGATACTGGAAAGACTATTGATATCGATTTTGGTAATATAGGTAAAACGGCTTTTTCAAATGCAGGTGCCGGAAATAAACCGCTAGGTGTAAATGAACAAACTCGTCAAATCGCGATTCAATGCAAAAATATAGATGCGCAAGCACTATTAAGTATGCGGCTGGAATCTGGTGATGTATCTGGTAAGGCAATTGTTTCTGATAATAAAGATATAGGGTTTATTGTTGGTGATAAGAATAGGGTCCCCTTAACGCCAAATAATATTGATAGCAAGATTCCTTTTAAATTAAATGATACGGGTAAAGCAGAGGTTCCAATTACGGCATGGCCGGTCAGTATAACTGGCAAAACACCTAAGGAGGGAATATTTTCTGCTCAAGGATATTTACGTATCGATTTTGACTAGTGATTTTACTATTTTTTATGAGGAGATTTTTAATTTTAATGAAGGTAATAATTCTGAGAATACTATTACTGGTATTCGCATTCGTTCAGATCAATTACAGTGCCTACGCTAAAAAATTGCAAGAGATTAATATAAATTTGCACGGGACAGTGGTTGCCTTCTCATGTACTGTTGATCCCGCTGATCTCGAGAAAACAATTGATTTGGGTCACTGGCCGACTCGTCAATTGAATCATCCCGGGGCGAAGTCATCATCTATAGATTGGAGTATTCGTCTTACTGATTGTTCAGGTAATGGAGTAAAGGTAAATTTTTCGGGCAAAGGTGATAAGAATGATGCCAGTTTATTGGCGTTAAGTTCCGATAGCACTGCAACGGGTATTGCAATCGAATTGCTTGATGAATCCCATAATCGTTTAGCAATCAATACGATGTCTAAACGCACAGCGGTTGATAAGGACGGTAATGCGGTATTTGGTTTTTCTGCTCGATATATCACCAACACAGGCGTTGTTACAGCCGGTACAGCTAATGCTGATAGCATTTTTACGCTGACTTATGATTAATTGTTCTCTGCTCTATGGGGGGTTGTACTATGTCAGTACTGGCCTTTCTATCTAAGGTTAAGGTAATGCTTACTTCAGCTGTTGTAATTGAATCGACGTAAATATGATGTTTCGCCAAAATAGCAAATACTTCAGCTAGAAAACTACATTCATGTAGGATATTCAAACTATACAGTCAAAGTAAGGTTTGATAACGACGTAAAGATAGCACTCTCGTCTCTTCAATTTTTTGAGCATTAGGGACAATTCTAGGGTCCGTGGTAAAAAGACCTGTAATATCTGTCCAAATATCGATGCTGCGGCTCATTGCTTCATAATCAGTGATACTAGTCCCACCCAATTTTGTGACAACCTTTCGTGAGAGGTCATGTAAAGCTACGTTATTAGTTTTTACTGAGAGAGTATTACTGCTAGGCGGCGAAGCGAGAGTAGGCAGGATTACATGAATAAACCTATCAAGAAGCTCTCCGTTGGAACAGTTCGGCGATAACCCAGAGGATTCAGCCTTGTGGCCCAACAAATCAGACGCTGTACATAATTTGCCTGACGGCACTCACGCGGTGGTCCCTTCTGACCCCATGCCGAACTCAGAAGTGAAACGCCGTAGCGCCGATGGTAGTGTGGGGTCTCCCCATGCGAGAGTAGGGAACTGCCAGGCATCCAATAAGACAAAAAGGCCATCCTTACGGATGGCCTTTTTGCATTGGAATTTTAAAAAACCTTTAAATTGAAACATCATTCCAAGTGCAATTGATGGCCTTACCTGCATTCGCACATTTTCCATTGTGCAATACTGGCTGGTCAGCGGTCTTTTCTTTCTTTGCCGCACAACTGATCAATAAAAGTACACTTAATAAAAAAATTATCTTTTTCATTATCTCATTCCTTATCGATATCTCCGCTATTTTAGCATGCAATATCCCTTATCTCTCCGAATTACCATAAAAATGACTATACTGACTCGATACCGTTAACCTAACGCGAGTCAAAAATGTCGAAGAAAGTGCAACTACAGTCCCCTATCACTCCTCAGCGCTATCCTAATGCGGCTGGAACGTTAATCAACCCGAAGCGGTGGCCGAATGGGAAGGGCTTAGCGCTCTATGTTGCGATGAATCTCGAACATTTTTCATTCGATTCTCAAGAAGGGGCGAAGCTTTCGGCCAATGCAAATTACCCAGATGTGCTGAACTACAGCTGGCGGGATTATGGTAACAGAGTAGGCGGATGGCATTTAGCGGAGCTGTTTACGGCATTGAGCATTCCTCCCGCGGTCATCGCTAATACTTCAATCCTAGACTATTGCCCTGAGTTACTTGATCGTTGGTTAGCAATACCGGGAAGCGAGTTGATTGGTCATGGACATACTAATTCTCAGCGCCAAGGGGAGTTAGCATTGGCCGAGGAGGATACCCTGATCGCAACCTGTCAGGAACGGTTAAAAAATTATCAAAACAAAAAGGTAAAAGGCTGGTTATCACCCTGGATCTCGGAAAGCTTCCATACTCCTGAGTTACTCGCCAAACATCAGTTTAGCTATACCTTAAACTGGGCACATGATGAGATGCCAACGCCGTTTTCCACAGAGAATGGGCCATTGCTTTCCGTACCATACCCTCAAGAAATTAACGATATTCCCACCATAATCCCGAATGGCGCGTCAATTGATACTTTCTGTCAGATGATTGAGTATCAATTTGAAGAGTTATTGGCACGCAGTGAACATTCCCCACAAGTAATGGGTATTGCCTTACATCCTTATATTGTGGGCCAACCCTTTCGCTTCTACCGGTTAAAGCAGGTACTACATAAACTGATGCAGCGACGCGATGAGTTTTGGCTGACCACACCAGGAGACATTGCTGCGCTATTTGAATAAAGCTGTCGCCGGCTGCTATGCCGGCGATTCAATTATTCCTTGCTTAAGGTATCTCTTACTTTTCTCACTTCGTCACCTTTTACGGGTTCTGCACTGTTTCCCCAACTATTTCTTATCCAAGTGAT
Source organism: Rosenbergiella gaditana (assembly GCF_018494065.1). Lineage (GTDB taxonomy): Bacteria > Pseudomonadota > Gammaproteobacteria > Enterobacterales > Enterobacteriaceae > Rosenbergiella > Rosenbergiella gaditana. Next base: position 112,954 of record NZ_JABBFR010000011.1, on the reverse strand, counting down.
GACATCAGCAATTTGTTGATCGGTGAGCGTCTTAGCAAATGCTGGCATTGCTGCGCCTGTTGGGTAGGCATCGGTATCGACGGCTCGACTGCCCGCCAAGACGACTCTAATCAAAGAGGCACTGTTTGACGCATTGATTAAGGGATTATTCGCGAGTTGCGGAAAGATTGCTTTAGCCCCTTCGCCTTGCGATAAATGGCAGGCTGAGCAGCGATCAAAATAGATCGCAGACCCTCTTCGCATGGCGGGTTGATCCTTGGAGAGTGGGGTGGGGATCGGTGTTTGGTGATCTAAGGTTTTTAGATAAACGGCAACCGCGTGAAGATCTTCTTCATGCCAGTATTGCGAAGATTTTTTGACCTCTTCTGCCATCGGGCCTGAAGCAAAATCATATTTATTAGCGCCAGTTCGTAAGTACTCTTTTATCTCGTCAATAGTCCAGCGACCTAGCCCTTGATGGTTATTATTGGTGATATTGGGTGCCCACCAGTTATCGACCACCGCACCTTGCAAAGCTTGACCGCTTTTGTCCCCGCCTAGCAGATTTTTAGCCGTATGGCAGGTCCCACAATGGCCCAATCCTTCTACGAGATATGCACCTCTATTCCACTGTGCGCTCTGTTGACTATTTTCAATAAAAGTTCCGCTTTTAAAATTTATCCAGTTCCAAAATAGAAGACTACTACGAATATTAAAAGGGAAAGGCAGCTGGTTACTCTCCACACGGTTATGGATGGGCTGCAGTGCGCGTAAATAACTCCATATCGCATAGAGATCTTGATCGCTGACTTTGGTATAAGCGGTGTAAGGCATTGCAGGGTAGAGCTTTTTACCTTCCCTACCATGTCCTTCACGCATGGCAGCCTGAAACTGATCGAAGTTCCATTTCCCAATACCCGTCGCGTTATCGGGTGTAATATTCGCCCCAATGATATCCCCGAATGGTGTATGAATAGGGACTCCGCCAGCATAAGGTAAAGAGTCTTGCGCGGTATGGCAGGCACTGCAATCACCCACTACCGTTAAATAACGACCTTTTTCAACCAGATCGTAATCCGCTTGCGCAGCCAGCGTGAGCGATGGCCAGCCGATACTTGAGAATATAAGAAGGGAGTGAAGAAACTTTTTCATGCTGTAATCATCTCCCGTGGATGTTTTAAATAGTGTGTAAGGATGGAATGGGAGGCCCGAAAGGCAAGCGCTCCCACGGTGCCGGTGGGGTTATAACCAGGGTTTTGGGGAAAAGCGGAAGCGCCAACGACAAATAAGTTGGGAACCCCCCATACCTGCAGATGAGTATTGACTGAGCTCGTCTGTGGTGATGAACCCATAACGAATCCTCCGACGACGTGGGAGGATTGGTAGGGTTTACTGTCCCAATGACCTTGCGTCGGCTTCGCAACGATTTCTCGTGGGTTCATCGATTTTGCGAGTTCTGCGACCTTATTGGTACAGTAACTGGCCATCTTCAGGTCATTATCGGGGAAGTCGAAAGTGACTCTCAGTAACGGCCGGCCGTGAGGGTCCTTATAATTAGGATCTAATGAGAGATAGTTGCTGCGGGTGGTATAGCTGCTGGCTTCGCAACCGATAGACATTGTACTTTGGTAGTTATTCACCATCGCTTGTTTCCAGCCTTTCCCCCATTTTGGTGAGTTGGGTGGAGTAGGATGATAACTGATTGGGGCGGCGCCAATTGGCGTAACCCTGATACTCCCACCGCCAAAAAAGCCCAAGCCACTGTGATCAAAATTATCATTATTAAACTCATCGATAGCCATACCTACCGCGCCGCCACCGATAAAGGGATTAAATTTTTTATCATCAAAGAATAATGTGACACCATTAGCGGTTTGATACGCATAATTTCGGCCCGTTGTCCCAGTATTACTTATTGGGTCGTAAGGCTTACCAATCCCCGAAAGCAGCATCAGTCGTACATTTTCGAAAGTAAATGCCGCGACAATGACTATCTGAGCAGGTTGCTCCCACTGCTGGCCTGAAGCATCTACATAGGTCACACCTGTTGCCTGCTTACCCGATGCATCAGTATTGACGGTAAGCACTTCGCAAAAGGTGCGTGCTTCGAAGTTAGGCTGTCTGATCAAGGCGGGCAAAATCGTCGAGAAACTGCTGGCTTTAGAGTAGTTGGCACAACCATAATTTGTACAGAATCCACAGAACGTACAGGCCCCCATGGTCAGGCCGTAGGGGTTAGTATAGGCTTCGGACACTAAGGATGAGGGGACAGGGAAAGCTTGATAGCCCAGCTCTCGTGCAGTTTGAGCAAAAAGTGTTGGACCATAAGGTTGAGCTAACGGTGGGGTTGGATACTCTCCAGAACGATCGCCTTCGAACGGGTTTCCGCCAGCCTGTTTTACCCCATTAAGGACACCGGCTTTTCCTGATGTGCCAGCAACCCTTTCAAATGACATATAGTGCGGTTCAATATCCTGCCAAGTCAGGCCCCAATCTTGTAAGGTCAGCTCCGAGGGGATAGCCCCATAGCGCTCTTGCAGATGGCTCTTTAAACGAAACTCTTCAGGTTGAAAGCGAAAGGTAATTCCTGCCCAATGCCCTCCTGCGCCCCCCGTCCCATTCCCAGGATGGAAAGAGCCCCAACTGCGCATGGGCAGCGCTACTTGAGAAGCGGTGTTACGCATAGTCACGGTATTTTGACGAGTACGTAGCATCAATTCTTGGCGTTGGTTATAACGTAATTCGTCGGCTGCTGTGGCAACATTAAAATCGCTTGCCGTATCGCGCCATGGCCCACGTTCGAGACCAACGACGGAAAGACCAGCATCGCACAATTCTTTAGCGATGATTGAACCGGCCCATCCTAAACCAATTACCACGACTTCAGTTTCAGGAAGCTTTTTTATCATGATGATTTCCCTTGCTGGTCCCACTCTGGCGCACCGGTGATACTAACGGGATAGAGATTAAGATCTTTATTGTGCTGGTGAATATAATCACGGTAATCGTAGCGTGCACCAGGGAACCCCAACATATTCCAAGAAACCATTTCACGATTTCCGCCGTAGAGGGGATCGGCAAAGAAACCTTCTGTCGTATTAAGTAAGAGTTGGTCGAAAAACTCTTTCCCGCTTATTTCCGAGAAATTGATTTCCCCTGTTTCAAGGTTCTTAAGTAGATCAAGTTGTTGTTGAGAGGTGATAGCGTGGAAAGATTTTTTATAGGAAGACTGACTGTGTGCCTCTAATGCAGCAAGGCCGATACGATAACGCTGGCGAGGGGTCAGGGGCGACTGGTCCCCTTGCTCGGGAGTCCCTTTTTCAAAAGGGCCTTCACGATAAAGACGTTCGAAATTACCATAAAAACCGTGCAACTGCCGATCAATAAAGACGACGCATCCGCACTCTGAGCCGGCTGGACTCAGCTCATCAGCAGGAATCAGTTGGTCAACGATGGCAGTGAGTGTCGCGACTTCTAATGTGTTAAGAAATAAATAACCGGCCTGGTCGAAAGTCTCCGGGGGACTGTCATCAAAAGGTTGCCAAGCGGGAACACCCTTAATGGTCACAGCATGCGCTTGATAACTAACCAAGGCAGTCCCTGACCATACTAACAACTGTCGTCGACTGACACCGGCGAGTGGTTTTTTTAGTTTCATTCTGCTTTCCCATAATAGACTTACCATTAGTATGGTATTGAATCGTCTATCATGTAAACAAAATGTTATTTATTTGTTTATTTACTTTTTAACTCTATCGAGAGGCGATTTTTTAGGCGCCGATGAGGAGTGAAAATAACGCCAATGTGGGTCTTGGGCAGCAGAAAGGAGTTCATAGTCACCCCGTGTATCTCCCCAGGCGCGTAAGTGATAGTTCTCCAAAGGGCCATACACTTGCTCTAGGCGTGCGACTTTTTGACCGCAACGGCAGTTATTACCGGAAATCTTACCGGTAAGTTTTCCATCAACCACTTCTAACTGCGTACTGATCAAATTAATCCCTAACTGATCGGCAAAAGGACGTAATACAATTTCAGGAGAGGCGGAGCAAAGCGTTACTGTTGCTCCGGCATTCAATTCCGCCGCAATGGCCAGTAATCCTTTGGGACGCATTAACTTGGTAAAATATTTACGACAGTAGGCATCCGCTTTCTCTTTTACCCACTGCTCATCGATATCTTTCATAAAAGTATTGATAAGAACTTCTTTAAGTTCATCTCGCGTCAGTTTACGACGTAAGCAACGTAAGGTTGGGAAGACTAAATGTAGCATTTTACGTGTGAAGCGACGTCGACCAAATGCGAAACGTAAAAAAGGAATGAAGCTATCGTGTCGCGTTAACGTTCCATCAAAATCGAAAACAGAGAGCGTCGGCGCGTTCCCTAATATCTTGCCAGCCATAGATACCATCCCACTAAAAGTCCGTTGATTAGGCGATCATAGCAGAACCCCCTCTAAGGTTGAATCACGCATCCCAATTATGAATGGTCGGTTTGTTTGAAACGATTCAGTAAGATCTTCATATTCGACATCAACATTATGATCCAGCTCACAATTTCACCCTTGTTATTGGAGTGTTTTATAAATGTTATTTAAGTTACTAGTACTTTAGCTTCCTATTTTCCGCCCGGATAGACCTTCTATGATTGATAGTAGTGCTTTACAACAACTCCACGAATGGATCGAGGGCGATAACCGCTATGTTCTCGGTATTATTGGCTTACCTGGAGCAGGTAAATCGACGTTAACGGATTGGTTAAAAGAACAATTTACAGAAAAATTAGTGGTTATCCCCATGGATGGTTTCCATCTTGCAAATAATCAACTTAAGGCATTAGGCCGCTTACAGCGTAAAGGGGCACCCGACACTTTTGACGTAAGGGGCTATCACGCCTTACTGCATCGAGTTAAACAGGGTTATCACCGAGAAACTGTTTATGCCCCATGTTTTCACCGCGAAATTGAAGAGTCGATTGCTGGGGAAATCGCTATACCAGCGGATGTACGCTTAATTATTACCGAGGGGAATTACTTATTATCTGAAGAGGCCGGCTGGGCAGATACTCCCTCTTTTTTAGACCAAACCTGGTTTATTCATGTGGACGAAACACAACGATTAACTCAGCTTAAGAGACGGCATAGGGAGTTTGGGCGCAGTGAACAAGAGGCTGAACAATGGATTGCTACAACAGACCAGCCTAATGCAGAGCTTATTCAGCTCACCGCTTATCGCGCGGATAAACAAATTTTTATCAAACAATAACGACAAATAAGTATTCTGGGGAACGCTATGGATAAGACAATAGAGAGGCAGATCGAAAAGCCTAATCCTGCCATCGTGGTATGGATTGCCGTTATTGCGGCGCTGGGTGGGCTATTATTTGGATATGATACCGGTGTGATTGGTGTGGCACTACTCGGGTTGGGTAAAGTCTTCGCCATGGACGATACGGTTAAACAGCTTGTCACTGGGGCCATTATTTTTGGTGCCATATTTGGGTGTCTAGGCACGGGCCCTTTCTCAGACCGCTTAGGCCGTCGGAAAATGGTCATCTTTGTGGCGATACTTTTTGCCATAGGCTCCATCGCCTCTGCCATGTCGCCGAATGTGACTATCTTAATAATTTCGCGTTTTATTCTCGGCCTTTCTGCTGGGAGTTCAACGCAAATTATTCCCGTTTATATTGCCGAAGTGGCTCCCCCGAAGCACCGTGGCAAGATGGTTGTATTGTTCCAGTTTATGGTGGTATTTGGAATAACGGTAGCCTACGCCAGTGGCTTTGTTCTGGGTGATCATTGGCGGTGGATGTTTGGTTTAGGGGTTATTCCAGCGTTAATTTTATTATCGGGTATGGTTTTTCTACCAGAAAGCCCTCGCTGGTTAGTGATGCGTAAACGAGACGATGAAGCACTGCGTATTTTAACGCGTGTTCGTGGCACTAAATCTTCAGCCCAGCAGGAACTTGCAGAGATACACACTGTTGCCAACCAACCGGAAGGGTCGTGGCGTGACCTTGCTCAACCGTGGATCCGTCCTGCAGTGGTCGTGGGTGCAGCGATTGCTATGTTCTCGCAAATCACCGGTAATAACGCATTAATCTATTATGCGCCGACCATCCTTACCCATGCCGGCTTTTCTAATCAGGCAGCAATTCTTGGTACGGGGCTAAGTACCCTGCTCGTCGTCGTCATGACGGTGATTGGGAGTATTTTGGTGGATAAAATAGGGCGTCGCCGTTATCTCCTCTGGACTATTCCCGGTTCGATTGTTGCATTAATCGTAATGGGTTATCTCTTTTTAGGTAATGGACCACAAAACCAAGTGAGCCAAATTCTGGTTGTTGTCTGCTTGGCTGCTTATCTAATGCTGAACTGTGGCGGATTCGGTGTGTGTATATGGCTGATTAATGCAGAAGTCTATCCTTTATTCGTACGGGGTAAAGGGGCGAGTTTAGGCGCGTTCAGTCACTGGATTTTCGATCTATTAGTCACGCTGACGACCTTAAGCTTAGTGACTTGGTTAGGTGCCTCTTACACCTTCTGGTTGTATGCGGCAATTTCGATCGGTGCGCTTGTTTTTATTATTTATCTCGTGCCTGAAACGAAAGGAAAAAGCTTGGAGCAGATTGAGCAAGATCTGAAAAATAAGAAATTTTATGCGTTTCAGAATAAATAACACTGAGCGCCACCAAGGGTGGCGCATAATCCCTATTTAAAGGTAACGTTAACCGTAGCAGTACTTGAAAATTTACCGATCGTAGGCCTATCAGTGAGCCATTGTAGATTGGCATTATAAGTTTTAGATATTTGTGTCGTATCTTTTGTAATTGCTGTGCTGGTAAAGTCACTTATCTGACCAAAAACCACTTTTGAACTCGTGTCGCTTTGTGGAGTAATAAAAATCCCCACGCCCGGTTGGTTGTTTGGAACCAATAGTGTTGGAGCGCTTCCACTGGCATCAGGGCTACTAAAACTGGCGACTAAACTTTCTCCCGAGCACCCACCGCCAGCAATATTCGCGGTGACCGTAAAGGGAATACTTTTCTCCACCTTACCTGCATGAGCATTGGTTGAGGCTAATATCCCGAAGTTGACGGCGTTCGCTGAGGTTCCAGAGATGGTAATGGTTGGAGTACATTGCAATATCCGGATGTTACTAAAATTAGTTAGGTTTGCCACATAGTTACTATTTTGCGTGGAGGTATTTATTCCATACAGACCATCTACTTGGAAAACACGTGCAGGGGATATGTTGGAGAAACTTACCGGAGGTGCAGTTCCGCTCGCTTTTATATAAATTGAAAATGAAAAAGAGAGTGTACTGGAGTTGGCATAGGTTTTAAATGCGTAGCATAGTCCCAAGAATGATCGGATACATACACGGTATGTACCAGGGCCCGTCCCTCTTCCTAAATTAATGGCCTGAACACGATACTGGTTATTGATCGAATCGTAATCACGGCCATTGATGGTCACGCCGATAGTTAATGAAGGATCGACAGTATTCAAATCACCCCATGGATTCCAATAGATATACGCATCTTCACCGGACGGGTTACTGTCGGCATCCCAGCAAGTAAATGTTGATGTAAAGGTTTCCGAACGCCATAAAACGCGGCCAGCAACGAAATCAGATTTAGCAAAAGCAACCGAACCGATCGGGAAATTTGCTAAGGTTGTACCGGTCGGATCGTTTGATGAGGCGCTACTACCTTGGCGGCATGACAGCGCGAAACTTTGCTGGCAGCAGATAATATTCGCGACTAATAAAAATAGAATAAAAATGATACGTCGAGATAAATTGAATACCTTCATTATAGTACTATCCTTTAGTCCGCTGACAGGTGGCGTTGAGTTCTAAATACCCTTGGCCTGCTTTCATGGGGGATAAGTCCTCAGGCACGATTAAATAGCACTGCTCTGCAGTGGTATCACCCCATTTCACTGTTAATTGTTCACCTGGGCTAGTGCCTGATACGAATACAGTACCGTCTGTCCCTACGGTTCCATTATTTACGCCTTTTTCAGAATAAACATTGGCACCAATTTGAGGGGCACCACCATTGGGCAGGTGGCTATGAATGAGCAAGCTCAATCCGTAGAACGTTTGAAAGTTAGCGCGAACAATAGCCCCTTGTGACGGCACAATTTGTAACGACGATTGGGGGATATCTAAACCCGCTTTAAGATTATCAGTACTCAAACTAATTGTATTGTAGCGGTACGCCGTCACATTGCTCACAATCGCATAACCTGAATTATTGACGACGACACCGGGCGAGTTAATGACCTGTGTACCACTGGCATTTTTTGCTTTCACGATGGCGAAGGTATTGCCTAGAGGTTGAGACAGAGCGATTCCCCCCGAATGTAAAACAACGCCTCCGCTGGCAGAGAGCGATGCCTGTTGATAATCATTGCTATAGCTGTAGGAGGAGGAAAAGTTACCGATATTACTGCGATAAGCGAGGTTCGCTGAAGAATTTTGACTCGTTCCATGGCCGTTTCCAGTACTTACACCATAGCTTAGGCGGCTATCATCGAGCAGGGTACCGGATACCCCGGTGTTATAACTACTCCCATTCTGCTTGCTATTAGCTAATTGCGTATTCGCTATAATCGAATTGGTATTGTCACTGAAATTAAACGGTATCGACAGTGTCACGTTGACAGAGTTGTCCGAATAATTGTATCGAGTTTTAGTACTCTGCCAGTACACGCCGTAACTGATTTTATCCCAATGGCCATTATAGCCGAGCTGCACTGTTCGGCTAGCAGCATTACTATTCCAATAGCGTTGTTGACTGGCGTTAACATAAAATGAGCCATAATCACCCAAAGATTGATTGATGGCCACTTCCATACGCTCTTTTTTATTAGCGTAACTCGTTGAGGTGACTGAGGTATTATTTTCCTGTGCCCAAGTGGGAGTCCCATTAGTCACTTGATTAGGGTCGGTATAATTACTCTCATAATAGCCTTTTTTCCAGTCACGACGTTCTTGAACCGCATCACTGAGATCGTAGTAGCCCGACGTTGAGTAGCGGTAACCGGCTACTCGGAATTCTGTTCCAAGGTTATTTAAGGATTTGGAATAGAGTAAACGGTAACTTTGTCCTTGTTTCTTATCGCCGGAGGCTAGGTTGGTTTGTGCATAAGTACCGTCAATTGAGACCGCACCGAGGGAACCCAGTGCTGTACCAATGCCTGCGACGCTAGCACGGTAATTTTCGGCAATAAGAACTCCACCATAGGGTGTAACGTTATAGCTCGTTCCTCTAGAGAAAGAGCTTTGAATAAAATCAGGTGAATATCCATGATTACCATCATTATAACGGCCAGCAGTGATTTGATAGTGCCAGACCCCTTCGCGTAGCATATTTGCAACCGAAGCATAAGGGACTTCAAAATGTTTTTCTGAACCGTCTGACTCACTCACCGTGACATAGAGTGTTCCGCTTCTATTTGGATAGACATCGTGAATAGCAAATGGGCCTGGAGGAACAGTCGTCGAATAGACTAAATATCCATTTTGTCGAATAGTTACCCTTGCATTGGAATTTGCGACGCCACGGACTACTGGTGCATAGTTGCGCATACTATCAGGGAGCATATCTTCCACACTGCTCATCTGCGCACCGCGGAATTGAAAACTATCAAATACTTCGCTACTGGTTGCTGCTTGGCCGACCAATACACGACTTCGCCATGGGATAATATCTGTCTCAGCCCAACTTGCAATATTCGTCCAGTGTGTGCCCATCAATGAACTGTGGGTGAGGTTAGAATTTTGACGGAATCGAAAGGCTCCTAAATTAACTCCATTATTAAGAGACAAATAGCTATAATTATCAGTGGAGGCGTTGTTACCTTTATATTTATTATTACTGTAGTTGAAATTATAATTTACGAAGCCGGCATTAATCCCATTATCCAAAAGACGTTGGGGAACCGTTCCTGCCGGAAGATTAATAAGGTGTATCTGAGGGATAATTAATGTTATTTTTTGCGTATTAATATCAGTGTCGATTTTACTGTCTGTAAACATACTCATCACATTAATACATTTCTGTCGTGTGAAGGCTTCAGGAACATTTACGCCATACTGGATTAATTGGTCGCCACTGAAACAGGGATACACTGCAGACCCTGTTTTATTCTTGACAAACGTAACGTTTAAGTTATCGATTTTCTTATTGTTGAGGTATAGGTCAAATGGGTAGCTACCCGGTTGAATGCTGTTACCTCCCGTGACAGAAACAACGGAAGAGATATTTCCATTACCATGCACAAAGTCCATATTAAACTCTTCGGCATGGGGTGAAGTAGAAACTAGACCAGACAATATGGAAGTGAATATTAATAAATAAGATAAATTGTTCACTGCCATGAAATGTTAACCTTATTAATCAATTAATTAATTGAGTGATTTTTGATCTCCGTAATACCACCGAAATCATTAATGTAGCTATATGATACGCCGTTAGTAATTGAGTATCCAGTCGGTAAAGTAACCGTTTTAGAACTAAATGGCGGAATCATATCGAGATCTAAATTTTTGCTATTACTGGAACTAATATTCAAAGTATTCAGTGAAATATACATCGGTCCATTATTCTTAATCGTTATTGTATTTCCAGACTTAGACCAAATTAGTTTTTTTGCTTCTTCGTCTAAATTTGTATTTAGACCGTCTGGTCGGAAAAATAGCTTAATACGATTATGGATCGCTATTTGTAATGTATTACCTTCCTTCGTGGCAGGTGGGATCTCTTGAATATTTATCCAAAATAATGATTCTTGGTTACTTGGAAGCGAGGTTCCAGAGTAAATAAATCGCAGGCTTGCATCTTTACCTGCATCTAATTTCAATATTGGCGGCACGACCTGTAAAGGGATATTCGCTGTACCCTTATTGGCATTCTCTAACCAAGTCTGGACTAGATAATTACCGGTACTTTCATTATGAATAGGTAGCGCCGCAGAAGTATTACTCGATTTATAAATTACTCGTGTGGCCATCAGTTGAACTGCTGCAGATGCTTGGTACGACAAGAATAATAGGGCAAGTAGCAGATTTAATTTTTTCATCATTTATCCTGATAGCCACTTATAGGCTGTATTATTTATACTCAAGGTTGAATGCAATAGATGCATTTGCAGTACTAGGCACGACGCCAGTTTGATAAGCTTTATAGCGGGCCGCTAAAGGAATACTTATGTTACCAGACGTTGGTGTTTGGAATGCAACGGCATCAGTCTGGCCAGAAATATTATACGCGACGTTACTGGTAAGGTCGGTGATTTGAATACCGATTGTTTTAGCTGCATCTTGTCCTGGAGAGAGTGCCAATAATGTGCTATTTCCACTGACTGGAGTACCATCAAACCGGATTTTAACACCGCTATTTGGGCATTTAGTTAAATTGATATTGAAGTTTTGTGGTGGGGTTTGTGAACCCGTTGATGCTAAAGAGGCTATTGAGTAAGTCCCCATTGGTACGTTAATTGCGGTACTACCGCTATCACCATTCACTGTACAAGCTGTACCAACAATGGTACCCGTGAAGTTTACAGTACCATCAGCAGCGAATACTTGAGAGGCAGAAACGAAAGAAAGAGCAATCAAAGGGAGGTATTTTTTTTTCATAGCGATGACCTTATTTTTTAGTATGAAGTTAGTTTGGGCCTGACGGTTACCTTAAGAAGTAAACTGATGAACCCATTAGCTTTGCTTACATCCTGCTAAGAATATTACCGTTAGGATTAATCTTACTTGATTTGTTTTGGCTATTAATTATGGCTTAATCATTGGTAAAAAAATTCTTCCTATGGATTGATACGGGATGGTCAACGGAGGGTTATGCGGATCAAGAGAAAATAGATTGGGAAAGTCGGTTCGTGAGATAAGAATGAGCAGGGATTAGATCATAAAAAAACACCCCAAAGTGAATATTCAGCGTTTGGGGTGCAGCGAAGAAGGGTATCTCTTTCGATAACTGTCGATCTATTTAGGTTGAGATTGTTTCATCTTCTTCTGCTTCAACTTTTTCAACAGGCTCATGGCCTCCGCTTTGTTCGCTACCGCAGGGCCTGAACCGGCTAGTGGTTTACGTGCGGTTTCACGCAAGGTATAGACAGTCACTAGGCCAATAACCCCTGCTCCCATTAAGTAATAGGCAGGCATTAAAAGGTTGTGTGAGGTATCGACTAACCATGCGGTAATTAATGGCGTTGTACCACCGAACAGTGAGACAGAAATATTAAAGCCAATAGCCAGCGCACTATAACGAATATCGGTCGCAAATAATGCGGGCAGCGTTGCGGGCATCGTTCCGCTAAAGCAAGTATGGATCAGCCCTAAGATAATGAGCCCTAAGAAGACTAACCACATATTCCCAGAACTGATCAGTAGTAAGCAGGGAACTGAAAAGAGGATTAAGCCAATAGCGCCTCCCGCAATGACAGGTCGACGGCCCAATTTATCTGTCCAGTGCCCTGACATTAGCGTTAATGGCATCATGACAAACATCACAACCATAATCAGTAGCAGACTGCTCAGTTCACTTAACCCTAAAATCCCCGTTAGGTAGCTAGGCATATAGGACGTTAGCATATAGTTAGAAACGTTAAACAGTAATACCAAGCCAATACACTTAAGCATCTGTCCACGGTATTTATTCAGTAGCTGAAATAACCCTAAGCGTGGTTTACTGTGTTCTAAGGCTTCCTGCTTCTCCATATGTTGCTGGAAAGCGGGGGTTTCTTCGAGTTTCAAACGTACATACAAGCCAAAAATACCCAAGGGTGCAGCGATGAAAAAGGGTATACGCCATCCCCAATCAAGCATTTGTTGTGGGGTGAAGACAGATGTCATCGCGGTCACAAGCGTTGCCCCGATAAGATAACCGCCTAAGGTCCCAAATTCTAAGAAACTCCCCATAAAGCCACGGCGATTATCTGTAGAATACTCAGCGATAAAGGTTGCAGCACCGCCGTACTCTCCTCCTGTGGAGAAGCCTTGTAGTAGACGGGCAGCGAGCAGTAATAGTGGAGCAGCAATACCTATCGATTGATAAGAGGGAATTAAGCCGATACAGAAAGTACCAATGGCCATCATAATCATGGTAATGGCGAGTACTTTTTGACGACCAATCTTATCGCCCAAAGGCCCAAACACTAATCCTCCGATTGGCCGAATTAAGAATGCGGCAGCAAAGGCACCAAAGGTCGCGATAAGTTGTGCGGGTCCGTTTGCCGCAGGAAAGAAGACTTTACCAATAGTGACAGCCAGATAACTGTATACCCCAAAGTCAAACCATTCCATGGCGTTACCCAGTGCCGCAGCACCCACGGCACGTTTCAGCATATCGTTGTCGACGATAGTAATATCATCTAACGTCAGTTCTTTTTCTTTTTTTCGATTCCAAAAATGTTTTTTGGGTTTTTGTGGTGTTGGTTGTTCTACAGACATTGTGATCCTCACGATGGAATGATAGAGCAATGTATAGCTTTCTTAGCCAGACATCCCGTCTCAGTGGGAAAAGAAAGATATAAATAGCTTCCCCATATTCTTAAGTTTAGGTCAATTTAAGCTTAATACTGTAAACATGCTTTTGATTAGATTTCAAGAAAAGTGGGTTTTATGTCTATTTTATGGTCGTAGATAGGTGGGAGAAAAAATCTAATAGATTGATATTTAACAGTATTATTAGTGTTCGACACCCGTCACAAGTAATTTTAAGTACTTTATAGGTAAGACGATATGGACAATATTTTTTATAAATTGCTGATTTAAAATGATAAAAAGATTATCGTTGAGAGAGGTTAAGTGGGAAAAAGCGTGTTTTAGGTAAGTTATTGAGATGAGATAGGAAAAAACCAACTTACCTCGCGGTAAGCTGGCTCATCAATTAGAAGTTATAGAATACAGTAATCCAAGTACTATCTGGTTCATTATCGGTTGTGGTCGCGATAGTTCTTTCAAGGTAGACGCTTAAGCCATGTCCGAACTCAGTCCCTGCACCTAAGTAGACGTGATTAGCGTGGTAATTCTCGTCACCTTTAAGGCGTAAGGAGTCAACCGCAACATAAGGTTGGATTGATTTTAGGAACGGCTTATCAATGTTAAAGGTGTAACCAACGAACTCTTCCAGACCATAGCCGCTACCCGCAAAGTAATGCGAGACAGTATGGTTACGAGTAGAGGGAACGAAGTCTTTATAGTAGCTGGCTGTTGAGGTCAGATACCAGTTACCAGGCTGCCAAGTTAATGCTGTGCCTGAGACTTGCTGATTATAGCCTTTTTGCGTGGTGCTATTTTTCACATTAGCTTCAGTGCTGCTGTAAGCCGCTGCCCAAGATAAGGTCGGCATAATGGCGTAGTCAAAACCAAAGCCTGCACCATGATTACGGCGGTAAGAACGGCCAGTACCGCTACCATCGTCTTTTTGATCTTCAGGCAGAAGATAGTTAGCGGAAACAGTAACCGGTCCAAAAGTATTTTTATACAGGATGCTATTTTTAGGCTTATTCGCGCCATCATAGTCACCATTAAATCCAATACCTGTCGCGCCCGCATGACCATCGTTATCCCATACGTCACTTTTGATCCCGACTACAGAGTAGTAGATACCATATTGGTGACCGTAAGTTAGGGTACCGTAGCGATCATCTTTGAAACCTGCATAAAGTTGGCGCTGACGGTCACGTAAGGAGCCAGGCTCGTAGTTTCCTTTCATACCTAAGAAGTGCGGAACGTTGAATCCCCACTCGTAGTAGCCAATAACGGAGGTATGGTCAGTTAATTTATAGTCAGCACGAAAACGTACACGTGAGCCACCATCGTGACCGCGTTTGTTGGATTTATTTGCATCAGGGCCGTTGGTAAAAACCCACTCAGGACGGATACTGCCGCCAACTTGCAAACTTAAAGGGGCTAGCAAAGAATTACTTTGTGGATTCTTGTCCAAAATAGTAATTTCTGCGTGTGAAGGTGCGGCAATTGCCAATGCTATCAAACTGCCACCGAAGGCGATAATGTTATGTTTGTTCACCACTTCCTGTCTCCATAGCGATACTATATTCATAGAGTTAATCGTTAAACCACGCTTATCAGCAGGTAAAATACGCCACTGACTCGGTTTTATTGTTGTTGTACCGATTTGTTTAGAACTTACCCCAAGAACATAACGTTAGAACAGTAAATGATGCAACAAGATTTTTTGACATAAAGTGGCATTTACATATTATCTAATTGATTTAAATAGGTATTTAATTTAAAGAAATGTAAAGCTATTATAAATATATGATGTTCGTCACTATTCATTGAATACGTAGTGTTTTATTGGAATTTTGTATGGATAGATTTTTTTGTCGAGAGGAGTGAATTTTTTTTAGATCTAGACAATATGAGGGGGTGTTAATTCGGTGAGTATGCGCCCGCGTAAGTGGCAGATGCAAGACTAATCTTGTAAAAAAAGCCTATTGTGAAGTGGCACATTCACTGGATTGGATTCTGTCGGTATTTTTGCCTCAAGTGTTAGTGGAAGCACCGTTATTTCCTTTCTAAACAATATTCACTTTCAAGTTGTTGACTAATTCTCCCCGCATAACTAAGAAAACCTAGCCCAACTAATCCGTTATCATCGTAGCTATCCTACCCGTTTCCTGTTTGATAAGCGTTCAGTCACTTCCTTCGATAATCATTCACTCCATTTTTCCGGTCGAAACACAGATATCCGAAATGAGTAGGGGGCTATGGGCAAGGTTTTTGATGGGGGAGTGAAGGGCTGCCAGCTACTACACACTCGATCAATAATTATTCAGATCGCACATATAGTTAATATAGTTATAGTAACCATAGTTATTATTATCTCAATTAAACAAATTACCCTTTTTACAATCGAGGACATGATCATGAAAACCTTAAAAACTCTCGCGTTAGCCTCTGCTACAGCCTTATCTTTACTTTCATTTGGTAGTTTTGCGCAAAGCGTTTCAGTCACCGATTCAACGCTTGATGGTGCAGAGTCTCAGATTGCTGCGATGGCACATCAAACCGGAAGTCAGTATAGAATTACGGGCGCGAGTTCAAATAACTTTGTGCGTATGACCGCAGAGATTAACAGCGCACCCTCACACGGATTGAAAAACTAAGGCATCCTTTAGTCATCTCCGACCTTAACGACCTTTGATACCCGCAAGATTAGGCCACAATAAGTCACCACCACCGAAGCGTGCGTGCTTCGGTGGTGGCCTAAGTCCCTTCCTCTGTCAAGCAAGCGTTAGTCTGTAAGACATTCCTTATATCTGGGCGATCACACTAAAAATGTAACCCTTCAGATCAATATTTCTTGGTCAGTCAGTAGTCATAACGGCTTTCATTAGCCTTTCTACCCTGTAATAAACACCTCACTAACCCTATATCGATGGCTTACCTGATTGGGCTATACACACATTGTGTCAGTATCGCCCCATATGGTCGAACAACATCTAAGCATACCTTGCCTAGCGTGATGGCTGTTTGAAATCGCAGTCAATATTTACCCGAGAGACTGGTGTTAATTGCTGACCCACAGGAGAAGGTGGTGCTATTAATATAATGATAGAGATAAAATGATTTTTTGAAGTGAAGTCCTCCACAACTAATCAAGGAGACATTGATAGTGCATAGTGAGTATTATATGGATATATTAAAAACAATTTTGATACCTATTGTTATTTATACCTTAAAACGTTTATCAAAGCTTCAGATCTTCAAAAGCTACCGAAGTCTCCCTTTGACTGATAAGAATGAATTAATCCTATTAATATATAAAGATGCAAAGGCTTGTTACGATGGTTATATTATTAAAAATAAATTATTGAAGTATGGAATTAGATATAGCCCACAGTTTATGAGAAATCTTTTTTATTATACCTATAAGAATGAAATCCGTGCTGACAACAAGGGGTTTTCCGGGTTTTTATCGTTACCAGGAATGTTTTTTTGTGGTGACGATGGTAGTGTTAGATTACAGAAAGGTATTTATTTTATTAGTATTGTAGTCTTTGTGATGAGTATTTACTTACTATACCCTGCGGGGTCTTTACTCTATAATTCGATCGTAATTTTATCAGATTCCATACTGGATAGAGACTATTTTTTATCATTCCTGCAAGTTATACAGTTGATAGTCGGTATTATTGGCTTGGGGATGTCTGTATTAACTCTTTATTTATTTTTTAACCGGGTTTTTCCTGCTTTTGAATTCATAAAGTGTTACCAATGCGTCTGGGAAAATAGAGATGTGTACGATGTGGGTGAACAGAACTTGCAGTGTGGTAACAAGCTCACGAAGCGAATTACCAAGGGGCGTTTTCAATAATGTCGTGAGTGAGGGTTAAGCTGTCAAATAATCCAAAAAGGAGGCTTAAGCCTCCTTGCATGGTTTTAAACTCTTCCCCCAACCCCTTTAAACTTTTCAACAAATGCTGAAAGCTTCTGAAAAACGACTTGTTTCTTCGTCTTATATAGAGGGTTCAAGGGGCTAAGTTTAGGTAATGTTTCATTAAGCGCGGTGCCATTGTCCGTTGCAAACTCACGTTTAAGTGAAGAGGTGATATAACGCCTTACGGCATCTTCGTTGAGGTTCTCTTCTTTGATCAGGGTATCCACTTCCACTTGTAATGCTTGCTGTGCAAAGGTGTAGAAACTTTCAACCACGGATTCTTTATTAGGTAAGTTGTTAATATTGATTTTCTCAATAAAATCGACCATTAACCCTTCTTTGGCGCGATTTCCGGCATTAGAGCGGATCAGACGTTTCACTTCTTCTTTGACCGTCGTTTTGTTAGCGTGCTTTTTGTTGTACTCGAAGAGCAGTTCAAGAATGTAATCGAGATTAATTTCCTGAGACTTCAGCAAGTCAACTTCAAACACCACATCATCCCAGCTCAGCGAACTCTTATCTTTCGCCTCTGACTCACGCTCACGGCGTTGCCAGTCACGTATATCGTTATAACTGGAACGGTAGTCCTGTACTTTACGCTCTGCAGGTAAGCGTATCGTCTGTAGTTCAGCTAACTTTTCATCGTCAAGGTAGTGTTCTGCTTTAAACGCTTCTACGGTTTCAAAATCACTCAGATTAATTGACTGTAGGGCTTTTAAGGTGGCAAATTCATCGTAGTTTTGCAGCACGTTCTCGGCTCTCAGGTATTCGCCGAATAACTTAACAAAGGCTTTCTTCTCTTTCTCTGAGGTAATGTTAGCGGGGTCAGGGAAACGCGTTTCAAGCTCACTCACAATATCCATAAAGCCCCGTCGAGCTTCACCCGTGATGGCATCGGTAAAGCCGTTCATGTACTCGCTATAGCTCTTTTCCATCACGACGCTTTTGGTATTACTCTTACCAAACAGGGTAATCGCATCGATGGTCGCTTGCTCTAAATCACGAAAGGTCACGATGTTGCCAAAGGTCTTGGTGGCATTGTAGATGCGGTTGGTACGGGAGAAGGCTTGTATTAAACCGTGATAGCGTAGCGGTTTATCGACAAATAAGGTATTCAGTGCTGGCGCGTCGAAACCGGTCAGGAACATTCCGACCACAATGAGCAAATCGACTTCTTGAGATTTTACCCGCTTAGCGAGGTCGCGATAGTAGTTCTGGAAGCTATTACCCTCAGTGCTAAAGTTGGTCTTAAACCGTGCGTTGTAATCACCTATCGCCGCCTCCAAAAACTCTCGTGAGCTTTCGCTCATCTCTGACACGTCAAAGCTTTCATCATTAATATCACCAATCGCATCCTGCTCTTCATTGGCGGCAAAAGAGAAGATGGTGGCAACGGTCAACGGTTTGTAACGGGCATCCTGTTCAGAAGATTGATCTTGAATCGTTTTAAAGGCTTGGTAGTAGGCTTTCGCTGCCTCGACACTGCTCACCGCGAACATGGCATTAAAGCCCTTGGCGCTGGTGAAGGCGCGGTGCGTTTTTTGCCGGAAGTTTTTTAAGATGTATTGGGTGACTTCAGCGATACGCATGGGATGTAACAGCGCATGTTTATTTTCGGCAGCGCTGATTTTCTTCTCATCAGTTTCCATCTCTAACGCTTTAAACTGCGGACGCACATCGTTGTAGTCGACCTTGAACTTTAGGACTTTCTCATCACGGATCGCATCGGTGATGACATATTCATGTAAAGCATGGCCAAATACTTGGGCAGTCCCTTCAGCACCCTGTGAATTGATACCGGCAATGATCGGCGTACCAGTGAATCCGAATTGTAAGAAACGTTTAAATTTTTTCTTCAGGTTCTTCTGAGCTTCACCAAATTGGCTGCGGTGACATTCATCAAAGATAAACACCACTTGTTTCTGGTAGATCGGCAGATCGGCTTCGCCTTTCATCAGGTTATTGAGCTTCTGGATGGTGGTGACAATAATTTTGTTATCGTCTTTATCCAGATTGCGTTTCAGTCCTGTGGTGCTGTTTGAACCATTAACACTATCAGGGGAGAAGCGTTGATACTCTTTCATGGTCTGATAGTCGAGGTCTTTACGGTCAACCACGAAGAAGACTTTATCAATGAAATCTAGCTCAGTGGCGAGACGTGCCGATTTAAAGCTGGTCAGTGTTTTTCCTGAACCGGTTGTGTGCCAGATAAAACCGCCACACTCGGTTTGACTCCATTTCTTCGTTTGATAGGCACTGTTAATCTTCCAAAGAATACGCTCGGTCGCCGCTATCTGATAGGGGCGCATAATCAGAAGGGTATCACTGACATCGAAGACGCTGTAGTTGAACAGCACATTGAGTAAGGTATGTTTTTGGAAAAAGGTAGCGGTGAAGTCTTTGAGGTCTTTAATCAGGCTGTTATCTGAACGCGCCCAGTTCATGGTGAAGTCGAAGCTATTCTTATCACGCTTGGTGGTATTGGCAAAATAACGTGTATCGGTGCCATTCGAGATAACAAATACCTGCAAGAATTTAAATAACGAGTTGTCGGTATTAAAACTCTCTTTACTGTAGCGGTGTATCTGGTTAAACGCTTCACGGATAGCCACACCACGTTTTTTAAGCTCGACTTGCACCAACGGCAAACCATTAACCAATATTGTCACGTCATAGCGATTGGCGTGTATACCGGTTTGTTCAAACTGCTGAATCACTTGGACTTTGTTACGTATCAGATGCTTTTTATCGATCAGGGCAATATTTTCCAAACGACCATCATCAAAAATAAAGTCGTAGATAGAGTTATCGTGAATTTTGCGGGTTTTATCGATAATCGAATCACTTGGGTTATCGAGGTATTCTTCCGTAAAACGACGCCATTCGCTGTCCGTGAAAGTGACGTTATTCAGGGCTTGTAGTCGATCTCTGACATTGGCCAGCATCGCCTGCTGCGAGTTGAGAGTAGGGATAAATTCGTAGCCTTGATTACGTAAATCCTGAAGCAGTTCATGCTCAAGTTCCGATTCACTTTGGTAGTGGTCACCGGTTTCCGATTGCGTGACATACTTATCGAGAATGATAAAGTTATTGGACTCTGCGATGGTTTTTGTTTGCTGTGTCATAGCACATCCTATCGGCTTGTAGGGGTGGCCGGTAGAGGACAATGTGACACAAAGCTACCGGCAAATTATGTTTAATGATTATCGCCCGTCAATAAAAGTGATGCGGGCATTATCATGATCGATTAATAGGTTACTGCTTCAGGTTTTGAAAAGCTAAATAACAGGTCTCGATAATATTCGTATTGCTTCTGGCGCAACTCGATTTCACGAGGGAGACCTTCGGAAATAGAGTTAGTGAGCGTGTCGAATTTATCGAGAATCGAAACTATACGCGATTGTTCTTGTGATGATGGAACTGGTATTAATATTTTCGCTAAATTATCAGCGTTTACACGTCTAACTTTCGTACCAGTGATGTATTGTCGTTTTTGGTTTTGAAATAGCTCTGTCTGGAAAAAATAAGAGACATACTTAGGGTTCAGTGTGTGTTTATAAATACAAGCGTCGCTGCTTATAGCAATATCATTAGTTCCTAACCATGCTACAGCTTTACATACGTCATCATCATTTTCACTGGTTGTTGCAATAACTAGATTTCCTGATTGAGCTTTACGACACTTTTTAGCGAGAGACTCAGATATAAATGTTTTTGTTTTATCTGCAAATGTTCCGTAGTACGTGAATATCTGTCCATAATGGATACATCCAACACCTGATTCAGTGAAGTCTTTCTTTTGCAGACTACCCCCTCGAACAAATTCGCCGATATCTTTTTGCCCCATCGGAAGGTGAGCAACCTCTCCCTCCTTAAAACTCAACAACTGGTCACGATAGTAGTTGTACTGTTTTTTACGTGCGGTAAGCTCAGCGGTAAGCTCAGCGGTAAGCTCAGCGGTAAGGGCAGTAAATTTATCTAAAATACGGACGATTTCAGATTGGATTGCCAGCGATTTTTCTGGGTTATTGGGGCAAGGGATGGGGGCTACAATTTTAGCTAAGTCACCACTTGAAACCCTGCGAACTTTAGCTCCGGTAATATATTTCATTTTTTGCGTCTGAAATATTTCGGACTGGAAAAAGTGGGCGAGATATTTAACATTCTGCTCATGCCGAAATAACATCATATCACCGGAAATAGCAGCATCCTCACCAAGCCATGCTAAGGGCTTTACGACATCGACATCATTTTCAGATGTTGTAGCTAATAGTAAGTCATTTTTTTGAGCTTTCCTCAGCTTATTAGCTAGCTCAGAGGAAACAAAGGTAAATGTTTTATCTGCTGATAATCCATACCTTGTATAAATCTGACCGTAATGTATCGCAGGGAAACCTATTTCGATAAAGTCTTTTTTTTGAAGTCCGTTGCCTCGAATAAAATTACCTATATCTCCCAGAGGTAACCACTCAACCTCAACCCCCTCCAGCAGTTTTTCCAGATAGCTTAGCTCACTCATGCCTGCACCTCAGCACCTTCAATCTCTGCAACAATAGCATCGATATCTTTGCGTAACTGCTCAATTTTACTGACAGTGGTTTTCAGTTCTGCATTGAGTACAGTGATATCAATCACTTCACGAGTGTCTTTCGCTTCCACATAGCTACTGACAGAGAGGTTGTAGTCATTGGCGGCAATGGCATTCATCGGCACAGATTGAGCAAAGTGTTCAGTATCTGCCTTACTCTCGAAAACCTGCATAATCTGCTCAATATGTTCATCGGTCAGAATATTATTATTGGTTTCTTTCTTAAACAGTGCGCTGGCATCGATAAACTGCACACTGGTTTCCGTTTTATGCTTGGACAGCACCAGAATATTAACGGCAATACTCGTCCCAAAAAAAAGATTCGGGGCCAGAGAAATCACGGTCTCAACATAGTTATTATCGACTAAGTATTGACGGATTTTCTGCTCAGCCCCACCACGATAAAAGATGCCTGGGAAACAGACGATGGCGGCACGGCCTTTGGCGGATAGGTAATTGAGGGCATGAAGCACAAATGCGAAATCAGCCTTTGATTTAGGTGCCAGCACACCGGCAGGCGCGAAACGGTCATCGTTAATTAACGTAGGATCATCGCTACCCTTCCATTTCACTGAATACGGTGGGTTAGAGACAATCGCATCAAACGGCTTATCATCCTTGAATTCTGGGTGGGTCAGGGTATTACCCAGCGTGATGTTAAACTTGTCGTAGTTGATGTTATGCAAAAACATATTCATCCGCGCAAGGTTAAAGGTCGTATGGTTAATCTCTTGCCCCCAGAAACCATCTTGAATGATATGGTCATCAAAATGTCTTTTCGCTTGCAGCAGCAATGAGCCTGAGCCGGCTGCCGGGTCGTAGATTTTATTCACTTCGGTCTGACCGTGCATTGCAAGCTGCGCAATTAATTTCGAGACGTGTTGAGGAGTAAAGAACTCACCGCCCGATTTCCCCGCATTGGCTGCATAGTTGGAAATCAAAAATTCATAGGCATCGCCAAACAGGTCTATTTGATGCGCATCGAAATTACCCAGGTTTAATTTTTCAACCCCTTTTAAGACAGCAGATAAGCGGCTATTCTTATCTTTAACCGTACTCCCTAAACGGTTGCTGGTGGTATCGAAATCAGCAAACAGCCCTTTAATATCGGGCTCAGAGGGATACCCCATTGCAGAGCTTTCGATTGCCACAAAAATACTGTTTAAATCGGCGTTTAAACGCTCGTTAGTTTTGGCTTTCGCCGCCACATTGCAGAACAGTTGGCTTGGATAGATAAAATAGCCCTTGGTTCTAATCGCATCGTCTTTAATATCATCGGTAATGACCGAATCATCGAGCGTCGCGTAGTCAATACTGTCGTCGCCACCTTCGATATGATGGGAAAAGTTTTCGCTGATAAAGCGGTAGAACAATGCGCCGAGTACGTATTGTTTGAAATCCCATCCATCGACGGCCCCACGAACGTCGTTCGCAATGGCCCAAATTTGACGATGTAACTCAGCACGTTGTTGTCGACTTGTCATTCACTGTCCTAGATATAAAAGGCAATCCTGAGCGAACACGCGGTTCAGTAGCGAAAAGCGGAACACTAAGAAAGAAATAATGCGAGGGTTATCGAGAAAAAGGGATAACCATGATGGTCTTATTCTGCATAATAATTACCTATTATAAAACACTTACAGGTTAAAAGACGATTATTGTCACAATGCCGCTCAATCATCTTAATTACCTGCCTCCTTAGCTACAGCGTGCTATCCAATACCCTTTAGGCATTGCCTTTGCTGACGTTGATCGTCCTTGTCGCTAAGGACGTTATCGAGCACCGAAGATAAATACAAAGGGGAAGGAGATAATGAGTAGGTTAGAGGATGTTTGAGTGTTAGTGAGGACGTTACAAAATACCCTAAAGTCACCCCCATAAAAAAAGGCACTACTCAATTAAGAATAATGCCTTTCTTTTGAATCAGTTACGAATGAAGATTAGTTCATGCCGTATTTTTTCAATTTCTTGCGCAGGGTACCACGGTTGATGCCCATCATCAGTGCTGCACGAGTCTGGTTACCACGGGTGTACTGCATTACCATGTCCAACAGGGGCTGTTCTACTTCAGCCAGGACCAGTTCATAGAGTTCATTAACATCTTGACCATTTAACTGTGAAAAGTAGTTTTTCAAAGCTTGTTTTACATTATCACGCAATGGTTTTTGGGTGACTTGGTCTTGTGAGTTAACAGTTGAAACGGTCAGTACGTCAGAATTTACGCGTTGTTCGAACATAGTTCTTTGAGCTCTTTTTTTTCGTTTACGCCAGGTTTTCGAAGTATGCTTCCAACGCTTCCAGTTGTTCACTGGCATCCTCTATAGCGTTGAATGAGCGCCGAAACTGGTCATCAGGAGCATGTTCTTGTAAGTACCAAGAGACATGTTTGCGGGCAATACGGTATCCCTTGGCATGGCCATAAAAGCCGTGCAACTCCCGTATATGTCCGATTAGCATTGACTTCACCTCAACGAGTGGCTTCGGTGCAAGTAGCTCCCCTGTGTCCAGGTAATGCTGGATTTCCCGGAAGATCCATGGTCTTCCCTGAGCAGCACGGCCTATCATTAGAGCATCAGCTCCAGTGTAGTCCAATACTGCTCTGGCTTTATGCGGGTCAGTGATGTCTCCATTCGCAATAACGGGAATAGAAACATTCTGCTTAACTGTCCGAATACTGTCGTATTCCGCTTCCCCATTAAACAAGCAGGCACGAGTCCGACCATGAATGGTTAATGCTTGAATACCACAGCGTTCAGCCAATTGGGCAATTTCAACACAATTGCGATTATCAGTATCCCATCCGGTACGAATTTTTAGCGTGACAGGCACGTCAACACCATTCACCACGGCACGTAGAATGGATTCTACAATATCAGGATGTTGGAGTAAGGCAGAGCCTGCCATCTTACGATTAACTTTTTTGGCCGGGCAACCCATATTGATATCAATAACTTGTGCGCCAGAATCAACATTGATTCTTGCTGCTGCAGCCATCTCATCAGGATCACACCCTGCTATCTGTACCGAGCGGATACCCGGCTCGTCACTATGTACCATACGTAGTCGAGATTTATCACTTGCCCACACCTGTGGGTTCGACGACAACATCTCTGACACGGTCAATCCAGCACCATTTTCATAACAAAGCGTACGAAAAGGACGATCAGTAATTCCGGCCATCGGCGCGGCAATCAGGCGATTTCGAAGCTGGTATTGTCCAATGCGCATAGGGTAGAAAGTGGCCTTAAATGTTCGCAAGGCGGCGTATATTACGCATTTTTTCTAGAAGATGAAAGGCCAAACTTTGAACAATTTGTTTTAAAGCCTTTTTTTGTTTTATTCTGCCCTAGGCTAATATGGTTAATAGTTATATTAAACAATGGCTTATATTATTATTTTTGATTTAAATATTGCTACTAAGGGGGGGTAACAGGCGTTCAAAAAGTTATGCCACCCTTACCGATTACGCCATGATTTGCAGTGCCATCCGTCTATTCAACGGTTAATAGGGCGATTATGGTCATGCTGAGCAGTGAGTTGACGCTCGCGAATTGTTGCACGGGAAGTTAACACTCTCTGTTATCACGCGCCAAAGACCCTTTCAGTACAGGGTGGGGTAATGAGTGAACCGTTGAATTGATAACAGCGCTTGGAGGTAGAAGATAATCAGGTAATACCTATGGTTTGACTGAATGATTTCGCTTGATACTTATGCCCTGGGGACTTGGTCAATCACCTCAAGTAACACTTTTTTATTTATTGTCCATGTCAAAAGTATGATTAAACGGCTAAGTGACTCTCAGTTTCTCTGTGTAAAAAAGAGACCTTTTAAGGGAGTATAACGGGATAAAATTTTTCATCTCTCTGCCTGTATTATCGCAGCACTTATAATGCGTGCTGCGATAATATCAGCAAACTTTAGGTAAGCTGGTTGCCCTATAGCACATTAGGCTTACGGCGTATGACGGCGCTTACCGGTAATACGACACCACTCTTCTTTCTCGGCGACCGGGTCTAACACGAAATGTTGTGCGTAGGCTTCGCAAACACTTTCTGCTTGGCTCGCTAAGATACCGGATAAACCGAGTTCCCCCCCGGCTACTGGTAGCACTCGGATTAACGGTGCGAGTTCGCGTAAGGGCCCTGCAAGAATATTGGCGACGACCACATCAGCATGAAGATTTTCTGGTTGCTCATGGGGCAAATAGAGTTCGAGTTTCTCTGCAACGCCATTGCGTTCGGCGTTATCACGGCTTGCTTGAATGGCTTGAGGATCGATATCAATACCGATAGCACGTGAAGCCCCTAATTTTAGGGCGGCGATCGCTAAGATCCCAGAACCACAGCCGAAATCGATCACTGTCTTTCCTTCAAGATCCAATCCATCTAACCAAGTTAAGCACAGTGAGGTCGTTGGATGAGTGCCGGTTCCAAAGGCTAGCCCAGGATCAAGCATGACATTCACCGCGTTTACATCGGGTACATCGCGCCAGCTTGGGCAAATCC
The DNA here is from genome assembly GCF_018494065.1 of Rosenbergiella gaditana. Lineage (GTDB taxonomy): Bacteria > Pseudomonadota > Gammaproteobacteria > Enterobacterales > Enterobacteriaceae > Rosenbergiella > Rosenbergiella gaditana. The sequence goes on along the minus strand of NZ_JABBFR010000011.1, from coordinate 86,450 downwards.
ACAGACGCTTACCGAAGCGCATTGGATGGAAGTTGTCCATCCATTCACGTTCCCAATCTTTATCTTCGATCTGTTCTATTTTGTGATGGAAATCTTCACCTAACAGTGGGTGGGCTGCCATCATCTTAACGACCGTTGACATATTGGTTTCAGCATCGAACAGGCCAATAATGTCGGTATCTCCCCAGAGGCGTGTCTCACCTGGTAGAGGTTCATAGACCGGATTATCATGAGTATCTTGAAAGGTGACAGACACGGCACCTGTCTCCTCCAAGGCCTCCGCGAGTTGTTCCGCATGGCTTCCAGAGGTATTTATCTTAATTTGAATCCAGGGCATAGCATTTCCATTATTGATTAGGGGTGGCAGGGATGACCTGCTGTCCCACACGGTTCCCGACAACAAAAGCGAGGAAACTCGCGATTAACGCTGGAACGATGGGGTGTAAGCCTACAAGGCGTATTGAAAAACTGGCGAGAAGGCTATAAAGCACGGCACCGACCAACATGCCACTTATTGCACCATAGGCGTTAGCATTACGCCAGTAAAGTCCTAACACCAACGGCCATAAGAATACGGCTTCTAACGCACCGAAGGCGAGTAAGTTTAGCCAAATAATCATTTGTGGTGGATGCCACGCCGCAAGGATCACCGCGACGGCCAACACAAAGGTAAAGCTAACGGAGAGGCGACGCAGATGCTTCTCTTGCGTTGCCGCAGCCGGGCGCAGTCGTAAATAGAGATCCTTTACCAAAGTTGCCGACGCTTGCAGAAGGTGGGCATTGATATTCGACATCATGGCCGCCATTGGTGCGGCGAGAAAGATTCCTGCAGCAAAAGGCGGTAGCACTTTCATCATTAGTGTGGGGATCACTTGATCGGGAACGGTGAGATTAGGCAAAATTACCCGCCCTAGTGCGCCGGAGAGATGCATTCCGAGCATTAAGACGGTCAATAGCGCAGTCCCTAACAAGATACCGCGATGCAGTGAGCGGCTATCTTTATAGGAGATAGAACGTATCGCTGTATTGGGTAAGCCGAGCACACCGAAGCAGACCAATACAGTAAAAGAAATAATAAGACTGGGCGTAATAATATTCCCCGCACCGCGTAATTCAATTAATTGTGGATTAATGAGCTTAAGTTGGTGCACGGCTTGTGCCGTACCGCCTGCAGCATGAATCACGGCATAAAGCAGCAGAAAAGTCCCGACCAACATCACCACACCTTGCAAGACATCATTGAGAACACTTGCTCTAAAGCCGCCTAATGAGGTGTACAACGCAATAATCGCCCCAAAGATTAATAGCCCTTGGGTATAGGGGATACCGACTACGGTTTCCAATAACCGTGCGCCACCGATAAATTGTACCGTCATCACCGCAATAAACGCGACTAATAGTGTGATACTGGCTATCCAGACTACCCACTGGCTGCGGTAATGGGCATATAACATGTCGTTAAGTGTAATCGCTTGATATCGCCTGGCGAGGATGGCAAATTTCTTCCCTAAAACGCCCAGAGAAAGCCATACCGTGGGTACTTGAGCCATTGCAATCATTACCCAACCTAACCCATATTGATAGGCGGCTCCAGGGCCACCAATAAATGAACTGGCGCTGATATAGGCGGTGGTTAATGTCATGGCGAGTAGGAAACCACTCATTGTCCGTCCACCCAGAAAATATTCCGTGAGGAAAGGACCTTTAGCACGCTTCTGCTGCACCATGGCCACGATAGAAATCATGACGACCAGCAGTAGATAGACCATCAAGGGAATGAGCACATGCGTGTTCATTGGTTTAGTCCTCTAAGGGAAGGTCTGCAAAGAGATATCGAACCATCATCCAGCAGAGGAAGATAAATAATGCCGGAGCAAACAAACATGACCATTCAAACCAGCGTGGGAAGCCGAAAATACCTAATTCCTGGCCGCCAGCGTAGGCGGTAGTGATCCACACGACGACCCAACCTACACTTAAAAAGAGAGACCAGCGTGCTTCTTTATGTGCTTGTACAAAACGAGGATCCATCTTTGCCCTCACTGTAGACCAAAGAAAAAGGCCGGTCAGACCGGCCTTAATAAAAGGTTGCTAGGCAATTACTTCTCTTGCAGACCGAGTTTCTTCTCTAAATAGTGGATATTGGTACCACCGTCTTCGAAGTTCTCATCGTTCATAATGCGAAGCTGCAGATCAACGTTGGTTTTAATCCCGTCGATGATCAACTCTGCCAGGGCATTCTTCATCCGCGCAATCGCAACCGCACGTGTTTCTCCATAAGTGATCAGTTTACCGATCATGGAGTCGTAGTGCGGTGGAACGGTATAGCCAGAGTAGATATGCGATTCCCAACGAACGCCAAAACCACCCGGAGAGTGGAAACGGGTAATTTTACCAGGGCTTGGTAAAAAGGTATTAGCGTCTTCGGCATTGATACGACACTCTATGGCATGACCCACCACTTCAACATCTTCTTGCTTGATGCTCAAAGGCAACCCTGCCGCAATACGCAGTTGCTCTTTGATCAGATCGACACCGGTGATCATTTCGGTCACTGGATGCTCTACCTGAATACGGGTGTTCATTTCGATGAAATAGAACTCGCCGTTTTCAAAGAGAAACTCAAAGGTACCCGCACCGCGGTAGTTGATGTCGATACACGCTTTTGCACAGCGGTCGCCGATAAACTTACGTAACTCTGGCGTGATCCCTGGTGCAGGGGCTTCTTCAACAACCTTTTGGTGACGGCGCTGCATTGAACAGTCACGTTCCGCGAGGTAGATGGCTTGGCCTTGTCCATCGGCAAGAACTTGGATCTCGATATGACGAGGGTTCTCAAGATATTTTTCCATGTAGACCATGTCGTTATTAAAAGCCGCTTTGGCTTCCGCACGGGTCATTTTGATGGACGTTTCTAAGTCTTTATCGCTACGTACGACGCGCATACCACGTCCGCCGCCGCCGCCTGAGGCTTTAACGATAATTGGGTAGCCAATACGGTTAGCAATTTGGCGATTTTTATCCATATCGTCGCCCAGTGAGCCATCAGATCCTGGCACACAAGGAACACCGGTTTTTTTCATGGCATTGATCGCTGATACTTTGTCACCCATCAGGCGAATCGTCTCAGCTTTAGGACCAATAAACACAAAACCTGAACGTTCTACTTGTTCAGCAAAGTCGGCGTTCTCAGATAAAAATCCATAGCCAGGGTGAATAGCATCAGCGCCAGTGATCTCAGCTGCAGAAATCAGTGCAGGGATATTCAGATAGCTTTTTACTGATGGTGCTGGACCAATACAGACTGTCTCGTCAGCCATCAGTACGTGCTTCAGCTCGCGGTCAGCGGTGGAGTGAACCGCCACAGTCTTGATACCGAGTTCTTTACATGCACGTAAAATACGCAGTGCAATTTCACCGCGGTTTGCGATAACAATTTTTTCCAGCATAGGGACCTCGTTATTCGATGATGACCATTGGCTCGTCGAATTCCACCGGTTGGCCGCTCTCGATTAGGATCGCTTTCACCACACCTGCTTTATCCGCTTCGATTTGGTTCATCATCTTCATCGCTTCAACGATGCAGAGGGTATCACCGACGTTAACTTTTTGGCCAACTTCGATGTAAGGCTTAGCATCTGGGCTAGGTGTACGATAGAAAGTACCGACCATTGGTGAGCGAACCGTGTGTCCTGTTACTTCAGACGCAGCAGCGACTGGCGTAACAGCGGCATCCGTTGCGGCAGGGGCTACTGCAGCAGCTAATGCTGGAGCAGGTTGCATTGGAGCCGCATAAGCATGTTGCATCATCGGGTAACCGGTATGTGCGGGTGAGCGACTAATACGTACTGACTCTTCACCTTCTGAAATTTCTAGCTCAGCAATGCCTGATTCTTCAACCAGTTCGATTAGTTTTTTAATCTTACGAATATCCATGGTGGGTTCCGTACTCTATATTAATTTGAATTTAACAAGCGTTTTACCGCTGTATGTAAAGCCCAACGATATCCGTCAGCACCGAGGCCGCAGATCACGCCGGATGATATATCTGAAAGATATGAATGGTGGCGGAAAGGTTCACGCGCATGCACATTAGAGAGATGCACTTCAATGAAGGGAACGCTGACCGCTAAAAACGCATCACGAATCGCTACGCTTGTGTGCGTGAAGGCCGCAGGATTGATGATGATGTAATCCACTTTGCCACGGGCAAGATGAATTTGATCGATCAACGCAGATTCCGCATTTGATTGGTAATGACTTAATTGCACATTCAAATCCTGAGCCTGAATCTGCAGTGATGACACGATATCTTCTAAGGTGTCATGACCATATTTTTCTGGCTCCCGTGTCCCCAATAAGTTAAGGTTTGGACCGTTAAGGAGCAAAATGTGAAATTTATTAGCCATCTTGCGGGTATCTCCTGCAATAGTTAAGCACCGCGTAAAATACTCTGCCCGAATCTATTTGTCACCCGTTACACAAAAAAAAAGCCGAATTTAACGTCATTTAGTGATTGAGTCGCGCAATTTTGGCGATTTTAGCCTCTAAAACAGCCAAGTATTGACGCTATTTTAGCGGCGGGTTTCCCATTAATTGTCTACGACGCGAGCTTTCCCGTAAAGAATGTTCCGAAAGATTATGCCTAAAAGTACTTCAATTAAATGAAGTCTAGTGTTTAGAGGTAATTTTATGTTGAATAATTACGCTAAAAGTTGGGCAAATATCACCAAATAAGGGTAGAATCCCCCAGCGTTTATCCATTGCAAAGCGTTGTTGAATTTCTCTGCTATGTAGGCGGAAGAAGAAATAAAGTATAAGTGTTAGATTTTATTTCTCGACGCGTTTTTGCGGAATCAGTATTTTTGGTTAACGAATTGTTTTTTAAAGTATTTGTTCAATCGTTGATGATTAACGAGTACTGAATGTCAATTAACTTAAAGTTTTCACCGAAGCGCCAGATTTTGCGCCTTGTCGCTGCTTCGAGTGGTTGGTAGAGTAGGTGGATTTTATTTCCGCCCCCAGCTTGCAGGATTACCCCCTAGTATGTTTAAAAAATTTCGTGGCATGTTTTCAAATGACCTGTCCATTGACCTGGGTACTGCCAATACCCTTATCTATGTAAAAGGGCAAGGCATCGTTCTGAATGAACCTTCCGTGGTGGCAATTCGCCAAGACCGAGCCGGTTCGCAAAAAAGCGTCGCTGCGGTAGGACAAGGGGCTAAGCAGATGCTTGGCCGTACGCCCAGCAACATTGCGGCGATTCGTCCAATGAAAGACGGTGTGATTGCAGACTTTTTTGTCACTGAAAAAATGCTTCAGCATTTTATCAAGCAAGTTCACAGCAACAGCTTTATGCGTCCAAGCCCTCGTGTACTGGTTTGTGTGCCGGTTGGGGCGACCCAAGTTGAACGTAAAGCCATTCGTGAGTCGGCATTAGGGGCGGGCGCACGCGAAGTCTTCCTCATCGAAGAACCTATGGCAGCCGCAATTGGTGCGGGTCTACCTGTTTCGGAAGCAACAGGTTCTATGGTGGTTGATATTGGTGGGGGCACTACAGAAGTTGCCGTTATCTCACTAAATGGTGTGGTTTATTCTGCATCGGTGCGTGTGGGCGGTGACCGTTTTGATGAAGCGATTATCAACTACGTGCGTCGTAACTATGGCGCGCTGATCGGTGAAGCGACTGCTGAGCGGATTAAGCATGAAATCGGATCGGCCTATCCGGGTGACGAAGTGTTAGAAATTGAAGTCCGTGGACGTAACCTTGCTGAAGGTGTACCGCGTGGCTTTACCCTGAACTCTAATGAAATCCTCGAAGCACTACAAGAACCCCTAACCGGTATTGTGAGTGCGGTAATGGTCGCTTTAGAGCAGTGCCCACCTGAACTGGCATCAGATATTTCAGAGCGTGGTATGGTCCTAACTGGTGGGGGTGCGCTGTTACGTAATCTGGATCGTTTATTGATTGAAGAAACGGGTATCCCTGTCGTCATTGCTGAAGACCCACTGACATGTGTAGCACGGGGTGGCGGTAAAGCACTTGAGATGATTGATATTCACGGCGGCGATCTCTTTAGCGAAGAGTAGCGGTTTATTCGCTGAATAAGAGATCTTGCACTACGCTTTATTCAGCAGAATCACCTTTCCGGCCTTGGGGAGTGCATAGAAACGCGCTCCCTTGTTTTATGTGAAAAACGCGCAGGATTTTATGAAGCCGATTTTTAGCAGAGGCTCTTCTCTGCAGATACGCTTAGTGTTAGCTGTATTGGCGGCTATAGCAGTTATCATTACGGACAGTCATGTTAGCTCCTTTCGAGGGATACGTGATTATCTCGACACCTCAGTCAGTCCGTTTTACTTTATGGCTGATGGCCCTCGTCGTTTTCTCGATAGTACTGCAGACGCACTCACCTCCCGTCAAACCCTCGAGCAAGAAAACCAGGTTCTCCAACGAGAGCTCCGGCTGAAGAACAGCCAGTTACTGCTATTAGGGCAATATCGACAAGAGAATGTTCGCTTAAGGGAACTGCTTGGTTCTCCACTTCGCCAAGATGAACATAAAATGGTGACCCAAGTTATTTCGGAAGCAACTGACCCCTATAGTCATCAAGTTGTGATTGATAAAGGCAGCCGCAGTGGCGTGTATGAAGGACAGCCGGTTATTAGCGATAAAGGCGTCGTTGGGCAGGTGATTGCGGTCGCCCAATTCTCCAGTCGTGTGTTGCTGATCTGTGATGGTTCGCATGCCTTACCTGTTCAAGTTCTGCGTAATGATTTACGTGCGATTGCAACCGGAAATGGGTGTGCTGAGCATTTACAGCTTGAACATTTGACGGGCAATGCAGATGTGAAAGTAGGGGACGACTTAGTGACGTCAGGCTTGGGCGGACGCTTCCCTGAGGGGTATCCGGTTGGTGTTGTTGCCTCCGTAACACCGGATACACAGCGAGCGACGACAGTAATTGAAGTACGGCCTGCGGCGGACTTGCAACGTTTACGCTATCTATTATTATTGTGGAACAATGATAATAAATCGGGCGTATCGGCAACCCCTCAAGAGGTGAACCAAGTGGCTAATGAGCGTTTACAGCAGATGATGCCGCAAATACCGACTCCAGCAGCGACGACACCTGCGCCAATCACACCTCCATCTACGAATACAACACCTGCTGATCGGGCTCCATCGGCCACCAAGCAACCCCTTTCGTCTGGAGGGCGTCCTTGAGTCGCTATCGTAGACAAGGTGGTTGGGTTATCTGGCTTTCATTTGTCATCGCATTAGTATTGCAAGTGATGCCATGGCCGGAACAGTATTATATGTTCCGGCCGTCATGGATGTTACTGCTACTCTTATATTGGATCCTGGCACTACCACACCGCGTTAATATCGGTACTGGTTTTTTCATTGGCATGGTGATGGACTTAGTTTCTGGCTCAGCCTTAGGTATTCGAGCCTTAACTTTTAGCATTATCGCCTACCTGATTGTTTACCGTTTTCAGCTATTTCGAAATTTAGCGCTGTGGCAGCAAGCCGGCGTTGTCGTGCTGTTCTCGTTAGTCAGTGATGTCATGGTTTTCTGGGTACAGTTTATGGTGACAGACATCACCTTCCGCCCAGAAATTTTTATGGGTGCATTAGTCGATGGATTATTGTGGCCTTGGCTATTTTTATTGATGCGTAAGATACGTTATCAATTTTCGATTCAGTAAGGCTGTCTATGACCCCCATTTATCTTGCCTCCGCTTCTCCTCGTCGTGCCGAACTGTTAACACAATTAGGAGTGCCGTTCACTCGCTTGATCACTGAGGTCATTGAGCAACGAAGGGTCGACGAGTTACCGCTCGAATACGTGACACGGTTGTCGCAAGATAAAGCGCTGGCTGGGGTCAAGATAGCCCCGGATAATAAACCGGTGCTGGGTGCAGATACCATTGTCGTTATCGGCGATCAAGTTTTAGAAAAACCGTTATCGCCAAGCCATGCCTTTGACATATTGACTCAACTATCAGGCCGCTCTCATCGGGTGATAACAGCCGTAACGCTGGCGGACCGGCACACAATAAAAACGCTTAGTGTACAAACGACGGTGACATTTTGTTCCTTAACGCCAGAGCGAATTAATCAGTATATCGAGACACAAGAACCAATGGATAAAGCGGGTGCTTATGGTATCCAAGGGATGGGTGGAAATTTTGTCCGTGAGATTCAGGGCAGTTACTCTGCAGTGGTAGGCCTGCCGCTGGTGGAAACCTACGAACTACTGACTGACTTTCAATCCTACCGATAGCGATAAGGAGTGTTAATGGCTGCTGAACTGCTCATCAATGTTACGCCTTCTGAAACACGTGTTGCTTACCTCGATAATGGCATTCTGCAAGAAATTCATATCGAGCGAGAAGCGAAAAGAGGGATTGTCGGGAATATCTACAAAGGTCGCGTGAGCCGTGTACTGCCTGGTATGCAAGCGGCCTTTGTGGATATTGGCTTAGACAAATCTGCGTTTCTCCATGCTTCCGACATTATGCCGCACACTGAATGTGTAGCGGGGGAGGAGCAGAAAAAGTTCCATGTTAAAAATATTTCTGAATTAGTTCGGCCTGGCCAAGACTTGGTGGTGCAAGTTGTTAAAGATCCTCTTGGGACCAAAGGGGCGAGGCTCACCACCGATATCACACTGCCCTCCCGCTATCTTGTTTTTATGCCTGGGGCGTCCCATGTGGGAGTTTCTCAGCGAATTGAAAGTGAGTCGGAACGTGCACGTCTTAAGCAGGCGGTTAATCAATATTGTGACGAACAGGGCGGCTTTATCATCCGTACCGCTGCGGAAGGGATTAGTGATAACGAACTGGCACGTGATGCGGCCTTTTTAAAGCGCTTATGGGCTAAGGTGTGTAAGCGTAAAAAGCGAAATCAGACGCGGATCAAACTTTATGGAGAGATTGCCCTGGCGGCACGCGTATTGCGCGATTTCGTTGAAGCACCGCTTGACCATATTCGTGTCGATTCGAAGGCGACATATGAAAAGCTGTTAGAATTCACGGCCGAATATGTTCCTGAACTTACCGAAAAACTAGAGCACTATAGCGAAAAGCAGCCGATCTTCGATCTCTTCGATGTAGAGAATGAAATTCAACGGGCGATGGATCGAAAAGTGGCGTTGAAGTCTGGCGGCTACCTCATTATTGATCAGACGGAAGCGATGACCACTGTTGATATTAATACCGGGGCATTTGTTGGTCATCGTAATCTTGAAGAAACGATTTTTAATACGAATATTGAAGCGACGCAAGTCATTGCGCGACAACTACGGTTGCGTAATTTAGGCGGTATCATCATTATCGATTTCATTGATATGAGTAACGAGGAACATCGTCGGCGAGTGTTGCATACGCTAGAAAGTGCGATGAGTAAGGACAGGGTGAAAAGCAGTATTAACGGTTTCTCATCGTTAGGACTGGTTGAAATGACGCGTAAGCGTACGCGCGAAAGCTTAGAACATATTTTATGTGGAAAGTGCCCGACCTGCCAAGGGCGAGGCAGTGTCAAAACAGCCGATACCGTCTGCTATGAGATCATGCGTGAGATTGTGCGCGTGCACCATAGCTACGACTCTGACAGCTATTTGGTCTATGCGTCGCCCAGAGTCTGTGAGGCGTTAAAAAATGAAGAAGCCCATGCATTGGCGGAAGTCGAAATCTTTTTAGGTAAACAGGTCAAAGTACAAGTCGAACCTCTCTATACACCAGAGCAGTTTGACGTAGTACTAATGTAATAGCAGTCGATGGAGTGAGGGGACAGTGAGCAGGCTATCGCAATGGATGTTACGGATAATTACCGCGCTGATCGTAATTGCGGCACTTTTTGTGACGGCATTACGTTTGGCTATGCCTTACATGGACCATTATCGCACGCAACTTCTTAATGCCGCTTCTGCAGCAACGGGTATTCATTTCTCAGCAGCTAAACTACAAGGTGAGTGGAAAAGCTTTGGTCCAACGCTAGATGTCGATAATTTCTCAGCCGAGTTGGCCGATGGCGGCAAGCTACATATAAAGAAAGTGACTTTAGCCCTTGATATATGGCAATCGCTGTTCCACGCAAACTTACAATTTCGTGATCTGACTTTTTGGCAGTTACATTTCTCTGTGCAGCAATTCTCACAAAAAGAGTCCTCCCCGCATACTGGTTACGACAGTAATAAAGTTAAGAATCTATTTTTACAGCGCTTCGACCACTTTATTCTTCGTGAAAGTACTCTCGATTTCCCTTCTCCCTCTGGGCAGCGTGTAACGCTGAATATTCCTACACTGACCTGGTTTAATGAAGGCAAGTTACATCGGGCAGAAGGATTAGTGAACCTGAGCAGTTTTACGGGTCAGCATGGCACCGCACAATTACGGGTTAACTTACACGATAAGCAACAGTTACTCGATAAAGGCACCATCTGGATTAAAGTCGATGATATTGATGCCAAACCTTGGTTAGGTAATTGGGTCAATAAGAATACCAACTTAAAAAAAGCCCATCTTAGTTTGATGGTTTGGCTTAACCTCGCAGAGGGTACGTTATCCTCTGGTGACGTCATCATCAATCACGGTGATGCCGAATGGCAGGAAGCTAATCAAAGTGCCCACCAGTTACAGCTCACGCAGCTTTCGGCTAAGTTATCTCGCGTCGGCAAAGGCTTTGTTTTATCACTTCCCGATACGGGGATCACCATTGATAAGACGCGGTGGCCGCGAGGAAGCTTAGCATTGAATTGGCAAGCTGATAGTGAACAGCCTTGGCTACCGGCAGAAAACTCAGTGGTCAGAGTCCGTGCGGCTAATATTGATCTGGCACGACTTACCCCGCTGGTGCCACTGATATCTCCCCTACAGTCTACCTATGCCAAGCTTTGGCAGCAGGCAAATCCTCAAGGGCGTTTTACACGCCTTGCAGCCGATATTCCACTACAAGATGTTAAGCAAACCCGCATTGCCGCGCAGTGGCATGAGCTGAAATGGCAAGCTTTTCAGAAGCTCCCTGCGGTAACAGGGCTTTCTGGCTGGTTGACAGGGGGAATGGAGCAAGGCGAAACACAGCTGGAATTAGGTCAACAAACGTTGGCTTCTCAGGGACAATTACAGGCACCGCTCGAACTCAAACATTTCTCCGGCGGTTTCTTGTGGAAAAGAGATGACAACAGTCTGTTCCTCTCTGGGCAACATATTCAGGTTAGCGCGAAATCTGTCGCCGCCAGTGGGGACTTTTCGTATCAACAGTCGGATAAGCACCCGCCAAATTTACAGATTTTAGCTGGGATTAATGCGACGGATGGTGCGGATGCTTGGCGTTATTTCCCAATAAAAATCATGCCAAAAGGCTTAGTGCACTACCTAAGTACCGCTATTCAAGGCGGTAAGGCAAAAGATGCCACCTTAGTCTTTGCGGGGAACCCTCATCAATTTCCCTTTATCCATAATGAGGGGACTTTTCAGGTTACCGTGCCGTTAAAACAGGCGACTTTTGCTTTTCAGCCTGGATGGCCGGCGTTATCCCCTCTCGATATAGAATTGAACTTCGTGAATAACGGGTTATGGATGAAGGCAGCTGCTATCCGTTTAGGTAATGTCCCCGTGACACAGGTAACGGCCAATATTCCCGATTATCATAGGGAACAGTTACTGATCGATGGCGATATCCGGGGGCAAGGCGAAGATATTCATCGTTATATGAAACAGACGCCTTTAACCAATAGTGTTGGGCGTGCATTAGACCAACTCAAGGTTAACGGCGAGGTTTATGGACACTTAGGGTTGACCATCCCGCTGGATGGAAAAGAGGTGGTTGCGAAGGGAGACGTTAATTTACAGAATAATCAATTAACTATCGTGCCGTTACAAACGCAAATGAAAGGTGTCACGGGTCGATTTACTTACAATAATGGAAGATTGCAGAGTACCCCGATATCGGCACAGTGGTTTGGGCAGCCAATTAATGTTGCTTTCTCAACAGAAGAAAAGGCCGAACAGTTTGCAATTGATGTTCAGGCGAACGGTAATTGGGCTTTTGAAAAAATTAATGCTCTCCCTAAAACGTTGCATCAGCAGTTTTCGGGAAGGTTACCTTGGCGTAGCCACGTGACGATAGCGCTTCCTCACCACGGTGAGACATCCTACCGTGTTAAGGTGGTCAGTGATGCGACAAGGGTAAGCGGTAAACTACCGGAAGCATTAGGTATAGGAAAAAAATCTTTCCCTATCAATATCGATGCCACGGGCAATTTATCGACACTACAGGTATTGGGGGCGATAGATAATCAACAACGGTTTACGACCCAGTGGAAGCTGTCGCCTAAATTGGCGCTAGAAAAAGGGCAATGGACGAGCCAAGCCGATGAGCATCCGTCATTACCTTTGCAGTCGGTCATGGATATACGTCTACCCGCCTTAGATGGCGATAAGTTTACTGCGGCATTAGAAAAGCTTCCCTCTATGGCATCCAGCTCATCGAGAAAAACTGAGCAACCCCGTTCGACGACGCAAACTTGGCAGACGCATGTTCCTTTTGGACTGCCTGCAACATTACAGGCAACGACTCCAACGTTAGCCCTTTATGGACAACAATGGCGTAACCTAAGCCTTAAGGTACAACAGTTACTTTCAAAGCCGCATATATCAGTGAACAGTGATGAGGCCCGAGGTAACTTACAGGTTAGGCAGGGCCAGCCTTGGTTGCTAAACGTCGACTACCTCTACTATAACCCACAGTTCCCGGCCACCGGTGCGCTACAACAGGTCGCACAGCCCATGCAGGCAAATCAGATTGATTTCAGCCAATGGCCACAGCTTGATGCGACCTGTACATCCTGTTGGTTTGCCGGACAGAATTTTGGTCAAATTAAAGGAAAATTTAGCGTTAATCAGAAAACGTTAACCTTGCGCGATGGCACTATTGATACTGGCCGCAGTCGGTTATCAGTGATGGGAGAGTGGAATAATGTTCCTGGCCAAGAGCGCACTGCACTCAAAGGGCATTTACACACCGACAATCTTGCCGATGCAGCCCATTGGTTTGGTGTAGAGGTTCCGGTTAGTGATACTCCGCTGCAGCTCGGTTATGACCTGCATTGGAAAGATGTACCTTGGCAGCCCTCAGCTCAGACATTAAGTGGGTTACTGACGTTACATGCCGGAAAGGGGGCTTTCCGACATGTCGAGACGGGGACTGCTGGACAAGTCCTGCGTTTGTTAAGCATTGATGCGCTGCTGCGGAAAGTTAGCTTCGATTTTAGAGGAACCTTTGATAGCGGCTTCTACTACGATAGCATCACTGGAACAGCGTGGATGGATAAAGGGATATTACATACTGAAAATCTTAATATCGATGGCTTAGAAGCAGATATTGGTATGCATGGTGATGTGAATTTTACTAATCGCCAGTTTGACCTCTTGGCAACTGTTGCTCCTGAAATCTCGGTACCAGTGGGTGTTGCCGCGGCCTTTGCTATAAACCCTATTGTTGGCGCTTCAGTGGTTGTGGCAAGTAAGGTATTGTCCCCCATCTGGAGTAAAATATCGTTATTACGCTACAGTATCACTGGACCGATGGGCAAACCGGAAGTCAAAGAAGTCCTGCGTAAGTGAAGAATGAAAAAAGCCAAAACGAGTGAATATCTCGATGGCGCTAATTAAAAGCGAGAATTTATGAAACTGAACCTGGTTAGCGAGCATTTACTAACTCAAAATACTATTACGCACCATGATCTCTCACGGGTACTCAGCCAGCTTTCAGAGCGTCAATTGGACTACGGTGATCTCTATTTTCAGTCCAGCATGCATGAATCATGGGGACTTGAGGATAACATCATCAAAGAAGGGTCTTGGCATATTGATCAAGGGGTTGGTATTCGCGCCATCAGTGGCGAGAAAACCGGTTTTGCTTACGCAGATCAATTGACTTTAAAGGCCCTCGAACAGAGTGCTGGTGCAGCACGCAGTATTGTTCAAGAGCAAGGTGATGGAAAAGTGCGGACCTTAGCGGCGGTTGAGCACAATGCATTATACGCTGCGGTTAACCCGTTAGATAGTTTGACTCGCGAAGATAAAATTGCGCTGCTGCACCGCGTGAATCGCGTTGCGCGTGATGCTGACCCACGGGTTCAAGAGGTAAGTGCTCACTTATCCGGTGTTTACGAAGAAGTTCTTATTGCGGCCACCGATGGCACGTTTGCGGCAGATATTCGACCACTGGTTCGCTTATCAATCAGCGTACAAGTTGAGGACAAAGGGAAACGCGAGCATGGTTCTTGTGGCGGTGGTGGACGCACTGGCTATGAATTTTTCTTACTTGATGATCAAGGCGAAACCCGCTGTGATGGTTGGGCAAAGGAAGCGGTAAGAATGGCGTTGGTCAACCTTTCCGCTATCGCGGCCCCGGCTGGCACGCTACCGGTTGTGCTGGGCGCAGGGTGGCCCGGCGTATTACTCCATGAAGCAGTTGGCCACGGATTAGAAGGTGACTTTAACCGCCGTGGTACGTCGATGTTCAGTGGACAAATGGGGCAGCCTGTGGCGTCGGAACTTTGTACCGTCGTGGATGATGGAACGTTAAGTGGGCTACGTGGCTCGATCGCTATCGACGATGAAGGGGTTCCTGGCCAATACAATGTATTGATTGAAAAGGGTATCCTGAAAGGTTTTATCCAAGATAAATTGAACGCGCGCTTGATGGGGCTTCCTCCAACGGGTAATGGCCGCCGCGAATCTTATGCACATCTTCCTATGCCTAGGATGACAAACACTTATATGCTGGCGGGTCAATCGACGCCACAAGAGATCATTGAAAGTGTTGATTACGGTATTTACGCCCCCAATTTTGGTGGCGGTCAAGTTGACATCACGTCAGGAAAATTTGTTTTCTCAACGTCGGAAGCGTACCTAATTGAAAAAGGTAAGATCACCTCGCCGGTAAAAGGGGCAACTCTGATTGGCTCTGGTATTGAAGCGATGCAGCAAATCTCGATGGTCGGCAACGATCTCGCCCTTGATAAAGGTGTTGGGGTTTGCGGCAAAGAGGGACAAAGTGTCCCAGTAGGCGTGGGACAACCAACGCTGAAACTCGACCGCTTGACCGTTGGCGGAACGGCTTAAGCGATTTAAAGGTAGCGTAAAGCTACCTTTTGCTTAAAAAGAGTTCGTAGCGCGTGGCCATTTCTTTGAAATACTCAGTCAGTAAAGATAAACAGATTTGGACTTTAAGCGGCAGCTTATCCTTTTCTGTATAGAGGGCATGCACTGGCCGCGGCTTCGAGCTATATTCGGGCAGTAAAATACTAATATTCCCCTGTTTGACTTCATCCATCACCCACATCATAGGCATATAAGCGATACCTGCCCCCGATTTGAGCCAATGCACTAAGGTTTGCGGATCATTCGTGGCGAAGCGGCCGCGAAGAGAAAGGTGAATGAGCTCGCCATCTGGAGCAGTGAGTTCCATTTCATTATAGGGCGACAAGGTATATTCCAACCAAGAGAGCGACGCAAGCTCACTATGATGAGTAGGAAGAGAGATTTGACTGAGATACTCTTTGCTGGCGCAAATCACCATTGGCATAGCGCCAATCTGACGTGAAAAGAGCGTTGAATTCTCTAAGTGACCCGTCCTCAGCACTAGATCTAAGCCGTGTGTGATCAAATCGGGGGTGGGATTATCGGTAATCAGGTCGATTTCGAGTCCGGGGTAATCTGCCAATAATTTCATGGCGATAGGTGCGAGAACATTTTGTGCCATCGTGGTGCTACAGCCAATACGCAATGTACCTACTAGCGTATTATTAAATTCAAATAACTGCTCGTGAACGCGGCTGGCTTCGTTGAGCATTCGCTGACAACCCAAATAATAGATCTTTCCCGCTTGCGTCATGCCGATACGGCGTGTACTGCGATTGAGGAGCTTAATATTAAGTTCACCTTCTAAGCGGGAGATAGTCTGTGAGATTGAAGAAACACTGACTTGCATCTGCTGTGCAACCGCGGTAAATGAACCCAGTTCGACAACTTTGGCAAACACGGCCATTCGTTTTAATCGTTCCATTATTAACTCTGAGTTAAAAGTGATTTAGTTCACAAAGTATAGAAAATTATCGCAGAGACAAGTTACTATAGCGTTATTAATAGAAATTTATTTTTCTATTCTCGCATCGTCGTCTCTGTCTGTAGTGATTTTTTGGTTCGGTTCCTGATGGGTAATGGCACGGTTTTCATTACCTTTGAACCGAATAAGTCGCCATTATGGATCTTAAAGCTTTCCAGTAACCCATGCCGAGTGGCTCGCTGGCTATTGTGTTAAAGGATTTTACATGAGTGTGCATCCAGTTTTGGTGATATTTGGGCTCTCATTTCCACCTATTTTTATTGAGCTTATCTTATCTCTCATTGTGTTTTGGCTAGTCAAAAAAGTGCTCACACCAACCGGTATCTATGATTTGGTTTGGCACCCCTCCCTAGTCAATACCGCCCTTTACTGCTGTGTGTTTTATCTCGTTTCGAGTTTAATAGTCTGAGGTTTCAGTGAAAACGTTAATAAAAAAAGTGGCCCGCTACGCGATTACCGTTGTGTTAGTGATTGTCGCCATTGTGATTGTTTTTCGTACATGGGTGTATTATACCGAATCCCCTTGGACGCGTGACGCAAAATTCTCTGCAGACGTGGTCGCTATTGCGCCTGACGTAACGGGTTTGATCACACAAGTGAATGTTCACGATAACCAATATGTTAAGCAAGGGGAGATACTGTTTGAGATCGACCGCCCACGCTTTAAAGAAGCCTTAGATGAAGCACAAGCCGACGTTGATTATTACCAAGCCGTTGTCGCCGAGAAACGACGTGAAGCCGCACGGCGCAATCAATTGAGTACCGTAGCGTTATCACGCGAAGCGGTTGAGCAAGCGAACAACGACCTTCAAACCAGTGAACATCAACTCGCGAAAGCAGCTGCAGTAAGGGATCTGGCTCAGCTTGATCTTGTCCGTGCAACGGTTAAAGCACCGGCAGATGGCTGGATCACTAACTTAAATGTTTATGGTGGCGAATTTATTAGCCGAGGTTCCGTCGCCGTTGCCTTAGTGAAAGAGCACACCTTCTATGTAACAGCCTATCTTGAAGAGACTAAGCTGCACGCAGTACGCCCTGGTTTGCGCGCAGAAATTACGCCTTTGGGCAGTAATTTAACACTGCGTGGCACGGTTGAAAGTGTTGCAGCAGGGGTCACCAACAGTAGTAGCAGTAACGATAGCAAAGGGATGGCCAGTGTTGATTCTAACTTGGAATGGGTGCGCTTAGCGCAGCGTGTGCCGGTCCGTATCCATCTCGATGAACAAGTGAGTAATCGCTTCCCGGCGGGAACGACTGCGACAGTAATTATTACAGGCGAAAAAGATCGTCTTGATCGTGAGCCTTCCCCTCTGGAGAAGTTGACTAACCGACTGCGCGAATTTGGATAATCTGGAGGCGGTATGATTCAGTTCTTACGCTTCCCAGTTAAATTAACGTTTGCTGTTTTGTTAGCGATGTTACTGGGGTTCTATTTTAATTTAGAAACCCCACGTTGGGCGGTGATGACCGCCGGTATTGTGGCGGGTGGACAAGCCTTTGCTGCAGGAGGGGATCCTTATTCCGGCGCACTGCGTTACCGTGGATTATTACGTATTATTGGTACCTTTCTTGGTTGTATCGCGGCGTTAGCTATCGTGATGACGACGATCAGAGCACCGATGGTTATGTTGTTTCTCAGCTGTCTTTGGGCGGGATTTTGTGTGTGGATCTCGTCGCTGGTCAAAGTGGATAACTCTTACGCTTTCGGCTTGGCTGGCTACACAGCGTTAATCATTATTATCTCTTCTAATGCATCGGGTTCTATGGAGTTGATGCCTCGGTTAGCGGTTGAACGCTGCAGCGAGATTTTTATCGGTATTATTTGTGCGATATTATCGGACACCTTTTTATCTCCTCGTTCGATCAAACGCGTAATTGACCAAGAAGTAGACCAACTCCTGTTAGCACAGTATCAATTGCTACAATTGTGCGTGGGTCGAGGTGAGAAAGAAGATATTGATAAAGCCTGGAGTAGCTTAGTCGCGCGCAGCAGTGCCTTTGGCGGCATGCGCAGTCAGTTGAAAATGGAATCCTCGCATTGGCAAAACAGTAGTCGTCGTTTGAAAATGTTAAATACGCTCTCTTTAACGATGATTACCCATTCAACGGAAACCTACTTAAATCTACAGGCTCATCCTGAATACCTCTCTAGCGCGTTTGTTGAAGTGATCGAGCAGAAAGTCGACACTATTAGTGACCTGCGTAATAAAGTCCGTGAATTGCGTAAGCTTTTCAATGAATATCCGGCGGCATCCGTTCCTTTGGCGCTCTCAACCTGGGTGAGTGCGGCTTCAGAATATCTCTTATTATCAAAAGGAATACGTAGCAACGTTAGAATCAATGGCACAGAAGAGGTGATTCTTCGCCGTGAAGTGATCGTTGCGCCACGGTCAGCAGAAACCCATCATGCGATGATTAACGGAATTCGTACCTTCGTTGCGACGTTTTCTGGGGTATTATTCTGGCTCTATTCCGGCTGGAATGCGGGAAGTGGCTGTATGATTATGTTGGCAGTGGTTACCGGGTTGGCTATGCGAATTCCCAACCCGCTGATGATGGCAAAAGATTTTCTCTATGGGATGACCGCAGCTTTCCCTATCGGTTTACTTTATTACGCCTATTTAATGCCAAATACGCAACAGAGTATTTTTTTACTCTGTCTCATTATCGGTGTCTTAACTTTTATAGCAGGCGTACTGATCCAACGTCGGCAAGTCGGGGCGTTGGGCGGATTTATCGGCACGCTAAACGTTATTGTGTTGAGTAACCCCATTACTTTTCCGATTGAGTCCTTTTTAGATAACGCTTTGGGTCAAATGATTGGGTGCTTCTTATCGTTGATGGTGATACTACTGATCAGGGATAAGTCAAAAGCCAAGACGGGACGTAAAATACTTAACCGTTTAATGTATGCGGCAGTGGCCTCATTAACCACAAACCCTTCTCGTCGTAGAGAAAACCATTTACCGGCACTTTACCAACAGCTGTTCATGTTGCTAAATATGTTTCCTGGCGATCTCAATAAATACCGCTTAGCCCTAACGCTGATTATTAGCCAGCAGCGACTGCGGAGCTTTGCGATCCCACCCAATCCCGTGTTATCTGATTTCCATCAGCAATTGCGTTTAACGGGTGATAAGGTGATTGCTGCTCACAGCGTAGAAAAGAAAGAGTATTACTACACGCGATTACTTAAAGAGTTAACGGTCTACGAACAGTTACTTGGTGAGCATCAGGCTTCCATTCCAATGCAAGAGTCGGTACACCGGTTAACGGATATTTTAACGCGTTACCAGTCAACGATGATCAATATCTAACCTTAAGACTGGCAGTCGACTTTTAGGTTGCCTGCCAGTTTACTTGCCCATAGCCGGGGCTAAAGTTCTTGTTCAAAGAGTGCGAGTACGGCGATATGGAGTTTTTTTACGGTAAACCCGCGAGAGGGCGTAATAAAGATTGTGTCGTCGCCCGCAATAGTGCCCAGAATCCCCTCTGACTTACCTAACGAATCCAACAAGCGAGCGATCAGTTGAGCTGCACCAGGACTGGTACGTATAACGACTAACGCGTCATTGTAGTCAATATCCGTCACTAAGTTTTTTAGCGGGCTGCTGGTGGTCGGAACACCTAATTCAGCGGGTAAACAATAGACCATCTCCATTTTGGCATTGCGTGTTCTGACCGCGCCAAATTTAGTCAGCATTCGCGACACTTTTGATTGGTTGATATTCTGAAACCCATCTTCTTGCAGTGCATGAACAATTTCACTTTGAGAGCTAAATTTTTCTTCTTTAAGAAGTGCCTTAAAGGCTCGTACCAGATCATCTTGTTTAGAAGGGGTTCGCATAAAAAACCTTTGAAATAGGGGAAGTGAGATTATTATGCATCTTGCTGAATTTTTATTCAATAATCTCTCTGAATAGAAAAATAACTTATAGAGAATTAATCTTAATAAGTGATCATACCAAGGGATTATATCCCATCTATAAATAAAAAAATGGTTGAATACTGCGTTTACACATCACGATACCACAAGACATACGGCAGGCATTTATGATACCTCCCTGAGTAAATCGATTTATTATTCATTAACTGATTGATCGATTACTAAGAGAAATGATTAGTCACTATCCTGTGGAAATTCTTGAATGGTGACAGGCAGTACTTTTTTCTGCCCTTGTCTAAGAATTTGTACATCGATAACTGAACCAGGGCGGATCTCTGCAACTTGATCCATCGTTTCTTGTGCTGAAACCGCGGGTTTTTTATTCACACTAAGCAGAAGATCATTCGCTTTTATTCCCGCCAATTCGGCTGGCCCCGTCACTTTAGTAACAATAATCCCTTGTAAATTTTCGTAGCTATTTCCTTGTTCATGCATCGGGGGAATTTCTCGTCCGGTGATACCTATAAAGCCTCGGATAACGCGGCCATCACGAATAAGTTTATTCATAATCTTAATCGCTAGCGGAGTTGGGATCGCGAATCCAATACCTTCAGGCGTTTCGCCATCATTACTCTTATCAAAGGTGAGTGTATTGATACCCATAAGCTCACCCAATGAGTTTATTAACGCCCCTCCCGAGTTACCTTGGTTGATTGAGGCATCAGTTTGTAGAAAATTCTGGCGTCCAGACGAACTCAAACCAACGCGCCCTGTGGCGCTAATAATGCCTTGGGTAACAGTTTGCCCAAGATTATAAGGATTACCTATAGCCATGACGACATCGCCAATATGGGGATTACGTTTATCGTTGATAGGGATAATTGGTAAGCTTGGTGCAGATATTTTGAGTACGGCCAGATCGGTCATGGCATCAGAACCGACCAGCGTTGCTTCGTAAAAGCGACCATCTTGTAATGCCACGATAATCTGATCGGCATTACTGATAACGTGACGATTAGTCAGAATATAACCGCGCTGGTTCATGATGACACCCGAACCCAAGGTGGTGAAGTCTCTCCGGCCTTGTGTCTGAGAATTACGGTTATAGACATTCACTACCGCCGGTGCTGCCCGACGTACACCCTGGCTGAAACTAAATACAGATTCTTGGGTATTAGCAGGTGTCTCATTATTCGAAAACAGTGCGCCACCGTTACGCAAAAAATGCATACCGAAAAGTAGAATTATGGCGACAACGAGGCCGATAAGCGCTGAACGAAGTAATTTAAATAACATGCTAATTAGATTGCCAAGGAGAGGTTGCTGCAGAATACCATGAGAAGGATAGGTACGCACCTCTGTACCTATCCTTATTGGGGGTTAGCGAAGCAGTAAAAAGAGATTATCTGTACCGCGCATGACACTCATGGCGATTACCGGGGGTTTGGTCGCTAAAATCTTATTCATCGCATCAAGGGAATCAACACGTTGGCGGTTAATTGCCGTAATGACGTCTCCAGTATGTAAACCGATCTGCTGGGCTGGGCTAGACGGGGTAACGCTGTCGACTTTGATGCCTTTTGCTTTACTCTGTGTCAACCCATCGCTGAATGCTGCACCTTGCAAGGCTGGAATATCGATAGTGGTTGGCGTCGCCTCTGACGTAGTTTGTTCCAAGGTCACTTCGGTATTAATCGATTTACCGTCACGCAGTAAAGTCAGCGTCACTTTATCGCCTGGAGCGCTGGTTCCCACCTTGACGCGAAGTTCGGCAAAACTGGTGATAGGTTTACCATTTAAGCCAGTGATAATGTCACCGGCTTTGATGCCTGCTTTCGCTGCAGCTGAGTGAGGTAAGACTTCAGCAACGAACGCACCACGTTGCACATCAACATGGAAAGCTTTCGCCATATCAGAAGACATCTCAGTGCCTTTCAGACCAAGTTGTCCGCGGGTAATTTTACCGTTTTTAATCAGTTGGTGGGCAAGGTTCATGGCCATATTGGAAGGGATGGCAAAGCCAATACCGATATTCCCTCCACTGGCTGCCAGAATGGCGGTATTGATCCCCACCAACTCACCTTTTAAGTTTACCAAAGCACCGCCAGAGTTCCCGCGGTTAATGGCCGCATCGGTCTGAATAAAATTCTCTAGGCCTTCAATATTTAAGCCGCTGCGTCCCAGTGCAGAAATGATCCCAGAGGTCGCCGTTTGCCCTAAACCATAAGGGTTACCAATCGCAACGGCAAAGTCGCCGACCTGTAATGCATCGGAATCCGCCACATTGATTGGCACTAAATTTTTAGCATTCTTAACTTGGATAAGGGCAATATCTGTCTGGCTATCATGACCGACCAGTTTCGCAGGGTACTCATTCCCATCACCTAACTGAACGGTTATTTTATCCGCGCCGTTAATCACATGATTATTAGTAAGAATGTAGCCATTTTTAGCGTCAATGATGACACCTGATCCTAAACCTTGAAACGGTGTTGGCTGTTGCGGTTGGGGAGTTTGGCCAAGAAAACGTTTTAAGGGCTCTGGAAGTTGCTGATCTTGACTTTCCGTCGTCGTACCACTGACTTGAACACTGACGACAGAAGGCAGCGTTTTAGCAAGCATTGGCGCGAGGGAAGGTAAGGGCTGATCACCAACTTGTGCAGGTAAAGTCGCATACGAAGCTGGTAGGTAAGCCATACCCAAGCTAATACTCAGCGCTATTGCTAGCGCTAAGGGGGTACGATTTTTTTTCATCATTGACCCTCAACGATTATTTATCAGTGTTAGAACTTCTTAGTAAGCCTGACGATTTTTCAGAGTAATCTCGCGGCATTTCCGCTAATCCATTATCAGATTCAGCGCTTTTTGCACTCTGCTGCCAAATGAACGGGTTACTTTGTGCCGCTTGCTCTGGTAATAATTCTTTAGTGGTGCTCGACATATGTTGATAAAGCTCTTGGTAATTCTGTGACATATTTTCGAGCAGTTCAGCACTACGAGTAAAGTGACCATTTAGTTCTTGTTTCAACTCTTTGAGTTCATCTTTGGTTTTTTCTAATTCGTACTGTAACGCGTGCTGATCACGCAGTTTACGGCTACCAAAACGTGTGATAACAACTCCAACGATTACGCCGACAATTAATCCGATAAGCCCATATTCCCAGGTCATAATGACTCCCATAATATCCGTTGTTCTAAGGGGACGACGATAAGCAATTACCTATTTTAGGTAAGATGCTAGTCGAAAATAGTTTACCTCACTATACCTGTTAATGCTCAGGATGTGGAATCCTGAGTTAACCTGGCGTACTGTATAGCGGTTTTCAACGTTGTGATTGTTGTCTTTGAATCTCTTAACGGTACCCACTATGCAAACCATTTCTCCACTGGCTCGTTACCAACAAGCACTTGAGCAGGGCGACTACCAGCCCGATGATGTACAAAAAGCCGCGGTAACTGAACTTGATAGTATCCAAAAAGCGTTAATCGCCCGTCAGCAAACGGGTACAATATCGACGGATAAAAAAGGGCTTTTAGGCCGCTTTTCAAAACTTTTCCAGCGTAGTGAGAGCAGCGAACAACCGGTTCAAGGCTTATATATGTGGGGAGGAGTGGGTCGAGGTAAAACCTGGATCATGGATATGTTTTACCAATCCGTTCCGGGCGACCGTAAATTACGGTTGCATTTCCATCGCTTTATGCTGCGGGTTCATGAGGAATTGAGCCAGCTACAAGGCCATAGTGATCCCTTGCTTATAATTGCCGAGCGCTTTCGCGAGCAGACGGATCTATTATGTTTTGATGAGTTTTTTGTCTCTGATATTACTGATGCTATGTTGCTTGGTACCTTAATGGAAGCGTTGTTTCAACAGGGAATTACCTTGGTGGCTACCTCGAATATCCCCCCCGACCAGCTCTATCGAAATGGATTGCAGCGCGCGCGCTTTTTACCTGCCATTGAGCAGATAAAGAAACATTGCCAAGTCATGAATGTTGATGCAGGAGTAGACTACCGCTTACGCGCACTTACGGCGGCTCATCTCTGGAAATCACCGCTTAACGACGAGACCCACGAAGCGATTGGGTCGCTATTCAAAAATCTCTCAGGGAGTGAGTTTGCGCAAGCTCCTTCACCGGTACTGGAGATTAATCACCGTGCCATGAAGACCGAGCATGTCGCGGAAGGTGTTCTAGCGATTCGATTTAGCGTGTTATGTGGTGAAAACCGCAGTCAACACGACTACATCGCGCTTTCTCAGCAGTTTCATACCGTTTTATTACTCGACGTACGGCAATTAACCCCCCAGACCGAAGATCACGCACGTCGATTTCTTGCAATGATAGATGAATTCTACGAAAGACATGTTAAACTTGTCGTTTCTGCGGAAGTGGCGTTGGAAGATATCTATCAAGGTAATCAATTGAAATTTGAATACCAACGTTGCTTATCTCGTCTTCAGGAGATGCAAAGCGAAGAGTATTTGCGCCTTCCTCATTTGCCGTAAGGCAGAAAACCGCGTGGAGTTGCGAATTAATGATAAAAGAAGTCGATTTTTGATGTCGACTTCTTTATAATCTTGCGACCCCACGTTACAACAAATGGTTTTATTCCCAAAAACCTTTGTGTTCCGGTAGTTCTATCCGAAGGGGTAGGCTTACTGGCAAAATGGTCGTGTGAGCCTCAACCGTTAATAGCGTTTGGGATTTCACCAACGTGTAACTTATATTTGGGTAAGCTTTTAGATGAAAACTTTTACAGCTAAACCAGAAACCGTCAAACGCGACTGGTATGTTGTTGACGCAACTGACAAAACCTTAGGTCGTTTAGCGACTGAACTGGCTCGTCGTCTGCGTGGTAAACATAAAGCGGAATTCACTCCGCACGTAGATACTGGTGATTACATCATCGTTCTTAACGCTGACAAAGTTGCTGTAACAGGTAACAAACGTAGCGACAAGATCTACTATCGCCACACTGGTCACATCGGTGGTATCAAGCAAGCGACCTTTGAAGAAATGATTGCTCGTGCTCCTGAGCGTGTCATTGAAACCGCGGTAAAAGGCATGCTGCCGAAAGGCCCTCTGGGCCGTGCAATGTTCCGTAAACTGAAAGTTTACGCGGGCAACGAGCACAACCATGCGGCACAGCAACCGCAAGTTCTGGACATTTAATCGGGATCAATGGCAATGGCTGAAACTCAAAACTACGGCACAGGTCGCCGCAAAAGCTCTTCCGCACGCGTCTTTATCAAGCCGGGTAGCGGAAACATCGTAATCAACCAACGCTCTTTAGAGCAATATTTCGGTCGTGAGACTGCACGCATGGTCGTGCGTCAACCTCTGGAACTGGTTGATTTGATTGGTAAATTAGATCTGTACATCACTGTTAAAGGTGGTGGTATTTCTGGTCAGGCAGGAGCGATCCGTCACGGTATCACTCGCGCTCTGATGGAATATGACGAATCTCTGCGTTCTGAACTACGTAAAGCGGGCTTTGTTACTCGTGATGCGCGTGAAGTTGAACGTAAGAAAGTCGGTCTGCGTAAAGCACGTCGTCGTCCACAGTTCTCTAAGCGTTAATTCATGGCTGCTCTGCAGCGATGTCTTTTCGAAAAAACCCGCTTCGGCGGGTTTTTTATTATCGTTAAACCGAGAAAAAACACTAAACAGTGATTGCCCGTTAACTGTTAATTATCACTTTTTCCTTACAAAACCTCATCAAATTATCGAAGTTAGCAGCAAGATCGAAAGGTTGCCCACAAAGGCTTCAATTTCTGGTAAACTATCGCGCAGTTTATGGTCTATTGTCTGCCATCCGTAATTTAGATGGTTAATCGCAGCTCTTATAAGTATATGTGGAGGTTTTCATGGCTGTCGCTGCCAACAAACGTTCGGTAATGACACTGTTTTCTGGACCCACTGATATCTATAGCCACCAAGTACGTATTGTGCTGGCTGAGAAAGGTGTGAGTGTAGAAATTGAACAGGTGGATAAGTCAAATCTTCCACAAGATCTGATCGATCTTAATCCGTATTGCACCGTTCCAACTTTAGTAGATCGTGAGCTGACGTTGTATCAGTCTCAAATTATTATGGAATATTTGGATGAGCGTTTCCCGCACCCACCATTGATGCCTGTCTACCCTGTTGCACGCGGTGAAAGTCGCTTGATGATGCACCGTATTGAACAAGACTGGTACAGCCTACTGTTCAAAATTGAACAAGGCTCGAGTGACGAAGCGGATGCAGCACGTAAACAATTACGTGAACAGCTACTGGCGATCGCACCGCTGTTTGCACGCACTCCTTATTTCTTAAGCGAAGAGTTTAGCTTAGTTGATTGCTATCTTGCACCACTGCTATGGCGTTTACCTTCATTAGGTGTCGACTTATCAGGAGCCGGCTCTAAAGATCTTAAAGGCTATATGAATCGTGTCTTTGAACGCGATTCATTCCTCGCTTCTCTTACAGAAGCTGAGCGTGAAATGCGTCTCTAACCGAGGCTTATACTTATGGATATGACAAATTTAACGGCGCGCCGTCCGTATTTACTGCGGGCATTCTATGATTGGTTGCTAGATAACGAGCTAACGCCGCATCTAGTGGTCGACATTAATCTTCCCGGTGTCGAAGTGCCTCTGGAATTTGCTCGCGATGGGCAAATCGTTCTTAACATTGCACCTCGTGCAGTGGGGAACTTGGAACTTGGCAATGAATATGTCAGTTTCAATGCGCGCTTTGGGGGCGTTCCACGTCAAGTATTTGTCCCTCTGGCTGCCGTCATGGCGCTCTATGCCCGTGAAAACGGCGCAGGGACCATGTTTGAACCTGAACCGCAATATGATGATGTAGAGGCCAACGTAGACCTTGAGGTCGCTCATGAGCCTAAGATGTCAGTTATTGATGGTGATGGTGAGACTGAGCATACCGATGGCGATGATGACGATACTCCTCCACCTAAAGGCGGTCGTCCAGCATTACGTGTCGTTAAATAATATCGGCAAAAAAAGAGCGCAATCATACAAAATGCCAGTCAGTTAACACTGACTGGCATTTTTTCGTTTAACCGATCCTTATCTGATCGGTATTACGCAACCATGCGTTATTTTTTCTCTCTATACCTCAAGGTAA
This sequence comes from Rosenbergiella gaditana, assembly GCF_018494065.1. Taxonomy (GTDB): domain Bacteria; phylum Pseudomonadota; class Gammaproteobacteria; order Enterobacterales; family Enterobacteriaceae; genus Rosenbergiella; species Rosenbergiella gaditana. Next base: position 59,292 of record NZ_JABBFR010000011.1, on the reverse strand, counting down.
TCGAGGATACCTTCAGCGGCTTTTCTGCCTTCGGCAATCGCCGTAACGACCAGATCAGATCCTCTTACCGCATCTCCGCCTGCAAAGATTTTTGGGTGGCTCGTTTGGAAAGCATTATTAGCGGCTTCGGGTGCCACAATTCGTCCGGTTGCATCAAGTTCGACGTTGAACTCAGCAAGCCAAGGCATACTGTGTGGACGGAAACCGAAAGCGAGAATCACTGCATCGGCGGCAATAACATGCTCTGACCCTGCTACAGATTGAGCTTGCTGACGACCAGCGGCATCCGCTGGGCCCATTTCGGTCCGGACCATTTTGACCCCAATCACTTTTCCACTGCCATCAATCTCTACGCCTAGCGGTTGTAAGTTAAACTGGAAATCGACCCCTTCTTCCCGCGCATTCTTCACTTCGCGGCGTGAGCCTGGCATATTGGCTTCATCACGACGATACGCACAGATAACATTCGTCGCACCTTGACGAATCGACGTTCTCACACAGTCCATCGCCGTATCGCCCCCGCCAAGTACCACGACACGCTTACCCTGCATATCGAGATAAGGTTGTTCAGCTAGGGCTTCAAAGCCCATGGTTTTACGGGTGTTGGCGATAAGGAAGGGTAATGCATCGTAAACGCCTTCAGCCTCTTCATTACTCAGGCCGCCTCGCATCGATTGGTAGGTTCCGACCCCTAGGAATACTGAGTCGTACTCATCGATAAGGCTTTGCATAGTGATATCTTGGCCAACCTCAACGTTTAGTCGGAACTCAATCCCCATCCCTTCAAATAGTTCACGACGTTTAATCATAACGTCTTTTTCAAGTTTGAAAGAAGGGATACCAAAGGTTAATAGCCCTCCAATCTCGGGATGACGATCAAAAACGGTCACGCTCACACCATTTCGCGTCAGTACGTCGGCGCAGGCAAGTCCGGCTGGACCGGCACCAATCACGGCGACACGCTTATTGACCGACTTAACATGCGACATATCGGGACGCCAGCCCATTTCCATCGCTTTATCATTGATATAACGTTCAATATTTCCAATAGTGACGGCACCGAAATCATTATTAAGCGTACAGGAGCCTTCACATAAGCGATCTTGTGGGCAGACGCGGCCACAGACCTCAGGCAGGCTATTCGTCTGATGAGAGAGCTCTGCAGCTTCAATAATGCGGCCTTCATTGGCTAACTTCAGCCAGTTGGGAATGTAGTTATGTACGGGACATTTCCATTCACAATAGGGGTTACCGCAATCTAAGCAGCGATCGGCTTGCGCCTTAACTTGCCCTTCAGAGAAGGGCTCGTAGATTTCAACAAATTCTATTTTACGGAGTTGCAGCGGTTTCTTTGGAGGATCAACGCGCTGTAAGTCAATAAATTGATACACATTCTGGCTCATTGTCACTCCTTACTGCGCCTGTACTCGTAATTCTGCCGCCGACCGGCTGCGGTGTCCAAGCAGTGCCTTCACATCACTTGACTTAGGTTTGATCAGCATAAATTTCTCTGCCCAGTTCGACCAATGCGCAAGGATCTCTTCGCCACGGCTCGACTGCGTATATTGCACGTGCTCGGTGATTAAGCCTCGCAGGTGCTCCTCATGAATAGGCAGTGAGGCGACATCAAGGACCTCGACTAACTCGCTATTCACGCGTTTGCGAAATTCACCATCTTCATCCAGAACGTATGCGAAACCACCCGTCATGCCAGCACCGAAGTTGACGCCTGTGCGACCTATAACGCAAACAACGCCACCTGTCATGTATTCACAGCCATTATCGCCAATTCCTTCGACAACGGTGATTGCACCAGAGTTACGTACTGCAAAACGTTCGCCCGCACGACCCGCAGCAAATAGTTTCCCACCCGTCGCGCCATATAAACAGGTATTGCCAGCAATAGTGGCTTCATGGCTACGGAAGGCTGACCCAATAGGAGGACGAATGGCCAAGAGGCCGCCAGCCATCCCTTTTCCAACATAGTCGTTGGCATCCCCGGTCAGGATCATTTCGAGCCCACCAGCATTCCAGACACCAAAACTTTGTCCTGCGGTACCGTTTAGGTGAACTTGAACCGGATCACTGGCTAGCCCTTGGTCGCCGTAGCGCTGGGCAATAGCACCGGATAAGGTCGCGCCAACTGAGCGATCAGTATTTTTGACATCAAAGTAAAAATGCTTACTTTGCTTAGTCTCAATGTAAGGAAGGGCCTGTTCTAACAGAGCTTTGTTAAGCGTTCCTTTATCAAAAGGTGGATTCGATTCTGTGCAATGTAATGCCTTGCCTGCAACCGGGGTTGCGGTTTCGAGCAGCGAGCCTAAATTAAGCTTTTGTTGTTTTGCCGTGAAACCGTTCAATGCAGTCAGTAAGTCAGTCCTACCAATCAGATCCGTTAAACGACTCACCCCTAAAGATGCCATGATTTCACGGGTTTCACGGGCAATGAATTCAAAGTAGTTGGTCACTTTGAACGGTAAACCATGATAGTGATTCTTACGTAATTTCTCGTCTTGTGTTGCAACGCCTGTCGCACAGTTATTTAGGTGACAAATACGAAGGTATTTACAGCCTAAAGCCACCATGGGTCCTGTACCAAAACCAAAGCTCTCTGCACCGAGAATTGCCGCTTTAATGATATCGAGGCCGGTTTTTAGTCCGCCATCAATTTGTAGACGGATTTTATGACGTAAACCATTGGCAACTAGCGCTTGCTGAGTTTCCACTAGACCAAGTTCCCAAGGGCAACCCGCATATTTTACCGAGGTAAGCGGGCTTGCACCGGTTCCTCCGTCGTAGCCGGCAACCGTGATTAAGTCGGCATAGGCTTTTGCTACACCGGTTGCGATTGTCCCAACGCCTGGCTCTGATACCAGTTTTACGGAAATCAGCGCCTTAGGATTCACTTGTTTAAGGTCAAAAATCAGCTGCGCCAAATCTTCAATTGAATAGATATCATGGTGAGGTGGCGGTGAAATTAGGGTTACACCGGGAACTGAATAGCGCAACCGTGCAATATAGGGGGTGACTTTATCGCCCGGTAATTGGCCGCCTTCGCCTGGCTTGGCTCCTTGCGCAACCTTAATTTGAATAACATCAGCGTTGACTAAATAGGCTGGTGTCACACCAAAACGTCCGGAAGCAACTTGTTTAATCCGAGAGACTTTGTTGGTACCGTAGCGAGCCGGATCTTCTCCGCCTTCGCCAGAGTTAGAGAAGCCACCGATGCTGTTCATCGCCTCAGCTAAAGCTTCATGGGCCTCAGGGCTGAGGGCCCCAATCGACATTGCTGCGGTATCAAAGCGTTTGAAGAGTTCAGTTGCCGGTTCAACGTCATCAATACTGATGACGTTTTCACTCGGCTTAAGCGCCAGTAAATCACGCAACGTCGCAGCAGGACGATTATTCACATGCTGGGCATAGTGGAGATAGTCGGCATATTCGCCACTCTCTACCGCACGCTGCAAGCTGTTAACGATATCGGGGTTATAAGCGTGATATTCGCCGCCGTGGACGTATTTTAATAACCCGCCTTGATCGAGAGGCTTACGGGCTAACCACGCACGTTTAGATAGATTCAACAGATCTTGTTCGAAGTCGCTGAAATTCGCACCGCCGATACGGCTGGTCACATTTTGAAAGCAGAGCTGAGTAATATCAGTGTGCAGACCCACGGCTTCGAATAATTTCGAGCAACGGTAGGAGGCAACAGTTGAAATACCCATTTTCGACATGATTTTGTATAAGCCTTTATTGATACCATTACGGTAGTTCAACATTGCTTTACGATAATCGTGGTCGATGATGCCACTGTCAGCCATTTTTGCTAAGGTTTCATAAGCCAACCATGGATAGATAGCCGTTGCGCCAAAGCCAAGCAGGACAGCAAAGTGGTGTGGATCGCGGGCCGAAGCAGTTTCGACAATGATATTGGCATCACAGCGAAGACTTTTTTCCACCAGGCGGGCTTGAACCGCCCCGACGATCATTGGGGCAGGAACAGGGAGCCTTTCTGCCGTAATATGTCTATCGGACAGTACGAGTAACACCGTACCTTCGCGAACCCTATTTTCTGCTTGATCATTTAAGCGATGGATAGCGGCCTCTAACGTCTCTTCAGCCGGATTGAACGTACAATCTATCGTATCAGCGCGGTAATATTGACTGTCTAATTGTGTCAGCTGTGAAAAATCTGAATAGAGTAAGATGGGTGATTTGAAACTCACACGATGTGCCTGGCCTTCTGCCTCACAGAAGACATTCATCTCTTGACCGATACAGGTTGCCAACGACATTACGTGACTCTCACGTAAAGGGTCGATAGGTGGGTTAGTCACTTGCGCGAATTGCTGGCGGAAATAGTCATAAATGATACGTGGACGACTGCTCAGTACGGCAAAGGGGGTATCGTCGCCCATTGAGCCTACGGCTTCTTGTCCATTTTCGCCAAGCACTCGAATGACGGTATCCAACTCTTCGCTGCTGTAGCCGAACTGTTTTTGCCAAGTGGCTAACTGTACATCATCAAGTTGACGTTTACCCACTTGGTCTTCAGGAAGCTCTTCAAAAGGGACCAAGCGCTTAACGTTTTTCTCCATCCAGGTCTTATATGGATGGCGACTTTTTAGATCATTGTCTGTTTCTGCCGAGTGCAGGATACGCCCATTACGCGTATCAATGACCATCAATTCGCCTGGGCCAACGCGGCCTTTTTCAACCACTTCATCGGGTTGATAATCCCAAATACCGACTTCAGATGCACAAGTGATGAGTTTATCTTTAGTGATCACGTAACGAGCGGGGCGTAAACCGTTACGATCAAGGTTACAGGCAGCGTAACGACCATCCGACATCACGATCCCCGCCGGCCCATCCCAAGGCTCCATATGCATGGAGTTAAAATCGAAGAAGGCACGTAAATCGGGATCCATATCTGGGTTATTTTGCCATGCGGGCGGAACCAACAAACGCATGGCACGGATCAAGTCCATCCCTCCGTTTAAAAATAGCTCCAGCATGTTATCCATCGAGCTTGAGTCTGAGCCTGTTTCATTCACAAACGGGGCGATAGTCTGCAGATCAGGAATCAATGGTGTATTAAATTTATAAGCGCGCGCTCTTGCCCATTGGCGATTACCCGCGATGGTATTGATTTCACCGTTGTGAGCCATATAACGGAATGGCTGAGCTAATGGCCAGCGCGGAACGGTATTGGTAGAAAAACGCTGGTGGAATAAGCAAATAGAAGACTCTAGGCGTAAGTCAGCCAAATCGAGATAGAATCTCGGTAGATCGGCAGGCATACACAAGCCTTTATAAATATTGACTTGGTTAGAGAGGCTACAAATATAGAATTCAGTGTCCCCTAACGCCTCCACTCGTTTTTCGATACGACGGCGCGCCATATAAAGGCGGCGTTCCATATCACGTGGGCGCCAACCAGCAGGAGCATTAATGAAAAGCTGCTCGATAACGGGTAGGGAAGAGAGGGCGACTTCGCCAAGTACATCGCGGTTAATGGGCACTTCACGCCAACCGACAACAGAGAGGGTTTCACGTAGGACTTCTTCTTCGATAATTTTACGTGAAATAGCGGCTTTTTCGGGATCATTATTGAGGAAAAGCATGCCGACGCTATAGTTACGAGCTAGCCTCCAACCTTGCGTTTCAGCAATATACCTAAAGAAGCGGTCTGGTTTTTGCAGCAACAGTCCGCATCCATCACCCGTTTTTCCATCGGCAAGAATTGCGCCTCGGTGTTGCATACGCGCGAGACCATGGATGGCCGTTCTGACAACTTTATGGCTGGGTTCGCCTTCTATATGGGCAATAAGTCCGAAGCCACAGTTATCCTTCTCAAAGGATTTATCATACAACATTGAGTCAACCTCCACGGGCTCTGCGGCCCTTTTCTTCCAGCACTTTGCTACAGGTAACGCTGCATGGGCTAGGGTAATGGTTAGGAGAGTAAATTCGCGTTAGCCCCTGTGGCGTTGGCGGACCTAAATTACGATGCCAGCAGGGAACGTTTAATTACTGAAAATTTAGCGGGAATAGTGCACTCCGCACAGATAGTTACCAGTTTAATTCCAACTTATCGGGAATTATGACCGAGGTCAAATTGATAAGGTAACAAATGTTTCATTGATGATTTTGTTGTATCATAATGATTATATTTACTTTTTATCTAATTCCATTCGATTTGCATTGTTATGGTGCAGTGGTTTTAGGTGAGCTGTATCACTATGGTGCAGCCCGAAATTGAGCTATGCATTCTGTTACATAGTAAAATATCAGTGATATATATCGATTAATCGACTTTAAAGGTATTTTTCGACTATTTTAATCATTGTAGTTTTTTTTATTTTATTCACTGTACGAATCCTGCAATGTACACAAATATTATGAATTTAAATGAAAATGATTAGCATTTAAATTCATACGCTAATCTTCTGCTTACCCCCTTTATTTTTACGCTATTATGTTAACTCCTCGACGATGGAGTGGTTATGAAACATATTCGCCTACTAGCGCAGTATTACGTTGATTTAATGGTCAAACTTGGCCTCGTTCGTTTTTCCCTTCTTCTCGCCTCCGCGTTAGTGGTATTGGCGATGATTGTGCAAATGGCGGTAACCCTTCTCCTGCATGGTCATGTCGAATCAATTGATGTCGTACGCTCTATCTTCTTTGGGTTATTAATCACGCCTTGGGCAGTATATTTTCTCTCGGTGGTGGTTGATCAACTAGAAGAGTCTCGTCAGCGCTTGGCGAGATTGGTGGATAAATTAGAAGAGATGCGTGATCGCGATTTACAGCTCAATCAACAGATGCAACAAACCATCACGCAACTTAACCAAGAAATTACTGAACGGCGTAATGCTGAACAAGCTCGTGAGCGCGCAATCCTCAAGTTAGAAGAAGAGATGGAAGGCCGGATCAAAGCGCAAACCGAGTTGGAGCAACAATCCTCATTTTTGCGTTCTTTTTTAGATGCTTCGCCCGACTTAGTGTTTTACCGCAACATTGATCGTCAATTTTCAGGTTGTAACCGTGCATTGGAGCTATTAACCGGAAAAAGTGAACAGCAACTTATTGGGTTAACCCCGCAAGATGTCTACGAGCCGGAGGCGGCGGAGAAAATCTTGGCCACCGATGAAAAAGTATTTCGTCATAATATCGCACTCACCTATGAGCAATGGCTACATTACCCTGACGGTAAAAAGTCCTGCTTTGAAGTCCGTAAGGTGCCCTATTACGACCGTATAGGTAAGCGCAACGGCTTAATGGGTTTTGGCCGAGATATTACCGAGCGTAAGCGTTACCAAGAAGCGTTAGAAAATGCTAGCCGTGATAAAACAACCTTTATCTCTACCATCAGCCATGAACTGCGAACACCATTGAACGGTATTGTCGGATTAAGCCGGATTCTATTAGATACCCAGTTAGATCATGATCAGTTGAATTATTTGAAAACCATCCATGTTTCTGCGATCACTTTGGGGAATATTTTTAACGACGTTATCGAGATGGATAAAATCGAACGTCAGAATATTAAACTGGATCGCCAGCCGATCAATTTTACAGATTTTATCGCCGATCTTGAAAATTTAGCAGGGCTCTTGGTCCAACCCAAAGGACTGATATTTACGATGCAGGCGGATGCACTCTTGCCACAAACTGTACTGACTGATGGGACCCGTCTGCGCCAGATTTTGTGGAATTTGATCAGTAATGCGGTCAAGTTCACTAAAGAAGGGGAAATCTCTATCCGTGTCAGTTATCAATCACAGCATCTTACGTTCGCAGTTCAAGATTCGGGTATAGGTATTCCTCAATCTGAACAGGACAAGATCTTTGCAATGTATTATCAAGTTGAAGATGAGCATGGTGGTAAACCGGCGACTGGAACCGGGATTGGTCTTGCGGTGTCCGCCCGTATTGCTGAAGCGATGGGAGGAAGTCTTCGCGTCGAGAGTGAACCTCACCATGGGGCATGTTTTACACTAGATGTCTGTGCACCAGAGATTGTTAGTGAAGCGTCTGAAACGCTGGAAGAAGAGGAGTGGCTATTACCGGCTCTACATATTCTACTCGTCGAAGACATTGAGCTAAATGTCGTTGTTGCGCGCTCAGTACTCGAAAATTTAGGCTGTTCCATTGAGGTGGCGATGACGGGACAACAGGCTTTAGATCTGTTCGAGCCTGATGAGTTTGATATGGTCTTACTTGATATCCAACTGCCGGATATGACGGGATTAGAGGTAGCAAGAGAGTTAAAACAACGTTTCACTGCCCAACAACTGCCTCCGCTAGTCGCATTAACCGCTAATGTTTTAAAGAATAAAAGCGAGTATCTCAATGCTGGACTTGACGGGGTATTAAGCAAGCCGCTTTCAGTCCCCGCTCTAACGGCCACGATCAAACAGTTCTGGGATCCCCATGCGAGTGAAGCTTGTGAACCGGTCACGCCACTCATGCCGGAGTCCAGCGATAAGCTCGATACAGAAATGTTAGAACAGTACTTAAGTTTAGTCGGCCCATCTCTTATTCGCGATGGGCTTGCCATGTTCGAGAAAATGATGCCGGACTATCTTGAGGTGCTCGATTCCAACATGTTGGCGCGCGATCAAAATGAGATTACTGAACAGGGGCACAAAATTAAAGGGGCAGCAGGGGCTATTGGTCTTAAGCATCTGCAGAAGGTTGCTCAACAGATACAGTCACCTGAATTACCCGCATGGTGGGATAATGTTCAAGATTGGGTAGATGAACTACACAGCAGTTGGAAGAACGATATTGAAGTATTGAAGTTGTGGTTGAGTAGACAATCTTAGAGAAAAATTACCCCGGATAAACCGGGGTGCGCGAAGATTGCGCCAACACCAGGGAAAATAAACTAAATAGCCTAAAAATTATTCGTTTTTGAGAGTAATCGCGTTGCTATTTAGTGGTATTGGGTACTGGGCACTACTGTAACAAACAAATGGTACCGATTTCTAGAAAACATTAGCATAAGTAATGCATTTAATGTGAAAACGGCTGAAAAAGCATTTTTGAGCACTATTTGTTAGATACTCAAGCCTTGCTAATGCCTAATAACCTTATACTATCAAGGGATATACAAGGTAGGCAACTCTTTTCACCTAAGAATGACGAGTATTTTCAAGGTTAAACCTTTTAAGCTTAGAAAATAGATATATTTTGCTAATGATTTTAAGCATTGAAATATAAAATTTATAAAAACAGTTAACCTTTCTCAGCGAAATGATCGGCAAACGCTCTCTTTTGATGAAGTAGATCAGAATATGAGCTGTAAGGTTACTAAATTGTTAATTGAAAGTGTACCAAATGAACTTCCCATTGGCGACATTTAATTCAATATGCTTAAACTTTCCTCATATTTTGCAGATTGTCTCTCTACAGGCGGTTGATTCATGCATCGATGGAATCGTTCCCTTTTTTCCAATGTGAAAGTTGATGGCAGGGATACCTCGAAGAACCGCTAATCTTTTATAATGGGTCAATTGGAAATTGACGACTCCCTGCTAGGACGACCGTAGACAATGAAATCAAAACGTACAACAAGGTTAAGTTCGATAAAAAAGGCCTTACTTCGATGCTGTCTGGCCTGCATAGGGCTCTGGTTATTAGCTGTTTTATTATGGACTTTTCTTCCGGTACCTTTCTCCGCCGTGATGGCTGAGCGACAAATCGGTGCTTGGGCATCAGGGAACTTTGCATACCGTGCGCATTCTGATTGGGTAGGTATCGATGAAATATCTCCTTGGATGTCTTTAGCCGTTATTGCGTCCGAAGATCAGCGTTTTACTGAGCATTGGGGGATCGATATTGGGGCAGTCAAAACGGTGTTGACGCAGCAAGGAGAGACTCATTTACGTGGGGCTTCAACATTATCACAACAGACGGCCAAAAATATGTTTCTGTGGGAGGGTCGAAGTTGGATGCGTAAAGCGATAGAAGCCGGTATGACCCTCGGTATTGAGGCGATTTGGCGTAAAAAGCGAATTCTCACCGTGTATCTTAATGTGGCTGAATTCGGTCCAGGAATATTTGGGGTGGAAGCCGCTTCGCAAGCATATTTCCATAAGCCGGCTAGGCAACTGACAGAAGGGCAAGCCGCTCTACTCGCTGCAGTACTCCCTTCACCTTTGCGCTATAAAGCACAAACCCCTTCACGCTATATACAAATGAGACAGCAATGGATTATGCGTCAAATGCACCAACTGGGTGGGCAGTCTTTTTTAACACAGCATCATCTTAACTAAAAGGGTTACTCTTCGTCGAACCTTGAGGCGAAGAGTTCTACGACGGCCTGCAGGGCTTCAGCTTCTTGTGGGCCACTGGCTTCAACCTCAATCTTACCTCCTTTGGCTGAATCCAACATCAGTAGGGCAATGACACTGTTTGCTTCAGCCTCGGTACCCGCCTCGTTTCGCAATAGGACGTCAGCATCAAAGCTCTGAACTAATTCAAACAGCTTCATTGCAGGACGCGCATGCATGCCCAACTTATTTTGAATTGAAACAGTTTGCTTAACGGTCATGGTTTTTCTTTTCCAAGGTACGATGTCGACGTTGAACATTTTTACCGCGAGAGGCAAAGTAATCGGCGAGTTGTTCGGCAATATAGACGGAGCGGTGTTTTCCTCCGGTACAGCCTATTGCTACAGTAAGGTAGCTACGGTTGTTCCGTTCCAGCATCGGTAGCCATAATTCTAGATAGCTACGCGTTTGGTAAATGAACTGATGGACATCCGTATGGCGTTCCAAAAACTGGCAGACAGGACGGTCCAATCCAGTCATCGGGCGAAGTTTTGCATCCCAGTGAGGGTTAGGAAGGAATCTTACATCGAACACATAATCTGCATCGACGGGTAAACCATACTTAAAGCCAAAGGATTCAAACACGATAGTGAGGTCTCGCTCAGGCTTGCCTGAAAGCCTAGTGCGTAACATCTCAGCGAGTTCATGGACCGACATTTCTGACGTGTCGACAACAAGATCGGCTCTGGACCGTAAAGGTTCGAGCAGCTCGGACTCGTGTTGAATGGCATCTTCCAGCGAGAGATTACGCGCGGTTAAAGGGTGCAGTCGGCGGGTATCGCTATAGCGACGGATCAACGTATTGGTATTGGCATCAAAGAACAGAAGTTGAGGAGAAAATTCCAACTCGAGCCGATCTAATACGGCTTCAAATAGCTGCGGCGACTCTGGCATATTCCTGATATCGATACTCACCGCAGCAGAAATCTCTCTTTTGGCTAAGGTTGCCGCAAGTCCCGGTAAGAGTTCAACGGGGAGGTTATCGACGCAATAGAACCCCATATCCTCTAATGCGCGTAGCGCAACCGATTTACCCGAGCCGGAACGACCGCTGACGATCATCAGTGCCATGACTTTTTTCTCCTGCGAACCTTTACGAGTCAATCTGGGTTAGGGGTTATAACTCTTCATCTTCCACACCGCCCATCAAAATTTGATAGAGCATATCATCGCTCTCGGCTTGACGAAGTTGTCTACAGACGGCTTTATTCGCTAGGCGTTTAGCGATTAACGATAGTGTATGACGATGTATTTTGCACTGTCCTGCAGGAACCAATAGTGCAAAAAGCAGATCGACGGGTTGATTATCCACAGCATCAAAAGCAATGGGGTGTTCGAGCTTAATAAAAACGCCGATTGAGCGTAACGTATCTTGCTCAAGTTTACCGTGAGGAATGGCGATCCCACCACCAATTCCAGTACTCCCCATCTTTTCACGATTGAGAATCGTTTCAAAGATAAGTTGATGAGGCAGATTAAGCTGGCTCGCCGCAATCTCGCTAATTATCTCTAACGCTCGTTTTTTACTTTGGCAGTTAACATTATTGCGTGTGCAATCAAGCGTTAGCACATTACCTAATTCTAAAGGGAGGTCGCTATTCATAGTATTCACTTGCTGACGGTTTGACGATGAGCCAGACACATACACCGTGGTTAATGACGATCATTGATTGGCCTGCATGGTAACAGAACACTTAATGCAGGCAAATAATTTACATAGCTAAGATCACTATGCGCTTTTTATAAACGTTGCGCAATATGCTTAGACTAATCGTTTCCGCTGATTTGAGGGAGGGATAGTCAAGGATTCACGGTATTTTGCAACAGTTCGGCGGGCGACAATAATCCCTTGGTCAGACAGTAAGGTGGTCAGTCGACTATCACTGAGTGGCTTAGCCGGGTTTTCGTCGGCAATAAAGCGTTTGACTAGCGCTCGAATGGCCGTCGATGAGGCTTCTCCACCATTATCCGTATTGACATGGCTTGAGAAGAAATATTTAAGCTCGAATATGCCTCGGGGGCTGTGTAAAAATTTCTGTGTAGTGACTCGCGAAATTGTCGACTCATGCATCTCTATAACTTCGGCAATATCGGCTAATACCATCGGACGCATATGCTCTTCTCCTAGCTCAAAGAAAGCTTGCTGCTGTTCGACAATACAACGAGAGACTTTAAGTAGGGTCTCGTTACGACTTTCCACACTTTTAATTAACCAACGGGCTTCTTGTAGGTGGCTACGGATAAATTGATTATCAATCTCGTTAGTGGATCCGCCACTCATTGATGCGTAGTGCTGATTGATTCCTAGGCGCGGTAGGCTGTCCGAGTTGAGGTCGACTTCCCATTTTTTGCCAATTTTTTTGACCAATACATCAGGGATAACGTAGTCTGACTCGCCGGTGTTTACCGACTGACCTGGACGAGGATCCAGTGATTGAATCAGTTGCATAGTCCCTTTCAGTACCTCCTCTTTTAACCGGGTTACCCGCATCAAACCTCTAAAATCGTGATTGGCGAGGAGGTCGAGGTGTTGTTGAATAATACTACGCGCTTCAACGAGGTAAGGTGTATCGGCTGAGAATTGTGATAACTGTATCAGTAGACTCTCTTGTAGGTTGCGTGCGCCAACGCCGATCGGATCAAAGTGTTGGACACGTTTTAAAACTGCCTCGACCTCTTCAATATCACAGTCATCGATACCCAAGCTTTCTAAGATATCGTCAAGTGGAAGGGTGAGATATCCAGTAGTATCAATAGCATCAATAATCGAGGTGGCTATCGCGCGGTCTGTTTCGGTAAAAGGTGTTAGTTCTGCTTGCCACGTCAGGTAATCTTGAAGAGATTGTGTGGTTTCACCTTGGTACACGGGCAGTTCATCTTGATGATAATCATTCCCTGTACCGGAAGGGGTGCCCGCGGTATAGATAGAATCCCATTCGGTATCAAGAGGAAGTTCAGATGGCATATCATGCTGCTCTAAAGCTTCACGCGTATCGAGCGAGGCACTTTCTGAATCTTCTACCGCATCAATCTCCGAGAGAGAGTCGGTTTGCTCAAGCAATGGATTACTCTCTAAGGCGAGTTGCAGTTCTTGTTGCAGCTCAAGAGTAGAGAGCTGCAGCAAGCGAATCGCCTGCTGCAGCTGTGGAGTCATCGCCAGCTGCTGGCTGAGTCTGAATTGCAGACTTTGTTTCATCATCATAGACCCAATTGCCAGAAAGTAAAAAAACAGCCTGAGACTACAGTCGGAATTCCTCTCCTAAATAAACCCGTTTTACTTGCTCATCCTCGAGAATCTCTTCTGGAGTGCCGTGAGCGATCAGTTGTCCTTGGCTTACTATATAGGCACGTTCACACACCGCGAGGGTTTCTCGCACGTTATGGTCTGTAATCAATACACCTAGGCCGCTATCACGTAAATGTTCGATAATCTTTTTTATATCAATCACCGAGATCGGGTCAACACCTGCAAAGGGTTCATCTAATAAAATAAATTTAGGATTAGCTGCTAATGCACGAGCGATTTCTACGCGACGGCGCTCACCACCGGACAATGATTGGCCTAAGCTCTTGCTTAAGTGCTCGATATGAAACTCTTTTAAAAGCTCTTCGGCTCGCGCTTTACGCTGTTCATTATTCAGGTCGTCGCGAATTTGTAACACGGCCATTAAATTATCATAAACGCTTAACCGTCTGAAGATTGAGGCTTCTTGCGGAAGGTAACCTATCCCACGACGTGCGCGCGCATGTAAAGGCAGCAAGCTAATATCTTCATCGTCAATAATGATTCGCCCGGCATCACGCTGGACAATGCCGACAACCATGTAGAATGTCGTGGTTTTCCCTGCACCGTTTGGCCCTAATAAGCCGACGATTTCACCCGATTTGACGTCTAGGCTGACATCGCCCACCACTTGTCTGCCTTTGTAAGACTTCGCTAAGTTTTTTGCAGTTAACGTTGCCATAGGACTTATTGACCTCTGGTTTTAGGGGTGGAGGATTTTTTGTCATCCTGTAATTGAGACGGAATCAACACCGTAGTGACACGTTTTGATTGGCCTTGGCTGGAAGCTTGCATTTTCTGCGCTTTAACCAAATAAGTAATGCGATCACCATTGATATTACTATCAAGCTGTTGAACGTGGGCTTTGCCCGTCAGTTCGACTGAGTCAGCGGCTAAATTATAGTGAAGTTTGCTGGCACTACCTTTAACCGGTTTACCATTGTCTTGCATTTGGTAGAACGTTGCTGGGTTACCGTAAGCATCGACTAAGGTTTTCTTGCTATCACCACCAGGGCGAGTGACCACGACTTTATCGGCTTGGATCTTAATTGTCCCTTGCGTGATGACGACATTACCGGTGAAGGTGGCAATATTACCGTCCATATCCAAGGATTGATTAATAGAGTTGATATGAACAGGCTGATCTGAGTCGCCAGTAACGGCTAATGCAGGGAGACTCAGCGCGAGCAATCCGCTAGCTAGAAGCAGATTTAATGAAGATTTATTTTTGAATTTCATAAGAAGTATTTACCTTTTCAAGCAACTCGGCTGTTTTAGCGCGTAAATTACCGCGTAATTTCATTCCGTTAGACTCAAATCCAATGCCTTGAAGATTCACTTTATCATTAGAGGTGACATCTTGGGTCACTAAATTAACTTGGGCGGTATCAGTAGTAAGACGTTGTAAGCGCGAGTCTGAAAGTTGAGATTGCACGACAACATGCCCATAAAGATAGAGCATTCTGTCTTGCGTGAGTTTTGCCTTATCGGCGGTTAATATCCAAGTAGCACGCTTTGTATCGTCATACGTTGTTAGTTCGGGTTGTGTAAACCAAGTCAGTTGTTGTGCGTCATAATATTCGACTTGTTTTGATACTAACCGGTACGCCAAAGTCCCTTGTGGATTATAGACAGTCGTTTTCGATGTTTCACTGGTATAGGTCGGGGATTGATCGTTAACGGCCTTGGACGTATTTCTATTATCCGATGAAGTAATATTCCAGCCGATTAGAACCAGTGCGATCACCGCGAGAAGACCTATTATCCATTTACGCGCGTTACTCATATTGATAACCCTTCGGCTTGTTCAAATTTATCTTGTGCCATAAGGATGATATCACAAAGTTCTCTGACTGCGCCCCGTCCGCCGGCAATACCTGTTGTGTAGTGTGCACGTTGTTGAATCAGCGGATGAGCATCGGCAACCGCAACACTTAATCCCACTTGCTTCATGACTGGCCAATCGATCAGATCATCTCCGATGTAAGCGACTTGGTGTGGTGCGCACTGAAGACTTTCCAATAACTGCTGATAGGCAATAACTTTGTTGGATTGCCCTTGATATAAATGCTGGATACCGAGGGTGGCGCAACGGTCTTCGAGTAATTTTGCTTTTCGCCCAGTAATAATCGCAACCTCAATCTCACTGGTTAACAGGCAGCGAATCCCATAGCCGTCTCTAACATTAAAGGCTTTGAGTTCTTCACCAGAATTTCCTTGATAGACATTGCCATCAGACATAACGCCGTCCACATCACAGATCAGAAGGGTTATCTCCGCTGCGCGTTCCATAACGTCATGGGAAATGGGGCCGTAGCATGAGTCGAAATGGCTTTCTACATTCATTAAATAATTTGTCCTGTTTATACAACGCCAGCACGCAGCATATCGTGCAAGTGTACAACGCCCATCAACTTTCCCTGCTCCTCAACGAGTAGAGAGGTAATATTTTTTTGTTGCATGATATTCAGTGCATCCACCGCCAATATCTGTGGAGGTACGCGAACCCCCCCATGAGTCATTACTTGAGCGATAGGGGTAGATTGTAGATCGATATTCATATCGATCACTCTGCGTAAATCACCATCCGTAAAAATACCGGCAATGTGCCCATCAGCATGGATAATCACGGTCATTCCCATTTTTTTTCGCGTAATCTCAAAAAGCGCATCTCGCAGGGAGGCCTGTTCCGTTACGATGGGGATTTCATCGCCCGAGTGCATAATATCACTGACATGAAGCAGTAGTTTTCGCCCTAAAGCCCCGCCTGGATGTGACAGCGCAAAATCTTCTTGCGTGAATCCTCTTGCTTCTAACAAGGCAACCGCGAGGGCATCACCCATGACTAAGGTGGCTGTCGTACTACTGGTAGGGGCGAGTCCCAATGGACAAGCCTCAAAAGGGACCTTAATACAAAGATGCACTTGTGCAGCACGCGCCATAGTACTTTCAGGCCTACCTGTCATGGAGAGTAAAGGGATAGCTAATCGCTTAATTACAGGGATCAGGGAAAGGATTTCTTGTGATTCTCCACTGTTGGAAATCGCCAATACGATATCATTTTGGCTAATCATTCCTAAATCGCCATGACTGGCCTCGCCAGGATGAACAAAAAAAGCCGGGGTACCGGTACTGGCTAGCGTGGCAGCAATTTTTCGCCCAATGTGACCAGATTTTCCCATTCCCATTACAACGATTTTTCCCGAACAGCGGAAAATCATTTCACAGGCGATGGCAAACTCTTGATTAATAAATTCTTCCAGTTGCTCTAAGCACTCTCGCTCAATACGCAGCACTTTCTTGCCCGCATCAATAAAATTGATGTTTTTTTGTTCAGGCTGAAAACCCATAGTATTATCCTTAAGATGTCATCGCTGGCATTAGTGGACAGCATAGCCAAAATGCCCAGACTAAAAATCCAGTTAGCAGTATTACCCCTATGATACGCCCATTAATTTTATTTTGGTTAAGGCAAAGTAAAGTTAATAGTGAACTGGCGATAAATACTAGCCAAAAATCGTGATTAACGGTTTTTTCGGAAATTATGCCAGGGTCGAGTACAGCAGGTAATCCTAAAGCAATGGCGAGATTATAAATATGCGCGCCGACTAAATTCCCTATTGCTAAATGTTGTTGTCCACGGGTCACGCCTGCAATAACGGTTGCTAATTCGGGTAAACTGGTCCCTACTGATAAGAAAAGAAGTCCGACAACTCGTTGGCTTAATCCAAAAAAATCTGCCACCACCAAGGCGTTATCAACAATCATACGGGTTGCAATAGGTAATAGAATTAGCGCAACACCCAACCATAATAGCGCAACGGTGAAAGAGATTTGCTGGTCGGGTAAGACAGAAAGTTGTTCTCGGGTGAGTTGGTCGGGCGTAACGGTTGAGGTTCGTTTAATCAGATGTAGCATGCCATAAAGGTACACTATGGCGACGAATAGCAGGGCTACGCCATCCCAAACGGTTAAGTGATGGTTGACCAGTGCGAGACCCGCGAGCAGGGTCACCAATAATATCAAAGGTAATTCATGACGTAATAACGCCGAGCATAGGGATATGGGGCGGAGTACCAGAGCAATACCTAGAATTAATAAAACATTGGTAATATTTGAGCCTAGCGCAAGCCCGACGGCTAACTCCCTCAATCCCTGTTGTGATGCTGAAAAAGAGAGAATGATTTCGGGGAGTGAAGTACCCAGTCCAACGATAACTCCGCCAATGATCAAGGGAGAAATTCCCATCATGCGGCTTAACACCGCTGCGCTAAAGACTAATCGATCACTGCCATATGCGAGCAAAATTAAGCCAACAATAAATAGCATGGCTGAGATTAACATCAATATTCCTTGGTAAGCGCAAACAAAAGAGAGGGTTATGGCAGCGTTTAGCGGGTTAATTTTTAAGAATTTTGAAGGTACTTTGCCTAAAAGTAAATTTTAAGCCGTAATTAATTAAAAAAATTTTTTTCCTTTCGGTAGAATTCGTTCATCTAGCTAAAATTACGCTAGCCTTAATCACCACTATCCATGAAATGAGGTCGTTATGGTGCAGTTGCAAACTCCCATTGTGGATATTCGTAATATGTCGTTTAAGCGGGGAAACCGGACTATTTTCGATAATATTTCGTTAACGGTTCCTGAAGGGAAAGTCACCGCGATTATGGGGCCATCGGGAATTGGTAAAACCACCTTGTTACGCTTAATTGGTGGCCAGTTAACCCCCGATTCTGGACAGATATTATTTCATGGCCAGAATATCCCGACCCTATCAAGACGTAAGCTTTATCAAGCCCGAAAAAAAATGAGTATGCTCTTTCAATCGGGGGCATTATTCACCGATTTGACCGTTTACGACAATGTGGCATGGCCGTTACGTGAACATACGCAATTACCGCCAGCATTACTGCATACAACTGTCATGATGAAATTGGAAGCAGTGGGCTTACGGGGAGCGGAAAACCTGATGCCGGCAGAGTTATCAGGCGGGATGGCTCGCCGCGTTGCACTCGCGCGCGCAATCGCCTTAGAGCCAGATTTAATCATGTTCGATGAACCTTTTGTCGGACAAGATCCCATCACTATGAGTGTGTTAGTGAAGTTGATTGACGAGCTTAATCAAGCCTTAGGGGTGACTTGTATCGTGGTTTCGCATGATGTGCCCGAAGTGTTAAGTATTGCTGACTATGCTTATATCGTGGCAGGGGAGCGTATTGTTGCCCAAGGAACGCCGGCTGACTTACGCGCGAATGATAATCCGCAAGTTCGACAGTTTATCGATGGAGAAGCTGATGGGCCGGTACCTTTCCGCTATCCTGCCGGAGATTATCTGACAGATTTAGTTGGAACGAGGAGTGTTTAAACCATGGTATTAACTGTATTTGCGAGGCTTGGGCGCTGGGGAATTGCACGCTGCCAGGCGTTTGGCCGCGCCGGATTAATGCTGTTCCACGCCATTATTGGTAAACCTGAACCTTTACAACAAGGCCGTTTATTACTCCGACAGCTCTACAGTCTAGGGGTTTTATCATTATTGATAATCCTCGTATCCGGTATTTTCATTGGTATGGTACTCGGCCTTCAAGGCTATATGGTATTGAAAACCTATGGAGCCGAAACGAGTTTAGGCATGGTGGTTGCGCTCTCGCTACTCCGAGAATTAGGGCCAGTGGTGACCGCATTATTATTTGCTGGCCGCGCAGGATCAGCATTAACTGCCGAAGTGGGCTTAATGAGAGCCACCGAACAGCTATCCAGTATGGAAATGATGGCGGTGGATCCACTGCGTAGAGTGGTCGCCCCACGTTTTTGGGCGGGTGTCATCAGTATGCCGCTTCTTTCCATCATGTTTACTGCCGTGGGGATCCTAGGCGGGGCTTTAGTCGGCGTCCTATGGAAAGGTATTGATGCGGGTTTCTTCTGGGGGGCGATGCAGAGTAGTGTCGATTTTCAGACCGACCTAGTCAACTGCGTGATCAAAAGTATCGTTTTTGCTATCACGGTGACGTGGATAGCGCTGTTCAATGGCTACGATGCCACACCGACTTCTGAAGGGATTAGCCGTGCAACAACACGAACCGTTGTGCATGCCTCGTTGGCAGTCCTTGGGCTAGATTTTGTGCTCACCGCACTGATGTTTGGGAATTAAGGTTATGCAAAATAAAAAAAGTGAAATCTGGGTAGGTTTATTTCTATTATTGGCCATCCTTGCAGGGTTATTTCTCTGCTTACGGGTCGCGAATATTACCGCTTGGCACAGCGCACCGACGTGGTCATTAAGTGCTGAATTCGACAATATTGGTGGATTAAAAACTGGCTCACCCGTCAAAATTGGCGGTGTTGTTATTGGCCGGGTTACTCATATTTCTCTCGCTGATGCCACATTAACGCCTACAGTGACCTTGGCGATTGATGAGCCATACCTGAATAAGATCCCAGACAGCAGTAGTTTGGCGATTCGAACCCAAGGTTTACTGGGAGAGCAATATCTTGCGCTAAACTTAGGGTTTAGCGATCCTGAATTGGGAACCAGTATGTTACAGAATGGCGGGAAAATTACGGATACTAAATCGGCGATGGTGCTTGAAGACCTGATAGGTCAATTCCTGTACAAGAGTAACGATAATAAAGCTTCTGACAATAATGCGTCAGATAATGCCGCTCCCCAACCGACTCCTGTCGCTCACTAAGAGGAAATAAGATGTCTAAATCACTACTTCTAGCAGGCGTACTGGCTGTAATGCCGATGACAATAGGTTCTGTTTATGCTGCTGCGCCGACGGAAGGGCAAGTGGATCAAACTAACCCTTACACCTTAATGAATCAGGCTGCGGCGAAAACCTTCAATCGTTTGAAAGACGAACAGCCTAAGATTAAGCAAAATCCAAACTATCTGCGCGATATTGTGCGCCAAGAATTACTGCCTTATGTACAAATAAAATATGCAGGGGCATTAGTATTGGGCCGTTACTACAGCCAAGCGACACCCGCGCAAAAAGAAGCCTACTTTAACGCTTTTGGTGATTACTTGGCACAAGCTTATGGTCAAGCGTTGGCGCTGTACCATGGACAGACCTATCAAATTGCGCCTTCCCAACCGGTTGGCGATGCGAAAATGCTGGCGATCCGCGTATCTATTATCGATTCTGATGGTCGTCCTCCGGTTCGCTTAGACTTCCAATGGCGTAAGAATACGCAAAGTGGTAAATGGCAAGCCTACGATATGGTTGCAGAAGGTATCAGTATGATTACCACTAAGCAAAATGAGTGGGCAGATCTACTGCGGACTAAGGGAATTGATGGGCTCACTGCACAATTAAAAGTCTATGCCAACCAACCTATTACTTTAGGTCAGGGCGCTAAATGAGCCAGACACTCCATTGGCAATGTAAGGAGGGCATACTCTCCTTACAAGGCGAATTAGTGCATAACTCGTTAGCTAACTTATGGCAGCAGCGCCATCAGGTATTAAAAGGGATCCGCTTTATCGATCTTTCGCAGCTTTCACGTGTCGATTCAGCAGGACTTGCTTTATTAGTGCGCTTTTCATCGTCTCATGACGCGAAAGATTCAGTAATGCTGCAAGGTGTACAGCCAGCATTGCACTCACTGATTGTACTTTATAACCTACAAGGGCTTTTACCCTATGAGGTCAGTGCGTAGACAAATAAATTTGGCTGATAGATTCAGGAGCTTTCCTTGTTTATGATGAGGGCAAATTGGACTAAGATAACGGCCCTAAATTGAGGAGTAGGAAAGCGCAATGGAAACTAATGAAATCCAAGCGGTGCTAGAGCAAGCACTGACGCTAGATGAAGTACATGTCACCGGCGATGGCAGTCACTTCCAAGTGATAGCGGTAGGCGAGATGTTTACAGAACTTAGCCGTGTTAAGAAGCAGCAAGCTGTTTACGCGCCCTTAATGCAATACATTGCAGATAACCGTATTCACGCAGTTTCAATTAAAGCATACACCCCAGCTGAATGGGCGCGTGATCGCAAATTAAATGGCTTCTAAACTATGATGATGGCGGATTACCCGCGGTCATTATCCTGCATATTGAGTGTTAATTGAGAACCGTATCAATGGATAAATTTCGAGTACAGGGGCCTTCACGTTTAAGTGGTGAAGTCACTATTTCTGGCGCAAAAAATGCGGCGCTACCCATTTTATTTTCCGCTTTGCTCGCTGAGGAACCTGTAACACTCCAAAATGTTCCTGAACTGCGTGATATCGATACGACGATGAAGTTATTGACCCAATTAGGGGCTAAGGTCGAGCGCAAAAATGGTGCGGTTCTGGTCGATGCGAGCCAAGTGAATATCTTTTGCGGCCCGTACGAATTGGTAAAAACCATGCGTGCATCAATTTGGGCGCTCGGACCGTTAGTCGCGCGTTTTGGTCAAGGGCAAGTCTCTCTTCCCGGCGGCTGCGCTATTGGTGCTCGTCCTGTCGATTTACACATTACAGGTCTTGAGCAGCTGGGTGCACAGATTAAGCTTGAAGAAGGCTATGTCAAAGCGACGGTCGATGGACGCTTGAAGGGCGCACATATCGTCATGGATAAAGTGAGCGTTGGCGCAACCGTCACTATTATGAGCGCAGCGACTGTCGCCGAGGGCACCACGATTATCGAAAATGCCGCACGTGAGCCAGAAATTGTGGATACGGCTGAATTTTTAAAGACGCTGGGCGCGAAAATTAGTGGTGCGGGTACCGATAAAATTACGATTGAAGGGGTTGAACGTCTTGGTGGAGGCACCTACACCGTCGTTGCAGACCGTATTGAAGCGGGAACCTTCCTTATCGCGGCGGCAATTTCTGGCGGAAAGATTCTGTGTAAGAAAGCACGTCCAGATACGATGGATGCGGTCTTGGCTAAACTCCGTGATGCAGGTGCATCCGTTGAGACGGGCGAAGACTGGATTAAGTTGGACATGCATGGGCGTAGACCAAAGGCTGTCAATATCCGCACCGCTCCCCATCCTGGCTTCCCTACCGATATGCAAGCGCAATTTACGCTGCTCAACCTGGTGGCTGAGGGCACAGGGATCATTACTGAAACGATCTTTGAAAATCGTTTCATGCATATCCCTGAGTTAATTCGTATGGGTGCGCACGCTGAGATTGAGAGTAACACTGCGATTTGCCACGGTGTTGAAAAACTGTCTGCAGCTCAGGTGATGGCAACTGACCTGCGTGCGTCAGCAAGCTTAGTCCTTGCTGGATGTATCGCTGAAGGGACGACCTACGTAGAGCGTATTTATCATATCGATCGGGGTTACGAACATATCGAAGATAAACTACGTGGATTGGGTGCAACGATCGATCGCGTACCCGGCGACAACGAATAGCGGTGTGATTTAAGAATAAGCCCCGAACACGAGTAGGTGTCGGGGCTTTTTTTATTTCTAGGTTGTTCTGAGAATTAAGGGCTAACGTCTGGCTCGCTACGCTTCTTTTTTCTTTTTGTCCGAATCAATTGTGATCTATCCAATAATTCTTTCGTAACGGGATGATAATAACGGCTAGGCCATATTTCGGCTGGATGGATATTGATTGCTTGTGCGATTAATAATTCGCCTTTGGGCCAGGGACGCGAAAGGGCATTGGCAAGCGTTGAAGAACTGAGGCCTGCGTTTCTCGATACCGCGGCTAATGAAGTACCTTTCTTATGTAATGCTGCAATAATGTCTGCACTGTGCCAGTCATTTTTTAACTTTTCCATGTCATTCTCCATGCTATTTGAATTATTCATTTAATTCTTATGCTATAGAAATTTATAGCAGAAAATTACCTAAAAATTCCATATAAATATGATTGGTTTACTTATAGATGCAGAATACGTCTCAAAATTATTGTAATTACTGCAAGGTGTTAGTATTCCTATTAATTCCAAAAAAAAGAAGTTATTACTTGTTATGGTGCAGAAGAGTAAGGAAAGGATCGCGCTGTTCTGCTATGTTCAGACCTAAGCGGCAGGAAAATGTCGGTAATCTGCTCTATCACCTCAACGGGAGTCGATAAATGATCAACAACATCTACTGTATTGGCCGTAATTATACTGAGCATGCCCAAGAGCTGGGTAATCGCGTTGAAGAAGATCCTGTGGTATTTAGTAAACCGAATAGCTCATTAATCACGGACAATACCATCACCTTGCCTGGTTTCTCCCAGGATGTTCATTACGAGACAGAGATTGTGATAAGGATCTCCGCCCCGGCTTTTCAGATCGATATCGATCAAGCAGAAGAGTGTTTCGATAAAATCGCTGTCGGGCTCGATCTTACCGCTCGTGATTTGCAAGCCGAATTAAAAAATAAAAAACTACCTTGGTTACTGGCCAAAGGTTTTAATGGCTCCTGTTATGTCAGTGATTTTGTGCCTAAACAGGCAGTACCGGAGCCGATTCATTTTGCATTGGAGATTAATGGTAAGAAGGTTCAGCAAGGAGTGAGCAGCGAAATGGTATTCAGCATGAAGTATATCATTGCGTTTATCAGTCAATATATTGCTCTACAGCCTGGCGATATTATTTTTACTGGAACGCCTAAAGGCGTTGGTAAGCTTAAGACGGGAGACAAGCTCAGGCTATCGTTGGAAGGTGAGATGATGGCTGAGCTACAAGTTGATTAGGCTTGTAGCTCATGACCGGCTATCGGTCGCGCTGCACCGACATTTGTGCAAGGGCTTCGAGAGCTTGACGCCAAGGAGTCGCCGGTAGAATCGCCAGTGCTTGAATAGCCTTATCGGCTTCTTCTTCGGCTTTTTGCTGCGTCCATGCAAGGGAGCCGCATTGCTGCATGGTTTCAAGTACTTGATCCAGCAAATGGCGGCCATTACCTTCCTCGATCGCACTGCGGATCATGGCTGCTTGCTCAGGAGTGCCATTGCGCATCGCGTGTAACAGGGGAAGAGTGGGTTTGCCTTCACTCAGATCGTCACCGACATTTTTACCTAGCGCTTCGTTATCGGCGCTGTAGTCGAGAAGATCGTCAATCAGTTGAAAGGCGGTGCCAAGGTAACGCCCGTAATCTTTGAGTGCTTTTTCTTCTGCGGGGGTGGCGTCCGCTAAAATCGCTGAAGTTTGCGCGGCCGCTTCAAATAACCGTGCCGTTTTGCTGTAGATCACGCGCAGGTAGCTCTCTTCAGTGATATCCGGATCATTACAGTTCATTAACTGCAATACCTCACCTTCAGAGATCACATTCACCGCTTCTGACATCAGTTCAAGGATCTTTAAGGATCCTAGCTGAGTCATCATCTGAAAGGCACGGGTGTAGATAAAGTCTCCGACTAGCACACTTGCGGCATTACCAAATGCTGCGTTAGCAGTGGCTTTGCCCCGTCGCATATCAGATTCATCCACGACATCATCGTGGAGTAGGGTTGCGGTATGAATAAATTCAATCAGAGCGGCATTGAGGATATGTTTCTCACCCTCATAATTCAGTGCTCGTGCAGCGAGTACCGCAATCATTGGTCTAATTCGTTTACCGCCACCGCTAACGATGTAATGGCCTAGCTGACTGATGAGTACTACATCTGAATCAAGCTGCTTGAGAATATTTTGATTTACCGCAGCCATATCTGGGGCGGTAAGTTCTGTTATCTGCTCTAAATTCATACAATTAGTCAGTTTATCTCTGTGAGCCATCTTCAACGGCATTTCGGGTAAAAGTCGCGGAAATTCTGCTGGTGTCCAGAACCACGCCAAAGAGTTAGTGTAACACTCTAATCGAGGGTTATTTATCAATAACGATCACTAAGAATAAACTTATTGTACTAGAAATTTCGTATTGCGAAACCTTGGAGCGTGACTTGGCTTTTTTTTCTGCAATACCTGAAAAGTTAACTTGTTTTCTGCAGGATAGTTGCGTAGAATTCGCGCCCTATGTGAATATTTTATCGCGCCGCCTATTTAACCTAAAAGGCTAGCGCAGAAGCGGAGTTTATATGTACGCGGTTTTCCAAAGTGGTGGTAAACAACACCGAGTAAGCGAAGGTCAGACCGTTCGCTTGGAAAAATTAGACATTGCAACCGGTGAAACTGTTGAGTTTGACCAGGTTCTGATGATTGCTAATGGCGAAGAAGTGACTATTGGTGCACCGTTAGTTTCTGGTGGTGTTATCAAAGCTGAAGTCGTAGCTCATGGTCGTGGCGAGAAAATTAAAATTGTTAAGTTTCGTCGTCGTAAACACCATCGTAAGCAGCAAGGCCACCGTCAGTGGTTTACTGATGTGAAAATTACTGGCATCAGCGCTTAAGAGGAGATTTAACAAATGGCACACAAGAAAGCTGGTGGTTCGACTCGTAACGGTCGTGACTCAAATGCTAAACGTCTTGGCGTAAAACGCTTTGGCGGAGAAACTGTACTAGCAGGTAGCATCATTGTTCGTCAACGTGGAACCAAATTCCACGCGGGTAACAATGTAGGTTGTGGTCGTGACCACACTCTGTTTGCAACCGCAACAGGTCAAATCAAATTCGAAGTTAAAGGTCCAGAAAACCGTAAATACGTCAGCATCGTTGCTGAATAATTGGTTCTCTCTGCAGGTTTTCCTGTAGGACTGAAGAATTAAAGCCCCGCAGCTTTGCGGGGCTTTTTACATTCTGTTGTAAAAGATCGTTGAGTACACGAACGAATTCCTTGTTTGATCGCCTATTCCTGCTCACTATTATTGAGATCAAACACTAAGATCCGCTGCCGGTCAGCTGATATGACCCTGGCGGACCCGCCGACCTGATTCTGGACGGCGTATGCATGACGGAGAGAAGAAATGAAATTTGTTGATGAAGCAACGATCCTTGTCGTTGCCGGCGATGGCGGGAATGGCTGTATCAGCTTCCGCCGCGAAAAATATATCCCTAAAGGCGGCCCAGATGGTGGCGACGGCGGTGATGGTGGTGATGTCTGGCTAGTCGCGGATGAAAACCTAAATACCTTAATTGATTACCGTTTCGAAAAAGCTTTTCGAGCGGAACGTGGCCAAAACGGCCAAAGTCGTGACTGTACGGGTAAACGCGGTAAAGACGTGACAGTAAAGGTCCCGATGGGAACCCGCGTGATCGACCAAGGTACAGGCGAGACACTTGGGGATATGACCACGCATGGCCAAACATTGATGGTCGCAAAAGGCGGCTGGCATGGTCTTGGAAACACTCGCTTTAAATCTTCCGTTAACCGAACGCCACGTCAGAAAACGAATGGTACACCCGGTGAAGAACGTGATCTTCAGCTGGAGTTAATGCTCCTGGCTGATGTTGGCATGTTAGGGTTACCTAATGCCGGTAAATCCACGTTTATCCGTGCAGTGTCGGCGGCTAAGCCTAAAGTTGCAGACTATCCTTTCACCACCTTAGTACCGAGTTTAGGTGTGGTACGCATGGATAACGAGCAGAGCTTTGTGGTCGCCGATATACCAGGCTTGATCGAAGGTGCTGCAGATGGTGCTGGTCTCGGGATCCGCTTCCTGAAACACCTTGAGCGTTGTCGTGTCCTACTTCACCTTATCGACCTTGCACCGATCGATGAAAGTAACCCCGTAGATAATGCTCGCATTATTCTTGGCGAACTTGAAAAGTACAGTGATAAACTTTATCAAAAACCGCGTTGGTTAGTCTTCAATAAAGTAGATTTACTCGATCCTGAAGAAGCTGCTGAACGAGCAAAACAGATCGCTGACGATCTGGGATGGGAAGGTGAGTACTATCTGATCTCCGCAGCGAGCCAGCAAGGTGTTAAAGATCTCTGTTGGGATGTGATGAAGTTTATTAATTCTCAGCCAAAAGAAGAAGCCAAGGCAGAGAAAGCGGCAGAAAAAGTCGAATTTATGTGGGACGACTATCACCGTGAAACCCTCGAACAGCATGCCGTCGAAGAAGAAGATGACGAAGACTGGGATGACTGGGACGATGAAGATGAAGAAGGCGTTGAAATTATCTATCAACGTTGATGAAAAAACGGGGCAACCAAGTGTTGCCCCGTTTTATGTTATCCCAGCACGGTAACGGTTAGTCGAGCGCTACAACAGAGTTTACCCCGTAGGTTTTTGATCTCTATTTGCCAAACTTGTATCTGACCGCCGAGATGTAGAGGCTGACATATCGCAATGACCTTACCGCTCGCCACGGCACGATGATGGCTAGCGTTCACTTCGATACCGACCACATTTTGTTCCTCGCGACAGGTCATCCAACCAGCCATCGATCCCATCGACTCAGCCAGCACCACACTGGCTCCGCCATGCAGTAGGCCAAAAGGTTGACAAGTTCGGCTGTCTACTGGCATTTCCGCTTCGAGATGCGTTGGATGAATCGCGGTGAATACAATACCGAGATGCTCAATCAGACAGTTTTTCCCCATCTGATTTAGGGACTCGACATCGGTCGTTTTTTTCCAAATTGTCTGCATGAGCTATGCGCCTAAGGTTGCGCCACCGTCAATGACGATATCCTGCAACACGATATGGCTCGCCAGATCCGAGGCAAGGAATAGGATCGCATTAGTAATTTCGCGAGGTTTAGCGATCTTTTTCAAAGGGATCCCTAATTTAAACTGGTCAGGGAATCCATTAATCATTTCTTGTTCGGCTTCAGGGGTATGCCATAAGCTTCGTTGCATCGCGGTATCTGTCGATCCGGGAGAAACGATATTACAGCGCACACCGTAAGGAGCCATCTCTAATCCAACTGTCTGACAAAGACTACGTAGGGCTGCTTTTGATGCGCCGTACGCAGACATACCGAGACGTGGGGCATGGGCGGAATTGGAGGCGACGCTGACGATAGAACCAAACCTTTGCTTACGGAATAGGGGGAGCGTTTGTGAAAAGAGGTTAAAGGCACCACCCGCGTTGACGTTTAAACAAGCTTGCCAATCCTCAAAGCTTAAGGCATCGGTAGTGCCAATACGCAGGATACCAGCGGCATTGACTAACACATCTAG
The DNA here is from genome assembly GCF_018494065.1 of Rosenbergiella gaditana. GTDB lineage: Bacteria > Pseudomonadota > Gammaproteobacteria > Enterobacterales > Enterobacteriaceae > Rosenbergiella > Rosenbergiella gaditana. Next base: position 30,711 of record NZ_JABBFR010000011.1, on the reverse strand, counting down.
ACGTGGCTGCAGCGCTAATTGGGCTTGGCAGACTTCAGTAACCTGCTGCGGATTTGCCACATCCATCACTAGGCAGCTAAAAGGATAGTGATCGCCGGGAAACTGTTTATCAAAGCCGATAACCACAGCACCTGCCTGATGAAAAGCACAGGCTGCATCGTAACCGATACCTTGGCCTGCACCGGTAACCCAGACATATTTATCGTGAAAATCCATATTCATAATCAGTTAGTTGTCCCCTGATAGTAGTGACCACCAAGCATCGAAAGTGGGGGTTTTCGCTAGGGTGACAAAGTCCATGCCGGGGATAGCCTGACGCCAGCGCGAAGCCAGCGCCATCATTCGTACTGAGTCAAGTCCATAATCGATGAGGTTTTCATCATCTTCAGGAATATCATCATCTTCAAGTAGCGGTAGGATCGCATCACGTAAGGCTTGTTTAGAGGCTGGCAGTAATAATAGATCCTCTGTCATGACCACTTTGCCACTGCGACCGGCGGTATAGGTCAGCGCCATGAGATGCTCTTCTCGACTAAAATCGGCTAAGGCATCGGCGACCATGAAGGGTTTAATATCACGCATAAAAGCATCGGTTGCCGTGGTCATGCAGCCAATATGTGCATAAACACCGGTGATAATTAATTGATCCCGTCCCATCGTCTTGAGTTGTTGCTCAAGATCAGATCGCTGAAAAGCGCTGTAACGCCACTTGGTTAAGACGATATCCTGTTCATCAGGGGCTAAAGCTGCAGTCACTTTTTGTTGCTCTGGATGGCGGTTTAAACCCGGTCCCCACATATCATTCAGTAGTGCACGGTCTGCATCACTTTGCTCATTCGGTTGAGCGGTATAGAACACCGGGATGCCCAATGCTTTACATTGTTGGCGTAATGCCGCGATATGCGCCACAACAGTCTCGACAAATTCACTCTTTTCTCCCCAAAAATTGAGAAAATAGTTTTGCATATCGTGAATCAATAAAGCTGCCCGTTGTGGCTCAAAGGTCCAATTCACTTTGTTATTCGGTAACTCATCGGCTGTAGGTAATGCATAGGCCGTTAATTTAGGGATACTCATTACAACTCCAAAGTCGATACCCTATAAATAGGGTGAATTAAGCATTTTTCTTATTATCTTCAGAAAGTTGCTGACGCAATAATTTTTTATCCACTTTCCCAACGGGAGTTAGGGGCAGGGCGTCAGTGAATACAAATCGATCTGGTAATTTGAATTCGGCTATCCCTTGGTCACGTAAATGACGGCGCAGTTGTACGGCTTTCACTGCTTGTTTTGCGACAATATAGGCACAGCTTTTTTCACCTAATAACTCATCACTCATCGATACTAGTGCGGCGTGGATAATGTCTGGGTGTCGTTGTAAAAGATTTTCAATCTCTTCGGCTGCAATCTTCTCACCTCCACGATTGATCTGATCTTTTTCACGTCCTTGAACGGTAATGTAGCCGCGTTCGTCAATTGAAATCAGATCACCCGAGCAATAAAATCCCTGTTGGTCGAAGCAAGCAGCATTATGCTCAGGGCTATTGTAATAACCGCGGAAAGTATAAGGGCCTCGCGTCATTAAACGACCTGTAGTATTGACTGGCAGTGGATGGCCTTCTTCATCGGCAACCCATACTTCATCATCGGGAGAAATCGGGCAACCTTGGGTGGTAAGGATGGTCTGCAGATCATCATCGAGCCGTGTATAGTTCACCAAGCCCTCCGCCATACCAAAGACTTGTTGTAATTGGCAGCCGATTTCTGCGGGGATACGAGCCGCCAAACTTTCGCTTAACTTCGCGCCACCCACTTGCAGTAAACGGAGCGAACTGAGCTGGTGCGCACAGTTCCACTCTTGCATCGATTGCAACCATAGGCTGACCGCGGGGGGAACTAGGGCCGTGACATTGATGAGATGGTTAGCAATTAAGCTAAAGCACGTAGTAGGGCTCGGGTCGGGGGCTAAGACGCTAAGTCCGCCACTGTATAAAACCCCTAAAATACCGGGTGAACTCATGGGATAGTTATGGGCAATCGGTAGCGCGCATAAATAACGAGTATTCTCGGTGAATCGGCAAATATCGACACTGCCGATGATACTGTAATAGTAGTCGTTGTGCGTGCGAGGAATAAGCTTTGGTGTCCCTGTACTGCCTCCCGACAGTTGGAAAAAAGCGACCTTATCGGCAGCACTTGGCGTCGGTGCAAACTCCTCGGTTTTCTGAGTATAGAGCGATAATAATCCACTCTCGTTTTCTAAGGGATTATGCCAGAGTTGATGTTGGAGCTCAGGATAGTGCGCACTCAGTTCGTCGACGAAGCGATTATCGGTAAATACCGGATGTTGTCGGTCAGCAATCAATAACTGCGGCTTAATCTGTGCAGCATAGGCATTTAATTCACTGCGCTGATGGCTGAAGAGGGCGTTGACAGGTGCGACACCTAATTTTAGCAGGGCGAAAAAGACAATATAAAATTCGCAACCATTACCCAGCTGGACTAATGCCGTATCACCGGGCATAACGCCGCGTTTTTGCAGTTGTGCAGCCAGTTGGTCACTGTATAGCGCCAATTGTCGATAGCTGAGCGTTTGCACGGGATCGATGATTGCCGGTCGATCGCTGTCACGGTGGCGATCACTAATTTCAGTCAGAGGTTTATCTAACCAATAGCCTTTTTCACGATAACGTGCCGCCAGCTCTGCGGGCCAAGGCGTAAAAGAAATGCTCATGAATGATTACCTAAAATTAATGTAAACCAAAAGCTTTTAGCATGGTACTGAGTTTGGTACCGGTCTCCTGCCACTCCGAAAGCGGGTCCGAAGCGGGGACAATTCCTGCCCCGGCAAACAGGGTGACCTGTTGTTGGCTTAGTTGAGCACAACGAATCGTCACCACCCACTCCCCATTCCCTTTGTCATCGCACCAGCCAACCATGCCACCGAATAATTCTCTGGGGAAAGGCTCTAACTGTTGAATAAGACGACAAGCAAGTTGATGCGGGTAACCACTTAGCGCAGGGGTGGGATGGAGTAATCCCGCCAGTGCTAAGGCATTTTCTTCAGCGTTATTAATTGTCCCTTGAACGGTGGTCGCAAGGTGCCAAAGTTGTGATGTCGTGACCAGTTCGGGTGACTGCGGGACTTGCAAATGATCGGCGACGGGGCCTAATACTTTAGCCATCGCATCAATCACTAATTGGTGTTCATGACGATCTTTGGTCGATGCCAGTAAACACTGGCCTACACGATGATCTTCATCACTGTCTGCCTGACGTTTTGCCGAACCGGCTAAGGGACGAGAGCTAAATTGGTTCTTCTGCTTGCGCAGGAGGAGTTCAGGGCTTGCTCCCAGCAGTACCTCGTTATTCGTAAGGGGCACATGGAAATGATAATTATCCGGGTTTTGCGCCATGATACGGCTCATCAGCGTTGTGCTATTGATGCTGTCTTGGGTCGTCAGTTTAAGCAGTCTTGAGAGGACGACTTTATCTAACTCACCACGGTTCATCGCCGCAATGGCATCATTAACCATCGCCATAAATTGCGGTTTATCAGGATGAGGCTGCTGACTGATAATTGGCGTCAATGGCATCTGCTGATAAGGCATTAATTCTGTGGCCAGCTGGTTGCGATCGGTACGGATGACTTGTTGGGGGATAAACAGTGCTGTCTGCTGATGTGAATCAAAAGGTATCGCCCCAACGACTAGTGGGTCTTTGATCCCTACTGCGCGAGCAAGACGAAATTGCTCACGGAGTGTTTGCTGGAAAGCATCTTGGCTTCCTTCGCTATCAAGCAGAGGTTGAGTGATACGTTTAAAGCAGCCATCAGTAAGCAGGCTAGTTTCTGGAGAGGTAAACAGAAAACGTTCGTTTAATGCGCTCTGTTGTTGAATTTTACGGTGTAGAATATTTTCAACGGCAGTGATTTCGACCATAATAGCACCATTAAATGATAAGATAATTAATAATGATTATCATTTGAATTTTGGCGGTAAGCTACGCTTAACTCCCTTACCTGTCAACTGATGAAGCCAGCTTAAGGTTAACTTCTCATGTCGACCTTACGATTACGCACTAGATGCTCATATAGGAAAGCCATTATGATCCGAAGCTCAAGACTGCTAAATATTCTCTTAGTCAGTGTGTTATTACCTTTAGCAGGGCTGAGTCAAGCAGCGGGGTGGCCAAGGCAAGTGGTTACTGATAATGGAACGATTACCCTAAAAAGCGCGCCAAAAAGAATCGTGTCAACCAGCGTCACGCTCACCGGGTCGCTACTCGCGATTGATGCGCCAGTCATTGCCAGTGGAGCCGGTGTTCCCAATAGCCGTTTTACGGATAGCCAAGGATTTTTTAGCCAATGGGGCGCAGTGGCTAAGCAAAAGCATGTCCAACGATTATATATTGGTGAAGCCAATGCTGAGATGGTTGCGGCACAAGCCCCCGATTTAATTGTTGTCAGTGCCACCGGGCATGACAGTGCTCTACGGCTGGTCAATCAACTCTCGAGTATTGCGCCAGTTATTGTTGTCAATTACGACGATAAGAGTTGGCAACAGGTTGTCACTCTCTTAGGTCAAGCAACAGGGCATGAAGACCAAGCACAAACCATTATTTATCAGTTCGATCAGCGTGTTACAGCATTAAAACCGGCGCTTAAATTACCGCCTCAGCCTGTTTCTGCTTTTGTCTGGAATGGCGGAGGGAAAGAAGTGAATCTCTGGACGGCTGACTCTGCTCAAGGAAAACTGCTTCAACAGCTTGGCTTTACGTTAGCGCCAACTCCTACTCAACTTGCGACCAGCCATAGTATGGGCCAGCGCAAAGACATTATTCAGCTTTCAGGTGAAAAAATGAGTGAGGGACTGAGTGGTAAGAGCTGGTTAATGTTTGTGGCGGATGAGGATACGGTTAACCAAGTTAATAGCGATCGTTTTTTACAACAGACGCCGGCTGTCAAGCAGGGACATGTCTACCCGCTGGGTAATGACAATTTCCGTTTAGATTACTACAGCGCGACGCATACCTTGGCAATATTAGAAAAACGCTTTGTGCATTAAGGTGAAAAAGGCTCAATTTTCTGCGTGGCCTAATTCGTTTGGCCTGTTCCCCGTGCTGCTGATCGTATTACTCGGATTAGTGATGGTGAGTTTACTGACGGGAGCAAAAACGATTTCCCTATCAGAAAGCTGGACAAGCCTCTCACCGTGGCATACTTGCCACAATGAGAATTGCGATATCATTCGATTTTCACGGCTTCCCCGTACGCTGGCTGGCTTAGCGGCAGGCTGTGCGCTTGGCCTGGCGGGCGCGCTGATGCAATCCCTCACTCGTAATCCTCTCGCCGATCCTGGCCTATTGGGGGTTAACTCGGGGGCCAGTTTTGTCACCGTGATAGGGTTAAGTTTCTGGGGAACCCTTTCCTTTTGGCAGAGTTTTTCCCTGGCATTCTTAGGGGCGCTTCTGGCGGCAATAATCGTGGCGGTTACCGGTGCAGGACGAGGAGGAAGGTTGAATCCAATCCGTCTGACGTTAGCGGGTGTTTCGTTGGCAGCGATTTTAGAAGGGCTCACCAGTGGAGTTTCTCTGTTAAATCCAGATATTTACGACCATTTGCGCTTCTGGCAGACCGGGTCTTTAGATGTGCGTCAACTGACGATCTTTACACTGCTTGGCCCATTGATAGCAGCGGCTACCCTCATTACCTTGGGGCTGAGCCGTTCATTAAATGCGATCAGTATGGGCGAAGATCTGGCTCGAACCCTAGGGACACGAGTCGGGCTTGTGCAATTGCTTGGATTACTGCTTATTGCATTATTATCTGCTTCCGCCACCGCCCTGACAGGCCCTATCGCTTTTATTGGTCTCGTTGCCCCCCATCTTGCGCGTGGGGTATTGGGTAGCGACCATCGTTATTTTTTACCTGGAACGGTACTGATTACTCCGGCAGTCTTGCTACTTGCGGATATTATTGGCCGTAGCATTGCGCCGGGAGAGATTAGAGTATCGATTATTACTGCTCTGATTGGTGCGCCCATATTAATTATTCTCGTTCGTCATCGGATAGGGCGTGGTATGTAATGAAGACACGTCCACTGATTGTTTTTTGCTTTTTATTGATCGCCGTCAGTACTGTGATGGCTTGTGCACTGTGTCGTGGTGCGATCCCCCTATCTCTACAAGAATTGTGGCAAGTCTTAGGGGGAAAAGGACCGGAAGGCTTGCGATTAGTCGTGGTCGAGTGGCGATTACCGCGCGTGCTGATCGCGCTAATGTGTGGCGCGTCGCTAGGGATAAGTGGTGCTATTTTTCAGTCTATTTTGCGCAATCCACTCGGCAGCCCTGATGTGCTGGGCCTCAATGCAGGCGCCTTTTCTGGGGTCTTAGCGATAATGCTACTGTGGCCCAGTAACCTTTTTGCGATGGCCTTGGCATCTTTGATTAGCGCTGCGCTGACCGGGGTAATCATTTATCTCTTGGCGTGGCGTCAAGGTATTACACCTTATCGATTAATCCTGATAGGTATCGGCATTCGCGCACTATTAATGTCTTTTAACGGCTGGGTTATGACGTCAACCTCCTTAAGTACCGCGATGAGCGCCGGATTATGGAGTGCTGGGTCGTTGAATGGTGTAAATTGGCAAAGTGTATCGATGGTTTTTCCCGCAGTGGTGATCGCATTGCTTGGCGTCGCAAGTTTAGCGAAACGGATGGGACTGTTGGAAATGGGCGACGACTTGGCGTGTGCGCTGGGTATCCGAACTGAGCGAACACGTTTAGGACTTCTACTATTAGCAATATTACTGACCGCCGTACCGACAGCCGTTATCGGCCCAGTCTCCTTTGTTGCACTGGTTGCGCCACAAATTGCGCGGCGCCTGGCTCATAGTCCCTCAGGCGTTTTATGGAATACGGCATTATGTGGCAGTCTATTATTGTTGGCCGCCGATTATCTGGCGCAACACGCTTTCCTTCCCTATCAACTGCCTGTTGGCGTGATTACTGTCAGTGTAGGCGGCATCTATCTGCTGTCACTTTTGGTTAGAGAGGCCAGACGTTCATGAATTCATCTCCTTCCCGTCTTGCAGCCAAAGACCTCACACTGGCTTACGACAATAAAACCGTGGCAGAGCAACTGTCAGTGACTATTCCTGATGGGGAATTTACGGTGATCATCGGTCCGAATGCCTGTGGTAAGTCGACGCTTTTAAAGGCGCTAAGCCGGGTGATTAAACCGGTAGCAGGCCAAGTTATCCTCGATGGGCAGGCAATCCACCAATTACCGGCGAAAGAGGTGGCACGACAACTCGGTTTACTTCCACAAAATAGCCACACCCCGGCAGGGATCACAGTCGCTGACTTAGTCGGACGAGGACGTTATCCTCATCAATCACTGTTCGGAGGTTGGCGTGCTGAGGATAGTCAAGCTGTGGCCCAAGCGATGGCTGCGACCAATATCGAACATCTGGCTGATCGTCCGGTCGAGCAGCTCTCCGGCGGACAACGGCAGCGTGTCTGGATTGCAATGGTACTGGCGCAACAAACCCCCCTGTTACTCCTAGATGAACCCACCACTTGGTTAGATATCACTCATCAAATTGAGCTAATGGAACTGTTGCGTGAGCTTAATCAATGCTATGGCCGTACCCTAGTAGTGGTACTGCATGAACTGAACCAAGCGTGCCGCTATGCCAGCCATCTTATCGCGATGCGTGCCGGTGAGATCATTGCTGAAGGGAAACCCAGTGAGATCATTACCGCAGAGTTGATTGAAAAGGTTTATGGATTGAAAGCGGTGATCATCGCTGACCCTATTGCAGGGTCGCCGATGATCGTGCCGGTGGGAAAGTGAGGAGGCCTAAGCCTCCTCAAAGGTTAGCCGAGTAGACGCATTAAACGACGGTTGATTTCAGGTCCAATGGTTTCAAACATCGGTGCTGAAATAATCTCCACATGCGCACAGTCGAGGGGAACAATCTCCAAAGCTTGAATAAAGGGTGCCCACGCTTGCTGTGCGCTTAAGGCGGGTTGTTGTGTTTTTAGCGCAGAAAAGAGCGTTGCTTGTCCCCGGGTTTTACGACTACGTGCGGTGGTCAATAAACGCACGGAGTGGCCGTAATTCGCTTCAACCTGATCAAAAAGATGGGACAGTTCTTCGCCTGCTTGTTGGCGTTGACTTTGAACAAATTGCTCGCGCTCACGGTTAACTTCTTCGATCACTTGCACATCCAAGACATTCTTTCCCTGCTTCTCATCCCAATTCTGGGTTTCAGGCGGCCAAGTATCAAGCAAGCCTAAGAACGCCACTTCTTCACCTCGTGCTTCGAGCCGCGAGGCGATACCTTGAGCTAAGGTACCTCCAAGCGAGTAGCCGATAAAGTAATAGGGCCCCGTGGGTTGGTCTGCCAAAAGCGTTTCAAGATGCCGTTCACACACATCGTCAATATGTTGGGCATCGCCCAGAGCGCCTTGCTCATCAGGTGATTGTATACCAATAATCGACCAGGTCGGGTCGAGATAGCGTTGTAATACGCTAAATTGCCAGGCGAATCCAGAGGCCGGATGGAAGCAATAGAGGCGAGGCCCCTGTGTCTGGCGCAGTGGTAGCAGCGTCTGTAAACCGCTATTCACTTGTTCGAGGCTCTGTTGAATAATCTGCGCGAGTTTTTCGACGGTGGCATTGACCATGACGTGGCCAACAGTCAGTGGGTAATTTGTCTGCTTGCGGATTTGCGCGGCTAAGCGCATCGCTAAGAGTGAGTGTCCCCCCAACGCGAAGAAGTCTTGGTTCGCCGCGACATGGGGTAACTGCAATAGATCAGCAAAGAGGGCGGCTAATTGAATCTCTAACTGACCTTGAGGCTCACGAGTATTATTGTGGTCATCAAGTTGTGGGACCGGCAAGGCTTTTCGGTCTAACTTACCGTTACTACTGAGGGGAAATGCGTCCACTGGGATGATAATGACGGGCACCATATGGGCCGGTAATCGTTCGGCCAATTGCTGTCGGATGAGATCAGTCTCTTGTGGCCTTTCTACAATGATATAGCTAACCAATTGTCGGTCATCAGCCAGTCCCGACAATTGTTGGTTCAAACTCACGGCGACAGATGCCGCTTGCTTAATTCCGGGTAACGAAAGCAGGACTGCATCGATTTCAGAGAGTTCTATGCGTTGCCCACGGATCTTGAGTTGATCATCGTTTCGTCCCAAGTATTCAATTTCACCTTTGGCGAGCCGGCGCGCCACATCACCGCTACGATATAAGCGTTGCGTAGTATCCCAAGGCGCTGGGATAAAACGCTCGGCGGTAAGCTCTGGACGACCTAAATATCCCTCTGCCAGTTGTACGCCACCCAGCCACAGTTCGCCCGCGATACCATAGGCGACGGGTTTGAGCTGGCTATCGAGAATATGGAGTTGGGTATTCCAGACTGGCCAGCCGATCGGGACGCTATGGCCTTCTACCGCGGCGAGTTCTGGGCCGAATGCGGGGAACCAGCTGACATCAACGGCGGCCTCAGTGGGGCCATATAAATTGTGGCAAGGGATAGTGACGTCCTGTTCCCATTGGCGTGCAAGGGCGGTAGGGAGTGCTTCGCCGCTACAAAAGACTAAGCGTAACCGTTGTTGTAAAGTTGCGATGGTCGTTTCAGTGAGGCTCTCTAAGAACGCGGCTAACATTGACGGTACAAAGTGGGTAACGCTCACTTGTTGATCGACCATTACTTGCTGTAACCATTCAGGATCGCGATGACATTCGGGGGGAGCCATAAACAGTTTTGCCCCGGTCATCAACGGCCAGAAGAATTCCCATACTGAGACATCGAAGCTACTCGGGGTTTTCTGAATGACAACATCTTGTTGGTGAAGCGGATAATGGTTCTGCATCCATTTCAAGCGATTGACAATAGCCTGATGGCCGACCAGAACGCCTTTTGGTCTTCCAGTCGAACCCGAGGTGTAAATCAAGTATGCCCCTTGTGTCGATAAGGGCAGGGGTGCAGAAAGTGACGGGACGTTGGTGAATAGTGATTGATAATAATAGTGTGGCGTTTCACTGATCTGTGTAAACCTTTCGCTTAACGCCTGTTCCGTGATCACCAGACGAGGCGTCGAATCTTCAAGCATAATAGCTAAGCGGTCATCAGGATAGCCGGTATCCAGCGGCAGCCAGATAGCGCCCAGTCGTACAATCGCTTGGAGGGCCAGTGACAGGTATATTGAACGAGGTAGCGCGACGGCTACGATATCGCCAGCTTCTACACCCTGCTGTTGGAGTGTGGCCGCTAAGGCTATAACCTGCTGTTGCATCTGCGCATACGAAAGCGCAGCCTGCGTATCGGCGAGCGCTATATTTTCCGGGGTGAGTCGGCATTGTTCTGCGACCATCGACCATAAGGTATCGTCTTTCAGTTCCACCTCTGTAGCGTTGATAGCCGTGAGCTGATGCTGTTCTTGCTCACTAAGAAGATTGAGTTCACATAGCGGTAAATCTGGCTGAGCGGTTAATTGCTCGATAATCAGCGGTAAGCGTTGAATATGAGTCAACAGCGCTTGTTCATCGTAACGCGTTTTGTTGGCTGAGAACTCTAAGGTTAAGGCACCTTGAGTATCCAGTATTAACGCTATTTCAATATCTCGAACTGGCCCTGAGGCAAGATGAGTGGTGTGGACTTCTTGTCCTTCAAACACCAATTGATAGTCGAAAAGTTTGACGTTTAATACCGGGCCGAATAGCGGTGCACTATCCCCCGTCATCCCTAAGTCACGACTGATTTGTTCCGCATCGTAGCGCTGATGACGTCGATTCTTCTTAATCTCCTTGCTGAGCAGACTGGCAAACTCTGTGAACCTATACGTGGGTTGATACCCAACGCTCATGGGTAAGACATTAATGACAGGGCCTACTGCGCTGAGTGCTGCCGATCCCATCCGGCGCATAAAAATAAAGCCAGCGCTAAATGGCTGCTGACCAGTGAGATGCGCGAGCCAAGTATTCACCAGCGTAACGGCACCCTCGACAGGCGTGAGGCCAGTTTCAGCGAGGTGTTGGGTCAGCGGTGCAAGCTGCTGGCTAGAAAAATGTATTGCGTGGCGGATTACCTGTGGACTGGCGATTTCTCCGTTAAGCGGGGCTTGCGCAAGACTCAAGGGATCAGGCAGTTGCGAGACTTTTTCTTGCCAATAGCGCTTATCTTTTTGGTAAGTCGCGCTATGTTGATAGGCAAGATACTCTTCAACCACTTCATCAAACGAAGTAAAAGGCGTAGCAGCTAACGGCTGCTGTTGGCATAGATGCGCATAGATTTCGCTGATCCGTTTGGTGAGGGCAATAAAGCTAAAGCCATCGACCATCAGGTGGTGATAACGTTGATACCACACCCATTGTTCATTACTGATACGCATCAGAACTTGCCTAACTGCAGCGCCATTATCGGTAATACGTAAAGGGCTCTGTAGATCAGTCTCCATCAAGGCATGAGCGGTAGCGAGAGCCTGAGGATCTTCACGTAGGTCAATACATTCAATCGTAAAAGTGGTATCAGGATCTGCATATTGGTAAGCTTCTCCCTCACACTCTTTAAACCGGAAATTGACGGTGTCAGCTTCTGCCAAACCTTGCTGAATAGCATGTTGCATCATCTCAAGGTTAAGGCTTCCCGGTAGAGTAATCGAGTGGGCTACCGCAAAGGCATTATGAAACGGGGAGAGCTGATCGGCAATCCAGATCCCCGGTTGTGCCGCCACCAGCGGTAATCGACGGGTCTTAAATCGAGATGAGGGTGCGGTACGCTCAGCGTTGAGAGGTTGTTGTTCTACGCTATCATCGATATTTATCATATTATTCGTCCTGCCATAACGCTTGTAATCCAGCCAATAAACTTCCCCGCCACCACAGTGCATCGTGCCCGCCTTCGATATAGCGTAAACGATGAGGGATATGGTAGTGACTTAACCATTTATCCATTTCACGGTTGGCCTCGCAAATTAATGCTTCGCGACAACCGGCCTCCAATATAATGTGTCGAGGGGCAATAGATGGGGCCTGTTGCTGTAACTGTTGAAGAAGGTAACCTGAAGCTTGGCCTCGGTTCGGCCACCAGAATGATCCCGAAAGGCTTAACGCTTTACCATAATATTCCGGCCAATTAAGACAGGCGTAGACAGAAGCCAGTCCCCCAAAACTTTGTCCGGTGACAAGGGTACGAGCAGGGTCATGTTGCCAATTAAACGTTTGTCTGATTAACGGGAGTAACTCTTCATTAATAGCCTGCCAAAAATCGGCATTACAGGGATATTCGCGTCCCCGATGCTCACGATCAATAATCTCAGGCATGATATAGAGCGCAGCGGGAAGCTGGCCGTTATCCGTTAATTGTTGCAAAGGCGCGGCGATAGGTAGCGTATTGGCCCAAAATTGACCATCGAGTAACACGGCCAAGTACTGATGTGGCACGGCTTCGCCCTTCGCCGTGCTGTAGCACCAAACTCGACGTTCATTACCCAGCCGAGTACTGTTCCAGGTGATGACCTTGAGTGGTAAGGGCTGTTGTTCACCCTTATCCCATGCTTGCCACTCGATTTGGGGCGGCGCATCAGGAAGGTGAAGCGGGGAAACCGCCATCCCCCGGCCAGCAGACCAAGATCGTAATATGTTCAGGCTGTCGTGTTGCGCATGCTGGAATTGTTCTCGCCACCATTCACGACGTTGAAAGATATCTTGGCTTAGTAAGCCCACATCCTTTTTTGAATCAGGGATTAAGCAGTAACTCCCTCGCCAATTAGCAGGAAGTGTGAGTGAGAGATACCAGACATCGGTAGCGGAGTAATGCACCAAGGATGTAGGGGGATTTGGCTGGTGGTGGTCAGTGATCCCCGTAATGTTGATCCATACCGCTTGTACCTGTTGTGAGTGTGTCGCATCAGTGGGTTGACGCCAAAGAAAGGTCACGCGGCATTGCTGCGGATCAATTCGCTCAATACGCGGAATACCCTGCTGTTGCTGCGCTTGCCACCACAGATCAGAACCGGTATCAGAGGTAAACCATTCAGGAATAAGCATTTGCAAAGTTATCTTTTATAGAAGCTATCTGCGAATAGCCATTAGAAGCGAGATTTGTTGATAATAGTATTGATAATTATTTTCATCTGCAATAGATTGCAATCTCTCTTTACGTAGTTTGTCATTTATTGCTCTGTTGATTGCAAAATAGTAACAAATACTGAAGGGATCTTGGGATTAATACACACACATACACAGCATTGACCTAGGGAACTGGGATTATAACAAATGAAAAAATTATCATTTCTTTCTGCTGCAATTTGCCTTGAGCTTGGTAGCTCGTTTTTTATTTATTGCGTGCCGGTTTCAGCGGCACAAACAGATGTCACCGTTAACTCCCCGACATCAGATGAAACCTCAGGCCAAACCTCTGGCGACAAGGCGTTGTCTACCGAGGACAGTCCACACAATTCTATCGTCGTTACGGCACGTCAACAAACGCTACAAGCGCCAGGCGTATCGACTATTTCAGCCGAAGCCATTCGTAAACATCCACCGGCTCGTGATGTCTCGGAAATTATTCGTACCATGCCTGGCGTAAATTTAACGGGTAACTCGACCAGCGGTCAGCGCGGGAATAATCGTCAGATCGATATTCGTGGCATGGGCCCGGAAAATACTTTAATCCTGATCGATGGCCGCCCGGTCAGCAGTAAAAACTCCGTGCGCTATGGGTGGCGGGGTGAACGAGATTCACGCGGTGATACCAACTGGGTACCGCCTGAAATGATTGACCACATCGAAGTGATTCGTGGACCTGCTGCGGCACGTTATGGTAGCGGCGCGATGGGCGGGGTGGTCAATATCATCACCAAACAAGCGAACACAGCGTGGCATGGTTCATGGAATACGTATTACAACGTTCCTCAGCATAAATCTGAAGGCTCCACCAAGCGTACTAACTTCAGTTTAATGGGCCCTGCGACCGATAGCTTAACATTAAGCATTTGGGGAAATATCGATAAGACACAAGCAGATGCTTACGATATTAACCAAAATCATACTATGGAACGTACAGGCACGAACATAGGTAGTTTTCCAGCTGGCCGTGAAGGGATCAGAGATAAAGACCTCCACGGTAAACTGAATTGGGAATTTGCGCATAATCAGCACCTTGAATTCGAAGCAGGAACGAGTCGACAAGGGAATATTTATTCGGGCGATACGCAGAATACCAATACGTCAAACTATGTGAAAAGCAAATATGGTGATGAAACTAACCGCATTTACCGCCAAGATTACGCCTTAACCTGGACTGGGGTGTGGGATAACGGGGTCACTACCAACACCTATGCACAATATGAACGAACGCGTAACTCAAGGGTTACTGAAGGGTTAGCAGGGGGAACCGAGGGGATCTTCAATAATAATGCTGGGTTCTCTGATATCGATCTCAGCGATGTGCTGTTGCACAGCGAAGTCAGTATTCCTTTCACTGCCTGGGTGGAGCAGGACCTCACCTTGGGGACTGAGTGGAACCAGCAGAAGATGAAAGATGGTACCTCGACCGGTCAAGCACTTACCGGCACCAATACCGGCGGGGCGATCAGTGGCGTCGGCACCGGTACACGTTCTCCTTATTCCCAAGCGCAGATCTTCTCTATGTTTGCTGAAGATAATATGGATCTTACCGATTCCACGGTCCTGACACCGGCAATTCGCTTTGATCACCACTCCATTGTTGGAACCAATTGGAGCCCATCACTTAACTTGACTCAGCAGCTCACCAATGAGTGGACGTTAAAGATGGGGATTGCCCGTGCCTATAAAGCGCCAAATCTGTATCAAACCAATCCAAACTATATTCTTTATAGTAAAGGACAAGGTTGTTACGGTAGTTCCAGCACTGGATGTTATTTACAAGGTAATAGCGACCTTAAAGCAGAGACTAGTGTGAACAAAGAGATTGGCTTGGAGTATAAAGACCTTGCTGGACTGCAGGCTGGCCTCACTTACTTCCGCAATGACTACCATAATAAAATCGAATCGGGTAACGATGTTACTTCAACAAATAGCAGTGGTACCCGAGTTTATCAATGGGAGAATGTGCCGCGCGCGGTGGTTGAGGGTCTAGAGGGAACTTTCAATGTACCGGTAACTGATACCGTTACGTGGAATAACAATATGACGTGGATGCTGCAAAGTAAGGATAAGACGAACCATGATCGTCTCTCCGTTATCCCGCAATTTACCCTTAACTCCAACGTGGAATGGCAGATACGCCAAGACCTATCGGTTCAAGCGACGTGGACCTGGTACGGTAAGCAGAAACCGAAGAGCCGTAATTATCAAGGTAATACTGTTAGCTATCCTGATACCCGCGAAGTCAGCCCATACAGTATCTTTGGCGCTAGCGCGACATGGGATGCCACCAAGAATGTCAGTGTCACGGCAGGGATTGATAACCTCTTTGATAAACGTCACTTCCGCGAAGGTAACGCACAAACAACAGGGACTCTGAATTCGAAAACAGGCATCACAAGCAGCCTATACGGAGCCGGTGCATATACTTACAATGAGTCAGGCCGAACCTTCTATATGAGTTTGAATACGCACTTCTAATAAAAAACCGCGTAATGGACTGCACCCCAAAAGTTGGATAGCCAACTGAGTAAGGTGCAGTTTTTTATGGCTAATAATTCCGATATAAATCGCTGTAGAGCCGACTTTCAAACCGGACGAGGGGAACTCGTCGGGTTCGCTGGTCTTCAGGCGGTACCGCATATCCCGAAAGGTATTGCACGAAGGCTATACGCGTTCCACGTGAAGTGGTTAAGAAGCCCGCCAAGTTATACACGCCTTGGAGCGATCCGGTTTTCGCGGAAAGCTTTCCATCCACCCCTGCTTCGTGCAGACCACCACGATATTGCAAAGTGCCATCATAGCCCGCTAGAGGGAGCATGCTAATAAAATCGAGGCTACTGTCATTCTTAGCGATAAACTGTAGCGCTTGCATCATGGTGTCCGGTGCAACCAAATCGTGTCGTGACAATCCTGAACCATCGACTTGAATAGTATTACCCATATCCATACCCGCTTTTTCACGAAGGATACGGCGTACCGCGTCCGACCCTGCGCGGAATGTACCGGGCACGTTAAAATAGTGGTGGCCAATAGTACGGAAAACGGTGTCGGCGATCATATTATCTGACTTCTTCAACATCGTATGTAACAGGCTATGGAGTGGGGCGGATTGTTCTATCGCCAGCACAGTACCGGGTTCACTAGGTTGTGTTTGTCTTACCAAATGGCCGCGATAGTCGATATCGGCTTTTTGTAACTCATCGCGTAAAATCTCCCCGGCCCAAGCGGCACCGTCCTGTACGGCGAAGGCGAGAGGTAGAGGATCATTGCGCTGACGCAGGCACCCAGTCAAGGTGTAGCGGTTTAATTCACCTGGGTTCACGTCAAGTTCACAATATTGCGCTTCACCTGAGTTAGGGCCTAGCGTTTTCACCTTACTATACATATGCGCAGGATAGTAAGAAGCGATACGGATAAAGGCATTTTCGCCTGGCGTTTTCGCGCTATAGAGCGAGATGGAAAAACAGTTTTTATCGACGATAGCTGCTGCCGGCGGCGCACTAAAGCATTGGGTTAAATCATTCCACGGCCAGCCAGGGGCCATATCATGGCTCGCGAAAACCGAGGTATCGATGACTAAGTTACCTTGAATGTGGGTGACACCCTTTTGTTTGAGCTGCGCCACCATATTGCGTAAGTCTTGACGGGTAAACGTGGGGTCGCCACCAAACCGTGCGACTAAATCACCTTGTAAGGTATCACCCGCTATTTTTTGGTGGCTTTCAAAGGTCGTCTGAAAGCGGAAATCTTTGCCAAGTTCCAATAGTGCAGCAAGCGCAGTGAACACTTTCATCGTACTGGCAGGCAGCGCCATTTGTTTTCCGTGATAATCGACAATCGGTGTGGTATCGCCTACCCTTTGCGCCATGAACGCGAGATTGGTACCATCAGGGAGGTATTGGGTATAATCCTCGACTGGCGTGGCAGAAGCTTGAAGCGTTACTGCAAAGGTGAGTGCTGTAATGAGTCTTGAAAGTCGCATAATCTCGGCGTCGTTAACAGTTGAGCCCGCAATACTACGTCCCCTTGAGGGGCAAAGTAAACGATGATCCGGGCGGAACTCTCGGGTAAAATATGTATCAAACTGAAAATTTACTCGCCTTGGATAGCAAACTATCTGAGGCGGGGTTGTTTTGTTTCAAATTTAGGTGCAGCTTAATCGGTTAAGCTCGTATCGAATCAGGATGATTGACTGAATAACAGATTAATGAGGAGTACAAGATGAGCCAGATTCCTATGACCCTTCGCGGCGCAGAACAGCTGCGTGAAGAGCTTAATGAGCTTAAAAATGTTAAGCGCCCTCGTATTATTGCTTCTATTGCGGATGCGAGAGAGCATGGAGATTTAAAGGAAAATGCGGAATACCATGCTGCACGCGAAGAGCAAGGTTTTTGTGAAGGGCGTATTCAAGAAATTGAAGCAAAATTATCTAACGCTCAAATCATTGACGTGACAAAAATGGCTGCGACGGGTCGTGTCATTTTTGGTGCAACGGTGACTGTCTATAATACACATTCGGAAGAAGAATCGACCTATCGTATTGTCGGAGATGACGAAGCAGATTTTAAGCAAAATCTGATCTCTGTGAATTCCCCAATGGCCCGGGGTTTAATCGGTAAAGAAGTGGATGATGTCACGGTTGTGAAAACGCCAGGTGGAGATGTTGAGTATGAAGTGATTAAGGTCGAGTACCTCTAATTATCAGAATACGACGATATGTTATACTCGGAGTGGGCTTTTCGCCATTTCGGTCCCGCAAGCTGGTTTAACCGTGCTAATATATCTTAAGAAAAGAAAAAGGCTGTAAAACAGCCTTTTAACTGGAGGTAAAATGGTGATATTTTCTTCCAGAATTACCGTGGTAAAGAAATTTTCTTTTCTTTAGAAGGACGATAGAGCACCAGTATCTTACCGATAACCTGAACTTCAGCCGCTGAGGTTTCACGAACAATTGCTGCCACAATCAGAGCTTTGTTTTCACGGTCTTCAGTCGCGATTTTCACTTTGATCAGTTCGTGATGCTCTAGAGCTTGATCAAGTTCAGCGAGAACACCTTCGGTTAATCCATTGTTGCCTAACATCACGACTGGCTTCAGTGGATGGGCGAGACTTTTTAGGTGCTGTTTTTGTTTAGTACTTAGATTCATCGTATTATTTACTTACTCAGGGATTGAAAACAGGTCATTGTACCGCCATCTCTGGTATATCGCCAAATCAACGCAGCATTTTGCGTAATGATTTATCGCTGCGATACAAAAATGTTGGAAAAAGTATGACGGGAAAAAAGCGTTCAGCCAGCTCAAGCCGCTGGTTACAGGAACACTTTAGCGATAAATATGTGCAACAAGCACAAAAGAAAGGTCTACGTTCGCGAGCATGGTTTAAACTGGATGAGATGCAACAAGGTGATCGTCTGTTCAAACCCGGCATGACGGTTGTAGATTTAGGTGCGGCGCCGGGTGGTTGGTCACAATATGTGGTTGAACAGATTGGAGCAAGCGGCCGAATTATCGCATGTGATATCTTGCCAATGGATCCAATTGTTGGTGTAGACTTTCTTCAAGGTGACTTCCGAGAAGAAGCTGTACTAAAAGCGTTGCTCGATCGTGTCGGTGACGGTAAGGTGCAGGTAGTAATGTCAGATATGGCACCAAATATGAGTGGCACTCCCGCGGTGGATATCCCTCGCGCGATGTACCTCGTAGAACTCGCACTTGAAATGTGTCGCGATGTTTTGGCACCAGGTGGTAGTTTTGTAGTAAAGGTGTTCCAGGGAGATGGTTTTGATGATTACCTACGCGAAATCCGCTCCTTATTTACGAAAGTAAAAGTTCGTAAGCCAGACGCTTCGCGTTCACGTTCTCGCGAAGTGTACATTGTAGCGACTGGGCGCAAAATATAGCTCCCTACGCTTTCTGTTAACATCGTTGTAAATAAGAGGTTAATCCCTTGAGTGACATGGCGAAAAACCTAATTCTTTGGTTAGTCATTGCAGTAGTGCTAATGACCGTGTTCCAAAGCTTTGGGCCCAGCGAGTCAAATGGCAAGAAAGTCGATTACTCTACTTTCGTGACAGAAGTGAATCAAAATCAGATTCGCGAGGCGCGTATTAATGGGCGTGAGATTAACGTAACCACTAACGATAGCAATAAATACACTACGTATATTCCTGTCAATGACCCGCAATTACTGCAAAATCTTTTATCTAAGAAGGTAAAAGTTGTTGGTGAACCACCAGAAGGTCAAAGTCTACTGACCTCTATCTTTATTTCTTGGTTCCCAATGTTGCTGCTGATTGGTGTGTGGATCTTCTTTATGCGTCAAATGCAGGGAGGCGGCGGCAAAGGTGCCATGTCTTTCGGTAAAAGCAAAGCTCGTATGTTGACCGAAGATCAGATTAAAACCACTTTTGCCGACGTCGCAGGTTGTGATGAAGCGAAAGAAGAAGTCAGCGAGCTGGTGGAATACCTCCGTGAACCTTCGCGTTTCCAAAAGCTAGGCGGGAAAATTCCTAAAGGCGTACTGATGGTGGGCCCTCCAGGTACCGGTAAAACATTACTGGCTAAGGCAATTGCTGGAGAGGCTAAAGTCCCATTCTTCACAATTTCGGGTTCAGACTTCGTTGAAATGTTTGTTGGTGTGGGTGCTTCACGTGTTCGTGATATGTTCGAACAAGCGAAGAAATCGGCTCCTTGTATCATTTTTATCGATGAGATCGATGCTGTTGGACGTCAACGTGGGGCAGGGTTAGGCGGTGGTCACGATGAGCGTGAGCAAACGTTGAACCAAATGCTTGTTGAGATGGATGGTTTTGAAGGTAATGAAGGGATTATTGTTATTGCGGCAACTAACCGCCCTGACGTACTTGACCCAGCACTACTTCGCCCAGGCCGTTTTGACCGTCAAGTCGTCGTCGGACTGCCTGATGTACGTGGTCGTGAGCAAATCTTAAAAGTGCATATGCGTCGCGTTCCTTTGTCGACAGACATTGATGCTGCGATTATTGCACGTGGAACACCAGGCTTTTCCGGTGCTGACTTAGCGAACCTCGTTAACGAAGCGGCATTGTTTGCTGCGCGTAGCAACCAACGTGTCGTGTCGATGGTTGAGTTCGAAAAGGCTAAAGACAAGATCATGATGGGCGCAGAACGCCGCTCAATGGTCATGACGGAAGCGCAAAAAGAGTCGACGGCTTATCACGAAGCGGGACATGCGATTATTGGTCGTCTCGTACCGGAACATGATCCGGTGCACAAGGTGACGATTATTCCTCGTGGACGTGCGCTAGGTGTGACTTTCTTCTTACCTGAAGGTGATGCGATCAGTGCTAGCCGTCAGAAATTAGAGAGTCAAATTTCGACGCTTTATGGTGGGCGTTTGGCAGAAGAGATCATCTACGGTTCAGAAAAAGTCTCTACGGGTGCATCCAACGATATTAAAGTGGCGACTAACCTCGCGCGTAATATGGTTACCCAGTGGGGCTTTTCTGAGAAATTAGGTCCTCTACTTTATGCGGAAGAAGAAGGTGAAGTTTTCTTAGGTCGTTCCGTTGCTAAAGCCAAACATATGTCAGACGAAACAGCACGTATTATCGACCAAGAAATTAAGCACTTGATCGATAATAACTATGAACGTGCTCGCCAACTGTTAAATGAGAACATCGACATCCTCCATACGATGAAAGATGCTCTGATGAAGTATGAAACCATTGATGCCCCTCAAATTGATGATTTGATGGCGCGTCGAGAAGTTCGTGCTCCAGCAGGTTGGACGGAGTCGCCAGTGAAAGAAGAAGAGTCTGTAGCGCCACCGCAAGCAGCTCGTCCTGTCGATGCACCAGAGAATAACGATCCAGGCAACCCAATGTAATGTCTGAATCATTCGATAAATAGTGTCAGTTCGCGCTACAATAAAGCCCCGCTAATGCGGGGCTTTTTTTTGCATCACATCGATAAAGCGTTAAAGAGGATACTGAATGAAATTGCGCGCCCGAGGGAGTGAGTTAGATCTCTCTTTCCCCCATATAATGGGAATTTTAAATATGACCCCAGACTCCTTTTCTGACGGTGGCCGCCATAAAACGCTGATCGATGCGATTACCCATGCTAATGAAATGGTTATTGCTGGTGCGACAATCCTCGATATTGGAGGAGAATCGACGCGTCCGGGTGCCGATGAGGTATCAGTAGAAGAAGAATTGGTGCGCGTCATCCCTGTGGTGGAAGCATTAGCACAACGTTTCGAAGTATGGATTTCGGTGGATACCTCTAAACCGGAGGTCATTCGTGCCGCCGCGTCAGCAGGCGCACACTTGATCAACGATATCCGCTCATTAAATGAACCCGGTGCGCGTGAAGCCGCAGCTGAAGTTGATCTACCTGTCTGCCTGATGCATATGCAGGGAGAGCCTAAATCGATGCAGCATAGCCCGAGCTATCAGCAGATTGTTGCAGAAGTCGACACCTTCTTAACCACCGAAATTGAGCACTGTGTGGCAGCGGGAATACGTCGCGAAAATATTATTATTGATCCGGGTTTCGGATTTGGAAAAAACCTCCAACATAATTATGAATTATTGGCTAATCTCGGACATTTTCACCATTTTGATTTGCCGTTATTAGTGGGGATGTCTCGAAAGTCTATGATTGGTCAACTCCTTAATGTCGGGCCAACTCAGCGGTTGAGTGGTAGTCTGGCCTGTGCAGTTATCGCCGCGATGCAGGGAGCACAAATCATTCGAGTGCACGATGTTAAAGAAAGTGTTGAGGCGATACGCGTAGTCGAAGCGACTCTCAGAGCAAAAGGATAATCCATGAGTGAACGTAAATATTTTGGTACCGATGGTATTCGGGGAAAGGTGGGTGAATCGCCGATAACCCCTGATTTTGTTTTAAAATTAGGCTGGGCAGCGGGCAAGGTTCTTGCCGGACAAGGTTCAAAAATAGTCATCATCGGTAAAGATACCCGTATATCGGGATATATGCTGGAATCTGCCCTAGAAGCTGGTTTAGCAGCAGCGGGGTTATCCGCTGCCTTCACGGGTCCAATGCCAACCCCAGCGATTGCCTATCTCACACGGACATTCCGTGCCGAAGCAGGTGTAGTGATATCAGCGTCTCATAATCCATTTGATGATAACGGGATAAAATTCTTTTCAACCGAGGGTACTAAGCTCCCTGATGAGGTTGAAGCCGCGATCGAAGCCGAAATTGAAAAGGCAATCACCTGTGTTCCTTCAGCGGAACTGGGGCGAGCGAGCCGTATTGTTGATGCAGCAGGGCGTTACATTGAGTTCTGTAAGGGGACTTTCCCAAGCGAGCTCAGCTTAAACCGTCTAAAAATCGTGGTCGACTGTGCAAACGGTGCAACCTACCACATTGCGCCGAATGTACTACGCGAGCTAGGTGCGGAGGTTATAACTATTGGTGCATCGCCGAATGGGATGAATATCAATAAAGAGTGCGGCGCTACCGATTTAGGCCAACTTCAAAAGAGAGTGGTGGCTGAAAAGGCAGATCTCGGCATTGCCCTTGACGGCGATGGTGATCGTATCATGATGGTTGACCATCTTGGGCAGGCAGTCGATGGAGATCAAATCCTTTATATCATTGCCCGCGAACGTTTACGTCAAGGTAACCTACGTGGTGGGGTAGTCGGGACGCTGATGAGTAATATGGGACTGGAACTAGCACTTAAGCAGCTAGGTATCCCCTTTGAACGCGCTAAAGTCGGTGACCGATATGTGTTGGAAAAACTCAAAGAACGCGGTTGGGTTGTCGGGGCTGAAAATTCTGGGCATGTAATATTACTCGATAAAACGACTACCGGTGACGGTATTATTGCTGGACTACAAGTTTTGACGGCGGTAGTCGGTAACAAACTATCCCTTCATGATTTATGCAGTGGAATGAAACTCTTACCGCAGATTCTCGTCAATGTGCGCTTCTCAGCGGGCAGTGACCCACTCCAACATCCTGACGTTTTGGCCGCATTGCATCATGCTGAGCAGCAAATTTTAGGCCGTGGTCGCGTCTTGTTACGTAAATCTGGGACTGAACCTTTAATCCGTGTGATGGTTGAAGGGGAAAATAAAGAGGAAGTGACTGGACTGGCTCAGTCTATTGCGGAAATTGTGAAGCGTTTATAACGCTATTTCGTGTAGCAGCAAGTCGTCGGCGACTCAGTGCCTTGGCTGGTTGAGTGGCCTTTTGCGCGCAATACTGATAGCCTCTTGATACGGTTGCTGCTTTTTTCCGCGATCAAATACTGCAACGTAAATTGCACTTGCAGAGTGCGTTGCCTTTGGTTAGTATTCACATCCACTTCAGGGGAGTTCTTTCCTCGTGAAGGTAGATGCGTTTTAAATGTACGATTATGTACAAGGAAACAGGTTAATTATGTACGAAGCTCTTTTAGTTATTTTCCTTCTGGTCGCTATTGCGTTAATCGCTATGGTGATGTTACAGCAAGGTAAAGGCGCTGATATGGGAGCATCTTTCGGTGCAGGTGCCTCTGGAACATTATTTGGTTCAAGCGGTTCAGGTAATTTCCTGACACGCATGACCGGTATTCTTGCTGCGCTGTTTTTCATTATTAGCCTGGTGCTTGGTAATCTAAACAGTAATAAAACACATAAAGGCAGTGAGTGGGATAATTTGAGCGCACCAGCTAAGTCTGAGCAAACTCAACAGCCAGCGAAAACCTCTTCGCCAGCGAGTGATATCCCGCAATAACGCCAACTGATTGTAATGATCAGCAGTGCCGTGGTGGTGGAATTGGTAGACACGCTACCTTGAGGTGGTAGTGCCCAATAGGGCTTACGGGTTCAAGTCCCGTCCTCGGTACCAATATTTATAGAATGGACGTCAACTGACGTCCATTTTTGTTTGTGAAAGCCTCGTCATTACTGCATTTTACCCTATCTCATACTCTTCCGACGTCAACCTAATTCAATCGACATCAAGTACTCATTGTTGGTATAAATGTTGGTACAGACTCCACTAGCATAAATTTGTACCAACAGAAGGAGGAGTTACCATGCCACTTACGGATGTAAAGGTCAGAACTGCTAAGCCTGGAGATAAACCTATAAAGCTATCTGATGGTGATGGGATGCACCTTTTGGTTCACTCTAACGGTTCAAAATATTGGCGTTTGCAATATCGCTTTGACGGTAAACAAAAGATGCTAGCGTTAGGTGTTTATCCTGAAGTATCTCTCGCTGATGCTCGTCAACGAAGAGAGGATGCTAGAAAATTGATTGCTGGTGGAATTGATCCTAGTCAGCACAAGAAAGCTGAACAAGAAAAGCAGGAAGAGGAAGCTAGAACCTTCGAAGCAGTAGCGAGGGAATGGCATGCAGGAAATAAGAAATGGTCAGAGCTGCATAGTGATCGTATTTTGAGAGGATTAGAATCTGAGCTTTTCCCCTCCATTGGTCATATACAGATCACTAATCTTAAAACCAAGGATCTCCTCATTCCCATCAAAGCCGTTGAGCGCTCAGGGCGTTTAGAAGTTGCGATGCGTTTAAAACAACGTACAACGGCCATAATGACGTATGCTGTGCAGAATGGGTGGATAGACTATAACCCAGCTCAAGACATGGCTGGTGCCATTTTAGCTGGGAAGGTTGAGCATCGCCCCGCGTTACCGTTGAGTCGTCTCTCTGAGTTTCTCAACCGACTTGATAATTATAAGGGTAGAGAATTTACCAAGTGGGCTATCAATCTTAACTTAATGCTTTTTGTTCGTTCTAGTGAAATGCGTTTTGCTCGATGGCCTGAAATTGATTTTGAGTCAGCGATGTGGACTATTCCTCCTAAGCGTGAACCTATTCCCGGAGTGAAATACTCTGAACGAGGAGCAAAAATGCACACACCTCATCTAGTTCCTTTGTCTCGTCAAGCACTAGAGTTATTCAGAAATGTACAACGTATAAGTGGTCAGTATGAACTTATCTTTATTGGTGATCATTCGTCAAGAAAGCCGATGAGTGAAACAACTATAAATAAGGCACTGCAATCGATGGGCTATGATACAAAGACAGAGATTTGTGGTCATGGCTTCCGTACTATGGCATGTAGTTCTCTAATTGAATCAGGTCTATGGTCTAGAGATGCTGTTGAGCGTCAAATGAGCCACCAAGAACGTAATGGTGTGCGAGCGGCCTATGTTCATAAAGCTGAATTTATCGACGAGCGTAGATTGATGCTGCAATGGTGGGCTGATTTTCTTGATGCAAATAGAGAAAAAGCTATCTCACCTTTTGATTATGCGAAAGTGAATAACCCTTTTAAATAATCATCGTTAAAACTTTATTGTAATACGTCTTATTCAATAAAACTATACCACTGAAGCCCCTGTCCTCACGGACAGGGGCTTTTTTGCTTTTTTATCAACCTAAAAGGAAATCATGATGGAAAATTACATTTGTTGCCCAATCTGCGATTCATCACGTATTCGTGAACGTCATATTGGTAAAAAGGGCGGTGCTGTTGCTGGTGGTGTTTCAGGCGCATTAAGCGGGGCTGCTATCGGTTCAGCGATTCCTGTTGTTGGAACTATTACTGGTGCTGCGGTAGGAGCGTTATTTGGGCAGTTTGTTGCAGGGGCTGTTGCTGGAGCTGTGTCGGGGGCTACTTTAGATGGGGTGGTGTTTGATCGCTATGAGTGTGTGAACTGCGAGTATACGTTTGATTAATTTTATAAACAGGCATCTTTGGGATGCCTGTTTCGGCAACAGTTTCATGTTTTACGGTCATGATGACGTACGGCCATATTTCGTTTTTCAGTTATCATAGCTGACTTCTGAAATGGCAGTCTCACGGTAGGCATCGTTGACTGTGTGACAAACTTCGAAACGGCGATAATCTGGTATTCAGTAAATCGCACTTTACGCATGGTGATCTCTTCTGGAGACATATTTAGTATGTCGGAAGATCTCTAAAAGTGAATGGTTCTTTCTGTAGGGATACTTACCGCTTACAATACTATCGCTTCTTCGTACACTTTTTCGACTCCAGAAAATTCCGTCACGCTTTCTAGGCGAGTTAGTGTTGTAAGTTTCATCGAATTTTTCATTGGGCGATGTGGTACGTTTGTTACTGCAGTTTGAAGTGATAGGGGCTTGCCTAACTCAAACAAATAATAAAGATCGGTAGAGTCTGATTTCTTACCAGCTTGCGCTTCTGTAAAGACGTAGCGTGGTAACACCGTCACACGTTTAATCGGCCAAATTTTGTCAATTTGCTTGGTTGAACTTTGGATATCTGAGGTTGATGCCAACGCTAAATAGCGGATTTCCTCGGCGACATGCTGCTTAAATTTTTGCAAAAATGTGCTTTGTGGTAAGTGATACCACTGTGCCGTACCTTGGTCAAATCCCTTAAAGTAGCTATTGTCACGGCCACGTTGCCCCCCCAATGCTACTGTCATTACTAAATCTGTATACAGTACTTGGTGCATGCCGTGATATGGTATCCGCGCAGCTTCTTGTACGTAGATCTTTTCCGCCATACCAGCTATAGAGTACGTGGTCTCGTTGGCTTGCCTTGTTTGTATGTCTGGCATTATGCCTATTTGGACTTTTAAAAATTCAACCAACCACTGGCGACCGGAATAATCCTGCTCAGTCTGGCTAGGCAGCAATGCAAATGCGCCAATGCCAACTTCATCTATCGCAGTCGCGTATGGGTTTTGTTTTGTGGCTTGATCAAAAAAACCTGGGTATAAGGCAAAAGCGCCAAATACAGGACGGCTTTTCTTTGCGGGTTGGCTAGCTGTTGAACTTGATAACGGCTCAGATAAGCGAATTAAAGCATCCCTATAACGGTGCATTTGGTTAATAGCATCGTCTGGTACGTAATCGATGCTCTCAATATCTTCGCAACTATCATCAAAGCGGTTTTTATCTGTCTTAATGCGGTACTTAGCATCAAACAACCAAATAAATTGCTTCTTTTCCGATGAACCTGAGTCTGGGTTTATGCTTTTAGGAAGTGTCACTTCCAAAACAATATCCGGTTCTTGGTTAACCAAGTACGAGCGTATTGATTTACCTTTTTTTGTAAACTTAGGCTCATGTGCCAGTTTTGCCGTCACACCATCTGAGCGTTTAAAGCGAAATGCACCAGCAAAACCATCTTTTAGTTGGTATTCAAAAAAATCATTTTGTGTGAGCTTAGCGGTATTGTTTTCTAGCAATTCAAAACCAAGATCTTGCTCTAAAATCTGTTTCAGACACAAAAAACACCACACTTCGTAAATTTCGGCCACTGACTTCATCGAAATGCTCGACTGGCTGCCAAATATATCCAAATAAAATTTTAGTTCCTGCCAAACACGATACACAGTGCTGTAGCCAGTTTTTTGCTGTAGCACTAACGATTCGCGGAATAAGCCTGTGCACCCACCGACGTCTTTTAAAAAACTTTGGCTTAATATTTTCTGTAGCGGTTGTTGCCAGCTATTTAGCTCATTTAAAAATGAATCAGATAACCGTTGGTGCTCTGGTGCTTGGTTGCTTTGCCGTAGCCTAGTTTCAAACTCTGCTAATTGTCGTTTGCTTCGTTCCACAGCCATTTTAATAAAGCGGTTTTCTGGTGTGTCTACACTCAGTTGCTTCTTTTCCATCCTATAGCGTTTATCGTATTGACCATTAGCAAAATCTTGCTTGATCTGCTCTGCTAATTTATGTGGCAAGGGGCCTTTTAGTTTAGCCGCTTTAATGTTGGTGATCGTTGGTTGCAATCGACTATGCGGTGCGGCACAAATTACTTTTAAACCTTGCTCAAAGCGTTCTCTTAGCACCGCAAAATTTGCCATCCACATGAGTGGGAAATGACCTCGTTGTTGGCTGGTCGCAGCATCTTGCTCAGTTTTTTCTACCAGACTAAAACGCCAAAGCGGATAAACCTTATCAATAGCTTGGTACATGGTGGGCAAGTCTTGGTGTAGTGCCATTTTAGTTGGCAACACTTCAAATGCAATATGCTGAGTATGTGTTTTGCCGTTAAGCTCAAAGAAGAGTGGTAAACGCAACCAACCCACATCATTACCGGTATTAATGGTGCCGGTTAATCGGGCAGGCACTACGCCCCTTACTGTCTTCATTTCTGTGGAAAAACGAAACGCGTCATTCACATTTTGGTTTCGGTGTGTTAAACATGCTGCTGTTACTTCACCAAAAAACACCCATTCAAATTGGTACTGGGTATTTTCGAAAAACAGCGGTGAGGTTAATGTAAATTCAGTGCACTTATCTGTACTTGCTGCATCAACTAAATCTTTTGGTGTGGCTTCAATTGTTTTTTCAGTACTGTTGCTTTGTTCAATATTACTCTGTTGATTGTTGTTGCTAGGAAAAATATTAATATTGTCCAATTGAACTGGGGGAGAAAAACGCAATAAGTAACTCAGCTTCGAAGTGTTAGCACAGAAATTAAGAGTACCGACTCGACCATCAGCATCAGCATCAGCATCAGCATTAGACGTTGAACTAATTCTGTTTGCTACCGTAGTATGGTACGTTTTAACCCGTTGGCTAATATCATTTGCCCATACAGAAAACTCAAAGTCGGGTGTCTGTAATCTTATTAACTCTGGCATTCCTTAGCACTCCTATTGCAATTTTTTAGCCTTATATTCATAAAAGAAAGCCAATATATTAAGGCCAGAAACTAGTGAAGGTGGCGCTCACTAAACGTTGTTGCATCCATGCTAATTTATCTTTTGAACGGCATGGAATGCACAGTATTTTTTCATCTTCTAGTGCGCCCTCTGCCACTACTTTTTCGCGATATAAATCAGGGCGCTGATTTGCACTATCGTTTTTATCGGCTTGCCAAATAGGGCGTAATTGAGCAGCCAGTACCGTATTCAATTCAGCTAACAGTTCTTTGCCATCTGTTGTGGTGAGTTTATCGTTATCACCCTCAATACGTGGTAGCACCTTACACATCAAAAAATCATCCCACACAGCTTTTAGTGCTAGATCATTCTTGGGTTGGTTACTCACAACAGCAAGTAGTAGTTCATTGAGTGCGCGGAAGGCGAGTTCAAAGGATGTGTTTTTTAACACCTCATTGACAGCCATTAAAAACGCTACTGTCTGCGAACCATCAGTATCGAAGGTATTGGCTAAATCTGTTTCACTAGCTTGTGACCAAATTGGATAGTTTAAGCGTTTATTACAACTGGTTGGCGAAAAGAACGTTTGATAATCATTAGGGAAAAATGCTCCAAAATCAAAGCTTAACGCACGGTCAATAACCTTACGCGAAAAACCATGGGTGGTTTCATCCATATTCACCGTGCCTGCCACTATCAGGTTAAACGGAATTGCCAAACCATATTGGCAAATTGACAGCCATAGCTCGTCATACTCAGACGCTTCAAAACCTAACTCACAACGTAACTTGCTTTTATCAGCGACTTCGTTAATTGTAGTGCATTTTAATAACGCATCACTACTGTAAGTAAAGTTATCACCAGTCCAATTCCATTCGCGGGTTTCTAATACTGACAAATAATCGGCAAAGTATTGTTCAACGGGAGCGAGATTCATCTCATCCAAGCATAGCCAGTAAGGCAATACGTGTTTAAGGGTACTACTATCCCCCTTCACTACCAAACGTTCTCCTTGTTCTTCGATATCCTGCACTTCAATACTTAAACCACTTTTTACAATGCCACGCCATGCTTTAGCTATAAACTGCAACACATCCGTAGTGATATATTCAGCAGAGCCATTTAAGCGAGATATATACCCGAGTAAATCGCTGGGCTCATGCCAATCTGGACGAACTGAAGTTAAACAGTAGGTTTCAGGAAACTGCCCTGATGTTTTTGCTTGTTCTCGAACAAAACGAGTTTTACCTGTGCCTGAGATACCAGCTAGGATGAGAAAGGGTTTATTAATTACATTATAACGGTTATGGTTGGGCTCATTTTTAACATTTTTTGGTGATGCTGCCAACCTGTTGATAGCCATTTGAATCTGCAGTCATTCAATCCTTGTAACATCAGGTGATCCTGATGTCAGTAAAAACTCGGAATCAACAAGTTGGTATCATTACCGTGTGGTTAGATGATAACTTCTTTATAATAATATAAATAACCTAAATGTTTCATCTAGGCATCCTGTGAGGAGTATTGTTTAAATTATTTTAATCTTTAATTTTAGATATAAAAACTCGCATCCGTACTTACTCAGTGGTCTCATCCAAACTTTTGTAAAATCCATACATAAGGAGTAAGTCACCGATTACTGGCCAACTCCTTCAATGGTCAGTTAATCGATATTTAGAAAGCCTTCAATTCTCACACATAATCTTCCTACTATTTGAAAAATAATAATGTGCTACATCTAAAAAACATGATCTTCTCAGATGAACAGCCTACTCAGGGTGATCAAAGTTATCAATAACTAGTGAGATATCAGGTTTTCATCGCAAAATTCATGCTATGACTTATCGTTGATGTATCCAATTAGTTGAATTGATGTATAATCATCGCTTTGAGGTTTTCTCATGGCCAGCGTTACTGTTCATTGT
>NZ_JABBFR010000010.1 GCF_018494065.1 Rosenbergiella gaditana | reverse complement strand
TTTTAACTCGTTGTCGCGAGGTGGCGTATATTACTCGCTTCACCTCAGGAGTCAATCATTATTTTGATTTTTTCTCCCGGACCGAATCGCTTCAGTCCCTGTCACCGCGCTGCGTATCTCGCTTTGCCGTGTCAGTGGATGCGCATTATAGGGAGTTCCGCTCAGAGCGCAAGGGATTATTTAAAAAAAATCATCAGTTGCTGGAGATTCGTGCGAATCGCTCATTATTTGAGATATTTTCGAGCCTTTCAAACCGATATTGCCGTAAAACAGGTAAAAGTAATGCTGATTTCTCATCTTCGAATGTACAAAATGCAATATTAGAAGGCTGAGAAGCCGTAGCCATACCTTTATCTTTAAGTAAAAAGACAGCACGACGAGCAATCGCTATCCCCGAGTCAACGAAAAGCGTATCTTTTGGGAATACGTACTCAAGCTCTTCCTTTAATAAAGGAAAGTGCGTACAACCCAAAATGATGGTATCGGGTACGGTGGGTAATCTTAGCCACGCCATCACTGCTGCCCTCACTTCATTTAGGCAAACATCTTGTCGGTGTAGTTTGCGCTCAGCCAACTCGACCAGTGCAGATGCACCTAACATTTCAATCTGGCACCCGGTGGCGAACTGCTTGATCAGTTCGTAAGTATATTCCCGCCGTATCGTCCCTTGAGTCGCCAACAATCCAACAACACCATTTCGCGTAAGTTGCGCAGCAGGTTTTATCGCTGGCACGACACCGATGACCGGAAAACTAAAAGTCTCACGTAGTCGAGGTAATGTGATGGTGCTGGCAGTATTGCAGGCAATAACAGCGAGATCGATAGTATAGGCTTCCGCCATTTGTTGCGTAATCTGTACGACTCGCTCAATAATGAATGACTCTTCTTTGGTTCCATAAGGAAAGCCTGCATTATCGAAAACATAAAGGTAACGTGCCGTCGGTAATAACGTTGCTATTTCGTCATAGACGGAGAGCCCGCCGACTCCAGAATCAATAATCAATATTGTTGGCGCTGTCTCGCGGTTAGGCGAAAACTCTTCTGAAGGAAGTTGAATCGGTATAACCATTATTTTCTCGTACGCATCTGATTATAGTGACTATGATACCACTCTCGGCGAGGTTAACTCAGCAATGGATAATGATAGAAGCTGGACATCGTGTATAGAATCCCTACAATCCACCGCTGATCAGGCTATTCTATAGGTTCAATTTATGACTCCGGAACATCTTCCCACAACACAATACGATTCACAGCTTACTGAAAAACATCAACGTCTCAGCCAGCTATTATCGTCCTATCACCACCCTGAAATCGAAGTTTTCCGCTCGCCTGTGAGTCATTATCGTATGCGTGCAGAATTTCGTCTTTGGCACGAAGGCGATGACTTGTACCATATCATGTTTGACCAAGCGACAAAGTCACGGATACCTGTTGAACAATTTCCGGCGGCAAGTGAGTTAATCAATCAGCTGATGCCAGTTATGATCGATGCTCTCAAACAGAACCAAGTACTTAGACACAAAATTTTCCAGATTGATTATCTCACTACGCTAAGTGGTGAAGCATTGGTCACCTTGCTGTATCACCGCCCACTCAATGATGATTGGATAGCCGCCGCCAAAGTATTACGAGATAGTTTACGGCAGATGGGGTTCACTATCGATATCATAGGTCGAGCGACAAAAACGAAAATCGTCTTAGATAAAGACTATATAGAAGAAGCACTCAACGTAAATGGCGAAACGCTCGTTTATCGTCAAGTTGAGAACAGCTTCACGCAACCTAATGCCGCTATTAACATCTCTATGCTCGAGTGGGCGCAGTCTATCACTCAGAATGCTACCGGCGATCTACTGGAACTTTATTGCGGGAACGGTAATTTCTCGATCGCGTTAGCGAAGAATTTCAATCGAGTCCTCGCCACAGAAATAGCTAAACCTTCCGTCGAGTCCGCGCAATACAATATTGCAGCCAATAATGTCGACAACCTACAAATTATTCGGATGTCCGCGGAAGAGTTCACTCAGGCGATGCAAGGTGTTAGGGCATTTAATCGCTTAAAAGGTATTGACCTACAGTCTTACAATTGCGAAACCATTTTTGTCGATCCTCCTCGCAGTGGACTCGATGAGCAAACGCTAAAAATGGTGCAGCAATACCCACGCATCCTCTATATATCTTGTAATCCACAAACGCTTTGCGAAAATCTCTCGGTATTATCAGAGACGCACACTATTTCTTGCGTAGCGTTGTTCGATCAATTCCCTTATACCCATCACATGGAATCTGGGGTTTTACTGACATTGCGCTAAAAATGTAGAACCCTATTTACGAATAGGGTTCATCTCTTCATGTCCTTCATTATGTAACGTTAACCGTTCTTGTTCGCGACGATACCAATAGTAAGCCCCCTTAGAAATCATCCTAAGTTGTAAAACCAAGCGTTCCTCAAGTAATCGCCGATGAGTCAGGTCAATATCCAAAGCCTCTGCACCCGCACTAAAAACAATCGTGACCATCGCTTCAGCCTGCGCTTCAGTGAAACTTCTGGGCATATGATTTTCAAGTTCTAAGTAATCGGCCAACTCAGCAATAAAGTGTTGAATCTCTCTGGCAACTGCGGCACGAAATGCGGAAGAGGTTCCAGAGCGCTCACGCAAAAGGAGCCTAAAGGCATTAGGGTTATTGCCGATAAATTCCATAAAGGTGGCGACGGAGGTCCGAATAATACTGCCTCCCTTTGCAATACGTTGTCGCGCTTGACGCATAAGTTGGCGGAGCATAAGACCACTTTCGTCAACCATCGTCAGTCCTAATTCGTCCACATCTTTAAAATGTCGATAAAAAGATGTTGGCGCGATCCCCGCTTCACGAGCGACCTCCCGTAGACTTAAGCTAGCAAAACTTCGTTCAGCACTGAGTTGGCTAAAAGCCGCCTCAACAAGTGCACGCCTTGTACGTTCTTTTTGCTGCGCTCTAACGCCCATGACTTCTGCCTTTTTATCTTTCATGGTGAGACTATACCAAAGTTTGAGCGTACAGCGGGGGAAACATTATTACGCTCTGTTACTTAATTTTTTGTGCAGAAATGCGGAAAAATGGTTTTACCATTTAGCTAATATCATGAAGATGTTAGAATCAGGTTGTAAAAATGTATAGAGAAATAGGACATATGGGTATGAAAAAGTCTTACGATTACGACGCCATTGTCATTGGTTCTGGACCTGGTGGTGAAGGTGCCGCAATGGGCCTAGTGAAACAAGGTGCTCACATTGCTGTTATTGAACGCTATCATAATATCGGTGGTGGTTGTACGCACTGGGGCACAATCCCCTCTAAAGCTTTACGTCACGCAGTTAGCCGTATCATCGAGTTCAATCTGAACCCCCTATACAGCGACCATACTCGCTTACTACGTTCTTCCTTCTCTGATATTCTCAAACATACCGAGAACGTTATTCAGCAACAAACTAATATGCGCCAAGGGTTTTATGAAAGAAACCATTGTGCATTGTTCCAAGGTGATGCACGTTTTATCGATGCACACACGCTTGAACTCACTACTCATGATGGCTCGGTTGAAATATTGACCGCAGAGAAATTCGTGATTGCCTGTGGCTCGCGTCCTTATCATCCGGATAATATCGACTTTACTCATCCACGCGTCTACGATTCCGATTCGATCCTAGATTTAGAACACGAGCCAAGCCACGTCATTATTTATGGCGCAGGCGTGATAGGCTGTGAGTACGCCTCTATATTCCGTGGATTGGGCGTAAAAGTTGACTTGATCAACACGCGAGACCGTCTGTTAGCTTTTCTAGACCAAGAAATGTCGGATTCCCTCTCTTACCACTTCTGGAATAATGGCGTGGTTATTCGCCACAATGAAGAGTTTGAGAAAGTTGAAGGTGTCGAAGATGGGGTGATTATGCACCTCAAATCCGGCAAAAAAATGAAAGCAGACTGCTTATTATTTGCGAATGGCCGGACGGGTAATACCGATTCACTCTCTCTAGAGAATGCAGGACTTGAGGCCGATGGCCGAGGTTTATTAAAAGTAAATAATATGTATCAAACTAGCCAACCTCATATCTTTGCGGTAGGTGATGTTATTGGTTATCCAAGCCTAGCCTCTGCAGCCTATGACCAAGGTCGTATTGCCGCACAAGCCATTATTAAAGGCGAGGCGACTGCACATCTAGTTGAAGATATCCCTACTGGTATTTATACCATTCCAGAGATCAGTTCGATTGGGAAAACAGAGCAGCAGCTTACTGCAATGAAAGTCCCTTACGAGGTGGGCCGTGCGCAATTTAAACATCTTGCACGTGCGCAAATTGTCGGGATGAATGTGGGTAGCCTGAAAATCCTTTTCCACCGCGAAACCAAAGAAATTTTAGGCATACACTGCTTTGGTGAAAGGGCCGCTGAAATTATTCATATCGGCCAAGCCATCATGGAACAAAAAAATGGTGGTAATACTATTGAGTACTTCGTCAATACCACCTTTAACTATCCAACGATGGCCGAAGCCTATCGCGTGGCTGCATTAAACGGTTTAAACAGACTGTTTTAATACGTCCGCGGGTAAAGCGTACATATGTGCGCTTATCGCCTCTGCAAGTTGCTCATAGCGGCTACGCAGAGGCGAACCCGGCCGATAAATTAATGCAACAGTGCGTTGAGGCACTGGTGATTCACACCCAATATAACAGACACCATCTCTTTCCCTTTCACTCGGTACGGAGAGTGCTGGCATTAATGTCACGCCACTTCCTGCTGCGACCATATTACGCAACGTCTCAAGACTCGTTGCACGAAAATGCGTATCCTCATCAGCCCCTGCTTGAAAACAGAAACCCATCGCTTGATCACGTAAACAATGGCCATCTTCTAGCATCAATAACTTTTCACCAGAAAGGTCGCTCATGGGTATAGTTTGTCGCTGGCACCATGGATGGTCGCTATAGACGGCTAACTTCATTGGCTCGTCAAATAAGGGAACCTCAATAAAGGCTTCCGACTCTTTGACTAGCGCCATGATGGCACAGTCTAATTTTCCGCTATCGAGCTGCGCTAATAGTTGATGAGTTTGTGCTTCATGGAGGTACATCTCAAGTTTTGGAAAACTTTTATGAAGCATAGGAATAATATGCGGCAATAAATACGGCCCAACGGTAGGGATTAAGCCAATATGTAAAGGTCCTGACATGGTTTCACCTTGTTGGCTCGCCATCTCCTTTAAGATTTTAACTTCCCGCAATACTGTTCGTGCCTGGTCAACAAGAAGTAAACCCGCTTGCGTGAATAAAACTTTGCGACTGGTTCTTTCAAGTAACATCACTCCCAGCTCATCTTCCAGCTTACGTATCTGCCCACTTAAGGTTGGTTGGCTGACATGACAAGCATCAGCTGCTCGTCTAAAATGACGATGTTCTGCGAGAGAAACAAGATATTCCAGATCACGGATGTTCATTAATACCCTTCCTTCATGATAGGTCGTAACGATAGGTAGCATAGCAACGAACGATTAGCCCTATCAAGGAATGTCTCATATAATTAACTCATCAATTAGTTAACCTATATCAAATAGTGGAGCACAAGATGCCATTAGAGAATCAAGAAGGTAAAAACGTCCCGCAAGTAACGTTTCATACACGTCAAGGTGACAAGTGGGTCGATCTGACGACTGACGATTTATTTAAAAATAAAACTGTGATTGTTTTCTCTTTACCTGGTGCATTCACTCCAACGTGTTCATCGAGCCACCTGCCTCGTTACAATGAACTGCACAGCGTATTTGCGACACACGGCGTCGACGAAATTCTTTGTGTTTCCGTTAACGATACTTTCGTGATGAATGCGTGGAAACAAGATCAACATGCTGAGAAAATCACTTTCATTCCAGATGGTAATGGTGATTTTAGCCGCGGCATGGGTATGTTAGTCGGTAAAGGTGATTTAGGGTTCGGTGAGCGTTCATGGCGTTATTCCATGCTAGTGCGCGACGGGAAAATAGAAAAAATGTTCGTCGAGCCAGACCAACCGGGCGACCCGTTTGAAGTCTCCGATGCTGATACTATGCTGAAATACTTGGCACCGGACCATAAATTACAAGAGTCTGTGTCAATTATTACTAAACCAGGTTGCCCTTTCTGCGCAAAAGCGAAACAGCTATTGCAGGATAAAGGTCTACAATATGAAGAGTTGGTACTGGGACAAGATGCTACCACTGTTAGCTTACGCGCTATCACTGGTCGTTCTACCGTACCACAAGTCTTTATCGGAGGCCGCCATATTGGGGGTAGCGACGATTTAGAGAAGCACTTTGCAGTCTAAAGAATTATAAGAAGAAAGTGCCACACTAGGGCAGCGGACGAATTTTCGTCCGCTTTTTTTTACGCTAAACGAGCTCGCGCTTGCTCAATCGCATAAGCCACTTGCTCACGGGCGACACCACCTTTGGCATTACGCTTATCAAGGCAAGACTCAAGTGAAAGTAATGGATAGACATCGTCCTCAATCACATCGCTAAACTGTTTAAAATACTCCAACGTTAATTGTTCAAGAGGAGTACCTTGTTTAATCGCAGCCACCACCACTTCACCCACGATATGGTGAGCTTCGCGGAAAGGAACACCTTTGGCGACTAAATAATCAGCCAACTCTGTAGAGTTCGCATAACCTTGCTGTGCCGCTTCTTTACAGCGCGCGGAATTAAGTTGGATATCTTCTAGTACTAGGCAGCTCATATGCAGACACTCTAGCCAAGTATCGAGTGCATCAAAAAGCCCTTCTTTATCCTCTTGCATATCTTTGTTGTACGCCAGAGGTAACCCCTTAAGCGTCATCATCATACCGGTTAAGGCACCCTGAACACGCCCGCATTTACCACGAATAAGCTCTAAAGCATCCGGATTTTTCTTTTGTGGCATTAATGATGAGCCAGACGTTACTTTATCGGATAGCTCAATGAATCCCGCCTCGCCTGAGTTAAAGAAAATCATATCTTCAGCGAAACGTGATAAATGCATCATGCTGATGGAAGCATGGCTCATTAATTCTAACGCGTGGTCACGGTCAGAGACTGAATCAAGGCTATTACGAGTAGCACTGGAGAAGCCTAGCCACTCAGCCAATTGCTCGCGGTCAATGGGGTATGCGGTCCCAGCCAATGCACCACAACCTAGAGGGCTGACATCGAGGCGCTTTAGTGCATCCTCTAACCGGCTTTCGTCACGCGCAAGCATCTCGGTATAAGCCAAACACCAGTGGGCAAAAGTAATAGGTTGAGCACGTTGCAAATGGGTATAGCCCGGCATCACTACATCTTGGTGTACTGAGGCTGTCTCGACCAATGCACGTTGCACTGCGCGGACAGCAGTAAGCAGTTCATTGACTTGAAATTTACACCATAGTTTCAAATCGGTCGCGACTTGGTCATTACGACTCCGACCAGTATGCAGTTTTTTGCCTAAATCTCCGACTTTGTCGATTAATTTACCTTCGACCCAACTGTGAATATCTTCAGCATCACTTTCCAGAATTTGCATTGGGTTCTCACGCACTTCATCCAATAACGTGACCAGTGCCTGCTCGAGACGCTGTTGCTCTTCGCGAGTCAAAACATTGACGGTAACTAAGGCTTTCGACCATGCCACAGAGCCAGTAATATCCTGCTCGGCTAAGCGATAGTCAAAACGCAATGAGTCGTTGAAGTGTTTGAACCGCTGATCGGCTGCCTGAGTGAACCGTCCGCCCCACAATGCCATGGTAACTCTCCTGAAAAATAGATAAGAAGGTGGCCCTGCGACCACCTAAAGACTTATTGTTGTTTTAATGCCCGAATACGAGAAGACAGCGAGTAAAGACGGATAAATCCTTCCGCATGACTATGGTCGTAAACTTCATCTTCGCCAAAGGTCGCAAATTCTTCAGAATAGAGGCTATTCTCAGATTTCTTTTTGATCGCGGTAGCATGACCTTTATAAAGACGCATAACCACCTCACCATTAAGCTCTTCCGCTAAGGATTCCGCAGAGGCTTGCAGCGCTTTGCGGATTGGGGTAAACCAGCGACCGTCGTACACAACATAAGACATCTCTAAACCAAGCTGCTCACGCCATTTGAAGCTGTCACGGTCTAAGACCAGTTGCTCAACGGCACGTAAGGCATTTACCATAATGGTGCCGCCCGGGGTTTCATAACAGCCACGAGACTTCATGCCGACTAACCGGTTCTCGACAATATCAATCCGGCCAACACCGTGTTTTGCTCCAAGAATATTCAGTTTTTCTAATGCTTGGAACGGACTCAGTCTTTCACCATTCACTGCAACAACTTTCCCTTTCTCGACCGTCAGGGTAACTTCTTCAGGTTGGTCAGGTGCTTCTAGGGGATCAACAGTCCAGACCCAGCAATCTTGGTTTGCAGCATTGGCAGGGCTTTCTAATACGCCACCTTCAGTGGAGATATGCCACGCATTTTCATCACGGCTATAAATCTTTTCCAAACTGGCAGTTGTAGGAATATCACGCTGTTTGAGGTAATCCAAGAGAGCTTCACGAGAACGTAGATTCCACTCACGCCATGGTGCAATCACTTTCAGTTGTGGCGCTAAGGCTGCGTAAGTGCTCTCAAAACGAACTTGGTCATTACCTTTACCGGTTGCTCCGTGGCATAGTGCATCTGCACCGACTTTCAGAGCCACTTCAACTTGAGCCTTGGCGATAATTGGACGCGCCATAGAGGTGCCCAGTAAGTATGTTCCTTCATACAGTGCCCCTGTTTGAAGTACTGGATAGACATATTCACGGATAAACTCTTCACGTAAATCAACGACGTGGCACTCGCTGGCCCCAGACTGCATCGCCTTTTTCTCTACACCTTCTAAATCAGCAGGATCTTGGCCAACGTTGGCAACAAATGCGACAACTTCACAGCCATAATTTTCTTTTAACCACGGAATAATTGCCGAAGTATCTAGACCACCTGAATACGCTAAAACAATTTTATTAATATTTTGAGTTTGCATTATAGATCCTTGAAAATATTCTTTAATTTACGCAACAATCCGCGTACCAATGGCTACGCCATTAAATAAGTCTGGCAGTTTTTCAGCATGTCGCCAGCTGGCAA
This sequence comes from Rosenbergiella gaditana, assembly GCF_018494065.1. Classification (GTDB taxonomy): domain Bacteria; phylum Pseudomonadota; class Gammaproteobacteria; order Enterobacterales; family Enterobacteriaceae; genus Rosenbergiella; species Rosenbergiella gaditana. The sequence continues at coordinate 119,554 of NZ_JABBFR010000010.1, read as the reverse complement.
TGTCGATCGGTCTGTTTAAGGTACGCGCAGCGTCTAATGCCGCATTCACCTTCACAATCATTCCATCAGTAATGATGCCCTGATCAATCAATGTTTCCGCCATTTGTGCCGACATCTGATCAATTTTTTGTCCTTTGCCGTCCAAGATACCGCTTACGTCGGAAAGGAGAATCAAATCTGCACCTAAAGCTGCTGCCAACGCTGTCGCCGCTTGGTCTGCATTAACATTCATGAGCAGCCCCCCATCAGTAATACCGATAGAACTGATAATTGGCAAATATTCAGCGGCTAAAAGTGTATGTAATAGTGCCGGATTCCCCGCAGAGGCCTTACCTACGTGGCCAAGCAATTCATCCAATTGCGTGACTTGGGTGATATCGCCATCGCCCAGCGACAGTCCAACAGCTGAAATACCATATTTTTTAGCCCACGCTAACAGCGTCTTATTCGCCGTACCCGCTAGAGCACCAGTGATAATATCGATTTGGTCAGCTGGGGTAACGCGTAATCCGTTCTGCTTTTTCACTGGAAGATTAAGTTGGCTCATGAGCTCATCAACCAAACAGCCCCCACCGTGAACTATAACCAACGGTCGTTGATGTTGCTTACGATACTGCTGCAGGGCGTCAAAGAGCCGCGACAGAGCTTCTTCACTGTCTAGCAGAACTCCACCTAGTTTGATAATTAATGGATTTTCCATAATCGATAACTCTTTTTAAAGTAAGGAAAGGGTGGATGAAAAATTAAACCGAATATTCAAGCATTGCACTGCTTGGGAAGCCGCCCCTTTCAATAAATTATCTTCAACACTGATGAGAATCAGATGCTGACCTTCAACGGCAAAGCCAATATCACAATAAGGTAGCCCTACAACGGATTTCAACGCTGGAACCCCTTCATCATAAATCCGCACCAATGGCTGACTATCGTAAGCTTGATGGAAGATAGCCGCGATTTCTTCACGAGATACCGTATGTTTTAACTGGCAGGTGATGGTTTCAGAGATTCCCCGAGGAAAATCACCTAGGTGGGGGGTAAAAATAACCGGTGTGCCGAGATGTGCCGCAATCTCGGGCTGATGACGATGCGTAAAAATGCCATAAGGCTGTAAACTGACTTCACACAAGCTTGTTTTAAGCGAAGCCTTACGACCCGCTCCGCTTACGCCACTCGTCGCATTAATCACTGGCCAAAAATCAGTATTCAGTAACTGGCGGTCCAGTAAAGGCTTCAGCGCTAATTGGGCGGCTGTTGGGTAACAGCCAGGTACTGCAATCAGCTGTGCGGCCTGAATTTTCTCAGCCTGCCACTCAGCCAGCCCATAAACGGCCTTCGCTAACCAGTCCGAGTGCTGGTGAGTAAACCCGTAATAACGCGTATAGAACTCTGGATCATTGACGCGATAGGCACCGGAAAGATCGAACACCGTACAGCCAGCATTAAGAAATATCGGGGCTAAATCATGACTCACTTCGTGAGCGGTCGCTAAAAACACGATATCGTGTTGTTCAGCCAACGCCTGTGGATCTACCATCCCGTGTAAAGTGAGATCCAGCCGACCTTTGAGTTGCGGATAAAGATCTGATAATAATTTACCTGCATCTTCACTTTGTGCAGACACCGCGAGTGTGGCGAGGTTAACTTCAGGATGACGATTCAAGTAGGTTGCCAGTTCCGCACCGGCATACCCGCTGGCGCCAACAATCAATGCATTCAACATTAGAAAAGACCTTTCTTAGCTCTCGTAAACAGGTGCGGGTTAAGTTACTACTTCCCCTTGAATCGTGAATAAATCGTTGTCATCACAACGGTTAATAATGTATTTTTATTCACATAATTTGCATGATTATTTGTACATCCTAATCAAAGGAGCGTCAACAGTGAATAACAAATTACCGCCATTTATTGAACTTTATCGCCAATTAGTTGCTACACCTTCCATCAGCGGTACAGATTCTGTACTGGATCAGAGCAATGAACCACTCATCACTTTGCTCGCGGGTTGGTTCGAACAATTAGGCTTTAGTGTTGAACTCCAGCCTGTGCCCAATACGCGTAATAAATTCAATTTACTGGCTAAGTATGGTCAAGGCTCTGGTGGCCTATTACTAGCCGGTCATACTGATACGGTGCCTTATGATGAAGGTCGTTGGACACAAGACCCTTTCACTCTCACTGAGCGCGATAATCGTTTGTATGGATTAGGTACCGCAGATATGAAAGGTTTTTTTGCCTTTATCCTGACTGCGCTTACTGAAATAGACCTTAGTAAACTCACCAAACCCCTCTATATCTTAGCCACGGCAGATGAAGAGACCACGATGGCCGGCGCGAGTTACTTTGCGCAATCAACTTCCATCCGCCCGGATTGTGCGATCATCGGTGAACCCACCTCGCTGCAACCCGTTCGGGCACACAAAGGTCATCTCTCTAAAGCGATTCGTATCGAAGGTCACTCAGGCCACTCCAGTGATCCTGAAAATGGGATCAATGCGATCGAATTGATGCATGATTCGATTACAGAATTACAAGGTTTGCGCCGCCAGCTAAAAGAGCGTTTCAACCACAATGGTTTTGTTATTCCTTATCCGACGATGAATTTCGGCAAAATTTCCGGTGGTGATGCTCCCAATAGAATCTGTGCCTGTTGTGAGTTACATATGGATATACGGCCTCTTCCTGGCCTCTCTCTCCCAGATCTTCACGAATTACTCGCACAAGCACTTGCCCCGATTAGCGAACAGTGGCCGGGGCGATTAACGATCACTGACTTGCACCCGCCTATCCCAGGTTATGAATGTCCGGTTCATCATCCAATGGTGGCGTTAATCGAAAAAGTGTTAGGCACTGAAACAGAAATTGTAAACTACTGTACTGAAGCGCCTTTTATTCAGCAGCTTTGCCCAACCTTGGTATTGGGGCCTGGCTCAATAGAGCAGGCACATCAACCTGACGAGTATCTTGAAACAAGATTTATCGAACCGACTGATCAACTACTGAAAAAATTAATTCACCATTTTTGCTAAGTGGGAGATCGTGACACCTTCTCCAGAGAGAGACAAAAAATCTTTATAGAGACTACAAGCTCAACATAATTCGCTCCTAAAGCGTTAAAAGGGCATTAATACGGTGTGTATTGAAATAGCTACACACTTTTCTGAAATTTGACGTTCATTCAGTTAAATGGCTAGATAGGGTTACAGAAAACCAATAACAATAATCGATGAGCAGACAACAGCTAAGGGGTAAAAGCGTCACATGAACGAACAATATTCAGCTATGCGTAGTAACGTGAGTATGCTTGGAAAACTACTTGGCGATACGATTAAAAACGCCCTCGGCGATGAGATCTTAGAACGTGTTGAATCAATAAGAAAACTGTCTAAAGGTTCACGTTCTGGGAGTGAGGACGATCGTGAAATGTTGCTCACCACCTTACAGAATTTGTCGAATGACGAATTACTCCCTGTTGCCCGCGCATTCAGCCAGTTTCTTAATTTAACGAACGTTGCAGAGCAGTATCAAACTGTATCACATCAATCTCCAGGTGAAAGCCCACCGGAAGTGTTACAAGCCACCTTCGAACGATTAAAAAAAATTAAAAATATCTCTGAGAAGGATATTTGTCAGGCTATTGAAGAGCTTTCGATTGAATTAGTATTAACTGCGCACCCTACCGAAATAACCCGTCGGACACTTATCCATAAACTGGTAGAGGTGAATAACTGTCTCGATCGACTCGACCATAATGATTTGACCGACTATGAAACCTCAAAAATTATGCGTCGCCTCCGCCAACTGGTCGAGCAAGCATGGTATACCGACGAAATTCGCAAGCAGCGACCAACACCGATTGATGAAGCGAAATGGGGATTTGCGGTAGTCGAGAATAGCCTATGGGAAGGTGTTCCTGCTTTTTTACGTGAACTCAATGAACAAGTTCACGCCACATTTGGCATCACACTCCCTGTCGATTTTGTACCGGTGAAATTCACCTCTTGGATGGGTGGCGATCGCGATGGTAACCCCAACGTCACCGCAACCGTTACTCGCCAAGCGATTCGTCTTAGTCGCTGGAAAGCCGCCGATCTCTTTATAAAAGATATGACAGTACTCATTTCTGAGCTATCCATGTCGAACTGTGACGATGTGGTTAAGGCAATGTGCCAAGATCCAGAAATTCAAGAACCTTATCGCTTTGTTCTCAAACGTTTGAGAACACAACTAATTTCTACACAAAGCTACTTAGAATTACGTTTAAAAGGTGAAGAAACTCCTCCGCCTAAAGACATCATCGTCAGCAATGAACAACTTTGGACGCCCCTTTATGCGCTCTATGAGTCATTGCAAAAAAGCGGGATGGGGATTATCGCCAACGGCCATCTTCTCGACACGCTGCGTCGTGTGAAGTGTTTCGGTGTGCCGCTGGTACGTATCGATTTACGTCAAGAGAGCACTCGCCACACTGAAGCCATCTCTGAAATTACTGGTTACTTAGGACTGGGGGATTATGAAAGCTGGTCTGAAGCCGATAAACAAGCCTTCTTAATTCGTGAACTCAACTCCCCTCGTCCGCTGCTACCCCGTCACTGGCAACCAAGTGAGTCGACGCAAGAAGTATTGGATACCTGCCAAGTCGCGGCTGAAGTTCCTCAGGGATCCATTGCGGCCTATGTGATTTCCATGGCGAAAACACCTTCCGATGTTTTAGCTGTACATTTACTGCTCAAAGAAGCGGGGATCCGTTATGCACTTCCGGTTGCGCCGTTATTCGAAACACTGGATGACCTGAATAACGCTGATAGCGTCATGACGCAACTGCTCAGCATCGATTGGTATCGTGGCTTTATTCAAGGCAAACAAATGGTCATGATCGGTTATTCAGATTCCGCCAAGGATGCGGGGGTCATGGCTGCAAGTTGGGCACAATACCAAGCTCAAGATGCGCTGATTAAAACCTGTAATAAAGCAGGTATTGCATTAACACTGTTTCACGGTCGTGGTGGATCAATTGGCCGTGGTGGGGCTCCCGCCCATGCAGCCTTACTCTCACAACCTCCTGGTAGCTTGAAAGGTGGTCTTCGTGTCACTGAACAAGGAGAGATGATTCGTTTTAAATATGGTTTACCCGAAATCACTATTGCGAGTTTAACCCTCTATACCAGTGCGATTTTAGAAGCGAATCTACTTCCACCTCCTGAGCCAAAAGCCGAATGGCGCGAGGTAATGAAGCAATTATCAGCAGACTCCTGTGAGATGTATCGCGGTTATATTCGCGAAAATAAGGATTTTGTCCCTTACTTTCGCTCAGCTACGCCAGAGCAAGAACTGGGTAAATTACCGTTGGGATCTCGCCCTGCTAAACGTCGTCCAACCGGCGGTGTCGAGTCATTACGCGCCATCCCTTGGATTTTTGCATGGACTCAAAATCGCTTAATGCTCCCTGCATGGTTAGGTGCTGGGGCTGCACTTAATAACGCGATTGACCAAGGCCAACAGAAAAATTTAGAAGAAATGTGCCGTAATTGGCCTTTCTTTTCAACGCGTATCGGAATGTTAGAGATGGTGTTCGCAAAAGCTGATCTGTGGCTAGCTGAGTATTATGATCAACGCTTAGTTGACCCCACTCTTTGGCCTCTAGGAAAACAGCTACGCGAACAGCTGGCGGCAGATATTAAAACGGTATTAACTATCGCAAATGATGCGCATCTGATGGCTGACCATCCATGGATTGCCGAATCTATAGCGTTACGTAATGTCTACACTGACCCGCTGAACGTACTACAAGCCGAGTTACTGCATCGTGCTCGTCAGGCTGAAGCAAATAATCTCCCTACAGACCCCAATGTGGAACAAGCATTAATGGTGACTATAGCTGGGGTAGCCGCAGGAATGCGTAATACCGGCTAGAGCGTACAAGCCCCAAAAAAAGCACCTCATTAGGTGCTTTTTTATCGTATTAAATCAGCTTAGCTAATCGGTTAAGATCGGAAAGTAAGGCTCCCGCCGTAACATCTCTTCCTGCACCCGGGCCACGTATCACTAATGGATTATCCCGGTACCAACGGCTCTCAATCGCGAAAACATTATCACCTGGCAGGAGTGCTGCAAGAGGATGATCCGGACGAAGCGCTTCTAAACCGACCTTGGCCTTACCGCGAGTATCAAATCGCGCAACGTAACGCAGAACCAAACCTAGCTCTTGGGCTGCTTCAAAACGCTGCTGAATCTGCTCGTCTAAGGCTTCGCTATTCTCAAAGAAATAGTCCATCGAGTTTTCACGGCAAGCTTCTGGTACTAATGACTCCACCTTCACTTGGTGAGGCTCAATATCCGAGCCGGCTTCTCGCGCGAGAATAACCAATTTACGCATCACATCAATACCGGAGAGATCGACACGGGGATCGGGTTCGGTCAGCCCCTGCTGCCAAGCTTGGTCAACAAGTTCACTAAAAGGTATCGACCCATCGTACTGAAGAAATAACCAAGAGAGAGTGCCGGAGAAGATACCGCTAATCGACAGAATTTTATCTCCTGAATTATGCAAATCCCTCACCGTATAGTTAATCGGTAAGCCTGCCCCTACTGTCGCATTAGTTAACCAATAACGACCTGTCTTATCAAATGCATCACGAAGTTGTCGCCAACGCTGATTAGACGAGGCCCCAGCAACTTTATTGGCACTGATCACGTGAAAACCATAGCTAGCAAAGTCCAAATACTGCTCTGCCAAGGCGGCATTGGCGGTCACATCGAGAACCACTAAATCGTCAAACGGGTGGTCACGCATCCAGAGAAAGAGTGATTCTTCGTCTAAAGCCGTGGCGTCTCGTTCAAAATTGGCCAAACTCTCTGCGGCATTAAGTCCATCATAGCTGAGTAAGCTACGGCGGCTATTCGCAATGCCGGCTAAAACAAAATCTATCGCCGTACGATCAGAAAGATTCTCCTGTTCCCGAGAAAACAGTTCTAACCAACGAGAGCCAATATTCCCTTTACCAAACAGCACGATACCCACGCGCTTTTCAGCTCGAAACAAGGATTGGTGCAGCCCTTGAACGATCGGAGGAAGAGATGTTTTGCGCAGTACTGCGACTAAGCTAAGCTTTTCTTCTGATTGCCAGACGAATTCTACCGGTAGATCTTTAATCTGTTGCCAAAAACGGTGGCAGTGGAGCGGGTTTCGAGTAACCCCTGCGCCCACCATTGCGACCAGCACGCGCCCTTCACGTAACCGTAAACTAATAGGTAACCCTGACGCCTGTAGCTGAAATAGTGCATTTTCCACTAACTCAGAGGTGTAGCATAATTGCAGTAACTGACGATCACTATGAACGCCTCGTGCCAGTGGCCGAAGTTGCGTACGAATTAAAAATTGATCGACCTCTTTCAGTAATTGAGTAAAGTCGTGCCGGGGTCCAATTTGTATTTCGATTAAGCAGACATCTTCGTGGCTTGTGACAATCCGAGCGCCTGTGCCAGAAGCCAACACACGCTCAATACGTGTAGAGCCTACCTCCGGCTGATAACTGCAACGTAATTGCAGATCAATATTACTGGTTGCTACCGGCTGTAACGTACGGGTATGCAGCACTGGTGCAGCAAGACGTGCGAGCTCTGCCGCCTCATCAAGACGTAATAAGGGAAGTAAGCAAGCATCTGACACAATCCGTGGGTCAGCGCTGAATACCCCCGCAACATCGCTCCAAATCGTTACACGTTTAACACCTGCCAAAGCGCCTATTTGGGTCGCTGAGTAGTCAGAGCCATTACGCCCAAGTAGCACAGTATCCCCTGCGCGATTCGCGGAAATAAAACCAGTAATGACTAGGCGCTTATGCGGATACTGCGTCAGAATAGAGTGTAAAAGAGGATAAGACTCACCCTCGTCCACTTGCGGCTGTCCCGAACGTTCTGCACGTAAGAAAGTGCGAGCATCAATCCACTGTGCCTCAATTCCGGAATGGTTGAGCACAGCACTCATCAAACGGGCCGACCATATCTCACCGTGGCCGACCACCTTAGCGTACAATGCTTCACTTCCCTCACCATCTAACAAGATAGAAAGGTGATCAACATCAGCAATAAAATCTTGAGCAATGGGTTCGGCTAACGCTGGGGGTAATAAACTCTCCACCAACTCCAGCTGATAGCGCCGCAAGTGTTGTTGGACTTGAAAAGCGGATAACCGGTCAGTTTGACTGAGGCGATACCAATTAATTAGCTGGTTTGTAGTACTCCCCGCTGCAGAGACCACCATAATGTCACCAACGTGACTATATTCGGCCATAATTTCTGCAACACGTGAGTAACAGCGCCGATCAGCAAGGCTACTGCCACCAAACTTATGCAGCTGTCGTATCACTTCACTTTTCAGATCTACACCGCTAACCATAATTACTCCTGAGTAAGACGTTGGAAAGCTTGGTCAAGATCAGCGATCAGATCATTATGATCCTCAATTCCCACTGAAACACGCAGTAACGTCTCTGAAATTCCTGCAGCCGCTCTTGCTTCGGCAGACATTCCAGCATGGGTCATCGTCGCAGTGTGAGAAATCAAACTTTCTACTCCTCCTAATGACTCAGCTAGGGTAAAGAGTTGTAGCGATTTCAAAAATTGACGAACGGTCTTTTCATCACCGGCTAACTCAAAACTTAGCATTGCACCAAATCCACGTTGTTGGCGACAAGCAAATTCATGGCCTTTATTCTCAGGCAGCGAGGGGTGGTAAAGCTTACTGACTAAAGGCTGATGTTTTAAGTAGTCGACAATTGCTAACGCATTCTCTTGAGCCGCTTTTGTCCGTAACGATAATGTCCGCATCCCTCTTAATAATAGATAACTATCGAATGCTGACCCAGTAACGCCAATATTATTCGCCCACCACGCTAATTCTGTTGCGTGTTGAGGGTGACGAGAAATAACGGTTCCTGCGACAATATCAGAGTGGCCGTTGAGATACTTAGTGCAGGAGTGCACCACTAAATCAGCCCCGAGTTGAAGAGGGTTTTGTAGCGCTGGGCTGAGAAAAGTATTGTCGACAACAGTCACAGCGCCAACCGCACGTGCCGCCCGACATAAGCCTTCAATATCTACCACTCGTAATAATGGATTACTTGGACTTTCGATCAAGAAAAGTTTGGGATTAAGCTTAAGGGCCTCATCAACAGCTTGAGGATCGCCTTGATCAATAAATTTCACATTGAAAGCACCGCGTTTCTGTAAGCTATCAAATAATCGGTAGCTCCCACCATAGCAATCATGCGGCGCAATCAACCACTCTCCCGGTTTTAAAAAGACAGTTGTCACAAGCAGGATGGCTGACATACCGGTATTGGTCATCACCGCACCCGCGCCGCCTTCTAACTCTGCTAAGGCTTGCTGAACAACATCTCGCGAAGGATTACCGCGGCGGGAATAGTCATGAGCACGAGGTTGATTAAAATCAGTAAAGTTATAGGTGGTCGAAAGATGGATGGGTGGGACGACGCAGCCATATTGGTGATCTTCATTTAACCCGCTGCGTACCGCAATTGTCGCCTGCTTGAATTGTGTCATAGAGAATAAACCAAGAGTCATAAAGTAATTGCTAGCATATCCTTGCGGAAAATAGACGTCAACACATCTAGACATCCAAATAGATTTGCGTGTAGATTGAGCAATACGTTGATAAGAGGTAAAATCAGACCATAACGTCCGGTCTTCGAAGAGATTATCTGCTTTTGACGGCTCTTGGACCAATAAATCCAGTTTTATCTGCGATATCTGGCATAATAAGCTGAATTCAAGTAATTAACATTTATTAATAAGGTACACCATGGCCGAGTGGAATGCCGAATATATCAGCCCTTATGCTGAACATGGCAAAAAAAGTGAGCAAGTTAAGAAAATCACTGTTTCTATACCACTAAAAGTATTGAAAATACTGACGGATGAGAGGACTCGTCGGCAAGTTAATAACTTGCGCCATGCGACGAACAGCGAGCTATTATGCGAAGCTTTTCTACATGCTTTTACTGGTCAACCTTTGCCAGATGACAACGATTTACGTAAAGAAAGAAGTGATGAGATCCCTGAAACTGCAAAATTAATTATGCGCGAAATGGGCATTGATCCCGACATGTGGGAATACTAACGCCACCCTTTTATTCCCATAAAAAAACCCGGCATCGCCGGGTTTTTTATACAGCGGGGATACCCCCACCGATCAAGAAACTTATTTGGAGCTTGGGATGCTGAAACGCTTGTTGAAGCGATCAACACGACCACCAGTGTCTACAACACGTTGTTTACCAGTGTAGAATGGGTGGCAGTTACCACATACGTCTAAGTTTAAAGGTTGACGTAGGGTTGAACGCGTTTCGATTACGTTACCGCAAGAACAAGAAATGGTAACGTTGTTATATTCTGGATGAATACCTTTTTTCATGGGATAACCTCAGTAGAAGGCCGTGTCGCTCTCCGTGCCAAGCTCAGCTTGCACAGCACCACACGCGATTGAACAATAATATAAGTGTATGTCTTCGTCGCGTAATAGAACCGCTGTCTAACGAAGGCCCCATATTATACAGAAAATAGACAACAACATGCAAATGACGATTTCAATCACTTCACGAGAAACGGTACACTTGCCGTTTCGGTTCACTGAGTATGAGTAATGCATGACCATCGTTAAGGTAGCTTTACCGGTTCCTCTACCCAAACTGTATGATTATACCGCTGACGCAGCACATATCCCTCAGATAGGATGTCGAGTACGCGTCGTTTTCGGTCGTCGCAAAATGATCGGAATCGTGGTAACGCACAGTGCAAGCAGTGATCTCAGTGCCGAACAGCTTAAGCCTATTGATGAAATTCTTGATACCGAGAGCCTTTTCACGCCCAGTCTCTGGGAGTTATTGACTTGGTCAAATCGCTATTATCATTATCCCTTAGGCGAAATTCTGTTTCACGCAATCCCATCCCAACTTCGTCAAGGCAAAGAAGCCCGTAAATCAATATGTTATGAATGGCGGCTCACCGATATGGGACACGTCATCGACCCAAGTGAAATTAAGCGTTCGGAGAAACAGCGCCAGGCGATGATGCTACTACGACAAGGTGGATTATTACGCTCAGCGGTCGCTGACCACGACTTACCAGAAAGTACGTTCCAAGCCCTACGAAAAAAAGGGTGGTGCGACCTCTACGAACTCGCTGAATCACTTGAAGATTGGCGTCCTCAGTTCCGCGTCCTCGGTGATCGGCTTAAATTAACCACTGAACAAGCCACGGCAGTAGGTGCGATTCATAGTATGAATCAGCAATTTAGCCCATGGTTATTAGCAGGTATTACCGGTTCTGGAAAAACTGAGGTCTACCTCAGCGTTATCGAAAATATCCTGACGCAAGGTAAACAAGCCTTAGTACTGGTTCCCGAAATAGGGCTGACTCCGCAAACTATCGCCCGCTTTCGGGAGCGTTTTAAAGCGCCAGTTGAAGTGATCCATTCTGGTCTCAATGATACTGAACGTCTGAGTGTCTGGCTGAAAAGTAAAAAGGGAGAGGCGGCGATTATTATCGGGACACGCTCAGCTATTTTTACCCCGCTAGCACGACCGGGGGTGATAATTGTCGATGAGGAACATGATAATTCGTATAAGCAACAAGATGGCTGGCGCTATCATGCTCGTGATCTCGCCGTCTTCCGGGCAAATAAAGAAAATATACCGGTCATCTTGGGCTCAGCAACACCTGCCTTGGAAACCTTGCATAATGTCCGCATCAGCAAGTATCGCCAGCTTAACCTTACTCGGCGAGCGGGTAATGCAACGACAGCTCAGCAGCAGCTCATCGACCTCAAATCCGTTACCCTGCAATCAGGGCTCTCTCCACAGCTCATTCGGCGTATTCATGCGCATCTACAGGCCGGTAACCAAGCTTTACTCTTTCTCAATCGTCGTGGCTACGCGCCAGCATTACTCTGCCACGATTGCGGGTGGTTAGCGGAGTGCCAACGCTGTGACCATTATTATACTTACCACCAGCAACAACGAAGCCTACGCTGCCACCACTGTGACAGCCAGCGACCGATTCCTTGGCAATGCCCTGAGTGCGGCTCATCTCATCTAATGCCCGCGGGATTGGGGACAGAACAGCTGGAAGAACAATTACAACGCTTATTTCCTGATACACCACTGACGCGTATTGACCGAGATACCACTCGCAGAAAAGGAATGCTTGAACAGCATCTAGAGAAGATTCATCAGGGGGGCGCACGAATTCTGATTGGTACACAGATGCTCGCAAAAGGACATCACTTCCCAGATGTCACCTTAGTGGCTTTGTTAGATGTCGATGGGGCACTATTTTCAGCCGATTTTCGGGCAACTGAGCATTTCGCTCAACTTTATATACAAGTTGCCGGCCGGGCGGGACGCGCGGGTAAACAAGGTGAAGTTTTACTGCAAACCCATCAACCGGAGCACCCTTTACTCCAAACCTTACTCAGTAAAGGCTATTTTCAGTTTGCTGCTGAAACGCTAGCACTACGGCAACAATTACAGCTCCCCCCTTATTCGAATCAAGCCATATTTCGTGCTGAGCATCAGGATAGCGACCAAACTGAGCGCTTCTTACAACAGTTACGTAATCTCATCGAATCGAGTCCGCTAAAAGATGATGAGTGTTGGATTATCGGTCCAGTTCCCGCCCTACATGCAAAACGCCAAGGGCGTTGGCGCTGGCAACTGGTGATACAAAGCCCTTCTCGAGGCCGTTTGCAACAGCTTCTCACGCAAAGCTTACTCCTAGTGGGCACGTTGGCTGGGGAGAAAAAAGTGAAATGGTCTTTAGATGTCGATCCTACAGACAGTTAAGCAACAAAAGGTTGTGAAGTAACTCTTAAAATTAATCGATTGATAACAATTAGTTAGTCCGTTTTGTTACGCTTTAGCGGGTTCAAACCCAGAAAGAAAACTATTAAGTAGCAAGTTGACGCAGATTCTTATCCATCGAGGAGTTACGCTTTGAAAACCACCCCTGATCCCTCGTCAGCAACCATGAAAGCTGTGGCCATACAAGCTGGCGTATCAACCGCTACCGTTTCTCGCGTCTTCACCTCGCCGGAAAAAGTCTCACCCAATACTAGGCAGCGCGTTGAAGCAGCCGCATATGCGCTCGGTTACTCATCAACGCCCCTCTTTCCACGTGGTATAACGCCGTATTGGCGTAAAGTCATGGTTATCATCGCCGATATCACTGACAGCTTTTACAGTGAAATTATTCGTGGTATTGAGACTCAGGCAAGCCAACAATACTGCTTGATCACCTTATTTGACTGCGCCCATCAATCGATGGACCGCTATATTACTCAAACGCGAGGGTTACCTGAAGGTTACGATGGCCTCATTTTTGTCGTCCTTTCCCCTACTCATCGTGATCGTAGCCACCCAATACCCAGCGTGGTCATTAATGAGTACTCCTCCGATCATGGTTTCCCTACCCTTCATATTGACAACTTGACCGCATCCTTCAATGCCGTAAATTACCTTATCCAATGCGGTCACCAACACATAGCCTGCTTGACGGGCCCCGAAGAATTAGCTATCTGCCAATATCGGCGACAAGGATACCTACAAGCTTTACAGCGCCATAACCTTCCGCTTAACCCCTACTACATCGCACGGGGGGATTTTTCGTTTAGATCAGGAATGTCGGCCGCCGAACACCTTCTAAAGCTCGCCACGCCACCCGATGCTATTTTTTGCCATAATGATAAAATGGCGCTTGGTGCTATGTATCAGGCTAAACAACTTGGTATTGTCGTTCCAAGGCAGCTATCCGTCATCGGATTTGATGATATAGAAGAGAGCCAATATGCGGATCCACCGCTCACCACTATCTCACAACCCAGAGCCGCGCAAGGCGAGAACGCAGTTTCGTTATTAATGACTCTTATGGAAGGAAAGCCACTTATCCATCGATCTTATCTGTTGGAAACTGAGTTGATTTTACGGCAGTCCACGCGTTGAACGTCATAACTGAAAAATTTCACCCCAAATAACAAAAATCTCAACTAGAGTTTACTGGTCAAACTTCATTCGGTTAAGTAACATAGTAGCAATTGTTATTAATCAATTCTTCAGGCAATCTTGCCTTTCAGCTGGCTTAAATAATATCGGTACCGGTGTGGCACAAAAAGACTATGTAGGACGCGGACGTTCATCAACAACGCAGCGAAAAAAAAATAATAGCCGACGTAAAAACTCTAAGGCAAATACTGGTATTTCCAAAGTAATTGTTGTCATTGCAGCGGCAGCCTTAGTCCTCTTTATTGGTGTATTGGCATTACTCGCTCACCATAAGAAACAAGCGGAAAAAGAAGTCACCCCTCATAAGACCACAACCAATGGGCTTCCTCCTAAACCTGAGGAGCGCTGGAAATATATAAAAGAGTTAGAAAACCGCCAAATAACAGTACCTAGCCCAGTCGAACCAAGCGCCGGTGGCGAAGTAAAATCACCTACGCAGCTCACCGATGAGCAGCGCCAGCTATTAGCGCAAATGGCTGAAGATATGCGCCAGCAGCCCACTCAACTCAGCGAAGTGCCGTGGAATCAGCAAACCCCAGAGCAGCAGCAACAAACATTACGCCAGCAACAGCAGAATGCTGCGTTACAACGCAAGTACCAACAGCAAGAGCAGCAATTTATTTCGCAACAGCAACAACTAAATCAATCGCGTCCCGCTCAGCCAGCTAATAAAGAGCTGCAAGAGCAAAATCGGCAAATACAGTTACAGCATGAACGTCAACAAAAAGCCTATGCGGATCAGCAAAGAAGGTTGGAACTTGAGCGCCAGCAACAGACGTATCGCGAGCAGCAAAAGCAGCGCCAACAATTAGAGCGTCAAATCCAGCAACAGCAACATAGTGCCCCAATTACTGCAGCTAAACCTAGCACTTCACAGCCAGAGAAAGTGGCACCTGCAACACCTGCGTCCCCTCAAGCCACAGCAGAAATCTCGTCTAAACATTGGTTAATTCAATGTGGCTCGTTCAAAGGTGCCGCCCAAGCAGAGTCAACTCGGGCAAAACTTGCTTTTGAAGGGTTTGAAAGCCGTGTGACCACTGGAGGCGGTTGGAACCGAGTAGTGATTGGTCCTTACAATCAGCGCGCGAAAATCGATTCGGTGATTAAACAGTTAAAGAATTCTGGACATACAAACTGCATAACTCTCTCCGTTGGGGGTTGAAAGTTTTTAACTCACCCCCATATGCTTGAGTAAGTGACTCCGCGCTTTGTCGCGGAGTTTTTATTTCAAGAGATTAAGGGGCAGCCCGTGACAACGATAGTAAGCATACGACGTAACGGTAAAGTCGTCATTGGCGGTGACGGCCAGGCAACGCTCGGTAACACCGTTATGAAAGGCAACGTGAAGAAAGTCCGTCGTCTTTATAACGATAAAGTCATCGCTGGTTTTGCTGGGGGCACCGCTGATGCCTTCACACTTTTCGAACTTTTTGAGCGTAAGCTTGAAATGCACCAAGGCCACTTGGTGAAAGCCGCCGTTGAGCTGGCTAAGGATTGGCGAACGGATCGTATGCTGCGTCGTTTAGAAGCACTACTGGCTGTCGCCGACGAAAATGCTTCACTGATCATTAGTGGTAATGGCGATGTTATTCAGCCAGAAAATGACCTTATTGCCATTGGTTCGGGCGGACCTTATGCTCAAGCTGCGGCACGCGCAATGTTAGAAAATACTGAATTAGATGCTCGTGAGATCACCGAAAAAGCGTTAGAAATCGCCGGTGATATTTGTATTTATACCAACCACAATCTCACGATTGAAGAACTCAACTCAGGGGATAAGGAGTAAGTTATGTCTGAAATGACTCCTCGCGAAATCGTCAGTGAACTGAACCGGTTCATTATTGGCCAAGATAACGCTAAGCGCGCGGTCTCCATCGCACTCCGTAACCGTTGGCGCCGTATGCAGCTTAACGATGAGCTGCGCCATGAAGTCACACCGAAAAATATCCTTATGATTGGTCCAACCGGTGTGGGTAAAACAGAAATTGCTCGTCGTCTTGCTAAGCTCGCTAATGCGCCGTTCATTAAAGTTGAAGCCACTAAATTTACAGAAGTGGGATATGTCGGTAAAGAAGTCGATTCGATCATCCGTGACTTAACCGAAGCTGCTGTGAAAATGGTACGTTCACAAGCGATCGAGAAAAATAAAGCGCGTGCTGTAGAACATGCTGAAGATCGAATCCTTGATGTCCTGATCCCGCCAGCTAAAAATAACTGGGGACAATCAGAAGGGGCTCAAGAAGAGTCATCAACCCGTCAATCTTTCCGTAAGAAACTACGTGAAGGCCAGTTGGACGACAAAGAGATCGAGATCGATTTAGCCGCTTCCCCTATGGATGTCGAAATTATGGCACCTCCAGGAATGGAAGAGATGACGAATCAGCTTCAATCCATGTTCCAAAATATGGGTAACCAGAAACAGAAATCGCGTAAGCTGAAGATCAAAGAAGCAATGAAATTGCTGATTGAAGAAGAAGCGGCTCGCTTGGTAAATCCTGAAGAGCTTAAACAACAAGCCATTGAAGCAGTCGAGCAGCACGGTATCGTCTTTGTTGATGAGATCGATAAAATTTGTAAGCGTGGCGGACAATCCTCAGGCCCTGACGTATCTCGTGAAGGGGTACAGCGTGACCTGCTACCTTTAGTAGAAGGATGCACTGTCTCGACCAAACACGGTACGGTAAAAACCGACCATATACTGTTCATCGCTTCAGGGGCCTTCCAAGTGGCAAGTCCTTCTGATCTGATCCCTGAATTACAAGGGCGTCTCCCCATTCGTGTCGAATTACAGGCCCTGACGGTTAACGATTTCGAGCGTATCCTTACAGAACCAACGGCATCCGTTACTGTCCAGTACAAGGCATTGATGGAAACTGAGGGGGTTAATATCGATTTCACCGATGATGGAATTCGGCGCATTGCCGAAGCAGCTTGGCAGGTGAATGAGACGACCGAAAATATTGGTGCTCGTCGACTCTACACCGTCTTAGAGAAACTGGTAGAAGATATCTCCTTCGAAGCCAGTGATCGTTCGGGCGAGTCCGTCACCATTGATGCGGATTACGTCAGTAAGCACCTTGACGTATTAGTTGCAGATGAAGATTTAAGCCGCTTTATCCTTTAACCCTAATCCCTCTATACCCAGAGCCCCTCGCTCTGGGTAACTCTCCCCCTTCTGCCGAACCACGTCCAAGAACTTTGCCGCAACACTTAGAAAGAGATATACTTAGTCTACCTCTGGCAACCAGATGAAACGACGATGAAATATGATACTTCCGAACTCTGTGATATCTACCACGAAGAAGTAAACGTGGTTGAACCCCTTTTCTCTAACTTTGGGGGCCGTACCTCTTTTGGAGGGCAAATCACGACAGTAAAATGTTTCGAAGACAATGGGCTACTCTATGATCTGCTTGAAGAAGATGGCTCAGGGAAAGTTTTACTTGTAGATGGGGGTGGCTCAGTAAGACGCGGTTTAGTTGATGCTCAACTAGCCCAACTTGCGGCCAGTAACCACTGGGAAGGGATTATCCTCTATGGCTCAGTACGCCAAGTCGACGAACTGGCAGAGTTAGATATCGGTATCCAAGCCATCGCAGCAATTCCTGCTGGGGCTTCAGGTGACGGTGTGGGAGAAAGTGATATTCGTGTCAATTTTGGCGGCGTAACCTTTTTCTCTGGCGATTATGTCTATGCCGACAATACCGGCATTATCCTCTCTGATACCCCATTGACTGAAGACGAGTAATAGTGACATCGGCGGACAGCAACACTGCCCGCCCCGTTCTTTTAAACTTCTTCCATCTTGCCGAGTAAAGTACGCAGACGCTCTTGCCATTGTGTCTGTTCTTCTTTCAGCTGCTGATTTTCACGCGTTAACGACTCGTGATTACCGGCCACTTGTTGTGCGTCCTGCTTAAGGGCACTGTTTTGCTCTTTTAATTCCTCAATTTCCATTTGTAGCAGGGTAATGGTGTCAATCGCCTGCTGTACTTTTGCTTCCAATTTCTCAAACATTTCAAATGACATTGTTACTCTCTCCAATTAACGCCAGGCGTTGATAACCGCATCCTTCAATGTATCGCATTGATGCACTGTAAAGCTGCGCTGATAGTCCGATTGTATGGAGGCCAGCGATGCAAGTCCAGAGGGGAAACAACTTCAGGAGTTGTCTGTTCGTTTTTTTCACCTCAAAAAGCGTGAAAAGAAACGGAAATATGCGAAAACGCGCATTTTTTTTGACCAAGCACACATTTTTTAAGTGCGGTATTTTGCGTTTTTTTTCGTTAACGATAAATTCACAAGAAAAATACATTTGAGAATTTTGTGAAACTCAAATACTGTCTTCACTCTCTCCGTCAAGGAATACACCATGAGTAAAACAACCAACACGCTCACCGGTCAGTGTATTGCAGAATTTATTGGAACTGGCTTGATTATCTTTTTTGGCGTCGGTTGTGTCTCTGCGCTGAAATTAGCCGGTGCAAATTTTGGCCAGTGGGAAATCAGCATTGTTTGGGGGCTTGCCGTTGCCATGGGCGCTTACGTCAGTGCTGGCGTATCAGGTGCTCATCTTAACCCAGCCGTCAGTATTGCATTATGTGTTTTCGGCAACTTTGAAGCCCGTAAACTCTTCCCTTATATCTTTGCGCAAACTGCTGGTGCATTCTGCTCTGCCGCCTTGGTATATGGCTTATATCAAAGCTTATTTATCGTTTATGAACAGACTCACCACATCGTTCGCGGTACCCTAGAAAGCTTACCTATGGCGGGAATCTTCTCGACCTATCCTGATGCGCATCTCTCTATTGCTCAAGCCTTCTTAATTGAAATGACCATTACTGCAGTATTAATGGGTGTCATCATGGGCCTGACCGATGATGGTAACGGTATCCCACGCGGGCCCTTGGCACCACTGTTGATTGGTTTACTGGTCGCCGCCATTGGCGCTGCCTTTGGTCCACTGACTGGTTTTGCCCTGAATCCTGCTCGTGACTTTGGCCCTAAACTCTTCGCCGATTTAGCTGGCTGGGGACATTTAGCCCTTACTGGCGGGAAAGATATTCCGTACTTTTTGGTTCCAGTCTTTGCCCCAATTGTCGGTGCCCTAGTCGGTGCACTGTTATACCGGACAATGATTGGCCGCCATCTTCCTTTAGCAGTACAAGTTGAACCTGAGCAGGTCTCCGTTGAAAAGGCCTCTGTTCAAGAACGTAAAGTATAATATTCACGGCGAATAGGAACTCACCATGTCTACGAAAGAAAAAAAATACATCGTCGCGCTCGACCAAGGAACCACGAGCTCTAGAGCCGTTATTCTTGACCATGATGCAAACATTATTGCCGTTTCACAACGTGAGTTTGCCCAAATCTACCCTAAGACCGGCTGGGTAGAGCATGACCCAATGGATATTTGGGCATCACAAAGCTCAACATTGGTCGAAGTCTTAGCCCATGCCGATATTAGCTCCGACGAAGTGGCCGCTATCGGTATCACCAACCAGCGTGAAACGACGATTATTTGGGATAAAGAAACCGGTAAGCCAATTTATAATGCCATCGTTTGGCAGGATCCTCGTACCGCCGATTATTGTTCCGGGCTGAAAGATGAAGGATATGAAGAGTATATCCGTGACACGACCGGCCTAGTAATTAACCCTTACTTTTCGGGAACCAAGGTAAAGTGGATTTTAGACCATGTTGAAGGGTCACGTGAACGGGCGAAACGTGGTGAACTGCTGTTTGGAACTGTTGATACCTGGTTAGTCTGGAAAATGACCCAAGGTCGTGTCCATATTACTGATTACACTAATGCCTCACGCACCATGCTCTTTAATATCCATACCTTAGAGTGGGATCAGAAGATGCTGGATTTATTAGACATCCCGCGTGAGATATTGCCAGAGGTTAAAGCCTCTTCAGAAGTTTATGGTCAAACCAATATCGGCGGTAAAGGGGGAACACGTATCCCGATTGCAGGCATCGCCGGAGACCAACAAGCGGCACTCTATGGACAACTTTGCGTCCAACCTGGTATGGCAAAAAATACTTATGGCACTGGCTGCTTTATGTTAATGAATACCGGTAAGGAAGCGATCACCTCGAAAAATGGTTTATTAACGACCATCGCATGTGGACCACGAGGTGAAGTGAATTATGCCTTAGAAGGTGCGGTATTTATCGGTGGTGCATCGATTCAATGGTTACGTGATGAACTGAAACTGTTTAACGATGCGGACGATTCAGAATATTTTGCCAATAAAGTGAAAGATTCCAACGGTGTCTACATGGTTCCGGCCTTCACCGGCTTAGGTGCCCCTTATTGGGACCCCTATGCACGAGGAGCTATCTTCGGCCTGACCCGCGGTGCGAATGCCAACCACATCATTCGTGCCACGTTAGAATCCATCGCTTTCCAGACTCGCGATGTTCTGGAAGCCATGCAACACGATGCGAATACTCGTTTACAGACGTTACGAGTTGACGGTGGAGCGGTAGCCAACAACTTCCTAATGCAATTCCAAGCCGATATTTTAGGCGCGCATGTGGAACGTCCTGAGGTCAAAGAAGTTACGGCTCTGGGAGCTGCATACCTAGCGGGCCTTGCTGTAGGTTTCTGGAATGATTTAGAAGAAGTACGATCCAAATCTGTCGTTGAAAAAGAGTTCCGTCCTTCCATTGAAACCACCGAGCGTAATTACCGTTATGCGGGATGGAAAAAAGCGGTATCTCGCGTCAAAGGTTGGGAAAAAGATGAATAGCACACAGAGTGCTAAACAATAGCACTCACTGCCTCCTGCGCTTCGCAGGGGGCATCCCTCCCCTTTCCTCGCTATGATACACTGGGTCCCTGTTTTCTCTGACGACCCTAATGATTCAGTATGAAACATACACTCACACAACAATTTTATCGCGTTACCGAAGCTGCGGCAGTTGCCGGTTTTAAGTGGCTCGGACGTGGCGATAAAAATCACGCAGACGGCGCGGCCGTTGCTGCAATGCGCCAGCAACTCAATGCTATGCCCATCGATGGAACTATCGTGATAGGCGAAGGTGAAATCGATGATGCCCCAATGCTCTATATTGGCGAGAAAGTCGGACAATCCTCTGGCGAGCGAATCGATATTGCAGTCGATCCCATTGAAGGCACACGGATGACAGCATTGGGTCAAAGTAACGCCCTCTCTGTCATGGCTGTGGCGGAAGCAGGAACGCTACTGCATGCGCCCGATATGTATATGGAAAAATTAATTGTCGGTCCTGCAGCCAAGGGAACTATCAATTTACACCTCTCCCTCGAAGAGAACCTTAAACTGATCAGCCAAGCACTGCAAAAAAGCCTCTCTGACTTGACGGTGTCTATCCTCGACAAGCCACGCCATACTCCGGTTATCGCCGCTCTTTATAAATTGGGCGTCCGCGTTTTTACTTTTCCCGATGGTGATGTCTCTGCGTCGTTACTAACATGCTTCCCTGACCAACCGATAGATGTGATGTACGGTATTGGCGGTGCACCTGAAGGAGTCATTTCAGCTGCGGCAATCAGAGCATTAGGGGGTGATATGCATGCTCGTTTACTCACCCGAGAACAGGTAAAAGGTACTAGTGCTGAGCATCAACAAGCGAGCCGCGAAGAAGTTAGGCGTTGCCAAGCCATGGGGCTCACCATAGGGCAAGTGCTCCGACTCGATGATCTTGCCAAAAGCGATAATGTGCTATTTAGCGCAACGGGCATTACCGATGGTGATTTACTCAAAGGCGTTGAGGCTTCTGAGTCGTCAATAACGACTCATAGTTTAGTCATTGATGGTCAACGTCAGACCCAGCAATGGATTAAAACGGTCAATAGATTGGCCCTGTAACAACAATATTTACTTACTGGAGGTAACGATGGCGGTATGGTGTACAGGAAAAATTATTGAGGTTAAGGCGTGGACCGACACCCTTTTTAGTTTAATTGTCGATGCGCCCATCGCGCCCTTTACTGCTGGACAATTTGCTAAGCTCAGCCTCACTCTAGAGGGTGAGACGATCCAGCGGGCCTATTCCTACGTCAATGCTCCAAGCCAAACTCCCCTTGAGTTTTATCTTGTCCATGTTCCCGAAGGGCGCTTAAGCCCAGCACTGCTATCGCTACAGCCGGGTGACGAAGTGTTGGTGACTGAAGACGCTGCAGGATATTTTATTTTAGAAGAAGTGCCAGATGCCAAAGAACTTTGGATGATTGCGACCGGAACAGCTATCGGGCCATATCTCTCCATTTTGCAGCAAGGCGAAGGTCTTGAGCGATTCGAGACAATTATTCTGGTCCATGCCGCACGTTATGCTGCCGACCTAAGTTATGTACCGCTGTTCGAAGAACTCCAGCAACGCTATGGCGATAAACTACGGATACAAACGGTCGTCAGCCGAGAAGACTCTGCCAACAGTTTACGTGGGCGTGTTCCGGCATTACTTGATGACGGAACGTTAGAGGACGCCGTAAAGACTCACATTTCAGCCGAGAAGAGCCACATTATGATCTGTGGTAACCCTGAGATGGTAAGAGAAACTCAAAAATATCTCAAAGAGCAACGTGGTCTTCGCAAGCATCTTCGTAGGAAACCCGGTCATATCACCAGCGAACATTATTGGTAAGGTAATATTATGAGATACGCCGCTTCTTTTATCCTGATTCTGTTAGTCAGTGGACTGACCAATCACGTTAACGCGCACCCCGTATCAATGCCGCTACCTGAAACTGCCCCTTACCTATCGCCCGATGCCCCAACCTTTGAACTGACGATTACTCAATTTCGCCAGCAATTTAGTCAGCATTTTCCTGCTACTCCTCTACAAGAGTTCCGTGCCATTAAAACGGGGTCGATGCAGAAATTGGTGACTATTGCGGCGACAAAAATCAGTGAAACGATTTATGCCTCGACCGCATTGGAAGTGGGAACGGCGAAAATAAAATCAATACAGCTCACTTGGCTGCCTGTTCCTAGGAATCAAGCTACAGCGTCCCGCCTACAAGCTATGAGTTATATCACTAATATTATTCACTTTTTTTCACCACAACTCACCACCAAACAGTGCCGGGAACATCTAGAACAACTGCTAACGGTGGGAAGAGGTAAAGTATATACGCTATCGAAGGAAGGCCCAGTGCGGTATATTTTATCTGATAAAGGTGAAGGGGGTATGACCTTTGCTGCAGAACCCGTTAAATTAGTACTCAGAGAGACCAAATGATCCACCGATTTGTGATCCTAAGCAAATTGAGGGCTTCGACACGGTTTATAGTGAACTTAGACGCTATTGCACCCGCGTAATAGCATTTTACTCAAGCGCGTAATGCGGAGGAAAGCATGCGACATCCATTAGTAATGGGTAATTGGAAGCTTAATGGTAGTAAGCAACTTACAGCAGACTTAATCAGTGGTCTGCGTACCGTCCTTACAGACGTACAGGGATGTAAAGTAGTTATCGCCCCACCTGCCCTGTACCTTGCTCAAGCGGTTGCGGCCGTTGAAGGCAGTAATATAGGCGTTGGTGCGCAAAATATCGATGTTAATCTTTCTGGTGCTTTTACGGGTGAAACCTCTGCAGAAATGCTGAAAGACACGGGAGCAGGCTACGTTATCCTTGGTCACTCAGAACGTCGTACCTATCATCATGAAACGGATGAAGTGGTTGCTGAGAAGTTTGCCATTGTGAAACAGCAAGGATTAATCCCTGTTTTATGCATCGGTGAAACCGAAGCAGAAAACGAAGCAGGTAAAACAGAAGAAGTCTGTTCGCGTCAAATTGATGCCGTAATCAACGCCCACGGTGTTGAAGCGCTCACTGATGCGGTCATTGCCTATGAACCGGTCTGGGCAATCGGTACGGGTAAATCAGCCACGCCTGCACAAGCACAAGCAGTCCATAAATTCATTCGTGACCACATTGCTAAACAAAGTCGTGAAGTGGCTGAACAAGTCATCATCCAATACGGTGGCTCAGTCAACGATAAAAATGCTGCCGAACTTTTTGGCCAGCCGGATATTGACGGCGCTCTCGTCG
Source organism: Rosenbergiella gaditana (assembly GCF_018494065.1). Lineage (GTDB taxonomy): Bacteria > Pseudomonadota > Gammaproteobacteria > Enterobacterales > Enterobacteriaceae > Rosenbergiella > Rosenbergiella gaditana. The sequence continues at coordinate 95,432 of NZ_JABBFR010000010.1, read as the reverse complement.
GAGGGGCATCCCTAAAAGCAGATGCTTTCAGCGTTATTGTTAAAGCAGCCGCTGCGGCAAAAGCATAATCATATTAAGTATCGCAGCAACGCTGCGATACTTATCTCATACTGCGTGACATTGATGATCTTGTAGTTCTTCCGCTGACCCTAATATCCCCTTCATCCAATTCGTACGTAATACCAATACGACTAATTTTCCATCTGCAAGCATCGCGACGGCTATCCCTTCTCCGCCTCTGCTAGGATCAATATCGGGTAACTCAGTAAAAACGCGTTGAAATAGAGAATGAGATTTCAGTTGTTCAACCGATAACGTTCGCACCCAATAAGAATGGTTCAATAATGAAAGCGGTTGCCACTGATTAGTCATCGTCTGCTGCTTTACCGCTAATTGCTGACGCACGTCGGCACGCAGGCATGACATATGGATATGCAATTGATTTTGCGTTCTCCCCCATTTTGAATTAATCGCTAGAGAAAGTAGGGTATTGGGGATAGGCTTTTCCAAACGTTGACTCACCAACGGCAGTAGCGACCAAGCTAGGGAGAAGTAATTTGGCGTGTTAGGTTGTAAAAGGGCGTCGCTCTCAATGCCCGAGACATGATCAGTGGGGATCAGTAAGTATTGTGCGACGCCAACTTTATCTTTGAGTAATGCGTAACCTTGACGTAAATCGACCTGTTGGCAAGGAGTAGGTGATTGTAGCTGCCGCTGGTGAGGAACACACTGACGGCTAACTATCTCCCAGAGTGCATCGCTGTTGGTATGAAGATGGTATCCGCACCAAGTGCCATAAACCATCATGCCCACAATACCCACTATGCAGATTCTTTTTATTAATGCCCACTTCATCTTAGTCATTCCGCCGAGAACAGTGAATCCAGTGTACGGCTTCTCGGCGGAATGTCAGCGAATATTACGGCTTCATAATTTGGTCGTAGGTTCCGCCATCACTGAAATGTGTTTTTTGCGCGTTAGTCCAACCGCCGAACTTCTCATCAACCGTAAACAGATGTAGAGGTTTAAATACGGCTGCATAGTGCTTCTCGACCGCTTTATCCCGAGGACGGTAATAGTTTTGCGCGATAATTTGTTGGCCTTGCGGAGAATAGAGATATTTCAGATAAGCTTCTGCCACCGGGCGAGTTCCTTTCTCATCCACTACTTTATCCACTACCGAAACGGTAGGTTCTGCAAGGATAGATTCTTTCGGTGTGATAATGTCAAACTGATCTTTTTTCAGTTTATTCACCGCCAGATAGGCCTCATTTTCCCATGCAATCAATACATCACCAATGCCGCGCTCAACAAAGGTGTTGGTTGCGCCCCGGGCACCTGAGTCCTGAACCTGAACATTCTTATACAGTGCTCTGACAAAGGCTTCCGCCTGCTTAGCATCACCGTGATGGCTATCTAAGGCATAACCCCATGCCGCTAGATAATTCCAGCGCGCTCCGCCAGAGGTCTTCGGATTAGGGGTGATGACATTAACGCCTGGCTTAATAAGATCACTCCAGTCATGGATCCCTTTTGGATTCCCTTTACGAACTAGGAAAACGATGGTTGAGGTATAAGGTGCTGAATTATCAGGGAGCCTTTTTTGCCACTGCTTATCAATACGGCCACGTTGCGCAATCGCATCCACATCAGATTGTAAAGCTAGAGTGACAACATCGGCACGGATACCATTGATCACCGAAGTAGCTTGTTTACCCGACCCACCATGTGACTGCCTGACAACCACGTTATCACCGGTTTGCTGCTTATAGTAAGCCGAGAAAGCTTTATTATACTGCTCATAAAACTCTCTGGTTGGATCGTAAGAAACGTTTAACAACTGATAGTCTTTCGCCAGCACGCTAGCAGAGACCATCAGCAGTCCTACTCCGAGTTGCCACTTTTTCATAGTCACCCCTTATCATTTATTATGCGTAGAGTGACATGGGATGTTGCAGAGTTTAAAGAATAAAAAGTGTATTTTTATATCTCAAATGCATATAGCAGCAGGTCGTTAATAAAGTCGTTTAGCTGTTGCCATTAAATCGCCCCGGAAAGGTCTACGCATATTCTCGATAGCATCAATAATGTCGTGGTGTACCATTCGGTCGTTTTGTACTCCAACACAGCGCCCACCAAACCCTTGCAGCAATAAATCCACCGCATAAGCGCCCATTCTTGAAGCAAGAATACGGTCAAAAGCACAAGGTGCTCCGCCCCGCTGGATATGGCCTAGCACCGTGGCACGTGTCTCTCTTCCCGTCTCTTTCTCAATATACTGGGCAAGTTCTGCACAATCGCAAATCAGTTCAGTGATCGCGACAATCGCATGTTTCTTCCCTTTTTTCAGGCCTGCGCGGATTTCATCGACCAACTCTTCACGCGTGTAAGGGATCTCAGGTAGAACGACATACTCGCATCCACCGGCAATGGCAGCCGAAAGAGTTAGATCACCACAATGGCGCCCCATCACTTCGACAATCGAGATACGTTGATGTGAAGAAGAGGTATCACGCAAACGATCAATGGCCTCAACCACTGTTTCGAGGGCGGTTTGATAACCGATAGTGTAATCAGTGCCTGCCACGTCGTTATCGATAGTGCCGGGTAAGCCAATACAAGGGAATCCCATTTCAGTCAGACGCTTCGCCCCCATGTATGATCCGTCACCGCCGATAACCACTAGTGCATCCAGGCCACGCTTACGCATATTCTCGATAGCGATTTGGCGAACAGTCTCTTCCTTAAACTCAGGAAAACGAGCAGAACCAAGAAAAGTTCCACCGCGGTTAATCACGTCTGAGACACTATAACGGTCTAAGCTCAACATCCTATCTTCATACAAACCGAGGTAGCCGTCATAAATACCAAATAATTCTAAACCTTCAGCAAGACCAGCACGTACAACACCACGGATAGCAGCATTCATGCCTGGGGCATCTCCCCCACTGGTCAATACACCGATTTTTTTGATCATAGCCACCCCTGGATGATGAATAAAAGAAGCAAGGAAAAATGAAAGAATTAGCCCCAGTCTGCCCTAAGCATGCCGATGCCAAAGATAATAATATAACATACCCGATAGCCTGAGTTGATATAGGTCATCGAAACTCGCTGACGCCGAGTGTTCTTTTTAAAGATCGCTTAGAAGCTATAGTCCCTCTCATCCTTATAAACTCAGAAAAAATAGTTAATTGTCTAAAATTGCCCCCTTTTCCTCTGCTTTTTTAGACAAAAGACTGCTTCATTAGCAAAGGCTGTGTATAATGGCTCGGATATTGTCCCCGCTCTTTATCTAATCCAAGAAGACTATGGCCCAAGGTACGTTATTTATTGTTTCCGCTCCTAGTGGTGCGGGTAAATCGAGTTTGATCCAAGCGTTGCTGAAAACCCAGCCGTTATACGACACTCAGGTTTCGGTCTCTCACACCACACGAAATATCCGTCCCGGAGAAGTGCACGGTGAGCACTATCACTTCGTGACAAAAGAAGAATTTACCGCGATGATCGCCGACAATGCTTTTTTTGAGCACGCGCAAGTGTTTGGAAACTACTACGGCACCTCCCGTCATGCCATTGAACAAGTGCTTGCGACGGGTGTGGATGTTTTCTTGGATATTGATTGGCAGGGTGCTCAACAAGTTCGTCAACACATGCCTAGCGCGCGGAGTATTTTTATTCTCCCTCCCTCGCAAGACGAACTCGATCGTCGCTTACGTGGACGAGGTCAAGATGACGGTGACGTCATAGCGTCTAGAATGGCGAAAGCCGTTGATGAGATGAGCCACTACGCCGAATACGATTATCTAATCGTCAATGACGATTTCGATCTCGCACTGTCTGATTTAAAGACTATTATCCGCGCTGAACGCTTACGGATGCATCGTCAAAAATCTCGACACAGTGCGCTTATTAGCAAATTATTGGCAGACTGAATTAGGTTCAGTATCATGCCTTATTTATACCCGATCAGTGGAGTAATACCTATATGGCACGCGTAACCGTACAAGATGCAGTAGAAAAAGTAGGCAACCGTTTTGACTTAGTATTAGTCGCTGCACGCCGCGCACGTCAATTACAAACCGGTGGCAAAGATGCACTGGTTCCTGAAGAAAACGATAAGCATACCGTGATCGCACTTCGCGAAATCGAAGAAGGTTTAATTACCAATAGTATTCTTGATGTGCGTGAACGCCAAGATCAGCACGAGCAAGAAGCTGCTGAACTGCATGCCGTCAATGCTATTGCCGAAGGCCGTCGTTAATTCTTATAGTGAAGGTAACCCTTGTATCTGTTTGAAAGCCTTAACCAACTGATTGAAAAGTACCTGCCTGATGATCAAATTTTACGACTCAAGCAGGCTTATCTCGTCGCACGTGATGCTCACGAAGGACAAACTCGTTCAAGTGGTGAGCCGTATATCACCCACCCGGTAGCTGTCACCTGTATTTTGGCAGGTATGAAGCTGGATCATGAAACACTGATGGCCGCCTTGCTGCATGATGTGATTGAAGACACAGCCGTCACTTATCAAGAAATTGAGCAGGTATTTGGTGAAAGCGTCGCAGAGCTGGTAGAAGGCGTTTCTAAACTGGATAAACTTAAATTCCGGGATAAGAAAGAAGCTCAAGCAGAAAACTTTCGCAAAATGATCATGGCGATGGTGCAAGATATTCGCGTGATCTTAATTAAATTGGCTGACCGTACGCATAACATGCGTACGCTCGGCTCGCTACGCACCGATAAACGCCGCCGTATTGCCCTTGAAACTCTCGAAATATACAGCCCGCTTGCCCATCGTCTGGGTATCCATCATCTTAAAACGGAATTAGAGGAACTCGGCTTCGAAGCCTTGTACCCCAATCGTTATCGCGTCATCAAAGAGGTGGTAAAGGCAGCGCGCGGAAATCGCAAAGAGATGATTCAACGCATCTTGAGTGAAATCGATGGCCGTCTGCAAGAAGCAGGAATCCCTTGCCGAGTCAGCGGACGAGAAAAGCACCTGTACTCAATCTATCGCAAAATGCATCTGAAAGAGCAACGCTTTCACTCCATTATGGATATTTACGCCTTTCGGGTTATCGTCAAAGACATTGATACCTGTTACCGCGTATTGGGTCAGATGCACAGCTTGTTCAAGCCACGCCCAGGTCGTATGAAAGACTATATCGCCATTCCCAAGGCGAACGGCTATCAATCCTTGCACACATCCATGATTGGTCCGCACGGTGTTCCCGTTGAAGTACAGATTCGTACTGAAGATATGGATCAGATGGCTGAAATGGGGGTTGCCGCACACTGGGCCTACAAACAGCAAGGCGAGAGCGTCACCACTGCTCAGCTTCGTGCCCAACGCTGGTTACAAAGCTTAATTGAGCTGCAACAAAGCTCAGGTAACTCCTTTGAGTTTATCGAAAGCGTGAAGTCAGACCTATTCCCTGATGAAATCTATGTCTTCACCCCGGAAGGGCGTATCGTCGAGCTGCCAGCAGAGGCGACCCCAGTCGACTTTGCTTATGCCGTTCACACCGATATTGGCCATGCTTGTGTCGGTGCAAGAGTTGATCGTCAACCTTATCCTCTGTCACAACCGCTGACCAGTGGACAGACTGTTGAAATTATTACCGCGCCAGGTGCCCGCCCTAATGCGGCATGGTTAAACTTTGTCGTCAGCTCAAAAGCGCGCGCCAAAATTCGCCAACTACTTAAGAATCTTAAACGCGAAGATTCAGTCTTACTGGGCAGACGCCTACTCAGTCACGCGCTGGGCGGCATTAAAAAACTGGCCGAGATGCCACAAGAGAGTATTCAGCACGAGCTTGAGCGAATGAAGCTCGCCAGCTTTGATGATTTACTGGCAGAAATTGGCTTAGGTAATGCGATGAGTGTCGTCGTTGCGAAAAACCTTATCCCTCAACCCGAATCGCATGATATGGCACCAAGTAGCACCTCAAAACGTCACAAGCTACCTATCAAAGGTGCTGAAGGTGTATTGATTACTTTTGCGAAATGTTGTCGCCCGATTCCGGGTGACCCAATCTTGGCACATATTAGTCCCGGTAAAGGGTTAGTGATCCACCACGAATCATGCCGTAATATCCGCGGCTTTAGTAAAGACGCTGAGAAGTTTATGCCCGTTGAGTGGGATACCCATACTGAGCAAGACTTTATCGCCGAATTAAAGGTCGATATGTTCAACCATCAAGGGGTATTAGCCAACTTAACGGCAGCCATCAATCAGGAACGATCCAATATTCAGAGCTTGAATACGGAAGAACGCGATGGTCGGGTTTACACCGCTTATTTACGTCTTACCGTTCACGATCGCGTCCATTTAGCCAATATCATGCGTAAACTACGTGTGATGTCCGATGTCATTAAAGTCCAACGTAATCGTAACTAATCTTATGAATACCCAACGACTTGCTCGAATTCAGGAAATGCTGGCGAGACGCCAGCCCGACCTAACAGTGTGCCTAGAACAAGTCCATAAGCCGCATAATATCTCTGCCATTATTCGAACGGCTGACGCGGTCGGCATCCATGACATCCATGCCGTTTGGCCAGAAGATCGGATGCGTACAGCCGCCTCATCGTCGGCAGGCAGTAATAACTGGGTCAATGTACATACTCATGACACCATTGAGCAGGCGGTTGCTGAGTTCACGACACAGAATATGCAGGTTCTCGCGACCAACTTAAGCGAGAAAGCGATTGATTTTCGAGATATTGATTACACTAAACCGACCTGTATTATTATGGGCCAAGAAAAAACCGGTATTAGTGACAAGGTGCTAGCATTGGCGGATCACCATATCGTCATTCCGATGCTAGGAATGGTGCAATCACTGAATGTCTCCGTCGCTTCAGCCTTAATTTTGTATGAAGCCCAGCGTCAGCGACAGATAGCCGGATTATATCAGCGCGACTACAGTGATATTGACCCACAAGAACAACAGCGATTACTGTTTGAAGGCGGCTATCCTACGCTTGCCCGGGTGGCCAAACATAAAGGTTTGCCCTATCCACGCATTGATCAAGACGGCGACATTCATGCAGATCAAGCATGGTGGGACAGTATGCAGGCCACGAGGAAACGATGAAAGGTCGCCTGCTTGATGCCATTCCGCTCACTACACTGACCGGTGTCGGTGCCAGCCAATCGGCTAAGTTAGCTAAAATCGGCCTACACACTCTGCAAGATTTATTATTACATCTCCCTTTACGTTACGAAGATCGCACTCACCTTACCGCCATCAACGACTTACAAGCCGGTTCACATACCACCGTCTGGGGAGAAGTACTACATAGCGAGATCACCTTCGGCCGTCGCCGTATGCTGGTTTGCCAAATCAGTGATGGCACCGGGACCCTTACACTGCGCTTTTTCAATTTTAATGCAGGAATGAAAAATGGCTTGGCCACGGGCAAAAAAATTATTGCGTGGGGCGAGATCCGGCGTGGGCAACGCGGCCCAGAAATTATTCACCCTGAGTATCGTCAACAGGATGAGCAACAATCGATAGCCCTGCAAGATACACTGACCCCCGTTTATCCCGCTACCGAAGGTATTCGCCAAGCAACCCTACGAAATTTAACGGATCAAGCGTTGGTATTGCTACAACATAATCCTATTCAAGAGTTGTTACCTTCGCAACTCTGTAGTGGTCTTCTGTCATTGACCGATGCGTTACAACTGCTACATCGTCCGCCTCCAGAAATGCAGTTAGCCGATATCGAGCTAGGACGCCATCCTGCACAATTACGACTGATTACCGAAGAGTTATTGGCGCATCAACTCAGTATGTTACAAGCGCGTGCGGGCGCGCAGCAGTATCGAGCGTTATCTTTTAAACCTGATTACCATTTATCTGAACAGCTATTAAGTCGATTACCCTTTACGCCTACCGCGGCTCAGCGGCGTGTGGTCAAAGAGATCGAACAGGATTTAGCTCACTCCTACCCGATGTTGCGTCTAGTACAAGGGGATGTCGGGTCTGGAAAAACCTTAGTCGCCGCACTTGCTGCATTACAGGTGATTGCTGCCGATCAACAAGTGGTAATGATGGCACCGACTGAACTCCTCGCCGAACAGCACGCCCATAATTTTCGTACCTGGTTTGAGCCTCTTGGCATTCAAGTCGGATGGTTAGCAGGAAAACAGAAAGGAAAAGCGCGCGCTTCCGAACAAGAGCGTATTGCACGCGGTGAAGTTCAAATGGTGGTCGGTACCCATGCCCTCTTCCAAGAACATATTCAATTTCAGCATTTAGCACTGGTCATTATCGACGAGCAACACCGCTTCGGGGTCCATCAACGCCTTGCGTTATGGGAAAAAGGACAGCAGCAAGGTTTCCATCCTCATCAGTTAATTATGACCGCTACCCCGATCCCACGAACGTTAGCGATGACCGCTTATGCTGATCTAGAGACTTCCACAATCGATGAGTTACCCCCCGGGCGTACCCCGGTCACTACCGTCGCGATTCCAGACTCGCGGCGTAGCGAAATTATTTTGCGCGTTGAAAAAGCCTGTGCCGAAGGTAGACAAGCCTATTGGGTCTGTACCTTGATTGAAAAATCAGAGCAACTCGACGCTCAGGCTGCTGAGAATACGCTGGTCGAATTACAAGCAGCCTTACCTTCAATGCGTATCGGCTTAGTGCACGGTAGAATGAAACCTGCTGAAAAACAGCAGATCATGCAACAATTCAAGGGACATGAACTGGATCTACTCATTGCCACCACAGTCATTGAAGTCGGGGTTGATGTCCCTAATTCGAGTTTGATGATCATTGATAATGCCGAGCGTCTTGGCTTGGCGCAGTTACATCAGCTACGTGGGCGAGTTGGCCGAGGAGCTATCGCCTCACACTGTGTCTTATTGTATAATCCGCCTCTCAGCAAGACTGCGCAAAAGCGTTTACAAGTACTGCGTGATACCAACGATGGATTTATCATTGCTCAGCATGACCTTGAGATACGCGGTCCAGGAGAGTTGCTCGGGACTAAACAAACCGGTAATGCAGAATTTAAAGTCGTGGATTTGGTTCGTGACCAAAGATTGATTCCAGAAATACAACGGATTGCGAAACATCTCCATCAGAACTACCCAGAACAGTCGAAAGCTCTGATTGAACGATGGCTACCTGCCAAAACACTGTTCAGTAATGTCTAAGCCAACGATCTCTACTTTGGAGAAAGCAATCGTTTGCAATCGCACCTGACTCCTTTAGAATTGCCCCTTTTCATCACTCTGCCAGAGAAAAACTATGTCTGCCGAACGTGTCGAACCGACTGAAAACACGCCACTCGCTCCGCGTAGTGAGCTAATTTATACTCTTGAAGCACGTCCCCCGCTTCCTCAAGCCATTTTCGCAGCCTTGCAACATTTACTCGCCATGTTTGTGGCCGTGATTACGCCAGCACTCCTAATCTGTAAGGGGTTAAATTTACCGGCAGAAGATACTCGTCATATTCTCAGTATGTCTTTATTTGCTTCCGGTATCGCCTCCCTATTACAAATTAAAACCTGGGGGCCTGTCGGTTCTGGATTGCTCTCGATACAAGGGACCAGTTTTAATTTTGTCTCGCCGTTGATCATGGGCGGTCTCGCTTTAAAGCAGGGGGGAGCAGAAACCTCCCATATGATGGCGGCTCTCTTCGGCACCCTGATGCTTGCCTCGTGTACCGAGATGGTTATCTCGCGGATACTCCCTTACGTACAGCGCGTCATCACCCCGTTAGTCTCCGGTATCGTGGTCATGATTATTGGCCTCTCTTTGATTCAGGTCGGTTTAACCTCGGTAGGTGGTGGCTTTAGTGCTCTGGCTAATCATAGTTTCGGCTCACCCACTAATTTGCTACTGGCTGGAGTGGTGTTATTAACCATCATTCTTCTTAATCGCCAAAAAAATCCCTACCTAAGGATTGCCGCACTCTTTATTGCCATGTTAATCGGCTACGTACTTGCTTGGGCAATGGGTGTCTTACCCAGCGCCTTACCGAGTGCTAATCATCCCTTAATTATATGGCCACAGCCTTTACGCTATGGGCTTGAGGTTGATTGGAATTTATTGCTTCCCCTCATGCTAGTATTTATGGTGACATCACTAGAGACTATTGGTGATATTACCGCTACATCCGATGTGTCAGAACAACCCGTAAAGGGTCCGCTCTACATGCAACGTCTTAAAGGCGGTGTACTTGCCAACGGAATAAATAGCTGCGTTTCAGGGCTGTTCAACACCTTCCCTAACTCATGTTTTGGCCAGAACAATGGGGTGATTCAACTGACGGGTGTCGCCAGCCGCTATGTCGGCTTTATTGTCGCGATAATGTTAATGCTGTTGGGGCTTTTCCCTGCTGTCAGTGATATCGTACAAAATATCCCTGAACCCGTACTTGGTGGAGCAACCTTAGTCATGTTTGGTACCATTGCCGCCTCGGGGGTGCGTATCGTGGCACGGGAAACGTTAAATCGCCGCGCGATTATGGTCATGGCGTTATCCTTAGGGATTGGCTTGGGCGTTTCGCAACACCCAGAAATTTTGCAATTTGCGCCAGAGTGGCTTCGTACACTCTTTTCATCAGGTATCGCCGCAGGAGGCGTAACGGCTATCGTATTGAACCTGGTTATGCCTCGCGAAGAATAAGTCATAATATCCGACTGATTATTGATCCAGATGGTCAGTCGTCTTTATGCACCTTGAGCTAACTTTGATTTTAAGGCATAACCGTCAGTTCGCTCATAATTAGGAAACATCGATGAAGTTACTCCTTAAATTACTTCTCTCTATAGTGTTACTCTTCCTCGCCCTAGTGAGTCTCGGTTATGCCATTTTACGTAGCCATTGGGGAATCGCCGCAGCCTGTCGATGGATCAGTGATACAACGCCCTATCATTTATCGATCGAACGTCTTACGCATGATTGGTCGCATCCCTTAACATTCCAAATCGATAAGGTCACCTTTGGCGAAGATGGCCAGCCTGCGCTACTTATTGCCGGTAAACTTTCGTTATCCCTCACCGCTCGCCAGCTTATGAGTCCTGGGCATTTTTCACAGATTACTGTCGAACAAGGCACTTTGGTACTGAGTAATTTAACCCCTGAAGCGACACTCCCCATTAGCGCCGACCGTTTAGAGCTTCAGGCGGTTAAATTATTAAATCCGTACCCGACCGACAGCCTCTCTGCGAAGCAGATCAATGGCGTGTTATCACCTTGGCAACCAAGTCAACAAGCGGTATTAGGCAAGACATTCACCTTCAATTTTTCAGCTGAAGAGGTCCATGTCGCTCATCGGCAGTTCGATAAACTGGTTGCCCAGGGTAATAAAGACCATCAACGGCTGAATATTGCGTATTTATCAGGTGCAGTCGAACGCGGTACCTTTACAGGAAAACTTTCGCGATCGTCGGAAGGTCAGTGGCAAATCCCTTCTCTTCAACTTGATAATATTCGCTTTCAAACCGATAAGCGGTTGACTGAAATCTTTGGTGTCAATTCTCTGCCAGAGGTGACAGTTCAGGATCTGACCATCAACCATCTCAGTATTGTGGGGCCGGATTGGGTCGTAAACGACTTGTCTGCCAACGGCCAAGACCTCACAAATACCGCAGCGTTCGCAGGCCGCTTAGCGTTAAACGCAGAGAGCGTCATCGTGGGTACGGATCAATGGTCTCAACCTCACCTTAGGCTAACCGCTGGCGACGGCAATATTTCTCTGGATCAATTTAATTCGGGCTGGGCGAAAGGGACCGTCTCTGCACAAGGTCTGTGGCAAGGAAAAACTGGTGATATCACGCTAGATAAGCTGAGTTTTAGTGATATTCGCTATACCCTTCCCAGTGATTGGCGTCAGTTTCTACAGGCGCAACTCCCTGCCTTTATCCGCTCAATCACTCTTAACAACCTGAGTGTGGAGAATGGCCTGCTGATCGATATTAACCCAGACTATCCATTCCAGATGACCGCAACGCACATTACCGGTAATCAGCTACAGATCGCTCAACAGCGCCAATGGGGGCTTTGGGGAGGTAATGCGGAGTACTATGCCGCGGCAGCAACCTTTAATCGCCAAGATATTGGCGCACTCTGGTTCAAACTTAACGCAAACAATGAAAGACTGGCCTTACAGGATATCAAAGGATTGGTGGAGGGTGGACCCGTGATCGGTGACCTCGCGATCACCCAGTCATCGACTCGCCCTTTTTCGCTATCGCTACGGGGTGAAAAAGTGCCTTACACGGCCTTCTCTCGTTGGTTTTGGCCACATCCCCTGTCAGGGAAAGGAAACTTTAGCCTAATCCTTAATGGCAATCTCCCCTCAATAACGGCCTCGCCGTCTTCGTTGAAAGGAGTGTTTAACACCCCCACCTTTACGCAGCAGGTCGCGCCTGAGTGAGGGTGAGGGTGAAAAGAAGGGCTGCTCTCCCGATTTAGTGCGTTAATGGGGGGCCGAGCCGCCCTCTTCCAGCGGCTTTTCAGCTTGCGCGGGCAGCACTAAATAGACGCCTTGGAACACTGCCCCTTGATGATGCTCATCGCTCAAGGTCACATCTAAACTCACTCTAGCCTTACGACCACAGGCAAGACGGTCTAAATCACCTTTTAACGATCCCAAGTCAGCACTGGCTGTTGGCCGCCCTTGTAACGGTTGGCTATATCGAATATGGGCATCCGCTAATACAATGGTGCCACCCAATTTTCGCTCTCTGAGGAGCAACCAGATCAGACCCCACCCGGTTAATGTCGCCAAAGAGAATTGGCTGCCAGCAAATAGAGTATGGTGAGGGTTTTGATTGCCGGTTTCTGGCATCGTGGTCATAAACTTCTGGCCGGTATATTGCTGAATACGAACCCCCATTTTTTCACTTAAGGGGATATGCTGGTACCAGGCTTGTTGTAACTGCTCGCACCAATCGGCCCGATGGAGAATATCATCCATTGATGCCATCGGTTTTATCATCAAAAAATGACGAATACGGGGGGTTTGCGAAGTGGTAAACCGACCTTGGTTGATATAACCAAGTTGAGCAAAAAATTCGACGGCATCTTCCCGCGCACTACAGGTCACTCGCTTAACCCCTTCTTGTCGCGCGACAGACTCTAAAGTCATTATCAATAATCGCCCCAATCCTTTACCGCGTAACTCGGGGGATACCGCAAGAAAACGAATAGAGGCTTCATTATCACCACTGATTGAAAGCCGTCCAACACCCACCACCTTACCGTCATCATCGACCAGCATTTGATGATGTGCCGTGGTATCCCACGCATCCTGCTCTGAACCAGGTGGCTGATTTAACGGTTTACGTAACATCTGCCAACGAAACTGAAAATAATCGGCGAGGTCACTAGCGGTTTCGGGAACCCGTAATTGATACATCTCTGACCTCCGCCTCAACACTGTAGCCAGAATGTTACCGGGCCATCATTGGTCAAGGTCACTTGCATCTCTGCGGCAAACTGCCCATTTTCAGTTTTTACGCCGAGTTCTCGGCAGCAGTCGCTAAAAAAGTGATACAGCTCGCGTGCCACGTCGGGCGATGCCCCCTTGGAAAACGAAGGACGCATCCCTTTCTGGGTGTCGGCAGCTAGGGTAAATTGCGACACAACCAGCAGCTCTCCTGCGGCCTGCTGCACATTAAGGTTCATTTTTCCTAACTCGTCGCTAAAAACTCGGTAATTAATCACTTTCTCGGCTAATTTACGTGCCGTAGCCGTATCATCACCTTTTTCGACACCCAGGAGAACCAGTAATCCACTGCCAATAGTCCCGACCACCTTATTCTCGACACTTACCTGAGCCGCTGAAACGCGCTGAATTAATGCAATCATGAAATATCCGCCTCTTGTTGACGCTGACGACGAAGTTTACGGTAATGCTCTAGCGATACGGTAATTTCTGCCCCCAACAACACAATACACCAAGTCCAATAGACCCAGAGAAAAAGCATTGGGATAACCGCAAGTACGCCGTAGATAAGCTGGTAAGCGGGAAACATCGTGACATACAACGTGAAAACTTTTTTACCGATTTCGAATAATACCCCTGCCACTAAAGCACCAATCAGTGCATCCTTACCTGCCACATTACAGGTTGGCACGACGCTAAAGAGGAGCCAGAAGGCGAGCCATGACAGAAGTAGAGGGAAACTACGTAGTACTAACTGAATGATTTCACTGATCCCCGGCATATTAAGCCATTGAGGGGAGAGCAAATAGGAGCTCAGCGCAATGCTCGCCCCCGCAAGTAAGGGACCGAGTGTTAAGATCATCCAATACACAGCAAATGAGAAAACAAGGGGCCGTTTACGGGAACTGCGCCAAATACTGTTTAACGCACTATCGATGGAGAACATCAATAGTAGCGAAGTAAAAATAAGGCCAATCGCCCCGAACACCGTCATCCGGTGAACATTGACGACAAAACGATTAATATATTCTTCGATGACATTGCCTGTAGTGGGAACAAAGTTTCGGAAAATAAAATGTCGGATCTCACCACTGATATCGTTAAATACAGGAAACGCAGAAAAAATAGCGAAAATTACCGTCACGAATGGTACTAACCCTAATAATGAAACAAAGGTTAGATTTCCCGCCTGTACCGTCATGTTATCATCGTTAATCCGTCGCCACAGTACGCCTAGCCAGCGAAGAAACGAACGTGTCCTTAATTTAATCCGCATAAATAATGAGTTTCCCTACGAAAAATTACTGGTACCTTGAATTGCCGTTTCCAGACTTTCAACATCTTGGTAAAGGTGAGTGTTAATTCCCAGCTGTGCTGCAGCCTCAATATTTTCTAAGAGATCATCAACAAAAAAGGCCTGCTCAGGCGCAACGCCCTCTTCAGCCAGCACATGGTGAAAAATAGCCGTATCCGGTTTACGTAGCCCGATACGATGAGAAAAATAGCTTTGATCGACTACTGCCAATAGCTCAGGGTACTGCTGTGCCAAAAATTCGGTATGAATTTGATTGGTATTCGATAAAAGTACCACTCGATGCCCATCCGCACGCAGCTGCTGAATTAACGTGAGTACGGCTTGATTCACACCCGTAAAAATTGCCTGCCAACCACTTACAAATTGCGGGTAACTGAGGTTGACTTCTAACTCGTCACACAGCGCCGCAGCAAATTGTTCATCCTCTATCTCTCCCCCTTTCGTGGCGCTCGACTAGCGGTCCTAATTGGAAGTGTTGCTGAACATGAGCAAGCGGAGTACCACTAAGATTACTCCAGACCCCTAAAGCACGGGTAAAGTCGAGATTAACGAGAACGTTTCCTAAATCGAAAATATACAGCATGATATCTCTCCCGTAAGTTCTACTTATCTACACTATAAGGCCGACCTTCTCATTCTATCAATCGAGATTTTGGAAAATTGATCGACTTTTGCGCACAGCGATAAGCAGTCTATATATAGGTAAGGCAAAAAAAAACCTGAACCAGAAAAGTCTGGTCCAGGTTTAGCTTAATGCTCAGAAATTGAGGATTAAGACTCTTTACCACCACGCGATGCACGCTTACGGTCATTTTCAGTTAAATGACGCTTACGGATACGTACAGAGACTGGCGTCACTTCTACTAATTCATCATCATCGATGAACTCAAGCGCTTGCTCAAGACTCATTTTGATAGCTGGAACCAGTGTCGTCGCTTCATCAGTACCTGATGCACGCATGTTAGTCAGTTTCTTACCGGTTAAGCAGTTAACTGTCAGGTCATTTGAACGTGAGTGAATACCAATGATTTGGCCTTCATACACTTCCGCACCGTGACCTAAGAATAACTTACCGCGGTCTTGCAGGCTGTACAGAGCAAATGCGACGGCTTTACCTTGACCGTTAGAAATCAACACACCATTTTGACGTTGGCCGACTTCACCTGGACGGACATCGTCGTAGTGGCTGAAGGTTGAGTACAGTAAACCTGTACCTGAAGTCATGGTCATGAATTCGTTACGGAAACCGATTAATCCACGGCTAGGAATAACGTAGTCTAAACGTACGCGTCCTTTACCATCTGGATCCATATTTTTCATGTCGCCTTTACGCTCACCCATAGCTTGCATCACAGAACCTTGGTGTTGTTCTTCGATGTCTAGGGTAACGTTTTCGAATGGCTCTTGTTTACGTCCATCAACTTGACGGAAGATAACTTTAGGACGAGATACTGCCATCTCGAAGCCTTCACGACGCATGTTTTCGATCAGTACAGACAGGTGAAGTTCACCACGTCCTGATACACGGAAAGCATCAGCATCTTCAGTTTCTTCAACGCGTAAAGCAACGTTATGTACCAGCTCTTTCTTCAGGCGGTCAAGAATTTGACGTGAAGTCACGTACTTACCTTCTTTACCACAGAATGGAGAGGTGTTAACACAGAAGAACATGGTTACGGTTGGCTCATCAACGCTTAGCGCAGGGAGTGCTTCAACTTTCTGAGTATCACAAATCGTGTCAGAGATGTTCAGTTCACCTAAACCAGTGATAGCAATGATATCACCCGCTTCAGCTAAATCAGATTCGATACGCTCTAGACCTAAATGGCCCAACACTTTACCGACTTTACCGTTACGCGTTTTACCTTCGCTATCAATCACCGTAACCTGTTGGTTAGGTTTGATTTTACCGCGTTTGATACGGCCGATACCGATAACACCTAAATAGTTGTTGTAATCAAGTTGCGAAATCTGCATTTGCAGCGCGCCATCTTGGTCAACATTTGGTACTGGTACGTGTTTCACGATCGCTTCATACAGTGGCGTCATATCTTCAGCCATGTCTGCATGATCATCGCCGGCAATCCCTTGGATTGCTGAAGCGTAGATGATTGGAAAATCTAATTGTTCATCCGTTGCGTCTAAGTTGACGAACAGATCGAAAACTTGGTCAACAACCCAATCAGGACGTGCGCCCGGACGGTCAATTTTGTTGATCACAACAATTGGCTTTAACCCGTGAGCAAACGCTTTCTTAGTTACGAAACGGGTCTGTGGCATAGGACCATCAATCGCATCAACGACTAACAGTACTGAATCGACCATAGACATAACACGTTCAACTTCACCACCGAAGTCGGCGTGTCCCGGGGTATCAACGATGTTGATACGGTAATCATTCCACTTAATAGCGGTGTTTTTTGCGAGGATAGTAATTCCACGCTCTTTCTCCAGGTCGTTGGAGTCCATCACACGCTCAGTCGCTTCAGTACGCTCGTCAAAGGTACCGGACTGTTGTAAAAGTTTGTCGACTAGGGTGGTTTTTCCATGGTCAACGTGCGCGATGATGGCGATATTACGCAATTTTTCGATCACAGCTTTGCCTCAGGCATTAGAAATAGCGCGCTATTGTACACGGATTAGGCGAAAGACTGAACACGATCACACGATTCACAGCCACTTTATGCAGTTTTTTTTTATCACCACGGTTTGATGACTTTTTTTGTGCAATTTCAGTGCAACATGGCTACTCTTTACCCATAACGCACCAATATAGATCATTGATATTGACGCAATTGCTTTTTATTGGTGCAATGCCCCATATTACGACAGCGGTAAAGTTGGGCCCAACTCGTCTCTGCTGGGGGTTTTCGGTGTTTTAGAAAAGTTGGCACGCTTTTCGCTTTAAGCATAATAAGCGAAAACGATAGCTAAAAAACGTTTTTAGGCGCTTGCCGGATTTCGGGTCAAAGGGTTAAGCCCTCGTAAGCATAATGCTTCCCATATCCCCCTACGATAATAGAGCTTTCAGGAGAGTAGATATGTCCGTTGAACACGTTCTCTCGTTGATGAACGAACATGAAGTCAAGTTTGTTGATCTGCGCTTTACAGACAGTAAAGGTAAAGAACAACACGTTACCATCCCTGCACACCAGGTGAATGAAGACTTCTTTGAAGAAGGTAAAATGTTCGATGGCTCATCCATCGGTGGTTGGAAAGGGATTAATGAATCAGACATGGTGCTGATGCCCGATTTGACTACCGCAGTGCTCGACCCGTTTTTCGAAGATCCAACGCTAATTATCCGTTGTGATATTCTTGAGCCAGGCACCCTGCAAGGCTACGATCGTGACCCGCGTTCTATTGCTAAACGTGCGGAAGACTTCTTACGCACCTCAGGTATCGCTGATACCGTCCTGTTTGGACCAGAACCAGAATTCTTCTTATTTGACGACATTCGTTTCGGTTCCTCCACCTCTGGCTCACATGTCGCCATTGACGACATTGAAGCGGCATGGAACACCGGTAAAGTGTACGAAGGCGGCAACAAAGGCCACCGTCCAGGTCTAAAAGGCGGCTACTTCCCCGTTCCACCGGTCGATTCTGCACAAGATATCCGTTCAGCCATGTGTCTAACCATGGAACAAATGGGCTTAGTCGTTGAAGCACACCACCATGAAGTGGCGACCGCAGGTCAAAACGAAGTGGCAACACGCTTTAACACCATGGTGAAGAAAGCAGACGAAATCCAAATTTATAAGTATGTGGTGCACAACGTTGCACACGTTTACGGTAAAACTGCGACCTTTATGCCAAAACCAATGTTTGGTGATAACGGTTCAGGTATGCACTGCCACATGTCTTTATCTAAAGATGGTAACAACCTGTTTGCTGGCGATAAATACGGCGGCCTGTCTGACATCGCATTATATTATATCGGCGGTATCATCAAGCATGCGAAAGCGCTTAACGCTTTAACCAACCCAACCACCAACTCTTATAAGCGTTTGGTCCCAGGTTACGAAGCACCGGTAATGCTGGCTTACTCTGCCCGTAACCGTTCTGCCTCAATCCGTATTCCAGTGGTTGCTAGCCCGAAAGCACGTCGTATCGAAGCGCGTTTCCCTGATCCAGCGGCCAACCCATACTTAGCCTTTGCTGCGCTGCTGATGGCTGGCCTAGACGGTGTGATCAATAAAATCCACCCTGGCGATGCAATGGACAAAAACCTCTATGATCTGCCTCCGGAAGAAGATGCAGAGATTCCAAAAGTAGCAGGTTCACTCGAAGAAGCGCTGAATGCCCTGAACGAAGACCGCGAGTTCCTGACCCGTGGCGGCGTATTTACCGACGAAGCTATCGATGCTTACATCGAATTACGTAAAGCTGATAACGATCGCGTTCGTATGACTCCACACCCGGTTGAATTTGAACTTTACTACAGCGTCTAATTTTCGTTTGTAGTGTGTTGCCGTGAAGTCTTAGCCCATCTTCGGATGGGCTTTTTTCTCAGTAGCCTTACCTGCGGGTCACCCCATTCTGGAGAGATGTAATGCTTAGCAATACCGCCTCAGATGCCGTGCAGATCCTTAATTCATTGATCAATTGTGTGCTCGTCGTCGACCATGAATTAGTGATTCATTATGCCAATCCGGCGGCGCAGCAATTACTCGCTCAGAGTTCACGTAAACTTTTTGGTACCCCCCTTCCAGAACTCACGGGGTATTTCTCCCTGAATGTTGAAGTGATGCATGAAAGCCTCAGCGTTGGACAAGGCTTCACTGATAGCGAAGTCACTCTGGTGGTAGATGGTCGAGCTCATACACTGGCACTGACGGCACAGCCTTTACCCGACCAACAGATCCTACTTGAGATGGCGCCAATGGATAATCAGCGTCGATTAAGTCAAGAGCAGCTGCAGCATGCACAACAAATCGCTGCGCGTGATCTGGTTCGCGGTCTAGCCCACGAAATTAAAAATCCATTGGGTGGCTTACGTGGTGCGGCACAACTGCTTTCTAAAGCCCTTCCTGACCCAGCGTTAAAAGAATATACCAACGTGATTATCGAACAGGCTGACCGTCTGCGTAATCTCGTTGACCGCTTATTAGGCCCTCAGCAACCAGGCATGCATGTCATGCAAAATATCCACCAAGTTGCTGAACGCGTGGTTAAGCTCGTGTCGATGGAATTACCCGAAAATGTCACCTTAGTGCGTGACTACGATCCGAGTCTTCCTGAGCTACAGCATGACCCCGACCAAATCGAACAAGTTTTACTGAATATGGTGAGTAATGCGTTACAAGCATTAGGTCGCGAGGGAGGCACCATTACCCTGCGTACCCGTACCGCCTTTCAGCTCACGCTCCATGGCACCCGCTACCGCTTAGTCGCGCAAATCGATATTGAAGATGATGGGCCGGGGATACCCACTCATCTGCACGACACCCTATTTTACCCAATGGTCAGTGGGCGTGAAAATGGCACCGGGTTAGGGCTCTCGATCGCACGCAGCTTGATTGACCAACACGCCGGTAAGATCGAGTTCAAAAGTTGGCCAGGCCATACTGAATTTTCAATTTTTCTCCCTATTCGCCAGTGAGGTTTCTATGCAACAAGGGATAGTTTGGATCGTCGATGACGATAGTTCCATCCGCTGGGTGCTTGAACGCGCACTGACTGGAGCCGGATTGGCGTGTACAGCCTTTGAAAGCAGTCACGACGTATTGGATGCTTTAGCAACCAAAACACCGGATGTCTTATTATCCGATATTCGTATGCCGGGTATGGATGGATTAGGGCTATTAAAACAAATCAAAAAACGCCATCCCATGCTGCCAGTCATTATTATGACCGCCCATTCCGATCTCGATGCGGCAG
The DNA here is from genome assembly GCF_018494065.1 of Rosenbergiella gaditana. GTDB lineage: Bacteria > Pseudomonadota > Gammaproteobacteria > Enterobacterales > Enterobacteriaceae > Rosenbergiella > Rosenbergiella gaditana. The sequence continues at coordinate 74,815 of NZ_JABBFR010000010.1, read as the reverse complement.
TCAGCGCTTATCAACAAGGTGCCTTTGATTACCTACCTAAACCTTTTGATATTGATGAGGCGGTGGCCCTAACGGAACGGGCGATCAGCCATTACCAAGAACAACAACAACCGCGCCATCAACAAAAAGATGGCCCGACAACCGATATTATTGGTGAGGCACCTGCTATGCAGGATGTCTTCCGTATTATTGGTCGGCTTTCCCGCTCTTCTATCAGTGTCCTGATTAACGGTGAATCGGGTACAGGTAAAGAGTTGGTGGCCCATGCGTTACATCGCCATAGTCCGCGCGTAAAGGCCCCCTTTATTGCCCTGAACATGGCCGCAATACCCAAGGATTTGATCGAATCGGAATTATTCGGCCATGAAAAAGGCGCGTTTACCGGCGCAGGGCAAGTACGACAAGGTCGCTTTGAGCAAGCGGACGGCGGCACGCTATTTCTAGATGAAATTGGTGACATGCCGTTAGACGTACAGACTCGACTGTTAAGAGTTCTGGCGGATGGGCAATTCTATCGCGTCGGCGGCTACGCGCCCGTGAAAGTGGATGTGCGGATTATCGCGGCGACTCACCAAAATCTTGAGCTACGGGTTCAAGAAGGTAAGTTTCGTGAAGACCTGTTCCATCGGCTGAATGTGATTCGCATCCATTTACCGCCGCTACGTGAACGCCGTGAGGACATTCCTCGCTTAGCAAACTACTTCTTGCAAACGGCAGCACGCGAGCTAGGAGTGGAAACAAAAGTCCTACATAATGACACGATTAATGCGCTCACCCATATGGCTTGGCCAGGTAACGTCCGACAATTAGAGAATACCTGTCGCTGGTTAACCGTGATGGCAGCGGGTCAAGAAGTGTTATTACAAGATTTACCGCCAGAGCTTTTTGATAACACCGTACCGAACGAAAATACCGCTACCCCATCGATCCCTGAAAGTTGGTCAGGATTACTGGCGCAATGGGCGCAACGCGCACTGCGTTCTGGGCATCAGGATCTACTATCTGAGGCTCAGCCCGAGATGGAACGTGTACTGTTGACCACGGCCCTACAACACACTCGAGGCCACAAACAAGAAGCCGCACGGCTACTGGGTTGGGGACGTAATACTCTCACCCGTAAACTGAAAGAGTTAGGGATGGAGTAAGGTTTAAGCGTGCTCAACCCTTTTGAGCACGCTTAGATCACACGTGAAAAGGCTTGCTGTTGCAAGCGCTGACGGGAATAGTGATCGAAACACAAACAGAGATGACGCACTAATAACCGACCTCTTGCCGTGACTTGTAAACGTTCTGACGTGAGAGTTAATAATCCATCCTCAATCATGGGGCTTAATAAGCGTAATTCTTCTGCGAAATAGTGCGTAAAGGGTTGCTGAATTCGCGATTCAACTTGGCGAATATCAAGCGAAAATTGACACATTAAAGCTTTGATGAGATCACGACGGAGCATATCCTCGGCACTCAGGCTTATCCCTCGGCATAACGCGCTACCGCTTTCTGCAAGACGTGTCGACCAGTCATTCAGCGTTTTCTCATTCTGACTATAGGTATCGCCCACCATACTAATTGCCGATACCCCTACGCCTAATAAATCAGTCTCACGTTGAGTGGTATACCCCTGAAAGTTTCTCTGTAATGTGCCAGCACGCTGAGCTCGTGCAAGTTCATCTTCTGGAAGAGCAAAGTGATCCATTCCGATAAACTGATAGCCGCCAGCCTGCAACTGATCGATCGTCTGTTGCAGTATCGTCAGCTTTTGCGCCGCAGTGGGGAGCTCCTGCGACTTAATTTTCCGCTGTGCGGCGAAGAGTTCAGGCATATGCGCATAATTAAAGACACTCATCCTATCCGGGCGTAATGCCAACACCCTATCAATAGTATGTCCAAAGCTTTCCGCCGTCTGCTGTGGTAACCCATAAATTAAATCGATGTTTGTTGAGGTGAAACCCAGCGTCTTCATTGTAGAAATCAGTTGTACAATCTGTGCCTCATCTTGCTCGCGATTCACTCGTCGTTGAACCACGGGATTGAAATCTTGCACCCCCATACTCAGGCGATTAAAACCAATACGACGTAAGGCCACCAACCGTTCGACCGGAAATTGACGTGGGTCCAGCTCAAGGGAGATCTCGGCTAATGCCTCAACGCTGAAAGCATCACGTACGACTTGCATTAACTCAGCCAATTGCGCATCACTGAGAAAGGTCGGCGTGCCTCCGCCAAAATGGATCTGCGTAAGCGTACGCTGCGTGAATAGCGTGGCACGTTGGCGAATTTCTGCGATTAACTGCTGCAAATACCGTTCAGCTTTCTCAGGATGACGCGTGACGACTTTGTTGCAGCCACAAAAATAACAAAGCTGATGGCAAAAAGGGATATGGAGATAGAGGGAAAGTGGGCGCGTCGGATAGCGATATGCCGCGACACGGAAATCCTCTTCAGTAAAGTGCGACGTAAATTCTAAAGCGGTTGGATAAGAAGTATAGCGTGGGCTAGAAGAGTTATATTTTTCAATCAGTGCCTGATCCCATTCGACGTCTTGCAGCAGCATGCTTACCTCTTACCTTGGCTTTACCGCCGCGCTTAACTCGCCGATTGCGAGAAAATAAACGTCGGTGCAGCACAGACTTTCTGTGCGACAAGCGTAAAAGTTTACTGACTATCCAGAATAGATAACAGGCGAATAATCCGGCAGGAATTGATCCAAGCCAATGCATTATCAATTAATCCTTCTGCTGAATGACAGGGAGCCAGCTCCCTGTCATTCCTACTCACTGTCCTTTCAACAAGCGGTACATGTCTTCTTCCGCTTCGTCGTCTTTCTCTTCATTATCAATATCAATACCCAGCAACACCATTAATTCTTCAATTCGGTCCAAACGCGCTTCGAGCCAGGTTTGGTCTTCGCCGCTCAGGGTATCACCTGCTTCTAAGCGGTCCAGTAACTGGTCTAAACGCGGATCATTTTCCAACATCCGTAATTCTTGTTGGCGGGTCATTTTCTCTGGTTCGGCGTGAACGTTAGTCACCGGTACAGCGGCCACTTTACCTTCGGCGACCAGAGGAACAGGCGTCTTGCTCCCGATACGTGGGTCACTCTTCTTCGGCGCTGCGTTGCCTTGTTGCTGAGTTGCTTTAGGATGGCTACGATTACCGGCTACATTGCCTTTAAGCTTACTTTTGCGTTTGCGGTCTCGGCCTTCAAGATTCAGTTCGGCGCGTGTTTTACGACGTTCCGTAGACTTGCTTTTGGTCGGTCTGGAAGGTTGCTTCATATTGTCAGTCTCAAGGAGGATTACTTCGATAGGTTCTGGGCGCGAATCTAGCAGAAACTTGGACAATAAAAAAGCGGTAACACTAAGGTTACCGCCCTTTCGTCCTTTTTTCGTATATCCCTTACGTTGATGTTCGCATCCCGATCCCTGAACAACGTTCCTCAAAGCCTTCCATTAGCGGCTAAACTGTAGTTCAAGAACCCAATAGTGCAAGGCAATATTAACGATAAATTTCACTATTTAATCATCCGTTTGATTTTTATTGATTTTTACCGAATATAGACTCCCAATAGCCAGTCTTTACTATAAAGAGGCAACTCTCTGTCCTAAGACCTAAAATTCCACGATACGCCCGCGTGCACGGCTATTACATAACAATGCGCGAAATCTAGGCAAAAGGTAGGTATACTCGCGGTTTATGCTGCTAAAATTATGTGGAGTTTGCTGTGCCGAGCTGGAATTATCACGTCACTCATTTTGTAACTAGTGCCCCGGACGTTCGTCATCTACCGGACGATACGGGTGCGGAAGTCGCCTTTGCAGGCCGCTCTAATGCCGGAAAGTCGAGTGCGTTGAATGCCTTAACCCAACAAAAAAGTCTTGCACGGACCAGTAAGACGCCGGGACGTACGCAACTCATCAACCTATTTCAAGTAGCAGACGGTATTCGCTTAGTGGATTTACCCGGTTATGGTTATGCCGAGGTACCAGAAGAAGTTAAACGAAAATGGCAAAAATCGCTGGGTGAGTATTTAGAAGTTCGTCAAGCCCTCAAAGGACTCGTAGTATTGATGGATATTCGTCACCCAATGAAAGAGCTCGATCAACAAATGGTCACTTGGGCGATCGCTAGCGAAATTCCTGTTTTAGTTCTACTGACTAAAGCTGACAAACTGGCCTCTGGCGCACGTAAAAAACAGTTAGCGATGGTGCGAGAAGCTAGCCTAGCCTTTATGGGGAATGTGCAAGTTGAACTCTTCTCATCATTAAAAAAGATGGGTATTGATAAGCTAAGCCATAAGCTAGATGAATGGTTTACAGAATACAGCGAACAGCAGGACGCTGCTGAGGAATAATCCCCTTTTCCCCTCTCCTAAACGAAAAAACGCCCCAGCGATAAACGAGATCGCTGGGGCGGCTAATTTCTAGCCTAATCCGATTACGTGAAGTAAAAGGTCTTAAAGATAGAACATCTTACCTCTGTACCCTACAAGGGAAAATGTACCCCAATTTTTATGAGTGGGAAAGCGCTTTTTTGGTTCAAAAATAGCCTTTTCAGATGATTAATACCGAATAGATCACATAAATACTCCTTATCCCTCGCATAAATGTTAAAAATATGTTTCTCAAATATCAAAAAAGGCGTATGCTCTGCCCCCGCTTTTTGAGACTTATTTTCTCCACTAATCCAGCCTAAGGAGTGCACCAATACTCACTTGCTGGTGAAGTCGCGCTTTTCGTGATCGAGGTCTAAAAGTACAAATATTTAATAAAATTGGCACTAATTTACACGTTATTCTGCGGTAACCTCTTCTGAGCGTTAACACCTTTTTTCGGGACAAAAATAATGAAAATAAAAAATAAATTTTTCTTACGTACACCTTCTTTCTTTGCACTGTCATTAGTCGCGGTGAGTTGCGCGAGCGCGTTACCGGCTGCGCAGGCGGCAGAACCTTTTAGTTATGACTCCGCTTGGATGCTCGGTGACTGGAACGGAACGCGCAGCCAATTAAAAGAAGAAGGCGTCGATTTCCAGGTTAACTACACCATGGAAAGTGCTGCAAACTTAGCAGGCGGCTACCGTTCCTCAACCACCATGCGCTATTCCGACCAATGGGCTTTTGGTGTTGATTTAGATCTTGAAAAACTATTAGGTTGGAACGACACCGAGTTCCAAATGACCATTACTGACCGTAATGGCCGTAACTTATCTGACGATGCTATCAGCCGTAATGGTACGCTCTCCTCAGTCCAAGAAGTCTATGGACGTGGGCAGACTTGGCGTTTAACTCAATTTTGGTTACGTAAACATTTCTTTGACAACTTAGTGGATGTTAAAGCGGGTCGCGTCACCGTGGGCGAAGACTTTGACACCATCGACAGTAAGTTCCAAAACTTAGCCTTTGGTGGCGGTCAGGCAGGTAACTGGCGCGGTGACCACTGGTACAACTGGCCAGTGTCTCAATGGGGAGGACGTGTTGCCATCAACATCACTCCTGACGTTTTCTTCCAAGTCGGTTTCTATAACCAAACACCTTACAACTATGACCGTGGCGATGGTTTCCGTTTTGAAGTCAGTCAAACGGAAGGGAACTTAGTCCCAGCAGAAGTTGTTTGGCATCCAACCTTTGGTCCAGATAACTTAAAAGGTAACTACCGTTTAGGTGGCTATTATTCTTCTGTACGTGACCAAGTCTATGGCTCATGGCGTAATGGTAATACCGATACAACTCATGCCTACGGTGGTTATTTACTGGCTCAACAACAACTTTTTGCGCAACCGGGCGGTAGCGATCGCGGCTTAACCTTAACGGCTCAAGCGGTGATGAACGACCATAAGACAGCGAAAATTGATAATTACCAATCGCTGACGCTAGTATGGAAAGGGTTAGCCGATGCACGTCCAGAAGATGAGATTGGTATTGGTGCATCACGTATCCACATCAACTCAAGCTATTCAACGATGCAACGTCGTGAAAACCGTTCTAACGGTGCTTATTACGATAGCAACCCAGCTTGGATCCCTATTCAGCATGGTTCCGAGTATGACTATGAAGTCTATTACAATATTCACGCAACCAACTGGCTACAAGTCCGTCCTAACCTGCAATACGTTGTCGCACCAGGTGCCGAGAGCGGTGTTAAAAATGCATTAGTCGGTGGTATTAGCGCCAATTTAAGCTTCTAAGTTTACTCTCCGTATCCGACACCATTGGATACGGAGATTCTCCTCTTGCCAGACTTTCCTTGAAGAGTTACCTTTTTTTCTCGACCAAGGAGGCACCATGTCTAGATCCCCCCGTTCAGTATCCATTATTAACGAACACACCCTTTCCGATGATTGGTATTCACTGAAAAAATATACGGTTGATTATCAGCGGGCAGATGGAAGCCGTCAGACCTACTGTCGTGAAGTCTATGATAAGGGTGATGGTGTGACCGTCTTCCTGTATCACCGCGCTCAGCAAACAATTATTTTGACTCGCCAGTTTCGCTTGCCGCTAAAGATCCAAGGTGAGTCCGGCTTACTGATCGAAACCGCGGCAGGACTGCTGGAGGGAGAAGATCCGATCACTAGGATCCGTGCGGAAATAGAGGAAGAGACAGGTTATCGTATCCAGCAGGTGACCAAAGTATTTGATGCATGGATGAGTCCCGGGGCCGTTACCGAAAAACTCCATTTCTTTATCGCCGAATATTCTCATAAAGACTGTATTCACTCTGGCGGGGGGGTATATGAAGAAGGCGAAGATATCGAAGTGCTAGAACTCCCTTTTCAACAAGCCGTCGAAATGATGCAAAGGGGGGAAATCAACGATGCGAAAACGATTATGCTATTACAGTATGCCATCATCAATAAACTCCTCGTCTGAGTAGAATACGCTATTCAGGATAATAAGAGCTTTGCTCACACTCTTCTCTTTTTCATTGCCGACTTATTAAATAAAAGTTAAGTTTATGTTTTATATCATGGAGAGAAGAGAATGCTTAAATCATTATTAAATTTCGACCAAATGATTACCCCTAAAATTATTACCATCATTTATTGGCTAGGGATTATTGGTGTCGTACTCGGTGGCTTAGCCGCAATGATTACCAGCCTATCTTTAGGGGGAAGTGTTATTGGCGGATTGTTTTCTGGGTTCTGCACCCTGATTTTCGGGGTGATTGGCGTACGTATTTCCTGTGAACTGATTATTCTCTCCTTTAATATTTACGGTAAGTTAAAAGAGATTGCCGATAATACTGCTGTAAAATAATACACTTACCGCTAATCGCCCTGTACGCCAACGGTTAGCGGCTAATCACATTAATAGATATCCTTTGTCTTTTTTCATAGTTACCCTGCTGCAGTAAAATTGCTATAGATATCAGTCTTTCCCACGCGCATAGCCGGAGTACTGATGAAAAAGATTTATACTTTAAGCCTCGTAGTGAGTAGCTTACTGATGGCCCCGACCATTAGCTCAGCTGAACAATCAGTGGTGACTATTGGTTATCAAAAAGCCAGTCTCTTCACTATTATAAAATCTCAAAATACCCTCGAAAAAAAATTTTCCTCACAAGGTGTAAAAGTGCGCTGGGTAGAGTTTCCTGCTGGGCCACAATTATTGGAAGGGTTAAATATTGGTAGTGTTGATATTGGTGCTACCGGCGATGCCCCCCCGATATTCGCGCAAGCAGCTAAAGCAGATTTAATTTATTTAGCGCATTCAGTGGCAAACCCTAAAAATGAAGCGATTGTTGTACCGGCAAATTCAGCCATCCATAGTGTTGCGGATCTAAAAGGAAAACGTGTTGCGCTAAATAAAGGATCCGATGTCAACTACTTGTTGGTTGCGGCATTACAACATGCCGGGCTGAGTTATAAGGATATTCAACCCGTCTATTTACCCCCTGCTGATGCGCGTGCAGCATTTCAAAAAGGAGCTGTCGATGCATGGGCGATCTGGGACCCTTACTATGCAGAAGTGAGCCAAGTCACTCATGCCCGTACTCTCACCACCGCCGAAGGATTAGTGCCACACTACTCTTTCTTCCTATCTAGCCGTAAATTTGCGGAGGGTTCTCCTAAGCTGGCGTTAGAGGTGGTGAATACCTTAAAAGAGAGTGGCCAATGGGCAAATAGCCATAAGGAAGAGACGGCAAAACTGCTGTCCGCTGCAACAGGTTTGAATATTGATTACTGGCATACGACGTTAGCCCGGCTTGACTACACCACCAAACGCATGACACCCGACGTATTTGCGCAACAACAGACGCTTGCTGATGCTTTCAGTAAAATTCATCTTATTCCCGGCCAAGTACAGGTCAACCGAGCAACGTGGTCACAAGACGCCAGTCACTAACGTATTGCTTTCACTCTTTGATGAATAAAAAACGCCGCTCAAGCAGGAAATGCTGAGCGGCGTTTACTTTAGGGCTTTATCAGCTTAACTGGCGCTGACTTGGCGCGGTAACTCGGTATTACCAATGGTTTCGCCGTGCGGGCCATGACGATGAGTCGCTTCGGCTGTCGAAAATAGAGGCATTACTCGTTCTGCAAACGACCAAGCCTCCTCTAAATGTGGATAACCTGACAGAATAAATTTAGTAATGCCTATCGCTTGGTACTCGCGGATCCGAGCAGCGACTTGTTGTGGATTACCCACTAACGCCGTCCCTGCTCCGCCCCGTACTAACCCAATCCCTGCCCATAAGTTAGGGGAAATCTCTAAATTATCCCGTGAACCACCATGTAATTCTCGCATTCTTGCTTGGCCAGTAGAGTCCATCCGCGAGAATATCGCCTGCGCGCGGGCTATCGTTTCATCATCCAAATGGGCAATCAGTTGTTCTGCCGCATGCCAAGCTTCTTGCTCGGTATCGCGGACAATCACATGTAGCCGAATACCAAACTCGACGTCACGCCCATTTTCCGCCGCTTTAGCACGAACTTTTTCGACTTTCTCTGCTACCTGTTCCGGCGGTTCTCCCCAGGTTAAATAGGTGTCGACATGCTCTGCGGCAACCTCGACAGCAGACTCCGAAGAACCGCCAAAATAAATAGGAGGGCCTTGGTCTTGATGGCTTGGAAAGAGCAGTTCCGCGTTCTCAACACGTAGTTGCTCGCCCTGATAACTGACTTTTTCACCTGCAAGTAAACGGCGATAGACATGTAAAAATTCGCGGGTCACTTGGTAACGTTGATCGTGACTTAAAAAAATCCCATCTCCCTTATTCTCCTCTGGGTCCCCACCGGTCACCACATTAATCAATAAACGACCTTGGGAGAGTCGATCCAAGGTACTGGTCATTCGTGCCGCCAATGATGGGGGTTGTAAGCCCGGACGAACGGCAACAAGAAATTTTAATTTCCGGGTTAATGGCGCTAACGCTGCCGCCACTAACCAAGAGTCCTCACAGCTTTTTCCTGTTGGGATCAATACGCCACTGTAACCCAAGTTATCGGCAGCTAGCGCGATTTGTTGTAAATAAGGGAGGTCGACCGTACGCCCCCCTTGCTGGGTCCCAAGATAATGTCCGTCGCCATGAGTGGGTAAAAACCAAAAGAAATCTGGGGAGTGCGTTATGTTATTCATCAATCATTACCTTAATCTGTTCTGACTTATATCGCGTGGCGGGTCGGGGCGATCACAGGCTGATCAGGTTGCATTATCGCCGCCAAAATCTGCCGTTCAAGGGTGGCCACATTCGCTTGTGTGCTTGAGCGTGGATAAGGCACTCCAACATCGACATCTAGATTGACCTTACCTTTATCTAGCATCACGACACGTTGGGCAGTGGTCACCGCTTCACTCACATCGTGTGTCACCAGTACCACCGTAAATTTCCAAGTCTGCCAAAGCTCAATCAGCAGTTGCTGCATCTCTAAGCGCGTCAGGGCATCTAGCGCCCCCAAGGGTTCATCAAGTAACAATAATCCTGGACGGTGGATTAACGCTCGAGCTAACGCCACCCGCTGTTTTTGCCCACCAGAAAGCGTTTCTGGCCACTGGTTAGCCTTATCAGACAATCCGACGGCAGCTAAAACCGCTTTCGCCTCTTCACGCCATTGTCCCGACAACCCTAACCCGACATTCTCAATCACCGTCTTCCACGGTAATAAACGTGGCTCTTGAAACATTAAGCGGATAGCCGATGCAGACTTTGCTAGAGGCTGATGATTGGCGGCAAGATCGCCGCCAGTTGAACTTTCTAACCCCGCCAATAGCCGTAGTAAGGTGCTTTTTCCACAACCGCTCCGCCCCACGACTGCAATAAACTGCCCGGAAGGGATCGTGAGATCTAGGGCATCTAATACCGGCTGCTGACTAAAATATTTACTGATCGCATTCAACTGCAAGGCCAAGGCCGTTGTGGGAGTAATCAGACGAATATTTTTCATATTGGGAGTTCCTCTTTACGCCATTGAATGTGCCAGCGTAGTAAGCGTTTTTCCAACGCCACCGTCAGTAAATCCGAGAGTTTACCGAGTAAGGCATAGAGAAGAATGGCGAAGACGACAATATCGGTTTGTAAAAACTCGCGGGCATTCATCGCCAAATACCCTATTCCAGCGTTAGCCGAGATGGTTTCCGCCACGATTAACGTTAGCCACATCAGCCCTAATGAAAATCTCACCCCAACCAAAATTGAGGGCATCGCCCCGGGTAAGATCACCTGCCAAAAAAGTGCCACACCGCGAAGTCCATAACTGCGTGACATCTCAATTAACTGCTTATCAATATGGCGAATACCGTGGGCAGTATTAAGATAAAGCGGAAAGAAGGTCCCTAAGGCGACGAGGAAAATTTTGGCTCGCTCATCAATGCCAAACCATAAAATGACCAGCGGGATCAGTGCTAAATGCGGAATATTGCGTAGCATCTGTAGAGTGCTATCCAATAACAGTTCACCGATACGGGATAAACCGGTAATTAACCCCATAATCAGTCCAGCACTGGCACCAATAGCAAAACCGACCACCGCACGCCAAGTACTGATCGATAAATTACTCCATAACTCACCACTTTTCATTAACGTCCAAGCGGCGGTAATGATGTGGATGGGAGCAGGTAATACGCGATCAGAAATCCAGCCGCTGGCAGATCCTAATTGCCAAGCAATCAGCAACAATGTAGGCACAAGCCAAGGCAATAAGGTGCGCGTGATACGCGTGGGTTGCTTCATCTTCCACTCCCTATTCGTACAAGAAATCACGAAGGCATAATGCCTTTCACCGAAATCAGTTAACCGGATTTAAGGAAAGATGAAAAATAAGGATAAATACTTATCTAAGCAGAAATTTAGCTTTAGCCAGCGCAGAACGGCTGGCTAAGGAAGCACATAAATTAATTTACGCGTTTAAGTAATTCAAACAGGCTGGCAAATGCACGCTCGGTCACTTGGGGATGGTATTCGGCAACCCCTGGGTTATTAGCCGTTTCATCGGTAAAAGAGTGTACTGCATCGTGGTAACTCACTAATTGCCAATCGACATTAACCGCCGTCATTTCGTTGACGAAGGCTACGAGTTGTTCACGCGGTACCAGAGGATCTTTAGCCCCATCAAGCACCAGAATGGCTGCCTTAATTTGGGTAGAGTCGTAGGCACCACAGGTATCTAATCCACCGTGGAAAGAGACCGCCGCGCGGATATCAGCGCCGCTGCGCGCTAATTCCAAAGCACAGTGTCCACCAAAGCAGAAACCAAAAGCAGAAATTTTTTGCGCGTCTACCGCAACCGATGTCTGACTTTTTAACGTATCAATCGCTGCGTTCATCCGTCCCACTTCATCTGGCGTATTTTTTACTGCCATCATCGCAGCACCTGCTTCGTCAGGATTTGTGGGTCGAGCCGTTTCCCCGTAGAGATCGGCAAGCAGCACAACATATCCTTGCTCCGCGACTTTTTTGGCCAGTTTAGCGGCATCATCGGTGACGCCGAACCAGTTTGGTGCCATCACCAAACCAGGCAAAGGATGAGCTGTCTCGCTGGGGAAAACTAAGGTTCCGGCCAATGCCGTCTCGCCTGCTTGGTAGCGAACTGTTTGCGTAGTAATCTGACTCATATATTCCTCAATATTTCTGATTAGTCTCGTCGCTCTACTATAGCTAACATTCAGCGGTATTGACTATAACCGAGCGGTAAGCCAGCCTGTCGAGAGCGAAAATGATCAAAAATAGCGCGGACGTAAATCATAATTCAGCTTTATTACTCAACGATAATCAGGGGGACGTATATGGTTGAATGGTCTTTAATCACGCCTGCACTATTGGTCTACAGTCTAGGTACGTTAACGCCCGGTCCAGCAAATCTTTCGATTGCTAACTTAGCCATGTCCCAGGGGCGTCAAGCCGGTTTTATCCTCGCTGCAGGGGTAATAACCGGATCGCTATGTTGGGGGGTCATGACCGCCTTGGGCGTCTCAACGCTGCTGCTTTCCGAACCGCGTTTCTTATTAGCCTTAAAATTTCTCGGGGCTGTGTATCTTTTTTGGCTCGCCTATAAAGCGATAAAGTCCCTCGCCGTCCCCCTCCGTCCAACCACTAAGGTGTCACGAGCTGACCATAAAGATTTCCGTTACTACTGGCAAGGGGTCAGCCTGCATCTCACCAATCCTAAAGCGATCTTAACTTGGCTAACCGTGACGAGTATCGGTCTCTCACCACACTCAACACCTTGGGCGACTGTCCTACTGGTCATCCTCTGTGCCCTGATCGGGATGACCATTTTTAGCCTCTATGCCTTCTGTTTCTCCACCTCACGGGCGCAACAGATTTTGGTGCGTTATCATCGTTTAATCACTCTATTCTGTGCCGGATTCTATACCTTGGTGGCTATTGGCTTTCTACTTTCGATAGGGTGACTAACTCTTGGCAAAAAAAAACCCATGCTCAGCATGGGTTGTAGACTCACAGGGGGTTACCAAGCGCGTATCACATCTCCGTGATAGACCGCTTTCGCTTTCGCTTCGACCTCAGGAGATTGGAAAGCCTGCTTAAGCTGCTGTAATTTCGTCTCATCTTTATCGCCTTCACGCACCACTAAGACATTAAGATAAGGCGAGGCTTTACCTTCCATAAATAATCCATCACGCGCTGCCGATAAACCGGCTTGCGAAGCAAAGTTATTATTAATCACCGATAACCACACCTTCGGATCGTCCAAAGAACGCGTAAGTTGTGGCGTATCAACTAATACAAACTGCAAATTTTTAGGGTTAGCGTTGATATCTAATACCGTTGGAAGTAAGCCTTTGCTAGGGTCGACCGTGATCAAGCCTTGTGACTGCAGTAACAATAAACTACGGCCCAAGGTGGTGGCTTCATTAGAAATAGTGACCGTCGCCCCATTAGGTAATTGATTTAAATCCTTAATTTTCGATGAGTAGGCGGCGATTGGGAAAATAAAACTCTTCCCTAAAATAGCGAATTTATAGCCACGTTCTTTGGCTTGCATCTCAAGATACGGCACGCTTTGGAAAGCGTTGGCATCCACATCTTTGTTCGCCAAGGCTTCGTTGGGCTGAACGTAATCATTAAAGCTAACGACCTCAACATTTAGCTGATATTTATCTTTAGCAACTTGTTTCACCGTGTCCCACACTGCTTGGTCAGGCCCAGAGTTGATGGCGACTTTAATAGTATGCGCATCTTCCTGTTTACACCCCACTAGGCCTAATGCACAGACAGCCAAAAAAGAAGAGACTAAAAATTTTTTCACCGCATCCACCTCAACATGTCTAATTTTAATTGAGTATATTAGACATTTAGACGTCTGTACATCTAGCGATATAGATTAATTCGCGTACCCTCTTTATCATTACAACCACAATGAAAGATTTTTGGAAAGTGTCATGGTAAAGCTAAAAGTTATTATTCCAGCAGTGATTATTTTATGTACGGCAGTATGGTGGCTGATGCCACACTTTAGTGATCAAGATAAAGCCTATTATGTCTCTCTCTATTGTTTGCAACCCACCGGCTCTGATCAGCAAATCCAAGCTAGGATGCAACAGACAATTGAAAACAATAACCAAGATTATGCCCTGAAAAAACGCCACTTCTCACCGATGCTTGGGAAACATATTCAAGATGCTTGGGATCGCCTCACCCCTGATCAGCAACAGCAAGCCCAGCAGCGTGACAATTGTACGCGGCTGCTCTTAGAAAAACTCAATATTCCAGCGCCTTAATTCACTCACCCGTGCCTCTCGTCCGTTACTCTTTTCGCTCTGCTTACAGTACCCTAAGAGTCGACGGGAGAAATACGTTATCCCACACAGAGAGCCAAGGGTAGAGTTTATCCTGCTGTACAGGGGAGTAAACCGGCTAAACGTTGTTGTAGACTACTTTTACCTATACTACTGGCGCCTCAGAGCGCCGTCGTTTTTTCCTCTGAGAAGTCGAGTAAAAAATCACGCAACAAAGGCTGCGATTGCCAAGAAATATTCACTTAATCAAAGCCGAACATTACGCCTCTCCCGCCGCAAGTAATACAATATTATCCAGCCCACGTAGCCGTAATAACTGCTCGGCACGTGCGGCCCGTAATCCTGTATGACAAACCAAGACTAAGCGTTGATAAGCAGGTATCGTCCACTGCTCAAGCCCCTGTAGCGACATGCGAACCACCGTATCAGTAACACTGGTCGGGGCTTGTGTGCGATCCCGCAACTCGACGATCAGATCGGTTTGTACCAATTGCGCTCGATCGATAAAGTGTAGCGTTTTCTCGATCGGTTCAGCGGCGGAATCAAAGCGAAACTGGCTAAACTGCCAATTGCTAAAGTTACACCTCACCAGTGACCCTAACGGAGAGGGGGTGTTCTGTAACACACAACTCAATACCATTTGCGCCTGAATTGCCGCCAAACAGGCCACTACCGGGCCCATCACGCCGGTACTTTGACAATTTCCTGCCATATCGGGTAATTGTGGAAACAACGCTTTATAACTCGGTGCACCGCCACAAAATCCGCCCACATATCCCTGAGTTCCAAGGGCTGAAGCACTGATTAGCGGTAAACCGTGGGTTACGCAGGTGTCAGACAGTAAATATGTGGTGGCAAAATTATCTGCCGCATCAACGACGATATCGCAATCACGCAGAGCATGGCGGACGGTGCTGGCCGTAATATGCGTCACTTCAGGCTCTATCAGCACGTCGCTATTGCATTGGCTTAAATGGGCTTGTGCGCAGAGCGCTTTGGCTTTTCCGATATCTTGCTGCCTAAAGAGCGTTTGCCGATGCAGATTATGCAGCGCAACCCGGTCAGCATCGTAAAGTCGAATCTGACCGATACCGGCTCCCACTAATTGTGGAAGGAGCGTAGCACTGAGTCCCCCCGCACCGACCACCAGAAGCTTGGCATGTTGCAGTCGTCGCTGCCCTTGTTCACCGATTTCCGGTAACTGCATTTGTCGTTGATAACGTTGCATCGCTATTCCTCAGATGAGATTCGCCAGTCCAAATAATGGCGTTGAGGGTACTGCCATATCACGTTGTGCCATTAAGCCAGCTTGATAGGCCGTATGCCCTGCCGAGATGGCTTGGCCGAAAGCTTGAGCCATCGCCACCGGATCTCGCGCTTTAGCAACAGCGGTATTTAATAAAATACCGTCGAATCCCATTTCCATGGCTTGAGTGGCATGAGAAGGTGCGCCGATCCCGGCATCGATGATCATCGGGATCTCTGGAAAAGCTGCACGTAAAGCCTGCAATCCTCGTAGGTTGTTAAGACCCTGACCGGAGCCAATCGGTGCTCCCCAAGGCATCAGCACTTGGCATCCTGCCGCTAACAGTTTTTCGCCAACAATTCGGTCTTCTGTGGTGTAGGGGAAGACCTCGAAACCTTCTGTACATAAGATTTTTGCTGCCTCCACCAAGGCGAAAGGATCCGGTTGTAAACTATCGGCATGACCAATCACCTCTAACTTAATCCACGGCGTATTAAACAGCTCCCGGGCCATATGAGCCGTTGTCACCGCCTCTTTCACACTGTGGCAACCTGCCGTATTCGGTAAAATAAGCCGTGTATGTTGGCTAATAAGGTCACGGAACGCCTGGCCGCCTGCCCCTTCACGCCGTAAACTGACAGTGATCACCTCAGTGCCTGAGGCACTAATCGCTGCGCTCAAGATGGCAGGCGACGGGTACCCCGCCGTGCCTAAGAAGCAACGTGATGTCAACGATGTTCCATAAAACATGCCTTAGCCTCCCTGCATAGGTGAAAGCGCCTCAATGCGTAGCCCATGCTGCAATCGCATCTCGGCATACTGACTTTTCGCCACAAATTGTCCGTTTACCGCACAGGCAACCACTGCTATATCGATGTGTTGTTCGCGCAATAATGCCGATAAGTCGGTTGCCTCTGTCATGATCGACTGGCCATTAAGTAAGATCTGCATTGCTCTTTTCCTTCGCTAACTGTTCAACAAGTTGCTGCGCGACGCGCGGAGCCAGTAAAAAACCATGGCGGTACATCCCGTTCAGATAAAAACGGTTATCCTGATACTGGATACTGGGGAGATTGGTCGGGTAAGCAGGTCGTAAACCGCTTGCGGTTTCCACTATTTCAGCCTCTGCAAACGCGGGGTGTAGCGTGTACGCAGCACTCAATAACTCCATCGCCGCCCGGGCACTCATACCTCGATTATCATCGGTCTCGACCATCGTCGCGCCTAACATAAATTCCCCTGCGCCACGCGGCACCAAATAGCAAGGAAAGCGGGGATGTAATAGCCGAATCGGACGTGAAAAGTCTAACTCAGCACTGCGTAGACGTAGCATTTCGCCACGTACTGCACGGAGTTGTGGAAGGTGTGATTGAGCGTGAATACCTCGACAATCGATAATCTTGCCAGAGGGCTGAGTTGAGTGAAACACTACGCCTTGATCAACTAATTGCTGAGCGAGGGAGGTTAAGGCTTGCCGAGGATTCAAGTGCCCTTCTTCAGCAAAAAAGAGTCCGCTCTCAAAGCGCGAACCAAGATCCTCTTCGACCTCCATCGGTTTCACCCACTGAAAATGGGATGTTTTACTGGCGAAGATCTTGAGTTCTTGCTGATCTCTTGCCGGAGCGACGACTAAGGTTCCGCGCTGTTGCACATCAGGGACCCGTTGTTGCCACCAGGCGAGCGCGTGTTGCCCAAGCGTGACCACTTCGCTGGCCGCACTCTCTGCTTCACAATAGGGTGCCAACATACCGCCTGCGTACCATGAAGCGCTGGTATAGCCTGGCTGCTCGATCACTTCGACCTGCTCACCCTGTTCAACCAGCAGTTTTGCCACACAAAGCCCACTTACGCCGCGGCCAATAACGCTCCAGCGACTCATGATCTGACCTGAGTTAAGGATAGGATAAACAACATGGATGGCCTCTTAATTAGAGACCCAGATAAGGCAGAGGGAATGGGGCAATCCCCCAAAAGGGATATACCCAGTCGCTCACAGGCGGCCCGTCTTCCTACGCCAGTGTTAACTGGGTCAGGTTCAAAGGGTCGCTGCACGGCGTAATACGCTCACAGCCTCTCAGTCTCTTGCGCGAGACTCCCCCGACATCATTTAGTTGTAACCGCACAAAGCGTCCGCGTCAAGTGCCGACCTGCGTCGACATGAACACACGACTCGGCGCGTCGTCTAACGCCCTTTCTTTTGACGGCCTGGTTTTGTGAATTTCTGGCGAACAGCCGGTTTCTTGGTCGCTTGAGCTGGCATTACCGGTGGCGCAATATCGGGTCTTTTCAGCGCCTTTTTCACAGGTTTCTTCTCGACTGGCTTATCTTCTGATGAAGAGTCCTCAATCAATTTAAAGAGTTCAATCAGTTCATCGTCGGTCAGATCGCGCCACTCGCCTAAAGGAATACCGGTTAACTTCACATTCATAATGCGAGTACGTTCGAGTTTAGTCACCTCGAAACCGAAGTGAGTACACATCCGACGGATCTGTCGATTTAACCCTTGAACAAGAATGATACGAAAGACGTGAGTATCCAGTTTTTTAACTTTACACTTCTTCGTCATCGTCCCCAGCATTGGGACACCCGCGCCCATACCACGGATAAAATCGTCGGTAATCGGTTTATCCACCGTCACGATATACTCTTTTTCGTGATTATTACCGGCTCGCAAGATTTTATTCACCAAGTCGCCATGGTTGGTTAAAAAGATCAAGCCTTGTGAATCTTTATCAAGTCGACCAATAGGAAAGACACGCTTGCTGTGATTGACGAAATCACCAATATTATCGCGTTCAGTCTCTTCCATCGTGGTAACAATTCCCACAGGCTTATTCAACGCAATAAGAATCAAATCATCTTCATTACGCGGTTCAATTAACTGACCATTCACCATCACTTCATCACCAGGGTAGACCTGGGCCCCAACAGCGGCGCGTCGTCCATTAATTAAGACGTTACCCTGTTCAATGTAGCGATCGGCATCGCGACGAGAGCAGATACCACTCTCACTGATATATTTGTTGAGACGTACAGATGTGTTGGTCAGCATGGTTCCTCCGAAAAAACGGACTATACCTGATTTTTTCGATGGTTTCGAAAGAAGATAGTGAATGTCAGGGGAAGATAATTCCTTCCCCTGTGAATGATTAGGAAGAAAGGCTCTGTAGTGCGCGCGCAATACGCACACCAGCTTCTTCGGCAGTGTGTTGCGTTAGCATGGAGTAAGAAAGACGTAAGGCATTGGTTTGCGGATTTTCCGCGAAAAAGACCTCGCCAGGTACAAACACCACTTTCTCAGCAATACAGGCGTTAAGTAAACGACTCGCATCGACACCCTCTTTCAGATGGCACCATAAAAACATACCGCCTTCTGGACGGTTGAAGGTAATCGCCTCCCCTAGGTGGCGCTGTAAAGACTCAATGAGCCAATCACGTCGTTGCTGGTAAGTCTCTTTTAACAAGGCTATACGCTGATCAATTCGCCCAGAAGAGATATAGCGGGCAGCGATATGCTGATTCAGGGTTGAGGTATGTAAGTCTAAGGCCTGTTTCGCCACGGTGATCGCCATAAGGAATTTTTCAGGGAGAGCCAGCCATCCCAAGCGTAAACCAGGGGAGAAGATTTTCGAGAAGCTCGACATATAACAGACGTTATGATCCGCACCATATAACTGTTGAGCCAGCGAGAAGAATGTCTCACGACGTTGCTCAGTAAACGCTAAATGCCCATAGGGGTCATCTTCGACAATGACGACCTGATAACGATGTGCCAGTTTCACGATTTCAATGCGCTGTTCATCCTCGATAATTCGCCCCGTTGGGTTGGCGAAGGTCGGAATAAGGTAGAGCATCTTCACACCACCTGCCGCCAAGCGTGTTTCCAATGCGGCGAGATCGATCTTTTCACCTTGGTAAGCCAGTTCTTCAACGACCGCTTCGGTATAATCGAGTAACTGTAATGCCGCGAGATAGGTTGGACGCTCCACTAAGACAACATCATCTTTTTCTAAAAACACGCGGTTAAGCAGATCAATCCCCTGCTGAGAACCATTGGTAATCAGTATTTGCTGAGGATCAAGCGTGAGACTGAACTGTTTACTCCAAGCAGCAATACTTTGACGTAATGGCCATTCACCTTCTGTCACCGAATACTGAAAGACATCGCGATGGTCCTCGGCAAGCAGCTGCTGAATCACACTATCAATGCCCTCAACGTCAATCATATCCGTGGCAGGAATTCCGCCCGCTAAGGAAATAAATCCAGGTTCTTTACTAAATTTAAGCAATTCTCTAACCGGTGAAGAATGTATCGCTGCGGATTTCTTGGAAAGCATGCGTTAACCTGTCGCCCTTTACGTGATAAACGTTGATAAGATTTTCTCAACCTTAGCAAAATAACGGCGTGGAGTCATGAACAACTCGTGGCACGATGAGACGGAAAAAATAAAGTTTTTAAACGTGAGGATCTGCCACTCTTTTTGCTCAGAACCCTCCAAATAGGAGGCTATTAAATTATATTTTAAAACAGAGATCACAATAACTAATTATATATTTATTATTCGAAAGTAAATTATTAATTATAAAAGATAAAATTTAATTATTTAAAAAATACCCTTTACTAGACATTAGTTTCTTTAAATATTTTCGGATTTATGTTATAAATAAAATTCGTAATGGATTATTTACATAGAGATTTCCATGATTACCCACACTGTTATTTTTGCTCCAATTGGAGAAGCGAGTAGAACAGAACAAATCACCCAAAGACTTTCTAACGCTATTGTTTCTGGTTTATTAGAAAAAGGTGAACAACTGCCTAATGAATTAGAATTAGCACGAATGATGGGTGTTTCACATATTACTATCAGGGATGCATTGAATACTCTGCGAAGTAAATCACTAATATATACTATCCGTGGTCGTAACGGCGGGAGTTTCATTAGTGATGATGTCGATAGTTACGTAAAAGATTTCCATCCCTTTAAGAATATTAGCTCCGATTATTTAGCCGATCTCGGTGAAATGCAAAGTGCGCTAATTATTCACAGTGCTCGCCTTTCGGTACGGCGAATGACTGATGATGATTTATCGACATTAAACGATCTTATCCTAGCACTAGAAAAATCTGACTCCCCACAATTTAAAACCCAATCAGATATACGTTGCCTACTAACACTCGCCGCCAACTCACAATCGGCGAGGCTAGCAGCCCAAGAGTTGATTATCATCAATGAATGGGCACCTCTTATTTCTATTCTCTATCGAGATGAGAAGTTTCATACCGACAGTACAGTTCATTACCATCAACTTATGAATGCATTAAAGAATAGAGATGAATCTCTCGCCGCAACTCAAGCCCATGCTTTAGTTGAATTTTTCATCTCATCGTTAATAGATTATAAAATGAGTCTTATCTAAAACCTAACTCAATTTCAGGATGAAGTGAGAATAAGATGCTATTAGGGAAAATAAAATATAAATCTGAAGAATCATTTTTATTAATTGAAAAAACTACTAAAAACCTTGCAATAGCTATTAGTAAAATTATTTTTGAATCAAATAAAATAGTTGATGTTAATTCAAAAATAGATATGAAAACAAGAGGGAATATATTATCCCTTGTAGATAAAATATTAAACAAACACCAGCTAATCTCTGGTGCAGGTTTTGCCATTTATAACGAATCTAGTTTTGAATCATGGCAACTAACTTGGCTTTATCGACCTCAACATCATCGTATAGTAAACAGGCTTTTGCTAAATAAAGCCTCAACAACCTCACTAAATTATCAAACATTTTCATGGTTTGCTAAAGTAAAGGAAGCAGAAGAGGGATATTTACATGGACCCCATGTCGACTATATCTGTAATTATACCTATACACTAACCTATCTCTATCCGGTCTATTTAAGTAAGCAATTATTCAGTATTGCGGCAACCGATATTATAGTTGGTCAATGAGAAAAAACGATACGTGGAATACTGGCTAGTGAACGACTTCCTATCGTGATGACGACACCTACTGGACGTATTCTTTTTTCCAACCATTCACGCCATCGGGTGGGGGACCTGAAAACAAACAGTCCCTCAACCACTCATCTTCAGAGCCAATTCTTTACCCTGTGGGTCGAAGAAGATGAGTGAGGTGCAATACCGCCCTAAATCAGGTCATTAAATGGCGACTAAACGGTAGCGACAGCTACGGTAACACCGTTGCTACCGAGAGGTAACTTTTGGCCCAATAATTGCTTAACTGAAACATAAGTTTTCAGTTACATTAAAAAGGGCTGCAGCTATGACACACACTATCTCTAAGATACGTCACTCTATCTTTATCCAAGTACTTATCGCGTTAGTCATTGGTACCGCATTGGGATGCCTTTATCCCGCTCTTGCCGATTCTCTAAAGCCCTTGGGCGATAGCTTTATCAAATTGATTAAAATGGTCACCGCCCCCTTAGTGTTTGTAATCATCGTTCAAGGTATTTCCTCACACAGTGAATTAAAACAGGTCGGCCGCATCGTCGGTAAAACGCTACTCTATTTTGAAATCATTACTTTACTGGCTTTAGTGTTAGGCTTGGTCGGCGCACAGGTCTCCCATATCGGACAAGGTCTTCACTTGTCGACCACGGAGATGACAGCGCCGGATAAACTTAATCACCTCTCTTCACTACAGAGTTTTGGCGATTTTTTCCTAAATCTTATCCCTGATACTTTTATCGGTGCTTTTGCGCGCGGGGATACGTTACAAGTCCTTATGATCTCCATTTTGTTTGGGGTATCGCTGAATATTAGCGGCGAGGCCGGTAAACCGGTGATCACGGTAATCAACAGTCTCAGCCATATTCTTTTCCGTTTAATGGCTATGCTGGTGAAAGTCGCCCCACTCGGCGTCCTCGGGGCAATCGCTTATATGGTCGGACATTATGGCGTGCATTCATTAACCAGCCTACTTGGCTTTCTCTTCCTCTATACCGCCCTCTGCGCACTCTTTGTGGTCGTGGTGTTAGGCGGTATTACACGACTCACTGGCATTAGCTTTGTGTCACTGCTGCTCTATTTACGCGAGGAACTGACTATCGTCTTGGGCACTACCGCCTCAGATGTTGTGTTACCACAATTGATGAAGAAATTAGAGTGGCTAGGGATCAGCAAATCAACGGTTGGGTTAGTCATTCCAACTGGCTACTCCTTTAATCTTGATGGGTTTTCAATTTATTTAACGCTCGCCGTGGTCTTTATCGCGAATGCCACCGGTATTAGCCTGGGTTGGAGCGAAATCGCCTTAATTCTGGGCGTGGCCGTCTTTACCTCAAAAGGGGCGCATGGAGTACCCGGCGCAGCGATTGTTATCCTTGCGGCAACACTCTCTGCAATCCCCTCTCTGCCCCTGGCAGCCTTAGCCTTCTTACTGCCTATCGATTGGTTGATGGGTATTCCACGCGCCTTAACCAATGTTTTAGGCAACTTTGTCGCGACATTAGTCATTGCCAAGTGGGAAAATGATCTGGATCTGACTCGTGCTCGTCAGGTGCTTAATCAAGATATTCCCTATAAAAATGTTGCGAAAGAGACCTCTTTAGCCGCTGAACAGTAAAAGTTAACTACACTTTTTGGACAATTACCTTGTTTAAGGAGTACCAGTGAAACCTTTCAGCCTGCTTGCCGCTGTATTGATGACAGCGGTTTTTTTCATCCCAGAGCCATGCTGCCTCAGAAGTGGTAGCAAAAATTTGTGCTCCTTATCCTGACCTCTCTGGTATCGCGGTCAATCAGGAAAACCGAGTGTTCTTAGGCTTTCCTCGCCATTCCGGCGATCATCACTGGCCAGCATTGATGGAACTCAAGCAAGGAAAATTAACGCCATATCCCAATGAAACCTTTGGGCTTCCTCAGCAACACAATATCGCCGATTGGCTAGTATCCCCTCATGGCCTATTCGTTGATAAAAACGATACGCTGTGGGTATTGGACGATGGAAAAATTCAAGGACACTCGACCATTGCTGTGGGTGCAGCAAAAGTGGTCGCGATTGATTCGCATAGCAATAAAATCGTGAAAACGATTGTAATTACTCCGCCAGTACTTAACTCAACATCGCATTATAACGATCTACGTGTTGATCTCTCTCACGGCCAAGCAGGTACTATCTATATTGCGAATTCTGGTTTTGCACAGCGTTATTCGCTAATCGTTATCGATGTAGCCAGCGGCAAACAGCGCGAAGTGTTGGTCAATCACTCTTCGACCTCTCCTGATCCCGGCTTTATGGCATTTATCGAAAATAACCCCGTGGTCTTCAATGCCGACAACCCAAAATTACCACAGGGGGGAATTGATGGTGTCGCCTTATCTCCTGACCAGAGCAAGCTCTATTGGACCGCGCTAAGCGGACGCAAACTGTTTAGCCTCTCCACGACTCAACTGAGTGATTTTTCTGTCTCTGAAGCGACCCTCGAAAAAGCAGTACATTTCGAAGGAGAGCATCCCGCCAATGACGGCATGGCGGAAGATGAAAAGGGAAATCTCTATTTCGGCGCCTATGAACAACAATCATTAGTTAGACGTGATATTAAAGGTCAATTTTACTTACTCGATCACAATGTTCACGATTTTGGCTGGCCAGATGGTTTGGCTTACCGTAATGGTTATCTCTACACCACATTAGGCCAATGGAATCGTACTCCTGACTTAAACGGCAACCACGATCTCCGCCAACGGCCCTTCTTCGTTATCCGCACGGCGACGGAGTAAAATAACGCAGTACGTCGCTCACGACTCTTGCGTTTTTCTTAATTATTTTGGAGAGATTAATGAGTAGTGATGGCGAAATTTTACTCGCATGTATCGCCGCCCTTGCGGCAATTATTTTTTTCGTGGCCTATGCCAAACTTCCTCCCTTCTTAGCCATTTTTATTGGTGCGGTGATCGCAGGACTGGTTGCCCAAGTCCCGGTCGAGATGATTGCTAAAAGCTTCTCTAAAAGTGCCGGAGGGGTGTTAGGAGAAAGTGGATATGTTATTGCCATGGGTGCAATGCTGGGCAGTGTCATGACCAAGACCGGAGCGGCTGATCGACTCGCAGAGTTTATTATTACCCGCACCTCGACACGTTATTTACCTTGGGTGATGGCACTCACGGCCATGGTGATCGGCCTACCGCTCTTTTTTGAAGTAGGATTGGTATTAATGTTGCCGCTTATTGCTACCGTTAGCGCGCGTTCGGGGCAACCGTTATTGCGTATTGCCGTGCCGGTATTAGCAGGATTAACCGCATTACATGCACTGGTCCCACCCCATCCAGGGCCGATTATCGCTATTACAACTCTGCATGCAGATATGGGGCTTACTTTACTCTTAGGTAGTGTCATCGCTCTACCCGCGGTCGTTCTTGCGGGGCCGCTTTATGGAAAATGGTTGAGTAAAAAAGCCAGTTTAGCCACGGTAACCCAGCTTGCGACACTTCCGGAACCCGTATCAGTCATACGTCGTCCATCGCTACTACTGACCATTAGTATTATCTTGCTACCAGCGTTACTGATGCTTGTACGCAGCATTTCACTGTATGTCCTGCAAAGCGACAGTTCGTTGGCTCATCTCTTTGATTTTATCGGTGAACCCTTGGTCGCGCTGACCCTTACCGTATTGCTGGCAATTATCACACTCAGTTGGCGAAGTGGTTTGGAGAAAAAACAGGTGGGAGAGACGTTAACAGCAAGTATCGCCCCCGTCGCGGTTTTACTGTTAACGATCGGCGCAGGAGGGGGGCTAAAAGGCGTATTAGTCGAGGCCGGTATAAGCCAAAGTATTAGCCATTTCGCCTCACAGACCCATGCTCCGCTGCTACTCCTCGCTTGGGGCGTCGCGGTAATGATTCGTCAAGCAACCGGCTCTGCAACGGTTGCTACCACCACCACTGCTGGCATTATGGCTGCAAGTTTCCATATGTTGCCTCCATTAGAAAGCAGCCTAATTGCCTTGGCTATTGGTGCCGGGTCGGTTTTTTTCTGCCACATCAATGATGCCGCCTACTGGATGATTAAATCCTTCTTTGGCTTGACCCTACGACAAACGCTTTGGATCTGGTCGGTACTACAGACGATAGTATCGTTAGTCGGTCTACTGATTGCGAGTTTATTATGGCAATACCTCGTCTGACAGAAAACACTTACACCAGCCACTGATTAAACAGCAAGCTAGGAGTATTGCAAGTTAACTCATAAAAGATAATAATTCTCGTTCTTATTATCACTTGAGGGAGTCTTACACAGGATTCCCTGAGTCACTTGCGCCCTGACTGTTAAGGTAAATAAAAATAATGAAGACGTCATTCCCGCTTAAGCGTCATGCTTTTCTGGTTTCATTGGCACTCTCTGCTCCCCATTTTAGTCATGCCGCAGACAATAGTATTGTTGTCACGGCAGCACCCGAGGATACTGCGGGTTCAGAAACCCATGGTTATACGGCCAAAACCAGTAGCGGTGCGAGTAAAACTGACCAGCCGTTGATCACCACCCCACAATCTGTTTCGGTCATCACCCGTCAACAAATGATCGATCAAGGGGCGCTGACCGTTAATGATGCCTTAAATTATACCGCGGGGGCGTTTTCTAATTTTGCCGGTGGCGCAACACGTTATGATACGGTTTCATTACGTGGCTTTCATGGTGGGGATGTCGATAATATCTTTATTGATGGGCTAAGGATGATGAGCGATGGGAGTACTTTTAACGTACTTCAGGTCGACCCTTGGTTCTTAGAGCGTATTGATGTGATTAAAGGCCCCTCCTCAGCATTATACGGCCAAACCGTACCGGGTGGCTTAGTGATGGAGACATCCAAACGCCCGCAATTTGCCGAGGAAGGACACTTCAAAACCTATTACGGCAACCACAATACCAGTGGCGTCGCGATGGACTATACCAATGCGATCAATGACCAGTGGGCATTCCGGTTAACCGGTATTGGGCATCAAAGTCATACTCAATATGACAATACCCGTGAAGAACATTACGCCATCTCCCCTTCATTACTGTGGCAACCGGATAGTGATACCTCACTGCTACTGAAAGCTTATTTACAAAAAGATCCCTCAGCAGGCTTTCACGGTTCCGTCCCAGCAGAAGGGAGTTTAACCACCCATAATGGGCGTAAACTCAGTACTGGATTTAGTGATGTCGACCCGAACTTTGATCAATTCAAGCGCCATGAGCAAATTTATAGTTATGATTTCAGCCATACCTTTAATGACACTTGGTCGGTTCACTCTACAGGAAGCTACAGCCACTCCAATGTGGATGTTGACCAAGTCTATCAAACTGGTTGGGTGGCGGGTAATGATACGCTAAACCGAGGATACTCTAGTGAACGCTCATCACTTTCTGCTGCGGCAACCGATAATCAGTTAATCGCAAATTTCAATACAGGGTCTTTAAAGCATCAAGTCGTCATCGGTGCTGAATACCATCAATTCAAAAATAACCACGATGATGCCTATGGCACCGCGAGAAATTACGATCCCTTCACCGGTGATATGACGGGAACGATGACAGACCTGAGCTACACCCATACCAGAAACCGCTATTACCAAACCGGCGGTTACCTTCAAGACAGCATGCAGTTGGATCGTTGGCATATGGATCTCTCTGCACGTTATGACCGTATTGTGTCAAAAAGCGAAAGCTTAGGGAGCGAGCGACGTCGCCAAGACGACCATATGAGTGGCCGAGCGGGATTACTTTACGCGTTCGACAACGGTGTCTCCCCTTATATTAGCTATAGCCAAGCCATTAGCCCGCAATCACTGACCGACGAAACGGGTAACTTACTGGAACCCGCGACAGCCAAGCAATATGAAGCCGGGGTGAAATACCAACCTCAAGGCAGCGCGGATCTCTATTCAGCGGCAGTCTACGATTTAACACAGAAAAACGTCGCAAATCGTGTCCCCTTAGAGAACTACTATCAACCCGTTGGGAAAATGCACTCTCGTGGGGTCGAACTGGAAGCTCATAATCAGCTGACTTCTCGTTTAAGCTCGATTGTCACTTATACCATCAACCACGTTCGCATCGAGTCTAAAGATAAGACTAACGGTAACACGCCTTATATCACACCAAGCTCAATGGCCTCTGCTTGGCTAAATTATAAATTCGATTATGGCATCACAACGGGTGTGGGTGTCCGTTATCTTGGTAGACAGTGGGCAGATAACGAAAATACGTTGCGAGTCCCTTCTGCAATCTTAGTTGATGCCTCGGTGCGAATGGATCTCGGGGCGTGGCGTTCACAGTGGAAAGGCGCTTATGTACAGCTGAATGCGAAAAACTTAGGCGGACGCGATTATGTTGCTGCCTGTTATAGCAAAGCGTCATGCTATTGGGGCGCGGAGCGTTCGGTAATCGCCACCGTCGGTTACGACTTCTAAAATTAGGCGCGGCCGCCAGGCCGCGCACTCTTTTTTACTCAATAATCAGCGCTTGACGATGTTGCGTCACCCAGCGAATAAACAACACGATGAGCAGTAACCAAACGCCACCACTCACTAGATTTACCCCTGAAAAACCGATCAAGCCAAACTGGAAGTACCCTTCACGTGCTAATTCTAAACCGATGGAATACATTAGAATACTCAACATCCCCATCATAGCGGCCACCTGCCCCTTAGACTCGGTGACAGAAAATAGCGTAAGACGGTAGAGCACCGCCGTACTTAATCCGGCACCAAAGGCATAGATACTCAGACCGGTTACCAGTATCGCAACCTGGTAGGTATCGCTAAGTGTGGCACAAAGCGCGATAAGCAAGCCGCTGACCAATGGCCAAGCACCGATAACCAATGGGCGGGTGATCACGGCACTGTGGGTTAATTTGCTCAATACCACATTGCCCAAGATCATGGCGACAAACACAGGAACTTGGAGCAGCGCATAATCGACCTCACTCATCTGGTGGTCATGGATTAAATAGACCGGTGACAGGGCCACCCAACTGAGGATCGGTACGGCAGATAAGCCTAATGCCAAACAGCCGGCGATCAGCGCGGGTCGTTTGAGTAATTTCCAGTAACCGCCCAATAACCGTTTAGGCGTTAAGCTAAGTTGTCGGTTTCCGGACGTCTCAGGCATGCTCAGGTATAACCCCACCAAAGCGATAAGCGACAATAAAGCAAACACAATAAATAACATGCGCCATGTGGTAAAGAGCAGTAACGCGCTCCCGGCAAGCGGGCCAATTAACGGTGCCAACAACGCGACATTCGCCATCCAGGCCATTAATCGAATACTCTTTCGTTCTTCAAAAGCCTCCTGTACCGCGGTATAGCCCACGGCACCTATAAAACAGAGACTTATTCCCTGGAAAAAACGCAGCAACATAAACTGCTCGATTGACGTGACCCAAAAGGTCAGGCCACTGGCCACGGCGAATAGCAGTGCGCCAGACATGAGCACGGGGCGTCGCCCCCACTTATCGGATAGCGGCCCCAGTAACCACTGTAAAACAAGACCACCAATTAAATAAGCAGTGAGCGAAAACGGTACCCACTCTGGTCCAACCTGTAAGTCCTGGGTCACTTGTAACATGCCTGGTTGCACCATATCGTGGGCAATATAGGTCGTGAACTCAAACAGCACTAAAGAGAATGGAAACAGCCATGACGTCGCGGGAGCGTCATGACGTGGGAGTTTCGATGTCATAAATAAACCCAAAATAGGAAAAAAGATCAGTATAACCGGTCATTGTAGTGACTTTATTGACTATCGATATCAATTTTTAAACTGAGCTATCGGGTTAATCAGTTCTCCGGCGAGTTTCAAGGCGCTCGCTGGATCATCCAAATTCACCATCTGCTGATTATTCGCCAGTTGTAGCCGATTTAAACAGGAATGTGCGTAAGTCGGGCTAAAGAGATCGAAACGTGCAAACTTCTCAGCCAAGTGTGGATGGTGTTGTTGATAATGGTGAACGCAGGTAGCAACTCGTTGCCAGAAAGCGTTTTCTTCCATTACCCCATCTTCATCAAGAATCGCGCTGACAAAGCGGAAGAAGCAGCTGAACACATCAACAAAGATCGATAATAACTTAAGCTCATCTGGGACTTCTGCCTTAATGCGTTGTACCTTTTCCGGTAACTGACGCGAGGGTTCTAAGACCGCAATCTCTTCGCCAATATCTTTCATAAAACAGCCCACTGGTGCATCATCTTCTAAAATAAGGATCAGGTTTTCGCCGTGGGGCATAAAAACCAAATCGTACTGATAGAAGCAGTGGAGAATAGGACTTAAATAAGCCTGAAGGTAGTGATCTATCCACTCGACTGGCGCTAAACCAGAACGCTGTATCAGCGCGGTCAGTAAAGCTTTCCCGTCATCATCACGATGAAGTAATCCCGCCATGGTCATCAAACGTTGCTGGTCAGTTAACCCGACTAATGGGTTTTCACGCCATAAGGCGGCAAACATCTTTTTATAGGCAGAATCTTTTTTAATTGCTTGCTCATAGAGACGATGATGATAGCCAATGGTGGCAACCTCTTGCAGGATCGTAAAACGGCAGTGGTTAAGCCAGTTATCCTCTGCCACGATTTTTGCTAACCATTGGTTGACCGCAGGCGTAGTGGCCATATAGTAAGGCGATAGCCCTCGCATAAAGCCCATATTGAGGATCGATAAAGCGGTTTTGACATAACGCTTGGTCGGCTGGCTACGGTTAAAGAAAGTACGAATCGACTGCTGAGCTTGATAGGCGTCAGTCGCTACCCCTAAATAAATAATCTTCTGCCGGGCGATATCAGCAGCAAATACCGTGATTAATTTATTCTGCCACTGCCAAGGATGTACGGGTGTAAAGAGATAGTCTTCCGCTAATAAACCCAGCGATCGCAGTGTCGCCTCCCACTCGTTGACTTGCGCAGTGCCTAACTCCTCATTGATAAGCGTGGCGTAATCCAGCCCATCAATCGCGGCAAAATGCCCATTACTGCGATGTACCGCGACCCATGGCATATAAATGGATGCACCGACTTCTGGCGCATAGGCAAAGTAATCTGCAGCATCAAAACCAATGCGTCCATTATTGGCAATAAAACAAGGATGCCCTTCGGTCATCGATGACTCGATGGTTTGAAAGTCTGCCGCCGCCAGCTGCTCGCTACTCGGATTGCCTTTCTGTAACTTATACAGACTGCTGCATAGCGTACTGGATACCTCCTCTAAATAGGTCGCAAGCATCGACTCAGGAATGGCCAGTTGTTCGGAGAATTCGACGATAAAGGCTAATGCATCGAGCGGTTTATCTTGTCCCTTATGGGTTTTCGTTATTGTCCGCCAGTCAATTGAAAGATGGTTTAGCGCACGCCACCGTCCTGCAAACTGATAGACATTCTCGCCAGAGGTATCCGTTAAACGCCACCCCCCTTCAGCGATCGCTTCTGGCACTAACAGGCGTTCATGGCTAAATTCAGTAATCGCTTTTTGGATTAATTGTCGATTGGCCTGTTGCCAGTGTTCGGCGTTAGGCTGGGAAGAAAATGAAACTGTCGATGTTGTTAACATAAGGGCTTTCTCTCGATAAAAATCTGTTGCCGTACAAAACGCCAACCATGCACGTTTGTGGCCTAAGTCGATTTGCTGGTGATAGCGGAAACCCGCTTGCTTATTGAGGCGATGAATTTTTTGGTTATTCACATCGGGTTCGACTACCACTCGTTCCACTTCTGGGCGGCTAAACATGTATTCCATTACCGTGGCAAAAATCTGCCGACTTAACCCGCTAATCGGCGTGCTGACGGGTGCCACTAAGAGGTGCATACCGTAATCACCGGATTGAGCGGGATAATGGTCACCGACCTCCTCCTGTAAAGCTTGATAACACTCAATCAAGAAGTAAGGCTGTCCGTTTAGGCTACCAATCAGCACACTGTTGACGTCTTGGGCGACCATTTTTAAATAGAAATCGTTCACCTGTTCTACGCTCTGCTCCTGCATCCCCCAAAATTGCGCACGAGGCTGAGTGACCCAATAGTGAAGCATCTTCTCATCCCCCGCTTGCCAACGGCGTAAGGTGAAATAGCCTAGGGGTTGTTGCAGGCTAAAAATACGTTCACCCATGAACGGCCCCCTTCGGTAGACCAAAGGTTTGGAAAGCAATCTTTTTCTCGACCGGGTACACCTCTCGACCGAGAATACTGCGCAGGATCACCGAATTGCGGTAACACGCCATGCCTAAATCCGGCGAGACAAAACCATGAGTATGCAGTTCGGCATTCTGCACAAAGAGACTATGTTGACGGTCAATACTGTAGTCTCGCCCCACCGCATAGCGTTGCTGACTATCGAACGCGATCAGGGGAATAAGCGGGGTTAAAAAGTCAGGCGGACGATAGGTGTAGCCCGTCGACATAATGACGCCCTCGGTCGGTAGGCTAAATTCTTCGTTCAAAACGTGGTGCTTTAAGATGAGGGTAAGTTCCTGAGAGGAGCTAACATCCATGGCAACAAGGCCTGAGTCTGTGCACAAGGTTACCGCCAAGGGGCCATCGAGATCCTTACGATAAAGCAGTTCGTAGATATCGTTGATCAGGGTCTCATTAATACCTTTATAGAGATTTTTCTGGCTGGCATTCAGTCGATCACGCTGCGCCTCCGGCAAGGCATGGAAATAGTCGACCCATTCTGGAGACGTCATCTCCAAGGTTAAACGGGTATATTCCAACGGGAAAAAACGCGGGGCGCGTGTCACCCAATTTAATTGATAGGCGTGTTGGTCGATATCTTGCAATAAGTCGTAGAAAATTTCTGCCGCACTTTGGCCACTACCCACGACGGTAATCGCCGACAACTGCTGCAGCGCCTCTTTTTTCGCTAGGTAGTGACCGGAATGCACCACCTGTTCTAATGAGGGGTCAATCCATTCTGGCATCCACGGCGTTGGACCCGTCCCCAACACCAGATGCCGAGCGAGCCAATGTTGACCCTCACCGGTCACCGTATCTACCGCTTCGACGTAGTAACAGTCTCGTTGTTCATCACGAGTGACCCGCTCAACGCGCGTGTTCCACTGCAACGACGAGAGTTGTTCACAGGCCCACTGACAGTATTGATTGTACTCTTTACGCAGTAAGAAAAAGTCTTCTCGAATATAGAAAGAGTAGAGTTTTCCCTTTTTCTTCAAGTAGTTTAATACGCTGAATCGGCTGGTAGGATCAGCCAAGGTTACCAGATCCGCCATAAACGGGGTCTGTAAATGCGCGGACTCCAGCATCATTCCAGGGTGCCAATTAAACGTTGGTTTTTGATCGAGATAAATCGCATCCATATCGGTAATCGCATCGGTTAAACAAGCAAGACTTAGGTTAAAAGGCCCGATCCCGACACCCAATAAGTCATAAATTTTTTCAGACATTAGTGGGCTCCCGCATGCTGTTTACTCTGAAGACGATGGCTGGCCAGTGCTTCACCACGATAAATTAAGGCATCAATCACCTGTTGAATATCGTCTATCGACGTCGTTGGATTCAGCAGCGTGAATTTCAAGTACTGCTTACCCTTCACTCTCGTGGCGGCAATCATCGCTTCACCGCTACGGTTGAGTCCTTTGCGAATATGCTGGTTAATATCGTCTACCTCAGTAGCGCTCAGTTCCGTTGTAGGATGGAAGCGAAACACTTGAGTGGTTAACTCTGGCGCGTGTAGCACCTCCAATTGGGGGTAAGCGACTAAGCGATGGTGAGTCTCTACCGTCAGCGCCATTACTTGATCAAAGGCCTCTCCCAACGATTCCCGACCAATGATGCGTAAACTTAACCACATCTTTAAGGCGTCGAAACGGCGGGTAGTTTGTAGGCTTTTATCCACTAAATTCGGCGTACCTTCCTGTTTAGCGCTTAAGGGATTGAGGTAGTCGGCATGCACCGTGACATGGCGAAGATGAGTTGCGTCGCGAACGAAGAAAGCCCCACAACTGACACTCTGGAAAAAGGATTTATGGTAGTCAACGGTGACCGAGTCGGCTAACTCGATACCCGCTAAACGGTGGCGGTGCTGCGTTGAGGTTAACAATCCGCAGCCATAGGCCGCGTCGACATGGAACCAAACTTGATGGAGATGGCATAGCTCGGCAATGTCCGTTAAGGAGTCAATACTGCCAAAATCGGTCGTCCCAGCTGTTGCGACGACGGCGAGAGGGATCAAACCTTCATCTCGCACCTTAGCCATCGCTTGCGCTAATTTGGCGCTATCCATCTTGTAGTCGTCGTCATAATCGACGGGAATCACCGCCTCATAACCTAGCCCCAGCAAAGCGCAGGATTTCTGAATACTAAAGTGGCTTAACGCAGAGGTGAAGATACGCCAACGAGAAGCCTCCGCTGGCAAACCATGGTGTTTAACCAGTCGTTCGGGGGTTTGCTTAGCGACCCGACTGTCTCTGGCTAATAACATCGCCATCAGGTTTGACTGAGTGCCACCACTGGTAAAAATGCCCTCACTCCCCTGGGGTAAGCCAATTTGATTTAACGTCCAATCAACCACCTTCTGTTCTATCAAGGTGGCTCCGGCGCTCTGATCCCAGGTGTCCACCGATGTATTGACCGCACTCAGTAACTGCTCCGCCAACAAGGTCGGTAAGGTTATCGGACAGTTTAGATGGGCGATATAACGGGGATGATGGAACCATACTGCATCCCGTAACCAGAGTTGCGACAGTTCGTGTAGCGCGGCTTCTGTCGTGGCAAGCGGGCGCGTTAAATCGATAGCAGCAAACTCAGCGGCCAGTTCTTGGGGGGAGATTCCGCTAAAGGGTTGAGAGACCGTAGCCATCTGTTGACTGATCAGATCTGTCGCTAAAACGATATGACGTTGATAGTCTGCGAGATTTTTGTCGTTAAACAACCACTCCTGGAAGGATTTTTTTTCTCTATTACTTTTAGACACTTACACCACCCTTTCCCTTTCAATCGTAAAAAAAAGAAGCACTCCAGTAGAAAACGCCTTACTACAGAGCTGTTATAATTTATGAGAATCTAAATGATAATGATTAGTATTAACAATAAGGATTATTCCTAAAGACTCTTTTCCTCATGAAAAGACAAGGTCGTGATCGGCTACCCGCTAGCCGGATACTTATTGAATGTGTATGATAATTATTATCATTATTTTTATAGGCGAGTGGTCGGTATGGCGTCAGGTTATAGAGTGGTCGATCTTCAGTTAAAACGTCGAGAAAGGTTAAGTCCATCGCTGCTGCGCTGCGTCTTTACCGGCGAGGATATCGATAAAATTAAACAGGAAGCGCCGGACCAACGTATTAAAATTCTGTTGTCTGAACACCCAACCTGCCAAAAACTCCCCGTGACGGAAGATTGGTATGGGACCTTTTTGGCCATCCCCAAAGCACAGCGTCCAACAATGCGGACTTATACCCTACGTCACCTTGATGTTTCGCAACAAGAGATGTGGGTCGATTTTGTGCTGCACGGAGATACCGGACCGGCCTCACGTTGGGCGCAACGCGCACAAGTCGATAGCCGGTTACAGATAGTGGTCCCCAATGCTGCTGCCTCCACCACCAGTGGTGGATTTGAATGGTTTGAAAATCCCTCTCTGCAAGAGGTATTACTGGTTGCCGACGAAACAGCCTTACCGGCCGCAATGGGGATTTTAGAAAACCTTGCGCGTCGACCCAACCCTCCGCAGGTTCAAGCTTTTTTACATGTGCCGTTAACGGCGGACATTCAACCGATTCATTACGATTTTGCTAAAATATATTGGAGTAGTACTGAGCGTGATGGCAATACGAAAGAAGCCTTATTACACGCGGTACAATCACGGTTAACGCTCCCTGACTATGCTTGCAGCGCTGACCAATCGTTAGAGGAAAAAAGCCTTAGCGAAGATATTTTATGGGAGCGAGCAGAGCCTTGCGAACGCTTTCGTACTTGGGTCGCCGCCGAGTCGAGTGTGGTAAGAACCTTGCGCCGCTATCTGATACAGGAACGGATGCTCACCCGTGAAACCGCGACCTTTATGGCCTATTGGTCTCAGGGGAAAGTGACAGGTTAAACGCGAGGTTAAGATATCCTCGTTGAGAAAATTAGGATAATGACACTTAGAGCTTGGTCTTTTTCTCGTCTACACTGAAGTGAAGGAATGATAACAGGAGAGATCATGAGACTACTTATTGCGCTACTTTTACCTTGGCTGACTTTCTTCACCATTGGTCGGCCAATTGCCGGAATTATTTGCTTAATTTTACAACTGACACTAATTGGTTGGCTACCCGCCACCATCTGGGCAGTCTATGCCTTAAGCCAATACAATACCGATAAAAAAATTCAACGCTCAATGCGTTAACCCTAATAGGGGCAAGCACTCGGCCTGCCCCGCTTCTATTTTAATCGCGCAAGACGTCCAATAATCATTGTCACGCCAATAATTGTCGTCACTGCGGCACAATGCATGGCGAAATCCATCCGGTCTTGTTGCACGGGATGACAGAGTGACAACAGGCAGACTGACCAAGCCGCAACGCTGATCCCTGCCATCAGTAGACTCTTCTGGCTGTGCAACCCACCGCTCTGTCGTAACATCCATAATAATGTGATGACCATCGGCATACTCACCACCATCAAAAAGAGATAGCAAAAGGTGCCGTGGTCATGAGCAGCTGCGCTTGGGTGAGCAGGAATACTCATAATATTGAGCAGTAGCCATAACCCGCCGCCTAAAATAAACCGAACGACGGGAATAGTGTGCCGTCCGGGAATCAGTAACGTTAGCGCATTCCATGCTGCCGCAATCCCTAGCGTTAATGCTAGGGCTAATTGTAACAAGGCCATCCCCGCACCGGGTTGATTCCAGTCGGTTAGCCCGCGATGAACAAAAACGCTGCACACAATCGCCAAGGGCAGAGCCACCGCAATCCATTTTAGAATACGGATCCCAGTCGGTGCTAAAGCTTTTACTGGCCGAATATCGCTAGCAAGTTGCTTAATTAATTGCTGATGATCACTCATGTTTCGCTCCGATACGTCGTAAATTGATCAACGCTCGATGTAATAGAGACTTCACGGCTGAGAGGGATAATTGATGGTGCGAAGCCGCTTCTGCTAAACTTTTTTCGTTAAGATGGACGAATTCAACCATCTCTCTTTGGCGCGCCGGCAACTGTTGCAAGTAATGTCCTAACAGTTGCTGGTCAGGGAGAGCATTACCCTCGACCGCACTTAATTCGTCACCATATTCATCTTCCATTACCTCATAGCGACGATAGCCCTGACGTCGCAGCGCATCAATACACCGCGCACGGATGATGGCCTGCAACCAAGGCATAAAGGGATAATGACTATCATAGGTATGGCGGACGCGATGCAGCGTCAGTAAGACGTCTTGGATCACATCATCGACGCCGCCGCGATCATAAATCTGCTTACAGACTTGCGAGCGGATCACTGGCAGCAAGGCCCCCAACAACCGTTCATAAGCCTGTTGGGAGCCACGTTGAGCCTGTACCATCAGTGACGGCCACTGCTGCTTATCGCTGTCGTTAAGCGCCATTAGCCGCTTTCTGTAAGGCTTGTGTCACAATTGTCGGGGTCAACACTTGCGGGAGTACCACTGGCTTACCGCCATCCGCTGGATAAACTAAATACATCGGCAATCCTCCTTGCCCAAACTCGGCTAACGCATCCTCGACATCGGGGTTAAATTTGGTCGAATCCGCCACCATATAGTGAGTGCCGGTCGCGATAATCGCTTGTTTTACCGCCGTGGTCGATAACGTTGTGCGCTGATTGACCTGACAGGTGATACACCAAGATGCCGTAAAATCGACAAAAATCGGTTTTCCCTTGCCACGTAACTGCGCCACGGTATGCGCAGACCACGTTTCTTCACTTACCGATGCCGCGGCTGATACTTGGCTCTGCTTAGGCGTTATCCCCACAACCGGCGCAATCACCGCCACCAACAGCAGCAGGGTGATCACCGCTAAGCCACGGTAAGAACGTGACATCATGCGCCGACGTTGGACAATACCATACAGCCAAGCGGTAAAACCAAACAGTACGGAAACCGCCAATAACATTCCAAGAGATTGGCTATCTGTCTGTTGGGAGAAAACCCATATCAGCCACGCATAAGCCCCCAGCATCGGGAAAGCCAGACCATGCTTTAAGGTCTGCATCCAGGCACCTGGTTTTGGCAACCACCGAGAAAGTGTGGGAAAGAAACAGATC
Source organism: Rosenbergiella gaditana (assembly GCF_018494065.1). Taxonomy (GTDB): domain Bacteria; phylum Pseudomonadota; class Gammaproteobacteria; order Enterobacterales; family Enterobacteriaceae; genus Rosenbergiella; species Rosenbergiella gaditana. The sequence continues at coordinate 37,137 of NZ_JABBFR010000010.1, read as the reverse complement.
AATGAAAAAGGCGCAGCAAACCCTAAGGCTAAGGAGAAAAAGACCCACAGCGCAACAAAAGGCGGTTGAACCAACGCATAACCTATCGCACTGGCCATAAAGGGTGCAGCGCAGGGTGTTGCTACAATAATGGCTAATGCGCCAGTAAGCGCCGAGCGCGCGAAAATTCCTCGAGACGTTTGTACCGCGCCAACATTTTGGACAGCAAGACCCACTTCAAACAGACCCAGTAAATTGAGTGCTGCCGCCAGCATGACCAAGGCTAACAGGGCAATCACTAACGGAGACTGAAGTTGAAACCCCCACCCCACCGCCGCGCCACCGGCGCGAGCCGCCAACAAGATGCCCGCCAGTAACAACATGGTCACCACAACACCGACCAAAAAACCCATACCTTCACGTCTGGCGTGGCCAGAATCGGCTTGATGGTTGATAAGGCCAAGCGCTTTTAATGAGATCACCGGAAAAACGCAGGGCATTAGATTAAGGATAATGCCGCCTAAAAAGGCGGCGAATAGCGCAGTTAGCATCATGTCACCACTTAGTGTGCTGCACGATAGTGTTTAACCGCATCAAGCGCTTTTTGAATATGCTGATCAGGGTTTCTATCCGTGTAACTCATTAAAATTTTACCTTCAGGCGAGATAACATAAGAGGTTCGCTCCGACATCGCCTTCCCTTTCACTTGTACAGCGGTTTGATATTGCGCGGCGACTTTTGCGCCTGGATCCGCAGCCACTGCAAATTTATCGCGACACTCTAGTTTGGAGAACTGACTAATTTGGTCGGTATTACCTGCCGTCACGCCGATAACCGTCGCACCCAATTGGGTAAAGTTATCGGTGGCTTCCGCAAACTCATGAGCCTCTAACGTACAGCCCGCAGTGAAGGCCGCAGGGAAGAAATAGAGCACTACAGGGCCTTTTTTAAGCGCCTGTTGAAGAGAGAAATCGAGAGGTTTACCACCCAGTGCTGCATGCAGTTGGAACTGTGGAGCCGTAGCACCAACCGGTAAAGCCGCTTGTGCCGTAAAGCTCGAGGCCGCGAAAGCCATCCCCACGCCAGCGATAATCTGGGTAATACGACGTTTGATCATAGTCATCTCCATACTCCTGTATAATTAGTGTAATAAGTTTAGTTAAACTTACTTAGCAATTCGCTCTAAAGAGTAAAAAGTTGCGCGGGCGGTAAAAAATTTTTGATTATTTTCCCCACAGGCGCATGGCCGGTAGTCTTTTGTCGGCTTCACTATCAAATCACGTTTAGATCAGCCCCTACTCAGTTGGATGCATAACGATTCATCGGCTCAGAATTCATCTACGCCATTATGAGCGGTTTTCTGGGGGCAAGACGTATGATTGCTCTGAGGGCGTTTGAGCGGTGTGCGTAATGATACATTATGGTAAATAATGGAGTTTCTTTGTAGATCTTTAATGGGGGTGAAGGTCAAGTATGCAAAGGACCATGTTGTGATGCTTCTGCTTTTCCATGGGTTTTTGTGTATTCTTGCTGATGAAAGGTATCTATATTTAAGGATGGAAGGAGGGTTGCTATGAAAGTAAGTGAAACAGCATTGCTGGAGTCGGGATTTAGTCATGATGAACTTCAAAAAATCAAAAATAACGTGGAAAATTATGGCGGAACTCTTGAGGAAGCTATAAATGATCTCGCCCGCCGATTCAGGTCATGGCTCTGGGTCACTGGTGTATGTATTGTTTTTTTTCTATTACTGGTTGCTTTTAGTTCCCCAATCAAAGTAATAGCAGGCGGGCTGGCCATTGTCTTCGCTATTACTATTATTTCGTTTATGCAGCCCCTATTGATTTCATACAAATCATGGCGTTACATAAAATTGACTAGGTGTTAATTATTACCATTATCTGTCGTCAGAAGGTCGAAAATCACTTTTGCTTTCACACCGTAACCAACAATCTTAATTGTTAATTTGGGGCGGCTCATCGTCTCGACTTTGCGATAATAGTCACTCGGCATCCATCTGAATAATCTCCATGCTCCCGGTTTTCGTACAAGACCGAAAATACTGTAAACACTGGCACCAAGAGTGACCCCGTTATAAAGAGCCTGGCCTGTTTTCGGACTGAACCCCATAAACTGGGCTGTCTGCATCACTGAATCAGCAATAATCCCTTTTGAAGAACCATGACCAGTTGGTTTTGATAAATTGATTACTTCTTTAGATACACCGTTAATTCCGTCAACCACTAAGGTCGCGCCGGCTAATACTCCTATAGGTCCCATTGTGGATATCATCATAAACCCCCCAACGATCGTCACGCCTGACAACACTATGTTCACAGCAGAAATTACATACCCCACAATTTTGTTATTTTCCCGAACGAACTCCACTTTTGCGTAAATTTTCGCCGCTTTAGTACGGAGCATACGCCCCTGTTCTTCAAGACTTTCGGTCTCTGCCCTGAGATTTTTTACGCAGGCCATGCACTCTTCATCAGACTTTGCGCGTCTGGAGGCTGCAAACTGCTGATCAATAACATCTTTTATTTCCTGAACAAATTTCATTCTGGTGAAACTGTCTCTGAGATGGGAAGCTGACAGCATATTAGCTGTATTGATAAGCTTTCTGGCCTCAAGGTTTATCATTGTTTCTGCCCAGTTCTTATTCCTGCCTGAGCTCATTATATCAAGTAATGCAGTATCCATTTCTTTCCCTGTATGTTATATCGCCGATAATACTCATCAAGTTAAAACTTACATCGATAAAAAGGCTAAATACAGTATTAGTTATTTTTTTAGCACTGTTCCTCGCTTGATCAACCCTAAAACCCACGCTTGGTTTGTTAAATTTTAGCGTTTACTCGTAAGTGGTGTTTAGATGAATGATTCACACGACAACAAATTGGCGATTTACTGAAAGGTAAATCTATTGAAGCTAACAAGCGTAGTTAGGATGCGTATAAAGTCCGCCCCCGTTACGCCCCAGAATCGTTCCTAGAGCGTTTGGCGGTGCGCGTAAAGCTTCTTTAACGTAACGATGTTATAGCGCCAAGGAAGGGCGCAACAGAACTTTTATGGTAAATCTGACCGAGCTGCAGACATAAAAAAGCCCCGAAGGGCTTTACTGATAACTTACTTTTCTGAAGATTTACTGGGTTTCAACTTGTCAGTGTTTCCAGGCGTTTTCTTATTATCGCGTTGGCGTTGATCAGGTTGTCCCGTCGATTCGGCAATTCGTTTTGGTCCAGGTTTAAGAGCCATGATAGATATCCTTCAACATGTTAAGAAGAAAACTCTATAACTGTATATATCGGCAGTTATAGGTAATCAAGAGGGATAGACAGGGAGGACTAAGACGTTCTATGCGCGCGAAGCGATACTGGCGCATTTGGATGATCTTGAAGACTATTATCTTTCGGCAGAAACTGCTGCACGTATTCGCAGTGGTGATGAGGTTGTACATTCGTCTGAAGACGTGAGGAAATCACTTGGTTTGGACGATTAACTATTCCGACCGGGCGCTCAAATCGTTACGTAAAATGGACAAGCAAACAGCACGCCGGATTTTAGATTTTATGGATTTACGCATCGCTGTCGCAGAAGATCCTCGCCAGTCACGGAAACCGCTAAAAGGTGAGCTGGGTGAATTCTGGCGTTATCGGGTGGGTGACTATCGAATTTTGTGTGAGATCCGGGATAACCAGCTGGTCATTCTTGCTGACGATTGGTCATCGACGCGAAGTTTACGATTAAAGCCCGCTGCGCGAGCTTTTTTATTAAGAGGAGTTTTATGGAATGGTTAATTGGTGGGTTTTTTGTGCTTGTTATTCTCAGTGCGATTTTTAAACCAAGTCGCTGTGATGTTTGTGGTACAAGCTTTAAGAAGAAATATTACACCTGGACTATCGAAGGCCAAAAGCAGCACTTGTGCCCTAATTGCAACAGCAAAATGAGCAGAAGGGTCAGCAACCAACGATTCGATGAAAGGTTTGGGCGGTAGCCGATTCTGATGCGAGAAAGATGGGTTTATATTTAATTTTATTAAAACCTACCCCATTTAACATAATGGTCAATTTTGCGATGTTGGTGACTTTGTCAGGAAAAGAACTTTATAGACTTCCGGTTATCCAGGCTGTTGTCGAGAAACGCTCACGCGGCAGTAATACAGCCTCTCAGCTTCAACTGACTGAATGTCAGGTGCAGCCACTGATGAACCGCTTTCGTGTTTCAGGTGACGATGGTTTGTCTCACGCCATACGAGCAAAATCAGGCACTACTTGGAGTTTCCCCTGCTAAAACGGCTTCACGATACTCGCGGGAGGATTTCATGTTCAGCCCCTTACTCGATGCGCTATTTCACCCCAGGTTAGCGTTTTGAAACTAACATTGACCGACTTTGCCCGCTTGCCGACACTGGTGTAATCCGGACTGCGCAATGGAACTCCCAGCAGGGTAAAAATAGGATCAATAAAGCCCTGCGCGGCCCGCAGGGTCAGCCGGAATACGCGTTTAGGCTAAGGTCAAGTCATCCTGATCCATAGAGATAAAACCCCTAGGCCAGAGTATGTCCGTGTGGGCAGGCCGCTGCCAAGGTCAGTTGTGCGAGTGCTTCATGCAGGAATTCCCAGCCCAGTAACTGCTGTTGGTACTCCCCTGCTTTGCCCTGCAACCTGACACCGTAATGGTTTAAGCGGCAGGCCAATACCGCATAGAAGGCATCGACGGCAGTGGGTTTATCGCCCAGATAAAAAGGGCCTTCAGCGCAGCAGAAAAGGGTCTTTACTCGCCCTATTTCAGCGGCTTGTGCCGGAGAAAACGTGGATTGTTGGCTGACTGCCGCCGTTGTAAAGGGCATTGCTTGACGTAGTGCGGTAAAACCCGAGTGCATTTCGGCGCACAGGCTTCGGCATAATGCCCGTTTTCCACGTTCGGTCGGATAAAGTCCACCTGCGCTAAGCTCATTAAGGTACTCAGTTATCGCCAAAGAGTCATGGATACGTAATTCGCCATCATCTAAGAAAGGGACCAAACCTGTCGCGCAAAGAGACTGCAGTTCGCTTTTACAGGTAGGGCAAGATAAATTAAACACACGAAGATCGGCTTGGATAGCAGTTATTTTCAATCCGATCATGGCCCGTAAAGACCATGTTGAGTCTATACCTACTGACAACTGCATAGCGTGCGTCCCTTTAATTCAATAATAGTTAAGCTACTCTACACATTATCCAGTTTTTAAACACTCGCGCAGCGAATCAGATCCAAATAGAGCTTAGGGCTTACGTACCTCAAACAGGCGTTGATGAGGGGCGTAAAACGAATGCGGGGATAATCGGCATACAAGTCACGCAGCGGCTCTACTCCCAGTAGTATTTGCTGAGAACGCCTAACCCGCTGATGGCTTATCATGATTAAGAGCATGCTGTGGTGAGGACATGAGTAAGTTTTGCCCAAACATGCCCGATTCGCGGGGGCTGTATAGGATCGGCATTTGATACCAAACGCTGGTATCGACCGTTTATCCGCTAGCCTTTATTTTTTAAATCTTAGGTCGAATACTGTAGTGGTTAATGCTGTAATAGGTGCTGTTAGCGGGAATATCGTGATTAACGAAAGCACCCGCGCCGATGGTCACATTATCACCGATCACAATATGTTCTGAAATAATGCAGCTGTTCGCACCGATATTCACATTATTACCAATAGTGATTGTATTGCTGTTGTCTGATTTTAAGCCAATCGTTGTATTTTGCCGTAGGGTGAAATTTTCGCCTATTTTGCAACGTCGAGAAATCACAATCCCAGCATGATGTCCAATGGTCAGGCCGGCTCCTATCATCGCACCGAGCTCAATCTCCGTATTATATTTAAAAAATAAATTACGGTTAATCCGCTTAGCCAGTTTCTGCCCATAACGGCCCTTGCTTAAATAAAGAAAATTCGCCAATCGCCACCAGAAGACAAACCGCTTCTTCGGTTTTTTATAAGCAGAATGGACAGCCTTTACCCAAGAAAATGGTTTCTTATTATGGCCTATCACCTCTATGTGTAAGCAATTTTTCAGCTCTTCCATAGTCATATTGAGTTACATCCATTAGGCCAAGGTTAACGAATTCATTACTATATAGCGATTATATTATTAGTTACAGTTTTGGATTTTTTTTTATGCAACAGGCGGTATTTCATGATGAAGTAAGCGGCTTAAGGGCAAAAACGATCACGCTTATCGTGGATAATGACATTATCTATATACTCAGCGCTGGCTAAATAAGATCCAAAGTTCGGGTAATGATGCCAATTTCTTGATTTAGTGTATAGTGTATAATGGTGTTTTTGAGGTGCGTCTGTGGCTTCCATCACCGTGCGCTGTCCCTCCTGCTCCGTGACTGAAGGTATTGTCTGTAACGGCAAAAGTACTGCTGACCATCAGCGTTATCTCTGCAAACAGTGTCGTAAGACATGGCAACTCACTTTCACCTACACCGCATCCAAGCCCGGTACATACCAGAAAATCATCGATATGGCGATGAATGGTGTGGGATGTCGTGCCAGCGCTCGCATTATCGGCATTGGTTTGAACACCATTTTACGGCATTTTAAAAACTCAGGCCCCGTTCAGTTACGTCTAGGATACATCCAGATATCGATGTGATTGTCTGCGCAGAAATGGATGAACAGTGGGGATACGTTGGGTCTAAGTCGCGTCAGCGCTGGTTGTTCTATGCCTATGACAAGATACGCAGGTGTGTTGTGGCTCATGTCTTTGGTGAACGGACGATAACAACCTTGGAGCGTCTTCTGAATCTGCTGTCGTCCTCTGAGGTAGTTGTATGGATGACGGATGGATGCCCGCTGTATGAATCACGGTTGAAGGGTAAGTTTCACGTTATCAATAAGCGCTATACACAAAGAATCGAACGACATAATCTGAATCTCAGGCAACATCTGGCAAGGCTGGGACGGAAATCACTGTCATTCTCAAAGTCGGTGGAGTTGCATGATAAGGTCATCGGGTACTACCTCATGATAAAACACTATCAATAAATTAGAGTCATTACCCAGTTAACAGTGTTTACACGCATACTCAGGTCCAATTATGTGCCATAAAATTGTGCATAACGGCTTAAGAACTCTAATCTGCTATGCCTCAATTAATGGGGAGTGGGCAGTAACACCCTAAGCGGTCACATTTAATCTCATAAGTAATCCAGTAATTACCTTTCCTATTGCTAAGCCTAGCAACGGTGGCACAGCATTTCCCACCTGAGTATATTGAGGAACTTCAAATTTACGCATCTGCCCACCAGTAGTCACTTTTGAGCGAAACACGAAATTATCAGGAAATGACTGAATTCTTGCCATTTCTCTAACCGTAAGAACCCTCAATTCATTTTTATCATAATGACATGCATCATCAGGTATCGATAAAGCAGCCGGAGCAGGCTGATTAGGATCTAACGCTTTTTGTGAATGCTTCTTAGTTGGGTGATGTCGTAAATATTCAATAAAACTGTCTTTGGTTTCAAAACATTCAATCTTGTTGTTATCTTTTAAAAATTCATAGCCCTTTATTTGTTTCCAGACAGTATCTGATAGTGAGTAAGAATCACCTTTTAAGATATCGAATATTTCTTTCCTTACCCTTGTACTTTGGCTTTGTTGTACAACTTGGTATAAACGGAATCTACGCTGAACATGATAACCATTACTCCTAAGATCGTGGTTACTTAGCTTGTCATGCTCTAACAATACGGTTGAGAATGTTTTATTCAAGCTTTCAACAAATTTCGATGATTTTGTCGGATATGTTTGTTTTAAATCATCTAAAGCTTCTTTGACTGATACAAGGTCATGACCAACAAAATGGTGAAGAAATGAGCCTTCAAATAACGAAATATTCTTCACTGGGTCATAACATTCAAGTGTTCCCATCACTACTTTATCTGGGTTATTTTGAACAATTTTATAGAATTCCTCTGATGAAGAAAGTAATTGATAATCAAAACTCTCACTGTTAAACGAGCTTTTGATATCTTCAAATATATCAGAGCGTATTGCTATCATTATAAAACGAGGTCTGTTCTGTGGGACGCCTGTAAACCTAGCATTAACATGTAAGCATAATGGAATATATTTTTTTTCAGCAAAAGCTTTTGCGACCTCAAACCAAGCATAAAATGGTTTTCCCTCACCGTCTTTGAAGGCTCTTAAGATCCCAGTTACATTTTCTAAAACAGCAATTTTAGGTTGCACATACTCAACAAAATTAGCAAACTCCCAAGGAAGCATATTTTTATCACTATCTTTTTCCCGTAATCCGGCCATACTAAAACCTTGGCACGGAGGGCCTCCAGAAACAAGATCAACACCACCACCTGAAAATCCTGATACTAACGCTTGGCGCAGTTCTTCCTTTCTTTCTATAAGTTTGTTCAACTCAATAATATTTCCTATTAATAAATTACCTTTCAGTTTTTTAATATTTTTAGGAATATCAGTAATACTGTTTTTATCTGCATATTCAGGGTATTCAAAAGGATTTTCTCTTAGTCGAGGTAATAACTTCTCATGCTTGCTACTAATCCAAAATGAATGTTTAGTATTTTTATCTTTTTTAGCAAGATCTTGGTAATCTTCATTAAAAAAGTTATATGAAAATGTTTCTGCCGCCATAGGCGATAACTCATTAGCCAATAATAATTCAAACCCTGCTTTTTCAAGACCTAGAGAAAGCCCACCACACCCAGAGAATAGCTCTATGTGATTGAATTTATTTTCTTTTTTCATGGCTATATAAATATACAGTATTGTTGATGATTGACAGATTCTAAAGGAATTATTTAGAAATGTCCAGGCCTAAATTTCAATTTCATTGACATAGTTTCTATTAAATTATAGAGTCCATTTACGGCTTAGAGAGAAGCCTTCAGCCCAAGCAAGCAAAGACTTTCGAGTCCTCTCTGTAATTTTTAAGTTTCAATATCTATGCATCACTTATTCATGGGCAGTAAGAAATGGTGCATGTATTTGTTTATGAAACTAAATTACAGAGAGGCTATACATGTCACAACACCCACGTATTACTACTTCACAGTTCGAAAAGCTTAAAAAACAAGCAAAAGAAATCAAGAAAGAAAAAAATATATCCCATACTGAAGCACTTGAGACTGTTGCTAGGCTTAATTGTTTTGGTAATTGGAAAGCTGTAGTTAAAGCCCGTGATAATGATGCTAGCATCAAAACACCTATACCTAATGTATCCCAGAATTTTATTGATGACTCCGATGTTGTTTTAGATGATAGTGACCAAAAATTACTTCAGCAGGAGCGGACTGAGGATATTGACGAAGCAATAAAATTACGAGTCAACAATAATAGAAAAGCCCTTACACAATTAGCTATCGAATTCTCTATTTTTGAACCAACTAAAACAGGATTAAAGAAAAGTATATTAGATGCAACTCAAGTTGTAAGGACTCACTTTGAAATAACAAACTTTCATCACTATGAATTGCAAGGTCAAGGAGCGAATGAATATGGTATAAAGAAAGCAGCCTTTTTTCTCACATCTGAAAAGCAGATACCAACCACTATTAGTTTATATCGCCCTACAACTAAAAGAGGTGATCCCAGAATGTGGTTCTCCGGCCTCGCAAATTTCACTTTCGCTGGAGCACAAATCGCAATCGTTATTCATAATGACTGCGCCTATCTAATAGACTTGAGTTCAATAAATCTGACCTTAGAACTAGAATCTGAAACAAGTCAGCTAAGGAAATTCGTTGATAGCTACTTAAGCGAAAATAATTCTATTGCTAATGAATTACTCAACAAGCTAAAAGAATTAGCAAAAACACCAATAAAAGCGACGCATGTTGGTGATACCGCAGTAGGTATGTCTATTGAAGATGCATTAGGTATTCAAGCAAACTCAAGTAAGTTACCAGACTATAAAGGTATTGAAATAAAGTCTGGGCGTAATGCAGAAAAAAATAGAACAACAATTTTCGCTCAAGTTGCTGAATGGGAAATAAGCCCTTATAAGAAAAGTGCTGAGATTTTGGATAAATTTGGCTACTTCAGAAACGATGATTTTAAGCTCTATTGTACCATTGGCACACGAAAACCTAACAGCCAAGGATTAGTATTCAAGGTTGAAGAGGATGTTTTACAGGAGTGGTATGCTGAGTGTAAGGATGAAAAAAATATATTTAAAGAGCACGTAGCAAGTTGGAGTGGTAAACTACTTCGCAAGCGATTGAAAGAAAAGCATTCTGAAACATTTTGGATTGAAGCTAAAAGTCAATTTATTGATGGCATTGAATATTTTCAGCTCATTTCTGTTACTCATACAAAAGCCCCCCTCTTGAACCAATTAATGCCTTTGCTTGAAAACGGCAGTATTACGATGGACCATTTAATTAAGCGCTCAGCAAAAAATGGTAGAGTCTCGGAAAAAGGACCATTGTTTAAAATAAACTCAAGAGATCTGATGTTAATATTCCCTGAGCCTATTAAACACAATCTAGTATAAATATCTTTATATGAATATTATTTAATTTAAATAATAAGAAAAAATAGCTTAAATGATGGATTAAAAGAACAAATTTAGTCCATCATTGTCATGAAAAATAATTGTAATGCTCTAATAAAGGCTTAGAGGTTTATATCGGCTTTGTTGAATAAATCATTTTCGGACGAGCACCTCTGTAGCGGGGCGGATTTTCAGGCAATACGCACGCTTTCTGGCATACCCGCCTTCGTCATTTTATTCAGCGCTCGCACCATCGCCATAGCCTCCGCAACCTGACCAGCGTAGTCACGTAGGGTCAGTGAACCCCCGAACAACTGCTTTATAATCTGGACAACGCAACGGAACGTTCATTAGGGCAAAAATGGAATCAATGAAACCATGTGTGGCTCTCAGGGTAAGCCGGAATACGCGTTTAATCACCAGAACGGTAGTGATGGCAAGGTCAGAATAGCGCTGGGGTCTGCCGCGTGCTGAAGGTGTGGATGTGTCATACCACGACTTAATCGCCTCGTCATCGAGCCAGAAAGTGAGGGAGCCACGGTTGATTAGGGCTTTATTATAGGTGTGCCAGTTGGTGATTTTGAATTTCTGCTTTGCCACGAGACCGTCTGCGTTGTCAGGGAGTGTGTGATCTGATCCTTCAACTCAGCAAAAGTTCGATTTATTCAACAAAGCCACTATGTATTGTAATGTCATTCACCATATTGAACACACGACCCAATTTTCTATATCAATAACTGTAGATCAAGCAATTCAATTACTCTAATCAGAGTAAAAAATATTGGTTAAAAAGTATTTCAATATTAATGTGATATCAAAATTAGAATTATAATAAAATTCATAAAAATCAGTAAATAATGGTTTTTATATTGTTATTAAATTTTAACGTTTGCGAAAAAAAAGAGATAAAATTAAAATTTACTTCACTAGTTGATGAGGTCGTTGGTATGTTCACTCAATTAAAATCCCAATTAACGCTTCTTCGCCCAAGTGAGCAACCTGATTATATTTTACGCTTTATAATTTCACAGGTTGAACAAGGGCAGCTCTCCGCTGGGGATAAGCTTCCCTCTGTACGTGAATTATCTTCTCAGCTAAACATAAACTATGCCACAGTCCAAAAAGCCTATCATCAATGTAAATTAGCAGGCGTTATCTCTTCGCGACCAGGAAAAGGCAGTCATATTTGCCAACGCGGAATCGTCGAAGCACTACAGAGTCGCCACGACTTAACCACCATGAACTCTCCATTGAGCGAGCACTCTAAAGAATTATCGCTGCAATTAAAGCAGCAAGCCATTTCTTCGATCTATGACTATGATTTTCGAACTATTTTTCGCTACCAGTCGACGCTCGATAATAGTGATATTCGCCAAACCGGCCTTGATTGGTTAGGAAAAAAGATCCTACAACCGACAGTGAATCGTATTCTTCCTTGTGCCGGAATTCATGAAGGATTGTTAGCGCTGTTTATTTTGTACCAGAAAAAAGGGGCTATCGCGCTGCCCCACTATTTCTATTCAGGTTTGAAGTCGATCATACAGCTGATGGCCACCCCCTATGTCACCATTCCTTGTGATGAAGAGGGCCCGTTACCCGATGCATTGGCGAGGTTGTGTGAGCAGAATAAGGTCAGCGCCCTATATATCAATCCCAATATTAATAACCCGACCACCGTCACGCTTTCCATCAATCGTCGTCTTGCTTTAGCCGAGGTCGTTAAACGTTATGGCCTGCATATCATCGAAGACGATGCTTATGGTGACCTCGCCAGTCAGGGGATAGCGACCTTTAGCCAGATCCTGCCAACCCATACGTGGTATTTAAATGGACTATCGAAAAGCTTTGCCCCCGGAATGAGAATGGCTTGGATCTATGGCCCCTCAGAAGTCGATACTCATCAACTGTGTCAGGTAATGAGTGCGTTAAAAGTGAGTGATAACCCTCTGACTCACCAGATCGTGAATAAGTGGGTTAAGTCTGGCGTTGCCCAGCGCACGGCAGAAGAAACCCTCAAAACGATACGTGTGCGAGTGAAATTATTTCGCCGACTATTCCCCGAAGATCGCTACCAAATTTCTGACGATGGCTTTCACGTCTGGTTTAGTTTGGGTAAGAAAAATGCTTATGAAATTGCTTTCCTACTGCAACAAGCGGGTATTTCGGCAACCCCTTCAGATGAATTTAGTTTTGAAAAAACAGCCGAGAGCTTTTTACGTATCAGCTTAAGCGGCTACGACTCTCTCGCCTCGTTAGAGTTAGCACTTAAAAAATTTAGCGATGTGTTGAACACCCTCTATTTAAAGCAGACCCAAGTATAAGGTGACGATATGAGCACAGTACAAGAGATCCTACAACGCGAACTCACACGCATTAATCTCGAAGAAAAACGCGACGATAAGCTCATTTTCGACCCGCGATTTGTTTTCGAGAAAAAAGGGCTTTACGCCATTATGCTCGGGATGTTTATCCTGACTTTAGGCCTGCTGATCTATTCGGATATTTTTAGTCGTCTTGATGTGTGGATATGTGTCGCTATTTTTATCTTGTTAAATGGATTTTTCTTTTTTCATATCACACCCTCCTATCATCTCGATGATATTGACAAAATTGCGTGGAAAAATTGCTATACCGGTGAATGGTATCGAGAGGTACCGGTGAGATCCGCCGTTATCGATCAGATCCTTAATTCAGATCGGGTTTCTGATCAAAGCAAGAATGAGATCCATCGTTTACAAGCGCTGGGAGCGGAAATATTCTTCCGTGACTTGGCGAAAATGCACTAAGTCTTACTATTCAGCCTTGGGCTGATAACCTGTCTTGTCACACTTCTTGTATTTGGTTACGTCGACAGTGATTACTTTTAAATCGCTAATCACTGTTTGACAATCCGCTCGCTTAAGCTTAGTGCCTTAACTCTCTTGGAGACCACACCATGAAAATCTCTTACTCTGCACTACTGCTTATGCTGCTCTCATTGGCTTCTGCCGCTCACCCTGCACCCCCACGCCTTGAACCCTCTCCTCCACACCAATATCAACCCCAGGGTGCGGATACGGCTGAATCACCTGATGAATTTATGCGACCGCCGCTTCGCGAGTTACGGCGGTAAGATCTTTTAATACCGGGGCTGATATAAGTCCCCGGTATTAATTCTGTTGCCGGTGATATTGCAGATTCTATTCGAAGTGATTACTGATTCTATCCTGTAGTGGTACCGTTAATTGCTGATCAGCGAAGCCAGTATACAAGCATGAAATATCAACAACGTCTCTGGCGTTACAGCTCTTATTTAACATAAGCCCATCGATAACGAAACTAGGCACCACATCCTGCTGGCGTTCCTTGGTGAAAAACCAAAGTCCACAGTCCCTCCTCCGAACACAGCCAGCATGAGGAACGTAACGCAGGACGGCTGCCGTCAGCATAAGAAGTCCTGTAGTGAAGCATGATACAACCTCGCGCCATTTCAGTGAGCCGGAAATCGCTGCTGATAATAGGTGATGCTGTTTTCTCGCTTAACAGCGACGTGATCGTCTCTGAACGTTCAACCATTACGCCTGACCGGGTGATTTCGCGGAATTCAGGGTGGAGAAGCCGCTCCAGCCACTCCCGATCGTTGCGCTTTTCGCCGTGAAGGCTGCACTCAAGTAACCTGAGATTTTCCAGAAGCATTCTGCTTATCCTCATGTGATCCTACCGGACACTCTCTTTCTTTTAACATAAGAGTGCTTACGCGCAACGCTCTTGTTAAAGCAAGATTAAAATGTCACCCATTCCTCCAAAGTTGAAATGTCACTTCCAGGCCAATCTATTCATCTCCGAACAGCACATTCAGTATCAAATATTATGATATTTGATACCCGTCAAAACCGGAGCGGAAACAGGTATCAGAAATCGCAATTTATACATGATGATACCATCACGTATCAAAAACGATTTGTGAGACTTAAAGTGGCGTTACTGGGCTATGCCAGGGTATCAACCAGTCATCAGAAACTGACGATCCAGGTGGCTGAACTTAAAAATGCCGGTGTGCGTGAGGACCGGATATTCACCGACATGATTAGCGGGGCAACCGATGAACGTGAAGGACTGCAGCGGCTGTTCGGGCGGGCAGAGAAAGATGACATCATCATCTGCACAAAAATGGACCGGCTCAGCCGCAACACCGCCGACATGATCCATATCGTGGATGCCTGCTATAAAAAGGGGATTGCCATTCGCTTCCTGGAAAATGGTCTCAGCACGGAAGGCACGATGGGGAAAATGGTTATCCAGATACTGGCCGCCGTGGCGGAGGCTGAGCGGGAACGCATCCTTGAACGGACCAATGACGGGCGGACAGCTGCGATGGCTTCCGGAGTTAGGTTCGGCAGAAACCTCATCCGGCTACAGCTTCGGCTCTTGCGCTGATTAGGCAGGGAGTTTCATTTAAGGCCATATCGGAGAAAACAGGCATATCGAGACCGACATATTTCCGGCTGAAACGACGGTTGTTTACAGCTGATAATAAAGGGGTATTATCGGCGATGTAATATACAGGGAGAACAAAAATGGATGCTGCATTACTTGATATGATGCGCTCAGGCAGGAATAAAAACTGGGCAGAAACAATGGTTAATCTTGGGGCCAGAAAGCTGATCAACACAGCGAATACGCTGTCTGCTTTCCATCTCAGAGACGGTCTAACCCGGATGAATTTTGTCCAGGAAATAAAAGATGTTGTTGAGCAGCAGTTTGCAGCAGCATGACGCGCAAAGTCTGATGAAGAATGCATGGCCTGTGTAAAAAACCTCAGGGCAGAGACCGAAAATCTTGAAGAGCAGGGGCGAATGCTGCACACAAAAGCGGCGAAAATTTACGCTAAAGTGGAGTTTATCCGGGAAAATAACAAAATTGTGGGGTATGTGATTTCTGCTGTAAATGTGGTTTTGTCCGGCGTTGAAATAGCTGTTGGCCTAACCCTAATAGGTTCTATGACGCCTTTGGGGGTTCTGGCTGGTGCAGTTCTGGTTACTGATGGTGCGAACGGCATAAGCAAAATTTATGGGGTTCAGCCGTAATAGCGGGATGGGGATCTATAAATCAGTCTCGCTTGTTGCTAATGCATATAGCATATTCGGTCTGTTCAGGCGCCCTGGAACATGGCGTTTATTTCGATATTTGCCCACTGATTATTACCGGAAAGTCAGCACCATGAGCCGTCCAAAGCTCACAATGAAAATTGTCGGTTATGGTGTTAAAGCTAAGGTCATATTTGACCTTATGTCTGTTACTGACGCGGTTCAGAATTAGTCGTTAATCTGCGATAGCGCCATGACTTGTATGCCAGCTTCGCTGGCGTTAAATACCATATAAAAGGTAATACAATCGTAAGCGTTGCCGCGAGCGTGATGCTGGTATCTATAGATGCCAGCATCAGCGTGAGAGTAAGTATGGTAAAAGCAGCGATAGTAATCCACTTTGAAGCGTTAAAGCGGTTAGCAAGATCATGAGTTACGGAATCCAGCGATCCGCCATAATTAGCAATATTGTTTTTCAGTTTTTGTATATCTGCATGACTAAACCCTGACTTAAGTAGCGCAACATCACTCACTTTCATAGCGTTCCACCTTCCATCCTTAAAATGTAGATACCTCTCAGCAGCAAGTGTACACAAAAATCCTGGACAAAGCTGGATCATCACAACCATTAGGCGGTTAATTTTTTTATAACTAAAACAGAAAGTTATCTCCTTATCGTGGTTTTTTACACGATTGGACCTCAAACCCCTGAAATAGTTACAGATGGACAGTCCGCGCTCAATGGCGAAAGTGTCGATAGAGCTACGTGCTCGTGATGCATCCTGCCCTCAGTGTCAGGATAGTTGTCACCCTTTCTGAAAAATCAATCTTAGGGTGATGGCGTGATAAATGAAACGAATTTCCCCTGAACGTAAAGAGAATGTGCTGGCAAAGCTGCTACCGCCTTACAATATGACCGTGGCGGACGTTGCACAGAGGGAAGGAATTTCCGAAGCGACTCTGTATAACTGGCGTAATCAGGCTAAATTAGAGGGAAAACCCGTGCCCGGAGCAGACAAAAACAGTGAACAATGGCCCGTAGAGGCGCGCTTTGCTGCAATAGTTGAAACGGCTACGCTCAGCGAAGCGGACATCGCAGAATACTGCCGTAAAAAAGGACTTTATCCAGCGCAACTCTCTCAATGGAAACAGGTATTTTTACAGACCTCTGCCTCGGGTGATAAAGCCGCCCTAAAGCAGAGTCAGAAGCGGATCAAACAGCTGGTAAAGGAGCTGATACGTAAGGAAAAAGCCCTTGCGGAGGCAGCTGCGATACGGGTGTTGCGAAAAAAGCTCAGGGATTATTACGGGGAAACGCACGGGGACGACTGACTTCATTCATATATGCGGTGACATTTAAGTTTGATAGAAAACGAAGGATTCTGACAATTGGAAGATAGCCAATACTTGATAATTTTCAACGTATCCTACCTCTTACTCGGTCAGCTATAGGGACGTTCATCTTGAGTCGATTATTCAACACAGCCATGCTGCCTTGTAAAAAACATCAAACGATAATGTCACTACACAGTAGAATAGGTGCCTGATTCGTTGTTCATTATGCAGAAATATCCTATTAAATTTGGTTTTTCGGCTGAATTAATAACAAAATAGCCATATCACTCATCCAATAGCTATTCACTTATGCCAAATAAAAAACAGATTACCCCTCTAAAAGCGATGATCGCCGCTATTAGCGGTTATGCGATGGATGGTTTTGATTTACTGATATTGGGCTTTATGCTGCCCGTGATCAGTCAACACCTCGCCCTCAGTCCCGAGCAAGGGGGAGCCTTAGTGACTTGGACCTTAATGGGTGCGGTGATAGGCGGGATAGTGTTCGGATTTCTCAGTGACCGTTATGGCCGTGTCAAAATGTTGACGATGACCATCTTAATGTTTGCCGTCTTCACAGGTCTCTGTGCAGTGGCACAAGGCTATTGGGATTTACTGACGTATCGTACTCTAGCAGGCGTCGGGCTTGGCGGAGAATTCGGTATTGGTATGGCTCTTATCGCCGAGACTTGGCCAGCGCACCAACGTAACCGTGCCTCAGCCTGGGTCGCTATTGGCTGGCAACTGGGCGTGCTATTAGCCGCGATCATCACTCCTTTTTTACTCCCCATGGTTGGCTGGCGAGGGATTTTTTTAATCGGCTTATTACCGGCATTATTCTCGTTTTTCCTACGCCATGGCTTGGATGAACCGACGGCTTATCGTCAGGTTCAACAGCAGAAACGCCTACTTGGACTGGGGAAAAGCCTCGCCATGTTGTGTCGCGATCGTGCAACAACGAAAGCCAGCCTCGGTATTTTTATCCTCTGCTCAGTACAAAATTTTGGCTATTACGGACTGATGATCTGGATGCCGACTTATCTTTCTCAACAGTTCGGTTTTTCGTTAACCAAATCAGGACTCTGGACTGCCGTGACGGTTCTCGGCATGATGTTGGGTATTGGCCTGTTTGGCTTTTTGGCCGATCGTTTCGCCCGTTGGAAAATCTTTATCCTTTATCAACTGGGCGCGCTGGCAATGGTAATCCTCTATGCGCAGCTACAAGACCCGATGGGCATGCTAATTGCAGGCGCGGTGATGGGGATGTTTGTGAATGGAATGGTCGGCGGCTATGGAGCATTAATCTCTGATACCTATCCAACCGAGATCCGCGCGGTCGCACAAAATGTCCTGTTTAACCTTGGCCGTGGCGTTGGTGGCTTTGGCCCTCTGGTCATGGGATTGATCGCCAGCCATGGCTCATTTATCCTTGCGATTAGTTTACTGGCGATACTCTACTTGCTGGATGTGATGGCGACGCTATTCCTCCTGCCTAAGCAACACCCCGCTACCGAAGATCGGTTAGGGGCTATCGGTTAGTCAATTCCTCGCCTAACCCCAGTCGGCTAGGCGAGTGACGATTAAGGATATTTAATCGAGGCGGTGACACCGCCATCAATCAAGATATCGCTACCGCTGATATAGGTCCCTTTCGGTCTAAAGAGAAATTCCGCGAGATCGCCAATTTCATCGGGTGTACCACCACGGCCTGCCGGTGAATTGGCTAACATATTACGGTAGTATTCCCCTCGCTCGGCACTGGTTAATTCATCGTAGGCTAAAGGGGTATAGATGATACCGGCGCTAATACAGTTAATCCGCGCACCGCGTTTTCCCCATTTTACGGCTTCAGCAATCACGCGCTGTGCATTACCGCGTTTCGCTATCTGGTAAGCGTAGAGACTATCATCAATCGCTTTTATCCACGGCAGTTCGAGCAGCGCTTCCGGTGATAATAAGGCCAACTCATCCATCGCTTTTTGTGAGAGGGCATCCACGGCTAATCGATGGCTGGATTGCGAACCAATCACTACCCCTGAGCCACCGGCGGTAATCACCTTACCGAAAGCTTCAAAGACCACTGCCGTGCCATACAGATCAACGCGCAGTAAAGGTTGGCCGGCGGACTGAGAGGGGGATAATCCTGCCGTATGAATGACCCCTTTTACCTCACCCAGTGCTGTCGCCGTCGCCACTAACGCGTCAATGGAAGCACGGCAAGCCACATCGACATGAGTGGTACTCACATCAAACCCCGATTTCTTCAGTGTCTCTTCGACAGCCTGAGCCGTTTCCAGTTTGATATCGGCTAAAAGAATTTTTTTCGCCACACTGACTCGACGCGCAATGGCTTGGGCAATAGCGCCACTGCCAATAACAACGATAACGTCTGACATAGATTTACCTCGCTAATCGCCTATCGTGAGTCAATGATGACAACAATAGGCAAAACAGACTGGAAGTCGACTAACGAATGACGTTATCAATGCAATTCATTAATCAGCGGTAAGTTCATCGTGATCAGTCACCAATAATTTATCGCGCCACTGGCTAGCAGAACGTAAAAAAATCTTATAAATTACTTAAGTGATAAAGAACCGAGTAGATATAACAATAAAGAATAATAAGACGCACCACTGAGAAAGTAAGCACTTCCTCAGTCCGGTAAACGCCCTGTTTAGCAAGGAATAAAAATGAAAAAAACGTTGATAAGTCTCTTATTCACCGCATCGCTCACGGCTCTCTCCGCACAGGGTGCCACACCGCCGAACACCTTAGTTGTCGCGCAATCGCTGGATGATGCCATCAGTTTTGACCCCGCACAGGGCTTTGAAACCACAACAGTCCAAGCCTTTACTAGCTTGTATCAGCGCTTACTGCAGTCAGACCCTGCTCACCCTGTCGATCTCCGTCCAACGCTTGCCAGTAGTTGGAAAGCGGGTAGCGACAATCGAAGCTTGACCTTTACCTTACGTGAAGGAACCACCTTTGCCAGTGGTAATCCAATCCGACCTGAAGATGTTATTTTTTCATTGTCGCGTGTGATTAAGCTGAATTTGGAACCTTCATTCGTTCTGACACAACTCGGCTGGAACGCAAAAAATATCGATAGCCAACTATCGAAAACCAGTGCTAATCAGGTCACGCTGCATTGGGATGCGGCGGTCAGTCCGGCGTTTGTCCTTAGCCTGCTCTCAGCACCCGTTGCGTCAATCGTCGATGAAAAAGAAGCCTTGAGCCACCAAGTGAACAATGACTTGGGGCATCAATGGTTATCCAGCCATTCCGCCGGCAGTGGGCCTTATCAAATTCGCCGCTACGTTCCGCATGAAGTGCTACTCATGACCGCTAACCCCCGTTCGCCAGCCGGTGCGCCAAAACTCAGCACACTACTGATTAAAAACGTTCCCGAAGCGGCAACACGACGTTTATTAGTAGAACAAGGGGATGCGGATATTGCGCGTAATCTGGGTAGTGATCAGTTCAGTGCGCTACAACATAAGCCGGGCGTTACCCCTGTTTCAGTACCTATCGCCTCGCTTTACTATCTACTATTCAATACTCAATCCTCTGCAACACTGAAAAATCCAGCGTTTTGGGAAGCTTCGCGTTATTTGTTCGATTACGATGGAATTGCCAATGGATTGTTAAAAGGACAATTCTCTATCCACCAATCGTTCCTGCCGAGTGGATATTTAGGGGCGCTCAATGATACGCCTTATACCTATAACCCTGAGAAAGCGAAAGCGATCTTAGCCAAAGCGGGCCTCTCCAATATCTCATTTAAAGTGGTGGTAAATAATCAACCACCTTATCTTGATATTGCCCAAGCGCTGCAAGCCAGCTTTGCAAAAGGCGGCGTGAAAATCGAGTTAATCCCAAGCCTGAGTAGTGAAGTGACCGCTAAAATGGCCAGTCATCAGTTCGACGCCACCGTCACCTCTTGGGGGCCAGACTATTTCGACCCCAATACCAATGCCGCTGCCTTTGCCACTAACCCAGAGGATGGTAGCAGTACGCTTGCTTACCGTGCTGGCTGGCATATCCCTGAGTTAACCGCCGAAACGCATAAAGCAGTGGCCTTAACGGATAACGCCCAACGCGCGGCACTGTATGAGAAATTACAGCGTCAGGTACAGAAAAGCTCGCCTTATGTCATTGGCCTTCAAGCCCACCAGCTAATCGCCCTGCGCAGTAATATCAAAGGTTATCAACAAGGGATGAACCCTGATATGGTCTATTACAGCCAGGTAACGAAATAATGACAGTGTCTGCGTCCGCATCGGGTCGCAGCATGCCGGTCAGGCGGCTTGTTCAGCGCCTGGCAGGTAATCTCTTTTCACTGATGATTACCCTACTCGGTTTGTTAGCGTTTACCTTTACCTTGTCCCACCTTTCACCTGTGGATCCGGTTTTACAACTGGTAGGGGATCATGCCAGTGCGTCGACCTATGCTCAGGTTCGCCATCAGCTAGGGTTAGATCACCCTCTCCCGGTGCAGTTTTGGCATTACCTACAGCAGCTGGCCCATGGTCATCTTGGTATTTCGCAAAGTACAGGCCAACCGGTGGTCGACGATCTGTTACGCACCTTCCCGGCGACGTTCGAGCTTGCGACCTGCGCCTTGATATTAGGCGCAACCTGCGGAATCAGTCTGGCGCTGGTTTCGGTGTGGCACCCTAAAAGTTGGATTGACCATATTGCGCGGGTGATTTCATTATTAGGCTATTCTGTTCCCGTATTTTGGATCGGTTTACTCGGATTATTACTGTTCTATGCCGTGCTACATTGGTCGGCAGGACCGGGACAACTCGACGATCTCTACGTTTATACTTTGGAACCGAAAACCGGTATTGTCGTCATAGACAGTTGGTTATCAGGTGATCGCGAGATGTTGATCAATGCCTTGATGCATCTTTGGTTACCCGTGGTAATTCTTGGGTTACTGTCGATGGCCTCAATCACTCGGCTGCTTCGTGCTGCGTTACTGGAAGAGAACAGTAAAGAGTATGTCACCCTCGCGCGGGCCAAAGGTGCCAGCCGCTGGAGAATTGTCTGGCATCATTTACTGCCCAATACCCGCGGCACCCTTATTACGGTCGTGATGCTCTCCTATGTTTCATTACTGGAAGGCGCAGTATTAACCGAGAGCGTGTTCGCTTGGCCCGGTTTGGGCCGTTATCTGACCAATGCGTTATTTGCCTCCGATATTCCCGCCATCTTGGGCGCAACGTTAGTCATAGGGAGTTGCTTTATTATCATTAATGCCCTGACCGATGCGTTAGTTTGGCTTACCGATCCGAGAACACGATGACTGAAACTTCCTTACCGCTCCGCGCGAAACGACGTGATAAGCGCCGATGGTTACTGATCATCGGCTATAGCCTGTTAGGGCTGCTCATCGCAATGGCATTGTTTGCACCTTGGGTGTCCCCTTATGATCCTAATGCACAGGTGATGGCCGATCGATTACTGCCGCCAGATAGCCACCACTGGTTAGGGACTGACGGTTTTGGTCGCGATTTACTGTCACGGGTTATTTATGGCACACGACCGACACTCCTGTTAGTGGTATTTATTCTGATCCTTACCGTGCCCGTCGGGATGACGGTGGGGATTGCTGCCGGATATTTAGGCGGTTGGGTCGAACGCATATTGATGCGTATTACCGATATCTTTTTAGCCTTACCGAGCTTAGTGATCGCGCTGGCAATGGTCGCTGTACTCGGGCCCAGTATTTTAAACGGCGCGCTGGCTTTGGCGCTAACCAGCTGGCCCCCCTTTGCTCGGCAAGCCCGTGCGGAGACGCAGCAATTAAGGCGTAGCGATTACCTCGCCGCCGCCAAAATGCAGGGGATTCAGGGGTTACCCTTGATGTTCGGCCATCTGTTACCACTTTGCTTACCCAGTGCGGTGGTGCGTGCAGCCTTGAGTCTTGGGGGAATTATTTTATCCGCCGCGGGCTTAGGGTTCCTCGGTATGGGGGTCCAACCGCCTACCGCTGAGTGGGGGTCGATGGTAGCAGAAGGCGGGAAAGTGATTTTTGACCAGTGGTGGGTCGCCGCCGCACCAGGGGGAGCGATTCTTCTGGCGAGCTTAACCTTTAATTTCATCGGTGACGGTCTGCGAGACCGCTTGGACAGTCGCAATGACAGCTAATGCATCCCCTTTTATTATTGCTGATAGGCTCACCATCGGCCTTCCTGAAGGCCGTCCATTAGTGAACGGGATCTCTTTCGAAATCGGAAAAGAGCGGGTAGCGTTGGTGGGAGAGTCCGGCTCAGGAAAATCCCTGACTGCCCGCAGTTTGATGGGGTTACTTGCCCCATCACTGAGCCTTAATGCTGCGCAGTTATCCTTAGCGGGTCACGATCTGCTCCATTTGAAACCGTCACAATGGCAGTCGCTGCGGGGCGGAAAAGTGGCGATGGTGATGCAAGACCCGAAATACGCCCTGAATCCTTCTAAAACTATCGGTTGGCAGGTTGAAGAACCCTTAATTTTGCATCGCACAATGTCGCGCCGTCAGCGCCGAGAGAAAGTGTTAGCGATGCTCGATGCCGTCGGCTTACCGAATCCCCAACAGCTTATTAAGCGTTACCCCAATCAACTCTCTGGTGGGATGGGACAACGTATTATGCTCGCCATCGCGTTGATTACTGATCCTGAGTTTTTAATTGCCGATGAGCCAACCTCTGCGTTAGACCATGCAATGCGCGATCAAGTGCTGTCTCTGATACAGGAGCTGGTTGCACAGCGAGATATGGGACTGCTACTGATTAGCCATGACTTACAGCAAGTCGCGGATCACTGCCAACGGGTAATGGTGATGTACCAAGGACAAATCCTTGACCGCTTAGCAGCAAAGGATCTTGCGCAAGCGACCCATCCCTATACGCAAACGCTCTGGGCCTGTCGTCCAAGCCTAGCGACTAAAGGTAAGCGCTTACCCACACTCGACCGTGCAGCATTGGAGGGGTATTCTTGAGTACCATCAGGTTAGATCAGCTCAATGTTTTCCATCCTCAAGGCTATCACTTGCGGCAAGTGGTCGAAGAGGTCAGTTTAACGGTTAAGCAGGGCGAATGTTTCGGACTGGTTGGCCCCTCGGGCTGTGGAAAGTCGTCGCTACTTTGGGTGATGGCAGGACTTAATCCCCACTGGAGTGGTGATATGGTGTTAGCGGGTACTCACGTACAACCCGGCTCACCTTTTACTGGGCAGCTACGCCGCGATGTACAAATGGTGTTCCAAGATCCTTATGCCTCCTTACATCCTCGTCATCGGTTGCGCCGCACCCTTGCAGAACCTTTAAAACGGCTAGGTATCGATAATATTGATGACCGGATAAACCAAGGCTTTCAGCAAGTGGGCTTAGACAGTGCCTTAATCGATCGCTATCCCCATCAGCTTTCAGGAGGACAACGGCAACGGGTCGCCATTGTACGTGCGCTCCTTCTTGAGCCTAAAATAGTGCTGCTTGACGAACCGACTTCCGCGTTGGATATGTCTGTACAGGCCGAAATATTGAACCTGCTTAACCAATTGAAAATGCAGCAACAGTTGACGATGGTACTGGTTAGCCATGACCCAGATGTGATCGACCATATGTGCGATAGGTCAGTCACTATGCAGGCAGGCCGTATTACTCACCTTAGTTAAAAACTAGCTTTAGATATCACTTAAAACGAATGTTCACCACGATAGTTCGTCCCTATACTCCTAATAACGCAGTGTTATTAGGAGCTTTACGAGTGAAACCCTATCTTACGTTGTTTATTGCCAGCCTATTCATCTCCATCAGCCTGCCGCAACGCCACCGAATAGCTTAGTGGTCGCCATCCCTCTTGATGGGATCATCAGTTTTGACCCGGCGGAGAGTTTTGAGACGGTTAGCACCAGCAGTTTAGTCAATATTTATCAGGGCTTAGTCAGGGCTGATCGTAATCATCCTCAGGATCTCGTTCCTGCCGCTGCGGCAAGTTGGACATCCGGCAGCCAGCCCCATAGTTTACGATTTACCCTTAAGCCTTCTCTCGCCTTTGCCAGTGGAAACCCACTCACTGCCGATGATGTGATTTACTCGTTAAGCCGTGCTGTAAAACTGAATAAAGCGCCAGTGTTTATTTTGGGAGAATTCGGTTGGACTGCTGAGAATATCGATGCCTCGCTACATAATATCAGCGACACCGAGGTCGAGATGAGTTGGCAGAGTGATATTGGCCAAGATCTAGCCTTATGTTTACTGTCCGCTCCCGTCGCCTCTATCGTTGATCGAAAGTTAGTCAATGCGCATCAACAAGCTGGCGATTACGGTAATAACTGGCTTAAAAATCATTCAGCCGGTAGTGCTGCCTACAGCATCCAACAATATATTCCGCAACAAGCCTTGCTGTTGCAAAAAAATCCGCACAGCGAGATTCAACCCAAATTAGCGCATATCTAGTTAAAAGGCGTGCCTGACGCTAGCGCTCGCCGTTTATTACTGACTCAGGGTGATGCAGATGTCGCCTACGGGTTAGGGGCCGATCAGTTTGCGGCACTACGCCATACCTCAGACGTGAAGGTAGCGAGCTTCCCCTCTAGCCTTGTTTATTATCTTGCCTTCAATACCCAAGATAGTCAGCAACCTGCCTTGGCCAACCCAGCCTTATGGCAAGCGTCGCGCTGGTTGGTGGATTACGCCTCACTGTCACAACAATTGCTGAAAGGACAGTATCAAGTTCATCAGTCGTTTTTACCCATAGGCTTCGACGGCGCGCTAAAGACAACACCTTTCACCTTGGATGTACCGAAAGCTAAGCAGATCCTGACCAATGCGGGGATAAAACCAGGCACCGCTTTCACCCTAACCTTTACCAATCAACCGCCTTATAGCGATATAGCTCAAGCACTGCAGGCCAGCTTTGCCAAAGCCGATATCCAGATTAAGCTGCAACCGGTACCCGAAGCGGAGCTTTGGGGGAAGATGCGCAGTCGTCAATTCCAATCTATCTTCACTTACTGGGGCGCTGATTATATTGATCCCAACACCAATGCGAGTACCTTTGCCTACAATGTGGCAAATGGACCGAAGACCTTGGCTTGGCGAGTCGGCTGGTCGATTACGCAGCTCAGTCAACTGACGCAACAGGCAGCGGCTACCAGCGATGCGGCAAAACGCCGAGAGCTTTATCAGCAGATTCAGACCAGCGTTATGCAAGACTCCCCCTTTGTGGTCGCGTTACAGGGCGCCCAACAAGTCGGATTGCGCTGTAATATTGAGGGAGCACAGCAGAGCTTAGGAGTCAGCATGCTCTATTTTGATCAGATTACGAAATAACGAGGCGAGCGGTATGGGATGAGCATAATGAATGCCCATCCCCTCACTAGAAGGTATCGGCGTTAGCCGTTACCTCTAAATTCAGGATATAGGCTCATGCCGCCATCGATAAATAGCGTCGACCCGTGGACGTAGTCCGACAAATCACTAGCCAACCATACCACCGCATTCGCGACATCTTCTGCCGCACCAATACGTCCGTAAGGGATTAACTCAAGCAGCTTCTTCGCAGCATCCCCTTCCGTATTCTCCGCATTAATTGCGGTGGCAATCGCTCCGGGTGCAATAGAGTTGACCCGAATCTGCTCTTCACCCACTTCTTGCGCGATACTGCGCATCAACAGATCCACCCCACCTTTTGATGCAGCATAGTTGACATGACCCGCCCACGGGATTAGCTGGTGGACAGAACTGACATGAATAATTTTGCCATTGGCGCGACTCACCTGACGCTGTCCCTTCTGTTTACGAAACTGCAGCAGTGCAGCTTGTGCCGTCAGAAATTGTCCAGTTAAGTTCACATCAATCACTTTTTGCCAATCTTGCAGTGTCATGTCGCCAATCGGAGCGTCTTTTTGCAGCCCTGAATTCGCCACCAGAATATCCAGCCCTCCAAAGTGTTCAACGGCTTGAGCAATCAAATTATTCACATCATCTTGCGAGGAGACATCACCTTGCACCGCAATTGCTTGACCACCCTGTTGACGAATCTGCTCAGCCAGTTTCTCTGCCGGTTCGGCTTGGCTGTTATAGTTGATCACGACGCTGGCACCTGCCGCGGCAAGGCCTTCAGCACACGCGTAACCCAAGCCTGAACTTGCACCAGTAATTAAAGCGACCTGTTTATCTAACGATATTTGCATTGTTACTCCTGAGCTAATCTCAATGAATGGGAAGCGTGCTATTGAGTATAGGACAGGACTCGAAATTTGATTAGATTCACAAAAAAGCGCGGGTTGGCGACTTATCCGCTCAATGAAGAGCGGAAAGTCAATAAGCAGGAACTACTGGCTAACCGCGTTGAGCGTGTCCTGCAGCGAAGCACCGAACATCGCCCCATGGCTGAGCCCAGGGTAATGGACGATTGAGACCGAAAGTCCCTGTTTTACCCACTGCTCGACCTGCGGTGAAAAATCGATGGCGGGAGGTGCGCCAGCTCTCGCGGGCTGCGAAGATCCGACCATCAATGTTAAGGTGGCCGGATTCGCCGTTTGAGCATGGATATCATCGACTAACGATTGATAACCTTGGCCTAACGACGGGCTGGCAGAAAAATAGTGGCTAAATTGGGTAGAATGCAGATAAGTCTCCAACACAAACAATCCACCAAAAGAGTGCCCCCACAATGAACGTTGCGCCTGGTCTATCGGTAAAGAAGCTTCACTCTGCGGAATAATTTTTTGTTCGAGTAAGGAGCGGAAGACGGTACTGCCGCCGCCAACACGTCCACGCCCTAGCATCGAGTTGCCCTCCGCAGCGTCTCGCGCGACAGGAGTGTAGTCGAATGACCGTGCTTTCAGATCAAAAGGCAGCGGCGTATCGTAGCCGACAAAGACCAGCACAGCCGGGTTTTTCTCATTAAGAGAGCGCAATTGGGCATCAGAAACACGGCTAAGGCTTGAGTTGCCGTCCAACATATACAGAATAGGATACCCTTGCGCGGGGGCCGGTTTTTTCGGTACCGCCACCCAAACTTTATAGTGACGCTGTGTATCAACCGATGCCAGCTTAAACACCCTAAAGGTGTAATACTGCGATCCCGTATCGGCAATTGATGGACCAAGAGGAGCCATATTCGGCCTTGCGAAGACACTCGGTAAAGGTACCAACAGCAAAAAGACTACGATGATCGATTTCTTAAAAAAGCCCACTATGACGTCCTCGGTTATCTGTAATAATTAGGTTTTTAGCATTTTCATTTTCTTATTACTCTCTTTTTTACGGATATTATTCTTTATCGGCGTGTAACGTCAGACCTAGATGGCGCGGGCTCGCGAAGTCGATTCAACCAAATTGCTGTTGATGCTGCTTTTTCCGCTGCAGGTAGTCACCATCTGCTCTGAGTTTATCCCACGATTGTTTGAAAATTTTCGCCGCTGCCGCTTTCTCTTCGTCAAGTTGATACGGCAAAACCTCTCGGTTCTTATCGTATTTTTTCCCCCCTGGATGATTGGCATAGCGCCTCGCACGCGTGTAGCCCATCTGAATAAATTTACGCGCCATATCCATCCCCACAAAATCGTCTTGTTGACGATAGTCTTCGAAGAGTTGCATGATTTTCTTGGCGGAGGCGGTTGCACTTTCCACATCTTTAAACCGCCAATAGGGGAGAATTTCGCTTTTATAAGGTTCAACCATTAAGACGCCTTGCTCTCCACGCCCGACTTGATAACGTTCGGGCTCTTTTCGGAAATCAATGGTTGAAAAATCTTGTTGGTAGTCGAATGCTTTCATACTTTACCCACCGATGACTCTGCCAGAGTTAAGTATAGGTGAGGTGGGATGCGAAAGCGGTGAAGATCAGCGGTTGAGAAAAAATATAAATCGGGGATATTATTCATCAATAAATCGCGATAATGACCTAATCTTTTTTAAGAACTCAATAAATGAAAAAAAGTAAAATAGGTATCTTAGCGGGTATGGGCCCACGTTCTACCGCACCTTTTCTTGAAAAAATTATCGATGAATGCCAACGGCAATATGGTGCAACCAACGATATAGATTTCCCTGAAATACATATTATCTCTTTGCCTACGCCCTTTTATCCAGGCAGAGATATTGATTCAGATGAGATGATAAAAGCATTACAGAAAGGTATTACAGATTTAGCTAATGTGGGGGTGAGCATAATCTCGATCCCTTGTAATCTCGCTCATTGCTATTTTGACGAGATGACCGATGTTTCACGGAACATTCCTCTACTACATATTGCAGACTCCCTGTTACCTTTGCTGCCACAACAGCCGTCACAAGTCTGTTTACTGGCAACAACACCGACAATCGAATCGGGTTTTTATCAACAAAGGCTCAGTACCAAGGGCATCACCGTTATCGATGCCGATGTATTAAGAGAAAAAACAACCGCTCTACTCCCCATCATTAAATCAGAGGGTTACCAGAGTCTAAACGCCCAAGGTTTGTGGCAAGAAATCTTATTCGAGATCAGTCAGTTGGGAATTCAAGACGTGATCATCGCCTGTACTGATTTAAGCCCATTGCTTAAGATATGTGATCCACACACTATAATCTTTATTGATTCCATGGCAGCTTTAGCTGCTGAAACAGTACGTGAGTATTTACATCAAGTTGAGGATCGACCATGACATTACTGAATAAGCTGCAGACCAAATACCCAGGAGCGCTTGCATGGGGGTTTGGGGACAGCGCCGAAATGGCCGATGAGCTTGCCAACCATGTTGTCGAAGGGCGTAAAACGGCTTCCTGCGGTTCGCTTGCCTCCTACCTAAGTGAGGCATCGCCCCCAACTGTTGGTAGCTACCATATCATTCTCAATGGTCGTGAAGAGCCCGTCTGTATCATTAGAATTATTGCTATGCGGATTGTTCTTTTCCGTGAGGTGGAAGCTGAATTTGCCTATAAAGAGGGTGAGGGCGATCGCAGTCTTAACTATTGGCAACAAGAGCATAAAGCATTTTTTACCCGCGAAGGGAGCTACAGCGAGGCAATGGAACTTGTCGCAGAAGAGTTTGAGCTGATTGAAGTGCTCTGAGCGGTTACCCCACCACTGAGAATAAGCGGCTATTACTCATTTTAGAAGGAGTTTTAGCCCGAGTAAGCCCAATATCCCAGCAGTGATACGATCTATCGTCACTTTACCACGAAGATAGAAACATCGGGGCAGAGAGTGGCTTAATATTAGCGCAACAAGCGTAAACCATACAAAGTCGATAAAAAATGTCATCACCGGAACCGTGATATAAACCGTAATGGATAAATGGTGATCGAGTAACGTGGTGAACAGACTCGCAAAAACGATGGCAGTATTAGGGTTACTGAGTTGAGTAAATAGTCCGCTGAATAAAGCTTGGGTGAAGGTTAGCGTTGGGATGGCTGAATCATTTGCCCGTGCCCGAGGTTTTTGTAATAAAATTTTCGCCGCACTCCAGAGTAAGTAACCGCCACCCAGCACTTTCAAAACAGTATGCAGCGCAGGGATAACGCTGAGTAACGCGTGTAGCCCTGACAGGGCGATAAGCGCAAAGATCATCGCCCCGCCACCTAAGCCAATCGCGACCCCGAGCGAAGTGGAAAACGATGAGGAGAGCGCTACGCGTGTTGCGAGCAAAAAGCTTGCGCCAGGGCTCATTGCCCCGACCAATATTGCCAGACCGATAGCACATAGCTTAAAAAATTCGCTTTCCACTTCCCCTCCTGATCACATCAACGAGAATAATAGGCTGAACAGACAGAATTATATCGGTTGATACCCCTGCCAGGCTGGACAATCAAGCTGACCTTCTGCCATCGGGGTTAAATGAAGATAGCAGTCCCCGACTTTATCGAGCAGTAAGCAGTTATCCACGTCTTTAAGATTATCTTTATGCTGCTGCGCTGCGCCGGATAATAAACGGCTCAAGGCCTGTTTTTTTGCCTGCTTCGCGTCTTCAGCAACAAAGAGCCCAAACTCATGGAGTTCAGCCAGAGTATCAGGCCGATAAGCCCCGACGTTGACAAAAAAGAGCCTCTGCGGGTTGCTAGAAGGGGTATGTTCTAGACGGACACTATAGCCATCGACCCAAGTTATATGAGTATAGCCATCGAGATGAACTTTATTTTTATCCCCAAACCACGCTTTTTTTAAGGTCGGCCACGCCTCTTCCGGCGTATTTGCTGCCACAAATTGAATATCATGGACCTCAATATTCGACTTTCCGGCATTTCCCCCAAGATAAAACATATATAAATTCACTCATTTCTCCCGTTGTAGACGCTATAGCGTCTCGTATTTATTCGATTACCCGTTATAGTGGCTATAAGACTTTCCTATCACTGCAGTTTAAAAGAGGATCCCATGGCACAGTCTTCGTACCAGTCTCCCTCCCGATCTCAGTATTACCATGAATTTTTGCGCGGTGCGACGACGGTCATTCCAGTGATGATAGGTGTGATCCCCTTTGGTTTATTATTAGGCGCCCAAGCTGCCCAGAAAGGATTATCTGTCGGCTTATTGAGTATGATGACCGGCTTAAATTTTGCGGGAGGGTCGGAATTTGCCGCTGTTGCGCTATGGAGTTCCCCCCCTGATCTCATCACTATTGTTTTAGTCAGCATGCTGGTTAACAGCCGCCACTTAGTAATGGGAGCCTCGCTTGCCCCCTACCTTAATCACCTGCCTCGCCGTAAAGCGCTACCTGCCCTGTTTTTTATGTGTGACGAAAATTGGGCACTGACTATGGCGGATGCTACCCGCCGCCGTGCCGCAGGACAAGATCCTGCCTTTAGTCTGAGCTTTTATTTCGGTTTAGCGGTAACACTCTGGGCAGTATGGTTAGCCTCTACCACCGTAGGTGCCTTAATCGGGCCGACGTTAGGCGACATTAGTCGGTGGGGCTTCGATATGGCGTTTCCTGCGGTATTCTTTGTCTTACTGAAGGGGATGTGGAAAGGAATACGTTGTGCAATCCCTTGGCTGGTCAGTTTACTCAGTGCAAGCTTGGCTTATCACTCTTTACCGGGAGCGGCCTATGTACCGATTGGCGCAATCACCGGTTTGATTGCCATCGTGTTGATGGGAGCCAAAGCGTGAATCTTTTACCTATCGCAACCATTTTACTGATGGCACTCAGCACCTATTTCACTCGTATTCTCGGCTATTTATTATTACGAAATCGTCAACTTAGCCCTCGCATGCAAGCCATAATGGATGCAGCCCCCGGATGTGTATTAATCACCATTATTTCGCCTTATTTTGTCACCGATAAACCAGCAGATTTGTTAGCGCTGGCCATCTCATTATTTGCAGCATCACGATGGGGCCTATTGCCGGTTGTGATAATCAGCGTAGTGACTACAGCTTTGTTGCGGTTTATGTTGTAGTGATAACAGTTTCCCCCAGTACCATAAGAAAATATTGCATCGCTTTTAGGATGTTGGAGGATAAGGACAAAAACCCGCTTGCGGCGGGTTTAGGGACTAAGGTGGAATAGGTCCACCTTATAAGGTAACAACAACTTTTCCAATATGTGACCCTGAATCTAAGCACTCATGGGCTTTAGCGATATCGGCTAATGGATAGCTTGCATAGATTTTAGGCTTACAGCGGCCTTGCGCCAATACAGGCCATACCTTTTCTTTTAATTGTTGAGCGATTGCTTTTTTCTCTTCGAGATTCCGCCCGCGCATCGTCGAGCCGGATATCACTAAACGCTTCACCATCATAGCTGTAATATCGAAGTGATCGACGATACTTCCGCCCATAAAACCAATAATGACTAATCGACCATCTTTTTTAAGAAGATTGATATTTTTAGTAAAATAGGAAGCACCCACAATATCTAGAATGACATCAACACCTTGATCTTGGGTAAGCGCTTTTATTTTCTCTTCGAAATCTTCTTTTCTATAGTTAATAACGGTCGCGGCACTTTTTAATTCATCGACCTTTTTATCATCGCCTACCGTTGCAAAGACATTGATCCCAAATTCATTACATAACGCGATAGCGGTTGTGCCAATACCACTTGCTCCGCCATGTATTAAGACATTTTCGTTCGCCGTTACCTTGCCTATCTGAAAGAGGTTAGCCCATACCGTGAAGAAGGTTTCTGGAATCGCTGCGGCCTCCTCAAAAGTTAGCCCTTCTGGAATAGGCAATGTTTGCGCTTCAGGTACCGAACAGTACTCAGCATATCCCCCGCCATTGGTGAGTGCGCAGACACTGTCCCCCACCTTAAATTCAGTAACCGCAGAACCAACCTCTTCAACAATGCCTGATACCTCCAATCCTGGAATAGGCGTTAACCCTTTTGGCATGGGATACTTACCTTGACGCTGCAATATATCTGGACGATTGATACCCGCCGCCTTCACCTTAATTAACACTTCGTGTTCATTAATCGTCGGGCGGTCTCCGTCAACGATTTTTAATACTTCGGGTCCGCCAGGCTGTGTGATCTCGACGAATTTCATGCTTTGTCCTTATTGAAATAGGCCAATAAGGTTTTTGTAGCGACTTTACCCAATTCGTTAGCGGCAAAAGGACTATCACCGGTTATCACTTTTCTATCACTATGAACTTTGCCTGTGATGTCGTGATTGACCAAGGTCATATCCATCTCTGTCAGTTCTTGCCCAAAGAACCAGGTTAAACCGCCCGGCATATAGCCAATATCCGGAGTTTGCTTATCGGCACTATCGGGAAATGCACAGATTGAATAGCCACTAAGCGGGTTACTACCGTTACGAAGAGAAAGGAAAGCAGCCGGACCATGGCAGATAGAGAGAATAAACTTATCCTTTTCCATCGCCCAACGGAGGGTTTTTGCCACATTTTCATCATTAGGTAATCCAATCAAAGCTCCATGACCGCCCGGTATAAAAATGGCAGCATAATTATGCTCGTCTAAGTTTCCAACGAGATCGGCAAGAGATAATGGGTTAAGGAATTTATCCTGATATTTTTCAAAGAAAGGCATGACCTTCTTATCTTCACTAGGCATTGCCCAATATTCAAATTTGGTCATCCTGCCAGAGAGTGTCGCGATATCGAAATCAAACCCAGCAGAATGCAAATGGTACATAGGTAAAAGTGTTTCAACTGGGTGGTTACCTGTCGAAAATAATTTTCCATTGTCTGTCGTTAAGTATCTTTCATCCGATGCAATAACCAGTATTTTTAAATTCCCTTGGTACTTATCCGTATACACATCGTCACTCAGATCAGTGACCGGTGAGGTGAATTGGGAAAGAGAGAACTGTGAAGGAAAAAATGCATTTCGTTCAGCCAGATCAACTTGTGGAGCCTTACTTGTATTGTCTTTCATATTTTTTCCTTCTTAAAAACCTAGAATTATTTTTATCGCTTCAGCCGTGGTGGTGGTTCCCAGCTTTTGGCGGACTTTTCTGACATGATTTTCGATCGTTCTTTCGGAGATACCGAGTATTTCCGAGACTTGTCGCTGTTTTAAGCCGTTGGAGAGGAGATTAATAATCTCTTTTTCCCGACGGGTTAATCCTTGAATATTATTTTCAGTCGATAGCGCGAGTAGCTTTCGAGAATAAAGGGAGATTTGGTTAGCTAAAATGCCCAGTATATATTCCACTTCTATTGATGAATCGATTTGAGTTCCCCCCAACGAGAGGGAGGAGACTAAACCACTTCTCCCAAAGACAGGGAGTTGTATTCCACTCAATACCCCTTTCATCGGTTTATCGACGAGTTGGTAGTCTCCTTCGGCGCTATGAGCACCCAATTTCATCCAGTAAAAGGGAGTGTCGACATGGGAAATCTGATTAATTATTGGACATTTTTGAATGAACTGGTTTTCATCTATCTCTTCAGTAAACCAATATCCATGTGCCCACAAAATCTTAAAGGGGGACACAGAAAAAAAGAGGATTCTGTCGTATCCAAAAGGGCGGATAACCTCTAGAGTGATTTCTTTGATTTCACTGAGCTGCGCAGCATCACGAATTTTTTTTATTTGAAGTACTGCTTCATCTAGCATAGCTTCCACCGCATCCAGCCGAAATTAGTATTTATTCTAGTCAAAATCCTTTGCGGAGGTATGAGGGTTTTCCCCTATATGAA
Source organism: Rosenbergiella gaditana (assembly GCF_018494065.1). Taxonomy (GTDB): domain Bacteria; phylum Pseudomonadota; class Gammaproteobacteria; order Enterobacterales; family Enterobacteriaceae; genus Rosenbergiella; species Rosenbergiella gaditana. Next base: position 2,137 of record NZ_JABBFR010000010.1, on the reverse strand, counting down.
CCTTCCCACGTAATGTGGACATAGCCCTAAGCGAGGTTCTGGTTTTCAAACTGTGCCGGGCTCAGACCGCCACAGGCACTGTGATGACGCCACCGATTGTCATCTCACTCGATATCATTAACTATCGTTTCCCTCATGGTTTCCCGACTGATAAAGCGTTCACCGTGGATACATTCGACTTTCAGCGTGTGGAAGAAGCTTTACGCGCAGGCATTATCGTCGCAGCAGCCTTTTGCACTCATGCTACCGCGCAGGCTATGCCGTTTAGTGGCTTAATTGATAGGGTATTCATCAATCGAATATACCAGGGTTAGTCCACGCTGAAGGGTACAAACCTGCTCGCTGTTATCTGATTAATGAAACAGTCATGCAGCAAGAACTTCTAACATTACGACCTACATGCTGAACAACGCCTACTCCAAGAAAAGATGATAAACACGACCAGCTTTGTGAGAATAAACCCAGTACGAACGACCTTCTGAAGGGATATCTTGGACGTAAAACCAAGGTGTCTACTGTTTACCTTGACCGCACCCCTCTTTAATTCGACGTGCAATTTAATACTTGGATAGAGACGGCTGAGATCTGCCCATAAAAAAACCCAGCATACTTTGCTGGGTTTTTCTGTTAAGAATGTGGGATGACAAAAAAGATCTAAAATGAATCACTCTCTAAAGCTTGTTCTGTGGCATCAATCTTTCATAAAGTGACAAAATAGATATAAAGTGAGTTACTCATCTTTAGAAGTTACTTTCTGAAAAATGACAAATTAGATCTAAAATGGATTCAATAATTTTATGTACAGTGACTTTATTTTCAAATATTCAAAGGCTTATTTGTAGCGGCTCGCAATTGAAATCCGTCCGACTCGCAATCAGCGCAGATTTCGGCCCACATTAACTGCAAATGAAAAACACGACCGGCTCACATTAAGTGACAATGGGCTCGCATTTATTCAGCCCGGCTCGCAATCCATTTCACCGGGCTCACATTAACTGCAAATGAATTTTATGTTGGTAAAAAACGGTAACACGTTGGTTACCGTAAGTGACGATGCATTTAAAGGGGTTATTTTGCGAGGCTTTCAGCGATCATTCCCGGATCTGCCACCTCTGATACAATGATCAGCGCATCAATACCCCAACTTTCTGCATACTCTTTTCCGGGGAATTCTTGTTCGTAGATCAGTTTGTCAGATGTGCTGTATTTCCAGACATTACCCGCAAACCATGAACAGTTATTTAGTGCGCTGTATACCCCATGTCGGCCTTCTGCAGGTTTATTACCCATCGCGGCCCCAATAAGATCACTGACGGCGTTCAGACCTGGAATGATTAACTTTTCCAGTCTTTCAATACCTCCTGCATCGATTGGAACAATACGCTGGTAAGCAAACCCCCTTTGCGGAGTATCATTGGTTTTGCCATTGGTATCACCATTATGTACATAGCCGTACTCATCATGATAAGCATAAGTATCGCAATCACCCTCAGTTTCACTATGAAAAATGATAATCCAGGCGTGTCCGAAACCACCGCCGCCAAACATACTGCTCAGGGCTGCCATTACTTGTTTTGCTCTTTCTTCCTTATCATCAGGATACTTTGCAGCCACTTCATTTGCAGTTTTGATTACTGCATCCAAATCAGTTCGTTCCGCTGTTCGGTTAGTCCGGATACAAATCTGAGGATATCCTACAGAAGGATCGCCTGTTGGATTTGTATGTGAAGGATCAAGGTCACCTAATTTAACTTTAGCAAGATTTTTCTGGTTCATTTTAGTTCCACCCTTAACTATTCGTTAATTAAATTCTTACTTGATTTTTAAAAAAACTAAGTAAATCTCCTTAAGAAAGGAATTTTATTTCAAAGTACATTTTAAATATAGTTCAATTGAAGTGATGTATTTTATGAGTAGACCCACAACAGACAGGGCAATGAGACAATAGCACCGCCTCATAAGGGTTTAAACCAGATTAACGAGACGCCTAACATTCGGCATCTAGATCCAAATGAGACGATTTTTTCATTTGCAGTTAATTTGAGCCCGTAACGATGGAAGGTAATCCCCCCATTTTTAACGGAGGTAATAAGTAGAATCAGTTAACACGTTGAATATGCTGCATCGGTGTAAAACC
>NZ_JABBFR010000103.1 GCF_018494065.1 Rosenbergiella gaditana | reverse complement strand
ACCCGTGAGGCTTAACCTTACAACGCCAGAGGCGTTTTGGATTGAGAGATTTATCAGCGCGTTGACAGATTAAAGAATAGAAAGGTAAGCGAATACGTTCGGTTACTTAAAAAGAATTGCGAAGTAAAGAAACGATTAATTTTTATCGTAATCAAGGCGACGACCAAGCGATAAGAAGGAGCATACAGCGGTATGTGACTGAGTAGCGCGAGGGA
>NZ_JABBFR010000102.1 GCF_018494065.1 Rosenbergiella gaditana | reverse complement strand
TGGGGTCAGGTGGGACCACCGCGCTAGTGCCGCCAGGCAAATTCTTTGTGCATGAAACGTTTCTTTTTAGCGTACTCAGCGTTAACGTCCCTCGCGCTACTCAGTCACATACCGCTGTATGCTCCTTCTTATCGCTTGGGCGTCGCCTTGATTACGATAAAAATACATCGTTTCTGCAAATTCTTTTCTTTAATCTGTCAACGCGCTGATAAATCTC
>NZ_JABBFR010000101.1 GCF_018494065.1 Rosenbergiella gaditana | reverse complement strand
AGGTGTTTCTAGGTCGAGCTGAGCGGATAGCATCCCACTCATTTAAGGATAGGTCTGATGTGTTGTCGTACCTATCTACATCACTACTTTGATAATTTTTCGTCCTCTTATTAAGAGTATTAATTTCATTGAACGTAAAATAATTTTTTGTCGCGTAGCGGTATCCGGCCAAGGTAAGATTGGTATTGGTGGTATTTAAATATTTACTATAAGTAACTCT
>NZ_JABBFR010000100.1 GCF_018494065.1 Rosenbergiella gaditana | reverse complement strand
TCACCGATTATTAGAGGGGTGGCTCAAACAAACGCCCTAGTTTCTATATTACAAAATGGCTCAACTATTTATCAAAAAAATGTTCCACCTGGCCCTTTTTCTTTCGATAATATTCAACCAACCGGAACATCTGGTGATTTAGTTATAAAAGTATTAGAGGCGAATGGTAATGTACAAACTTTTACAGTCCCTTATTCTTCTGTACCGGGCATGCTAAAACCA
>NZ_JABBFR010000099.1 GCF_018494065.1 Rosenbergiella gaditana | reverse complement strand
ATGTAACCCCCTACCGTCAAAATAGTATAACGCTGAGTGACACAGAGGGAAGTTATGGGGCTGATTTAGAAGGGAATGTAAAATATAGCGTTCCTTTTCAAGGCGCTATAACTAAGGTTACCTTTACAACTGATACCCGTACCACACGAATATTAAAAGTTAATTTTGATGATTATACACCATTGCCTTTTGGTGCTGAGGTTCTTAACGAAAAAAACCAAGA
>NZ_JABBFR010000098.1 GCF_018494065.1 Rosenbergiella gaditana | reverse complement strand
ATATTAAAAGTTAATTTTGATGATTATACACCATTGCCTTTTGGTGCTGAGGTTCTTAACGAAAAAAACCAAGAAATTGGCTATGTAGGACAATCGAGCACTTTATTTATAAAGTATGACCAACCACCTAAAATTATAAAGGTAAAAATAAAAAATCAGACATGTCAATTCAATATGGAAAGATATGAAATGAATAATAGTATTAATCTATGCACAGTGAGAAAATA